>JAFVUV010000040.1 GCA_017502525.1 Clostridia bacterium
CGATATATTGAAAAACAAGCTATGGACAGATGTGTTACACGTAGAGAAATTGCCGAAAACATTATACAAACTTACAAATAGAAATCCCGACTGTTATTGTTAAACAATCGGGATTTTTCTATGAATCTTCAGTATTTATTTGTATAAGTTCAACTTTTCCAACGCCTTTGTCACAGTTAATACTCGCATTAGAATTACGGATAAAGTAACGCCTGCACCACCTTGCAAAAGATTCCAAGGTGCGTTAACAATCGCAACGCCTGCCGTCGTAAAGAACATGATTTCATAGAAGAAATACCCAGTTGTCATAACAAGTACTCCTACGATACCCCCAACGATTTCTCCAAGCATTTCCTTACCAGTTGCTTTTGATAAAAGCTTGTAAATCAGCCATGCAACAAATGCCATAGCCGACTTAATTATAAGCGTTCCTGGCGCGTATGTAATATACCCAAACAAATCCGCCAACCCAGAACCAACGCCAGCTGCGATTGTTCCGTAAACAGGTCCCAAAATAAAGACAGACAATAAAACGAACACGTCGCCTAAGTTTACGTAGCCCAACGGAAGCGGAATTCTAATAAACATAGTCGCTACCATTGTTAGCGCCATCATCAGCGCCGTCATTACGAGTTTTTTCGTCGTTGCATTTTTCATAATTACTTTTCTCTCACTCCTAAACTATTATTTTTTCGCGTAGAGATTTTTCTCATTGACTTTTTATTAGAATTATTATACAATAAATTTGGATATATGAAAATAGTCAAATAAGGAGTATTTTATAATACCAGATGAATTACACAATAGACGTAAACAGTGGCGTTCCTGCCTACATACAGTTATATCAATTTTTTAGAGACGATATCGTGCAAGGCGTTTATCCGTATAAGACGAAACTACCCTCCAAACGAGTAACCTGTTCGGAAACGAATTTAAGCATTATAACGGTAGAACACGCTTATGACCTGCTCATCCAAGAAGGTTATATCGAATCTAAAGAACGGAGCGGCTATTTTGTAATCTTCAAACCAAACGTCGGGTTTGCCTCTTATTCCACAACCGAGCATTTACATAAAAACAATTTAGCCACAATAAACGGATTAGACGATTTATCCTTCCCCTTTTCTTCTCTTGCAAAATCCATGCGCAAGGTTCTCAGTGATTTAGACGAAAACATATTAGAGCGGTCGGACAATTTAGGTTGCTACGAGTTGCGTAAGAACATCAGTTTATATCTTGCTCGAAGCCGTGGTATTCACGCCGTTCCTGAACAAATCGTTATCGGTGCTGGTTCGGAATATCTTTACGGGCTTATCACGACGCTATTGGGTCGCCATAAGAAAATCGCTATTGAAACTCCGTCCTATAAACAGATAGAACGTGTATATTCCAGTTTAGAAATTGATTATGAGAAATTAAAACTTGGCACAGACGGAATTATAAGCTCGGAGTTATGGGATTGCGACGCTGACATTTTGCACGTTTCGCCATACCGTAGTTTCCCAAGCGGTGTTTCCGCCTCTGCATCAAAAAAGCACGAGTATCTTACTTGGGCTGAAACGAATAACCATTATATTATTGAAGACGATTTTGAATCAGAGTTCTCAGTATCGAAAAAGCCAGAAGAAACGCTTTTTGCTTTGACTAAATTAAACAACGTCATTTACCTTAATACCTTCTCCAAAACCATTTCGCCAGCTCTTCGTGTGGGATACATGGTACTTCCCGAGCAACTCGTGCCCGTCTTCCAAGAACGACTTGGGTTCCACTC
>JAFVUV010000041.1 GCA_017502525.1 Clostridia bacterium
CTTTAATTATGGCATGGAATAGTGGCGAGCGTTATTTAAGGCTATCGCTTGCTAAAATGCGTGCAGAAAAAATGAAAAAGACTTTTGACTTGCAAGACGAATTTTTGCCAAGCGAGTACGTAAAGGTAGCAAGTAGCGCAGTAGAAATAGACAATCCTTTGGAAGCGGAAAAGTTTTTAACGGAATATCGTTTGAACTTTTTGGAGAGTTTAAGACCGACGGACTCTTTTTCGGAGGAGTTTATCTATTATTATTTTCTTCGATTAAAACTTCTTAAACGTATGCGACAATTCAACGTGGAAGAAGGAGAAAACACGTATAAAAACATATATAATTCCATTATGAATGGAGATAAGACGGAGGGTATGTAATGACCGAAAACACAGGAAAAGTAATAAGCGTTAATGGAAACTTAATATCCGTTGAGTTTAACGGCATTGTTTCCATGAATGAAATTTGCTATATAAAAGTCGACGACGCAATATTAAAAAGCGAAGTTATACGTATTCGTGGCAACGTTGCGCAAATACAAGTTTATGAAATGACCAACGGGATAAAGTGTGGAGACTTAGTAGAATTTACCGGTGAAATGCTATCGGCAGAACTTGGTCCCGGTTTGCTTGGTCAGATATATGATGGATTACAAAACCCTCTTCCCGTTTTAGCAAAGCAGGCTGGTTGGTTTTTAGAGCGAGGAATTTACGCAAACGGATTAAATACTGAAAAAAAGTGGGAGTTTACGCCCACCGTCGAGGCGGGAAACGTTGTTCGAGCAGGAGAATACGTTGGAACTGTTCCAGAGGGCTCGTTCCTTCATAAGATATTTGTACCTTTTTATTTGCTTGGGAATTATACCGTTAAATCCGTTGCTCCGAAAGGCGAATATACCGTAAAGGAAACGGTGGCAGTTTTAATCAACGAGCGTGGACGTGAAATACCGTTAACTATGTCGTTTAAGTGGCCAGTTAAGCGTGCTGTTAAATGTTATAGCGAAAGATTAGCGCCCACGGAAATGATGGAAACGAAAGTACGTTTAGTCGACTCGTTCTTTCCCGTGGCGAAAGGCGGAACCTATTGCACGCCTGGTCCGTTTGGCGCAGGTAAGACTGTTTTGCAACATACAACGTCAAAATATGCCGACGTAGATATTGTAATTATCGCTGCGTGTGGCGAACGAGCAGGAGAAGTAGTGGAAACGCTAACGGAATTTCCTGAATTGATTGATCCAAAAACTAATCGTTCATTGATGGAGCGCACCATTATAATTTGCAATACGTCGTCTATGCCCGTTGCGTCTCGTGAAGCGTCGGTATACACTTCGGTAACGCTCGCAGAGTATTATCGTCAAATGGGTTTGCATGTTCTTCTTCTAGCAGATTCCACTTCTCGTTGGGCGCAAGCGCTTAGAGAGATGTCGGGAAGACTGGAAGAAATTCCGGGAGAAGAAGCGTTCCCCGCTTATCTTGAATCTTATATTGCGGCTTTTTATGAAAGAGCGGGCTACGTTCGATTGCCAGACGGAAGCACTGGTTCTGTCACGATAGGCGGAACGGTTTCTCCGGCAGGTGGTAACTTTGAAGAACCGGTAACACAAGCAACGCTAAAAGTCGTAGGCGCTTTTCACGGTCTTTCTCGTGAGCGTTCAGACGCAAGAAAATATCCTGCGATAGATCCCCTTATTTCTTGGTCAAAATATAAAAGCGTTATAGATAGAGAAAAAATAGAATTTTGTAAAAACGTTTTACATCATGGTTTCGAAATTAGTTCAATGATGAAGGTCGTTGGAGAAGAGGGAACGACTTTGACGGATTACGTTACGTATTTAAAATCGGAAATGCTTGACGCCGTTTATTTGCAACAAAACTCTTTCGATTTAGTTGATGCAAACTGTGGCAAGGAAAGGCAACGCTACGTTGTAGACAAACTAGTGAGAATTTTAGGCAGTAGTTACAGTGTTGAGAATAAAGACGAGGCACGTTCTTTCTTTAATAATTTGCGTCAAAAATTCATTGACTGGAACTATGCGGAATTCAAAAACGAAGAGTTCAGCAAACTAGAAGCGGAAATTGACAAACTTTATTGTAAAGCAAGTGGAAAATTGTCCAAATTAGTTCAAAAAATATTGGAGGACGATGCACAATAATGGGCAAAGTATATAATCGAATAGAATCAATTGTTGGCAACGTTATTACGGTTAAAGCAGACGGTGTCCAATACAAAGAATTAGCGCAGATTAATACACGTTTTGGAAAGTCGCTAGCGCAGGTCAATAAGATAGAGGGAGATATAGTATCGCTTCAAATCTTTGCCGGAGGACAGGGCGTATCTACCGGAGACGAAGTGCGTTTTCTCGGCCACGAAATGAGAGTGTCGTTTAGTGAAGACTTATTAGGTCGTATATTCAACGGCTCTGGCGAACCCAGAGACAAAGGGCCTGCTCTTACGGAAAATATGAAAGCAATCGGTGGGCCATCAGTAAATCCTACCAAACGTATTCTTGCTAATAGAATGCTTAGAACGAACATACCTATGATAGATATGTTTAATACGTTGGTTGTGTCTCAAAAATTGCCGATTTTCTCTATTTCGGGCGAACCTTACAACCAACTGCTTGCTCGCATAGCAATGCAAGCGGAAGCGGACGTTATCGTTCTTGGCGGTATGGGACTTAAATATGATGATTTTTTATATTTTAAGGGAGAGTTTTC
>JAFVUV010000002.1 GCA_017502525.1 Clostridia bacterium
GGTAATATTGCATTAGGTATAACATTATATAACGATCAATGGTTTAGATATATACTTAATGAACGTGAACTATGATTATTCAACCACGGTTTACGCCCGGAGGTAACTTTACGAACTTATACAAAAGATAATACTCCCGAAATAGTGGTATGTTATTGAAAGTATTATGGAGAATAAGATGGACAAATTTACCGATATATTAATCGCGATTGGTGCCGGTTTGTTAGGTTTATTAGCATTATTTATAGTAATCGGATTGCCGACTATGTTAATCATATTTGCCATCAAGGGCATTATCTAATGAAAAAGAAAACAATTTATATATGAGAAGCACCGCGTAATCCAAAAATGACGGACGAGCAAATTAGGGAGTTAGCAAAAAGATTATGAACGAAAAACACAAAAGACAAGAAAAAGAAGCATTAGAAAACTTTTTAAAACATATGCGAGAAGCGGTTAAAGAATGGAGAAAAAATAATGGTAATTAAACAAATTAATTTATATAAAGTTGGTAAATTTCACTATTCTTTTATTAGGGAGACACATTTAGAAAATTACATATTAAATTACATTGTTAATCCGGAGGATCGTGAATATATTATTAATTTTAAAGAGTTATGCGGCACAATGAAATTAAGTAGTGGGATGCCGCCCGAATTCGATTGAGCACGCTTTTTAGCAACAAAGATTAGAAAATACGGCTACACAATAGACGTAGTGATAGAATTTTAAAATTATGGATGGTTGGGTGGGTAGTTGATTATTTTATATTTTAGGAGGGCATATTATGCCATTTACAATTAACAAAAAACAAGTAGCTCCAGTGGCTAACAAAAAGAAAGTTGAATTAGCAACCGGAGGACAAATTAGATTCGTTTTGAAATTAATTCAAGACAAAGTTATAACATTACCATTTAATGAAACATTCAAGGGCATTAATGGTAAAGATTATACATTAGAAATTAGCGATAGTTTTGAAAATATCATTTTTGCACCTAAATTTTTATTAAGTTTATTGTTAGAAAAATACGGTAAAAATGCTTAACGGTTATTACGCTAAAATGATCGCAAAAATGAAAGCCGATGGCTTTGCGTTGGATCGTATTGACGCATTAGAAAACAAAATCGCCGAAGTTAATAAAATTTATTCGTATTTAGTATTAGATTACAAAATGTCGAAAAAATAATGAGTAAGATTGCTTACGCGGACTTCGAAACGATAACGGCAAATACACATTATTTCAAAGAGCACCAAGACACCCGGGTGTGGCTATGGTGCGTAATGAGCGGTAAATCAAGCCAAATGGGCGTAGATATTGACTCATTCTTTCAAGCAATCCAAAATTACGAGATCGTCTATTTTCATAATTTAAGTTTTGACGGTGACTTCATCGCCAAGCGGTTAGAGCAACTTAAATTTACTTATGACGTATTCGGACTATGTGAAGTTAAAAATTCATTCTATGTCTTTCGTAACGGCGCCCGTATTTACTATCTTAAAGCAAATTTTAACGGGCATATCATAACGTTTAAATGTAGTTTATTAATGTTAAATAGTTCGATCAAGTCATTAGGTAAAGACTTGGGGCTTGAGAAACTATTTGACGGACAAAAAGACTTCTATGACGTAGAACCGTTTAAAAACTTAAACGAGGTACCCAAAAAATATATTGACTATATTTACAACGACGTCCTAATCGCCCAAACGGCGATGAACAAATTAGACGAGTTAGTTAAACACAAGAAATGGTTACAAGACGGAAGTGTATTCGATTATTTAACAATTACGGCGTTATACCAATCATTAACGTTAAATAACAAAATAATTAAAGACGCCGGTAAATATATGTGAATATCAAAACGTAATTACGACATCGGGCGTAAATTACTTCGGGGAGGGTTGTGTCAATTCAACCCCATCTACCAAGGCGAGCACACCGTTAATAATGTTGTTATGATCGACATTAACTCCGCCTACCCGAGTTTTATGAATAAGTTACTACCATATGGTGAAGGCGTGGACTATGAGATAGATAAAACAATTAAAGTGTTTCATTTATTAGTTCATAGTGTAAAAATTAGATATACAAATAATAACATTATTTGCTTCCCCAATATGACGGATCAATTTGACGAGGAAGACTTCACCAATGTCTTTAACGTTAAACGTAAATATAAGATTAAACGGAGATATATAGAAACCGAGGACAAGCCATTTGAAATTTATTTATATGAAAATGAGCTTGCTACATTAAAGAAGTTCTACAACATTAAATACGATATTATTCAAGTTTATTATTACCAAGCGCATAACTTCTTAACAAAGCTTGAAAGCGAATTATATAAAGATAAAGCGCAATTTAAAAAAGAAGGCAAGTCCGCACTATGCGCGATGACTAAAATATTCTTAAACGCGGGCTATGGTTCATTTTGTAAAAAAGAGGCATATGATAGTTATATGTATTTAGACAAGCCAAAAGACGTTATAACTTCGGAGAAGGCGAGATATGAATATAAAAACAATCACCCAACTTACAATATCGGTAATCTTAATTGTTACGGTTATAACGAAATTTTGAATGAACCCCACACCAAGTTTAGAAACATCCATATCGCCGCATTTACCACCGCTTGCACCCGCACATATTTACTTAATACATTAATTAAAGTGTGTAAGAACCCAAATAAGTCGTTTGTATATTGCGATACCGATTCCATTCTTTTATGTAATTTAGATCAAGACGAAATTAATAAAATCAAAGCGATGGACACCAAAGAATTAGGCGGTTGGGGTATTGAATTCATAAAAGAGTCTAAAACCAAAATTAGAATATTAGGCGCCAAACGTTATGAAGTCGAGGGTATCAAATGTAAAGTCGGCGGTATAAGTTCATTAAAAACGTTGGCGGACATTGAGGATGGTACCATAGTTAATGATTGTGGACTAACGCCAAAACGTGTTAGATCGGGTATTGTATTAGTTAGTGTTGATAAACAAGTCAAGCGAGGTGTTAATTAATGAAAAAAGATTATTTTTGGCTATATTTTACGATTATAGTTAGCAATATTATATTAGGTGTTGTTATATTATGTATTAGTTTATTTACTAACTATACAAGTAAATTATTCGATACAACCGTCAATATCGGGATCGTATTGTTAATAATGTATATATTAGAAATTATATCAACCCTAACTTTTCAAGCAAGAATATTATTAACGTCTAAAAAAGATAAATTAAAGTATAATTGAATTATACCGGCGATCGCTTGTTTTAGTTGATTAATCGCCTCGTTAGAAGGTTTATTATTAATTAACGATAGTGATACAATTATTAAATTTGTAATTAAGTTTATACCGGTTGGGGTAGCTACATTTTTAGGAGTTTATTGTGTGAATTTTAAACCAAAAGTCGGACGACTTCAAAGCAAGATTTAAGCGTAAATACGGGTTCGATCTCGACAATTTAGGGTTTTGGTGACCATTTTTAGATGATAAATTAGAAATGTTAGACGGACAAAAAGCCCCAACATATGAACGGTTCGATGAATGGTTATTACGCCATAGTCCGTTTGAAACAATTAAAGAAATGTGGGATTATATTCATTACGTGTGAAAACACGGCTTTAACATTATGAATGTAGGTACTACACAATTAGAAAGATTTGAAAAATGAGTGGAGAAATATCGTGAGTGACTTGGTAAACAAATTAAATCGAGCAAAAGAAGTTAAAAACGACGAATACTATACAAGCTACGAAGACGTTGGTAGATATTTTAAAATGATCTTACCGGCGATTAAAAACTTCAAGCGGTTAGTATTACCGTGGAATGATAATAACAATTGAAGCAATTTTAAGAAGTATTTAACGCAAAACAAAAAGACGTACCCGCCATTTGTGCTATACAACCACACGGATGAATATGAATACGAGGAAGGCGATGTCATATTAGGCAACCCACCATTTTCAATTTTAAAAGAGATTGTCTATGAATTTAATAAGAATAACATCCCATTTATCTTATTTGCGCCACTATGCGTCGCCCAAAGCGTATATAGTAACAAAGAACTAAACTACCAAACATTTTATAGTCCGTGCGGAATATTGAGTGATTATTACAATGATAAACAAAATAACGTAAGCACCCGCCTAATTAGTAACTTTATGGACTTTAAGTATCATATTAACAAATTTAGCAAATGCCATCACACAACGGATGCGCTATTTGTAAAATATGAGACAAGTTATGAATGTTTTAAAAAGCATAAAATATACGGTTCGATGAACCACATTGATACTTATTGTTATAAATACGGGAAGGATCATTTAGACGGACGCAAATTAAATATCGAAAGTAACTTTAAATATGTTATAATGGAGCCATTAAACGAAGAAGAATTCTTTAATCGAGG
>JAFVUV010000006.1 GCA_017502525.1 Clostridia bacterium
AAACTTTGGTTTCTACCGAAACCAAACATTGCCCCTTAGCTCAGTAGGTAGAGCATGCGGCTGTTAACCGCAGTGTCGTCAGTTCGAGTCTGTCAGGGGCAGCCATCAAAAGAAAACATCAACCGATTGGTTGGTGTTTTTCTTTTGCCGTCGGTCACCCGACGGAGATGAACAATCCGAGCAACACAAAGTGTTGCTGACGTCGACGCTCGTCCGTTCGTTTACTCACTACCGAGTGCTAAGCACGTCAAAGTTGGTCGGTCAAAGGCGCGCGAGTCTGTCAGGGGCAGCCACTTGTATGGGTCTATA
The DNA here is from genome assembly GCA_017502525.1 of Clostridia bacterium. Lineage (GTDB taxonomy): Bacteria > Bacillota > Clostridia > Christensenellales > Borkfalkiaceae > UBA1259. The sequence goes on from JAFVUV010000006.1 coordinate 310, forward strand.
AGTATTTTGCTTATAGACCTATATTTTCACGCTAAAATCGGTATTTATAGCAAAAATTAAGACCTATAAGAGCATTTTCACGCTTTTATAGGTCTTTTTTAATGCAATTTTTTAGAAAAACGCCACGACAGATTTTGTCCCACACACTTTAAGTCAATGTATGGTAAAACTCTCCCACACCTAGATTTGGACTATATATTTGTTTTGCAAAGGGCAAAAGGAATTGAAAAAAATATGATTTTATGTTATAATAAATTAAAAATTTTTAATTAAGGCGGTAATTATGTCCGAGAAAAAAGAAAAGAAATATATTATTGATAATCCCGTCTTAATGGCAGAATGGAATTGGGAAAAGAATAACGAATTAGGTTTAGACCCGAAAACTTTAACTCTTGGTAGTGGTAAAAAAGTATGGTGGAAATGTAATAAAGGGCACGAATGGCTCGCAAGAATTGCAGATAGAAATAATGGAAAAGGTTGTCCTTATTGTTCTAATCAAAAAGCAATAAAAGGTTATAACGATTTAGCAACTATTAACCCAAAACTTGTAAGCGAATGGAATTATGAAAAAAATGGTGATTTAAAACCTGAAGATTTTATGCCTAATAGCAATAAAAAAGTTTGGTGGAAATGTGCTAAAGGACACGAGTGGCAGGCAAAAATTGCTAATAGAAATAATGGCAATAATTGTCCTATATGTAGCTCAGAAATGAGCTCTTCTTTTCCAGAATATGCTGTTTTATATTATCTTGAAAAATATGGAATAAAAGTTGTTCATAGATATAAGGGAAATGGTTATGAATTGGATATCTATATCCCCCATAAAAAAATCGCTATTGAATATGATGGTTATTTTTATCATAAAAATAAAACAAAAAAAGATTTAGAAAAAAACTTAAAATGTAAAAAAGACGGTATTAAACTTTATAGAATAAGGGAAGGTTTACCTTTATTAAATGATACTTCAATAGACTATGTTGTAGATAAAAAACAAAAAGAGTTAGGTGAAGTATTGAAAAAAGTATTAAGTGAAATTCTTGGATGTGGTCTTGATATTGACTTAAAAAGAGATACTATTGGAATAGAAAACTTACGTGAATATACCGAAAAATCAAATTCTCTTTTATTTACTAATCCTGAATTAGCAAAAGAATGGAATTATGAAAAAAATGGTAGTTTAATGCCAGAACATTTTTTGCCGAATAGCGATAAAAAGGTATGGTGGAAATGCGAGAAAGGACACGAATGGCAGGCTATAATAGCAAATAGGAGTAAAGGTAGTGGTTGTCCGTATTGTTCAGGTAATAAAGTTTTAAGAAACTATAATGATTTGGTAACGGTTAATCCCAAACTTGCAAGTGAATTGAATTACGAAAAAAATGGTGAATTAAAACCAGAAGATTTTATGCCTAATAGCAATAAAAAAGTTTGGTGGAAATGCGCTAAAGGGCATGAATGGCAAGCTACAATTAACAATAGAAACAATGGTCAAGACTGTCCTATTTGTGCTAGCAAAAAAGTTCTCTCAGGCTATAATGATTTGGTAACGGTTAATCCCAAACTTGCAAGTGAATGGAATTATGGAAGAAATGGAAGTTTAAGACCAGAAGAATTTACTGCAAATAGTGGTGTGAAAGTATGGTGGAAATGTTATAAAGGACACGAGTGGCAATCGACAATAGCGCATAGAAATAATGGACGTGGGTGTCCTTATTGCACTGGTAAACAAGCAATTAAGGGCGAAAGTGATTTAGCGACCATTAATCCCAACCTTGCAAATGAGTGGAATTACGAAAAAAATGGTGAATTAAAACCAGAAGATTTTATGCCTAATAGCAATAAAAAAGTTTGGTGGAAATGCAGTAAAGGTCACGAATGGCAAGCAACAATAGCAAGTAGAAATAGTGGAAGGGGCTGTCCTTATTGTGCAGGTCGCAAAAAGCCAAAACAATAACAAAGGAGAAAAACGAATATAATTCGTAAATGTTTAAATATGAAAGAAAATCGAGTAGGTGCTTGTAGTTGTTTAGTGGTTGCTGTATTAAGTTTGGGGTTGTCAATTGTATTTACGGTTAAAGAACTAAATTGGTGGTCAAATTTTTGTTTTGCTATTATGGGTAGCGCGTTATTATCTTTCGTAATTTGTTTAATAAACTATATTATTCTTCGGAAGAAATTAGTTGAAGAATTATATAATGGACTTTATAAGTTTAACAATGACACAAACGCGCAATTATATGCAACAAGTAATAATAAAACAGCCGAGAACCTGGCAACCGTAATAGGGATAGCAAGTGCTAGTTTGCTTGATTTAACCTATTATGCTCATAACATTAAAATAGGATTATTTAAGATAGAAAAGAAAAAAATAGCATTACTAAAAAAAATAATAAAAGAACTTGAAGACAATATGCAGAATAATATTTATTCTATTGGACAGTATTTACAATTAAGAAAAGATTGTGCGGAAAAGAATATAAATGAATTATATGCGATAGTTGAAACTCTTCTTAAAGAAAAATTGGTTTATGAAATGGCATATGATTTAACAAAAATGGTTAAATCTGTGGTTAAGAATTCAAAAGACGCTTTCGGAAAATCAGAGGAAGAAATTAAAAATCTAATGTGTGATTTTATAGATGCTAAAATATTATTAGATAAAAATAATAATAAATAGTGAGAAACCAAAACAACTAAAAAATACTTTTTGTCCCACACACTATACCCTAAAACGAGATTTAGTCTCATACACACATCAAAAGAAAACATCAACCAAACGGTTGGTGTTTTTCTTTTGCCGTCGGTCACCCGACGGAGATGAACTATCTAAGCAATACTTTGCGTTGCTGGTGTCGACGCTCGTCCGTTCGTTTTACTCACTACCGAGTGCTAAGCCCGTCAAAGTTGGTCGGTCAAAGGCGCGCGAGTCTGTCAGGGGCAGCCATCTTGCATTGATAAAATAGCTGTCAGTGCATAAAAAGACGAGATTTATTCAATCTCGTCTTTTTTATTCATTAAAAACTGCATAAAACAGTGTAAAGCGGAATAATTATTCAGTCAAAAAGTTGGACAAAAATGTTCCGTTTTAGAGCTGTCACTTTGCGATTTTCCAGAATAAGTAGGTTATGAACTGAAACGGCAATTTTTTTTGGCAAATTTTTCTAAGGAATATAACAATATTTTTCTTTTATCGAATAAATCTTCTTGATTTGTTGATGAGAAGCGCACACGAAATAATAGGGCTGACGGAACAGTAGACCGTCAGCCCTAATTTTTATTGATTAAATACAGCTGCACTCTGCATCTGTGCAAGAATCGTCTCTGTAGCGGAATCAAGTCCTACGGATGAGTCAATCACAATATCGTAATGTGTGCCATCGCCCCATTCAAGTCCCGATATGTGCTGATAATAGGATGCGCGTGCTTTGTCGGAGTGCTTGATATTCCTTTCGGCTTCTTTTTTGCTGTCACCGTAAAGCTCCATTACGCGCTTGATGCGGTATTCCTCGGGTGCGTGAACAAATACGCGCACTACACTCGGACGGTCGCGGAGAACGAAATCGGCAGCGCGTCCAACGATGACACAGCTACCGCTATCGGCAATCTTTTGTATGACCTTGTACTGGGCGCGGATCGCATGCCGAACAACCTTCCTTGAAAGATACAGGTCATGAAGCCGTCTCGGAGAGTTTTTGTTCAGTCCCGAAATAAATTCACGGTCAAGTCCGCTTTCCTCTGCGGCGAGCGCTGTCATTTCCTTGTAATAAAACGGAATACCGAGCCTTTCGGCAACCATTTTGCCTATTTGCTTGCCGCCCGAACCGTGTTTACGGGCTATCGTGATAATAACACCCGGGTGTGACGGCATGATTGCCACGGAATGCTCTGCCTTTGCCTTTTCAAGTGAGCTTTGCGTGTACGCCTTTTTAAAGAAGAACAGACACATAAGAAAACCGACCAAAGTTGTAAGTCCGTCTGTGACAGGATAGGTCAGCCAAAAATAATCAAGACCGATCAGTGAGAAAAGATAGCCCAGTGGCACGAACAGTATCACCGTGCGGATCACCGTCAGAGCCGAGCTTTTCACGGGCTGTCCCACCGCTTGGAAGAGTACGGGATAGGTCAATGATGTGACAAGTGGCAAAAAGCTCCAACCGATTATGCGGAATGCGGTAATGCCGATACGGATAACCTCCTCGTCCGATGAGAAAAAGAGCAGCATCGGCTCGGGAATCAGATTGAAGCAAAGCGTGCCGAGAGACATCAGGACAAGCCCGAACAGAATGGACGTGTTCAGCGTCTTTTTGCAACGGTCAATATTTTTTGCCGCGAAATTAAAGCTGATCACGGGAACGATGCAGGTCTGCATTGCGCCAAGCGGAATAAAGAAGAAGGTCTGCCACTTGTAGTAAAGCCCGAGCGTTGTAACCGCCGCATCAGAAAAGGTAGCAAGGATCATATTGAGACCGAATATGTAAAATGTGTACGCCGATTGCATCAGAATGTTGGGAAGCCCCAAACGGAATATCTTTGCAACATAATGCGGATATTTGTTGAGAACGGGAGAACGGTGAAATCCCTTTTTCATCACGACGAGTGCGGCGACGACTTGACCTGCCACGGTAGCAACTGCCGCGCCTGCGATGCCCATTCTCGGGAGTCCAAACAGCCCAAAGATAAGCAGCGGATCGAGAATGATATTGGTTACTGCACCGAATATCTGCGCCACCATCGGCGTTTTCATATCCCCCTGTGCCTGCAATATCTTCGTCCAGATGCTTTCAAGGAATAACCCAAAGCTGAATACGCAAACGATCCTGCCATAAGTGATAACTTCAGAAATGATAACGGGATCATTGGTTGACATTCTTGCAAAGGCAGGCATAATGGCGTAGCATACTGCGGCAAAGATCAACCAAAGCGCACCGGCAAGCGGTGTTCCGACACCTGCGTATTCCTTCGCCTTCTCCTTTTGATCAAGACCGAGCTTTGCCGCCATAACGGTATTGATACCGACACCCGTGCCAACGGCGAGGGCAATCATCAGAAGCTGAATGGGATAAATGATGGAGAGCGCGGTCAGACCCGAGTCCGAGAAGCGACCGACAAAAACGCTGTCCACAATATTGTAAAGCGCTTGAATTAGCTGTGCGAGCATCACGGGCGGCGCCATTTTGAAAAGAATTTTACTGATCCGCTCCGTGCCAAAATAATTGCTTTGTTCTTTGATCGCTTCCATATCAGGTCATATCCTCCTCAAGTGCCTTTGCGAGTACGCTGTCGTATTCGCAGATCAGAGCGGTCATTTGCCGTATCTTGCGGACACCCATAGATGCAGCCGCTTGCTCCTCCACCTTGCCAAGAGAAGCGAGCAAGGGAGCGGCGTATTCTTCGCCCTTTGCCGTAAACACGTAGGCTTTTTCTCTGCCCGAGGAATTCTCCGGACTGTCACAAAGCAGCCTATCCGTGAGCATGGAAGTGATCACATGATTGACCGTTTGCTTGGGAAGCAGATAATTTTCGCAGATCTGCTTCTGCGTACAGAACCCGTTATCGCGGATCGTATATAAAACGAGCATTTCGTTGTAGCTGACACCGTGCTTTTTCGACCACGAAGAATAAACGCCGCGGAACTTAATAATCGCTCGGTTGACGTCGTTCATAAGCTGTTGTATCTCAACTTCCATGATAGCCTCCAAAGTCCCATATGGGACTTATAGATTATAACCCAACAGAAGTGAAATGTCAATATGTTTTGCATAGAATATGGGAATGAATATGGAAAAAATTGAAAGGTCTGATGGAATGCATCCGTCGGCATTCAAAAATTACGGTGTAGTAGGCAAAGATAGCCAAATCGGTTGAAAAGTTCATCAGAATATGATAGACTTCTCTATACATTATATATAATATATAGGAAGAACGCCAACAAGGAAAACTACTTGGCGTACTTGAAAAAGAAGAACGCCAAGACCGCCAAAAAATAAAAAAATCTTTGGCGTACTTCCCAAAAATGAAAAAGGCACGGTTTTAGAACCGTGTTTTTTGTTTGGGAAATGACAGCTATTTTATGAAGGAAAGACATCAAAAGAGAAGACCAACGAGAGTTGGTCTTTTTCTTTTGCCGTCGTGTACCCGACGGAGATGAACTATCTAAGCAATACTTTGCGTTGCAATCGTCGAAAATAATGTTTTATTAAAAGTGTTTATGTGTTTTAAGAGTTATTTGTAGTTAACACTATTCAAAAAAATTATAAGAAAAGATTTGAACATTGTTTAAATTTATGATATAATATAAAAAAATAACAAATAAAAGGATATAAAATTAATTTATGGAGAAAAATATGGACGTAACCGATTATATATACGAGGTTTATAAAGAAAAAAGTTTTTCGCTTGCTGCAAAAAAGTTTTTCATTTCACAACCTGCGCTATCGGCTATGGTAAAAAAGGTTGAAATACAGCTTGGTGTTACTATTTTTGACCGTTCTACTTCGCCCATAACATTAACTGAAGCGGGTAAGATTTATATTAAGTCTATTGAAGAAATGCGCTCGTTAAAAAAGCGTTTGCAAGAAGAACTTAACGATATGGGCGCGTTAAAGACGGGTAAATTAATCCTTAGTGGTGAAAATTTTGTGTCTTCTTTTATTATGCCTAAAATCATTATGAAGTTTGCAGAAGTTTATCCTGGAATTAAGGTCGAACTTGTTGAATCAAACTCGCCCGACCTTCGTCAATTATTGCTTACCGACGCCATTGATTTACTTGTTGCGCACGATTTTGACTCAAAATTATATTCTTGCGAGCCATTATTTGATGAAATGGTTATTTTGGCAGTCCCTAAAAAATTAAATATTAACAATAATTTAGTTGATTGCGCGCTTTCTTTACAAGATTTGAAAACCGGAAGACATAATAGCGCAAGTTGTCCTACAGTAAACCTTTCTGCATTTAAGGACGAAGAGTTTTTGATTTTGAAAAAGGGAAATGATATGCAACGCAGAGCGCAAATTCTTTGTGAAAACGCAGGATTTACGCCAAATGCAAGAATTTATCTAGACCAACTTATAACGTCGTATAATATGGCGTGCGCCGGTATGGGAATAGCGTTTGTAACCGATATTTTAGCAACAAGCGCGAACGGAGAAAATTGCGTTTATTATAAAATAAAAGGTGAAGACACCACGAGGCGTATGTACATAGGATATAAGCGTAACCGTTATATCAGTAAAGCTTGCTCAGCGTTCATTAACACCGCTAAAGAAGTTTTTTTTGCGAATCTTAGTGAAAAATAGTTAAACTTTATAAAAACAAACCAAAAGGCAGGTTGGATGACCTGCCTTTTTTCGTGCGCTTACTTTGTTTTAAGGTTAAGTATTTACGTTGTTATTGTTTCCGCAAAAGCAATTTGACCAGTTGTAACCGGTTGTGGTTAGTAATGCAAGCAATAATAACAGTTGCGTGGTGCTTATCGTGTTATTGCTTGTTAGCAGTAATAACAGTGCAACTAAAACGATATTGTTTGAATTCATTTTTGTATTTTACCTCCTTTTAACAAAATACGCTGTTTTTCTATTTTATGCGGGGTTATTCTTTAAAATTCATAGCCGTCGTTTTGTTATAATGTATGTACAATCATTATCAATTAAAGGAGTGTTCTATGAAAGAAGTTTTACTTGACCGCCGTTTGCAAACTATGGTGCGTGATTACGTTCCTCAAGGGGAGATATTAGATGATTTAGTGTGTTTTTTCTCTATTTTTTCCGACTATACAAGATTAAAGATGATTTCCGCGTTAGCTATTAGTGAAATGTGCGTTAGTGATATTTCAACGCTGTTAAAATTAAATCAAACGACTGTATCTCATCAATTGAGATTGCTTAAAAATCTAAACGCTGTAACCACGCGTAGACAAGGAAAAGTAGTGTTCTATTCGCTTAGAAACGAGCTACTTAACGACGTTCTTTTAAAAGGAGTGGAATTTTTAGGCTATTAACCGCTTGTAAATTATCAAAAAATCGGTTATAATTATATCCGTGGGAATAATTGAGGATAAATTAAAACTGTTGCCCGAAAACCCCGGCGTTTACGTTATGCTTGACGGGGCGGGACAAATAATATACGTTGGCAAGGCTAAAAACCTAAAAAACCGCGTAAGGCAATATTTTTTTGCGTCCGTTAAAACTGATAAAGTTATGGCGATGGTTAAAAATATTGCCGACTTTTACTATATAATCGTTCCCAGCGAGATAGATGCGCTATCTTTAGAAAACAATTTGATAAAAAAGCATAAACCGAGATATAATATACTATTGAAGGATGATAAAACTTATCCTTACTTGCGTATAAACCTTAAAGAACCGTTTCCGACCTTTAAGGTAACTAGAAAAATCAAAAAAGACGGTGCAAAATATTTCGGCCCGTTTATGGGTGGGGTTAGCGTTAAAAGCGTTTTAGAGATTGTTAACCTTGCGTTCGGTTTACGCCCGTGTGATAAAGCCTTAAACCCTTTAAAGTGCGTTAAGCCTTGCCTTAATTATCATATAAAAAAATGCGAAGCCCCTTGTGCTGGTTGTATAACCGAGAAAGATTATATGGAAAAGGTGCGCCTTGCCGTTGATTTTTTAAGTGGCGACGTAGCCGATACCGAAAAACTTTTAACGAAAAAAATGGTTGAGGCAAGCGAGCGAGAAGAATTTGAACTTGCCTTAAAGTATAAAGAAAATTTAGGCGCGCTTGAAAAAATCAAAATAAAAAGAATTACTTCGCTCAACAAGTTTCTCAATGCGGACGTTTTAGCTTATAGAGCAAACGGTATTTATTCAGCCGTAAACCTTTTAATTATAAGGAACGGGAGAACTTTGGGTAGCAAAAACTTTTCGTTTGAAAGCGCGGCATTATCCGATGCGGATGCGTTAAACGAGTTTATTATGCAATATTACGCCAAAGATAACGGAGATATACCCGATGAAATTATTTCAGCACAAGAGATTGCGGGTTCGGATATTTTAACGGCGTATTTTAAAGAGCGTTATTCAAAGTCGGTTAGCTTTTTAACCGTTAAGCAGGGCGTGAGAAAGCAACTTGCCGATATGGCGAGTGTTAACGCTGAAGAGCATTTAGAAACGGCTGTAGACCGCATTAAACATAAAAACGATATGACGATAACCGCGTGCAAGAGTTTAATGCAAAAACTTAACCTTAAAAACTATCCAAAGCGTATGGAGTGCTTTGACATTTCTAACATTAGCGGTGTAGATAAGGTTGGAAGTATGGTAGTATTTATCGACGGAGAACCCGATTTTGATTCTTACCGTAGGTTCAAGATTAAAACTTTTGAAGGCGCTGACGATTACCGCGCGCATCAAGAGATGATGCAAAGGCGTTTAGATAGGTTAAAATCCGACCCTGACAAATTTCCTAAACCCGAATTAATTATAGTCGACGGTGGGAAAGGACAACTTTCCGCTGTTAAAGAAATTTTTGATAAAAACGGAATTGCGGATATTGATTTAATTGCGCTTGCAGAACGAGAAGAAGAGATTTTCTTGTTAGATAATTCTCACCCCGTAGTGTTAGAGCGTAGAGATTATTGTTTAAAAATGCTTCAGCGTATTCGTGACGAAGCGCATAGATTCGCTATTACCTATCATCGCGCTTTGCGTGGAAAAAGGGCGTTATCGTCTATTTTGGACAACGTTAAGGGACTGGGCAAAATTAAAAAGAAAGCGTTGCTTGATAAGTATAAGGATTTAAGCGGAATTATAAAGGCGACGAAAGAACAACTTAAAGAAGTGGATGGTATAGGCGATATTCAAGCGGAAAATATTATTAAAACGCTAGCTAAAGAAGGTTTAAGATGAAATACGAGTTATTTATAAGCGATTATGATGGAACGCTAGGGGTAGCACCAAAAAACGATATAGACGACGAGACGCTTTCTGCGATAAAGAAGTTTACAAAAAAAGGTGGAAAGTTCGTGGTTTGCTCGGGGAGAGAAACAACGTCTATCACGCGCATATTAAAGAAACACGGTCTTACGGGATTGGTCGTTTCATTTCAAGGTGCAAGAATAACCGATATAGAAAGTGGCAAAAGCATCATAGACGGTGGTTTGGACTTAAACACCGCATTAAAAGTTTTTAATGACGTTAAAGAAAACGGATTAGTTCCTATTGCGTACGGTGATAGTGAGATATACGTAAACGAAATGATTGACCGAGTGGAATACTATAGAAAAGCAGTTGGCTTAGATTGTTTCGTGTTGGACGTAGAACAATACTTAAAACAGCGCAAGGACGGAATATTTAAGATTTGCGGTGTGGGGGACGACAAATTAGTAAATCAAGTTGCGGATAAACTCAACGCAATTTATAAAGGTGTTGGCGTTAAATTTAACAGCGGTGCAAAGGGCTTGCTTGAAGCGATAAACCCTGCGTACGGCAAGGGTGAGGCAGTAAAATTTTTATCAAGATATTTTTCCGTACCATTTGAAAAAATCTTGACGGTTGGAGATAGCACTAACGATATTGATTTAGTTAAGGGAGAGTGGTTTGGCGTTGCCGTGGGAGACGGTAGAGATGAAGTTAAAGCGGTTGCTAAAGAGATAACCGTTCCTTTTAATGAACGCCCTGTAAAGCATTTATTAGATAAATATTGTTTAAACGATTAATACATAAGACAGGTGATGAAGATGACTGAAAAAGACGTGAATAATTTGATTGAACAAATTATGAAAAGCGAAGTCGTTTTAGACGAGAGCGACAGTAATAAAAAAATCGTGATTGAAACTAAAACTATGCCTATGATTGCATTGCGCGGTAAGGTTTTGTTTCCTAAAACTATACTTAATTTCGACGTAGGCAGACCTATTTCCGTTGCTGCGGTTGAGGCGGCGGTTAAAACGGGTTCGGAAATTTTTATAAGCGCGCAAAAGAGAGTGGAGGTTGAATCTCCGCTTATTTCCGACGTTTACCAAACGGGTGTGGTGGCTAGAATTAAACAAGTTTTAAAAGTTCACAACATGGGCAACGTTAAAGTTAGCGTGGAAGCGTTATATAGGGCGAAAATTATTCAAGTGGTTAGCGATAAAAATTATTTTAGCGTTACCGTTGAACCGCGTCAATATATCAAAGCTGAAAACGAAATTGAAATGGAAGCGTATTTACGCGTGGCGAAAAAGGCGTTTAACGATTACGCCGTGACCGATAAGCGTATCGGTAAAGAAATGCTTGCAACCGTAAATAAGTTTACCGACCCCGACGAGTTTATCGACAACGCTATTTCGATAACCAGTTTCAAAGAAGCGCAAGCGCAACGCTTGTTAGAAATTGATGAAACGGTTGAAAGAATTAAAGAGTTTAAAATTATTTTTGACAAAGAACTTGAAATATCTAAAATTGAACGCAAGATTTCAGCGAAGGTTAGGGGGAGTATTGATAAAAGCCAGAAGGAATTTTATTTAAGAGAGCAACTTCGCGCTATTCACAACGAGCTTGGCGACGACCCCGAAGAAGGCGATGAATTAAGAGAACAGTTAAGCAAGAAAGGGTTACCTGAAGAAGTTTATCAAAAAGCCTTAAAAGAAATTTCGCGCCTAGAAAAAATAAACCCGTCTTCGCCGGATTATTCTATAATACTCAATTATTTGGACTGGATTAAAGAACTTCCGTTTAGCGAAAGCACGGTCGATACCGACGACCTTAAAAAAGCCAAAGAAATTTTAGATAGCGACCATTTCGGGTTGGAAAAGGTTAAGCAAAGAATAGTTGAATATCTTGCGGTTTTACATCTTACTAAAGAAATCAAAGGTCCTATTTTGTGTTTCGTTGGGCCACCCGGGGTTGGTAAAACTTCGGTTGCGACAAGTATTGCTCGTGCATTAGGTCGTAAATTCGTGCGTATGAGTCTTGGTGGAGTAAAAGACGAATCGGAAATCAGAGGGCATAGAAAAACTTACGTTGGTGCAATGCCTGGGCGCATCATTTTCGGGCTTAAAAACGCAGGGTCTAACAACCCCGTGTTCTTGCTTGACGAAATTGATAAACTTTCGTCTGATATACACGGCGACCCCGCTAGCGCACTTTTAGAGGTGCTTGACCCCGAACAAAACACTACTTTCCGCGACCGCTATTTAGAAGTTCCCTTCGACCTTTCAAAAGTTATGTTTATCACGACGGCAAATAGCATAGATACTATACCGTATCCCTTGCTTGACCGTATGGAAATAATAGAACTTACTGGTTATACAAACGAAGAAAAATTACAAATAGCTAAGCAATATTTAATTCCGAAACAATTGAAACTTAATGGATTAAAGCAAAGTAAAATTGATATTACAGACGACGGTATTGCGCAAGTTATAAGCGGATATACGATGGAAGCAGGTGTTAGAAACCTTGATAGAGAAATCGCTTCTCTAGTTAGAAAAGTTGCTGCTAAAGTTGCTGAAAATCCACGTTTGCGCAAGCAAGTGATAACCGCTAAAGACGTGGAAAAATATTTGGGGGTTCAACGCCATAGACGTGATATTACGCTAGAGAAAGACGAGATAGGTGCTTGCACGGGGCTTGCTTGGACAAGTGTTGGCGGAACGACTTTGACCATAGAAGTAAGCCTAATGAAAGGCAAGGGCGAAATACAACTTACAGGTAAACTCGGCGACGTTATGAAAGAATCTGCTCGTGCTGCGATAAGTTATATACGCGCTAATGCTAAAAAATACGGCGTTGAAGATTCCGTGTTTGAAAATATCGATATCCATATTCACGTTCCCGAAGGCGCAACGCCAAAAGACGGGCCTAGTGCGGGTATAACTATGGCTACGGCTATTTTATCAGCCTTTACTGAAAAGGCGGTTAAAAAGAGCGTTGCAATGACAGGAGAAATTACTTTGCGCGGTAAAGTATTGCCTATCGGTGGGCTTAAAGAAAAAGCTCTTGCAGCGTATAGACAAGGTATAAAAGAAGTTATTATACCTGCGGATAACAAAAAAGATTTAACGGAAATTCCAAAAGAAATACGAAAGGAAATTAACTTTGTCACCGTTTCGGATATAAACCAAGTGTTCGAGCGTGCAATAGTTAAATAATTAGGAGAAATTATGGTTATAAAGGATGCGACATTTATCACGAGCGTTGCAAGCGCGGATAAACTTTATAAAACTAATAAGCCTATAATCGCGGTTGCCGGAAAGTCTAACGTGGGCAAAAGTTCGCTAATTAATATGCTTGCTAACAAGAAAAAACTTGCTAAAACTTCGGTTACGCCCGGGCGCACAAGACTAATAAACTATTTTGATTTCGGCTCGTTTGTGCTTGCCGATTTGCCCGGTTACGGTTTTGCGAAAGTTAGTAAAGAAGAAAAAAAGAAATGGGCGGTTTTGCTTGAAAACTTTTTAGCGAAAGAAAACATTTGCTTACTTTTATCTTTAGTTGATATTCGTCACGACCCGACAGAAGATGATAAAATGATGGTGAATTATTTGTATCATTACGCCGTTCCTTTTGTGCTTATTGCAACTAAAGCCGATAAATTAGGCAAAACAAAAATCAAACCTAGTATAAATCAAATTGCATCTTGCTTAAAGGTAGGCGTTGGGGATATAACGCCGTCATCTGCGCAAACAGGGCTTGGCAAACAAGAAATACTTTCACTTATAGAACAAGCAATTATTTCTGCAAAAGACACAAGTGAAATTTAGAAAAAAGGTTAAACACATTGATTAGGTGCTTTTTTTGCAATAATCGGTGTGTTTTTTTATACTTTTAATTTAAAAAAAATGATACAATTTTTATGATAATGCTATATACGTTAAAATAGGAGAAACTATGTATAATCAAACTATAATGGTTGGGCAAAGAGAATTTATAATTTCTAGTAAAGGTGAATACGAAAGCGTATCAATCACCAAAATTTGCGAAAACGGGAAAGTGAGCGTTTACGGGCTAGAAATTAATAGCCAAAATCAAAAAGAACTTTTAACGATTACTTGGAAAACTCATATGGTGGGCGTGCTTTCTTTTTGGTGTCCTGACGCTGGTAGAGATAGAAGCGTAAAACAATGGATTTGGCCTAGAAAAAATTTCTCAAACCTTTATTACGGTGCACCCGTGATTTCTTCGGCGTATCAAGACGGAAGCAATTATTTAACCGTTGCTTTCTCCGACGCTGTTAATCCCGTAGAAATGAGTATGGGTATAAACGACTTTGAAGAAAAAGAAAACATAGACTTCACTATTTCTTTATTCGCAGAAGGTGGAGAGAGTGGGAAATATAGCGCTAAAATTTACGTGGACGAGTCGGATAGACCTTTCTATGAATCAATTCCTGCGGTTAAAGAGTGGTGGGGAGAATTTTACGATTTAGATAATCCACGTACGGTAAACGGTGAGTATCCGCTTTATTCAAGCTGGTATAATTTCCATCAAAACCCAACTCAAGAGATGCTCTCCAAAGAATTAGATATTGCATCAAAAATTGGTATGAAGAGCGTTATAATTGACGACGGTTGGTCTTATGACGGTTTGGGTACGGGCGATTATTTTAATTGTGGAGATTGGAAATTTGCCGAGAGCAAGTTTCCCGATTTTAAAGCTTTCGTTGACGAGCTTCACGCTAAAGGTATAAAGGCTGCATTGTGGTTTCCGGTGCCGTTCGTTGGACAAAACAACCCCGATTACAATAAATTTATTGATAAAATTTTATACGTTGATAAACCTAGTAGAGCGGGCGTTTTAGACGTTAGGTACCCTGACGTAAGAGAACACGTGGTTCAAAGTTATCTACGTATAGTAAAGCAAACGGGAATCGACGGATTAAAACTTGATTTTATCGATAGTTTCCGTTGCAAAGATAAGTCGCTTTTAATTGAGAATAAAGCTGACGGTATGGATTGTAAAACGGTTGAAGAAGGCGTTTTAAAATTGCTTGAACAAGTTAAGAGCGCAGTTGCAAGCGTAAAAGAAGATTTTATGATAGAATTTAGGCAAATGTACGTTGGACCTGCAATTACGCGCTTTGCTAATATGCTAAGGGTTATCGACTGTGCGTTTGATTCGGTTACTAATAGGGTAGGTATAATTGATTTAAGACTTATGAACTATAACCTAGCCGTACACGCCGATATGTTGATTTGGGCAAAGGACGAAAAGATAGAAGAGTGCGCAAAGATGCTTTATAACGTTATGTTTGGCGTTCCGCAATTATCCGTTCGTTTAACTGAAAGTAGCGAAGAACAAAAAGAATTGATTTCAAAATACTTAAATTACTGGACTGAAAACCAAGAAATAATTATGCACGGTCAATTTAAGACTAGCGGTATTGAAGTTTTATACAGTTTCGCGTCGGCAGAAAACGACCAAAAGAAAATCACGGTATTATATTCTTGTAACGATTTGTGTTTTTGTGGTAAAAACGTTGACGTATTCAATGCTACTGCTAAAGAATATTTGTACGTTGACTGCAAAAATAGCGGTGTTGCAACTATTTACGACTGCAAGTTTAATAAATTAGAAGATGTAATTTTTGAAAGCGGTAAAGTTATAAAACTTAAAGTTCCGCAAGGTGGAAGTGTAAGTATTGTAAGCAAATAAACAATTTAAAATTAGAGCGCCCTTGAAATTTTTCAAGGGCGCATTTTTGTTTGTTAGTCGTATTTTTTACCGTATAACTTTTCACGCATACGGGGGAGTGCCGTTTCCGCGCTACCAAGTGGCTCTAAAGCGTTGCGATAATCGTGCTTATCACAAAATTTTTTAAGCTCTTCTTGTAATCTTTCCATATTGCGTTTTTGCGTGTTGCCTAATATTTTCACGTATTCTTTTGATACGAAACCCGCGTGTCTAGAATATTTCAATAATTCTGCGTAATGGTGAATACAGAAACCTTTTGACGAGATAAGCGTTTTAAAAAAATCACGCTCTTTTTGAAACATTTGTGCAATAGTTTTATAATATTTAACCATACTATCTTCAACAAGGTCACAAATAACGCAAGTGGTACTTGATTTTGTTATTGCTTCGGCTTGCTTAATTGCGGTGCGCACGTTTGCTGATGGCTCAAACAAGTGTTGCAACTTTTCCACACGCGTACCTATTTGCAAAGCCACCGAAAGTTTATTTTGCCTAGAAAAAAGCATATCAAAATGGCGGGCGCAAAATCCGTTTTTACCGACTTTTATGCGCGTGTTATCCTCCATAACCGCATCGTTTAAAAATTCGTGCAAAAACTGTTCTTCAACTACCTTTTTGATTTCACAAAGTGGGCATTCGCAATCTGTATTAAATTTTTCTTTTATTAAACCTGTATCTATATGGTACGACATACGTTTATTCTATCAAAAGTTGAGAAATATTTCAAGCAAAAGTTGATAAAATTTATTTTTTGTGTTATGATTAGAAAAAGGAGTAAATTTTATGAAAACACAAATAATAGATTTATACGAACAATTTGGACTAGAAAGAAAAGAACACCAAAAGGGCTATTTATCAACCTATGTAGTGGAAGGGTATAAAGAGTATTGTATTAACAGAAAACGCCCTGCAATGCTTGTTTTAGGCGGTGGTGGTTATCAATACGTTTCGGATAGAGAAAAAGAGCCGCTTGCACTTTATTATTTATCGCAAGGTTTTAACGTTTTCGTGCTTGAATATTCGGTTGCACCGGTAACTTTCCCAAGTGCGCTAATAGAAGCGTGTATGGCAATGGCATACGTTAGAGAAAACGCTGATGAACTTTATGTGGATAAAACGCACGTTGCAGCGGTTGGTTTTTCAGCAGGCGGGCATCTTTTGGGAACGTTATCAACAATGTACGATTGTCAAGAAGTTAAATCTATTTTAGGGGATAAATATACTCTTTGCCGTCCCGATGCGAGCATTTTTTCTTACCCTGTAATTAGTTCGGATAAAAAGATATCACATCAAGGTAGTATTGATAATTTGTGTGGCGGTGATGAGGAAATTATTAAGAGAGTTTCAATAGAAAAGAATATAACTAAAAATTCACCACCCGCGTTTATCTGGTCTACTGTTGAAGACGCGTGCGTTCCAGTTGAAAACACTTTTGAACTCGCATTGGCGTATAAAAAAGCGGGCGTTCCGTTTGAACTACACGTTTTTGAAAATGGTCGTCATGCACTATCACTTGCTACAAAAGAAACTATTTATGAAAATAAAGCCGTACATAAATGGCTAAAGATGAGCGTTATTTGGTTAAAAAATAGAGGATTTGATTTTATAGATTAAAAAGAGAGGGTTAATATTGCGAAAAAAACTAGGTTTTGCATTAGGCGCAGGCGGTAGCCGAGGCGTTGCGCATATAGGATTTTTGAAGGCTATGGAAGAAGAGGGAGTTAAACCCGATTATATAACGGGGACGTCTATGGGCTCTATTATCGGCGCTTGTTACGCCAAAGGATATACTTCTGATTTTATGTTTGAAGAAATAAAAAAACTGTCAATTGTGGATTTGATGGATATATCAATTAATCCGCTGAAAAACGGTGCGTTGCTTCGCGCGAAGAAAATGCATAAAAAACTAGCTGAATATATTGATGATGAAGTAGTGTTTAGTCAATTAAATATACCCTTTCGCTGTGTTGCGGTAGATTTAATTACGGGTAATCCCGTGATTTTTAAAGACGAAGACAAGGTGTGTGAATCAATAGTAGCAAGTTCAACGATACCGGGTATTTTTAAGCCTGTAGAAAAAGACGAAAGGTTGCTCGTTGACGGAGGGCTAAAATGTAGGCTTCCAGTTAATGAAGTTAAAGAAATGGGCGCAGACGTAGTAGTTGCCGTTGACGTCATAGGGCAGTTGCGCCCTAATTATAAAAAAATGAACGTGTTTTCTTTGATGTTTCGTTCTTACGATATTATGGATGATGAGATAACGCGACGAAAGTTAAAAGAAAGAAAACCGGATTTGTTGATAACACCTGATTTGGGGGATATGGATTTATATAGGTTTAAGGATATAACAATGGCGTATCATCAAGGATATAATGCAGGGAAAGAAAACGCAGAGAAGATTTTTAAGCTGTTAGAAAGAAAAGTAAAAAAACGAACTAACAAATAAAAATAATAAAAACTTTACCAAAGATGGAAAAATCCGTTGATATTTTTTGCTTTTTGTGATATTATAGACAAGCGATTATGGAAAGAATAATATCGCTTGCGCTGGTGTGGCTCAGTCGGTAGAGCAGCTGATTCGTAATCAGCAGGTCGCAGGTTCGAATCCCGTCACCAGCTCCACAAAAAAAGAAAAGGCATCCAATAAAGGGTGCCTTTTCTTTTTGGAATTTAAGGACGCTTGATAAAAGATTTTATGCGTTCTTATATTAGTTTGACAAATAATATGCTAAATGTTAAACTTATATTGTAATTTTGAGTAAAATATGGTATGAGTATGAATTTTTTGTTTATCGATATTGAATGCGCGAACTGTAAAGACGGTGGGAAACTTTGTGAGTTCGGTTACGTTTTGACTGATGAAAAGTTTAATTTAATATCGCAAGAAAATATTTTAATAAACCCCGTGTCGACTTTTGACCCTTACGTAATAAAAAATATGCTCAATTTTAGTAAGGATGATTACGAAAAAAGTCCAAAGTTTTGTGACGTTTACGACAAGATTTATTCGCTTTTAACGGCAAAAGAAACGTTAGTCGTTGGGCATACGATAGGGGGCGATGCTGTTCATATAGGCGACGATTGCGTGCGCTACAAATTAGCAACTCCCGATTTTTCTTACGTTGACGTGGTGGAACTTTATAAGGTCAAAGACGGGTCTAAAAACGCAACGTCATTAGTTAAAATGTGTACTTCGCTTGAAATTGAAGTATCGGAAAAGGTTCACTCGGCTGGGGTTGATGCGTTTTTAACAATGCAAGTCGCTAAAAAGCTAACTGAAATTGCGCAAACGGATTTTTTGGAATTAGTTAAAAACACTCCACAAAGTAAAGGCTGTATTAAAGACTATGCTAAAAAAGTTGAAGCAAAGCGCAATTACGATAAATTTATTGAAGAGTGTGAAAACGCTGGAAAAAAACTTACCACGGGCGCTCAATCTTCGGTCATACGCCTTTTTAGAAAACACGTTTTTGCTAAAGGTAAGATAGATTTAGAAAAACTTAACGGCAAAGCCGTTTGTATAAGTAGTAACTTTGAATTAACCGAGTATAACAAAACGTTGAATTTAATTCAGATGATTAAAAACGCGGGCGGTGTAACCGTTTCGCAACCAACCAAGTGTGATATATTTATTAGATACGACCTGTTTACTAATCAAGGGAAACCTGTTTTTTGTAAAAAGTTAGATGCGATACAAAGTGCGCAAGAAAGGGGAAAAAAGGTTGAAGTTTTATCGGTTTTAGAGTTTTTAGCGCATATAGATTGCAATCAAGAGTCGCTGGATAAACCTATAGCAAAGGCCGTTGAAAAATTCATAAAGCGAAAAGCCAAACTCGTTTATTCCGACAACCCTACGCCCACCACTATAGGCGAGATATTAAAAAATAAAACTATATAAAAGTTTACTTAATAGGGGGTTAATTCTCCCTATTTAATTTTGGTAAAAAACACCTATATAATGTTTGACAAATATATTTTAAAGTATTACAATCATTAAAGTTGACTTAAACGTTTTTCAGAAGGAAAAAAGTTATGGAAGTAAAAGATATTTTATTCAGTTTATCTATCGCATTATTTGCAGGGTTGATGTTATCTCGTCTTGCAAAATTATTAAAACTACCGGCTGTTACCGCATACTTGGTAGCAGGTATATTAGTTGGACCTTTCTGTTTGGGGGCGTTTGGTGTTCCTGGGCTTGGTTTTACTTCAAGGGAAAACGTAAAAGCGTTTGGAATAATTTCTGACGTTGCGCTTGGTTTTATCGCTTTTTCTATCGGAAACGAATTTAGACTTTCTCAACTAAAATCTATCGGTAAACAAGCGACTGTAATAGGTATTTTGCAAGCAGTATTTACAACTTTACTCGTTGACGTAGCGCTTATAACTTTACACTTTATAATGCCGGAACAGCTTTCGCTGTCAGCAGCTATCGTTTTGGGCGCGGTTGCATCAGCAACGGCACCTGCGGCAACCTTGATGGTTGTTCGTCAATATAAGGCAAAAGGACCTTTAACCGACACTTTACTTCCCGTTGTTGCAATTGACGACGCAGTTGGTTTAATGCTTTTTTCTATATCTTTCGGAATTGCAAAAGCATTTATCCCCGGTGGTACGATAAGCGTTACTTCAATAATCGTTGAACCTATCATTGAAGTTGTATTGTCTATAGGACTTGGCGCAGGCATGGGTTATGCGTTTACTTTTTTCGAAAGATTTTTTCATTCACGCTCAAAAAGACTTTCTATGTCAGTTGCTTTCGTGTTATTAACGGTTGGCGTTTCATTATTGAAAACTGAAATAGGTGGCATACATATCGGATTTTCATCATTACTCGCTTGTATGATGTTAGGCACGATTTTCTGCAACATTTGTGATTTCTCCGCTGAACTTATGGATAGACTTGACCGTTGGACTGCACCGATATTTATTCTTTTCTTCGTTCTTTCGGGCGCTGAATTTGAGTTGTCGATATTAACTGAATTATTAATCGTTTTAGTTGGTGTAGTTTATATCGTATTCCGTTGTTTAGGTAAATACTTTGGTGCGTTCTTAAGTGCTAAAATGGTTAAGAGTCCAGATACGGTAAGAAAATATCTCGGTGTAACCCTATTCCCACAAGCAGGGGTTGCACTCGGCATGGCGTTAAAGGCTACAGACCCTGTGCACGGACTTGGTGCGGTAGGCGTAGTGGTCGCAAATATAACTTTATTCTCAGTATTAATTTATGAATTGGTTGGACCGTTCCTTACTAAAATAGCGCTTGAAAAAGCAGGCGAAGTTGACCCCGAAGGAAAAGTTTCAGCAAGACACGAACATAAAAAAGCAATGGAAGAAAAGGCTTTGTTGGAAGCGCAAACGGCATCTACTGATGACGCTAAAGCATAATAAAAACAAACAAAAACAAAAAGAGCAGTCACGTGACTGCTCTTTTTGTGTTATGTTTTAAGTTTTAGTTATTATTCCCACTCAATAGTGCCGATGGGCTTGGGTGTAAGGTCGTAAAGAACTCTGTTGATGCCTTCAACTTCGTGAGTGATTCTATCGGTAATTTTGTGAAGAACTTCGTAAGGTATTTCTTCGACAGTTGCGCTCATTGCGTCAATCGTGTTTACCGCACGGATGATTGCAGGCCAACCTTCGTATCTTTTTCCGTCTTTAACGCCAACGCTCTTCATATCGGGAACAGCGATAAAGTATTGCCATACTTTTTTCGCTAAACCGCAGTTGTCAAATTCTTCACGCAAGATAGCGTCTGCTTCGCGCAAAGCCTCAAGCCTGTCGCGAGTGATTGCACCTAAACAACGAACGCCAAGACCGGGACCGGGGAAGGGTTGACGGTCAACCATAGCTTTAGGAAGTCCTAATGCGTAGCCAACAACTCTAACTTCGTCCTTATATAAAAGTTTAACGGGTTCAACTAATTCAAACTGTAAATCTTCAGGTAAACCACCAACGTTGTGGTGCGCTTTAACACCGTCGCTTTCAATAATGTCGGGGTAAATAGTGCCTTGAGCAAGGAATTCAATACCTTCAAGTTTTCTTGCTTCTTCTTCAAAGATACGAATAAATTCTGCACCGATAATTTTTCTTTTAGTTTCGGGGGCAACAACGCCTTTTAGTTTTTCAAGGTAACGGTCGGTTGCGTCAATGTAAACTAAGTTAGCGTCAAGTTGGTTTCTGAACACTTCAATAACTTGTTCGCTTTCGCCTTTTCTCATAAGTCCGTGGTTAACGTGAACGGAAACGAGTTGTTTGCCGATAGCCTTTATTAATAGTGCGGCAACTACAGAACTGTCAACACCGCCAGACAAAGCGAGAAGAACTTTTTTGTCACCAACTTGTTTGCGTATAAGTTCAACTTGTTCGTCGATAAAAGCGTTTGCAAGTTCAATAGTTGTGATGCGTTGCATATTTTCCGGTCTTTTGTTACAATCCATAAAATAACTCCAAAAATTTTTATCTGTTTAATTATACAACACAATAATATAAAATTTCAAGCGCTTTTAATAATAAATTTACGCTCAATCTATTAAAATTTCTAATACATTTACGCGTTATTAAGTTTTAGCGGGTGATTTTAGTGTCGCGTGCTTTTTAAAATCAAATTTTTACCACTTTATTTATAAAAAACTTTGAAAAAACGATATGTTGTGTTATAATAAATTTTGTTTAATTGTAAATAAAGGCGCTAATTATGGAAAGAACGAATAAACTTAATTTTATAGGTCAATTATTGCTTTTTCTTGCTACAATAGCGTGGGGAACGTCGTTTTTTATCTTAAAAGAAACCATTGCTGAAGTTCCTGCATTTTTTGTTATTTCCATAAGATTTTTATTCGCAGGCATAGTTTTAGCCTTAATATTTTTCAAAAGACTTAAAAATATTGATAAAAATACTTTTCTTGCCGGTATAGTTTTGGGCGTGTGGGTTGCACTAGCGTATATGACGCAAACGATAGGGCTTATGCATACAACGCCGGGCAGAAATGCTTTTATAACGTCTTCATACTGCGTTATGTGTCCCTTTTTAATATGGGTTTTATTTAAGAAAAAGCCTAAAGCGTATAACGTTATTTCTGCAGTTTTATGTTTAGTTGGTATTGGCTTTATTTCTTTTTCTAATGATGGTGGAACAAGCGGTAATTTCTTTTTAGGTGATGGTTTAACGCTCGTTTCAGCGGTATTTTTTGCCTTGCAAATAATCTTTAACGATAAATATCAAAAATTGGGACGTAACACTTTGTTTTTGCTTATCGTTCAGTTTATAACGGTCGGCGTATTGTTTGTTGTGGCATCGTTAATTTTTGAGTTGCCTGTTAGGGGAATTAATGGTTACGCATTAAGTACGGAACAATTATTAAAGATAGGTTATTTGACGGTGGCTTGCACTTTGTTTGCACAGTCTGCGCAAATGATAGGTCAGAAATTTACTAAGCCTAATCAATCGGCAATAATTTTAAGTTTAGAAGCCGTTTTCGGTATGCTGTTTTCAGTTATAGTCGGGGCGGAGAAATTGTCGATTTTGTTGTGCGTAGGTTTTACCATAGTATTTATTGCAATTATTATAAGCGAATTAAAATTAGACACGGTAGGACTGTTAAAACGTAAGCGTAAAAATTTAGCTTCGTTGACGGAGAAAAATCAACAATCTTAATATAAAAAATTAAGGAGGAATATTTATGAACAATAAATCTTTTAGTGGGGAAGGAAGAGAGAAATTTGCTTCAAGACTAGGTTTCGTTTTAATCTCTGCTGGTTGTGCGATAGGATTAGGTAACGTCTGGCGTTTTCCATATATAGTCGGTCAGTACGGTGGCGCTGCATTTATACTTTTATATTTGTTGTTTTTAGTTATATTTGGCTTGCCTATAATGACTATGGAATTTTCCGTGGGTAGAGCGAGTGGTAAAAGTATTGCTGATTCTTTCCGCGTATTAGAGCCGAAAGGAACTAAATGGCATTGGTTTGGTTGGGTAGGTATGCTTGGCAACTATATGCTAATGATGTTTTATACGACTATAACCGGTTGGATGTTTATTTATCTTGTTAAAATGCTTAAAGGCGACTTTGTAAGCGTGGATACGACTCAAATTACTCAGCAATTTGAGTTAATGAAAGCTAACCCGCTATTGTTGGCAGGCGCTATGGCTTTAGTAACGGCGGTAGGTTTTTTGATATGTTCGTTCGGGCTTAAAAACGGCGTTGAAAAGATAACTAAAGTTATGATGCTTGCGTTGTTAACAATTATCGTGGTGTTGGCTATTTACGTTATGACTTTATCAGGTGCTGGCGAAGGATATAAATATTATTTAATACCAGATTTCAATAAATTATTTTATAGTGCGGAAGGAAAGTTTATATTTGGCGACGTGGTGTTTGCCGCGCTAGGTCAAGCCTTTTTTACGCTGTCTATCGGTATGGGGTCAATGGCTATTTTCGGAAGTCATATCAGTAAAGATAGAAGACTTCTTGGCGAAGCAACTACTATCGCTGCGCTTGACACGGGCGTAGCGTTCGTTGCGGGGTTAATAGTTATTCCCGCATGCTTTGCTTTTGGAGTTGACCAAAAAGCAGGTCCCGGTCTAATTTTTGAAGCGCTACCCGCTGTATTCAATTCTATGGGACCCGTAGGTTGCGTGGTATGGGGCTCGTTATTCTTTGTGTTTATGTTGTTTGCGGCATTATCAACGGTTGTCGCAGTTTTTGAAAACATCATATCTTTCGGTTGTGAACTTTGGGGCTGGAGCAGGAGAAAATCTTGCCTAATTAACTTTGGGTTAATGGTTGTTTTAGCGTTGCCGTGCGTGTTTGGCTTTAATATTTTATCGGGCATAACTCCGCTAGGCGCAGGCTCTAACTTGATGGATTTGGAAGATTTTATTATATCAAACAACATATTGCCGTTAGGCTCGTTAGTTTACGTGCTATTCTGCGCGTTAGATAAAAAGGCGTGGGGCTGGAATCAGTTCTTAACCGAAGCAAACACGGGTAAAGGCTTAAAATTCCCTAAAGCATTAAGGTTTTATTGTAAATGGATATTGCCCATTTTACTTATCGTGTTGTGGGCGCAAGGTATTTTAACCATCTTAATTAAGTAGAAGTTTGCACGGTGTAATTTGGAGCGGTTTATGGGTAAAGCAGTTTTTTTTGATTTGGATGGGACGGTTTTAGACACTTTAGAAGATATATCAGACTGTATGAACGTTGCGCTTAAAGATTTAGGCTATGCTCCGCGCACTTACGCTGAGTTTAGACCCGTGGTGGGTAATGACGCGCCTAACTTTATGCGAAAACTTCTTGGCGACTTGCCATTAAACACGCTTATGGCTATTTGGGATTATTATATTCCTATAGTAGAGAAATACGGCACGCAAAAAAGTAAGGTTTTTAGCGGTGTGAAAGACGTTTTATATTCACTTAAAGAAAAAGGTTATAAGCTTATACTTTACACCAATAAAACCGCCGACGAATTAAAGCCTTTTGTAGATAAATTTTTGTTCGATTTAGACTTTGACGATATCGTTGCGGTTGGCGGAACTGAATACGCTAAACCAAACCCTGAAAAAGTATTAGAAATTTTACAAAAGTATAGCGTTGAAAAAGAAAACGCGTTTATGGTAGGGGACGGCGAAACCGATATGTTAACTGCCACAAATTCTAATATAACAGCGATAGGGGTGCTTTGGGGTAATCGCGATAAAGACCAACTTATTAATAGTGGAGCAAAATTTATAGTGGATACACCCATTGAACTACTCAATATAATCAGATAAAAAAATTAAATAAAAGATAAAATTAAAAACGCCACCTACTGAGCAGTAAGTGGCGTTTTTTACGTTTTCAATTTATATTATAAATCCAAAAATTAATACGGCTACGGCGGATAGAATTGCAACCGTTAAAAGAGAACGCTTGCAAGTTGAAGCGACTAGCGCGACCACCGTTCCTATAAGTCCCGTCCAAAAGTTCCCCGTAGAATACAAAACGAAGGGGAAGGTCATTGCCGAAAGCACGGCGTAGGGAATATAGAAAAATAAACTTTGCACAAAATTAGATTTTATTTTTCTTCTAAAAAAGACCATAGGTATCATACGGATAACGTACGTTACGCCTGCCATAGTCAATATCATCAACGCCATTTTCCAAAGTTCCATCATAGTTCCTCCTTTTTAACGGGGAATATTAAAGCAGTTATTACAGCGGAGATTATTGAGCTAATTATGACTGCGATACCCGCAGGTATGCCTGCAAAAATAGGAATATAATATAAAGCACAACTTATACCACCGGCAAAAAGAACGGTGGGAAAAATCCCTCGAGTAGTGATTGACGGGGGGATAATAATTGCAATAAACATAGCGTAAAGGCCTATCCCTAAAGCGTTCGTGACTTGTAAGGGTAAAACACTACCTGCGATTGCGCCTATGAGTGTGCCTAACGCCCAACCTATATATGGCAAAATTACTAACCCGTAAAAATATCTACGGCTAAAACCATTAGGTTTAGCAGACGCAACGGCGAAAATTTCGTCCGTGATAAACGCCGAGCACATTAATCTGTGTGATAGACTAAAACTTTTATCCGCTTTTTGTGAAAGGCTTATGCCCATTAAGAAATATCGTGCGTTTATAACTAATTGCGTTAAAATAATTTCTAAAAAGGTGCCGAGTGAGGCAATAACCGTTAAGCCTGCCAACTGACCGGCAGAAGTAAGATTTGTCATAGAAATAAACACGGACATAAAAATAGGTATCCCCGCCATCGTCGCTTGCACGCCAAAGGCGATTGATACGGATAAATACCCTAAACCTATAGGTAGGCCGTCTTTTAAGCCCGTTTTAAAACTCGTTACGGGCGTTTTTGTCGTAATACTTTCGTTATTCATAAAAACCTTTTCAAAACACAAGGTATTCTAACACAAAATAAACGATTAAATCAACGATTTTACCGACTAAAAAATTTTTTAACTATAAAAACACCCTAATTCAATATATTGTATACAAAATAAAGTCGATTACAATATAAGCAATTAGAAATAATTTTAGGGCAAAAAAACCGTTCAATATAACAATTAAGTTATATCTTTATGCTTTTTTTCTATTTTTTTGTATGAAATAGTTAAAATAAATAATTTACAATTAAAAACCTTTTTGTTATAATATTTATACTCCCCTTAGGTTTAGGGGAAACTATGCGCTTTTATTGAATTGTGCGTTTGTTTGTTGCTGGCGAATTCACAAGGCAAATAAAGCGATAACACAAAACGTAATTGAAAAAGCTTTAGTTGATTTTTGGGTTTGACGTTAAAAACGATAAACGTAAAAGTTAGCGATAGCTTTTGCCAAAAAAAGTAATAGGAGAGACAAATGAAAGTAAGTTATTTTCCCGGTTGTACGTTAAAGACCAAGGCAAAAGATTTGGACAACTATGCGCGTAAGTGTGCCGAAGTGTTAGGTGTTACCTTGGAAGAAATTCCCGCTTGGCAATGTTGTGGCGGTGTGTTTACCACGAGTCGCGACGAGATTGCAACTAAATTATCTTCCGTTCGTGCGCTTAACGACGCAAAGCAAAAAGGCCAACCTTTAGTTTCGGTTTGTTCAGCTTGTCACAACGTTATTAAGCAAACTAACGCTGCTATGCAAAACGACGAAGAATTTGCGTTTAAGGTAAACAACTATATTTCGCCTGACGAATATCACGGTGAAACTAAAGTTTATCACTATCTTGAATTGCTCCGCGACGTAATCGGATTCGATAAACTCAAAGAAAAAGTCGTAAAACCTTTGACTGGTAGAAAGATTGCCGCATACTATGGCTGTTTACTTCTTCGTCCTGGCAAAGTAATGGCGATGGACGACGTTGAAAATCCGACCATTATGGAAGATTTAATTCGTGCGCTTGGTGCTGAACCCGTCGTTTACGCTTATAGAAACGAATGTTGCGGTGGCTATATCGCTTTAGAAAGCAAAGAGCTTGCAAAAGAAAAGAGCCAAAAAGTAACTTCAAACGCACAAGAAAAGGGAGCAGAAGCAATCGTAACCGCTTGTCCGTTGTGCAGATATAATCTCATAAAGAACGGTACGGAAGTACCGGTAGTATATTTTACCGAATTGCTTGCAGAAGCATTAGGCATAAAGGAGTAAAGACACATGGAAAATTCCAAACAAAATCTCTGTAACGAAATTGTTCGTCGCAGTGGTGTAAACCCCAGAAAGTGTATGAAATGTGGTAAATGTTCTGGAACTTGCCCCGCGTACGACGAAATGGAATATCATCCCCATCAATTCGTTTATATGGTTGAAACGGGTGATATCGAACCGCTATTGAACTCGAAGTCAATTTATCGTTGTCTTACCTGTTTTGCTTGCGTGGACAGATGTCCGCGCGGTGTTGAACCCGCTAAACTCGTTGAGGCTGTTCGCCTTGCGGTTGTTAGGGAACAAGGCAAGAATCACTTAAAGGCAGACGATATTCCCGAATTGCTTGACGAAGAATTGCCACAACAAGCTATCGTCAGTGCATTGAGAAAATACAGTAAGTAATAAAGGAGAATACAAATGCAAAGAATTGGCGTATTCGTATGTTGGTGCGGAAGTAATATTGCGGGCACGGTTGACGTTGCTAAGGTTGCTGAAGCGCTTAAAAGTGAACCGGGCGTAGTGTTATCTACCAACTACCAGTATATGTGTTCGCAAGCAGGTCAAGAAATGATTAAAGAAGCCGTTAAGGAGCATAAACTTACCGGACTTGTAATTTGTTCTTGCTCGCCTAGAATGCACGAAGCAACATTTAGAAAAACCGCTGCTGCGGCTGGCATCAACCCCTATATGGTTGAAATTGCTAATATCCGTGAACAATGTTCTTGGATACATAAAGATATGGAAGAGGGTACTGAAAAAGCAATCGTTCTTGGAAGAACTGCTATTGCTAAAGTAAACCTTAACGCACCGCTTACCCCAGGTGAAAGTCCCGTTACAAAACGCGCGCTCGTTATCGGTGGTGGTATAGCAGGTATTCAAACAGCGCTTGATATTGCCGACGCAGGTTTCTACGTTGATATCGTAGAAAAGAAACCCACTATCGGCGGTAAGATGGCGCAATTAGATAAAACGTTCCCGACGCTTGACTGTGCCGCTTGTATTTTGACACCTAAGATGGTTGACGTTGCTCAACACGAAAGAATTAGGATATTCTCATACAGCGAAGTTGAATCGGTTAAAGGTTTCGTTGGTAACTTTGACGTTACCATTAGAAAGAAAGCGCGTTACGTTAAAGAAGACGTTTGTACGGGTTGCGGACTCTGTACTGAAAAATGTCCGCAAAAGAAAGTTCCTAACGAATTCAATCTAGGTATGGACAACCGTCGCGCAATCTATATTCCGTTTGCGCAAGCAGTTCCAAAGGTTGCTACAATCGACGCGGATTACTGCACGATGCTTAAAACAGGCAAGTGTGGTGTTTGCTCAAAGGTATGTACTGCTAAAGCAATCGATTACACTCAAAAAGATGAATTTATTGAAGAAAAATATGGCGCAATCGTGGCTGCAACCGGTTTCAATCCTATCAGTATGGATAAGTTTGATGAATTTGCATATAGCCAAAGCAAGGACGTAATCACTTCACTTGAATTTGAACGTCTTATGAACGCTGCCGGTCCTACCGCAGGTAAACTTCTTCGTCCGTCAGACGGCGTGCATCCCCACAAAATCGTATTCGTTCAATGCGTGGGCTCACGTTGTGCGTCTTGTGCGGAAAAGGGTAAAGAATATTGCTCTAAGATTTGCTGTATGTATACTGCAAAACACGCAATGCTCACCCGTGATAAATATCCCGATACCGACGTTACCGTTTTCTATATCGACGTTCGTACTCCCGGTAAGCAATTCGACGAATTCTACCGCCGTGCAGTTGAAGAATACGGTGTACATTATATAAAAGGTATGGTTGGTAAGGTTTCACCCGAAGGTAATAAACTTATCGTTCAAGGTTCAGACCTTATCGCTAATAAACAATTAAAAATAGAAGCAGACTTAGTTGTTCTTGCAGCTGCAATCGAACCCGACAAGTCGGCAAGACCGCTTGCTACTATGCTTACCGCAAGTATGGATACGAACGACTTCTTTACCGAAGCGCACCCCAAACTTCGTCCGGTAGAAAGCCCCACGGCTGGTATATTCCTATCAGGTGCTTGTCAAGGTCCTAAGGATATTCCCGAAACGGTTTCTCAAGCAGGTGCGGCAGCAGCAAAAGTTATAGGCTTGCTCGCTAAAGATAAACTTACGGGTAACCCGTGCGTTGCACATTCTGACGAAATGATGTGTAACGGATGTTCTTCTTGTGAAAAAGTTTGTCCTTACGGCGCAATCACCTATTCAGATAAAGAATTCAGAGGCCCGAATAGAACCACGCTTATCCGTCGCGTAGCGTCGGTAAACGAAGCAATCTGTCAAGGTTGCGGTTGCTGTACGGTTGCTTGCCCGTCAGGCGCTATGGACCTTAAAGGTTTTGCAAGCAAACAGATTATGGCGGAGGTTGATGCAATATGCAAGTAAACGAATATAAACCAAAAATCGTAGCGTTTTGCTGTAACTGGTGTTCATACGCCGGCGCAGACTTAGCAGGTAGTAACAGACTAGCGTACCCCGCAGAAGTTAAGGTTATAAGAGTGCCTTGCTCTTGCCGTGTAAATCCTATGTTTATACTCCGTGCTTTTCAAAGAGGGGCTGACGGTGTAATAATTTGTGGTTGTCACCCTGGCGACTGCCACTATACTTCAGGTAACTACTATACTAGAAGAAGAATGGCTCTTTTATTCTCAATGCTCGACTACTTGGGCATAGAAAAAGAACGTACTCGCGTTGAGTGGGTATCAGCAGCAGAGGGCGCTAAATTCGCCGCTACTATGAACGACTTCGTTCAAACGGTAACCGCTCTTGGTGAAAACAAAAGGTTGGAGGATTTAAGATGCAAAAAGTAACCCGTGAAATGCTTATTGAAAAAGCAAGCGCGCTTCTTGCCGAAGGCAAGGTTGACCGCGTACTCGGTTGGAAAAACGGTGAGTTTTCTTACGACGTAACTCCTTTCGTTTTTACCGACGTTGAAAGTATGAAAAAAGATTTCGTATTCGGTGATTTTGCTTTTGCAAACTTCTCCAAATACCTTATTAAAGAAACCAAGAAGAGTGAAAACAAAGTTTTGGTATTCTTAAAACCTTGTGATACTTACAGTTTTAACCAACTTCTCACCGAACACCGTTTTAACCGTGAAAAAGTTTATGCGGTTGGTATTCCTTGCGACGGTATGGTTGACGTATCCAAAATTAAAGAAATAGTCGGCGATGGTATTATCTCCGTTGAATCAGGCGACCTTATTAAAGTAGAAACGCTTTACGACGGCGTTAAAGAAATCGCTAAAAAAGATGTTCTTGCTGAACGTTGCGTAAACTGTAAGAGTAAAAAGCACGTTGCTTACGACGAACTTATGGGTGAAGAAGGCGAAATACTCGACAGCAATCGTTTTGATGAAGTTGCTAAACTTGAAGCAATGACTGCCGACGAAAGATACGCTTTCTGGCAAAACGAACTTTCACGTTGTATCCGTTGTAACGCTTGCCGTGACGTTTGTCCTGCTTGTACCTGTGAAAAATGCGTGTTTGGCAACCCCAACTCAGGCGTTGAAAACAAGGCGGCTTCAAACAGTTTTGAAGAAAAAATGTTCCATATTATTCGTGCGTTCCACGTTGCTGGTCGTTGTACCGACTGTGGCGAATGCTCAAGAGTATGTCCACAAAACATTCCGCTACATTTACTCAACCGTAAATTCATTAAAGATATTAATGCTTTCTACGGCGATTATCAAGCGGGCGAAGAAGTGGGTAGCAGAGCACCTTTAACTAACTATACCAAAGAAGACTTAGAACCTTCTGAAGCAGTTAATAAGGAGGAAAATTAATATGCGTAAAATATCTTTATCAAATTTAGATAAACTTTTCGCTTTGATTTCCGAAAAAGCAAAATTATATCTCCCGGTTGACGGCAAAAACGGCATTGCGTCGTTTAAGCTTTGGGAAGAAGGCGTTCAAATGAGCCAAGCGCTCAATACCACTAGAAGCGCAAAAGACTTTTTCTTTCCTCAAACTGAAAACCTTATGGAATTCAAGACCGAAGGTAAAAACATTGAAATTATAGATACCAGAACGGAAAAAGAAGATTTCGTAATTTTCGGCGTTCGCGCTTGCGACGTTAAGAGTTTTGAAATCTTAGATAGAGTATTCCTTTCTGAACCGGTTGACAGTTACTATGCGTCAAGAAGAGAAAAAGGCGTTATCATTTCTCTTGCTTGCGGTAGACCTGCGGAAACGTGTTTCTGCAAAACTTTCGGTATAGACCCCGCGTCTCCCGAAGGTGATATCACCGCTTGGAAGACTGCAACCGACTTATACTTAAAAGCAAACACCGAAAAGGGGGAAAAACTTCTCGCATCACTCGACGGTATTACCGAAGCGTGTGGGGAAGAAGCGGTTGAAGAACAAAAGAAAGAAATTTCTGCTATTATGGATAAACTTCCGCTTAAAGACCTTACCACCGATAAGTTCGGCGTAGGTAAAACTAAAGAATATTTCAATTCGCCCGCGTGGGATGAACTTTCTTCACATTGCTTAGGTTGCGGAACTTGTACTTTCGTTTGCCCCACTTGTCAATGCTATGACGTTAAAGATTTCAACACGGGTAACGGTGTAAAACGTTTCAGATGTTGGGACTCTTGTATGTATAGCGATTTCACTTTGATGGCGCACGGCAACTCAAGACTTTCTCAAAAAGAACGTTTCCGTCAAAGATTTATGCACAAACTCGTTTACTATCCCGATAATAATAATGGTATGTTCAGTTGCGTAGGTTGCGGACGTTGTCTTGCAAAATGCCCGATTTCAATGAATATCGTTAAAGTAATGAAAACTCTCGGAGGAAAAGAAAATGACTAATGAAACTTTAATTCCGAAACTCGGCGTGATTACGGATATTAGAATTGACACGCCCGATATCAAAACTTTCAGAGTAGTATCGCCTGAAGGCAAAAAACTTTTTGACCACCGTCCCGGTCAATGCGCAATGGTGTCTATTCCTGGCGTTGGTGAAGCAATGTTTTCAATCACTTCTTCTCCTACGAATACCGAATATATGGAATTCTCCATTAAAAAATGCGGATGCTTGACCACTTGGTTACACCAAGCAGAAGTTGGACAAAACGTTACCGTTCGCGGACCTTACGGCAATCCGTTCCCTGTTGACGACGTGTTTGCAGGTAAAGACTTGTTGTTTGTAGCAGGTGGTGTTGGTTTAGCGCCTTTGCGTTCGGTTATCAACTATTGCAGACACTATCGCGATAGATACGGCAAGATTGATATCGTTTACGGGTCAAGAAGTAAAGACGACCTTCTTGACTATCAAGAAATAATTAACGAGTGGTCAACCGATAGTGGTGTAAACGTACACTTAACTATCGACCGTGAACAAGAAGGTTGGGACGGTCACGTTGGTTTCGTTCCCACCTACGTTAAAGAACTTGGCTTCGAGCCTAATAAAACGGCTGTTCTTTGCGGTCCGCCTATTATGATTAAGTTTACCTTACAAGGACTTAGCGAATTAGGCTTTAACAGAGAACAAGTTTACACCACGCTTGAATTACGCATGAAATGTGGGGTAGGTAAATGCGGTCGCTGTAACGTTGGAAACAAATACGTCTGCAAAGACGGTCCGGTGTTCAGAATGGACCAATTAGACGAATTACCCGACGAGTATTAATAAGGAGAAAAACAAATGGAAAATTTAGTTAACGTTTATTTTTTCGGTAAAAAGTATCAAGTGCCCGAAAGCCTTACCATTATGAAGGCTATGGAATACGCTGGTTATCAATTAGTTCGCGGTTGCGGTTGCCGTAACGGTTTCTGCGGTGCTTGCTCGACTATTTACCGTATCAAAGGGGACAGAGAACTTCACGCGTGTCTCGCATGCCAACAAAAAGTTGAAAACGATATGTACGTTGCAACTTTACCCTTCTTCCCGCTCGTAAAACAAGTTTACGATATTGAAAAAATTAAACCCACCGAACAAATTATGATGCAACTTTACCCCGAAATTTACGCTTGTATCGGTTGTAACGCTTGTACTAAGAGTTGTACGCAAGGTTTGAACGTTATGCAATATATCGCTTACGCTCAACGCGGAGATTACGCAAACTGTGCGGAAGAATCGTTCGACTGCGTTATGTGTGGCGTATGTTCATCACGTTGCCCCGCGGGTATTTCTCATCCTCAAGTTGCTGAACTTTCAAGAAGACTTTACGGCAAGTATATGGCTCCTGAAACACAGCACCTTTTAGATAGAGTTAAAGAAATTGAAGACGGCAAATACGTTGAACTTATCGAAACGCTTATGAATAAGCCTATCGAAGAACTTAAAGAACTCTATAACAATAGAGAAATTGAAAAGTAAGGGAGATTAACTATGTATAAATATACTCAAGAACAACTTGATTCAATGAAAAAGGTCGAAGCGACCAGAGAAGCAAGACTTAAAAATTTGTTCGCAAGAATGACCGCTGAAGAAAAGCAAACGGTTTTACAAGAAAATCACCCTGACTATATCACTTCTGCTTATGAAGAATTGAAAGTTGGTCCTAACAAGGGCGGTAAGGTATTGCACGAACTCGCTGACCTTTTACAAGGTAAATCTAGAGTTTTAGATATGGATATTGATTTATCTAAACCCGACTACGACGTTGACGTTTTGGTTATCGGTGGTGGTGGCGCAGGTTCTTCTGCTGCTATCGAAGCGGATAATGCAGGCGCAAAAGTTATGATGGTAACTAAACTTCGTATCGGTGACGCTAACACAATGATGGCTGAAGGTGGTATTCAAGCGGCTGATAAACCCAACGATAGCCCGGCTATTCACTATCTTGACGCTTTCGGTGGCGGACACTTTGCTGCTAAACACGAACTTTTATATAAACTCGTAAACGAAGCACCTGATGCTATCAAATGGCTTAACGAACTCGGCGTTATGTTCGATAAAGAATCAGACGGCACAATGATTACCACACACGGTGGCGGTACTTCAAGAAAACGTATGCACGCTTGTAAGGACTATTCTGGCGCAGAAATTATGAGAACGCTTCGTGACGAAGTATTGAACAGGGGTATCCCCGTTGTAGACTTTACCGCAGCTATCGAAATCATTAAAGATACCGAAGGTAAGGCTGCAGGTGCGGTTCTTCTCAATATGGAAACCAAAGATATCTACGTTGCAAAAGCAAAAACCGTTATTATCGCAACGGGTGGTGCTGGCAGACTTCACTATCAAGGTTTCCCAACCTCTAACCACTACGGCGCAACCGCTGACGGCTTGGTATTAGGTTATAGAGCAGGTGCAAAACTTCTTTATGCTGATACTCTTCAATATCATCCCACGGGCGTTGCCGAACCTACTCAAATTTTCGGTGCACTCGTTACCGAAAAAGTACGTTCACTTGGTGCGCAACTCGTAAATAAAGACGGTGAAGCGTTCGTTTACTCACTTGAAACCCGTGACGTAACTGCATCTTCTATCATTAGAGAATGTAAAAAACGTGACAACGGTATTAAAACGACTGATGGCGAAGGCGTATGGCTTGATACACCTATGATTGATATGATTGGTGGCGAAGGCACTATTGAAAAACGTATTCCCGCAATGCTCCGTATGTTCGGTAAGTACGGCATTGATATAAGAAAAGACCCGATTTTAGTTTATCCGACGCTCCACTATCAAAACGGTGGATTAGATATTTCAGCAGACGGCATGACCACTACCGTTCCTAACTTGTTCGTAGCAGGTGAGGCTGTTGGGGGAATTCACGGCAGAAACAGACTTATGGGCAACTCACTTCTAGACATTATCGTATTTGGTAGAAACGCAGGTAAGAGCGTAGGTAAGATTTATAAAGATATCGAAGTTAAGGAATTAACGCTTGACCACGTTAAAGCGTTTGACAAAGAGCTTAAAGACGCAGGTATCAACGCAACTAAACTTTCACCTCAATTATTACCTAATTACACCAAACAACCTTCTATTTAAGAGAGTGTATTAAAACAATAATATATAACGATTATACCCGACGGTTAATGCCGTCGGGTAAAAGACTGTTATAACAAGAAAAAGGGAATTGATGAAATTTTTTTAGGAGAGTAAAAAATGGAAAATCAAAAAAAGAAAAGCCTTAAATGGCTTTGGATTGCTATTGCTTTGGTTGTCGTTGCTGGTATCGGCGTATGGTGTGGACTTAACGCGAAAATAACTGATGCCGACAAAGGCACGTTGAACGTATTCGGTTTACCTGCACTTTTGACCGGATTATTCATTATAACTGCTTTAGGTTATCTTTTAGGTAGAATTACCGTTAAAGGTGTTAACTTAGGCACGGCAGGCGTTTTCTTGGTTGCTATATTGTTCGGCTACCTTTGTACGCTAATCCCTTCTGATTTGCCCGTATTAGGCAGTCTTCACTTATCAGCAGGCGTTGGCAATACCGTTTATTATAAAAGCGTTATTCAAAACGTTGGTTTAGTTCTTTTTGTTGGGTCTGTTGGTTTTATTGCTGGACCTAAGTTCTTTAGAGATTTAAAAAAGAACTTCAAAACCTATATTTTTATGGGTGTTGTAATCATTGCAATCGGTGCTGCTCTTGCTGTTGTATTTACGCTTGTTTCGCCTTACGGCTCAGATTTCTGGGCAGGTATTTTGTCTGGCTCACTCACTACGACACCTGGTTACTCTGCTGCTCAAGAAGCGATGAAGGCAATGGGATTAAGTGATACTTTAGTAACTATCGGACATGCAATTGCATATCCTTTCGGTGTTATCGGTGTCGTTTTATTCGTTCAACTTCTTCCTAGATTTGTTAAAGCTGATATGAATTACGAAAGAAGTTTGTTAAAACCCGAAGTTTTAGCCGCAACCGAAAAGAAAGAAGAAAAGAAACTTTTTGTATGTGACGATTTTGGTTTTACGCCTTTAGCACTTGCAATCGTAAGCGGTCTTATCCTTGGAGGAATTAAGATTCCGTTATTTAGTGGAGTAAACT
Organism: Clostridia bacterium; assembly: GCA_017502525.1. Classification (GTDB taxonomy): domain Bacteria; phylum Bacillota; class Clostridia; order Christensenellales; family Borkfalkiaceae; genus UBA1259. The sequence continues at coordinate 37,065 of JAFVUV010000006.1, forward strand.
TCTCACTTGGAACTACGGGTGGCGTTCTTATTATGTGCTTGGTATTCGGTCACTTTGGTAGAATCGGTAAACTTTCTTTGGAAATTCCTGCGGCAACCGTAAAAACTTTAAAAGAATTAGGTCTAATGTTGTTCCTTATTGGTGCTGGTGTAGACGGAGGTGTTAGCCTTGTATCTGCAATCGGTAACGACGGAGCAATCGTTGCTTGGGGATTTGTTGGTGGTGTAGCTATGACAATCGTTCCTATGATTGTTGGATTCTTCTTAGGTAAATATGTATTGAAATTACCACTTCTTAACAACCTTGGTTCAATTACCGGTGGTATGACTTCAACCCCCGCGCTTGGAACTTTGATTTCAACCGCAGAAACGGATGACGTTGCAGGCGCATACGCTTCAACCTATCCTATAGCATTAGTGCTTATAGTTATTGCTTGTAACTTATTAGTTAACTTGCTATAATAGAATATAAAACAAAGCCCCTCGGCAAAATTGCCGAGGGGCTTATTTTTTTGTTGATTAAATTTTTATTGTTGATTAATGTTAAATTAATTTTTATTTTCTAATGCGTTTACAGCACCAATAATGTCGGTATGTATTGAAAGTCTGCCGTGTTTATCAATCTTGAGTTTATTTACGTCGCCGTGGGTTAAACAACCAGCACCGCCAACACAACCGCCAACGCACGCCATACCTTCAATAAAGTTACCGTCAAGCACGCGCTTTGTAGCCTTAAGAAGAGCAACTCGACAAGCGTCAATACCGTCGCAAGGCACGGCTTTAAGGTCAAACCCTTCGATACCGTGTTCTTTTATGCCTTCGGCTACCGCTTCGGATAGACCGCAACTTCTTGCGAATATTCTGCCGTAGTAAGATGCGTCTGAAATATCTTCTTCTTCAAGATTGTTGATTTCTAAATCTTTGCTATCGAATAATGCTTGTAACTCTTCAAACGTGATAACGCTGTCAACGTAAGGAGCAACGTCGTCGTTTTTAAATTCCATTTTCTTTGCCGTGCAAGGCCCGATAAACACAACTTTTGCCGTTGGGTCTTCGTCTTTAATGCGTTTAGCAATAGTTGCCATAGGCGATAGGTTGTGCGAAATAAACTCTGATAAGTCGGGGAATTGCTTTTTAACGTAAGATACGAAAGCGGGGCAACAACTACTTGTTAAAAATCCTTTTTCGGCAAGTTCTTTTGCTTCTGAAAGTGCAACCAAGTCTGCGCCGAGCGCTGCTTCAACTATGTCGTAAAAACCTAATTTTTTAATACCCGTTAAAACTTGACCTAACTTAGCGTAAACGAATTGACTTGCAATTGACGGCGCAACTACTGCGTAAACTTTATAACGTGAATTTTCTTCACTATCTTTAATCATATTTATAACGTTTAATATGTAAGATTTATCGTTAATTGCACCCCAAGGGCATTGATAAACGCACGCACCACAAGAAATACACTTTTCGTCGTTAATTTTAGCCGCTTTATTTTCGTTCATAGAAATTGCTTTGACTTTACAAGCCTGTTCGCAAGGGCGCTTATGGTTTATAATCGCGCTGTAAGGGCAAACTTTTGCGCATAAACCACACTCAACGCATTTATCTTTATCAATGTGTGCTTTTTGGTTAGCGTCAATGGTGATTGCGCCTTTTTTACAAACGTCTTCGCAACGGTGTGCAAGACAACCTCTGCATGCGCCCGTAACTTCGTAACCACCCATAGGGCATTCGTCGCACGCGATATCAATAACTTCAATAACGTTCTTGTTTTCGGGATTACCACCCATAGCAAGCTTAACCCTTTCGCTAACGATTGCTTGTTCTTTATAAATACAACAACGCATAGTGGGGGTTTTGCCCGGAACGATAATTTTAGGTATGTTCATAAGGTTTTCAGTCAATGTGCCTTGCCAAGCGTATCTTGCAACTTCTCTTAAAACCTTATACTTTAAATGCTGTACTTTAGTGTCAAAAATTCTCATAATATATCCTTATAAATCAATTAAAATATTTGCGTTTAGCATTGCCGATTTTATTTATAAATTCTTGGTCTAATTTAGTTAAATGATATTTTTTTCTATAAATTAAAACGTCTTTATAAGTTTTAGTGTTAAAACTGCATTTTTTTTCAACAAGATTGAACTTGTCCTTTAAGTCTTGTGGAATAGGCGAAACCCACATAAAAGTATTTGGCACTTGTTCAAGCAGGGTAAATTGCACTCCCCGTTCAAAAACCATTATGCGTTTTTTAGAAAATTCCGAAAGTTCGGCTCTTTTAACGTCAATTAGTGGTAAAGATGGAACGTATGGGTCGCCGTGCGTAATTTCAATACAACCAGCCAAATCCTCAGCAACGATATTTTCTTTATCGGCTAGCGGATTGTTTTTATTAACCGCCATTAAATAGGAAAACTCGTTAAGCGTTTCGTAGTTAAGTTTTTTCTCGTCAAACAACGTTTGGAAATATTTTTCAAAAGTGCTTTGATAACGAACGATACCTAAATCGTATTCTTCTTTAACCACGCTAATAATCGAGCGCATAGAGTTGGTTTCTTTGTAAACAATTTCAGCAGAAGAAGACGGGTCCAACTCTTTAGAAAACTCCGCAAAAGCGTAAGAAAAATAGCTTGCCCTTGGTACGCAAACCGAAAGGCGCAATTTTTTCTCGTTACGCGTTTCATAAATGGATTCAATTTTTTTAATTTGAGCAAGTGCGTTTTTAGCGTAAAGCAAAAATTCTTCGCCGTCAATAGTGATTTCCAAACCTTTTGAAGAACGCTTAAAAATTTTTATCTTCAAATCACTCTCCAACGCCTTGATGGCACGGCTTAAATTGGGCTGGGACGTGTAAAGATTTTCCGCCGCTTTGCTGATTGAACGGGTGTTAGCCACTTCAACCGCGTATTTCATATGAAGAATATTCATAAAACCCCTTTATCAAAACTTTACTGTTATATAGACCACTCTTTTTTATTCAGTATAACATATTTAATATGTAAATTCAAGTGTTTTTATTGTTAAAATTATCGAAACCGCAATGTAAATTTTAGTAAAAAACACGTTTGTTTTTTGTAACGATAAAGGCTTAAAATTGATATATTTTTATTGATTTTTTAATTTAGAAATATTAAAAATGAAGAAAGTTTAAATTAAACGTGAAAAACATTTGACAAATTGGTGATTATATTGTATTATATTAAGGCTTAAAGAAGAAGTTACCCTTCTCGCCGACGGCAATGCTAATCGGCTCAATACTAAAAAGTTCAGCATTTTGCTGGTGATTTTGTGTATTATTTGGGTTGCTTAACGATTAAGCAACCCGTTTTTTTATGGTATGTCCGTTGGCACGCCAACGTTGATAAATATTATTGAGAGGTATAAAACCATTAAACAGGAACATCAAATTAACGCAGAAATTCGCGATAAAGAAGTGCGCCTTATCGGCGAAGAGGGTGAACAACTCGGAATAATGTCTTCACGCGAAGCGTTGAGAATCGCAGAAGAAGCAGGTCTTGACTTGGTGAAAATTTCACCTAACGCAAATCCGCCCGTATGCAAAGTTATGAACTATGGCAAATATTTGTTCGAACTTAAAAAGAAGGCGAAAGAAGCAAAGAAGAACCAAAAAGTCGTTGAAGTTAAAGAAGTTGGCTTGTCAATGACCATTGACGTGGGCGACCTTAACATTAAGGCAAAGCAAACGCAAAAGTTCTTAACTGCGGGAAATAAAGTTAAAGTGTCAATTAGATTGCGCGGTAGACAAATGGCACACGCAGAACTTGCAATCGACGTTATGAAAAGATTTTTCGAACTCGTTAAAGATTGTGGAGTTATGGAAAAGCAACCGCTTACCGAAGGCAGAAACATTTGGATGATGTTAGCACCGGTAAAAGCGTAATCTTAAATATATAAAAAACAAACGGAGGATATAATTATGCCTAAAATGAAAACTAAAAGCGCGGCTAAAAAACGTTTCAGAGTAACCGCAACCGGCAAGATTAAAAGAGCTTGCTCTGGTAAGAACCACATTTTAACCAAGAAAGACAGAAAGAGAAAGAACAACCTTTGTGCAGGTGCATACGTTGACAGCACTCAACAAAAGACCGTTCAAACGCTCATTTACAACAAGTAATCATAAGGAGATTGAATTATGCGTATTAAAAGAGGAGTTAACGCTGTTAAAAAGCGTAGAAAAATATTAAAACTTGCAAAGGGTTATTTCGGTGGCAGAAGCAAAAGATATAGAGTAGCCCGTGAAGCCGTTATGAAGGCTCAAAAATATGCTTACATTGGTAGAAAAGCAAAGAAAAGAGATTTCCGTTCACTTTGGATTGCTCGTATCAACGCAGCAGCTAGACTTAACGGACTTTCTTACAGCAAATTAATGTTCGGTCTTAAGAAGGCTGGCATCGAACTCAATAGAAAAGTTCTTGCTGAAATCGCTGTTTCTGATGCAGCAGCTTTCACCGCACTTTGCGAAAAAGCAAAAGCTAATATCTAATTCACTTAAAGCCTACCTTGATTAAAAGATAGGCTTTAATTAAAGGGCTTAATTTTTCGACCCCTACACGCGAACGCGCTATTTAGTATAGAGATGATAACGTCAAAACAAAATTCTTTAATTAAAGAAATCCGTTCTTTATCGGATAAAAAATTCCGTGATAAACTTAACCTCTACGTTGTTGAAGGTAAAAAACTCGTATGCGAAGCGGTAGAATTAAAACTACCCGTATACGTTGTTATCGGCACGGAAAAGGCGCTTGCTGAACTATCGTTTGACGGTGTTAGGGTGGAAACGGTTACCGAAGAAGTTTTATCTTCGGTTAGCGCAGAAGTAACGCCTCAGGGTGTGATGGCTGTTATACGCAAGCCCGAAAACGATTTGGTTAAACCTGAAAAAAGTTGCATTTTACTTGACGGTGTTTCCGACCCTGCAAACGTTGGCGCGATTATAAGAACAGCCGCTGCGAGTGGGTATAACACGGTTTACACTACTGATGATTGCGCAGACCCTTTTTCACAAAAAGCCGTAAGGTCAAGTATGAGCGGGGTGTTCCGCGTCAAAATCGTTCGCGCAAGTAGAGAAAAACTGCTTTCTATAATAGATAAACCTTTTATCGTTGCCGATATGGATGGGGAAAGCATTTATCAAACCAAAGTCAACGGCGATTTTTGTTTGGTTATTGGTAACGAAGGACACGGCGTTTCGGATTTGTTTAGAGAAAAAGCAACAAAAGTAGTAAGTATCCCTATGGCAAATGGAGTGGAAAGTTTAAACGCATCCGTATCTGCTGGATTACTTATGTACGGGTTAAAAAATCAAAGCGAAATTTAATAGATTATTACTTGAATTAAGGAGAGATAAATATGTCAGGACACAGTCACGCAGCCAACATTGCCGCTAAAAAGGCAAAGACCGATGCTGTAAAAGGAAAAATATTCACTAAGGTTGGTAGGGAAATTGCAGTTGCTGCAAAATCTAACCCCGACCCTGAAACTAATAGTAAACTTGCCGACGCTATTGCTAAAGCTAAAGCGGTTAATATGCCTAACGATAATATTAAAAGATGTATAGCAAAAGCATCAGGCGAACTCAACGGCGACAATTACGAAGAATTAACTTACGAAGGTTACGGCCCTGCAGGTAGTGCAGTTATTATTAAAACGCTAACCGACAACAAAAACCGTACGGTAGATTACGTTCGTACTGCGATGAGGAAACACGGCGGTTCACTCGGTAACGCAGGTTGCGTATCGTTCACCTTCTCAAATATGGGAATTATCGTTATTGAAAGAACCCCCGACCTTGAAGAAGACGTTGTTATGGAATATGCGCTTGATGCTGGTGCAGACGATTTTATCGCAGAAGACGATGCTTTCGTAGTGCACACGTCTGTTTCGGCTTTCTCCGAAGTAAGAAAATATCTTGAAGCCAAAGGACTTAACTTCTTTGAAGCGCAAGTAGAAATGGTTCCACAAAACAAAATCACGTTAGAAGGGGATGACCTTGCGAAATTCCAAAGATTAGTTGATGCGCTTGAAGACCTTGATGACGTTCAAAACGTTTATCACAACGTTGAACTTCCTGAAGAAGAGGAAGAATAATTAATAAACGAATAAATTTGCTTTATTTGCAGATAATTAATTTTGTCGGCGGTAAGGCAATTTTATTATCCGCAAAATTACCGTAAAATTACTGCCGTTTAAATATTTTCGTTTAAATAACGGCAGAAAAAGTTTTTTTCCGCCTTTGTTTAGGCGGAAAAGGAAGGACGCATTTTGCGTCCTTTTTGCATTAAAACAAGTTTTTAATAATTGATTATTAAATGTAGAAAAAATTTTTGTTAAAATTAAGAAATTTTCAATTAAAATATGATAATATATTATAGACGATAATATTGAAGGAGTAAATATGAAAAAAGCCTTTTATAAGATAACGACTGCCATTATAGTTTTTACTCTTGTTATTTGTATGGGCGGTTGTACGCTGTTTAAAAATAATTACGTTCCTAGAGACGCTACGCTTCCAAGTTCAACTCAATCGTTTAATACGGTAGTGTTCAACACGCAACAAGAAACTCGTCCCGTACTTACGCGTCCGCAAGCGGTGGCTAAAGTGGCTCGTTCTGTGGTTGCTATAATAATGATGCAAGACGACGGTGTGACGGCGCGTTCTTATGGTTCGGGTGTAATCGTGGATATTGATAACGGCTTATCAACGCAAAACGACAACGAATTTTACGTTTTAACTTGCCACCACGTTATAAGTGCTGCCGGCAAAATTCAAATTGCAGTTCCTGATGAAAATTTGCGTAACTTTACCGACGAAAATTATAACAAAGATTTTCTTTTTAGCGGTCAGATAGGCGGTAACAATCCGTCGGGCGCAGTAACTCTTGTGGGTGGCGACAAAAAGGCTGACGTAGCCGTCCTAAAATTAGACGTTACGGGAACGAACGTATCGGCTTCGCAAATAGTGGAGTGTAAAACTTCTGTTGATGGATATAAACCGTTACTTGGTGAAGACGTGTTTTCGATAGGTAACCCAAGCGGAGAATTGCCTATGACGGTTTCGCAAGGCATAATCAGTTATATTGATAGAGCTATTGAAATAAGTAACGTGGGATATATGCACTTGTTGCAAATAGACGTGCAAATTAACAAAGGTAATTCAGGTGGTGGATTATTTAATATGTACGGCGAACTAGTAGGAATAACTAATGCTGGCAACTTGTCTTTAGACGGCATTAATTACGCTATACCGCACAAGTTAACCTATAACGTTAACGGTGAAGATTTAGGATTTATAAATATTGCTAAACAACTTATCGCTACTAAAACTACAAACAATTATGGTTGGGTTTCAGGTCGATGGATGCTTGGCGTTACTATAAACAACGAAACGCTTGCGATAAAAAGTGTTGACGCAAATTCAAATGCTTACGGTAAATTACAAGAAAACGACGTGGTTCAAAAAATTTCGTTTACGCTTGACGGGCAACTAAATGAAATATCAATAGAAAACTCAACTCAATTATCAAATGCCTTTATGTTGTTGCAAAGGTATCTTAAGTCAGGTGTTAACGGCGACAAATTTAATATCACCGTAAATAGAAACCAAAGCCTTATTACCGTAGAAATTCAGTTGGAAAAAGAATATATTTTCTGCGATACGGGAATTTCGGTAGTACAACCTTAACGAGAATAAATTTAAAGGACGGTTTGACCGTCCTTTTTAATTGTTTAAGTGGGTTAAATTGATATATCAATTGACTTTTTTATTTAAAAATTATACAATATTATAGATATGATTATTGTTGGTTTTGACCCTGGTATAGCAACGCTTGGCTATGGGGTGATAAAAACGGATAAGCGCAAAAAACCCGAGATGCTTGATTACGGCATAGTTTCAACGCCAAAGGAAGAAAATATTGCCGTGCGTTTAGCAATGATTGAAAAGGGCGTTAAACAGATTATTGACAAGTATAAGCCGGATGAGATTGCGATTGAAGAATTGTTTTTTGCGAAAAACGTTAAAACGGGTATAGCCGTTGCGCACGCAAGGGGGGTAGTGTTGCTCACTTGCATAAAAGAGTGTGGAAGAATTTACGAATACACGCCACTTCAAATAAAGCAAGCCTTAACGGGTTACGGAAGGGCGGAAAAGGTGCAAATTCAAGCGATGGTAAAAACTTTTTTGAACTTAAAAGCAGTTCCTAAGCCCGACGACGCCGCCGACGCTTTGGCGGTCGCTTTAACGCACGCACAAACCAACAAACTAGGCGGATTATTCAGTATTTAGGAGAATATATGATAGGTTACGTTAAAGGTAAATTAATAAGCGATATCGAAGGGGAAATTATATTAGAAAATAACGGGGTGGGATTTAGCATAACCCCGTCAGCCGAAGCTTATAAAGAAATAATAAAGAACGGCGGTGGCGCGGTTTATACTTATATGGCAGTTAGAGAAGACGATATAAGTTTATATGGTTTTAAGAGTATGGAAGAGAAGAAAATGTTCTTAAAACTTATCACCGTATCGGGCATTGGTCCTAAAATGGGTATGACCGTTCTATCTAATATGAGTTTGACCGATTTAGCCGTTAAGATTGCGACTAGCGACGTTAAAGGGCTTTCGCAAGTTAAAGGTTTAGGCAAGAAAAAAGCCGAAATGATTATAGTTGAACTTCGCGAAAAAATGGGCGAAGAAATTAAAGAAAGCAAGGCGGAAACGGACAGCGTTATAATCAACTTAAAAGACAAAGACGTTGAAGACGCTATGCTTGCGTTAACCGGTTTAGGCTTTTCAAAGCAAGAATGCGTTGCGGTTTTAACTAAAGCAAAGGCTCAAAACGTGGAAGGCGTTCAAGCGCTTATAGCTTTTTCGTTAAAGAATATAAGATAGGTTTATCATGGAAGAAGAAAGAATCGTATTAAGCACGGTAAACGATACCGAGCAAGAAGTAGAAAATATTCTTCGCCCAAAGTCAATGGACGGCTACGTTGGGCAAGAAAAGATAAAAGATAATCTTACCGTATCAATGACGGCTGCAAAGATGCGTGGCGACGCGCTTGACCACGTTTTGCTTTACGGCCCGCCCGGGCTTGGAAAAACCACGCTCGCACATATCATTGCCCAAGAATTAGGCACGCAAATTAAGGTTACGAGTGGGCCTGCAATTGCGCATCAAGGCGATTTAGCGGCGATACTAACCAACCTTAACGATAGAGACGTGCTGTTTATAGACGAAATCCATCGTTTAAATAGGAACATTGAAGAAATATTATATCCCGCAATGGAAGATTATTTCTTGGATTTGATTTTTGGTAAAGGGCCTTCAGCGCAAAACGTTCAAATACCATTGCCAAAGTTTACACTAATCGGTGCAACGACTAAGGCGGGTATGTTATCGTCGCCATTGCGCGATAGGTTTGGGCTTATTTGTAGGCTTGAAAATTATACTGAAAATCAACTTACGGAAATAGTTGAAAGGGCGGCGGCTATGCTCAATATAAAAATTGAAAGAGACGCTGCTTGCGAAATAGGTAAAAGAAGTCGCGGTACACCGCGTATTGCAAACAGGTTGTTGCGCCGTGTGCGAGATTACGCTATGGTTAAAGGACACGAAATCGTGCTACTTGAAGATGCGAAATCCGCGCTTAAAATGATGGAGATAGACGAGTTAGGTCTAGATGCAGTTGACGTTAATCTCTTGCGTTCTATGGCTGAAAAATTTGGCGGTGGACCTTGCGGACTTGATACGCTTGCCGCAACCATAAACGAAGATGCTAATACCATTGAAGACGTTTACGAGCCTTATTTAATGCAGATAGGTTTCGTTGCCCGTACGCCCCGTGGTAGAGTGCTTCTAGCAAAAGGATACGAGCATATCGGCTTAAAAATGCCCGAAGATAAAAAGGAACAATATTCAATATTTAACGATAAAAATGAAAACAAGTGATTTCGATTATTATTTGCCCGAAGAATTGATTGCGCAAACGCCCGTTGAACCAAGGGATAGTTCTAGGCTTTTAGTCTACGATAGAACTACCGACAGTGTTTCGCACGAACATTTTTACGATATTAAAAAATACTTAAAAAAAGGCGACGTGTTGGTTAGAAACAATACTCGCGTTTTGCCTGCGCGTATGTTTGCTTTTACCCCCAACGGTGGGCGAGTAGAAGTGCTTTTGTTAAAGAGATTTAATCTTAACGAGTGGGAAGTATTAGTGAAGCCCGGAAAGAAAGCAAAGCCTGGCGCAAAGCTAGTTTTATCCGAAGAACTTTCGCTTGAAGTTTTAAGCACGATAGAAGAATCGGGTAGTAGGCGAGTAAAATTTATTTACGATGGTGTATTTGAAGACATTATATCGCGTATCGGCGAGATGCCTTTGCCACCTTATATAACTGAAAAACTTAAAGATAAAGAGCGTTATCAAACAGTGTACGCAAAAGTTGACGGTTCAGCAGCAGCACCTACTGCAGGATTACATTTCACCCCCGAACTTATTGAAGAAATTAAAGCAATGGGTGTTGAAATTGTAGACGTGTTGTTGCACGTTGGGTTAGGCACTTTTAGGCCCGTTAAATCAGACGATATATTATCGCACCATATGCACTCGGAATATTACGAAATAGATGAAGTTGCTTGCCAAAAGATTAACAAAGCTAAAAAAGAAGGACGCAGGGTTATAGCCGTTGGTACTACTAGCGTGCGCACGCTTGAGAGCGCATCCGACGAAAACGGTTTTGTTAAACCCGTAAAGGCTAATACTGAAATATTTATTTATCCGTCTTATAAGTTTAAGTGTGTTGATGCTCTAATAACTAATTTTCATTTGCCAAAGTCAACTTTGATAATGTTAGTTTCCGCTCTTTCTACAAGAGAGAAGGTGCTTGAACTTTATAATTTAGCGGTCAGTGAGAAGTATCGGTTTTTTTCTTTCGGGGACAGTATGCTCGTCTTATAACCGTCGAAATACGGTGTTGCGCTGTGGCAACCTTCGGTCATTTACGCCTTAGTAAACTCCCTCAGGTTATCCTCGCGCGCCTTGTCTTTCTCGGTTCTAAGCCAAGCAGTCATGCTTCCCGTAAAATTCGGGGACGCCTGTTTGATTTTATAACACTTCGCATTTCTGCGTTGCGGTTCGGTTACATACTATCGGTATGCGCCCTCACCGCGCCTTGAACTGCTCGGTTCTAAAACCAAACAAAACCGCTTAATCCTGTTTCCCATAAGCTTGGGGGATAGTATGCTCGTTTTATAACTGTCGAAATACGGCGTTTCTGCTGTTCGCAAAAGACTTTGATAACTACAAGTAAACTTTAACAATAATCAATATATTTTCAATAAAACAAATTTATAATAAACAAGAATAATGGAAAAATTTTATTACGAAACTTTAAAACAAGATAGTAGAACGGGGGCAAGAGCTGGTATTTTACACACCCCGCACGGCGATATTTTAACGCCTACTTTTATGCCTGTTGGTACGCAAGCCACCGTAAAAGGCGTTATGCCAAGAGACTTAAAAGAAGCTAAAAGCCAAATCATTTTAGCTAACACTTACCATCTTTATATGCGACCGGGTGATGAAACGGTTAAAAAGGCAGGTGGATTGCACAAGTTTATGGCGTGGGATAGACCTATATTAACCGATAGCGGTGGATTTCAGGTTTTTTCACTTGCAAAGCTCAATAAGATTAAAGATGACGGAGTGTATTTTAATTCGCACGTTGATGGAAGTTTGCATTTCATTACCCCCGAAAAGGCAATAGATATTGAGAATAATTTAGGCGCGGATATTATAATGGCGTTTGACCAATGCTCGCCTTACGGGGCAACTTATGCAGAATCTAAAACGGCTATGGAGCGTACGTTAAAATGGCTTGATAGGTGCTACAATCATCACAAAAATCCTGAGCAAGCTTTATTCCCAATAGTTCAAGGGAATATGTTTAAAGATTTGAGAGCGGAAAGTCTTAAAGCTACCATACCCTACGCTAAGTATGGTATAGCAATCGGCGGATTATCCGTTGGAGAGCCTAAAAACATAATGTACGATATTATGGACAGTATGCTTGATTATTACCCCACACATATCCCAAGATATTTGATGGGTGTGGGCAGTCCAGACTGCTTAATAGAAGGCGTTCGTAGGGGTATTGATATGTTCGACTGTGTACTTGCAACCCGCGTTGGTAGAAACGGAACTGCGCTTACTTCTAACGGTAAAGTCGTTGTTCGCAACGGGGCGTACCGTGAGGATTTTACACCGCTTGATGAAAACTGTGATTGTTATGCTTGCAAGAACTACACTAAAGCATACCTTCGTCATATGATTAACGTTGGTGAAATGATGGGCGGTATGATGATAAGTTTGCATAATATAACCTATCTCAATAACCTTATGGCTCAGGTTAGAGAAGCTATAATGCAAGATTCGTTTACTGAATTTGCTAAAGAGTTTTATGCTAAAACGGGGGATACCTATCCTAAATTTAATTGACGAAATTTGTCTAAAAGTCAAAACAATTAAAAATCGCTTGATTTTAGCGAGTAAATACATTACAATATAATGGAAAATTAAATAAGGAGTTAATTAATATGAATTTTATTTGGACGTTATTAACACAAGCAGGCGGTGGCACGGGAACGGGTGGTGCTGAAGGTAGCGAACCTGCAACAATGAACCCCGTTACATTAGTTATTATGGGGCTATTAGTAGTTGCTGTTATCGGCTTATTCGTATGGCAAACCGTAAGTGGAAAGAAGAAACAAAAAGAAGCACAAAATATGGTAAACCAACTCAAAATCGGTGATAGAGTAAAAACTATTGGTGGTATTTGCGGTTTCGTTGCGCAAATTAACGATGCTGAAAACACTTTCGTGCTTGAAACAGGTTTAGAAGAAACTAAGTCCTTTATTAAATTTGATAAAGGCGCGATTTATCAAACTGTTCCTGCACAAGGTAATGCCGTTGTTGCTGAAAATGCACCCGAAGTTAAGGCTGAAGAAAAAGAAACCTTAGTTGAAGAAAAGGCTAAAGAAGAAAAGCCCGCTAAAAAAACTACCAAGAAAACTGCAAAGAAAACCGAAGAGCAAAAATAATTAGTCATTAAAATAAAACCTCTTGCATAAATTTATTACGGCAGGGGGTTTATTTTATGGAAAATGTTAAAGATAGCGGATTTATAAACGGCATAATAAAGGGCGTTGCAACGGTAGTGATTATTACGCTTGTTAGCGTTTTAATTTTTGCCGGAGTAGTAAAACTTGCAACGTTAAACAGTTCGGTAATAAAAGCAGTAAATCAATTTATAAAAATCGTATCTATATTTTTAGGATGTTCTTTTACTATTAAAGCAAGTAAGGGGCTAGTTAAAGGCGTGCTTGTGGGCGCGGTATCAACGATAATAACGTATCTATTATTCGCGCTTATCGGCGGCGGGGTAACCTTTGGACTAAATTTTATTTTAGACGTTGTTTTAGGCTTGATTGTCGGTGGAATTTCTGGCGTTATTGCAGTTAATTTTAAGAAAAATTAAAAAACCGCGGAAGCAGTTGCTTCCGCGGTTAACTTTTGTAGTTGTAAATAGCTATATAACCCACTCACCATCTTCAAATAGAGTAACTTTAGTGCCGTCTTTTTTTATACCAACAACGTAAAGGTCGGGAGTGCCTATCATAAAATCAAAATGGTCGGTGGCATCGTTTAAGCCTAACTTTTCAAGCTCAGATAAATCTAGTTTATCACCGTTTTTTACGGTGGTGGGATAGCCTTTGCCTATTGCAAGGTGGCAACTTGCATTTTCGTCAAACAACGTGTTATAAAACAATATGCCCGATTTTGCTATCGGAGAATTTTTGCCTATTAACGCAATTTCGCCAAGTCGTTTAGTTCCTTCGTCCGTTTCTATAAGTTGTTTAAGAGTTTCGTAACCAACTTTTGCAGAATAATCAACGATTTCACCGTTTTTAAAAGTTAAAGAAAAGTCGTCGATAATTTGGCCGTTTTCACACAATGGCATAGCCGATTTAAGCACACCGTCAACCTTAAATTTGTGCGGTGCGGTAAAAATCTCTTCAGTTGGCATATTTGCAACGAAATGCACGCCGTCTTGTGCTTTTTCGCGGGCAGAAATCCAAACGTGTTCGTCTGCAAGTCCAACCTTAAGGTCGGTGCCTTTAGCGTTTTTAAAATGCACGTATTCAAAACGTGAATAATTTAAAAACTCCGCGCGTTTTTCAAGCGTTGCAATATGGGTTTGCCACGCTTCTAACGGGTTAGGAGTATCTAATCGCATTGCTTTTTCAATGGCTAAAGAAAGTTCGGCTTCGGGGTCTTTTGCCGTCGGGAAAACTTGTTTTGCCCAAGCAAGAGTGGGAATACTAACAACGCACCATCTTATTGCGTTAGCCATAACACCGTCCGAAAACTTCTTTAACGCTTTTGCCCTTGCTTTTGCTACAGCACCTAATTTTTGAGCGGAAATATCTTTAAAAGCAGACGGGTCGTCGGCGGAAATTGCTACGTAGCAGAAGCCTTTTTCAATCAAAGAGTTTCTGCAATCAACAAGCCACTTTGGAATATCGCACAAAGTCTTTTGGTCTGCATATTGATAAGTTAATTTATCTATATTTTGATTTTCCCAACGTATGCGCACAAGCCCTGCTCCAAGTTCGTAAGCCTGTTTAGCAAAAACTTCAGCAACTTGGCTTTTTTCAACAGGGCAAGCGATTTCAAGCCCTTGACCAGTTTGAAGATTAACGCCTATTTTAAGCACGAGTTTTGCATAGTTAACTAAAATTTCATTTTTAAGCATAATTCACCTAATTTAATATAATAATCTTATTATAAATCTAGTCAAATAAATAGTCAAGCGGAAATTTGTCGAAGCATTTTGCCATCTGCAAAATTTTACAATATTCGACTTTTTTTGTCCAAATTTAGTAATGTATTGACTTTTGCTTTATTTTGCTATATAATTATGATGTAATGGTGTTTCAAGGAGAGTTAATGAGCGTATTAGAAGGGCTTAAAAGCACTGCGGATATAAAAAAACTTAATATTGAAGAGCTCAAGAAATTAGCCGAAGAAATTCGTGCGGAAATTTTAGACGTTACCGCAAAAAACGGCGGTCATCTTGCGTCTAACTTAGGGGTGGTTGAAGCTACCATAGCTCTATATTACGTATTTGATTTGCCTACGGATAAACTTGTTTTTGACGTTGGGCATCAATGTTATGCATATAAAATTTTATCTGGCAGGAACGAACGCTTTTCAACCATACGAACAGACGGGGGATTGTCCGGTTTCCCAGATAGAGAAGAAAGTGAATTCGATAGCTTTAATACGGGGCACGCCGGTACGTCTATCGCGGCGGGACTCGGATTCTGTATGGCGCGTGATAAAAAAGATGAAAGTTATCGTGTTATAAGTATGGTTGGCGACGGCGCGATTGTTAATGGACTTAATCAAGAAGCGTTGACGGCGTTTGACGAAAAGCCAAAAAACTTTATCGTTATTTTGAACGATAATGGTATGAGTATTTCTAAAAATAGAAACGGATTTTATCGCTTTTTATCAAAGCAAACTACTACACGTGGATATTTGCGTGGCAAAAGAGCGTTAAAAAAAATATTCGGAACCTCGTTTATAACTCGTGTACTCGTAAGAGTGCGTGATTTTATAAAAAGAGTCACTAATAAAACAGGATATTTTGAAAACCATGGCTTTAAGTACGTTGGCGTAGTTGACGGCAACGATATTAAAACTATGATTTCAATACTTAATAGGGTTAAAGAAGTCGCTAAAGATAAAGCGGTGTTTTTGCATATTAAGACGACGAAAGGGAAAGGGTACGAAAAGGCTGAAGAACGTTCGGATAAGTATCACGGCGTCGGCACTGATTTAAGGTTAGATAGCGGTAAGTTCTCAGTTGTGCTCGGTAATAAACTTAACGATATAATCGAAAAAGATAAAAACGTGGTTGCGATAACTGCGGGTATGAAAGACGGCACGGGTTTAACTGCTGTTGAAAGAATTAACCCGAAAAACTTTTACGACGTAGGAATTGCGGAAGAGTTTGCCGTAACGATGGCTGCGGGTATGGCATCAGGTGGTTTAAAACCCGTCGTTGCTATATATTCTACTTTTATGCAACGCGCTTACGACCAAATTTTGCACGACGTATGTTTACAAAATTTACCCGTGGTTTTTTGTCTTGATAGGGCAGGGTTGGTTGGCAAAGACGGTAAAACGCATCAAGGCACGTTTGATTTAAGTTTTTTAACTCATATGCCGAATATGCAAGTTTTTGCCCCTACTACTTTAAGTGATTTTGAAGAGATATTAGAATACGCGCTTTCACTTAATTCACCCGTCGCAATTAGATACCCTAAAAATCCCGAAAAAGAGTTGCCGGTTAAGAGTATAAAGGATGGGATGTGGTCGAAATTCGGTAATGGAACAGAAGTTTCTCTATTAGCGGTAGGACCAAAAGCGTTAAAAATCGCGCTTGAAGTTATGGATAAAGATGACGGGGTAAGTGTTTATGCCGTTCGTCAAATAAAACCGTTAAGTACGGAAATACTTGATAAAATAATCAAAACGCACGTTATTACTATTGAAGAAAACGTTTTAATCGGTGGGGTTGGTCAACAAGTGTGCGCTTATTACTCTATGAAAAATAAGAATGTGAAAGTTGATTGCTTCGGTGTTAAAGACCAATTTACTGCTCATGGTAGCGTGGATAATCAATTGGAAATAAACCAAATCTCTTATAAAAAAGTGATTGAAAAGATAAACGAAAGGAAAAGTGAAAAACATGAATAAAACTCTTAAAACGGCTTTATTAGTTGCGTTTGACTGTTTTGCAACCGTTGTCGCATGGGTATTTGCCGCAGCATTTCGCAGTCAACTGTCAGTTGTATTAGCGGAAATTTGGTATTTAATGTTAATCGGCGTTGTTATAACTATTGCTTGTAACGTAGTGTTAAGATTATATTCTGTTATATGGCGCTATGCGGGAATAGATACGGCTATAAAAGTTATATTTAGTTCGATATGTTGCGTAGTTTATAATTTTATCGTTGCCGGTGTAACTTCAAGTTTAGATGCAGAGTGGGCAATTTTTGCAGGCGGAGTATTTTTTGTTTTGGTTGCACTTAGCAGATTTGCTCGCAGGATGCTCAATTCATTAGAAACTTTTAGTTCTAGTAAAAAAACGAGTAAAACGCGCGTGATTATAGTTGGGGCAGGGACTGCGGCAGATGCGCTTATTAAGGAGATGAAAACGTCGGATAAAACAAACTTAACACCCGTTTGTATTCTTGATGACGATAAAAATAAATTCCACAAGGAAATTTTCGGTGTAAAGGTTGTTGGAACTACTGAAGACGTAGTTAAAATTGCAGACGAATACCGTGCAGAAGAGATTATTATCGCTATACCGTCTGCAAATAGAAAGCAACTTGCTAGAATTGCAAACGAGTGCAATAAAACTAAATGTAAAGTTAAAACCGTACCAGGTTTGTATCAATTAGCAAACGGTAACGTTTCGGTAACGGATATTAAGAGTGTTAGTATTGACGATTTGCTTGGGCGTGAACAAGTAAAAGTTGACCTTGACCAAATTATGGGTTATATTGAGGGTAAGGTGGTTTTAGTTACCGGTGGTGGCGGTTCAATCGGAAGCGAGCTTTGCCGTCAAATTGCAACTCATAATCCTAAAGAACTTATAATTTTAGATATTTACGAAAACAACGCTTACGAAATTCAACAAGAGTTGATAAGGCAAATGCCAAACTTAAACCTCACAGTGCTTATTGCAAGTGTGCGTGACAAAGTTAAAATTGAAAACGTGTTTAAAAAGTATAAACCGCAAGTAGTGTTCCACGCGGCTGCACACAAACATGTTCCTCTTATGGAGACAAGCCCTAATGAAGCGGTTAAAAATAACGTTGGTGGAACTTTTAACGTTTCGGATACCGCAGGTAGATACGGTGTAGAAAAGTTCGTTTTGATAAGTACGGATAAAGCTGTTAATCCAACTAACGTTATGGGTGCCACTAAGCGTATATGCGAAATGATTGTTCAAGCAATGAACGAAAAATATGAAACGGATTACGTTGCTGTTAGATTTGGTAACGTTTTAGGCTCAAACGGTTCGGTTATCCCGTTATTTAAAAGACAAATTAAAGAGGGAGGACCTATAACTGTAACGCACAAGGATATAGTTCGTTATTTTATGACTATCCCAGAAGCAGTAAGTTTGGTTTTGCAAGCAGGCGCATATGCTAAAGGTGGAGAAATTTTTGTTCTAGATATGGGCGAACAGGTTAGAATTTACGATTTAGCAGTTAACCTCATAAAACTTTCGGGTTTAGAACCGTTTAAGGATATAGATATAAAAGTTACGGGATTAAGGCCAGGGGAGAAACTTTATGAGGAAAGGTTGATGGAGGAAGAAGGACTTAAAAAGACATTAAACGAAAAAATCTCCATCGGCAAACCGCTAGAGATTGATAAAGAGCTATTCAAAAAATTAGACGCGCTTATAGACAGTGCCTACAGAGAAACCGAAGAGATGAAAGATAAGGTGCGCGAACTTGTTCCTACTTACGTTATAGATAGGAGATAATTTAACAATATATTAGTATAAAAGAGACGGCGATTTTTCGTAGTCTCTTTTGTTTGTTTTTTCTACAATAACGATTAAGATGGTTACGATAAGCATTTGGGGCATTATCATAAATTCGCAAGTATCCATTAATCCGTATAACGTGTACATAACAAAAGCAGTTAACGAAAATAAATTAAATGAAGTGTTTTTCGCCCCTAAAATACGGAAACGCTGAATAAAATAGTAAACGTATGCAATGAGCCCTACAATACCCATAGTTGCGCATACGTGAAAAAGCGTTGAGTGAAAGTTGTATGCGTGAAGCGCGTCAGTAGTAAGCGTTGCATCCGCATTAACGTACCCAAGCCCAACGCCAAAGATTGGGAAATCTTTGAAAAGCCAAAGCGCTTCATCATATAATTCAAGTCTTCCGGAATCGTTAAAAAAGTTTTGCAAAACTTCATTTACGATAGTTCCGTTAGTTAGTATAATCGCAAGTGAAACGCCTAAGGTAATGGCTAAAAGCATAGAGCAATATATTATAGTTAAAGTTCTTTTTTTAAGACTGTTACATTTTACAACTGAAAATATAGCCAGAAACGGCGTCATTGCTATAGTAATGCCGATACATCCGTGGCTGTTAGAAACGATTACACCCAAATAAAGGATAAATAGTAAAATAAAGTATAAACAAGAATAATTGCTTTTGGTTATTTTATACCAACAAATGGGTATAGAAAACAATAATAATGTAGCGGCTGCGTTGATGTTTGCCCAACCTATGTCACATTTTAACTCTACGGGCAAATTTAACTTAAATAAGAATTGATGCAATAAAATCTCAAAGCTAATAATAACCGCAAGCACGATAATTATATAACTAAAATACTTTCTCAGGTCAAATTCTTTAGGTGGTAAAATATACGCCGAAAAAAGATAATAAACGAAAGCTAAAAACGGACCGGTCATAAATGCAAAAAACAATCCGTTTTTATATTCTGTAACGTATCTTGACCCTACTCCACCTAAAAATAAAGCAATAGTAATTGCTAGAAAAGGTAAAAACAACTTACCGCTTACGTGTTTAGGCGGGTATAGAATAAAGTGTGCAATTAGGCAAACTGCAACAAGCCCGTAAAGAACTATACAATAAGGGTGAGCGGCATCTGAAAAATTTCTAAACATGATAACAACGCCCATAGGCAAAATAAGAAAAGGTGTTAAATCTCTATAAAGCAAAAGAAGTGTGCACGCGAAAAGCACGAACACTGTGAGCGCTAAGTAGGGAAAGTATGAAACGTATGAAATTAACGCCACGATACCAACTATAATCGGATAAAATTTCCCGTAAAAGAAAGTTTTTAACCAATAACTTTGAGTTGATAAACTTTGGCTTAAACAATTAGAAATTTTTTGCATACCCTTATTATATTATAAAAAAAGAAATTATTCAAGCAAAATTTGATTGCGTTAAGGTTTTAATTTTGAATAAACTTTACATAAGTAAAAAAATGTGATAAAATAATTTAGTAAAAGAGTACTAACGGAGAAAATTATGAGCGAAATAACGCCTTTAAAATGGCTTGCCAAAAGGTCTAAGAATCAGCGATGGAAAATGGCATTGCTAATAATAGCAAACGCTGTATTTTCGGTTATGTCCGTTTTGTTCGCTTTTTGTATAAGAGAAATTATTGACAGCGTAACTAAAAGTCCCGCAAATATGGACCGATTTACTTTATTTGCAATCCTAATTTGCGGTATAGTTATTCTGCAATTTTTATTTAGGGTTTTAATTAACGGATTGTCCGAACATATTCGTGGTAAACTGGAAATGGAATACCGCGCGCATACTTTTTCTAAGATACTAACTAAAAAGCACGATAAGATAACCGCGTATCATAGCGGTGAACTTATGAATAGACTAACTTCAGACGTCTCTGTTGTCGCTGACGGAGTTTCAAGTATCGTTCCCACTATAGTTTCTGCCGTAGCAAGGCTAGTGAGCGCGGTAATCGCGTTGATTATGCTCGATTGGGTGTTTGCCGTTGCTTTTTCAGTTGCGGGGATTTTGGTTTTTGCGATAATTTCCGTTTTGAGAACAAAACTTAAAAGCTTACACAAAAAGGTGCAAGAAACAGATGGAAAAACTCGTTCGTTCATGCAAGAGTGCATTGAAAACTTATTAGCGGTAAAGGTTTTTGCAGTAAACGGTAAAATTGAACGACAAGCCGACCAACTTCAAAAAGAAAACTTTAAAACCAAAATGGTTAGAAAAAACTATTCTGTTTTAGGACACTCGGCACACCAATTTGTATTTAGTGCAGGCTACTTATTCGCGCTACTCTACGGTGGACTGCGCGTAATTTACACAGGACTATCATACGGCTCGCTTTCGGCGATTTTGCAACTCGTGAACAACGTACAAGTTCCTTTTGCATCACTTTCTACGGTTTTGCCTAAATATTACTCAATGATTGCGTCTGCTGAAAGATTGATGGAAATAGAAGACGTAGAAGACGAGGACGTAAATCAATTTGTAGACAAGAACGAATTATACTCAAAATTAACGACTATTAACGTGGATAACGTTCAATTTTCTTATGATAGAGATAGCGTATTAAAAGACGCAAGTTTAATTATAAATAAAGGCGACTTCGTTATGATAGAAGGCACGTCTGGTATCGGTAAAAGCACGCTAATTAAATTGCTTTTAGGCGTTTATCCTATTAATGCGGGCAAAATTTACGTTAATACTTCAGATGGCGAAATCCAATTAGACAGTGCTACTAGGACGTTGTTTTCTTACGTCCCGCAAGGCAATATGTTATTTAGCGGTACGCTTAAAGATAACGTAACGTTCATTAAAGAAGATGCTACCGAACAAGAAATTGAAAGAGCGTTGAAAATCAGTTGTGCGGATGAGTTTGTTTCGGCACTTCCCAACGGGTTAATGACTAAAGTTGGCGAAAGCGGCGTTGGGTTATCAGAGGGACAAATTCAACGTATTGCGATAGCACGCGCAATACTTTGTGACGCGCCGATTATTTTACTAGACGAAGCAACAAGTGCGCTTGACGAACAAACGGAAGGCAAAGTTTTAGATAATCTTAAAACTATTGACGGTGTTACGCTTATTATCGTTTCGCATAAAAAGGCAGCTTCAAATATTTGCAACCGCATAATTAGGGTTGATAAAGGTAAATTGATTGAAAAACACGTGTTAAAAAGTTAATGCAAAAAGTTTTTATCGTGTTTACGACATAAAATACGAAAATTCGACAATAAAGTTTGATTTTTTATTTTTTTGTGGTAGAATATAAAAAAGGAAAAAGTTTGGGAGAACAATTTTGACAGTTCGCGATATATGTTCTGAATTTAATATCGGTGGAAAGTATATTAGTTGTGCGGAACTATCTACGGGAAACATTAACAACACTTATCAAGTTAGGTTTTTAAGGGATGGGGAAGAAAAGAATTATATTATTCAACGCATAAATAAGAGCGTGTTTACCGAGCCTGAAAAGGTTATGGAAAATATAATTAAGGTAACTCATCATATCCGCATTAAGATAAAAGAAAACGATTTGTCTACAAAAAAGTTCGTATTGCGCGCTTTTAGATCTAAAAAAGACGACCAACCTTTCGTTATTGACGACGTTGGTGATTATTGGCGTTGTTATCGTTTTATAAATAACTCTATAACCTACGATACTTGCGAAGATTTAAGCATCATTGAACGCGCAGGTTCTGCCTTTGGTAAATTTCAAAATTATTTGGGCGATTTTGATGCAAGTGAACTACATATCACTATACCCAACTTTCATAACACCATAACTAGATATGAAGCGTTCCATCAAGCAATAGAAAAAAATCCTTATAGAAGAGTATCAAAAGTTAAAGAAGAAATAGAAAGACTTTGCGCTTTTGAAGAAAAAGCTGTAAAGTTGCAAAAATATTTAGATGATGGGCAAATCCCTTTACGCGTTACGCATAACGACACGAAGTGTAATAACGTTAGCTTTGATAAAACTTCGGGTCAAGCACTTGCTGTTTTAGACCTCGATACGGTTATGCCTGGAGCAATTGCACACGACTTTGGTGATGCTATAAGGTTTATTGCAAATACTTGCATAGAAGACGATCCCGACATAGAAGCAGTAAAACTTGATTTAGCTAAGTACGAGGCTTTTACTAAAGGTTTTGTATCAGAAGTAAAAGACGCGCTTACCGAGTTGGAAAAAAGCACGTTAAATTTAGGTGCGTTTGCAATGACGGTGGAACTTGCGGTAAGATTTTTAACAGATTATCTTAACGGGGATAAATATTTTAAGACTAAATATCCAGGGCATAACGTTGATAGAGCTAGAAATCAAATCGCGCTTGCTACGGATATTGAATATAAAATGGAGCAACTTGAGGCTATAATTAAAAAGTATTTTTAAGGAGAAATTATGCAACAACAAAGAGAAGAAACAAACGGCAAAAGCTTACAAGATATTTTGTTGATTGTTAGAAAAAATATAGTTTTAATTCTTTTGCTTGCTTTCATAGGCGGGTCTTTAGGGTTAGGGTATTCGTTTATAAAGAAGCCCAATTACGTTGCGTCTACGAACGTAACGTATAAAGCAGGGATTATCTCGCCGGATGAATCAGTGTCAAGCGGTGGTGTGGCAGAAATTAATATAATGCGTGCTTTTATTAACACGGTTATCGATTTTTGTGACGAACCCGTTGTAACTGACCGTGCAAATTTTTATTATGTTGAATACAAAAATCAATTACAGGCTAACGCAAACTATAGTTTTTTTGATTTTATCGAGTCAATTCATAATTCAGACCCATATAGCTCTTCGAGTAAAGTTTTGAATAAAAGTTACATCGTTAAAGATAAAATTTCCACGTCAGTATCTGTAATGTCTGCTACCGCGGATGAGTTTTTCTTTTCAATAAGATATACCGATGAAGTTGAAAGTGAAGCAAAAATAAAGGGCAGGTTAGTTGTTGAAGCAATTAAAAAAGAACTAGAACAAAAAAACAATGGTAAGAATCAATATTTTGACGTTATTCAAAACGAAATAATCCCCTTGTATGATGGAGATTGGTTGCCAGAAACTAAATCAGATATATCAAAAAAGAAATTTGCGTTAATCGGTGGCGTGGTAGGTGCTTTGATTGCGGCTGCAATAGTTTATATTAAGTCTGCGCTAGATAACACGGTAAATAGCAAAGAGCTTTTAGAAGAAGTGACGGGTCTTTCCGTTCTTGCCGTAATAGAAAAGTAAGGAGGCATTAAATATGGAAAACAAACTCGTTGAAAATAATTTTGAAAATAATGAAAAAACTTTTCCTATATTCAAAATATTACTAAGAAAAAGCTTAATAATTATATTGGTTACCGTATTATGCGCGCTTATCGGTTTAGGATATGCTATCGTTAAAACAAAACCGTCGTATACGGCAAGCAGATCAGTAATTTTCCGTACGGAAATTAAAGATGGTGGAAATCTTTCAAACAATCAAACTAACCAAGTTTCGCTTGCTAAATTATATTTGTCATCAGTTTCATCTATAATAAGAAGTGACGCTATAATGACAAAGTCGAAAGATAACTTACTTGCTACTTCTAACGCAATAATTAACGCTACTGAAGATTTATCTACAACATTAAATAGAACGCCTACTGCAAAAGAAATTGCTGATGAGCTTTCAATTTCCGTTTCCCACGTAGAAGACGTTCAAGCTATAATCGCTGACAGTGAAAGTGGAAAGTTTAATGCTAAAAACGTGGGGATGTATTATAAAGAAACAAGTTTAATTTTCACATTGTCATATACTGATAAAAACGAGAACTTTGCTTGTGCAAAATTAGACGTTTTAGTAGATACGATTGCCGAAAATCTTGGCGATTACGTTCAAGCAGCAAACGTTACACTCATTAGCACTCAACACGAAAACGACGTTTCAATTTCTTTTAATCGCGCGAAGTTCGTTATACTTGGTGCGGGGGTAGGACTCTTTGCAACGGTTACTATCGTATTATTAGCTTACGTGCTTGATAATACATTAAAGAGCAAAGAAGAACTTGCTGAAATTACCGGAGTGGACGTTTTAAGTATGATTGAAAAATAATTAGAAATAATTAGAAATAATTCAAAAAGAAATTTAGTAAAAAAGCCTGCGCAAAAATTTGCGCAGGCTTAATTTTTACATTTAAATTAATAGTTAATAACTCTTAACATAAAATATGCTTGCGGGTGGTCGCAAACGGGACAAGCTTTTGGCGCTTCAGGAGCGTCTACGATATGACCACAGTTACGGCAAATCCAAACAACCTTTTGGTTTTTCTTAAATACCGTTTGGTTGGTTACGTTCTCAAGAAGGGCAAGATATCTTTCTTCGTGTTCTTTTTCAATTGCAGCAACGTTTTCAAAAAGGTTTGCAATATCGTCAAAACCTTCTTCTTTGGCTTCTTTTGCCATACGTGCATACATGTCGGTCCACTCTTCGTTTTCACCTCTTGCTGCAACTTGTAAGTTTTCAGCGGTCGTGCCGATACCGTCTAAAAGTTTGAACCAAATTTTAGCGTGTTCTTTTTCGTTATCAGCCGTTTCTAAAAAGAGCGCAGCTATTTGTTCGTAACCTTCTTTTTTAGCTTTTGATGCAAAATAAGTATATTTATTTCTCGCCTTACTTTCGCCAGCAAATGCTTCTCTTAAATTTTGTTCTGTTTTACTTCCCTTTAATTCCATATTGATTACTCCTTAAATTTAGATTACCCAAATTATAAGAGAATTAATCATTTTTGTCAATATTTATTTTTAAAATTGTGTAATAAAATATTTAACAAAATAATTCTAATTTGTATAAATTTGGTTTTACTTGACAGTAAGTGCATACAGCATTATAATAAAAGCGTAAATATTTGTGGGAGATTCCTTATGAATAAAACCTTATTTAAACTTTTTGTTATAACGTTTTGTTTGAGTTTAATCACGAGTTTTTCTTTTGGGTGCGGACACGTTCACGTTTTCGATAAAAAAGTTGTAAAAAATGAATATTTATCAAGTCGCGCCACTTGTCAACAAGTTGCAAAATATTTTTATTCTTGCTCTTGCGGAGATAAAGGCGAGGAAACTTTTGATTACGGTGAAAAAGCGGCGCA
This sequence comes from Clostridia bacterium, assembly GCA_017502525.1. Taxonomy (GTDB): domain Bacteria; phylum Bacillota; class Clostridia; order Christensenellales; family Borkfalkiaceae; genus UBA1259. The sequence continues at coordinate 62,856 of JAFVUV010000006.1, forward strand.
CGACTACGTTGATAATAAGTTTTGTAACTGTGGAGAGCTCAATCCCGCCTATTATACGCCAGGTTTGAGTTTTGCGCTTATAAACGACCAAACTGAATATCAGGTATCTTCTTATACCGGTGATGATACGCACGTAATAATTCCGTCTAAATACAACGGAAAACCTATTATCAAAATAAACGATTACGCGTTTAATCAGCTTGCTTTTTTGGAAAGCGTAGCGCTTAGCGAAAATCTAGTTAATATAGGTATGTATGCGTTTAATTCTTGCACTTCTTTGACCCAAGTAATTATACCTAATAGCGTAACAAGTATAGGCTTTTTAGCGTTTAATAATTGCCCCATTGAAAATGCAACTTTATCTACGACTGCTCTATCTAAAATTGAAAAAACACAGTTAAAAAACGTCAATATAATAGGTGGCGAAATAATAGCCAAAAATTCTTTTGACGGATGCTCGTTGTTGGAAAGCGTAGTAATTTCAGATAGCGTACAAATCATTGAAGACAGAGTGTTTAATAAATGCTCTTCATTAAAAAACGTCGTTATGTCGAAAAACGTAATGAGTATAGGAGAGGGTGCGTTTAACGGTTGTAGCCTTTTAACTAATATAGAGTTGCCAAACGGTGTGGAAGTTATTAGTGATTGGTTGTTTTCTGGTTGCACGTCGCTAGAAAGTATTGAAATCCCTAATGGTGTTAAAAGTCTAGGCTATGAAGCATTTTCATATTGTGATTCTTTAACTGAAATTACTTTGCCGGATAGCGTTAATAATATAGGAATAAAAGCGTTTGTCTCTTGTGATTTATTAAATAGCGTTTCAATCGGTAGCGGAGTAACAAGTATAAATTATTATGCATTTAGTGGTTGTCAATCTTTAACCGAAATAGTAATACCGATTTGCGTAACTACTATAAATAAATGTGTTTTTCATAATTGCGATAGTTTGCAAAACATATACTGTCAAGCAAGTGAAATTCCAAGCGGATGGAGTGCCGAGTGGAACGATACACAAGCTCAAGTAACTTGGGGATATAACGAATAAAATAGTTTATAAAAATTTCAAACACGGCAGATAAACAATCTGCCGTGTTTAGTTTGCAACTTTTTACTGTAAGTAAAAAAGGTGTAAAAACACTCAATATTCATAAAAAATGAATAAAAACTAAAATATTCACTATTATAATGAATAAACAAAAAAATATTCATAAAAAATTTGTAAAAATTTAAAAATTATTCATTAAATTCGTTGACAAGCGGAAATAAAAGTTTTATAATGAACGGGTAAATTAAAGTTCCCACGGAGGATGTTATGAAAAAAGAAGATATTAAGAAAGTTGTTTTAGCGTATTCTGGTGGTCTTGATACGTCTATCATTATACCTTGGCTTAAAGAAAACTACAATAATTGCGAAGTTATTGCAGTTGCAGCTAACGTTGGTCAAGCGGATGAACTTGACGGGTTAGAAGAAAAGGCTATTAAAACAGGTGCAAGCAAGTGCTACATTTTAGACCTTACCGATGATTACGTTGATAACTATATTATTCCTTGTGTTAAAGCCGGTGCTATTTACGAAGAATACCTTTTAGGTACTTCACACGCACGTCCTTGCATAGCAAAAGCTCTTGCTGACATTGCTATTAAAGAAGGTGCAGACGCTATTTCTCACGGTTGCACGGGTAAAGGTAACGACCAAGTTCGTTTTGAACTTACCTTAAAGCATTTCGTTCCAGATATGCCTATTATCGCACCGTGGCGTGAATGGGATATTAAATCTCGTGAAGAAGAAATTGATTATGCAGAGGCGCACAACATCCCCTTGAAAATAAATAGAGAAACTAACTATTCAAAAGATAAAAACCTTTGGCACTTATCACACGAAGGTTTGGACCTTGAAGATACCGGCAATGAACCCACTTACGAAAAGAAAGGGTTCCTTGAAATGGGCGTTTCACCCGTGAACGCACCCGATAAGCCCACCTACGTTGAAATTGATTTTGAACAAGGCGCACCGGTTGCTCTTGACGGTGTTAAGATGAGTGCAAAAGACATAATCTTAAAACTCAACGTTTTAGGCGGAGCAAACGGTATTGGTATTTTAGATATCGTAGAAAACCGTTTAGTTGGTATGAAATGTCGTGGCGTATATGAAACCCCAGGTGGTGCAATTTTATACAAAGCACACAGCGTATTAGAAACCTTGTGCCTTGATAAATATACGATGCACGAAAAACAAAAACTTGCTATTACTTACGGCGAATTAGTATACAACGGTCAATGGTTTACACCTTTGCGTGAAGCCCTAGGCGCGTTCGTTGACAAAACGCAAGAAAAAGTTAACGGTAAAGTTCGTTTGAAACTCTACAAAGGCAATATGATTAACGCAGGCGTTTGGAGCCCCAATTCGCTTTATAGCGAAGAAATTGCAACTTTCGGCGAAAGTGATTACAATCAAAAAGACGCTGAAGGCTTTATAAACCTTTTCGGTTTGCCCATTAAGGTTGCCGCTATGGTTGAAAAGGGTAACAAGTAAGTTAAACTTTAAATATCTCGTCCTGCACGGATTTTTTCCGCGCAGGACAATTTTCATTTTTATAAACGGAGTAAAATAATGGCTAAAATGTGGACGGGCCGTACTGACGGCGTTACCGATAAACTAGCAGACGACTTTAACTCTTCAATTAAAGTTGATAGCAGAATGTATAAACAAGATATTTTGGGCAGTATGGCGCACGCGAGTATGCTTGGTGCAAAAAATATAATATCTCAAGCAGATGCCGACCAAATTATCGCGGGGTTAGAAGGAATACTTTTAGACCTTGAAAACGGCACGCTTGAAATAGATTATTCTGCCGAAGATATACATATGTTCGTTGAGCAAGTTTTAACTGCTCGTATCGGCGACTTAGGTAAAAAACTTCATACTGCGCGCAGTCGTAACGACCAAGTTGCGCTTGATACTAGAATGTATTTGCGTGACCGCACGAACGCCATTATTGAAAAAATTTCAAACTTGCTTAGCGCTATCGTGCTTAAAGCCGAAGAACACAAACTTTCCATTATGCCTGGTTACACGCACTTACAACGCGCACAACCTATAACTATGGGACATCACTTAATGGCGTACGCTATGATGCTACTTCGCGATATAGATAGGTTTAAAGATACTAAAAAACGTATCGACGTTAGTCCTATCGGGTGCTGTGCTTTAGCAGGCACGACTTATGAAACGGATAGATATTATGAAGCTCAAAAACTTGGATTTAATGAAATTGCGCTTAACAGTATCGACGGTGTTTCTGATAGAGATTTTTGCGTGGAGTTCGTTTCTGCTTGTTCAATCTTAATGATGCACTTATCAAGGCTTGCAGAAGAAATTATTCTTTGGTCTAGTTGGGAATTTAAGTTTGTTGAACTTTCCGACGCTTATACTACGGGTTCGTCTATAATGCCTCAAAAGAAAAATTCAGACATGGCTGAACTCGTGCGTGGTAAGACGGGTAGGGTTTACGGACACCTTATGGCCATACTTACGATGCTTAAAGGATTGCCCCTTGCATACAACAAGGATATGCAAGAGGATAAAGAAGGCGTTTTCGATGCGGCTGACACGGTCGATATGTGTCTAGACGTGTTCGCACCTATGATAGCCACGATGAAAGTATTGCCCGAAAATATGCTTATGGCGGCGCAAAAAGGGTTCATCAATGCAACCGACCTTGCTGATTATTTGGTTAAAAAAGGTTTGCCGTTTAGAAGCGCGTATAAAATTTGTGGGCAAATTGTTGGCGACTGCATCAAAAACGGCAAAGTTTTAGAAACTTTATCAATTGAAGAATATAAAAATTATTCAGAACTATTTGAAAGTGATTTATATAACGAAATCAGTTTAACGACTTGTGTGAATAAACGTATTTCCGAAGGCGGAACTTCGCCTAAGTCGGTTGAAAAACAAATTGAGTTTGTTAAAAGCAGGTTAGAAAATGTATAAAGTATTTATTGACGGTAGTGCAGGAACTACAGGACTTAAAATTTACGATAGATTATCGGAGAGAAAAGATATTTCTTTAATAATTCTTCCTGATGAGATAAGAAAGGACGTTAATGCAAGAAAAGACGCGTTAAATTCGTCTGACGTATCCTTTTTATGTTTGCCAGACGCGGCGGCAATCGAAGCCGTTTCATTAATAGAAAATAATAACGTTAAAGTAATCGATACTTCAACGGCGCATAGGACTAATCCTTCGTGGGCATACGGTTTTGCAGAATTAACGGGATTTAGGCAAAAGATTGAAAAATCAAATAGAATTGCAAACCCAGGTTGCCACGCAAGTGGATTTATCGCTTTGGTTAGTCCACTTATTGAAAACGGGTTATTAAGTAAAGACGTTTATCTTAACTGTTTTTCAATAACTGGATACACGGGTGGTGGAAAAAAGATGATTGCCGAATATGAAGGCGAAAACAAGCCTTTGTTATACGACGCGCCACGTCAGTATGGTTTAGGTCAAACTCACAAGCATCTACCCGAAATGAAGGCTGTTTGTGGACTTGATAACTTGCCGATTTTCTGTCCTATCGTTTCCGATTACGATAGAGGTATGGAAGTGACCGTTCCATTGTTTAAGAAAGATTTGAGAGGCAGTTTAGACGATATAAAACAAGTATACAGTAGTACTTATAACGGCAAAATTGTAAAATTTAAAGATTTTGCTGATGAAAACGGATTTTTATCGGCTAACAGTATGCGTGGTAGGGACGATATGGAAATTTCAGTATTCGGTAACGAAGAAAGAATTTTATTAGTTTCTAGATTTGACAATTTAGGCAAGGGTGCGTCCGGTGCTGCTATACAAAATATGAATATAATTTTGGGAACTGATGAAGATTTAGGACTTAACTTAGGAGAATAAATATGAAGATTATTGATGGTGGCGTATGCGCTGCGAAAGGGTTTAAGGCTAACGGGATACATTGTGGTATTAGAAAAAATCGTACGAAAAGAGATTTGGCGCTTATTTACAGCGAAGTGCCTGCATCGGCGGCGGCTGTATATACGACTAACTTAGTAAAAGGTGCACCGCTTATCGTTACAAAAAAGCACTTGGAAAACGGTGTTGCTCAAGCGGTTATTTGTAACAGCGGTAATGCAAACACTTGTAATGCTAACGGGGTTGAAATCGCAGAAAAGATGAGTTCGCTTTTGGCAAGTGAACTTAACATTAACGACCAAGACGTAGTCGTTGCATCAACGGGAGTTATCGGACAACCGCTTAATTTACAAGTTATAGCAGACGGTATTCCATCGCTTTGCGCCGGCCTTAGCGAGAATGCTAGCAATTACGCGGCAGAAGCCATTATGACTACTGACGTCGTTGCGAAAGAAGTCGCAGTTGAATTTACCGTTGGTGGTAAAACTTGCCGTATGGGTGGTATTGCAAAGGGAAGCGGTATGATTCATCCTAATATGGCAACTATGCTCGTGTTCATTACTACTGATGCTAAAATTTCATCATCAATGCTTGCGCAAGCGATAAAGAGTGACGTTCAAAATACTTTCAATATGATTAGTATCGATGGCGACACGTCCACTAACGATATGGTTACCGTACTTGCTAACGGTATGGCTGGTAACGACGAAATAACGACAGACGGCGAAGACTTTAACGAGTTTATGAAAGCCCTTAACTCTATTACGGTAAGTTTATGCCGTATGATAGCTGGAGACGGCGAAGGTGCTACAAAACTTTTAGAGTGTTCGGTAACGGGCGCAAAAACGCTTAAAGATGCCAAAACCGTTGCTAAAAGCGTTATATGTTCAAGCCTTACTAAAGCAGCAATGTTTGGTGCTGATGCTAACTGGGGACGCGTTCTTTGTGCAATAGGTTATTCTGGCGCAAAAGTTAACGTAAACAAGATTGACGTTGCGTTCAAATCAGCTAATGGCACTATTTCAGTATGTGAAAACGGTAGCGGAGTGGCTTTTTCTGAAGAGAAAGCAAAAGAAATTTTATTAGAAAAAGAAATTACTATTTTAGTTGCGTTAAACGACGGCGAATATTCATCTAAAGCGTGGGGTTGCGACCTTACTTACGATTACGTTAAAATAAACGGCGATTACCGCACTTAATTAGGAGTGAAGAAATGGATAAGAATTTTACTAATGCGCAAAGGGCTGAAGTTTTAACACAGGCTTTGCCGTATATTAGAGATTATAATGGGAAAATTTTAGTGGTTAAGTACGGCGGAAATGCTATGATTAACCAAAACTTAAAAGAACAGGTTATGGAAGATATCGTGCTTTTACATCTTATAGGTGTGAAAGTCGTTTTAGTGCACGGTGGCGGTCCTGAAATTAGCGAGTTAATGGATAAACTCGGCAAAAAGCCAGAGTTTATTGACGGACTTAGGGTTACCGATAAAGAAACTATCGATATCGTACAAATGGTTCTTGCAGGAAAGGTTAATAAATCGCTTGTAAACTTTTTGGAAATGAAAGGTGGAAAAGCAATGGGTATTTCCGGCATGGACGGCAGACTTATTGAAGCCAAGATGAAAGACCCGCGTTTAGGTTACGTTGGCGCTATAACTAACGTAAATATAGAGTGCGTTCAAGACTTGTTGCAAAAGGGATATATTCCCGTTATATCGACTATCGGTTGCGACGAAGAAGGCAATGCGTATAACATTAACGGCGATACTGCCGCTGCAAGAATTGCCGGAGCGTTAAATGCGGAAAGGCTTATTATGATGACTGATATAGCAGGATTATTAAAAGATAAAGACGACCCGACAACGCTTATCCCCGAAGTTACCATTAGCGAAGCTAAAAAACTTATGGATGACGGCGTAATTCAAGGGGGTATGATTCCTAAAATTAAATGCTGTATAGACGCTATCGGACACGGCGTTAAAAACGTCGTTATCATGGACGGAAGAATTCCGCACTCAATATTGATGGAAATCTTGACCGACGAAGGTGCTGGTACGATGGTGGTTGGAGACTAATATGAGTAATATTGAAATCGATAAACTTTTCGTCGCAAACACTTATGCGCGTTTTAACGTAGAAATTCAAAGCGGTAAAGGTTCTTATTTGTATTCGCCAGAAGGTAAAGAATATATAGATATGGGCTCTGGTATAGGCGTTACCGCGTTCGGTATTGCAGACGATGTGTGGAACAACGCGGTTATTGAACAATTAGGCAAAGTTCAACATACTTCAAACCTTTATTATACCCAGCCTTGCGCTTTTCTTGCGAAGGAACTTTGTGAACGCACGGGTTTTAAGAAAGTATTTTTCGGCAATTCAGGTGCGGAAGCCAACGAGTGCGCGATAAAGGTGGCAAGAAAATACGGGGAGATAAATAAGGGTAAAGATTTTTATACGATTATTACCTTAAAAAACAGTTTTCACGGTAGAACTATTACCACGCTTTCAGCAACAGGGCAAGATAAATTCCACGAAAGTTTTAATCCGCTCACAAGCGGATTCGTTTACGCCACGGCAAACGATATTGATAGCGTAAAAACATTGGTTGAAAGCAACAACGTATGCGCAATTATGTTAGAATGCGTACAAGGTGAAGGCGGTGTTATCGCCTTAGAACAAGATTTTATAAAAGGCGTTAAAGAAATTTGCGATAAAGAAGATATTTTGCTTATAGTTGACGAAGTTCAAACGGGCAATGGTAGAACGGGCAAACTTTACGCATATATGCATTACGGTATACAACCCGATATAGTTAGTACGGCAAAAGGTTTGGGGGGCGGACTTCCTATCGGTTGCTGTATGATGAATCAAAAAACCGAGTCGGTATTAAGCTTTGGCGACCATGGTTCAACTTTCGGTGGTAATCCGGTATGTTGTGCCGGTGCGTTGTCCGTGCTTAAAAGAATAGACCAAAAATTGCTTGATGAAGTTAACGTTAAAAGCGAATATATATTCAACGAACTTAGCGGTGCTAAAGGGGTAGAAAGCGTTAGCGGTAAAGGTCTTATGATAGGTATTAAAACGGTTAGACCTGCTAAAGAAGTTTTGTCAGAGTGTATGGAAAACGGTGTGTTGTGTTTATCTGCTAAAGATAAAGTAAGACTTCTTCCCGCACTCAATATTCCTATGGATGCACTTAAAAAGGCGGTTAGCGTTATTAAAACCGCGTGTGAAAAAATTTAAGGAGAACTAAAATGAGTTTAGACTTAAAAGGTAAAAGTTTTTTAAAATTGCTTGATTTAACCCCCGAACAAATAAGTGGGCTTATAGATTTAGCAAGTGAACTTAAAGATAAGAAAAAGAAAGGTATACCCCACAAAGTGTGTGAAGGCAAAAACGTTGCGTTGATATTTGAAAAAACTAGTACTCGTACGCGTTGCGCGTTTGAAGTGGCTGCATCTGATTTGGGTATGCACCCGGTTTATCTTGACCCAAATGGTTCGCAGATTGGCAAAAAAGAAAGTATTGCCGATACGGCGCGCGTTTTAGGACGTATGTTCGACGGAATCGAATACCGTGGATTCGGCCAAGAAATAGTTGAAGAGTTATCTGATAAAGCAGGTGTTCCGGTTTGGAACGGACTTACCAATGAATTTCACCCCACGCAAATATTAGCGGACTTCTTGACAATTAAAGAGCATTTCGGGGTGCTAAAGGGTAAAAAATTAGTTTATATGGGAGATGCTAGATATAATATGGGCAACTCTTTGATGGTGGGTTGCGCAAAAATGGGTATGCATTTCGTTGCGTGCGCACCTGAAGCATATTTCCCTAATGAAAAACTCGTGGCAGAGTGCAAAAAAATAGCTGAGCAAACGGGTGCGATTTTAGAATTTATAACCGACCCGATGGTTGCTACTAAAGGTGCGGACGTAATATATACTGACGTTTGGGTATCAATGGGAGAGCCTGACGAAGTGTGGAAGGAAAGAATTAGCGCATTACTGCCTTATCAAGTAAATAAAAAGATAATGGAAAACGCAGGTGCTCAATGCAAATTTATGCACTGCTTACCCGCGTTCCACGACTTAAAAACGACTACGGGACAAAAGATACACGAAAAATTCGGGCTTACCGCTATGGAAGTTACCGACGAAGTGTTTGAAAGTGAAAGTTCTATCGTCTTTGACGAAGCTGAAAACCGTATGCACACGATTAAAGCCGTTATGATGGCAACGCTCGTTTAATTTTTCTCGTTTAATTTTTAAGGTTTATTATAATTACGCCACGCTTGTGCGTGGCGTAAAGCATTTTAAATTACTAAAATATAAGTACATTATTATTAAAATATAAATATATTAAAAAAAATTCAAAAAATTAAAGGGTATTTGGCTAATCCTTGAGTAATATAATGCGATAGAGCGATTTTGGGGGAGTTATGAAGGAAAAAACGCTTAAAAAAGAAGAAATGTTCTTATCGCCTTACGCGGTTAAATCAATAGATACCGTGGGCAGACTTCATCAAGAAGAACCTTGCCCTATGCGCACCGATTTTCAGCGCGACAGGGATAGAATTATACATTGTAAAGCGTTTAGAAGATTAAAAAACAAAACGCAAGTTTTCTTTTCACCTGAGGGCGACCACTATAGAACGCGTTTGACGCACACTCTTAACGTTTCACAAGTGGCGCGCGGTATTGCACGCGCATTAAGTTTAAACGAAGATTTAACCGAAGCCATTGCGCTAGGGCACGATTTAGGGCATACCCCTTTTGGACATTCGGGCGAGAGAATCTTAGATAAACTCAGTCCTAAAGGTTTTAAACATAACGAGCAATCGGGAAGGGTTGTAGACTTTTTAGAAAACGAAGGCAAAGGTCTTAATTTAACTAGAGAAGTAGTTGACGGAATTATAAACCACAAAAAGAACAGCAAACCTAAAACTTTGGAGGGGAGGGCTGTTAGCATTGCTGATAGAATTGCGTATATAAATCACGATATAGACGATGCTATTAACGGTGGGTTTATCACCATAGACGACTTGCCGAAAAATGCTGTAAAAGTGCTTGGTACAACTTCTAGGGAGCGCATTAATACGATGCTTATCTCTATTTGCAGAGAAAGCGACGGAAAAAACAAAGTCGAAATGCAAGAAGAAATTGCAAAAGCGACAGACCAACTTCGCGATTATATGTTCAACAACGTGTATAACGATAAGACTTTTCGCGACGAAGAAACACGCGCGGATAGGATGCTTACCGCGTTATACGAGTATTATATGAAAACACCCGAAAAACTACCTGAATTTTACGTTAAAAGGTTAGATGACGACGGTATTGACACAGTACTTTGCGACTATCTGTCGGGTATGTCTGATATGTACGCAGTAAAAACTTTTAACGAATTATTCGTGCCGAAAAATTGGAAACTGTAAAATGAAAGGATTTGATGCAAAGTTCCTTGACGAACTTAAAAACAAAAACGACCTTGTGGACGTTGTGGGAAGATACGTGCGCTTAGAACAGCGTGGTGGTAACTTCTGGGGAAAATGCCCTTTTCATCACGAAAAGACGGCGTCTTTTTCAGTTAATTCTAGAGGGCAGTTTTTCTATTGTTTTGGATGTCATAAGAGCGGAGACGTTATAAGTTTTATTATGGGAATAGAGTCGCTTGACTTTAACGATGCGGTTAAATTTTTAGCCGAACGCGCTAAAATTCCACTACCCGAAGTTTCTTATGACGACGATAAAATCCGCGAACAAAAAAAACACAAAGAACGCGTTTTGCAGTTGCTTAAAGACTCGGCGACCTTTTACGTGAAAAATTTGCGTGGAAACGGTGCGGATAAGCACTTAGATTATATTCAGAAAAGAAAAATTTCTTCCGATTGTCTGGTTAAATTCGGTATGGGGGCGTCGCTTGATTTTAACGGCTTAGTAAACCACTTAAAAGAAAAGGGCTATACATACGAAGAAATGCTATCTTCAGGGGCGGTAGACGTTAAAGACGGGAGATATTACGATGCTCTTGGCGGTAGGCTTATAATACCTATCATAAATCAATTCAATCAAGTGGTGGCGTTCGGCGGTAGGCTTTTAGAAAAGGCGGATTTTGCAAAATATAAAAACACTAAAGAAACAATCGTGTTTTCAAAAAGCAATAACTTATATAACCTAAACAATCTTAAAAAGATAAAGAACGAAAGGGGCTTAAACGGAGTTATTATCGTCGAGGGGTATATGGATACCATATCGCTCGTTCAAGCGGGTTTTGAAAACGTAGTTGCATCAATGGGCACTTCGCTTACAAAAGACCAAGCGCGAATTTTAAAGAGATATACCGATAAAGTGTTTATTAGTTACGACGGGGATTTCGCAGGACAAAAAGCCTCCATACGCGGACTTGAAATATTAAAAGATGAAGGGCTTGAAGTCAAGGTGGTGTCTTTACCCGATGGGTTAGACCCCGACGACGTGATAAAACAAATGGGTGCGGAAGGCTATCAAAGGTTACTTGACCAAGCCAAACCGCTTATTGATTTTAAGTTAGATATATTAAAGAGAACTTACGACGTTAACACGGTTGACGGTAAGCGCAAATTCATCACTAACGCCGTGCGCGTAATTAAAGAAAGTCCATCTCCGGCAGAACAAGAAGACCTTCTTAAAACCGTACGGGATTTAACGGGCACGACTTTTGAATCCTTGCGCCGTGAACTTTACAGTTTGCCCGAAACTCAACAAGTAGAACGCGCTCAAACACCACAGTTCAACGACTTTACGGGCGATAAGATAGCGATTGCTGAAAGATTTATTTTGGCGTCTTATTTGTTTGGAAAACCTTACGCAAAAGAAACTAATATTTCCGAATTTACTTTTAACAGCCCCGCTCATAGAGAAATTAAAAAATATATAGAAGACAAAAATGAGTTGGGCGAAAAGGTTAAGTTTTCGGATTTATATGAGCTTTTAGGCGACCTTTATCCCGAAGATATTTCACTTATTGCAGGACTAGAAGCGGAAGAGAATAAGTCCTTTGAACTTGCTGAATACTTTTTTGATTGCGTGAAGATTGTTAAAACTGCGTCGCTAGATAAAAAGATTGAACGGCTTGCAGTTATGTTTAAGGAAGAAACGGATAACGAAAAGCGTAGACAATACGCACTTGAAATGAGCAAGTTACTTTCTGAAAAAAACAAATTGATAAAAAAATAATTGATAAATATAGTATAATTGAAAAGTGGTTTAACCACAGGAGGAACGAAAATGGAAGAAAACAAGACGGTAGGCGTAGACGAAAAGGCAACTGGTGATATTTTAAGCCCTGAACTATACGTGGCTGTCGGCAATATCATTCAAGAGTTTAAAAGAAGCGGTAGCATCAACACGTCGCAACTTTTAGACAGACTCGATAAGTTTGAAACGACTCCTAACGAGATGGAAGAGATTTATAAACTTTTTGACGATTCGGGCGTGCAGATTATCGACGAAGTTGAACGCGATAAAGACCTTTACGACCAACTTCTCAAAGAAGTTAGTATGGACGACCCCGTTAAAATGTATCTTAAGGACATAGGTAAAGTACCGCTATTACAACCCGACGAAGAAACCGAACTTGCTAAAAAAATGATGGAAGGGGATGAAACGAGCAAAAGATTGCTTTCCGAAGCCAACTTGCGTTTGGTTGTTTCTATCGCAAAGAGATACATGGGTAGAGGCATGCAGTTCTTAGATTTGATTCAAGAAGGTAACCTTGGACTTATGAAAGCGGTTGAAAAGTTCGACTACCAAAAGGGCTTTAAGTTTTCAACGTACGCTACTTGGTGGATAAGACAAGCTATTACTCGTGCTATTGCCGACCAAGCTAGAACAATCCGTATCCCTGTGCATATGGTTGAAACTATCAATAAACTTATTCGTGTGTCAAGAAGACTTTTGCAAGAATTAGGCAGAGAACCACAACCCGAGGAAATTGCAAAGGAAATGGATATAACGGTAGAGCGCGTTATAGAAATACAAAAAATCGCACAAGACCCCGTGTCGCTTGAAACGCCTATAGGCGAAGAAGAAGATAGTCACTTGTCTGATTTTATTGAAGATGAAAGAAGCACAGCGCCTACTGACGCAGTATCTTACACTATGCTTAAAGAGCAGTTAATAGGCGTTTTAGATACGCTTACCCCTCGTGAAGAAAAGGTTTTAAGATTGCGTTACGGTCTTGACGACGGCAAACCTAGAACACTTGAAGAAGTTGGTAAAGAGTTCAACGTTACCCGTGAACGTATTCGTCAAATTGAAGCGAAAGCACTTCGTAAACTTCGTCATCCAAGCCGTTCTAAAAGACTTAAAGACTATATGGACAAGCAATAATGACGGATAGGCTTGAAAAAATTTTTTCCGTGTTAAACGCTTGTGAAGTTTTTGCTGATATTGGTTGCGACCACGGTTATATGGCAAAAGCGATGCTTGATAGCGGAAAGTGTAGAAAAGTTATTATTTCGGATATAAGCGAAAAATGTTTGGATAAAGCCCGCGAATTGCTTGCTGATTATACTGAGCAGGGACGAGTAGCGAGCGTTGTTTCGGACGGGTTTGAAAAGGTCGGTAAATGCGACCTTGCGTTAATTGCAGGTATGGGTGGTGAAGAAATATCTTCCATATTAAAAAGCGCGAAAGAACTTCCAAATGCGCTTGTTATACAGCCTATGAAAAACTGCGATAAAGTGCGTTTATGCGCAGTTAATAGCGGTTATAGAATAGAAAAAGATTTTCTATTTAAGGCTGGCGGAAAGTATTACGACCTTATACGCTTAGTTAAGGGTAGTGATAAGTTAACTGAACTAGAAACTGAGTTTGGGCGTGATAATCTTGACGGAACAAACGAAGATTTTAAGGAATTTATTAGCATAAAAAGGGATAAACTTATTGAAGTATTGTCTAAAGACTTGATTTCCGAACAGACTCGCTTAGAACTAAAAAAACAGGTTGAAAAACTTGAAAAATTTTTATAATTATGTATAATATAAAAGATTACTTAGTCGGCTTAGAAAGGTTTGCCCCCTTGTATTTAAGCCATAAGATGATAGAAAAAGGGCATTACGACAATAGTGGAATTATTGTTGCTAATCACGATGACGTTAAAAAGGTTTTGTACACCTTGGATTTGTCTTTAGAAAGTGTAAATTACGCGATTAAACAGGGTTGTGATACGGTTGTTACGCACCATCCTGCAATATACGCACCGATAAAGCAAATGGAGTTTGACGGTGAGAATAAAGCGCTTTTGTCGGCGATAAAAAACAATCTTAACGTGATTTCTATGCACCTTAATTTAGACGTTGCAGAAAAGGGGATAGACTATCAACTTGCGCTTAGTACGGGTGGTAGGTTGTTGGGGAATATCGACGTGGTTGAGGACAACTGCGGTTATGGTAAAAGCGTTGAAATTGATTTGCAAGACTTAAAGACGTTTACTGAAAAACTAAAAACGACCCTAAAAACTGATAAAGTTATCGTTTATGGAGACGGCAAAGTAAATAAGGTGGCTACTTTTTGCGGTGCAGGTGCTTCGGACGCGGTTTGCGTTGCGAAACAAGACAAGTTTGCAGTTGATACTGTTGTAACTTCAGACGTTGCGCATCACAATTTATTAGAATTAATTGAAAGAAATAAAAACGTTGTTATAATACCGCATTACGTTGCGGAAAACTTTGGATTTGAAAAATTTTACGAATACGCACGCGAGAATTTGCGTGGCGCTGAGGCGTATTATTTCACAGATAAAAGATTTATGTAAAGGAGAACGATTATGATACAATCATTACTTGATTATCAGAAAACGGACGCAAAACTTCGCGACATTGAAAAGAAACTTTCAGGTAGCGAAGAAAGAAAAAAGGCAATGACTGCGAAAAAATATTTAGAAGGCGTAGAAGAAAACGTAAATAAGTTGGATGCTCGTGCTAGCGAGCTTATGGCAGCTTATGAAAAAACAGAGCAAGAACAAGCAAAGCTTAAAGAACAAGAAGTGGAAATTTCAGATGCTTTAGGTTCTTTAGAAGATGAAAAAGAAGCGACTTTTCTTATTAAAAAGGCAGAAGAACTTATTAGTAAAATTAAAAGTTTAACTGCAAAAGCAAACAAAATTAGTGAAGAAATTCAAGCTGTTTTAAAAGAGTATCAAACCATTAAAAACACGACTAAAGCAGCACAAGTTCAATATAACGAAAACGCAAAGAAATACAATGAATTAAAAGAGTCTGTTAAGGGTGAAAAAGAAGCTGTTGAGAAAGAACTTGAAACGCTTAAGAGTAAAGTTGATGGCACGCTTATGGAAAGATATATGACCAAGCGCTCTAATAAAATTTATCCCGTCCTTTACGAAGTAAGGGGGAACGTTTGCGGTGCGTGCAATATGGAACTTTCTATGGCTGAAATGAACAAACTCAAAAACGGAGAAGTGGTTGATTGCGACCAATGTGGCAGAATGCTTTACTTAAAAAAATAGTTGTTAAAACTCGGTAAATAGGATTTATCTTAAGCCCGACGCGTTTGATACGCGTCGGGCTTTCATTTTGTAAAAATTCGTTGTTTTTAGCGTAAAATTATTCTCCTTATATATTAGTTTAAATTATTATTTAAATATTTAAAAAAAATTTCAAATAAACCATTGTAAAACGGGCGGATTTTTGTTATAATTTATAAGTAAAAATTTTTTGTTTTATATAAACGTTAAAGATGATTGAAAACAACTAAAAAGGGGTGCGCTTTGAACGGATTAGGCAGAAAAAAAGAAAATAATAATTCAAACGGTCAAACCGTTTTTACAAAAGAAACTTTGGGTGTAGTGCTTATTTTGTTTGCTACGCTAAGTTTGGTGTGCTTAATTACGCGCGGTTCGGTTTTTTCGGCGCTTGGCATTTACGTTAATGCATTTCTCTTCGGTTTGTTCGGTAAGTTTGCTTATGCCGTAGTCACGGCATTAATAGTATTAGGCGTGGGTTTGGTTGCTGATAAAAAAATAAAAATGAGCGTAAAAAGGAAAGTTCTTTTCACTGCGTTTTTTACGTTAGTGGCTTTGACTGTTCACGTGGTAACCTTGCACGGCAAAGATTTATCGTTTAGCGACTATTTGATGCAATCTTATCTTATGGCTGGTGAAAGCGGTTTTTCTTCGGCATCGGGTGGCGGGCTTATCACTGCAGTTATCGCGTACCCTCTGGTTGCGCTCTTAACAGAAGTGGGCGCGTACGTCGTTTGCGGTATAGCGATTGCTGGCGTTGGCTATTTTACCGCAAAAGATTATATTGACGGTGATAAAAAAGTTGAAAGGACGCCTAATAAGTTTAGAAGTTCTTTCGTTAAAAAAGAAAGCATAGGCTTGGGCGTCGAAATAGACGGTGAAAGAGATTACCCTGTTGAAGGCGCAGTGCCAACCCATCAAGCAAAACAACAATTATTTGTTAACGACCCGCAAAGTTTTGCGGTTAAAAGCAAGCGTGAAATGGCGCGTGAACAATCAAACGCAGGTTTAAAACTCGGTTTTTCCGACGGGGGATTAGGTGTGGTTTCTTCGGGCGCAAGCGCTCAGCCGTTGAGTGTGGACGACGATTATAAGAAAAAACTTGAATATATTAAAACGCCCGCGCAGTTAAACGTGGACAGTTTGCGTAGCAACAGTTATGGCTACGTTGGACAAACTAATCAAGTTAAGGAGCAAAAAGTAGAAAATATCCAAAGGGAAGAAATTCAAACTAATCAAACTACCGTTTCTGACTATATCAATCCAAGAGAGAGTTCTTTTGCGCAAGAAGAAACTTTGGAAGAGATTCCGTGCATTGACCACGATGAAACTTTCGTGGAAGAAGGTAAAGACGCGGAAGACCGCGCAAGCAATTTTGAAAGGCTTTATGCCGAAACTCTTGAAGTTGAAACTACCGAAGTGGTAGAAGAGCCAACCGAGAGTTTTTCGCCCATAACTGAAATTAAAGACGAACCCGTGGTAGAAGTTGAACAAACCCCAACTGATGATATTCCTTTTATTGAAGAAATCGAAGAAGTGGAAGAACAACTTCCACCCGAAAGCAACGTTCGTTCTTCTGAAAGGGTTAGAAATATTTTCTTTGCTGAAGAAAGCAAAAAAGAAACTGAAGAGCCTAAAGAAAGTAGTGGGTTAGGATTTACGAGTAGGGTTTCTGCGGACGGTAATTTTGGCGCGCGCAGAAGCGGTTTTAGTTTTGAAGAGCAAAAACCCGTTGCACCTACGCCCGAACCCGTTCCCGAAAAGCCTAAAAAACCTGCTCCACCTATAAATAGAGAATACTTTAGACCGCCTTTCGACTTGCTTGAAAGTTATACCGCGCCTATCGACGCACCTAAAGAAAATCACGAAGAGCGCATGCAAATTATTCAACGTACGCTTGAAGAGTTTCATATAAACGCAACGCCGGAAGGATATATTCAAGGTCCGTCGATTACTCGTTACGAAATCAAAATGCCGGCAGGCGTTTCGGTAAAAAAAGTTTTGGGTTACGACGACGATTTGAAGATGTGGCTTTCCGCGCGTGATGGCGTTCGTATAGAAGCGCCTATTCCCGGCAAGAGCCTAGTTGGTATAGAAGTAGCAAACAGCGTTAAAACAACGGTCGGTATGCGTGAAGTGCTTGAAGAAAGTGCAGGACAAAAAAATAAAGAAGGCTCTTTGAACTTCGTATTAGGTAAAGACATAGTTGGTAAACCGATAGTAAGAAACCTTGCAAAAGGTCCACACTACTTAGTTGCAGGCGCAACGGGGTCGGGTAAGAGCGTTTGTCTTAACGTAATGATTATAAGCCTTATTATGAGATATAGTCCTGAAGACTTGCGACTTATTCTCATTGACCCCAAGAGCGTTGAGTTTATGAACTATGCGCATATACCGCACTTGATGATTGATGAAATTATAACCGAGCCTAAGCGTGCGCTAGCAGTTCTTTCGTGGGCGTATGCCGAAATGGAAAGACGTTACGGGGTGTTCCGCAATGAAGGTGGCGGATTAGTAGTAGATATTGATAGTTACAATTCGGTAGTTGCTAGCGACACAGTTCCAAAGATGCCGAGAATCGTTATTATTATAGACGAACTTGCCGACCTTATGGAAACGTGCAAAAAAGATTTAGAGAGCCGTATTCGTGCGCTTGCACAAAAAGCGCGTTCTGCAGGTATACATTTAGTGCTCGCTACTCAACGTCCGTCGGTAGATATTATTACGGGTACGATAAAGGCCAACTTGCCGTCGCGTATCGCGTTTAAGGTTATGAACTTTAACGATTCGCAAACCATACTCGGTGAAGCTGGTGCTGAAAAACTTTTAGGCTATGGCGATATGCTTTGTAAAACCGCGGATATGCCCGCTCCTGAAAGGTATCAAGGCGCGTACATTAGCAGTAGGGAAGTTAATAACGTAGTAAACTACATTAAAGAGCATAACCAAGCGTACTTTGACGACGAACTTTCCGAATTCCTTGATAAAGAAACCAAACCGAAACAAGAAGAAACTTCTTCTGACGGCGACGGAGAAGGCGGTGGCGAAAACGAAGTTAGCGAACTTTTCTTAAAAGCGTTGTGGCTTGCTGTAAACAGCGAAACCGTATCTATATCGTTATTGCAACGTCGTTTCCAAATAGGTTATTCAAGAGCTGGCGGATTAGTTGACAAGATGGAAAGAATGGGATTTGTTTCGGGTAACGAAGGTAGTAAAGCGCGCAGAGTACTTTTAAGTAGAGAAGAATTCGTTAATAGATTCGGTCAAATGCCCGACTAAGGATTATTATGATAGAAAAAAAGAAAGTTGGCGTCATTTCACTCGGTTGCGATAAAAACCGCGTCGATACCGAAAAGATGCTTGCCATACTAAAGAGAAAACATATTTTAGTTTCCGATATAGAAGAAGCTGAAGTTATAATCGTCAACACTTGTGCGTTTTTAGAAAGCGCAAGAGAAGAAGCAATTAGCGAAATTTTAGGTGCGAACAAGCTAAAAGAAGAAGGCAAGGCACAAAAAATTATCGTTACCGGTTGTTTGCCACAAAAGTTTATAAATGAACTTTACGACGAACTCTTGGAAGCGGATGCGTTTTTGGGCGTTTCCGATTATAAAAAAATAAATCGCGTTATCGACGCTATCTATGCTGGTAAACGCATCAATGCGGTGGGAAAACCACGCGGAGAGTGTGGCAAAAAAAGAGTTTTAACAACCGAAACACACGCTTATCTAAAGATAGCAGATGGTTGTTCAAACCATTGTACCTATTGCTTGATTCCTTACATACGCGGCAAATTCCGTTCAGTCCCTGTGGAAGATTTAATAGCTGAAGCAAAAGGATTAAAAAAAGTAAACGAGCTTATATTAGTTGCGCAAGACACCGCTAAATACGGTTGTGATTTACTTCCACAAGTGTCGCTCGCTAAACTTATTGAAAAGCTTTCTGAACTTGATAATATTCGTTCAATTAGGGTTCTTTATTGCTATCCCGAAAATATCACGGACGAGTTAATTGAACAGTTTAAGGTAAATTCAAAACTCGTTAAGTATATAGATATACCATTACAGCACGCTGACGATAAAGTTCTTAAACTAATGAACAGAAAGGGTAGCGGACAAAGTTATTTAGACTTAATAAACAAGTTAAAAGAGCAAGTTGACGGTATTGCTATACGCTCTACTTTTATAACGGGCTTTCCGCACGAAAGTGAGCAAGCGTTTAATAATCTAGTTGACTTTATTAAAAAGGCACAACTGTACAATGCAGGGTTTTTTAAATATAGCAAAGAAGAAGGAACTGCCGCTGCGCGTTTAGACGGACAAATAGACGAAAAAACTAACGATAAGCGCTTAAAGATTTTATACGCGGAGCAAAAGAAAGTTGCTAAGAAATTAAACAAACTTCAAGAAGGAAAAACTTTATCGGTTATCGCCGAAGGTTTTGATGAAGAACAGTTGATTTATTATGGAAGGGCGTATTTTAACGCGCCTGATATTGATGGAAAAGTATATTTCTTTTCGCAAAAAGAAGTTAAATACGGAAAGTATTATCAAATAAAAATCAATAAGGCTACCGATTACGACCTTTACGGAGAAAGATTATGAATTTACCCAACAAATTGACCATTATAAGAATTTTAATGATACCTATTTTCGTCGCGCTCTATTATATCCCAGCGGTGCCGTTTAGTGTTTCGGCAGGCGTGTTTGCGCTTGCGGCTTTCACCGATTTTTTAGATGGTTATATCGCAAGAAAATATAAACTCGTAACTAACTTGGGTAAGTTTTTAGACCCTATTGCCGATAAAGTGTTGGTTGCTAGCGCGCTTATAATTATGCTCGTTCCCGTAGGCGGTGTTTATTTGATGCCCGACTACGCTGGTATTGCCGTTGCAATTA
This sequence comes from Clostridia bacterium, assembly GCA_017502525.1. Classification (GTDB taxonomy): domain Bacteria; phylum Bacillota; class Clostridia; order Christensenellales; family Borkfalkiaceae; genus UBA1259. Next base: position 83,208 of record JAFVUV010000006.1, read on the forward strand.
TTCTTGCAAGGGAACTCGTTGTTAGTGGATTCCGTATGGTAGCAGCGTCTAAAGGGATGGTGATTGCCGCCGATAAATCGGGCAAAATCAAAACTTTCGTAACCGATATCGCAATAGTAGTGTTGTTGGTTGGCGCAGATATTACGGGGCTTTACGGTTGGGCGAACTTAATAGGGCTTGCGTTAATGGGTGTTGCAACTATTCTCACTATAATATCGGGCGTTGAGTGTATAGTTAAAAATAGAGCAGTGTTGAAAGACAACTGATAAGTTAAGTAAAACTACAAGTATTGGGCGAAAAAGACAAAAGATGAAAACCGCGTTGATTTTTTTTAGGTCCGTTGAACGAGATTTTGACGGAGAATATTATCAAAAAGTTATAAACGCTTTTCGTAACGGCGGAATTGAAATAACCACTGTGGAAATTTTGGCGCGTAACGACGGACGCACTTTCAAAAGGCGTGTAGAAGAGTTTTGCGACTGCGTGGATAATCTCGTTATCGTGGACGGAGAAGACCACTCTTTTGACCTTAAACAAATAATTTCAGAACAATTTGACACCGCGTTAGTCGAAAACGAAAATGCTAGAATTTTTTTGGATGCGGTAAGTAAGAACGACGGGGTAGAGTATTCGGATAGGTACGCACTTCTTCCTATAGAGGCAACGGTTATACCAAACGTTAAAGGTGCTTTTCAAGGCTTTATATTAGATACCGCCGACTTAACGGTAGCGGTAATTCCCGAAGAATATGCACAACTTAAGCCAATGTGCGATAAATACGTTATTCCTTATATCGAAAACAAATACGGCGTAAAAAACAACCGATTAATATTAAAATATTTTGGCGATATAATTGCGCTTGACGACGTGTTGTCTGAAGCCGAAGCGTTATACGAAGGGCTGAATTGTGCAGTAGAAAACAAAAACGGCGACGTAACTGTCGACCTATTATTCGATGGCTCGGACGATAAGGCTCGTGCAGAAGTCGTTCGTTATATCGTTGGTAAATTAAAAGAAAATATTTATGCTGAGTTCGATACGTCTTTAGGTGAAAGGCTGTTTGACGTGTTAAAACTCAAAAACCTTAAAATTTCGGTTGCCGAATCGTTTACGGGCGGTAGGGTGGTTTCGGAAATAATTAAAAATCCAGGAGCATCTCTATACGTTAACGAAGGTGCGGTAACTTATTCTAACCAAAGCAAAATAAAAAGGCTTGGTGTAGTAAAAGAAGATTTAGAAAAACACGGTGCGGTAAGTTCGGTTGTGGCATACCAAATGGCTGCGGGACTATTGCGCGGTGGAAATTGTGACGTTGCAATCGCAACCACGGGTATCGCAGGGCCGAAGAGCGACGATACCGATAAACCCGTTGGACTGTGTTACGTTGCGGTGGGTATGAAAGACGGTGTACACACCTATAAGTATACGCTAGCGGGAAATAGAGAAGAAATTACAGAAACGGCAAAAAATACTGCGCTGTTTTTGGCTATAAAAAAATTAAAAAGCATATAAGAGGAAAATCAAATGGATGAAGCAAAAATTAAAGCGCTAGACGGAATGATGGCGCAAATTGAAAAACAATATGGAAAGGGTGCGATTATGCGTCTTGGACAAACTGCGGGGGCTACTAATATTGAGGTGCTTCCCACCGGATGTTTATCGCTTGACCTTGCTATCGGTGTGGGCGGTTTGCCTAGGGGTAGAATTATCGAAATTTACGGACCTGAATCTTCAGGTAAAACGACGGTTGCTTTGCACGTAATCGCTGAAACGCAAAAAGCCGGCGGTATCGCGGCGTTCGTTGATGCTGAACACGCGCTAGACCCTGTTTATGCAAAAAATCTAGGCGTAAACTTGGATGAACTTTACGTTTCTCAACCCGACACGGGCGAACAAGCACTTGATATAACCGCGTCACTCGTAAATAGTAAAGCGGTTGACATTATAGTAGTTGACTCGGTTGCGGCGTTGACGCCAAAGGCGGAAATAGAAGGGGACATGGGAGATTCTCACGTTGGTCTTCAAGCAAGACTTATGAGTCAAGCACTTCGTAAATTAACAGCAATCACGAACAAGAGCAAGACTTGTATTATATTCATTAACCAACTTCGTGAAAAAGTGGGCGTAATGTTTGGTAATCCAGAAGTTACTGCCGGTGGTAAAGCGCTTAAATTTTATGCAAGCGTTCGTATTGACGTAAGAAAGGCTGATGCGCTTAAGGACAGCGACGGTGCATACGGTAACCACACTAAAGCGAAAATCGTTAAGAACAAAGTTGCTCCGCCCTTTAAGACGGCAGAGTTTGATATTATTTACGGCAAAGGTATTTCGCACGGCAGTTGCTTAATAGACTTAGGTTTGCAATACGACGTAATTCAAAAGAGCGGGTCTTGGTTCTCATATAACGGTGAAAAGATTGCGCAAGGTAGAGAAAAAGCCGTGGACTTCCTTGAAAACAATAAAGAAATTGCCGACGAGATAAAAGCAAAAATTATGGATGCTTTTAATAATAAGAACAAGTAAGAACTTAATTATCTTTGACATTTAAGTAAATTTGTATTACAATATAAGACAGTAAGCAATGCATCATAGTAGTAGATGCATTAAAATAAAAAAACAGGAGGGCATAATAATATGCAGAATTTTAACTACGGCTCCCTGTTCTTAACGGGCGAATCACTACCCTGGATAGTGGTTGCCATCATAGCGGTACTTGCAATAGTTTCATCTATTCTATGCTGGGCACTTAGTGCTAAAAAAGTAACTAAACACTTTGAAAGTGAACAGGGGAATATTAATGAACAGCGTAGCAGAATGCTCGATGACGTTAGAGAAGAGAGCAAAGCGATAAAAAAAGAAGCTATTTTAGAAGCGAAAGAACAGGAAATCAAACTTCGCAACGAATTTGAGCGCGAATCAAAAGAAAAACGCGCCGAACTCCAAAGATTAGAAAACAGACTTAACCAAAAGGAAGAAACTTTGGAGAAAAAAGAAGAAAATCTTCTTAAGCGTAACGAAGAAACTACCAGACAACAAAACGCGTTGAAGAACAAAGAATTAGAACTCGACAAGAAGATGGAAGACATCTCCGCTCAGCACGAAAAAATGGTGCAAGAATTTGAGAAAATTTCTCAAATGAGCAGAGAAGAGGCTAAACAACAACTTATTCTTACCATCACGGACGAGGCTAAGCGTGACGCTGCGGGTATGGTTAAGAACATTGAAGCAGAAGCAAAGGAAAACGGTGAAAGAAAGGCAAAAGAAATCGTTAGCCTAGCAATTCAAAAGTGTTCGACCGAACAAGCAACTGAAATAACCGTTTCAGTAGTTCCGCTACCTAGCGACGATATGAAAGCGAGAATTATCGGTCGTGAAGGTAGAAATATTAGAACGCTTGAAAACGCAACGGGTATTGAACTTATTATTGACGATACGCCCGAAGTGGTTATCGTTTCAGGCTTTGACCCCGTTCGTCGTGAAGTTGCAAGAATTGCACTTGAAAAACTTATTCAAGACGGCAGAATTCACCCCGCAAGAATTGAAGAAACCGTTGAGAAAGTTAAAAAAGAACTTGACCAACAAATCAAAGAAGCGGGCGAAGCTGCTATGTACGAATGTAAAATTTTCGGACTTCACCCTGAAATCGTTAAACTTCTTGGTCGCTTAAAATTCCGTACTAGTTACGGTCAAAACGTACTTAAGCACTCTATTGAAGTTTCGCACTTAGCAGGCGTTATGGCTGCAGAACTTGGTGTTGATGAAGCATTAGCAAAACGTGCAGGTTTATTGCACGACCTTGGTAAAGCGGTTGACTTCGAAATTGAAGGAACGCATATGCAAATCGGTGGCGACCTTGCTAAAAAGTATAGAGAAAACAACAACGTCATCAATGCTATTCTCGCTCACCACGGCGACGTAGAACCTAAGACGATTGAAGCCGTTCTCGTTCAAGCAGCGGACGCTATTTCCGGCGCAAGACCTGGTGCGAGAAGAGAAACGACCACTAACTACGTTAAAAGATTGCAAAAACTTGAAGAGATTTCAAGTGGATTTAAGGGCGTTGAAAAATGCTATGCAATTCAAGCGGGTAGAGAAGTGCGCGTAATGGTTAAGCCCGAACAAGTTAATGATGCACAAACCTTATTCTTGGCAAAAGAAATCGCTAAGAAGATTGAACAAGAGATGGAATATCCTGGTCAAATCAAGGTTAACGTTATTAGAGAATGGCGCGCAACTGAATTTGCTAAATAAGAAAATGAAAATCTCCGTTTGTCAACGGAGATTTTTAAGTTTAGCCACGTAATTTAAGGGTTAAACGCAAAAAAAAGCATATTAAAAAGTAAAAGCGTTGACAAAGATAAATAATAATATTATAATTTTAATTATCATTTAACCCGTAGGAGTATATATGAACGCAAGAGAAATACCTGAAATTTTCGGGACTATGGTTTTTAACGACAAAGTTATGAAAGAGCGTTTGCCTAGAGAGGCTTATGACGCGGTACGCCGTGCTAAAGACGAAGGTAAACCGCTTTCTCACGATTATGCTAAAGTCGTTGCTTCAGTTATGAAGGAATGGGCTATTGAAAAAGGTGCAACACACTTTACGCATTGGTTTCAACCTATGACGGGCATAACTGCTGAAAAGCACGACAGTTTTATCGAGCCTTTCGGCGACGGTGAAGTTATTATGAAGTTTTCCGAAAAATCGCTCGTTAAAGGTGAATCGGATGCGTCAAGCTTTCCGTCGGGTGGCTTAAGGGCGACTTTTGAAGCGCGTGGTTATACTGCTTGGGACCCCACCTCATACGCTTTCGTTAAAGATGGCAGTTTGTATATTCCCACGGCGTTTTGCTCGTACGGTGGTGAAGCGCTTGACAAAAAAACTCCGTTGCTTCGTTCAATGGATGCGTTCAATAAGCAAGCGTTAAGAATTTTAAGATTGTTTGGTAACGATAAGGCTAAAAAAGTTACGCCAACCGTTGGCGCGGAACAAGAATATTTCTTGATTGATAAGAGCGTTTACGAATCAAGGCTTGACCTTGTTCACTGTGGAAGAACGCTTTTTGGCGCGCGTCCCTCTAAAGGTCAAGAACTAGAAGACCACTATTACGGTGCAATAAAATCTAGAGTTTCTGCATATATGAAAGAACTCGACGAAGAACTTTGGAAACTTGGTGTTTACGCTAAAACTAAACATAACGAAGTTGCACCCGCACAGCACGAACTTGCGCCTGTGTTTACTTCAACTAATATAGCGTCAGACCAAAACCAACTTACTATGGAGTTAATGAAGAGTGTTGCAAATAAGCACGACCTTGTGTGTTTGTTGCACGAAAAACCTTTTGCATCAATCAATGGTAGTGGTAAACACAACAACTGGTCAATCGGCACGGATTTAGACGAAAACCTTTTAGAACCGGGTGAAACACCTGCGGATAACGCTCAGTTCTTGTTGTTCTTGACTGCGGTTATCAAAGCGGTTGATGAATATCAAGACTTACTTAGAATAAGCGTTGCTTCTGCCGGTAACGACCACCGTCTAGGTGCGGCGGAAGCGCCACCTGCGATAATCTCTATTTATTTAGGTGAAGAGTTAGATGCAATCTTGAACGCAATTGAAAGTGGAGAAACTTATCTTGCAAAAGAGAAAAAAGAATTAAAAATAGGCGTATCGGTTTTACCACCTATACCTAAGGACTCTACGGATAGAAACAGAACTTCGCCATTTGCGTTTACGGGTAACAAGTTTGAGTTCCGTATGGTTGGCTCGTCGTCTAATATCGCTTGTCCCAACTTCATTATAAACACTATCGTTGCTGAAGAATTGAGAAAGTTTGCCGACGAACTAGAAGGTGCAAAAGATTTTAATATTGCGCTCAATAAATTAATTAGAGAAACAATAACTAATCATAAGCGCATATTGTTCTCTGGAAACAACTATTCTAAAGAATGGGAAAAAGAGGCAAAAAGAAGGGGGCTTTTAAACTTAAAGTCGACTGTAGATGCACTCGTATTGTACCCTGCTGAAAAGAACGTTGAACTTTTTGAAAGACATCGCGTATTATCCAAACAAGAAATCAATTCAAGAACGGAAATATTACTTGAAAATTATTCTAATATCGTTCATATTGAAGCGTTGACGGCAATAGATATGGCGTGGAAAGACATTACGCCCGCGGTAATAGATTATCAAAGATTTTTGCTTGAAGAAATTAAGCTTAAGAAAGAACTTGGAAAGAATGCAAGCGCGCTTGAAAGCAGATTAATTGATAAACTTTCTAGTTTGGCTGATGAATTTGCGTTAGCGTTAGAAAAGTTAGAAAAAGATACTGCTAAATACGATTCGTCGTGGAGCAATTTGCAAAAGGCAAAATATTGCCAAAAGACCTTGCTTAAAGATATGGAAGCGTTGCGTTCTGCAAGTGACCAAATGGAACTTATCGTTGGTAAAGATTTCGGCGCTTTCCCGACTTACGAAGATATTTTGTATAGCGTAAAGTATTAATTAGACGATTAAATAGAAAATAAAATTGTTCTTGACGAATTTTATCTTATATCGTATAATTTGAATATAATAAATTAGGGGAGTTCAAATATGTTTTGCACAAAGTGTGGAAAAGAAATAGACGACGACGCGAGGTTTTGTTCTAATTGTGGAAGTAGCACGGGCTATCAAAACAGCCAAGAGTTTTACCAAAACAAACCACAAGTAAGTTCTGAAGACAAGACGAGTTTTTGGTGGGCTCTTTTAGGATTTTTAATCCCTATCGTGGGTTTAATATTGTATCTTATTTGGAAGGATGAATATCCCTTGCGTGCAAAATGTTGTGGTAAGGGCGCGCTTGTGTCCGTTATACTAGAAATACTTTTTGGCGTATTATCCATTATTTTGGGCGCGATAGGTTTTTCTTTGGGTTGGTTTTATTTTTTATAATAAATAAGTTTTGACAAAGTCGCTTGACACAAGCGACTTTTATTTTTGCGTTTTTCTTAAAAACACCTGCGTAAGAGCTTAAAAAATGTTAAAATATGTTGAAAAAAATATATAAGTGTGTTATTATATATATACTAAATTATTTAATAACAATTTTAGGCGGTCGGCTCTATAAAGAGAATACCGCCTATTGCCGTGAAAAAGGAGAGGGTATGTTCAAAATTGTTGACAAAAAAGTGCTAAACCCAACGGTAACGCGTATCGACGTATATGCGCCGTTTGTGGCAAAAAAAGCGCAAGCAGGACAGTTCGTAATTATTAGGGCTACTGAAGACGGTGAAAGAATTCCTTTAACCGTTGCAGACTACGATAGAGAAAAGGGCACCGTTGCCGTTATTTTCCAAATCGTTGGTTCTACTACGTATACGCTTAACCAACTTGAAGTTGGCGATTGCGTTGCAGACTTCGTTGGGCCTTTGGGTAATGCTACTCATACTGAAGGATTGAAAAAAGTAGCAGTAGTTGGTGGTGGCGTAGGTTGTGCTATCGCATATCCCGTTGCAAAAAAATTACACGAACAAGGTTGTGAAGTTCACTCAATCGTTGGCTTTAGATGTAAAGATTTAGTAATTCTTGAAGATGAATTTAAGGCAGTAAGCGATAAATACGTTCTTATGAGTGACGACGGAACGGCTGGAACAAAAGGGCTTGTTACCGACGCGCTTAAAAACCTTATCGAAAGCGGTGAAAATTATGATGAAGTAATCGCTATCGGCCCGGTTATTATGATGAAGTTTATTTGTAAACTTACAAAAGAATACGGCGTTAAAACTATCGTTTCAATGAACCCGATTATGATTGACGGAACGGGTATGTGTGGCGGTTGCCGACTTACCGTTGGTGGAAAAACTAAGTTTGCTTGCGTTGACGGTCCTGAATTCGACGGACACGAAGTTGATTTTGACGAAGCAATGAAACGCGGTGCAAGCTATAAAGAATGGGAACGCCATAAATACGAAGAAACTTGCAACTTATTCAAAAAGGAGGTTAAATAATTATGCCTAATATGTCTTTGAAGAAAAATCCGATGCCTCATCAAGACGCGGACGTTAGAAATAAGAATTTTGAAGAAGTTGCTTTGGGATACACTGTTGAACAAGCGATTGACGAGGCTGAAAGATGCCTTAACTGTAAACATAAACCTTGCGTAAACGGTTGTCCCGTTATGGTGCATATTCCTGAATTTATTGCAAAGGTGCGTGAAAAAGATTTTGAAGGTGCATACCAAATTATTTCTGAATCTTCATCACTTCCTGCAGTATGCGGTAGAGTATGCCCGCAAGAATCTCAATGTGAAAAGTTCTGTGTTCGCGCTATTAAAGGCGAACCGGTTGGTATCGGCAGATTAGAAAGATTCGTTGCCGACTATCACAACGCTAACTGCAAAGAAAAACCCGTTAAACCACAAAGTAACGGAATAAAAGTTGCAGTCGTTGGTTCAGGTCCTTCAGGACTTACTTGTGCAGGCGACCTTGCTAAAAAAGGTTACGAAGTAACTGTATTCGAGGCTTTCCACTTAGCAGGTGGCGTTTTGGTTTACGGTATTCCTGAGTTTAGACTTCCCAAAACTATAGTTCAAAAAGAAATCGATACGCTTAAAGATTTAGGCGTTAAGATTGAAACGAATATGGTTATCGGCAAAGTTATATCTATTGACGAACTAGTTAAAGAATACGGCTTTAAGGCAGTATTCGTTGGTTCGGGCGCAGGGTTACCTAAGTTTATGAATATTCCTGGCGAAAACCTTAACGGTGTTTTCTCAGCGAACGAATTCTTGACGAGAATCAACCTTATGAAAGCATATAGAGACGAGGCTTCTACGCCTATTAAAAAGGGCAAGAAGGTTGTAGTTGTTGGTGGCGGTAACGTTGCTATGGATGCTGCAAGATGCGCTAAACGTTTGGGCGGAGACGTTCATATCGTTTATAGAAGAACATTAGACGAACTTCCTGCAAGAAAGGAAGAAGTTGAGCACGCTATGGAAGAAGGTATCGTATTCGACCTTTTGACAAACCCCACGGCAATTAACGGCGACGAAAACGGTTGGGTTAAATCTTGCACTTGCATAAAAATGGAATTAGGCGAGCCCGACGCTTCGGGTAGACGCCGTCCCGTTGAAATCAAAGGTAGCGAATTCGATATAGATGCTGACGTGGTTATTATGGCTCTTGGCACATCACCAAACCCACTTATTAAGGCGACGACCGAAGGTCTTGAAGTTAATAAACACGGTGGTATTATTACCGACGAAAACGGTCTTACATCAGTTGAAGCCGTTTACGCTGGGGGCGACGCAGTTACGGGTGCAGCTACCGTTATTCTCGCTATGGGTGCAGGCAAAACTGCGGCTAAAGCGATTGACGAATATTTGAGTAAATAATTGTATTTTGCCGACAGCATATTTACTGTCGGCAAAATCAACTAAAAAACAAACAAATAAATTACAAAAATTTGGAGGATTATATGTCAACTTTTGACTACACCGTACTTGATAGGGCTATAGAAGAATTCGGCAATGCCGAAAGTTCGCTCATATCCATTTTACAAAGTGCGCAAGAACATTACAGGTATTTACCTAGAGAAGTTTTTCCATATCTTGCAGAAAAACTTAATATTTCAGAAGCAAAGATTTACGGCGTTGCAACTTTTTATGAAAACTTTTCGTTAGAACAAAAAGGCAAATACGTTATAAAAGTTTGCGATGGCACGGCTTGCCACGTTCGTCACTCAGTTCCTATTTTGGAAGCACTTAGAAAAGAGCTTGGCCTTTCTGAACAGAAGAAAACTACCGACGACCTTATGTTTACCGTTGAGACGGTAGCTTGTCTCGGTGCGTGCTCTTCTGCACCTGCTATAACTTTGAATAATGAAATTTATCCTACGATGACGCCTGAAATGGCAGTAGCGTTAGTAAAATCATTAAAGGAGAACGGCTAATGTTAAAATCAAGAGAAGAATTACAAGTTTTGCGTTCATCTTGTGCTACAAGATTAAACACGGAAAATAAAAGGGTTATCGTGTGCGCTGGTGCAGGGTGTGTATCCAAAGGAGCACTCAAGATATACGATAAGTTTGCTGAAATTATGAAGGGAAAGGGCGTTAATTTCTCTCTTGAACTTCAAAAAGACCCACACGGTGATTCCGTTAGACTTAAACAAAGCGGTTGCCACGGCTTTTGCGAAGTTGGTCCGTTAGTTAGAATTGAGCCGCAAGGATGGCTTTATGTTAAAGTAAAAGTTGAAGATTGTGAAGAAATTGTTGAAAAAACCGTTATTGGCGGTGAATGTGTTGAAAGATTAGCGTATACTCAAGACGGAATTGTTTATAAAGAACAAAAAGAAATTCCTTTCTATAAAAAACAAACTAGATTAATTTTAGATAACTGTGATAAAATAGACGCTACTTCTATTGAAGAATATATTGCAACTGGTGGTTATACCGCTTTAGAAAAGGCTCTTTTCGATATGAAGAGTGAAGATATTATCAATGAAATTAGCGAATCAGGACTTCGTGGTCGTGGTGGTGGCGGTTTTCCAGCAGGTAGAAAGTGGAGTCAAGTTGCAAGACAAAACAACTTCCCAAAATATGTTGTATGTAATGGTGACGAGGGCGATCCCGGTGCATTTATGGATAGGTCTGTTATGGAAGACGACCCACACCGTATGATTGAAGGTATGATTATTGCTGGTATCGCTTGTGGTGCTAACGACGGTTATATTTACGTTCGTGCGGAATATCCTAAGGCAGTTGCAAGACTTAATCTTGCTATAAAACAAGCAACCGAACTCGGACTTTTAGGTGATAATATTCTTGGTACGGGATACTCTTTCAAAATGCACATTAACCGTGGTGCTGGTGCGTTCGTTTGTGGTGAAGGTTCGGCTCTTACCGCTTCTATCGAAGGTAAACGTGGTATGCCCAGAACTAAACCTCCGCGTACTGTTGAACACGGCTTATTTGATAAACCAACCGTACTTAATAACGTAGAAACTTACGCAAACGTTTCTACAATTATAAATAACGGTTCAGAGTGGTATAAAAAGATAGGTACGGAAACTTCTACCGGTACTAAAACGTTTGCTCTTACGGGTAATATTCAAAACGCAGGTCTTATCGAAGTTCCAATGGGAACGACCTTGCGCGAAGTTATTTTCGATATCGGTGGCGGTGTTCGTGACGGTGGAGAATTTAAGGCAGTTCAAATCGGTGGTCCGTCAGGCGGATGCTTAACTGAAGAACACTTTGATTTACCCCTTGATTTCGATTCGCTTTCAAAGGTTGGTGCAATTATCGGTTCAGGTGGACTTGTTGTTATGGACAAGAAAACTTGTATGGTTGAAGTTGCTCGTTTCTTTATGGACTTTACACAAAAAGAAAGTTGTGGAAAGTGCGTACCTTGTAGAGAAGGAACAAAGCGTATGCTTGAAATCCTTAACCGCATAGTTGACGGTAAAGGTGAAGACGGCGATATTGAACTTTTGAAAGAACTTGGTGAAACTATTTCTAAGACTGCTCTTTGCGGTTTGGGTAAAACTGCTGCAGGACCTGTTTTATCAACTATTAAATATTTTGAAGATGAATATAGAGCGCATATTTACGACAAGAAATGCCCCGCAGGTGCTTGTCAAAAGTTAAAGACGATTACTATTGACCCAGAACTTTGCAAAGGCTGTTCTAAGTGTGCAAGAAATTGTCCTGTAAGCGCAATCAAGGGCGAAATTAAAAAGCCGTTCACTATTGACCAAAAACTTTGCATTAAGTGTGGCGCATGTCTTTCTAACTGCCCGTTCAAGGCTATAAAGGAGGTTTAATATTATGAGTGAATATATGATTATTGACGGTATAAAAGTTCAAATAGAGGGCGAGAAAAACGTTTTGGAACTTGCTAGAAAAGCAGGTATCGAAATTCCCGCTTTCTGTTACGACCCCGACCTTTCTATTTACGGTGCGTGCAGAATGTGTATGTTTGAAGACGAAAGAGGTAGGCTTGACGCATCTTGCTCTTGCAAACCCCGTGACGGAATGGTGATTAAAACCAACACGCCTAAACTTCGTAAATATAGAAAAATGATTTTAGAACTTCTTTTAGCAAACCACTGCAGAGATTGTACTATTTGTCATATGAGTGGAAAGTGCAAACTTCAAGAATTTGCGTATAAGTTCAATATTGAAGGTGTAAGATTCCCAAACAATGCTTGCGCTTTAAGCCCCGACAGTTCTTCTAACTGCATCATAAGAGAACCTGGCAAATGTATTCTTTGTGGTAAATGCGTTAGAATATGTAACGAAATTCAATCGGTTGGCGCAATAGATTACGCTTTCCGTGGTTCAAAAATGAAGATTGCTACTGCTTTCGACGGAGATATCGCAAACTCACCTTGTGTAGGTTGTGGTCAATGTGCGGCAGTTTGTCCTACGGGTGCTATCACTATTCGCGACGACGCTGACCAAGTATGGAAGGCTATCGGTAATCCCGATATTGAAGTTTCAGTTCAAGTTGCCCCTGCAGTAAGAGTTGGTTTAGGCACGGAATTCGGCTTTGCCGAAGGCGAAAACGTTATGGGTAAACTCGTAACCGCGCTTCGTGAAATGGGCTTTGATAAAGTATACGATACAAATATCGGCGCAGATTTAACCATTATGGAAGAATCTAACGAACTCGTACAAAGAGTTAAAAACGGTGGCAAGTTGCCTATGTTTACTTCTTGCTGTCCCGCTTGGATTAGATTCGCAGAAGATAAATATCCCGATTTATTAGATAATATTTCAACCTGTAAGAGTCCTATGCAAATGCTTGCATCAACTATTAAAGCAACGTATACGGGCGAAAAGAAACATATCCACGTTGCAATTATGCCTTGTTCTGCTAAAAAGGATGAAGCAAGACGTGAAAAATTCGGCGGTGCAGTTGATTACGTTCTTTCAACACAAGAAGTTGTGCGTATGATTCGTGAACACGGTATCCACTTTAAGTATTTAGAAGAAAGTTTCCCCGACTCTCCATTTAAGGAATACACGGGCGCAAGCGTTATCTTCGGTGCAACGGGTGGCGTTATGGAAGCAGCGCTTCGTACGGCTGTTGAAACGCTTACGGGTAAAAACCTAGATTGCGTTGAATTTAAGGAAGTACGTGGTATGGAAGGCGTTAAAGAGGCTGAATACGACGTAAACGGCTTAAAAGTTAAAGTTGCAGCAGTTAGTGGACTTAAAAACGCAGCAATGGTATGCGACAAGGTTAGAGCAGGCGAATGCGATTATCAATTTATCGAAATTATGAGTTGCCCAGGTGGTTGCGTAAACGGCGCAGGACAACCTTTCGTAGATGCGTTCAAACGTTCTGATATGGATTATAAAGGTATGCGTGCTAAAGGTCTTTACGATACTGATGCGGGCATGAGCAACAGAAAGAGCCACTTGAACGAATCAATTAACGCTCTTTACGATAATTTCTTTGGTAAAGTTGGAAGCCATAAAGCACACGAACTTTTACACACTTCATACGAGCCCAAAAAGAAATAGTCGAAAAACGAATTAAAAATTAAACGGCGCGAGAATTCTCGCGCCGTTTTTATAGTTATTAAAATAAACAGCCACGCTTATAAAAAGCGTGGTTGTTTTGATATATCTAAGATTAATATTTTTTCTTGCGTAGGATAAAGAAGGTTGTCGTTCCGCAAATTGAAGCAACTACTACCAAAATCAAAAGTATGTTTCTAACCGCGGTTTGTGGTGCGTTGATTATTGCCGTTGCGCTTATATAACCAACAACGTAATCATCTTCAATTTGAATCGCTATTTTAGCATATTCGTCCGATTTTTCAATAAGTCTAACCTTACCGTTAGATATTTGCATAACTTCTTCAGTTAAATTGCTATCAGAATAAAGTATGGTGGCTTTAATCGTTTCTATCGTTAGATAGTTCCACTCATAATCTTTGACACGAGTTTCAACGGTAAACGCAACGGGGACGTAACCTGTTCTTTCAATTTGTCCGTCGTTAAACGTCGCAAGATAAAACTCAGCGTCGCTTATCACTCCGTTATGTTTGGTTTTTATAGTAACGGTATTAATCGGCGTAATACGCGTATCCTTTTTAAGTTTTATCATTTCAGTATCGCTAAGCGCGTAATCGGTGTTTATATTAATAATAGGGAAGTAATATGCACATACGTCAGTAGTAATAAACGCTTTCTGTGGTGCGCTAGTGAATACTGGATTGCTGACTTCAATTTGTGTTTTATTAACTAATACAACGCCGTTCTTTTCTGCAAGTGCAGTTAGCGTTAACGTTTGGTCAATTATTATGTCGCATATAACGATATACTCTTCAGTTTTTTCTACAAGTCCAAGATAATTAAACTTATTTAGATTCTTTTCAACTGAGTAAACGTTTGCACCGTTATCTACTTTTGCGATTTTAAGTTTATCTTTAGTAGTTGTGGGGGCGGTAGTAATGTATTCGGCAGGCGCTTCGACTTGTGATAATGCAAGATTGCCAAGTCCGTTCGCGCACGTAACGTATTCTTTATTATTGTATAATAGATACACGTCGTCAGTATCAAAACTTAAAGTAAACGACTTAACTGTGTCGCTAGATTCAAGATGGTTTAAGGTGATTTGATTAAACTGCGTACCGTCCCAACGATTTAATCCGTCTGAAGATAGTACGAAAAGATTTCCGCCAAGGTCGGTTTGCATTTTCTTTAAACCGGTTTTTGTGCCTATATCAAAAAGTTGATAATTTTCAGCTTTAACAAACTTAACTATTCTTCCCGTTATATCCGAAAGGAAAACGTTGCCTAAAACGTCAACCGTAATACGTTTTGCATCGAAATCTTCGTTTTCTATAACTAATTCTAGGGCGTTGCCGTTTTCTGCAACTTTATAAACTTTATTATTATAATTATCCGTAACGATTGCGTAAAAGAATCCGCTTTGATAACATACGTCTTCAACGATTGAATCGGGTAAAGTTAAAGGCGTCAATTCACCGCTAGTTAAGTTAAGAATTTTTAACGCGCTTGAAGTTGTGCCTTGATTATATGATAAAAGCGCACAATCTAAACCGAGAGCAAACGCGTTGGGCATTGCGCCACCTAAGTCGTTCGCAAAATAATCTTGATAATTTTCTTTTGCATATTTATCGTTAGAAATTGTTAAGACGTTAAATCTATTGCTTTCGATAACGGCAATTTTATTTCCCGTTCTCATAATGTCGGTTGCGGAAACGTTGGTGCGGTTATAAGCCGTTTTACCGCTTGCTATAGCAAAGCCCGTAAATTCAAGTTTGTTGCTGACAATCTTAAATTCTTGCACGGCATCAATATCAGTATCGGTAACTAAAAGGTTTCCGTTTTTAAAACACAACCCACTTGGCGTGCTTAAGTTAGAGAGCTCGTAATTTTGATTTGGAACTACGCTCAACGCAGTTTCGCTATTATCGCTTAAAGCAATTCTAAACAACTTTTCGTTTTGAGTATCTTGTGGAATATAATACAAATATTGATTATTTGCAATCATTTTTGCAGGTGTAATGCTACTTTTAATGAGTGTTGGTGAGGTTAAGTTGCCATCTGCTTTAAGTGAAAACAAATTTCCACTTTTAACGAAGAAAATGGTGTTGTCATCAGCAATAGCGATGGGGAACGAACCCGACGCATCAAATGAAACCCTATTTTCTAACTGACCGGCATTAATAGAATAAACGTAAACTAAATTGCTAAACGCGGTAATAAGATAATTTTCGTTAAGGTCAAAATATTGACCACCAACTAATTCACCGTTGGAATCTCTCATTTCGCTTTTTTGCATTGAAACTAGGTCGATTTTGTATATCGAGCCGTTATCAGCGACTAAGAGAGTATTATCATCAAATTTTTTTACGAGTTTAATGTCCGAAAAAATAGCGTTAAATTGTTCGAATTTATCACCCTTGCTAATTAAAAGGGTGTTGTCACTTTGCGCTATGGCTGTAACTAAATTATCCGAATAAACGTCTATAGGATTAGAAAGAGCGTTGTATTCCATCTTTGTGTTGGGCAAAAATAGGTTTGCGTTTGGAGTTTGCGTTTGTGCGTTTACCGAAGTTACGTTAATCGCGCACAACCCAACAAGACAAATTGACAACGTGATGAATAATGAAACTATTAAGTTTAAAAATTTATTGTGCGTTAATTTTCTCATATTTTACATTCTACCACATAATTTGATGTTTGTCATTATATTTCAACTTTTTTATTAAAATTATTTAATAAAACTACAAAAAAAGACAAAATAAGTAGATAGTTAAATTATACCAAAACTATTTTAATATGACAGAAAATGTCATAATTGAATATTATTATAAAATAAAACACGAACAAATGTTCGTTTTTAATGACATAAAATATTGACTTTGAAAAAAAAGTGAAAGTATAATTACGGCGACGTCAAAACCTAAAAAAAGTTAATGCAGGAGGCAAATTATGAACGTACAATATGCAAAGACGGCACTTTACGCTTATCCAAATATAAAGGAGGTAGCAGAGCAGATTGATGAGCTAGTTGAAAGAAAGGCGTTAGCGTCTATGAGTGATTGTTCGCCCGCGATTGAACAATGCGAAAAAGTAGTCGAATATACCGCGCAAAAATGCGTATTATTTGCACTTAAGATTTATATCGACGAAGTGCTTGAAAAGTTAAAAGATATTGAAATCGACTGTCTAGAATACAAATACTTTAAGCGAAAACCCAAAGAATATTTTTATGGTTTTGATGCGGAAAGTAGGGGATATTTTAGGCGTCAAATTAAGCTCGCTGAAAAGATAGCCGATAAACTTGAAAAGGCGGGAGCTAGCGACGAGTGGTTTGAGCAAAACTGTTTGCAAATGGACTTTTTTAAAGAACTATTAAAGCGCGTTATCGAGCATGAAGAAAGCGTTAAAAAGGTGGATAAAAAAGCAAACGGCATCGTTAAGGAAAAGCAATCGCAAATTCAAAAAAAGCTAACGGCGTAAGTTTCTATTCGTAGTCGTTTTCGTCGTAAAAACTCACGGCGACAGATTTTTGCGGTTTAACTTTTAACGCTACGAAAAGGGCTATAATTCCAGCGAAAACTAGACATCCTATAATGGCTATTTTCAATCCTAAGTAATCACCGTTTTGATAAATTTCGTTATTGCTTGGCGGACGTTCGGCGGGCTCTTCGGGAATAAGAAAAGTCAATTCGTTTGGGTGGTTAGGTATAGAAAAAGGAAAGACGGAACTTTCTTTAACGTAACCTAGTCGCCC
The DNA here is from genome assembly GCA_017502525.1 of Clostridia bacterium. Lineage (GTDB taxonomy): Bacteria > Bacillota > Clostridia > Christensenellales > Borkfalkiaceae > UBA1259. Next base: position 100,475 of record JAFVUV010000006.1, read on the forward strand.
GTTATAACCAACAAAATAAAGATTGCCGTTGATGCTTGGCATAGTTCCGTAAAAGGAAAGTTGCCTGTTTGCAAAAAGGTATTGCAAGTGGTTGGTGGCGGTGGGGTCAGAGTATAGTATTGCGGTGTCGGTAGTGGTTAGTGTCAGCACAACGAAAGGATTGTCAACTTTAAGATTGTCTTCATAAAGATAGTGGGTTGGAACGTACCCGTCTATTGCGGCAATACCGCCCTCTCCGTATACTTCGACGTGTGTAAAATCGCTATTTTGCTCAAGCACTTTAACGTAATAAGTGTAAGGTAAATAAAACAAGGGATTATCGTCTGAAATGCTTTTATAAAAGGGAGTATCTTCGGTTATGACTCTTAAATAAGTGTTTTGTGCACGCGCGTCGGCAAGCGGTAAGCAAAAAAGAATTAACACCGATAAAAACGCTGATATTATAAAACAGAATACTTTCATAAAATTCCTCTTCATTTAAGCGGTGAAAACAATTATAGTAGAATAATTTAGTATCATAAAGGCGTAATTTATCACAAAAAAAGGATTATTGCCGAAAACCTAATTTAAGCAGTTTTCTAAACGCAATTTTATCCTAAAACTATTTATGAAGGTATAATACGTTTGACATTTTTTGATAAATGGTGTAAAATTCTATCTATATTTGTAAATGGAGAGTGAGTTATGATTAACGTTTATGAAATTATAGCTTTCGTTTTATATTTCGTTGGAATGACGGGTATAGGCGTTTTTTTCTTTATAAAAAGCAAAGATAAAGGCGAAAAGGATTATTTCCTTGGCGGAAGAGAAATGGGCGGATGGGTTTCTGCACTTTCGGCAGGTGCTTCCGATATGTCCGCTTGGGTATTGATGGGTTTACCGGGTGCAATTTATTTTGCAGGCTTAAACCAAATTTGGATATCAATCGGCTTGATTATCGGCACCGTTCTCGCGTGGTTCTTGATTGCACCAAAACTTCGCCGTTATTCAGTTAAGGCGGGGGACGCTATCACCGTGCCCGAATTTTTATCTAACAGATTCAAAACGAAAAGCCCCGTGCTTCGCGTTGCGTGTGCCGTGGTTTTCGTTATAGGCTATCTTGTTTACGCAGCATCTTCAGTTTATGCTTGTGGAAATCTTTTCGCAATGCTTATCCCTGTTGAAGGCGTGGATATGAAAACTATAGGTATGATTGTGTTTACGATTATTATTTTAGCGTACACTCTACTCGGTGGTTTTAAGGCTGTTTGTTGGACGGACTTTTTCCAAGGTATGCTTATGCTTGCAGCGCTTATGGTGGTTCCAATTATATGTTCAATATTCGTTGGTGCAAACGGTGCGCAAAACAATTCGGCAATGCCTGAACATTTCTTTAGTTTATTGATTTACGGTTCAAACGGTGAAGTTAGCGTTTGGGGCAGTATTGCTAATATTCTTACAGGTCTTGGTTGGGGATTAGGATATTTTGGCATGCCACATATCGTAGTTAGATATATGGCTATTAAGTCGAAAAATGAAATGAAAAAATCGCAAATTATCGGTTCGATTTGGACTTTCCTTATTCTCACAATGACTACCGTTCTTGCTATCGTTGCTCGTACTTACTTAGCAACGCCGTTACAAAGTGGCGAAAAAGAACTTATTTTTGCTAAAGTAGTTAGACAAATGTTCGCTATCGGACCTCTAGCGCTTTTGGGTGGAATATTAATTGCTGCTATTCTTGCTGCGGCAATGAGCACGGCAGACTCTCAACTTTTAGCATCGTCATCTGCGTTTGCATCTGACTTCTATAAAACAGTAGTTAACAAGAAAGCGAGCGATGAAAAAGTTTTAAAGGTTGGTAGATACGCAGTTGTATCAATCACTATATTTGCTTTTGCTCTCGCATTGTTAGTTTATAAACTTAACATCACCAACCTTATGGGGCTTGTTTCTGCAGCGTGGTCAATTTTCGGTGCAGCGTTTGGTCCGGTTATGGTGTTATCACTTTTCTGGCGTAAATTTAATTATAAAGGTGCGGTTACAAGTATAATCTCCGGTTTTATAATTTCTATTTTATGGTTAGCATTATTTAACGCTGAATATTATGGATTTACTAGCATAATCGCAAACACAGGTCTTTATGAAATTGTTCCTGCATTTTTAATTTCTATTGTTGCAGGTGTCGTTGTAACGTTTACTACTAAAGCTCCGGAAAAAGAAGTTATCGAACTTTTCGATTCAGTTGCAAATGACGAAGAGTAAAAATTATTAACTTAAAATAATAAAAGGCATAATAAAAGGCACACTGTTTCAAGCAGTGTGCCTTTTGAACGTTATGCGTTATAATTAATTTCATTGATGAAGAGTAGGGGCGATAAAAAAATTTATATAACTCATATTAAAAAGTTGAAAGTTCGTTTATAAGTCATATCATTGACTTTCGTGCATAGATATAGTAAAATCGCATAAAAAGATAAAGGAAAGAAATTATGGCTTATAACGTATATCAAGAGAATGAAGTTAATAAACTTACAGAACTTTTCAAACAAAATCCTAAATTTACAGAAGAAACTTATAAGAAAAATCAAGTTAAAAGAGGCTTGCGTGACGAAAACGGTGCAGGTGTTATAACGGGACTAACCGATATTTCAGACGTTATTGCAAAAAAGATGGTTGACGGTGTGTTGACGCCTTGCGATGGTGAACTTTACTATAGAAGTATCGACGTGCGCACTATGATAAAAAATTACGATAACAAACTTAGGTCGGGTTTTGAAGAAGCGACGTACCTTTTGTTTTTTAATAAACTTCCTAATAAAGAAGAATTAATAGAGTTTAAAAAGTTGCTTGCAAGTTTTCGTAAGTTGCCAAGGAACTTTGTTCGTGACGTTATTATGAAAGCGCCTAATAAAGATATAATGAACTCTATTGCAAGAAGTATTCTTGCGCTTTATAGCTATGACCCTCGCGCACTTGATAATTCCACAGAAAACGTGTTAAAGCAATGCTTAATGCTTACGGCTATGATGCCAATGTTTGCTGTTTACGCTTATAATGCACATATGCACTATAATGAAAACAAAAGCTTTTATATACACCGTCCGCGCCCTGAACTTTCTACTGCGGAAAACGTTTTATATATGCTCCGTCCTGACAGTAAATATACCGCTTTAGAGGCGAAAGTTTTGGATATAGCGTTTATATTGCATGCTGAACACGGTGGCGGTAATAACTCAACCTTTACCACGCACGTTGTAACTTCTGCAGGAACTGATACGTATTCGACTATTACCGCGGCGCTTTGCTCGTTAAAAGGACCAAAACACGGTGGGGCTAACATTAAGGTTATGGAAATGTTCGCAGACTTAAAGAAGAACGTTACTGATTGGAGTGATAGAGACCAAATTAGAGCATATCTTACTAAGTTGTTAGCAGGCGAAGCATATGATGGTGCAGGACTTATCTATGGTATGGGACACGCTGTATATTCAGTTTCCGACCCGAGAGCAAAAGTGTTTAAAGAATACGTAGAAGCGCTAGCTACCGAAAAGGGCAGAAAGAAAGAAATGAAACTTTATAACGCCGTTGAAGAAATAGCGCAAGAACTTATTTGTGCTAAGCGTAAAGTTATAAAGGGTGTTGCTGCTAACGTAGACTTTTATAGTGGTTTTGTTTATAATATGTTAGGACTTCCGGTGGAACTATATACGCCTATGTTTGCTGTTGCAAGAGTTGCCGGTTGGAGCGCACATAGAATGGAAGAACTTTACAACTCGGGTAAAATTATTCGTCCAGCATACGTTTCAACGAACACAAGACTTCCTTACGTTAAACTAGAAGATAGAAAATAATAATACAAAAACTCCGATGTAATTTCGGGGTTTTTTTGTTTGCGAAAACTATTGAAATATTAATTGATTTATATTATAATGTATAAATAAAACCCGTAAAAAATCGCAAAATAATAAGGTGTATTACGAAAAGATTTATTTAACAGTAATTGCTGAATTCAATGCGGTCGGGGGGATGCGTCCTACGGTAATAACTTGGCAAGACGGCAAGCGTTATATAATAGATAAAATTAAAGTTGTTGAGCGCGCACCTTGTAAATCGGGCGGGGTGTTACCCGTGAGATATACGGTTGAGATTTGCGGGCAAACAAAGTATTTATACTACGAACGCACTAACGAACGATTTTTTGTTGAAAGGGAAGTTTGATGAGAACGATTTTGCATAGTGATTTAAATAATTTTTATGCTTCGGTGGAAATGTTAAAGCATCCTGAGTGTAAAGACGTGCCCGTCGTAGTTTGCGGTAGCAAGGAAGATAGGCACGGTATCGTGCTTGCAAAGAATCAGTTGGCAAAAGAACTTGGTGTTAAAACTGGCGAAGTTTTATGGCAAGCTGAGAAAAAGTGTAAGGGTAATTTAGTTAAGTTTACCGCAGACTTTCCGTCTTATTTAAAAGTATCTTCTGCAGTTCGTGAAATCTACTCTAGATTTACTGACAAAATCGAGCCCTTTGGCATAGACGAGTGTTGGCTTGACGTTACGGCTAGCGTTAAATATTTTGGCACGGGCGAAGAAATTGCTGAAAAAATTCGTACCGCCGTTAAAGAAGAGATAGGCGTTACTGTAAGCGTGGGCGTAAGCTTTAATAAGGTGTTTGCAAAGCTTGGTTCAGATATGAAAAAGCCCGATGCAATAACCGTTATTTCACCTGAAAATTATAAAGATACCGTTTGGAAATTGTCAGCTGAAGACCTTTTATACGTTGGCAGGTCCACGCAGAAGAAATTGAATTTGCTAGGCATACGTACCATAGGCGATATTGCAACGTCAGAAGAGAAAATATTAACTAATATTTTAGGGGTGTGGGGGAAAACTTTACACGATTACGCGAACGGGAAAGACGATAGTCCCGTGGTGGACAAGCGTGCGGAAGAAGGTGTTAAAAGCATAGGCAACAGTATGACAAACTATAAAGACCTTTACACTTTTGAAGAAGTCAAAACGCTTATTCTTTTGCTTTCGGAAAGCGTTGCGGCAAGACTAAGAGAAAGTGGATTAGGTAGGGCGAAAACCGTTAAAATTACCGTTACCGATAACCTTTTGCAAACAGTTGGTAAACAAGGGACGCTTGTTAAACCTACAAGTAGTGCCTTAGATATTGCGCGAGAAGCGTATAAACTTTTTGATAAACTTTATTCTTGGAAAAACCCTGTGCGTGGACTTGGTGTAAGTGTTTGCAATTTTACGATGGGATTAGAACAACTAAGTTTTGATTTTGACGTGGATAAAGAAAGCAAAAAAGATAGACTAGACGGAGTCGTAGATAAGATACGCAAAAAATATGGTAACAACTCGGTTCAGCGTGCAAGAATATTACAAGATAAAAAATATTCTCAAACGGATATAAAGGGCGAACACGTTATTGCTCCCGGTAATCTTACGGGTGGGCAAGAAAAATTCTTTTAAGGTGTGTAAAAGGTGTTAAATATGAAAAAATTATTAACGATTTTTTAACTTTAGTTTTTATTTTTACTTCTTCATTATTTATTTCGTGCGCGAAAGAACCCGACGAATACACTAGCGAAGCAGGTTATGATATAATCGTCGTTGCTGGTCAATCTAACGCCGTAGGCAATGGCAAGGGTGAAAGTAGTTATACTTTTGCGAACGAAGGCAAAATATACGAACTATGTGGTGAATACAACGCATACGTAGAAGGTGTTGGTGAAGAAGCAAAAATAGTGGTTAATCGAATATCGAGAAGATATTTTATTAGACTTGCTAAAACTGACGTAGGGTCTGCTTGGAACAAATACGATAATTTTGCGTTGCGCTTTGCTACGGAATATTTAAACAACAACCTATCTCCCAAAAGACAAATATTAATTGTGCAAACAGCCGTTTCCGGCACGGGTTTTGCAAAAGAACATTGGGGTGTGGAAGAAGTGCTTTACGAAAGAACTTGCAGTATGGTGCGTCACGCGCTTTCGCTTGAAGGTAAAAACCGTGTGGTAGCATTTTTGTGGCATCAAGGAGAACACGATACCGAAGCGAATCCGACGTTTAGTTTTAATGAAAGAAAAGATTATTATTATGATAAATTAAACCAGTTAGTAATGTCGTTTAGAAGTGAGTTTGGGTTAATTCCGTTTGTGTGTGCAGGGTTTACAAAGCAATTTTGCGAAATGTGGCCTACGCAAAGTTTAGCAGTTTACGAAGCGATAGAAAAAGTAGTAAGTGAAAATAGGAAATCGGCTTTCGTTATAAATACGAACGACCTTTTGAGCAACGATGAAAAAGTGAACGACGGCGACGTGTACCATTTTTGTAAAGAATCGCAAAGTATTTTAGGTTTGCGTTATTATCAAAAATGGACTGATATAAAGTAGTCTAGAATAAAAAGATTTAATATAAGTTATAATATAGCGAAAAAACTGATAATTAAGCGAGTGCCCGTGTTAAAAATTCAACACGGGCACTCGTTTAATCGTTAATAATCCATTATAAAATTTTAAAATATTTGCAAACTAAAAAAATTATAAAAAAATGACGAGAATTTTAATTTGCCTATTGAAATATATAAGACGTAGTTGTATAATAAAAGGTGGAAAAATGTTATTAGAAGATTAGTTATATTTTGTCGTTACTAATATTTCTAACTGAATTTCTAATTACTAATTCGCTACGTAAACTTATGCGTTGACGCAAAGTAAAAAACTTATTCTTTAGTTTTTTCATAATTAAATCAACCGCCATATCACAAAGAGTAGAACTGTTTGCTTTTATAGTTGTTAGTGATATATTATAATGCGAGGCAAAAGGTATATCGTTTATGCCGATTATTGAAAAATGTTCGGGAACGTTTTGTCCGTGTGTTCGGATTGATTGTATTGCGCCGAGCGCGATATTATCGTAAGCGCAAAAAATAGCCGTGGGGCGATTTTCCATTGCGTAAATTTTTTGCATAGCAGAGTAGCCCGCGCTTTCAAACCTTTCTTTTTCTTCAAAAATCCAGTCGGGGTTGACGGCAAGATTAAATTTTTGGATAGTTTTTATGAAAATATTTTGATGCGATTTTGTGTGCGTTTCACCAAAGAAAGCAATTTTTTCGTGCCCATTATCTACGAAATGCTTTATAGCATCGTAGAAAGCATCAGCGAAAGAAGGATTTAAAGTATCCACTTCGGAAATGTTGCGTTTTGTGTGGATAGCGACGATGGGTATTTCCGGATTGGCTTTAATAACGGTACTACTTGAAATAACAATTATTCCGTCAACCATCTTGCTACAAGTGAAATAATCTAAAAGTTCATTTTCTTTTTTAGCAGAAAAGTTGGTTATAGCAAGCGTCATAATCGCACCGCTTTTATTCAGCTCGTTATCAAGACGCGAAACCATTGAACAATAATATGCACTTTCAACTTCTGGGCAGATAACTGCAATGACTTTTTTATCGTTCTTGTAGTTGTAATATTTATCGAAACAACCGTTTTCTTTGGCAATATCAAAAATTTTTTGACGGGTGCTTTCACTAATTTCTTTGCTTCCCGAAAATGCTTTTGACACCGTGCTTAAAGAAACGTTTGCCATTGTGGCTAATTTTTTAAGATTCATAATCCCCTCCTAGAGAGATTTTAACATAAATCTTTTATTAACGCAATAGAAATAAATATTGTTTACGAAAAACTTTCGTTAAATTTGCGTTGACTTTCGTAAATAAACAGTAGTACAATTTATGCATAAATTGGTGGAGAGAACGTATGACGAAAAGTTTTGAAATGGATATGACTAAAGGTCCTATCGTTAAAAATATGATAATATACGCTCTACCTATTTTGGGCATAAATATCGTTCAATTGCTGTTTAACGCGGCGGACGTAACTATACTTGGAATATTTACGTCGGATAGTGCGGTTGCTGCGGTAGGTTCAACCACTGCGCTTGTAAATTTAATTATAGGGTTTTTCATAGGTTTGTCTTTAAGTGCTAACGTTTTGGTTGCAAGGTATATGGGGGCAAGAGACGTTGAAAAATCTAGAAGGCTCGTTGGATGTGCGGTTTGCTTAAGTTTGGTGGTTGGCGTGTTTTTGGCGTTGATAGGTTTTCTTTGTTCAAGGACGTTTTTAATTTGGATGAAGTGCGACCAGGCAGTACTGAATATGGCAACTAAATATATGCAAATATATTTTTTAGGTATGCCGATAATTATGCTTTATAATTTCTGTGCGTCAATTATGCGCGCGGTGGGGGATACGGTTAGACCGCTGATATTTTTAATAGTAGGCGGTGTGCTGAATATAGGCTTAAATATTTTTTTCATACTCGTTTTGGGAAAGGACGTTGAAGGCGTTGCAATAGCAACCGTTGCGTCGCAAGCGGTGGCGGCGGTGTTATCGATAGCCGTTTTAGTAAAAAGCAACGGCTATGCAAAATTAGAGAAGAAGTATTTAAGAATTTATAAAGGCGAACTTAGTGAAATAATAAAATACGGACTGCCTATCGGTGTACAACGCTGTTTGTTCTCGTTATCTAACGTGGTCGTTGCATCTACAATAAATACTTACGGTGAACAAGTGGTGGCGGCAAATACGATAGGGCACCAGTTTGACGCAATAGTGCACGATTCTGCAGATGCGTTTGCTATGGCGACGATGGCGTTCGTTTCGCAAAACATAGGCGCACAAAACTTTAAACGTGTTTGGCAGGTATTATTTAGAAGTTTAATAATAGTGTCGTCGGTGGCGTTGTTTGCGGGGGCGTTATGCGTACTGTTTAGAAAACAGTTATGCGATATCATGACGAACGACGTTGAAATTATAGAATATGCTTCAATGCGAATTATGACGCTCAGTTTTTTCCATTTTTTAACGGGGACTATGAACGTGTTCGCGAATTTACTTCGCGGTATGGGTAAAAACCTATCGGCAATGATAAGTTGTTTGGCGTGTACTTGCGGGTTTAGAATATTGTGGATTAAAACGATTTATCTTCTAAATCCCACGCTAAGAATGATTTATGCAGTATATCCTATATCTTGGGCGCTATGTTTAATATGTTATTTGATTATAGCAATTCCGTCGCTCAAAAAACTTCAAAGTAATTCGGAAAATATTAAAAGAGAAATAGGGCAAAATGAAATTGCTTAAAATATAAAAAATCCGCTTTTGCGGTTAAGGAGAATAATTATGAAAGACAAATTAGTTGTAACAGGGACGGGCGACTCTTTGTTCGTTGCCGATATTCCGGAAGAATACTTTAACGGCGATTTTAAAGAAATTAAAGCCTACATAGACGGTTGTGATATTAAAATGACTAATCTTGAGACTAACGTTTCAAAGTTTGGCAGTTTTCCTAATTCGTTTAGTGGCGGTACTTGGCTTAACACCGACCCTGAAGTTTTTGACGACTTAACTAAATTTGGTTTTAACTATTACGGTACGGCGAACAATCATTGTATGGATTACGGCCATCACGGTATGCTTTCTACCATTGATGAACTTGATAAGCGTGGACTTGCTCACTCAGGTACAGGGAAAAGTTTGGAAGAAGCTAGCGCTCCTGCACTACTTAACGTTGCAGGCAAAAAGACTGCGATTCTTGCAGTTAACTGTGAATACTCGGCTGTTCATACGGGTGCAAGAGCCGGTGTTAAGACCAACCTTATGCAAGGTCGTCCGGGCGTAAACTATTTTAGACACGACGATTACGTTAATATTTCTAAGGAAGAATATGAAAAACTTAAAGAGTTAGAGGAAGGTTTCGGAATAAACGTTGAAAGGAATAGGGAAATAGCAGATGGATTTATTCTCGCTGACCCGGAAGGAGTTTATACTTTCGGCAGCATTAAATTCTGCTACGACGGGTCTAAAAAAACGACAGAGTGCAACAAGGCGGATAAAGAAAGGATTATAAATTCAATTAAAGAAGCTAAAAAAGAAAACGATTACGTTTTTATTCTTATACACTGTCACGACAGTAAACCGGAATTTAACGCAAGCGTTCCTGATTATTATGAAGAATTAGCACGCGCTTGTATAGATGCTGGCGCATCTGCGATAATCGGTGGTGGAACGCACGAACTTCGCGCAATAGAAATTTATAACGGCTGTCCGATTTTGTATTCACTTGGCGATTTTATTTATCAAGGAATGCGCGTTGCTCATTTGCCCGCAGATTTTATGGAAAAATTCGGTTTGGATAAAAACGCTACTGCATACGAAGGTTTGATGAAACGTTCAAAAAACAATACTATAGGTTTACAAGTTCATAAATGTAATTTTATGACTGTTCTTCCTAAAATAACTTATGAGAACGGCAAGATGACGTCACTTGAATTAATGCCCGTAGTTGCAGGATTTAAAAAGCCCGGTAAACTTGATGGATTACCTTATCACGCGATAAACGAAGAAAGTCAAGAAATTTACGACATATTAAATAAACTTTCAACGCCATACGGCACTAAAATAATTAAAAACGGTGATATGTTAAAGGTAGAATTATAATTAACTGGGTTTATTTATGAAAAAATATTACGATATGGTCGAAAAATATAAAGACCTAATACTAGATGCGGAAAAACGTATTTGGTTAAATCCCGAAACAGGTTATCGTGAGATAAAAACTACCGCATACGTTGCAGAGCATTTTAAGAAACTCGGTTACGAGCTGGTTATGGCAGACGGTATTACAGGATTTTATACGGTATTAGATACGGGTAAACCTGGCCCAACCGTATTAGTGCTAGCGGAACTTGATTCGCTTATTAATCGTACTCACCCAGATTGTGATAAAGAAACGGGGGCAGTTCACTCTTGTGGGCACCACGCACAATGTGCAGCGATTATGGGACTTGCGTCGGCGTTAAAAGAAAAGGACGCGCTTGAAGGACTTTGTGGAAAAATTAAGTTGTGCTTAGTTCCTGCAGAAGAGGGTATAGAAATAGCGTATAGAAAAGAACTTGTAAAAAAAGGCATAATACAATTTACTTCTGGTAAACCCGAATTTATAGCGAGAAGATTTTTTGACGACGTGGATTTGGCGTTTATGGTACATCAAGCCACAAATAAGAATATTAAATTTTTGTTGACTAAAGGTCATAACGGCGTTATAAGAAAGTGCACTACAGTTAAAGGAAAATCTGCGCACGCGGGGGCACACCCGGAAGATGGAATTAACGCGCTTAACGCAGCGTCGCTAATAATACTTGCGGTAAATTCGTTAAGAGAAACGTTTGAAGAAAAGCATTATGCAAGGGTTCACTCAATAATAACGAAAGGTGGGGATGCGGTAAACGCCGTTCCCGACGAAGTGGTAATAGAAAGTTACGTTAGAGCAGCAGAACCCATTGCGCATAAAAAAGTAAACGACGCGGTTAATCGTGCAATATCTTCGGCGGCGGCAGCAATCGGCTGTACGGTTATGATTGAAGATATGGCAGGGTCAGAGGCTCTAAACGAAAATGCTGATTTAAGAGATTTAGCGCGTGAAGTTGCTGAAGACGTTGCAGGAAAAGGCTCGTATATGTATGTAGACAAGTGGTATGCGTCATCAACGGATATGGGAGATATAAGTACGCTAGTTCCAACTATCCACGCTTACGCAACGGGGGCAGATGGTGTTGAACACGGCAAAGATTATTTTATAAAAGATGCGTATAGCGCTTGTGTAAATTCGGCTAAGTTTCAATTCGGTTTAATTAGAAAACTTTTAGAAAACGACGCTGAAAAAGCAAAAGAAATAATATCAAAGTTTACACCTACGTTTAAGAGTGTTGACGAATACTTAAAACATAAAAAATCCATAAATATGGATAAAGAAACGGTTATATTTAACGAAGACGGGACTATTACGATAGACTATAAAAACTAATTATGGCAATACTTAGATTTAATTTAATGCACAGTGCAGAGCACGTGACGCTTGGCAATATAAATAAAAAAAGAATAAAAGTGGGCAACTTGCTTATATTCGCTTGTTTTTTTATGTATATGATGTCTATGGCGGTAAAAGGTATTTACGCTGCAGAAATATCGTATATACAAGAAATGTGGAATATAGGCTATGCGCAAACTAGTTTAGCAAACACCTTTTATTTCGTTACGTATGGGGCAAGTCAGGTTGTATTGTTTTTCATAATGAGAAAAATTAGCCTTAAAAAGTACATTGCTTTTACCGTTCCTTTTTCTGCTTTATGTGCGATTTTAATGGGAACCAGTTCAAGCGTGGTTGAAATATGGGCATACTTCGGATTGACAGGCGCGTTACAAGCGGGTATTTATTGTGGTTGCAATTCAATATTAACAAGGTATCTTGCAACGTCGCAGTTGTCTAAGGCAAATAAAACTATGAATTTAGGTTATGCTATTGGCACGGTTTTGGCGTATGGGACTTGCGCACTTTGCATAACGTACGATAAATGGAGATTACCATATTTTATATTGGGTGGCATTTTTATGGTATCCGTTATAATATTTTTATCGGTGGCTTTTCACGCGTATAGGTTTAAGCATATCAACGAAATGATAGATAGCCACAATAAAAATACTTCAATAACGATTGACAACGACGACAATCCCATAATAATGCTTAATACTAAAAGGAAAACCGTGTGGTTTTACGTTATAGATTTGATGCTTGCTTTTGTTATAACGTCATTGTATTACTTTATAATGAACAACTTTACACCACTTTTGGTTAAAGAACACGGATTAAGTGATAATATAGCAATATACGTTAGTATCTTAGCTCCCGTAACCATTGCTTTAGGTCCGATTATGGTAATATCGCTTTGCAATAAGCATAGAAATTTTATCCGACAAGGTTTGATTTTTACGCTAATTGCTTTACCTATACCGTTATTGCTTGCTTTTCTTTATAAAGTACATTTTTTGATAGCGATTGTTTTAACCGTTGTATTCGTTGTCGTTACTAATGGTATAAAGGCCGTATCGTTAAGCGTAATAACGTTTAAGATGAGAAAGCAAATAAATGCAGGTGCGTATAGCGCGCTTTCAAATGCGGTAGCGTCTTTGGCAGCGGGCATAACGCCAACTATATTAGGTGGAGTCATTGACGCAACGGGCTGGCAAGTTGCTTACTTAGTAGTGTTTGGTATAATGGTTGTGTTTACGTCGGTGATGTTAATAATTGACGTCGCAGTTACTCGTAATGATAAAAGGATAAAAAACTAAAAAATATTTTATTTAAATAAATTTAATAAAACATAAGAAAGGAGAAAAAATATGTCCAAAATTAAAATGGGATGGGCGAAAGTTGATATTACGCCAAATGAAAAAATCGGTCTTTCAGGTCAATTTTACGAAAGAGTTTCAGACGTGGTAGAAAGTAGATTATACGTTACTGCGTTTGCATTAGAGAGCGGTAACGACCAAATGATTTTGGTTTCTTGTGACATCGCTGTTGTGGCACAAAATCTTAATAGAATGGTTAAAGAAAAACTAGAAGACAAACTTCCTATTTCTACCGATAAAGTAATTCTGAGCGCAATTCATACTCATACGTCTTACGTATATCAACAAAAAAGAACGTTGCCATCTGCGATTGATTATTTAGAAACAGTTCTTCCAGAAGATATGGCGTACGTTTCAAAAACGACGGGTGAAAAGTATATGGACCCCGTTGACGCGCTAAACTTCCTTGCTGATAAAATTACTGAAGCAGTATTACTTGCTTGGGAAAACAGAAAAGAAGGTTATTATCAATGTGCTTTCGGACGTGCGGCTGTTGGTATGTGCCGTCGTGTTAGTTATGATGATGGTTCTGCAAGAATGTGGGGGGAAACCAACCTTGCAAACTTTGACGCTTTAGAAGGTGGTAATGATAGCGGTATTGAACTTATTTACACTTTCGATAAAGATAAAAATTTAAACGGTGTTATAGCAAATATTGCTTGCCCAGCACAAGTCGTTGAGCAAAGAAGTTTTATTTCTTCAGATTACTGGGGAAAGGTAAGAGAAAACCTTGCTAAGCACTTTGGCAAAGATATTTTCGTTTTAGGACTTTGTTCAGCAGCAGGCGACCAATGTCCAAGAGATTTGGTGCGTTGGGTTGAACCTGAAACTCCTGTTGACGACCCTAATATCTACCACTTATATCCGGTTGAAAGAAGGGCGGACCCGTCAATGTTTGACATTAGTGGATTAAAAGTAGTTGGCAAGAGAATTTCAAATGAAATCATTTCGGTGCTTGAAGAACTTGATTTATCTAATATGAAAGATGAAGGCGTTTTGATTCACGAAAAAGTTGATATGGTATTCCCACTCCGTAAAGTTACCATCAAAGAATATGAAGATGCTGTGTCAAAAATAGAAGAATATATTGCAAACAATCGTGGTAAACACGCAAACTTTGCTGATAACGCAAGATTGTACGTATATTCGGGTATAGTTGATAGATATTTGTTACAACAAAAAGTTAATACGTTTAAGGAAGAAATTCATATCATTCGTTTTGACGATATTGCTATTGCGTCAAATCCGTTTGAACTATTCCTTGATTACGGTAACCAAATTAGAGCAAGAAGTAAAGCAAAACAAACTTTCCTTATTCAACTTGCTTGTGGTGCAGGTGGATACTTACCTACTGAAAAAGCAGAAAAAGGTAGCCACTATTCAGCATACGTATCAAGCGGTACTACGGGACACGTTGGCGGTAATTTATTAGTTAGAGAAACTTTGGAAAGGATAAACAATAAATTTTAATTATCCGTTTAAATTTAGAGGGAAAATAAGTGGCTAAAATAAAAATAGGTTGGGCAGAAGTCGATATGACACCCAACTGTAAAGTTCAGTTGAGCGGTCAGTTTTACGAAAGGGTTACGGACGAAGTTGAAAGTCCCGTGACTTGTACTGCGTTTGCCTTAGAGTGCGGAAACGAACAATTAGTAATATGTTCGTGCGACTTGGTGTCTATTTCCGATAATCTTATGAAGGACGTTAGAGATATAGTAAAGTCAAAAACTGATTTGCCAACCGAAAAAATTATTATAAACGCTATTCACACACATACTTCTATATCATACAAAAAAATAAAAAACTTAGTTGGGCATATTACTTTTGGCAGTATAAAAAAATTCTTGCCGGATGATATCAAGTACGAGCCTAGAGTACAAGTCAGCGAAGGTATGGATTTAAATGACGCGTTAAATCATATTGTTGATTGTGTTAGTAAAGCAATTATAAGTGCGTGGGATAACCGTAAAGACGCTTATTATAAAGCTGGGTTTGGTAGGGTTCCCGTTGGTATGTGTAGACGCGTTTATTACGACGACGGGACGTCAAGATTATACGGCGAAACTAATAACGCCAACTTTGATTGTTTAGAAAGTGGTAACGACAGTGGCCTTGAACTTATTTACACTTTTGATGAGAATAAAAACATAAGTGGCGTTATAGCAAACGTTGCTTGCCCCGCACAAGTCGTTGAACATAAAAACTTTATTTCTTCAGATTATTGGGGAAAAGTAAAAGATTATTTGCGTGCAAAATTTGGCAAAAACTTTTTCGTGTTAGGGCTATGTTCCGCGGCGGGCGACCAATCTCCTAGAGATTTAATAAGAAGTGTTCAACCAAGTGAAAAACAGTCTCCGTCAATCGGTGGTTCCAACGTATTTAGACACCGTGCAGACCCCTCTATGTACGACGTGGAAGGGTTAAGGTGTATAGGGAAAAGAATTTCTAATGAAATTGTTTCCGTCTATGAACAATTAGACGGGGAATATTTTGATGAAAGTTTGTTGATTCACAAAACGTTTAATATTCATTTTCCGTTGCGCAAAGTTTCGCTAGAAGAATACCACCAAGCAATGAAAGAAATCAATGAGTTTGTTTTGGCGCATCGTGGACAGAACATAACTTTTTTTGAAAGTTCAAAAATGTACTCATCTTCGGGTATTGCTAAGCGATATATAACTCAACAGTCTATAAACAGAATAACTGAAGAAATACACGTCGTGCGATTTGGTGATATTGCAATAGTAACAAATCCCTTTGAATTATTTCTTGATTACGGCAACCAAATTAGAGCAAGAAGTAAAGCCAAACAGACTTTTATTATTCAACTTGCGTGTGGCTCTGCAGGGTATTTGCCCACTGAAAAGGCTGAAAAAAGCGGGCATTACAGCGCTTGCGTTTCAAGTGGGTTTACCGGGCACGAAGGCGGTAACCTTTTAGTAAGCGAAACGTTAGAAAAAATAAACGAAATTTTTTAAGAAATGTTTATTGTGTATATTAGTTAGGAGTAAAATTATGGCAAAAATTAAAATCGGCTGGTCAGAAGTTGACATCACGCCCAAAAAAGGAACTAAAATCGGACTAGCAGGTCAATTTTTTGAAAGAATTACCGACGAAGTTGAAAGTCCTATTTCAGTAACGGCATTTGCGCTTGAAAGTGGCGACGACCAAATGGTAATTGCGTCTTGCGACTTGGTTGCAATTGGAGTGAATCTTTATGATAAGGTGAAAGAAATGGTAAGTAGCAAAACCGACCTTGCACCTGAAAAGATTATTATTAGCGCAATACATACGCACACTTCATACGTTTACACAAGAACCGGTTGTCTTTCTAAAAAAGTTCAAGAAGCTGGTTTTGACGATTCTCTTGGTTCGCTTAAATACATGGTTCCGCCGGAAATGGCATATCAACCGCTTGTTAGTAACGAAAAGAGTATGGATCCTGACGCTGCTTTTGAATTCCTTGCTGAAAAAGTTACCGAAGCAATCGTAAGTGCTTGGAACAACAGAAAACCTTCTTATTATCAAAACGCGTTTGGTCGTGCGGTTGTAGGTATGTGCCGTCGCGTTTGTTATGACGATGGTTCAGCAAAGATGTGGGGCGATACGAATTTAGCGAACTTTGAAGCCTTAGAAGCAGGTAACGATAGCGGTATCGAACTTATTTATACTTTTGACGAAAACAAACAACTTTCAGGTGTTATAGCAAATATTGCTTGCCCTGCACAAGT
Source organism: Clostridia bacterium (assembly GCA_017502525.1). Taxonomy (GTDB): domain Bacteria; phylum Bacillota; class Clostridia; order Christensenellales; family Borkfalkiaceae; genus UBA1259. The sequence continues at coordinate 117,449 of JAFVUV010000006.1, forward strand.
AGTTGAACATAGAAGTTATATTTCTTCAGACTATTGGGGAAAAGTTAAAGCAAATCTTCGCGCAAAATACGGTGACCATATCCAAGTGTTAGGGCTTTGCTCAGCGGCTGGTGACCAATGTCCTAGAGATATGATTCGTTGGGTTGAACCTGAATCTTATATTGACGACCCTAATATTAAAAGAGCAAACGTTATTGAACGTCGTGCCGACCCGTCTATGTTTGACGTTAGTGGGTTAAAGTTGGTTGGTAAAAGAATTTCAAACGAAATTATTTCGGTGTTTGAAGAATTAGGCGACGATTTTAAGGACGAAAGCTTACTTGTTCATGAAAATTATACTATTACACTCCCGCTTCGCACGGTAACTATTGCCGAATATAATAACGCAGTTGAAATTATTGATAAATTTATAGAAAAGAACCGTGGTAGAAGAATATCGTTTGAAGATAATGCTTTAATGCACGTTTACTCAGGGACTATAAGACGTTATCATCTTCAACAAAGAATAAACACTTGGGACACTGAAATTCATATCGTCCGTTTTGGCGATATCGCAATAGCAACCAACCCCTTTGAATTGTTCCTTGATTACGGTAACCAAATAAGAGCAAGAAGTAAGGCAAAACAAACTTTCATTATCCAACTTGCTTGTGGTTCGGCAGGATATTTACCTACTGAAAAAGCAGAAAAAGGTAGTCACTATTCAGCATACGTTTCAGGTGGTAACACGGGGCACGTTGGCGGTAATTTATTAGTTAGAGAAACTTTAGAAAGAATTAACAACAAATTTTAATAAAGGAGAAAAATATGGCTAAAAATTTACTCGGTGTAGATTTTGGAACGACCGCTCTTAAAGCCTGTTTGTTTGATGAAAACGGCAATATATTAGCGTCGGAGTCTGCACAGTATAAGCTTATAACCGAAGGGGAGTTTATCGAATTTCCCGCACAAGAATTTTTCAAGGTGTTTTCGGAAACGGTTGAAAAAATTACTTCTAAATATAAAGTAGACGCACTTTCGGTTGATACTCAAGGCGAAACGATGATTGTACTTGATAAAGACGGCAATCCACTAATGAACGCTATAATTTGGTTAGACAACAGGGCAAGCGACCAAGCAAAGCGTATGGAAGAAAAATTTGGGCTTGAAAAAATATATAATCTTACAGGACAAGCAGAAATTCCTGCAGGATATCCTGCGCCAAAGATAGAATGGCTTAAAGATAACGCGCCGAATATTTACGCTAAAGCCGATAAATATCTATTATTAGAAGACTACGTTATTTATCGTTTAACAGGTAAGTTTGCATCTTCGCGCTCGCTTTATTCTTCGTCGCTTTTAATGAACGTACATACGGGCGAATATATCCCCGAAGTATTAGAATATTTAGGTATAAACGAAAATCAACTTCCTGAACTTAAAGAAAGTGGTGAAGTAGTTGGTGATTGGAACGGTATTACCGTTGTTACTAGCGCGCTTGACCAAATTGCAGGGGCGACGGGTGCCGGCGTAGTTAAAGAAGGCGTTATGAGTGAAACAACGGGAACGGCACTTGCCGTTTGTGCTTTAACTGAAAAATTCCCACCTTACTTTGACGGACTTAAAGTTTCGGTATATTACGTAAAGAAAGGTGTTTACTGTTTGCTTATGTGGGCACCTACCGCAGGGGCTGTGTTAGAGTGGTTTAAGAAGAACTTTTGCGAGAATATGAATTTTGACCAAATTAACGAAGGTGTTGATAAAGTACCGGTAGGTTGCGAAGGGCTTATAATGTTGCCACATTTATGCGGAACGGTGATGCCAGAAAATCAACCTAACGCTAAAGGCGTGTTTTTCGGAATAGAACTTAAACATACTAGAGCGCATTTTGCCCGCGCCATAATGGAATCGGTTGCGTATATGATTAAAGAATACGTTGAGTTTATGGGCGTAGAACTTAATCAAATTCGTTCAATGGGCGGTGGCGCAAAGAGTAAGCCTTGGTGTGAAATAAAAAGTGCGGTTTTGGGCAAAGAGATAGTTACCTTAAAACAAAACGAAACCGCGTGCTTAGGTTCGGCAATATTTGCAGGCGTTGGTATAGGCGTTTTCAAAAACCCTGTGCAAGCATCTGAAAAAATAGTTGCAGTCGATAAGTCGTATAAAGTTGATAATTGCGCGTATGAACAAGTGTACGCTGATTATAAAGTAAAAGAAAAAAAATTAATGGAGATTTTTGAATTATGAAAATTGCATTTGCAGGATTTGGCGAAGTAAATACGCCGGTAGAAATCATTGAAAGAAAGTGCCAAAGCGCGCTCGACAGTATTATGGTTAGTGGAGCAACCGTATATCCTTGTTTCCCAATTACCGACGACTATGAAGAAAAAGACGTTAACAAGGCTATAAATTATTTTAAGGATAAAGATTTTGATGCACTAGTATTATGCGTTGCCGGTTGGATTCCCACTCACGCAGTTATTAAGGTTGCAGAACAGTTCCGTCATAAGCCTATGGTATTATGGGGACTTTGTGGTTGGATGGAAGACGGAAGAATCGTCACCACAGCAGACCAAGCAGGAACGACCGCTCTCCGCAAAACTATGAAAGATTTAGGATATAAATTTAAATACGTTTACGATATTATCGGCGTTCCTTCAAAAGTTGACCAAGTTCTTTCTTTCTGTAAAGCAGCGTCAGCGTTTGCAGAACTCCGCTCGGCAAAAATCGGTCAAATGGGCTTTAGAGATATGCACCTTTACGGCACTATGTTTGAAGGCAGTTCGTTAAAGAGAGAAATCGGACCAGAAATCGAATGTTTTGAAATGCTTGAAATGGTTCAACGAGCAGAAAAGGTTACCGACGAACAAATCGACGAAGTTATTAACACCACCTTAAAGAAATGGAACTTCAAAAAACAACCCGATATGGCTATCGTTCGCCGTGGTATCGCATACTATATCGCATTAAAACAAATTATCGACGAAAGAAAATATGCTGCAATTTCACTTAAAGACGTTGACGGTATGAAAAAACTTCTTGGTTTCCCACCTGCAATGATATTTATGCTTCTTGCAGATAGGGAAGGCATTTGTACAGTTCCTGAAAACGACTGCTTAGGCAACGTAACGCAAGCACTTATAAAAGCGCTTACCGGTCAAATCGCTGCATACCTTGAATTTTATGAATTCTTTGAAGATGGTGTTCTTGCAGGTGTTCCCGATTACGTTCCCGCTGAAATTATCGACGGTGAAGTAACCGTTAGTCCCGAAGCTTTCGGTTTGTTGTCTCAAGGCGTGCTTAACGTATCTAAAGTTAAAGAAGGTGTTCTCACAATGTGCCGTTTAGCCGTTGAAAACAATAAATACGTTATGCATATGGTAGTAGGCGAAGGAGTAAATCCTGGCAAGTGGGAAGAAGCTGGTTGGGCTCAACCCGCTCCGCAACTACCTGGCTTAAAAGTTCTTCTTAAAGATACTGAAGACTTTGCTGATAAGGTTATGTGTCAACACTATATAATTTCTTATGGCGACAATAGTAAAATCATTAAAGATTTCTGTACTATCGCAGGTATTGAAATTATCTAATTATCAAATTTAGTTTTTTAAGTTAAATATTTACAAAACCAAGATTAACGCCCGAACTTTAGTTCGGGCGTTAAAGTTTTAAACACACAATTATAGGGGATTGTTCATATTATGGAAAGGAAAATAATAATAAAGGAGTAAACCCAATGAATCCGTTTAACGAAAAACCGAGAAGCATAGAAAAATCATTACAAAATTGGCAACAACTATATCCTAAGCCGTATAACAAACGAGAGGTTGACCCGTACACCAAATGCCGTATAATATTGATGAACGGTACGGAGTTTGAAGCTAACTGGTTTTCACACCAACTTGCGCGTCATACTTGCGATAACGACTTGCGCAGGGAGATTGCATTAACTCGTGCAGTTGAAAAGCAACAACAAATCAAGTGCTCTCTTTTAAAGCCAAAAGACGAAAGTATTTTAGAACATACTATATCTTACGAGCAACTTGCTGTTGATTTAACAAGCGAATTAGCAAAGCGTGAACTTGACTGTTCGGTTAAAACAGCGCTTGACTTTGCTCTTTTAGAAGACTTCGACCATCTTTATAGGTATTCAAATCTTTTAGAAATGGAGCAAGGTATTTATGCAGAGTGGTTGGTAGGTCGGTATACGGAAATTATGCCGGGAAGACCGACTATTGCGCACCATCGTTTCCCTAAGGATAACGTAAAACGTTGTATAGATGCGAAAAATTCAGACGTGCAGACCGTGCTTAATACAATGATTATTACCGCGGCGGAGCAACAAACAATGAATTACTATATGAACGTAACCAACTTTGCTTGCTCAGATATAGGCAGACGACTTTACGAGGAAATATGTCTTGTTGAAGAAGAGCACGTTACTCAATACGAATCGCTTATGGATGCGAACGCAACGTGGCTTGAAATGCTGTTATGGCACGAATACTGTGAGTGCTATTTGTATTGGTCTTGTTATTTAACTGAAACCGACCCGTATATTAAAAACTTATGGGAAGAGAACTTGTCGTTTGAAATCGCCCACTTGCACAAGGCAAACGAACTTCTAAAGAAATACGAGTGTAAAGATTGGCAAGAAGTTATTAAAGACGGGGAATTTCCCGCGCCTATCGTTCTACACGAAAACATTGATTACGTGCGCAAGATTTTGGGTGATACCGTTCAGTTTACGTCGGATAAAGAAAGTTACGTTAGACTTAATGATTTACCTAAGGATGCGGATTTTTTCTGTTATCAAAATCAAGTTAACCCGACGGTAGATATCGTGCCGTCGCATAACGTTATTGAAAACTTTATAAGACGAAACGGTGCGGACTATCGTTATCAAACAGCGCCAAACCCCGTGCCTGAACTACGTAATCGTAGAGAAGATAATACTTCAGTGGGCAGAAAACCAAACGCTACGCAATCGAGCGACTTTTTCTGTAACGGTAAGGATTATAAATAACGTATATAATTACGTATGTGCATATGCGCGCGTAACTATATATGATTATAATAATATGTTTATAAGACTAAATTGCTCTGAAAATTATTGTATTAAAATCGTTGACAAAGTTTTATCAATATGCTAAAATAATGCTATCTTAAAGGCGTTGAAGGAGAGTACGCGATATAAAAGTCCTAAAGAGAGGCGACGGTTGGTGAAAGTCGCTGGGCGGTTTTTCGTGTTTGTAGCTCCCGAGCTGAGAGGAAGAAAGCGGTTAGCAAGTAGAACCTCTCCGTGATTGCTGCGTTAACGACATAGGAATTGATTGATTCCAAGAGTGGCGGAAGTTCCGCAATTTGAGTGGTACCGCGGGTATTAGAAACGTACTCGTCTCAAAGTAACAAACTTTGGGGCGAGTTTTTTTATGCGCCCGCAGGAGGTAAGTTATATGGAACAAATGACAGGACTTGATTTCAAAATCAAAGATATGGCAGGGCGTATCAGGGAACTCCGTGATATCGTCGGTTTAAGCGTTGAACAAATGGCTGAAAAAACTGGCGTTAGCGTTAGTGAATACGTAGAATGTGAAAACGGAAACAGTGACCTTAACTTTGCTTTTATTTATCGTTGTGCCCTAGCACTAGGTGTTAACGTAACCGATATTATCGAAGGTTATAGCCCTAAACTTAAAGGCTACACGGTAACCCGTTACGGCGCTGGTCAAAAGATAGCGCAAGCGCACGGTATGACCTATTATAATTTGGCGTACGCTTTCCAAAACCGTATCGCTGAACCCCTTTACGTTCGTAGCGTGTTTAGGGAAGACGCGCAAGGTAAAGATATTGAACTCACCACGCACGCAGGACAAGAATGCGATATAGTCGTTGACGGCTACTTGATGGTTCAAATTGGTGAACATAAAGAGATATTAGGGCCTGGCGATAGTATTTATTATGATAGTGACGTTCCGCACGGTATGATAGCGGTAAATGGAAGAGACTGCATATTTTATGCAATTGTTCTTAACCCAACAGGTGAACCTATCCCCGAATTATCAACGGATAAGTTAGCAAAGAAAATCGTTAAGAAGGAAGTTCATCACGATAATAAAGATAGAATTTATAAAAAGTTTATCGACGTTACTGAAGACGAAGACGGTACCCCCACTTCAATAAAATTCAAAAATGCAGAAAAATTCAACTTTGCTTTCGACCTTGTTGACGCACTTGCTGAACGCGAGCCTGATAAGGTTGCAATGATGCACATTTCTAAGGATAAAACCGAAAGGAAGTTTACCTTTGCCGATATTAAAAAACAATCCGCACGTTGCGCGAACTACTTTAAGTCTTTGGGTATTAAAAAAGGCGATAGGGTAATGCTCGTATTAAAACGTCATTATCAGTTCTGGTTTGCTATGATAGGGTTGAATAAACTCGGTGCGATAGCAATTCCCGCAACCAACCAGTTGCAAGAACACGACTTTGAATATAGATTTAAGGCGGCGGGTGTTTGTGCAATTATTTGTACGGCTGATGGTGATACTGCGCATCAAGCGGATATTGCGGCAGCAAAATGCCCCGAATTAAAACACAAGTTGATAGTAAATGGTACGCGTGAAGGATGGCGTAATTTTGATGAAGAATATACTATGTTCAGTACGCACTTTAATCGTACGGAAGACTCACCTTGTGGGGACGACTTGTTGTTAATGTTCTTTACTTCAGGTACGTCAGGGTATCCAAAAATTGCAGCGCATAATCATAAATATCCGTTAGGGCATTTCCATACTGCTAAATATTGGCACAACGTTGACCCTGATGGGTTGCATTTAACCATCTCGGATACGGGTTGGGCAAAATCAATGTGGGGTAAACTTTACGGGCAATGGCTTTGCGAAGCGGCAACGTTCGTTTACGACTTTGACCGTTTTGACGCTGCTGATATATTACCTATGTTTGCAAAATATAATATCACAACTTTCTGTGCACCGCCCACAATGCTTAGAATGTTAATTAAAGAAGACATATCCAAATACGATTTTTCTTCGGTGCGCCATATGTCAACGGCGGGCGAGGCACTTAATCCCGAAGTATACAATCAATTTGAGAAATTGACGGGATTGCAAATTAAAGAAGGTTTTGGGCAATCAGAAACTACAATGCTCGTTGGAAACCTTGTTGGTAAACCGCATAAGATAGGTTCGATGGGTAAACCTGCACCTATATACGATATGGATATTGTTGACGAAAACGGCAACTCGGTTGCAGTAGGTGAAGTTGGTGAAATCGTAGTGAACGTTAAAGACGGAGCACCTTGTGGATTATTCACAGGATACTACGGCGACGAAGAAAAGACAAAAGAAGTTTGGCACGACGGTTATTATCACACAGGTGATACGGCTTGGCGTGATGAAGATGGATTTTATTGGTATGTTGGTCGTGTTGATGACGTCATCAAATCAAGTGGTTACCGTATAGGGCCGTTTGAAATAGAAAGCGTAATTATGGAATTGCCTTTCGTATTAGAATGTGGCGTTTCGGCAGAACCTGATGAAGTTCGTGGACAAGTTGTAAAAGCAAGCGTAGTTTTGGTTAAGGGATACGAACCTAGCGAAGAATTGAAGAAGGAAATTCAAACTTACGTTAAGGCTAAAACCGCACCGTATAAATATCCAAGAATAGTTGTATTCCGTGACCAATTACCAAAGACTGTTAGCGGAAAAATCCAAAGAAACAAACTGTAATAGAAATAAAAACATAACTCTCATCATATTAGATATGGTGGGAGTTCTTTTTTTGTTTTTTTTAATAATAGACATGGAGTATTTATGGATTATTTGCGTTCTAGCATAATCAACACCACGTGTTATTAAATAAGATAATCAAACACCAATGCCATTTAAATTTACATCAAAACCCGTGTGTATAATTCAATAATAGGTTGGGACCTGTTATTAAAAATTGAAAAATAGGATAAAAACATATAAACACAACATATCGTGTGCGATAAAATAATAAACACAAATTTGTAAAAAAATATAAAAAAATAAGCTAAAAAACATCAATTATTTTCATTTTTTTTTAAAATTCAATTGACAAACAACGATGTTGCTCATATAATTATAATCCCAATAAAGTATTTGCGAGATTAATTTAATGGACATCTTGTAATAACTAAGAGAGGCAATTGCGGTGGAAAAAACAAAAAAACCAAAACTGTTTTTCGAAAAGACCATTAACGTTTTTGCTTGGCTGTGTTTAGTCTTGGCTGTAATTCTAGCAATAATTTCAGCTACGGCAGTGATTAGTGGAGAAAATAACGGGAAAGAGATTTTGGGGCATAAAATTTTAATAGTTAACACCGACTCGATGAGCAAGTCAGCGATGAGTGAGGATGAGAAGATTTTCTTTAATGCAGGGGACATCATTATTATACGTATGATAACTAATCCTAACGAGCTTAAAGAAGGGGATGTAATATCTTTCTTTTCGTATAATCCTGAGTCAATGGGAAAAACGGTAACACACAAAATTCGCAAGATTAATTATTCGAGTAGTGGAGAGATAACAGGTATCGTTACTTACGGAATCAATACGGGAGTAAATGATATCGTTGAGGTTAAGCCCGAACACCTAGTCGGTAAATACGTTTCAAAAGTACCGGCAGTCGGCTTGCTTTTTTCGTTTATGAAAACTCCACGCGGATTTTATTTAAGTATATTAATCCCCGGCGTGTTGTTGATAATATTCTTTAGTGTAAAGGTTGGTAAGATTTTGGGAAAGAGAGAATTAGCAAAAGAATATAGTGATGAAATAAATTCACTAAAGGATAAAGATAAGATATTAGAAGGACAAAATAACACTCTGCTGGCAGGAGTAGGAATAGCTGGCGGGACTAGTTTACAAGACGAACAACTTACATTAGAAGAAAATAAGGAGCAGAACATGGAAGAAAACGTACAACAAACAACTCAACAAGCACAAGGCCAAACTGCACCTGCAATATATCAAACGGTAACCATTAATTGCCCATCACCAATGATGTCGCAACCTGTGGTATACCAAACGGCACCAAGCCAAACGGGGTCGACAATTTGTCAAACGGTTTCTATGACACCACAACCCGTTGCATATCAGATGCCAATAATGACTATGCCGATACCTTATCAACCCGTGCCTGTTCAATCGGCACCTGTTGCTTATCAAGCGGTACCCGTTCAACCCGCACCGGTAGTGTGTCAAACGATAGGTGAGAATGCTGCACCGGGAACACCTGTATCCGTTCAGCCTAATTACGCGCCTACAGTATGTCAAACGATAGGGGAAAACGGCAAACCCACAATGCCACAACCTGTTGCATACCAAACAGTACCCGTTCAGCCCATACAGTTGTATCAACCCGTAGCCGTTCAGCCGATGACAGTTCAGCCTCAACCCGTTGCGCCTGCTAGTGCACAAACACAAGCACCTATAGAACCGATAAAAGAAGAAACGTCGGCAACTACGGTGGAGGAGCCTGAAATAAACAAGGAAGAAGAAATTACGGTTACAGAAGAAGAGAATATCGTTGTTAAAGAAGAACAACCTAAGGAAGAATTTGTCGCTGAAGAAGTTAAGGAAGAAGTTGCAATAACTGAATTGGAAGAAACTTCTGCAATAGAAACTGAAGAAGAATCTGTTATTGAACAATCTGAACTTGATAGCGATATGGAAGATGAAGAATCAAAAAACAAACTAAATATACCAGAAGGCGAGAAAAAGCCATTTACGGAAAAATTAGTTAATGCCAAAGAAGAAACCCAGAATTATTTTAATGCAGTTCACAACGAACTCGTATCGTACAAAAAGGTAAGTTCAAGAGTTTCGTTTAGATGCGTGTCATATAGGAAAGGGCGTACGCTACTTGCAAAGATAGGTCTTCGTGGAAAAACCTTGACGGGATATTTTAATTTAGACGTTAAAGATTTTAACGATAAGGTATTCTTTCAAAAAGATATGTCAGGGGTTAAAGCATATGAAGAAGTTCCTTTTGCAGTAAAAATTAGAAGTGAACGCGCTTGTAACAACGCAACTAAACTCGTTGGCGCGGTAGCTGAAAAATTTGAACTTAAAAAGAACCCTAAATTTGAAGCAGTCGACCAAGTTAAGCAATATAGAGACGAAAAATAATTTTGAAAAATAATTTTTTGATAAAAGGAAAAAGAATATGAAAGTTATAAATACTAGAAAATCGTTGGTAACCAGTATAATTGCAATAATAATCAGTTTTAGCATACTAATCGGCAGTACTTTTGCTTGGTTTACTGACTCAGCAAGCAGTGGAATTAACAAAATTCAGTCTGGTAATTTAGACGTTGGTTTAGTTTATACAAACTCATATAACGGCACACCTGAAGAAGTCCATGAAAATACTAAGATTTTCACGGATATCAACGGTGACCCGATTTTATGGGAACCGGGTGCATTTGCAAGCGGACGTTTTGAAGTGAAAAACGATGGTTCTTTAGCACTCAAGTATGAATTAAGTATTATACAAGCAAATGCAACAGCAACGCCAAGTGGCAAAACTCTTGCAGATGCACTTACCGTATACGCGCTTACTCGAAACAAATCAACGGGAACGGACGACGTAATGGGAGATGCAAATCTTGAAGCTTTACAAATTGACAGTGCAGTTCCAGAATACGATCCACAAAATATGCCGGTATTTAAAGACGGGTTGACCTTGAAAGGATATTTACTTCCTAGTGAAGCAATCACTTATGAAATCGGTATATTCTGGGAACCTACAGAAAACGATAATGAATATAATATTCCTGGTGGGTTATCAATCGACTTTGCAGTAGCGCTTGTAGCAACGCAAGTTTCATATGAAAATGATGGGGACGGTTCTTTCTATGATGAAAATGCTAATTTCCCTGTAGTTCCTGCTATTCCGGAAATAGTAGATAGTGGTTCTGCTGGAGGTGTTAACTGGACGTTGAAAGATGATGGCTGCTTAACCGTTTCTCGTGCAGATACATCCGTGCCAGATTTGAATTGTGGTAAGATGTATGAACCTGGTGTTTGGAGAGAAGCCGTTGTTTATGATAAAAATGGTAACGCAACTAAAGAAGGTTATAACGCGCCAAATGCATCTGCAAATGAAGGTGGTTATTTTTGCGACCGTAATTTAGTAACTTCACTAGTTATTGAAGAAGGCGTTACTTCTATCGGTTCTTTTGCAGCACAGTTTCCAAATCTTACGGGAGAATTAATAATACCAGCATCTGTAACTTATATTGGTCAAGGTGCATTTTCTAGTTGCCCCATAACTAAGCTGACTTTCGCTGAAGGCGGTACGGATAAACTTTGTATTGCTCCTGGTGCATTTAAAAGATTGGATATAGAAGAAATAGTTTTTCCAGCAGATCGTCCTGAAATACACATACATTGTTGGGCATTAAATGATTGTTTGAATTTAAAGCATGTAACATTCCCCGCTAACGTAACAACATTCTCTCAATGGACACATGTTGATTACTGTGGAATGAGTTTTGTAAATAGTGGAGATAGCCAAATTCTTGCACGTTGTACTGCCCTTGAAACAATTACTTTTGGTAGTCAAACAGTTCGCGATATGTTCTTTAGTGCAGCATATAATACTAGCAATATTAATGCTATAGGCAATGTTCAAATTATAATTGAAAATTAATGTAGTTAAATAAATTTTTGACACTTAAAAGGAGAAAAAAATATGGATGTTTTTAAGGCTAGAAAATCGTTGGTAACCAGCATTATTGCAATAATAATCAGTTTTAGCATACTAATCGGCAGTACTTTTGCTTGGTTTACTGACTCAGCAAGCAGTGGAATTAACAAAATTCAATCTGGAAACTTAGACGTTGGTTTAGTTTATACAAACTCATATAACGGCACACCTGAAGAAGTCCATGAAAATACTAAGATTTTCATGGATATCAACGGTGACCCGATTTTATGGGAACCGGGTGCATTTGCAAGCGGACGTTTTAAAGTATCAAACGACGGTTCACTTGCGTTAAAATATGAACTCAGTATAATACAAGCAAATGCAACAGCAACGCCAAGTGGCAAAACTCTTGCAGATGCACTCACCGTATACGCGCTTACTCGTAACAAATTAACGGGAACGGACGACGTAATGGGAGATGCAAATCTTGAAGCTTTACAAATTGACAGTGCAGTTCCAGAATACGATCCACAAAATATGCCGGTATTTAAAGACGGATTGACCTTGAAAGGATATTTACTTCCTAGTGAAGCAATCACTTATGAAATCGGTATATTCTGGGAACCTACAGAAAACGATAATGAATATAATATTCCTGGTGGGTTATCAATCGACTTTGCAGTAGCACTTGTAGCAACGCAAGTTTCATATGAAAATGACGGGGATGGTTCTTTCTATGATGAAAATGCTAATTTCCCCGCTCTTCCCGTAATTCCTACGGCTGATGAATGGGATGGGACAGCAGATACTTCTTGGTACAATGATAGTGATACTACTTTCTCATTAGGCACGTCAGAGCAACTTGCAGGTTTTGCAAAACTCGTAGATGAAGGAAATACTTTCGAAGGAAAAACCATAGAATTAGCTTGTGATTTAGATTTATATGCAGAAGATGCTAATGGCGAAGCTATTTGTTTTGACCCAATCGGAAGTTATAGACACGATAAAGCGTTTAAAGGAACGTTTGACGGAAAGGATAAAACTATTTCAAATTTAACACAAAACACTTGGGCTTTAGATAACGGATATTATTATAGCGATTGTGGATTAGGACTTTTTGGTGCGGTTGAAGATGCGTATATTTGCAACTTGAAAGTAGATGGCGCTAGTATCTCGGGTGAATCTGCGATTTGTGGTATAATTGCAGGTGTTTCTAGTGGGGAGACCACTTATGAAAATATAACCGTTACTAATTCAAAAGGTGCAGATTATCAATACTATTCGGGTGGTATAGTAGGTTGGGCAAGTGGTGAACAAAAATTCATTGGCTGTAACGTAGATGCATCAAATGCAATTGCTGCACAATGGGGTGACTTTGATAACTCAACTGGTGGTGTAATTGGCGGTTGTGGTGGTTCTGCTCAAATTCTAATGAAAGATTGTACAGTTGCTTGTCGAATCGACGCTTATAACGACGTAACGTCTTCTTATCAATGGTATGCATATCGTCGTTGTGGTATGCTTATAGGTAATACAGGAAAAACAAAGACAGTTGATGGTACAACGTATGCGGATGCACCACAACTTACTTGTGAAAATGTAACTGTAATTTACGGAGAATGGGCAGATTATACTTATTGCGAATTTGCTGGTACCTCATGGCCTTACGTTAGAGTTCAAGCAGGTGTTAGCAACAGTGCTTATTCTAACCCAAGATATGGACATCCTACTGATGCAAATGGAAATGAAGTAGTTGATGATAATCACGTTCATAACGAAGGTGAAGACCATCACATGTCGTGCGTATTTGACCAACTCTACGGTGGTGGACAAGGAGTTTACGGCATGGCAACTCACGACGGTGTAACCGTTATTTATAACAATCCTAGCAAAAATTAAAATTCTTTGTCTGGAACAAATCTTGCAACCTCAAGGATTTTAGAAAACAAAAGCGCGATTGCTGTTTAGCAATCGCGCTTTATAATTAATATATTAATTAAATAATATTAATCAAAATAACTTAAAACAAGTTCTGCAGTAATTTTCATACCGGGTTCAAGGCTTGATATAAGCAATTTTTCACTTCTTGTATGCGCGCCCGATGAAATGTGGTTTCCTACGCAAACGGCAGGGATGCCTAAAGACATAGGGATGTTTGCGTCTGTTGAACCGCTATCACGGTGACAAGTAACGCCAGAATATTTTTCACAAACGGCTATTGCGTGTGCGGTGATTTTTTCTAAAGCCTCTTCGTTCATATCACCCATGCAAGGTCTGTCCCCAACGAGTTTAACTTCAATTTCTGCTTTACCAGATTGTTTTGCTTTTTCTATTTGTTCTTCAAAGAATTTCTTCATTATAGCAAGACACTCTTTGTCGTCCGAACGGTACTCATAAAGCATTTTAGCGTTTTGAGCGATAGTATTAACGGAAGTACCACCTTCAACGATACCAACGTTATAAGTGGTTTTTGTTCCTTCTTTTTTAGGAATTTCACATTTATAAAGTTGGTTGATTAGGTCTGCCATTGCGACAATCGCGTTGCGTCTACCAAAACCTAAGAAAGAGTGGCCACCTTCGGTAGCAAACGAGATTTCGTATCTATGCGAACCTACGCATTGATTGATAATTTCATTGTAACAACCATCAAAAGTATAAAAAGCAGAAATTTTATCGCCATAATCTTTGACGATTTGTCTAGAACCTTTAAGGTCGCCTAAACCTTCTTCGCAACTGTTTGCAACGAAAAGTATGCCGTATTTAGATTTTAAGTTGTTTTGAATAACGTACTTAGCAACCATCATTAAAACAGCAAGGCAAGACGTGTCGTCGCCGATACCTGGGCAATATATGTATTCGCCGTCTTCAGAGTAAGGTAATGGAGAAAGGTCGGGGAAAACCAAGTCGGTATGCGCCATAAACACTACTATTTCGTCTTTATTGTCGCAATCTATAGGAACTATAACGTTCTTTGCTTCGTCAACTATAATTTGTTTAGCCCCTACATTTTCAAACCAATTTTTAACGTAATCAACTCTCAAATCTTCTTGACCGCTTGGTGCGGGGATAACTGCAAGTTCTTTAAGTAATTTACGCATCTCGTCGTAAGAGTTGTCAAGATAATTTAAAACTTTCTCATCTAATTTATCAATGTACTTCATTTTTGAACTCCTATTTATTTTAACGTAAAGATTATAGCACAAGTAAAAGCGATAAACAAGTTAAATTCATAAAAAATTTAAAAACAAAAAACACCTGCAAAGGTGTTTTAATGCAAATTCAAACTAGCCGATAAGCAAACTCAACGGCTTGAAAACAAATCAAAGAACGTGTGTTTTACTCAGCGGGTTTAGCTTTTTCTTCTTCAAAAGCATTAAGAATAACTTTGATAAGTTCTTCTCTAGTTTCGGTTTTGATGGGGTGAGCGATATCCTTATATTCGCCGTCACCGGTTTTTCTTGATGGCATAGCAATAAAGTAACCTTCAGTGCCTTCAATAACCTTAATGTCGTGTACTACGAAGCAGTCGTCAAAAGTAACAGATGCAACAGCTTTAAGTTTGCTGTCGTCTTTTTTGACAATACGTACTCTTACGTCTGTGATGTTCATTCGATTTTACCTTCCTTAACAAATATTACATATATATTATCACATATTTTTAGCAATTTCAACAGTTTTTTAAAAAAAATTGAACAAAAATGCGATTTTTTGCGTTATTTTTAACGCTTTTTGCATAAATTAGCGTATGGATAATAATATTTTCGATAAAAAAGTAAAGAGCGTGCATATCGTAGGCGTAGGCGGAGTCTCGACCTCAAGCCTTGCTGAATATCTTATGCTAAATGGTTATGCAGTAAGTGGTAGCGACTTAATCCAAAACGAGCGAATAAATGAACTTGTAAAAAAAGGTCTAAAGTTTAAGCTTGGGCATAGAGCTAGAAACGTTAAGGGCGCGCAATCGGTAGTTTATACTTCAGCGGTAAATCGGTTTAATCCTGAAATCAAGCTCGCTATCAAAAAAAACGTACCGCTAGTTAAACGTAGCGAACTTTTAGGCCAAATTATTAGCGGGCATAAAAAATCGGTTGCAATATCTGGTTGCCACGGCAAAACTACCGCAACTGCAATGCTTGCAAATGTGCTCACTTTAGCAAATCTCAATCCGACCACGTTTATAGGAGGGGAAGACTGTTCTTTAGGTAGTTTCAATTTAGGCAACGGCGAATATGCGGTAGTGGAAGCTTGCGAATATAAGAAAAACTTTCTTGATATTAAAGCCACGTATTCGGTAATTTTAAACATTGATAACGACCATTTGGATACTTTTAGTGATATTGACGATACAGTCAAGGCGTTTAGTGATTTTTGCGCAAATTCGATAGCGATAATTAATGCGGATGACGAAAATTGCGCTAAAATTTATAATCCCACAACTGTAACTTTCGGAATAAATAACAGTGCGGTTTACACGGCTAAAAATCTAAAGAGAAATAAAACGGGCTATTCGTTTAACGTTTACGCGTATTCTCGTCCAATGGAAAAAATCAATTTAAAAGTTATAGGCAAACATAACGTCTATAACGCGCTATCAGCAATAGCGGTTTGTGATATTATGGGTGTTAATTTTGGAACTATTAAGCGCGCGCTTGAAAATTTCAGGGGCGTTAAACGACGCGCGGAGTATTTAGGTAACGTGTTCGGTGCGGAAATTTTTGCAGATTACGCACATCATCCTAAAGAAATAGTCGCAACTTTAAGTGCGTTTAGTGAAAATTTTGATAGAATAGGCGTTATATTTCAACCGCATACCTATTCAAGAACTAAATTTCTTATGGAAGATTTCGTAAGTGCGTTGAAAAATTATAATAACGTTATATATGCTACGTATCCTGCGCGCGAAGAATATGATGCAAAAGGCGACGCGTTAACGTTGTATAGCAATCTTAAAAAGCAGAGTAAATATAGTGAATATTGTCAAACACCGCAAGATTTATTAGAAAAAACCAAACGATTATGCTTAAACGTTCAATCGGTAATAGTTATGGGCGCGGGGGATATTTACCAAATATTCAAGGACGTGGTATTGCAAAAAACGAACTGAAATAAATTATTTTTAAAAAGTTGTAAAAACGTTTGTAAAAAAACTCATTTTGTTGTATCATATAGATAATAAAATTATAATAGGAGTAAATCGGCAAAATGAACACAAAGAAGAGAAAGATTTCAATTTTGGGCGCAGGCAACGTAGGTGCAACTATCGCATACGCATTAACTTTGCAAGGTGTTTGCTCAGAAATAGTATTGGTTGACATTAACAAAGAAAAGGCAGAAGGCGAAGCTTTAGATATTACACAATGTGCAGCTTGTGCACCCGCTTGCAAAATTTGGTGTGGCGAATATGCAGACGTTGCTGGTTCAGATATCGTTATTTTAACTTTCGGCGTAGGTAGAAAGCCTGGTCAAACCAGACTTGACCTTGCAGCAGTTAACGTAGGTATCTTAAAGAGCGTTATTAAGGCAAACGATTTCAAGAAAATCGCTCCTGATGCTTTATACGTAGTTGTATCTAACCCCGTTGACGTAATGACTTACGTTTTAATGAAAGATGCAGGCTTAAAGAAAGAACAAGTTATCGGTACGGGTACTTTACTTGACTCTAACCGTCTTATCCAAGCAGTTGCTTCATACTGCAAAGTAGACGCATCTAACGTAAACGCATACGTATTCGGTGAACACGGTGATGCTTGTATGTCTCCTTGGAGCTTGTGCACCGTTTGCGGTATGAACATTAGAGATTACTGCACTAAGATTATGGGCGTTAACGAAGCGGATTTAGAAACCGAACTTGAAAACATTTATAAAGGTATGGTTGCTGCTGGTTCAAAAGTAATTAAAGCAAAAGGCGCAACTTTCTACGCTATCGCAGCATCAACTGTTCAACTCGTAAAAGCGTTAGTTTCTGATACCGAAACTATCTTATCACTTGCAACTTATCTTGACGGTGAATATGGTGCTAAAGACCTTTGCACGGGCGTTCTTTGTAAAGTTGGTGGCGAAGGCTTGAAACAAATTATAGAAGTTCCGCTACCTGAAGCAGAAATGAAGCTCTTCTCTGAAAAACTTGCTTCGTTAGACAACACGTTCAATGCATTAAACGTAAGATAAATTTAATCGTAAAAGGTTAAAAGGGAGTAGTTGGCGCGAAAGCGCACGCATCGTCGTCAATACGGTCGATAACGGCTCGGTGGTGCGGAATTACTTAACGTAGTTTAAACAAGACTTTTATCGTAAATACTTATGGTAAAAGTCTTTTTAATTTTAAATTTATAGGAAAAACTGAACTATGAAAATTTTTACTTTAATTTTGTTTGCTTTAATGTATATAGGAATTATCGTATTTCCAAAATACAAACCGCACATTACAGGGATTGCTGCGGTAATAGCAACCGTGTTTTGTGTAATAACCGGATATATGGTTTGGCACGAACCATTTTCTGGAGCAATTAATTATAACGTAGTAATGATGCTCGTAGGTATAATGATTACGGTGGGGCTTTTTTCAGAATCAGGGATGCCGAATAAACTTGCTGATAAAATTATTACGAAAATTCCTAACGCTTTGTGGATATTAGTGCTTCTATCAGTATTAAGTGGGGTAATTTCAGCGTTCGTTGATAACGTTGCAACAGTTTTAATGCTTGCACCTATTGGACTTGCCGTTGCAAAGAAGGTTAAAGTATCTCCAATACCCGTTTTAATAAGCATTGCCGTTTCATCAAATTTACAAGGCGCAGCAACGCTCGTGGGGGATACCACGTCGGTTATGCTTGCAGGAGCCTTAAATATGAGTTTTATGGATTTCTTCTTTATGGACGGAAGAGTTTCAATTTTTTGGGCGGTAGAACTAGGGATGTTGCTCACAATACCCGTTTTAATTTTATTGTTTAGAAAAAACAATCAAAAAATTAAAATTCAACCTGAGCAAGTAAAAGTAACGACGATATTTCCGTCGATTATGCTTTCATTAAATATTTTAGTATTGGTAGTTTGTTCGTTCGTAAGTATTCCCGAAGGGTTTATAGCTAACCACGTAAACGGTTTAGTTTGTATGTTTTTCGGTTTAATATGTTTAACGTATCATATAATTAGTGCTAAAAAAATTCAAACGGAAACTGAAGATGGTAAAGTTAGTTATTCTAATGGGAAAAAAGAAGCGGCAAAAACCGTATTTGGAACGATAGACTATACCACCGTACTGTTTTTAATATTCTTATTTATAATAATACGAGCTGTTGATAGAGTAGGAATTATTGCGGATATAAGTAGTTTTTTTGGAATGATAGGTGATAAAAACGTTTTCTTATTATACACTTTAATAGTGATTGGCTCGGTAATTATCTCTGCTTTTATTGATAATATACCTTACGTTGCAACGATGTTACCTGTAATTGCGGGTTTAGGACTTTCAGGAAATTTACAAACACTTTTATGCTTTGGTTTGTTAACTGGCGCAACGCTTGGCGGAAATATCACGCCTGTAGGTGCTTCGGCAAACGTCGTTGCTATTGGCATACTTAATAAGCACGGATATAAAGTTAAATCAAGCGACTTCTTTAAAATAGGTATTCCATTTACCTTGGTTGCCGTTTTAGGCGGATACGCGTTGATTTGGTTATGTTGGGGAATTTAACAGTTAAATAAAAACGCCCGTCTTTCTCGAAAAGAAAGACGGGCGTTTTTTAATTTATTTTTTTGTATTATATTCAATAAATTTACGACAAGATAGTGGTTGATAATGATTTTTCTTGCTATAAAAATAAATATTTCTAATAGTAGAATTATCGGGTAGTTTATAGTAATAAATATCAGCAGATGCATCAATGTGTTTAATAAGAGTGTCGCTAACGAAAGAAATGCCCATACCTGTACACGAAACGTTATAAGCAGTTACTTGTTGGTCTAGGTGGAAAATAACGTTAGGCGTGATTGAATATTTTTTAAAAAGTTTTTCTGCTCTTTTCCCAGTATCGTTTTCGTGATGTAATAAAATAAACGGTTCTTTTTTAAATGCGGTAAGTTCCACGCTATTACCAACTGCAATATGCTTGTTTGCTTTAATGTCGTCAGCAGTCATGCGCACATCTTTAAGCGATTCGTTTACGGCTAAGCGTTTAGGGACGGCAAGTAAAAGGCGCTCTTCAGTATAAACTTCAGAAATCATATTGTCGTTATCAGCAACAGCGTTGTCAATAATTATATCAAGTTCGCCACTAGACAGTTTGTTCATCAAGTTTTTTGTGCTGTCTTCAAAAATTTTGAAATTGATTTTAGGGTGTTTTTTATTAAATTCAGAAATCATTTTAGGCAACACGAACGAAGAAAAGAAACTACTTCCACCGATACGAATTTTGCCTTTCAAAAGGTTGGTATGGTCGGAAACGAAGTGCGCAAAATCATTTTCTTTGTGCTCTATTTCTTGTGCGTATTGAACGTATTCGCGACCTATTTCGGTTAACGTGATAGGAGTAGAGGAACGGTCGAATAGGGGCGCGCCAATCTTATCTTCAATTCTTTTTACTGATGCTGAAAGCGAGGGCTGAGAAACGAAAAGTTTTTCTGCCGCTTTAGTAAAACTGCCTTCTTTAAAAACTGTCAAAACGTATTCTTTATTCTTAAACATAATAATTCCTTTACATAACTTTATCATTATGACAAGTATGTTTTAATATGTATTTGATTATATCACATAATTGTTGTATAATCAAGGGGTAAAATAAAAAATCTTAAAAAAGGTGAATTATGGCAGAATTTAGAATTGAAAGTGATTCGATAGGCAAAAAAGAAGTTCCAATTGACGCGTATTATGGTGTTCAAACCTTGCGTGCGTATGAAAACTTTAAGATTAGCGGTATTAAAACTCACCAAGAATTTATAAGAGCAATAGTAGAAGTTAAAAAAGCTGCGGCTATTACTAACAAAAATGCAAAGGTTATACCTGAAAACGTGGCTGATGCTATGGTTCAAGCTTGTGATGAAATTTTAGATGGTAAATACGTTGACAACTTTATCGTTGACGCTATTCAAGGTGGCGCAGGAACGTCGTTTAATATGAACGCAAACGAAGTTATTTCTAACCGCGCTATAGAAATTTTAGGTGGTCAAAAAGGTGATTATTCAATAGTGCATCCCAACGACCATGCTAATTGCGGACAATCAACTAACGACGTTTTCCCAAGTGCGGGTAAAATCGCGGTTGCGCGTTTACTCAAGAAAGCGGTAGTAGCGCTCGAAGGTTTTTATAACGCGTTAAATGCTAAGGCAAAAGAGTTTGAAAAGGTTATCAAAATGGGTAGAACTGAAATGCAAGATGCAGTTCCCATTACTTTTGGTCAAAGTTTTAGTGCATATGCGTCTGCAATTTTACGTGATATCAGAAGATTTAATCACGCAATAAAGGAAATTTCAAAACTCAATATGGGTGGAACGGCAATCGGAACAACTATCAATGCTGCGCCCGAATACGTTAAAAATATCGTTCCCACTTTGTGTGAAGTAACTGGTATGGAATTAACTCAAGCAGAAGACTTAATTGACGCAACTCAAAACTTAGACTGTTTCGTGTTCGTTTCAGGCATGTTAAAAGCGTGTGCAATCACCTTGTCAAAGATGGCAAACGACTTAAGACTTATGTCGTCAGGTCCAAGAACGGGCTTTGCAGAAATCAACTTACCTGCAAAACAAAACGGCTCATCAATTATGCCTGGTAAAATCAATCCGGTTATTCCGGAAGTTATCAACCAAATTGCATTTAACGTTGTTGGTAATGATACTACGATTACTATGGCTTGTGAAGCGGGACAACTTGAACTTAACGCATTTGAACCGGTAATATTCTATTGCTTGTTTGAATCACTTGAAACGCTTACTAACGGTATACACGTATTCACAAAAGACTGTATTGAAGGTATCACGGTAAATACCGAAACGTGTGAAGACGAAGTAGAAAGAAGTATCGGTATAGTAACCGCTTTGTGTCCGTATATCGGTTATGCAAAAGCAGCAAGCGTAGCTAAGAGAGCTTTAAAGGAAAAACGTAACGTTAGAGACGTTTTGATTGAAGAAAATATTGCAACGAGAGAAGAGTTAAATAAAATTCTAGACCCGTATAAAATGATATAAAAATTAAATTTGTTAATTTTGCAAAAAGTCGTCATTTATTTGCAAAAGAAAACCCCTTTGAATGAGTTCATTCAAAGGGGTTTTGTCATTATTTGCTTAAAAAAATTAAACGTTAACTTCTACACCTGCAGGGGAAAACATGAAGATATTTTTACCCATTTCGTAAACACCGCCACCAAGCGCATAAATCGCGCCTGAAAGCATATCTAAAACTCGTATAGCCGTTTCAGTTTTAAGTTCGGTTAAGTGAACTACAGCGTTTTTACCCGCTTTTAAGGCGTCGATAATGGTTTCGACGTCAGAATAAGCCGTCGGCGAAAAAACCGAAACGGGCGCCGACGTTTCGTTATTGTGTGAAACGCCCGTGTTAAAATTAAATCGTTCTGTACGCGGATTTTTAGTTTTGGGGTCTTTGCCGAATAAATCAAAAATACCCATTAGTTACCTCCGTAATTTCTTTGACCGAAAATTGTTCTACCAAGTCTAATGGTATTGCTACCATTTTTAATTGCTATTAAATAATCGTTGGACATGCCAATCGATAAGTATTCAAAGGGCAAGCCCTTGCTTATTAAGAAATCATAATCGTTGCGCATTTTTTTGCATAATTGAACGAGTAAATTCTCGTCATCACTATGGGGGAGCATAGCCATAAGCCCCTTAATTTCAACGTTTTTTAACTCGTTAAAAATATGCATTGCGCTATCGACTAAGTTGTTGGGGTTAAAACCGCTTTTAGAAAGTTCACCGCCAACGTTTACTTCTAAAAGAATTTTTTGAACGGTGTTTTTCTTTATTGAAACGCGATTAATTTCTTCAGCTAAGTGAACGCTATCAACAGAGTGAATAAGCTCAACGTTGCCTACTAAATATTTTACTTTGTTAGTTTGTAGGTGACCTATAAAATGCTGTTTTGCACGTTTATCAATAAGTCCAGTTTTTTCACGAAATTCCTGAACTTTATTTTCAGCAACCACGTTAAGACCGTTTTGGATAGCGGAATTAATAAGGTCAACGGGCATAGTTTTAGTTGCGCCCACAAGCGTTATTTTTTCACCTAAATTATTTCCGTTTTGAATTTGTTCTAATACCGTTTTAAGATTTTCAAGCATATTATTTGCCGTTAATAACGTCGTTCATATTATAAAGACCGCTAGTTTTAGTCGCTATATATAAAGCGGCTTTTACAGCGCCTTCGGCAAACACGCTTCTATCGGTTGCTTGATGCGATAGGGTAATCGTTTCAAAATTACCTGCAAAAATAACGTCGTGTTCACCGACGATATTTCCACCGCGAACTGCGTGAATACCTATTTCGTTTTTGTTGCGTTTTCCACAAATGCCATCTCTACCATAAACGTAAAATTTATCCTGGTCAACGTCTTTAACGGCATCAGCAAGCATTAAAGCCGTACCGCTAGGGGCATCAACTTTGTTGTTGTGGTGTTTTTCAATAATTTCCACGTCAAAGCCGTAAAGCGCGCTAGCCGCCTTTTTAACAAGGTCGATTAAAACATTTACGCCAAGCGACATATTGCCTGAACGGAAGATAGCGATTGTATTACTCGCCTGATTTATTTTTTCAATTTGGCTTTGTGTATAACCCGTTGCGCAAAGCACGGCAGGGCAATTGATAGATAAACAAAAGTTCAACACGTTATCAAGGTTAGCGGGCGAAGAAAAATCAACGACCACGTCAACTTTTTCTTGTATTTTAGAAAAATTTTGGTATACGGGGAAGTTGCTTATAGAATAATCTTCTTTAATATCAACACCACAAATAGCATTAACTTGTTCGTTAGCAAAAATGGCTTCATAAACTTTTTTGCCCATTCTGCCAAGCGCGCCGCTTATTAAAACGTTTACCATTTTTTACACCTTAACCTTTAGACCGAAATCTTTTAATATTTTAATCATTTGTTCGGTATGTTCGGGTTCTAACTCGGTGAGAGGGGCGCGAACTATTCCACTACCAAGCCCAATGAGTTCAGCCGCTTTTTTAACGGGGATAGGATTTACTTCAGTAAACATAGCGTCAATTAAAGGGAGAAGTCGTTCTTGTAATTCGTAAGCTTCTTTGTTTCTGCCTGCAAAATATAATCTTGCAACGTCTCCTACTTCTTTAGGCGCTATATTAGATGCAACCGAAATAAGTCCCATAGAGCCGATACTCATCATGGCAAGGTTAAGGTTATCGTCGCCAGAATAAAGCGCGGTTTTGCCACGGATAAGACGTGCGGTTTCACAAATTTGTTCCATGTTACCGCAAGCTTCCTTTATTCCACCGATATTTTTATGTTCTGCAATTTCTTCCATAGTACGCGGAAGTATGTTAACGCCCGTTCTAGCGGGAACGTTGTAACATAAAACGGGGATATCAACGTTGTCGCAAATATCGTTGTAATATTTAACTAAACCTTTTTGCGTGCATTTGTTGTAATAGGGTGTAACAACTAAAAGGCCGTCCGCCCCAACTTTTTGCGCAAGTTGACTTTTTTCGATAGCGGTTTTGGTGCAGTTGCAACCAGAACCTAAAATAAATTTTACTCTGCCAGCAATTTTGTCGAAAGCAAATTTAGCAACGTAATCGTATTCATTTTCGTTAATAGTGGGCGCTTCACCGGTCGTACCTAAAATACAAAGCGCGTCTATTTGGTTTTCAATTTGATATTCAATTTGTTTGCCTAAAGCGTCAAAATCAATACCGTATGGCGTAAAAGGGGTAATTGCAGCAGTACAAGTCCCCTTGAAAATAGTCTTATTCATAATAAATCACTCCTAATCGAAAAACTTATAAAAAAGTTTAATTACTTTTTAAAAGCATTAAGTTCGATAGCCTTTTGAGCGATTTGAACAGCGTTGGTAGCAGCGCCTTTTCTAATATTGTCGGCAACACACCAAAGGTTTATGCCACTTTCAACGGTATCATCTTTTCTGATTCTACCAACGAAAACTTCATCTTTATTTTCAGCGGTAAGAGCCATGGGGTAAACTAAGTTAGCGGTATCGTCTTCAATAACAACGCCTTCAGCATTTTTAAGAACTTCTTTAACTTGTTCAACCGTACAGGGTTTTTCGAATTCTATATTGATAGATTCGCTGTGGCCATAATAAACGGGAACGCGCACGCAAGTAGCGGTAACCTTAATATCTTGGTCGTTTAAAATCTTTTTGGTTTCGAAAATCATTTTGTCTTCTTCTTTGGTGTATCCGTTATCCATAAACACGTCGATGTGTGGTATGCAGTTACCAAAGATGGGGTAGGGGAATTTTTGTGGTGCTTCACCACAAATGCCACCCTTAAGGTCGTTAAAACCTTTAACGCCAGCACCAGAAACCGCTTGATAAGTAGAGTAAATAACTCTTTTAATTTTAAATGCTTCGTGCAAGGGTTTTAAAACTACCATTGCTTGAATGGTTGAGCAGTTGGGGTTAGCGATAATGTTATTGTGCCATAAAATATCGTTAGCGTTGCACTCTGGAACAACTAGCGGAACGTTTTCGTCCCTTCTCCACGCACTAGAGTTATCAATAACTAAAATGCCGTGTTTAGCGAAAATAGGTGCGAATTCTTTGCTAACGTCTCCGCCGGCAGAGAAAAGCGCGATATCAATATTTTTACCGTCAAGATTTTTTTCAGCAAGTTCAATAATTTCGTATTGTTTGCCCATAAAATCAACTTTTTTACCTGCTGATTTAGCAGAAGCGAACAAATAATAATTTTCTACTGGAAGATTTCTTTCTTCTAAAACTTGCAAGAATTTTCTTCCTACCATACCGGTTGCGCCAACTACGGCTACGTTATACTTTTTCATACCTAATTCAACTCCTATATTATAGTGATATAACTCTAGTCTAGCAAACATCTAAAAAAAAGTAAAGTTTTTTCACTTAAAGTATTCTAATACATTATATAAGCATAGTTTAACAAACATCTAAAAAAAAGTAAAGTTTTTTTGTATAATATACGTTTTTTATTTGTAAAATCTTTAATTTTAATGTAAACTATATTAAGTACAAAAAATAATTATAGTGCGAAAATGCGTATTTTTGCGGTTGAGCACTGTTTTGGAGTAATTTAATGGCAAACGGAAAAAAGAAAGGTGGCGGACTTTTCAATAGAATAATGCTCGGCAAAGAAAAATCCGAAGGCTATGCAAGAGCGTCGCTCCCTTCAAACAGGTGGGAATTATTTTGGGACATATTCAAAGGTAGGTTTGGCAAACTAGTCATTATTAACCTTTTGATGCTTTTGTTTTTTATTCCCGTATTTGGTTTGTTGCTTATTCGTTTTATAGCAATGGCAAACTACGGTGCAATGTATCCGTTTAATCAATGTTTTGGAATTGGTTATCAAGCGATTCCCGATTTAGTTGGTTTTTCAGAAAATATCGTGTTTACCGTAAATATGGCAACGTATTTGTTATTGCCTATCTGCGCAATTATTGCAGCTTTTGGTTTAGCCGGTGGTTGTTACGTTATAAGAAATATGGTTTGGACGGAAGGTATTTTCGTTGCCAACGATTTTTGGCGCGGAATAAAGCTTAATATAAAGCCGATGATTTTAATTGCGCTAACCTATTCGTTGTTTTTCTATACGGCGACAATATCATCATCGTTCGCATCTTACGCCTCGGTTAGTGGGGTGATACCCGGTTGGGTAGGGACTTTAGTCGAAGTGTTATCATACGTTATGTTATTTTTTGTAACTATGGTTGCTTTGCACGCAATGGCAATGTCTGTAACGTATAATTTAAGTTTCTTTTCACTTATCCGTAATGGTATAGTAATGACCATAGGGTTATTACCGCAAAACATATTCTTCATTGCGCTTGGGTTAGTGGCGTTTTTAGGGCTTTTATTAGGCGGAATTTTTATGGGCTTTTCTGTAATAATATTGGTACTTTTCGGCTTTTCGCTCTTCTTGTTGGTATGGACGAACTATTGTCAATGGGCATACGATAAGTTCGTAAACGATAAGGTTCCGGGTGCGCAAAAGAATAAAGGTATTTATGAAAAGATTAAAGAAAGCGATTCGGGTGCGCTTAAGCAATATAAAGCGCAGTTGGTACTTGCATCAAGGTCGTCGCTCAGTTCTAAACCTATTAAGCCTATCACTGACGACGAATTAAAGGTGGCCGAACTTCCCACGTCTTTCAATAGAAACGATATAGTTAAACTTAATGAAAGTAAGCGCGCTATTTACGAAGACCACGAAAGATACGTTGAAGAACATAAAAACGACCCTGAATTCCAACCGACTGAAGAAGAAAAGGCTTTGGAAGTACAAAAGGACGAAAGGGCAAAACGTATTGAAAAGGCAAAGAAAGAACTTGCGAAACGCAACAAAAAATAAAATCAAGTTAAAAAAGACGTCTCGGCAATCCGTGGCGTCTTTGGATTAAAAGGCGTTAAAATGAATAAATTACTTAAGACTTTAGTATTTCAAAATCAAATAAGCGTGTCGGTTTTGGACACAACCGATATGGTAAACGAAGCCATTAAAATACACTCGTTGTCGCCCGTGTGTGCCGCGGCACTAGGCAGAACGCTAACCGTGTGTACGTTTATGTCAAGCACGCTTAAAAATAAAGGGGATAAACTATCAGTTACCATTGCGGGCGACGGTGCGGGCGGAAAGATTACCGTTTGCGGAAACGGCGATTTGCAAATGCGCGGATTTATTGATAATCCACAGGTGCAACTTCCACTTCGTGAGGACGGAAAACTTGACGTGGGTGGTTGCGTTGGTAAAAACGGCAGACTTACGGTAGTACGCAGTATGGGGCTTAAAGAACCCTATTCGGGCAGTAGCAAACTTATAACGGGTGAAATTGCAGAAGATTTCGCAGCGTATTATGCGTTTAGTGAACAACAACCCACAGCTATTGCGTTGGGAGTTAAAATAGGTAAAGACGGAAAGTGTATAGGCGCAGGTGGTGTGGTTTTACAAGCCTTACCGGGAACGGATGAAGGAATATTAGTTATGGCAGAAGACGTTGCAACCCAACTTACAAACGTGTCGACGCTTATTGAACAACTCGGTGCGGAGGGGCTTATAAAAAAACTTTTCGGTGATGATATTACGTATAACGAATATCAGCCTAAATACGAGTGTTTATGTAGTAGAGAATATATTGAGCGCGTACTTATTTCGTTAGGGAAAAAGGAACTTGAAGATATACTCGAAAAAGAAGGAGAAATTAAGGTTGATTGCGAATTTTGTAGCAATCAATACGTGTTTACTAAAGAAGACGTAGAAAAGTTTTTTAACTGATATGCAGGGGAAGATTATACCGTTCGATAAAAACGTTAATAGATACAGAAGAAAGGCAGACGGATACGCGGATAAAGGGAATTTTATGCGCGCGCTTGCTTTTTTAAACAGTGCTAAAAGTATGGACTGTAACCTTGACGTTTTGGTGGATTTAGCGGATGCTTATGCGGATATGGGGCTACTTGAACTATCTAATAAATATTGGTTTAAGTTTATGGATAAAGCGCCGAAAGATAAGATTTCAACCGCTTATGAAGAACTTGCAATAAATTATTTTTATTTAGACAATTACTGGGCGTCAAGTTATTATTTTCATCAGAAATTAAGTGTGGACGGGCATATTGCAAAAGATGGTTTAAGCCAAGAAATAATCGACTTTTTTTCAGGCGAAGAGCAACGCCGTTTAGCGTACAGGGTGGTATATCCCTATCACTTAGCCGATTTTAGTCTTGAAATAAAAAAAGCAAAACACGCAATGATTTTAGGCGCGTTTGAGGAAGGGCAAAAGTTTTTGTCTGCAATTCCCAAAGAGTGTAGAACTGAAGAAAATTCAGGCGACCTTGCCGTTTGTTATTTTATGTGTGAAGATTTTGAAAACGCTATAAAAGAGTGTAAATTTTCGCTAGAAAAGCACGGCGAAACTGTTACCGCTTACTGCAATCTTTCCACAGTTTACGATATGAAGGAAGATTTTGACAAGAGCGAGTTTTATTATCGTAAAGCCTTGTCTTGCGCTAAAGGGGAAAAGACTGAAACGTATAAACTAGCGACCTGTGCGATAGAGAGAGAAGACCACCAAACGGCGGCGGATTGCTTAAAAGCCATATTAGAAGATAGACCTTACGAGAACGCTATGCGCTTTTTTTACGGGCTTTCGCTTGCTAATTTGGGTAAGTATGAATACGCACTAAACGAACTTAAAAAAGCGTACGCGATAAATGATGAAGACGTCGTGGTGAAATATTATCACGATTACGTCCAAGATTTATTAGAGCAAAAAGGCGATTATCAAAACTTAACTCCCTTCAAATACGTTAAGGAATTGCCTGAAAAAATTGCAAAAGAGTGGGAAGCGTGGATAGTTGCATTATCAGTCAAGCCGGAAAAGGTAGATTCGGTATTAAAAAGAGAGCAAGGTAGACGTAAAATAGTATGGGGTTTGAGATACGGCAAAAGTGAAATTATGCGTAATTGCGTGTATATTTTGTCTTTGGCAAAATGCGCGTACGCAAAACAGCTAATGCTAGATTTATTACTTGACCCCGAGTGTGGCGAAGAACTTAAAAGAGTGCTTATTTACGTGTTAATTATGCAAGGTGTTAAGAGTAAAACGGGTATAGTTGCGTGCAATTATTATATGAAATTAAAGCCCGGTAAACTTGCTTGTGAAAAAGATGCACGCGGGGCGTTATATACGTCGGCGTACGCCCTTTGTATTTCTAGAATTTTATTTTACGAAGTAAAAGACGTTGATAAAATTGCCAAAACTTGCGATAAAGTGTATAAAAAATTTCGTAGCGTTTTAACCGAAGCGGAAGTAACGAACGAAGAACTCGCTTCGTTAATACTAAGCGAAAGTAAACTTGAAAGGTTTAGCGAAGAGCGAGAAGTGTTAAGGCTTTTTTCGGTTGAAGCAAATAAACTGCGCACGCTAAAAAAATTGTATAAAGGAGAAAAAAATGATTAAAGTTATTGACGTGGACGAACTTTTTGATAAGTATATATCCGATTACGTTTATTCAAATATAGGCAAAGTAAAGCCTGAAGAAATTGAAAATAAAATACCCGAATTATATTTAGAATTCGGTAAAACCGCATTAAAAGAATTAGACGGAAAAAGTCCTGAAGAATACTATAAAGGTTATTCGGGCGAACAACTACTTGCGTGCTTAAAAGAGCACTTGGAAACGGGGGTTGCCGTATCGGATTTTTTATGTGAAACTATTACGGGAAGTTTAGATAATGAAGACGCGTTGGTAGACGCATTGAATGCTGACGGTAGTGAAGAGTTTATACTTTACGTTATGAATATGCTTGGCGAAATAGGTAGCGTAAAACCAGCAAAACGTTATCTTGAATTTGTAACTTGGGATTTTTCTGAAAGCGTAAGAGAACTTGCGACCGAACTTCTTAAAGAAATGGCTGAGAGTGTTAAGGAAGACGTTTTAAGTCAGTTTACCGAAGTGGATGACGTTAAAAAAGCGTGTCTTACGGAAGTATTATCTTGCTGTCAAAAAGACGACAGGGTGTTTGACGTTTTAGTAGCAGAATTTGCTAAAAATCAAAACAACGTTGCTATATACGCAGGTTACCTTGCTAAATACGGTGACGATAGAGCATTGCCGTTTTTACTTGCATCAATAGAAAGAGAAAAAATTAGTTACGCGGATTTTGAAGAGTTACGCTTTGCAATAGAAGCGCTCGGCGGAGAATATAATAAAGAGCGCGATTTTTCTTCTGATAAGTCGTTTAAAAAGATAAAGAGCGCGCAAAACAAATAATTTTAAAAACGCGCTAAAATTGTTTATGCGTTTTAATTGAAACGCGGTATAAAAAAGCCTTCCTATGCTTATAATACAATTGAATTGAGGAGGGCAGATTATGTCGGCAAAAAAACGTAACAAAAACAAAAATAAAGTGGTACATTTAACTGACGAACAATATAATGCGTATATAATGGCGTTAAAAGACGAAATACCGCCATCGCTTGTAGAAAAAATCCAAAAAGAGGAAAACCCCGGTCAAATGTAAGCACAGTTAAAGTTAAAAAAAGAAAAATCTTCGCACGCACGAAGATTTTTTGTTATTTTATTGTTTTTTTTCTAAAAATATAGTATATTGTATATGTAGAAATATTTTGTGTAGTGTGAAATACAAAAGAACGGAAAAGTTTAGTATGATTGAAATTAAAGAAGTAAAAACACCAAAAGACGTAAAAATTTTTGCAACATATCCACTTGAATTATATAAGGATTGTCCTTATTACGTTCCTAGTTTGCGAAGTGATGAAGTGGATACTTTTAACCCCAAAAAGAATTTTAGTCTTGATAAAAACGAGATTAAGGCTTTTCTCGCGTATAAAGACGGTGAGTTGGTTGGAAGAATAGCAGGACTTATCAACAAAGTTGATAACGAACTTACGGGCAAAAAGTTTATTAGATTTTCAAGGTTTGAGTGCGTAGACGATATAGAAGTTTTCAAAGCGCTTTTGGGCGCGGTTGAAAAGTTCGGAAAAGAACGTGGTATGGAAATTATTCACGGACCTTGGGGCTTTAACGATACCGATAGAGAAGGTATGTTAACTTTCGGCTTTGACGAGCGTAGTACTTATGCTACAAACTATTCCTATCCGTATTTTTATCAAAATATGGAAAAGTTGGGTTTTGAAGACGAGTCGAAATGGGTAGAACGTCGTTTTACTATACCTGACGAGCCTTACGATAGAATAGTTAAACTCGGCGAAAAACTTAAAGAAAAATACGGGCTAAAAGAGTTGGCTGAAGATTGTTCGGTTCGTGAAATTCTTTCAAAATACGGTGATAAATTTTTTGAAACTTTAAACGAAGCATACGGACATTTGGATGGTTACGTTCCCGTAGAAGGAAAAGCAAGAAAGAACGTTTTAAGTCAATTTGCGACCATTGTAAACACTAGATACATAAGTTTTTTAGTTGATGAAAATGATGACGTTGCTGCGTTCTGCATAGTATTGCCGTCAATTTGCGAACCGCTTATTAAACATAAAGGCAGACTATTCCCAACGGGATTCATAGGTGTGTTAAGTGCGATAAAGAACCCAAAAGAGTTAGAAATGGCGCTAATCGCAATTAAGAAAAAGTATAAAAATTCGGGTATTAACGCGGTTGCTATTTCGCGCGTTATGAAAAATATTATTGATGACGGTATTGAAAAGTTAGAATCAAATCCTATGCTTGAAACTAATTTCTCGATACAACAACAATGGAAGTTTACAGATAACACCATAGTAAAAAAACGCCAGACGTATAAAAAAGATATCGGCAGCTTAGTAGATTATGCAGGTGAACTAGAAATAACGGAAAGGCGCACGCCGACTTGGTTTAAGAATAAAGATAAAAAAAAGAAAGAAGCATAATGGAAAATAAGTCTCCTTAATTAAAAAGGGGACTTTATTTTTGTCTAAAAAGCAATTTTTATGGTCGGTATAAAGCAAATTAATGGTAAAAAGTCTTGAAAATCCTTTTAAATAGTGATATAATTATTAAGTATAATTTTAAAAACTAACTTAGTCAGGTGTATTATGAAAAGAACTGAACTTAAAAAGATTTTTGACTGCGCCGAATCTTTCGGCAAACAAACCGTAACCGTGTACGGTTGGGCAAGAACGATAAGAGATAGCAAGTCGTTTGGATTTATCGAACTTAACGACGGTTCGTATTTTAAAAATTGCCAAATAGTATTCGACCGTAATAAAGTTACAAACTATGATGAAATTGCAAAACAAAACGTTGGTGCGTGTCTTAAGGTAACCGGCGAACTTATTTTAACGCCAGAAAATAAACAACCCTTTGAAATTAACGCGGATTCAATTGAAGTGCTTGGAACTTCGACTCCCGAATATCCATTGCAAAAGAAAAGGCACACTTTAGAATTTTTGCGTACTATGCCGCATCTTCGTCCCAGGACTAATACGTTTAACGCTGTTTTCAAAATTAGAAGTGAAGCGGCTTATGCTATTCACAGTTTCTTTAACGAACGCGGTTTCGTTTACGTTCATACGCCTATTATTACGGGTAGCGACTGTGAGGGTGCGGGTGCAATGTTCCAAGTAACCACACTTGACCTTGACAACGTTCCCGTAGACGAAACGGGGGCTTGCGACTACAAACAAGACTTTTTCGGCAAAAAAGCGAGCATGACTGTTTCAGGACAACTTGACGTTGAAAATTTTGCTATGGCTTATGCTAACGTATATACTTTTGGGCCTACTTTTAGGGCAGAACACTCCAACACCGTGCGTCACGCAGCAGAATTTTGGATGATAGAACCGGAACTTGCATTTGCAGATTTATCAGACGATATGGACTGTGCGGAAGCAATGGTTAAATATATCATTGAAAGGGTAATGAATACCTGTAAAGAAGAAATCAACTTCCTTAACACCTTTGTTGACAAAGGGTTGATTGAAAGACTTAACAACGTTAAAAATAACGAGTTTAAGCGTTTAACGTATACTGAAGCGATTGAAATTTTAGAAAAAGTTAAGGACCGTTTTGAAGCACCTGTATATTGGGGTTGCGACCTTCAAAGCGAGCACGAAAGATATATTACTGAAGAAGTTTTCAAGAAACCGGTATTCCTTACCGATTATCCTAAGGAGATTAAAGCGTTCTATATGCGCCTTAACGATGACGGAAAGACGGTTGCTGCAAGCGACCTTTTAGTTCCGGGTATAGGCGAACTTATCGGTGGAAGTCAACGTGAAGAAAGACTTGACGTTCTTGAAAACAGGATGGCTGAATGCGGTCTAAACAAAGAAGATTACAAGTCTTACCTTGATTTACGCAAATACGGTGGGGTTATCCACTCGGGTTTTGGTTTAGGATTTGAAAGAATGATAATGTATCTAACGGGCATCTCGAATATTCGCGACGTATTGCCTTTTCCAAGAACGGTAGGAACGCTCGAGAACTAATAAGGAGTTTATTATGTCTAAAATTTTAGTAGATGCTTTCGGTGGCGATAACGCCCCTGTGGAGATTATCGCGGGTGCGATTGACGCTGTAAAAGAAAAAGACGGCTTTGAAATAGTTTTGGTCGGCAAAGAAAAAGTTATCAGCGCCGAACTTGAAAAATACGAGTTTGCAAAAGATAGAGTTAGCGTGCTTAACGCAAATGACGTAATAACTTGCGAAGAAGAGCCAACCGTTGCAATTAGGCGCAAACCCGAAAGTTCCATTTGCGTTGCATTTAAGGAACTTAAAGAAAACCCCGAGGCTAGCGCATTCGTGTCTGCCGGTTCAACGGGTGCGGTGTTGGTTGGTGCAACTCTTAAACTCGGCAGAATAAAAGGTGTAAACCGTCCCGCTCTAGCACCGACGCTACCTACTATGATAGACGGTAAAAACGTTATATTGCTCGACTCTGGAGCAAACGCGGATTGTAAGGCGATAAATTTAGTTCAGTTTGCATTGATGGGTTCGGCATATGCGGAAGGGTTAGGTGTAAAAAACCCTAAAGTTGCACTGCTATCAAACGGAACGGAAGACGAAAAAGGCAATATGCTTAATCACGAAGTATTTCCCGTGCTTAAAAGTCTTAAAGGTATAAATTTCGTTGGCAACTGTGAAGCGCGTGATATATTGACGGGCGAATTCGACGTTATCGTTGCCGACGGTTTTTCAGGTAACGTTGCTTTAAAGAGTATGGAAGGCGCGGTTAATACCGTATTAAAATCTTTAAAGGCTGGGGTATACGGCTCGATTAGTGGAAAAATCGGCGGGTTATTCCTTAAAAAGACGTTTACTAAGTTAAAAGATAAACTTGACTATAACAATAAGGGTGGAGCGCTGTTTCTCGGTGTAAATAAACCGGTAATTAAAGCGCACGGCTCTTCTAAGAGATTTGCGATAAAAAATACCGTTTTGCAAGCGGTTGAATATTCTAACTTTAATATTTCGGATAGAATTACACAAAAACTTAGTGAAGAAGAAATTCGTATCGGAGAATAGTATGATTTTCGATATTGATGCTTGTGAAAGTAAAATCGGATACAGTTTTAACGATAAAATGTTGCTTAGGCAATGTTTTACGCACTCGTCTTACGCATACGAGCACGGCGAGATGGATAATGAACTGTTAGAATTTTTCGGTGATTCCATTATGGAATTCGTGGTAACCGAATATCTTTATAAAAACGCGCGTGGGGATGAAGGACGATTAACAAAAGAACGTGCGGAAATGGTGTCCAAAAAGCCACTTTTAGATTGTGTTAAAAGATTAGGTCTTAACGAGTTTGTCTTGCTAGGTAAAGGCAAAGAAAAATTTATTAATCTTGACGATAAATTATATTCAAGCGTTTATGAAGCGCTAGTGGCGGGAATATATATCGACGGGGGAATGACGGCGGTTAAGCGGTTTATTAAAAATACTCTTATAACCGATTATGAAAAGCGCGAAGCGCAAGAAAAAAAAGCAAAGAAGAACAATTGCGACGCTAAAAACGAGTTTCAAGAATACGTTCAAAAAAATAAAATGGGAAGTATTACTTATGAAACACTTTATAAAAAAGGGCCTGACCATTCGCCAGAATTTAGGGTGGCAGCATTACTTAACGGAACGAGAATAGCGGAAGGAAAAGGACAAAGCAAAAAACTTGCTGAAGCACAAGCAGCAGCATCTGCACTTAAAAAAATAAAAAAACAGGGTGGTAAAAACAAGTGAATTTCGAAAAGGTTGAAATTTACGGATTTAAATCGTTTGCCGATAAAGCGGAAATTAAGTTTGGCGACGGAATAACGGGTATAGTTGGACCTAACGGCTGTGGTAAAAGTAACGTTGCGGACGCTATTCGCTGGGTACTTGGCGAACAGTCGGCAAAGTCATTGCGTGGTTCAAGCATGCAAGACGTTATTTTCTCGGGTACGCAAGGAAGAAAGTCGCTTTCTTATTGCGAAGTTTCGTTGTACTTTGATAACTCTACTAGAATGTTTAGTATTGACTATAACGAACTAATAATAACGCGTAAACTTTATAGAAGCGGTGAAAGTGAATATTACATAAACAAGCAACCTGCAAGACTTCGTGATATCGTTGAACTTCTTCACGAGTGTGGTATAGGTAAAGAAGGCTATACGATTATCGGACAAGGTAAGGTAGAAGAAATTATGTCTGCTAAGCCTGAGGACCGTCGTATGATTTTTGAAGAAGCGACAGGCATTGCAAAGTTTAAGACCAGAAAGAACGAATCTGAAAGGAAATTAGACCGTACGCACGAAAATTTAGTGCGTTACGTTGATATTTTAAGCGAGATTGAAAATCAATTAGGGCCACTTGAAAGGCAGGCTGAAAAAGCAAAAGAATTCAACGAACTTTCTGCACAATTAAAACACCACGAACTCAATACTTATATCGCAAAAGTAGACGGAGTTGAAAGTGCAAAAAATAAAATTTACACGCGTATTAACGGCTTAGATGAAGAGTCGAGTTTGCGCGCGCAAGAATTAGAAAAAGCGCAAGCCGAATACGATAAGATTTTCTCTGATATTACTGATGCGGACGAAAGGCTAAAAAAATACAACGATGAACTTTTAGAAAAACGCGTTAGTATGGAAAAGTCGTCAGGTGCTAAGCAACTTTACGAGCAAAAAATATCATATTTAAAAAGCCAAATTGAACGCACAGAGCAAGAGATTAAAGACAATTTGGCGTTAATTGAACAAAGTAATGCAACCTTTATAAATAACGAAAACGAACTTAACGAAAAGACAGCAGAACTTCAGGCGTTATCAGTAAAAGCAGACAAACTTTCCAAAAGATTGTTGAATTTGACTGAAAAAATTGCACTTGGAGAAGAGCTTGCCGCATCAAACAGAAAGAAGATAATTGAATCAATCGAATCATTGTCCGATATAAAAATGAATAAAGGTGCGATGAGTATTGAAAAGAGTAATCTAGTTGAAAAATTAGACGAACTCAATGCTAAAATTGACACTCTTTCGGTTAAACGAGACGGGTTGTTTAATGATAAAGAACGTTTAGACAAGGCTATTAACGAACTTGACCGCGCGGTGTTTGAACTTAAAAATCAAATAGACCAAAAAGAAAACGACGTTAGGGATGGCAACGAAGAAGTTGCTAGATTTGATAACGCAATTTATTCGTTAAACTCGGTTGTAACCACGCTTATAACCAAAGATAATTTCTATAAATCACTAAAAGATACGTATGAAGGCTACGCGCCCGCAGTTAAGAATTTACTTAACACTTCAAAGAACAATCCTGAACTTAAAAAACGTATCAAAGGCGTAGTTGCTGAACTTATTAAAAGCGATAAAAAGTTTGATATCGCGTTAGAGACGGCGCTTGCGGCAGCGGCGCAAAATATCGTAACAGCAACGCCTGACGACGCCAGATATTTAATTGAATACTTAAAAGTTAACAAAATGGGTAGACTTACGTTCTTGCCTATAACTTCGGTTAAACCTAGGGAACAAAGCGTACAAGTAACGTCTGCACTTAATGAAAAGGGTGCACTTGGCGTAGCAAATAAACTCGTAACTTACGATGCTCAATACGAAAACGTTATTTCCAATCTTTTAGGCAATACACTTATCGTTGACACGTTAGAGAACGCAACGAGAATTGCCGATAAATATCGTTTCAGTTTCAAGATGGTTACTCTTGACGGCGACGTGTTTACAACCCAAGGTGCAATGACGGGTGGCTCAAGAAGAACTGATACCGTAGGGTTGCTTTCTAGCGATAGAAGAATCGAAGATAACGCGGCTGAATTAGTTAAAAAGAAATCTGAAATGGATAAACTTAAAAACGATAAAGTCGAGCTTGAATTAAAACGCGACAAAGCTATGAACGAACTTGGCGTTCTTAACGATTTGTATAACGAAAAGCGTCAACAAATTTTAATTGAACGCGAAAAGTTAGTGGCTACTGAAAACGCACTTATTGAAGTGGGTAGAGAGTTGGAAAGCGTAACTGATTTAGTTGAAGAAGTAAAGGATAGAATTCTAAAACTAGATGCTGACTTTGAATTAGTTCAAAGCGGTGGCAAGAAGTTAGAAGACGATAAAGAAAGTGCAAAAATGACTGCTGATAAGCAAGAAGCGGAATACGATGCACTAAGGAAAGAAAGAGATTCAATTGCTAGCGAAAGTACTCAGATTCAAGTAGAAATTACGAGAGCAAAGGGCGTGATAACTGCACTTAATATTGAAAACGAAAGACTTAGTAAGGTTATCCTAGAAGCGAAAACTGCTAACGAAGGTCATAAAAAGAGCAACTTGAACGCTGAAGATATTATAGAAGAACTTCGCCGTGAACAAGAAAAAGTTGCGCTTTCAAAAGAAGAGCAAGATTATATCAACGGCATACGCAATAAAATCGATAGTATCGAAAATGAAAAGGGCGCACTCCGTGAACGTCTAAATAAAAATGACGAAGCAAAGCAGCGTTTAACTAGTGCTATTAGCGACCTTTCGGAAAAGAAACACGCTGAAGAAATTGCACTTGCAAAGATTGATAGCGACCTTGAATATTTGCAACAAAGCATTTGGGAAGATTATCAAGAAACTTACGAAACTGCAGTTAAGCAACGTGAAGAAAATTACGACGCGACCGTTGGCGAAGCGGAAATCAATAGGCTTAGAAGAAAACGTTCTTCGCTCGGTGCAATCAACGCTACTGCAATAGACGATTTTAAGGCACTTAAAGAGCGTTACGAAGAGATGAACACTCAAAAAGAAGACCTTGAAAAAGCCGAAAAAGACCTAAAAGAAGCTATTGACAAAATCAAGAGCGAGATGCTTACTCAGTTTGACGAAGGGTTTAATAAGATTAACGAAAACTTCCAAAAAATCTTTAAGGAATTGTTTGGCGGTGGTAGGGCAATGCTCCAAATGGACTATTCCGAAGTTGAAGATAAGTTAGAAGCAGGCGTTGAAATCGTTGCAGAACCACCGGGAAAGAAATTGCAAAAACTTTCACTTTTATCGGGTGGTGAAAAGGCGTTAACGGCGATAGCGATTTTATTTTCAATCTTAAAACTTCGTCCTATGCCTTTCTGCGTGCTTGACGAAATTGAAGCAGCACTTGACGAGGCAAACGTTGATAGATTTGCAAGATATTTAAAGAAATTTAGTCAAGATACTCAATTTATCGTAATAACCCATAGAAAGCCGACAATGGAACTTGCAGACGCACTATTCGGTGTAACTATGCAAGAAAAAGGCGTATCAAAGATGGTTTCTGTAAAACTATCTGACGTGGCGGATATTACGGGCGACGCAACTTTGTCTTAATAAAAAGGATTTATTATGGGAATTTTTTCTAAACTTAAAGCCGTTTTAACTAAAACTAGAGACGGACTATCAAAAAAACTTAACGAGTTGTTTGCAAAAAACAAACTTGGCGAAGAGTTTTACGAAGAACTAGAGGATATCTTAATTTCAGCAGACGTTTCAGTTAAAACTACTATGGAAATCGTTGATGAAATAAGAGAAACAGCCATTAAAGAAAAGTGTAAAGATAAAGAATACGTTATAGATTTGTTAAAAAACGAACTTTTTGAAACGCTTGATTACGCTGATAAAATCGAGTTTAAATCTCCTGCAATTATAATGGTGGTGGGGGTAAACGGCGTTGGTAAAACCACTACTATAGGTAAACTAGCAAACAAGTTCGTAAAAGAAAAAAAGAAAGTTACTATTGCTGCTGCGGATACTTTCCGTGCGGCTGCAGCCGACCAGCTTTCCGTTTGGGCAGATAGGGCAAAGGTTAGAATTATAAAACACTCTGAAGGTGCTGACGCGTCAGCCGTCGTGTTTGATGCAATCGACTCGGCAAAAGCGCAAAAAACCGACGTTTTAATTATAGATACGGCGGGGCGTTTGCACGTTAAGGCAAACTTAATGGAAGAGTTGAAGAAAATGGATAGAGTTGTTAAACGCGAATATCCCGACGCTAACTTCTATAAACTTATCGCGCTTGACGCTACGACAGGTCAAAACGCATACAATCAAGTTGAAGTGTTTAACGAGGCGGTCGGTCTTGACGGTATTATTTTAACGAAACTTGACGGCACGGCAAAAGGTGGATTTATCATATCGCTTTCTTACGAATTAGAAGTGCCCGTGTGCTTTGTGGGGACGGGCGAAAAGATTGACGATATAGAAGATTTTGACGCAAAAGACTTTGTTGAAGGACTTTTTTAAAAAACCACAAAAAAACGATTGACAATATAAGATTAAATCTATATAATATCAAGGTGTAAAGCAAAAAAGTTTTACACCTTTTGATTTAAACGTGATTATTATGGAAAAAGATTTACAGTACGTTGAACTTTTTGAATTGTATCAGGGGTTATTGACCGATAAACAGCGCGAGTTGTTTTCGCTACATTTTTGTTATGACCTTTCACTATCTGAAATTGCAGAGCCTGAAGGAAATACACGCCAAAGTGTTTATGCGTCGGTTAAAAAAGTTAAAGAAAAACTTAACGAGTACGAAAATCTTTTACGTTTAAGAGAAAAAAATCAAAAGTTAAAACAGATTGCTGACCAACTTGCACTAGTAGATAAAGAAATTTCGGACAAGATATTAACTATAATAGGTGAATAATGGCACTTTTTTCGGGCTTATCTGAAAAACTTAATCACATATTCAGTAAACTTACTAAACACGGTAAACTTACCGAACTCGAAATAAAAACGGCAATGCGTGAAGTCCGTATTGCGCTTTTAGAAGCGGACGTAAACATTTCGGTTGTAAAAGAATTTGTTTCAAAAGTTAGTGAGCGCGCCGTTGGGCAAGAAATATTAAAAAGTTTAAGTCCTACTCAACAAGTTATTAAGATTGTTAATGAAGAATTGATAGCGCTTATGGGTAGTGCTAACAGTAAACTTGGGACTTCGGATAATCCACCGACGGTTATAATGATGGCAGGTTTGCAAGGCGCGGGTAAAACGACGCTTGTTGGCAAACTTGGTATGATGTTAAAAAAGCAAAACAAAAAACCATTATTAGTTGCGTGTGACGTTTACCGACCTGCAGCGATAAATCAACTTAAAGTGGTTGGTGAAAAAGCGGGTTGCACGGTTTTTGAAAAAGGTCAAGGCAACCCCGTAAAGATT
This sequence comes from Clostridia bacterium, assembly GCA_017502525.1. GTDB lineage: Bacteria > Bacillota > Clostridia > Christensenellales > Borkfalkiaceae > UBA1259. The sequence continues at coordinate 158,424 of JAFVUV010000006.1, forward strand.
GCAAAAGAAGGCGTTGCGTACGCTAAATCATACGGTTATGATACGGTTATAATCGATACCGCCGGTCGACTTCAAATAGACGAAGATTTGATGAAAGAGCTTGAAAACATCAAGTCGGAAGTTAATCCTACGGAAATATTATTAGTCGTTGACTCAATGACTGGTCAAGTTGCCGTTGAAGTTGCAGATACGTTTAACAAGCGATTAGAAGTTACGGGTTTAGTGTTGACGAAACTTGACGGCGATACTCGTGGCGGTGCAACACTTTCAATGAAAGCGGTTACTGGTAAACCCATTAAATTCTGTTCGGTTGGCGAAAAACTTGGTGATTTAGAGCCGTTTTATCCCGATAGAATGGCGAATAGAATTCTCGGTATGGGCGACGTGTTGTCGCTAATAGAAAAGGCGCAAGAAGCGGTTACCGAAGAAGAAGCAAAAAAGATGGAAAAGAAGTTTAGAGAAAATTCATTTACTCTTGACGACTATCTATCACAGTTTGAAACTATGAACAAAATGGGCGGAATAAAAGACGTTCTTGCAATGCTCCCCGGTATGGGAAGTAAGTTCAAAATTCGCGATGAAGATATTGATGAAAAGAAGATTGCGCAAACCAAAGCAATAATTCAATCAATGACTATGTACGAGCGTGAAAACCCGCAAGTAATCAACTCGTCGCGCAAGATGAGAATTGCAAAGGGAAGCGGAACTACCGTTCAAGACGTAAATCGACTATTAAAACAATTTGACCAAACAAAACAAATGATGAAGCAAATGAAGAATAATCGTTTCTTCAAAGGTTTTTAAGGTTTTAACCAAAAATTCAACAATAAAAACAAAAAAATAAAAAATATATAAACAAACTTAAGGAGAACAAAAAAATGGCAGTAAAAATGAGATTGACCAGAATGGGCGACAAAAAATCACCCTTCTACAGAATCGTAGTTGCAGACAGCAGAGTAGGTCGTGACGGAGCTTATATTGACAAAGTTGGTCATTATAATCCTATCGCTCAACCTGCAGAAATCGTAGTTGATGCAGAAAAAGCAAAAGCATGGCTCGCAAAGGGCGTTCAACCCACCGACACAGTTAAAAACATACTTGTAAACCAAGGCGTTATACCCAAGCCCACCAAACTTTCACCTGCAAAAACTAAAGTTCGCAAATCCAAATAATTTGGGAGAGCGATATGATAGAACTTATTAAGTACGTAGTTGGCCGTTTTGCCGAAAAACCCGATGAAGTTGAATACGATATCGTAGAAGACGGAAAGAACGTTTCGGTTACGGTTACTTTGTCTGCTAGTGATATGGGCAAGGTTATAGGTCGTCAAGGTAAAATTGCCAAGGCGCTTCGCACCTTAGTTCGTGCTGGCTCTAAAGACGAAAACAAGAAATACAATATTGAAATTAAGGAACGCGGGGAAAAGGAATAATTTCCCCGTTTTTCTACCTTTTAAAAAATGGAACAAACCTTAAAAATCGGCGTTATCGTTAAACCGCAAGGTATTCGCGGAGAAGTTAAAGTTCAACCTTTAACCGACGATATAAACCGTTTTAGAAAACTTAAAGAAGTAATTATAGACGATAAAACGTACCGAGTTACCAACGCCGTTATCGGTGGGGGCACGGTCTTTTTGTCGTTATCGGGCGTGTTAGACCGCAATACTGCAGAAACTTTCCGCGGTAAATTTTTGCGTGTAACTAGAGAAAACGCCGTAGAACTTGAAGAAGGCAGATATTTTATAGTTGACGTGGTTGGTTGTACGCTTATCAATTCGGAAAATGAAAAGATAGGCGAAATTGTCGACGTTTTTTCGGCGCGTACGGACGTGTTTACGGTTAAGTGCGTGGACGGAAGAATTATGCGTTTTCCCTTTTTGAAAGACACGGTAATCAAAGTTGACGTTAACGATAAAATTATTATAGCCGACAAAAAAAGACTTGCGGAGGTTTCTTGTTATGAAGATTGACATTTTAACTCTTTTCCCAGAAATGTTTACTCCGCTTAAAACGAGCATTATAGGTAGGGCGGTAAATAGTGGAAAGTTAGAAATTAACGTTCACGATATCCGTGACTATACGCTTGACAAACATAGAAAATGTGACGACGCTCCTTTCGGTGGTGGTGCGGGTATGGTAATGATGCCACAACCTATTGCAAGTGCGATTGAAGCTATCGACCCCGAGCATAAAGCAAAAAGAATTTTTCTTTCGCCAAGGGGTAGGGTGTTTAAGCAAAGCGTCGTATTAGAATATAGTAGAGAGCAAAGGTTATTGCTTTTATGCGGTCATTACGAAGGCGTTGACCAAAGAGTTTTGGACCTTTTTATAGACGAAGAATTATCTATCGGTGATTTCGTATTAACGGGTGGTGAAATACCTGCTATGGCGGTGGTAGACGCGGTTGCGCGTTACGTTGACGGAGTTATAAACGGTGAGTCACTCAGCCAAGAAAGTTTTTCTAACGGACTATTAGAATATCCGCAATATACCCGTCCACAAGAATTTATGGGTTTAAAAGTTCCAGAAGTTTTAACTAGTGGCGACCACGGTAAAGTGGATAAATGGCGTGCGCAAAAATCGCGCGAAATTACCTTAAAAAACCGTCCTGATTTATTAAAGGGGGAATAAAATATGCAACATTTACAATGGTTCCCCGGTCATATGACGGCGGCAATGCGCATGATGGAAGAAAACCTTAAAGCCGTTGACGGCGTTATGGTGGTACTTGATGCGCGCGCGCCTAGAGCGTCGTTAAACAACAAACTAAACAAACTTTTTGATAACAAAAAAGTTTTATACGTGTTAAATAAAACTGATTTAGTAGATAGTTCTGACGTAAAAAGAACGGTTGCTGAATTTACTAAAGACGGAAAAGAAACGGTTGCCGTAAGCGCAATGGATAAGCGCGCGGTAGACTTGCTTTATAGTAGAATTTTTTCATTGCTTAAAGATAAGCTTGAAAGAAACAAACTTAAAGGCGTGTTTAAGCCTATAAGAATAATGGTTGCAGGCATCCCGAACACGGGAAAATCAACTATAATAAACGCGCTTTGTGGAGGCAAAAAGGCTGTTACGGGTAATAAAGCGGGCGTAACTAAAGGAAAACAATGGGTGAGATTAAGAGAGTTAGAACTTCTTGACACGCCCGGTACAATGCCACCCGCGTTCGATAATCAAACTTTAGCAAAACACTTAGCGTATATCGGCAGTATGAACGACGCAAATATTGATTTTAACGACCTTGCTTATGAACTTTTAGCCGAACTTAAAGTAAAATATCCTGAACTTTTGAAACAAAAGTATGATGTTGAGAATTTAGACGTTGAAACGCTTGAACTTTTCAATGCAATATGCGTGCGTCGTGGCTTTTTAAGACGTGGAGGCGATTTTGATTACGAAAGATGCGCAACTGCGATTATCGACGACTTTAGAAAAGGTAGAATAGGAAAAATTATTTTAGATTAATAAAACTATGGATAAACTTTTTTACGAAAGAAAACATATTGAATTGGGCGCACAATTTGTGGCGGGTGTTGACGAAGTGGGTAGAGGTCCACTCGCAGGGCCCGTGGTTTGTTGCGCTATTATAATGCCGACCGACCAAATTATTGAAGGCGTTGACGACAGTAAAAAACTTTCGGAAAAAAAGCGAGAGACACTTGCTGAAATCATAAAAGAACGCGCAATTTCTTATTGTATTTATGAAGTTAGTCAAGAAGAAATAGACGAGATAAATATATTATCGGCAGTAAAAAAATGTATGGTAAAAGCAGTTGAAGGACTTAGTGTAAAGCCGGATATAACGCTCGTAGACGGGGTGGACACGCATTTGCCAATAAATGCGGAATACGTGATTAAAGGCGATGCGAATAGTTACACGATAGGTTGCGCGTCAATAGTCGCTAAAGTTTACAGGGATAGGCTTATGAGTGAATACGCAAAAGAATTCCCTGAATACGGTTTTGAAAAGCATAAGGGGTACGGGACGAAAACCCATATAGAAAAAATCAAGGAGATAGGACCTTGCAAATTGCACAGAAAAACTTTTATAAAAAACTTCTGGGTAGAGCCGGCGAATTAAAAGCGGCGGAATTTTTGAAAAAGAAAGGATACAAAATTTTACAAACCAACTATAAAACGCACGTTGGAGAGATAGATATAATCGCTTTAGACCAATCGGAAGTAGTGTTTATTGAAGTAAAAACAAGGTCAAATGAAGACTTTGGACTTCCAAGTGAAGCGGTAAACGTAAAAAAAATAGAAAAATATTACAAAGTAGCAACCGAATTTTTGTTAAGGGCAAAGAAAAACGATAGCCCTTGTAGGTTTGACGTAATAGAAATAGAAAATGGTCAAATAAATCATATTATTAACGCATTTAGTATGTAAAAACGCTTGCGTTAAATGAAAAAATATGATATTATAATAGACGCTTTGGGTGTTCCTCTTGCATAAACGATATCAAAGATGACAATGAACGCTTTAATAAATCGGAGGTAAAAGCAATGAGCAGTATTATTGATGCTATCAATCAGGAAAACGTAAAAACCAGTATTCCCGAATTCGCGGTTGGTGATACCGTTAAGGTAATGATTAAAGTTATCGAAGGCGACAGAGAAAGATTACAAGCTTTCGAAGGAATCGTTATCGCACGTAAACACGGTGGAATTAGTGAAACCTTTACCGTAAGAAGAATTTCTTTCGGCGTAGGCGTTGAAAAGACTTTCCCAATCCACTCACCAAAGGTTGCAGATATCCAAGTTGTAAGACACGGCAAAGTTCGTCGTGCTAAACTTTACTATCTACGCGCAAGAACGGGCAAAGCTGCAAGACTTAAAGAAATTAAGAAATAGTTTTAGCGATTACAAAGGACTTACCTATTTTAAGGTAAGTCCTTTTTTTTCCTTATAAACAATTTACTTTTTTATTAAAATATTATATAATACAAAATAGTATACTCTATACATTATATATAGGGTAGCGTTTTTTAATTGATTTTACGTTTTAAAAGGTGAATGATAAATGATTGCAAAAGTTTTAACTTATACACTCATAGGACTTAAAGGAGTGCCCGTTAGTGTAGAAGTGGACGTTAATAACGGATTACCTGCTTTTGAAGTAGTCGGTCTTGCAGATACTGCCGTTAAAGAATCAAAAGAGCGTGTGCGCACAGCAATTAAAAATAGCGGAAGACAAGTTCCCACCCGTAGAGTTACTATAAACCTTGCTCCCGCAGATATTAAAAAGGAAGGTTCTTCTTTAGATTTAGCGTTAGCAGTCGGCGTGTTAAAATCTAGTGGTCAACTTATTGCCGATACGGACAGAGTAGTGTTTTTAGGCGAACTATCTTTAGACGGAAGTTTGCGCCGAATAAACGGTGTTCTTCCCACACTTATATCAGCAACTGAAGAAGGGTATAAAAAGTTTATAATTCCTAAAGACAATGAAAAGGAAGCGTCTTTCGTTGATGGAATAGAAGTTTTATCTGCAAAAAGTTTAACAGAAGTTGTTGACCATTTTTCAGGTCTTAATCCTTTGACACCAATAGAAAAACACGATTACAAATCAAAAAGCGCGAAAAATTTATACGATACCGACCTTTCGTTAGTCAAAGGTCAAACGGTTGCAAAGCGCGCGTTAGAAGTAGCCGTTTCAGGCGGACACAATTTATTGTTCGTGGGTGCACCGGGAACGGGAAAAACTATGCTCGCAAAGTGTATTCCGACCATAATGCCCGATATGACCTTTCAAGAAGCGCTTGAAACAACAAAAATTCACTCTGTTGCAGGTATGCTTAAAGATTCGGACGGAATAGTTTTCTCTAGACCGTTTAGAAGTCCGCACCACACGGCAACGACGGTTTCAATGACGGGAGGAAGTGCATCGCTTAGACCAGGAGAAATAAGCCTTGCACACAACGGTGTGTTGTTCCTTGATGAAATGCCTGAGTATTCGCGTGCGACTTTAGAATCGCTCCGTCAGCCTTTAGAAGACGGGGATATAACTGTTTCAAGAGCGAGTGGTAGCGTAGATTATCCCGCAAATTTCATCTTGTGTGGAAGTATGAACCCGTGTCCGTGTGGAAATTATGGTAGTAGTGATAGGGAGTGTACTTGTACGCCTGCGCAAATTAGTAAATATAAAGCAAAAATTTCAGGTCCGCTACTTGATAGAATTGATATTCAAGTAGAAGTTGATAGCGTAAAATATACGGAATTATCAGGCCAAACGCTAGGTGAGACTTCAGAGCAAGTTAGACAACGAGTAAATCGCACCAGATTAATACAAAAAGAACGCTTTAAAAACGACGGCATAACGACTAACGCAGATATGGGTGAAAAACACATTAAAAAATATTGTAAACTTTCTAACGAGTGTGAGCGAATACTCAAAAGCACATATGAGAGTTTGCACTTATCACCGCGTGCGCGTAGCAGGATAATAAAGGTGGCAAGAACTATTGCGGATATGGATTTATACGACGATATTCGCCCTGAACACATATTAGAAGCGGTAAGTTACCGACACAGTTAAAAATGTACGATTATACAAAAGAACAGTTGTGTATTATATGGCTAGACAGTTTTTTAGGGCTAGAATATAAACACAAGGCACAAATTTTAGAAGGCGTAAATAATACTTCGTCAATAACTGCGTTTTTAGAACAGTCTAAAGATTATTTAATAAACGCGTTAGGAGAGAATGTTTATTCTACCTTAAAATCTTCAGCAAATAGAGAGTATTTAGAGTTTATCTTAAATATTTATAAAAAGAAAGGTATAACGGCAATAACTTTTCGTAACGAAAATTATCCTAAAACTTTTAAGAATATAAATTGTCCACCGATAGTAATTTATTGTAAAGGAGATACGTCTTTACTTAACGCTAAAAATCTTTTCGGCGTAGTGGGTAGCAGAAAATCTCTAAATTCTTCACTTGCATTAACGGAAAGATACGTAAAAGAACTTATAAAAGCTGATTTTATTCCAGTAACGGGCATAGCCGAAGGTGTTGATGCGAAAGTGTTAACAACCGCAATAGAAGAAAAAAGCAAAGCAATATCGGTAATTGCCGGCGGATTAGACAATCTTTATCCAAAACAGCACTTTGATTTAGTAGAAAAAGTTAGTGAAAAAGGTTTGGTTGTCAGCGAATATCCACCGCAAGTAGAACCGCGTCCGTTTATGTTTCCCGTTCGTAATAGACTGATATCAGCCCTTTCAATAGGAGTGTTAATAGTTAGCGGGGGTATGAAAAGCGGAACTTTATATACCGCCGAATACGCTGAAGAATACGGCAAAGATTTATTTGTCGTGCCATATAGTGCAGGAGTTATTAGTGGTGCGGGTTGTAACGACTTGATTAAACGCGGTGCAATGCTTACCGACACTCCCGAAGATATTTTAAGTTTTTACGGAGTGGAAAGTTCGAGCGAAGAGTTAAATCTTTCTGTAGAAGAAAAAGAGATAGTTAACGTACTTTTTAGCGGAGAGAAACATATAGAAAAAATAAGTAGCGCGTTAAACAAGCGCGTATTTGAAATAATGCCAACGCTATCAGTTTTAGAAATAAAAAAGGTAGTTGTGAAAAACGGCAACACTTACGGTCTCACGAGAAACGACTTGGAGGATTAAATGCAATTAATAATAGTTGAATCACCACATAAGGCAAAGACCATAGAAAAATTTTTGAAAGGCGATTATAAAGTAGATGCAAGCAAAGGGCATATTAGAGATTTACCCGTAAATTATATGGGCGTTTCTATTGCCAATAATTTTGAACCGCATTACGTTATCGCCCCCGAAAAGAAACAAGATATAAAAAGACTTGAAACGTCGGCAAAAAAAGCCGATAAAGTATATCTTGCAACCGACCCGGATAGAGAAGGGGAAGCAATTTCTTGGCACTTAGCCGAAGTTTTAGGACTTGACACTAATGAACTTAACAGAATAGAGTTTAACGAAATTTCTGAAAAGGCAGTAAAAAAAGCGCTTGAAAATCCTAGAAAAATAGATATGAACTTGGTTGACGCGCAACAAGCAAGGCGCGTTTTAGATAGAATAGTGGGTTATTCTATATCACCCGTTGCTAGTTCAATACTTAACGACAGTCTATCTGCAGGTAGAGTTCAATCGGTTGCGCTTAAAATGGTTGTTGACCGTGAGCGTGAAATTACGGCGTTTAAGCCACAAGAATATTGGAATTTAAAAGCCGACGTTCAGCCTAACGGGAAAAGCAATTTTAAAGTGCTTTTGACCGAGAAGAACTCTAAAAAATATAAACCGTCGTCAGAGCACGAGGCAAACGAAGTTGAAGAATATTTAAAGTATACACCCTTTACCGTTGGTGCGGTAAAGCGCGCAGTAATGAAATCACACGCGCCAGCACCGTACATTACTAGTACCTTGCAACAGGACGGTTCTATTAGGCTTAACTTAACTGCGCCACAAGTAATGCAAGTCGCACAAAGACTTTACGAAGGCGTTGAAACCCCGCGTGGACATATCGCGCTTATAACCTATATGAGAACCGACTCTGTAAGAGTTTCTTCTGAAGCGCAGAAAAGCGCGTTAGATTATATCGCGTCAAATTACGGCAGTGAGTATTTACCGTCAAAACCCAACGTGTATCGTTCTAAAAAGGACGCTCAAGACGCGCACGAAGCAATCAGGCCGATTGATATTCGTCGTACACCTGAAAGCGTTAAGGACATTTTAGATAAAAATCAATTTAGATTATATAAACTCATTTACGATCGTTTTATCGCGTCGCAAATGGCAGAAGCAAAATACGACAGCGTAGCGGTTGAAGTTAATTGCGGTGAATACACCTTAAAAACTAGCGGAAAGACTTTAATATTTAAAGGTTATACAATAGTTTACGACGACACTAAAAAGGAAGAAGACGAAGATAGCGGAAACGTACTTTTACCTGCACTTAGTGAAGGCGAAACGTTAAAGTTGAATTTAATTAAGAAAGAGCAAAAATTCACAAAACCGCCCGTTCGTTACACAGAAGCAACGCTCATTAAGAGTATGGAAGACAAGGGAATAGGCAGACCGTCGACGTACGCTACAATAATGGCAAAACTTTCGGATAAAAAGCGCGAATACGTAAGAAAGGATAAAAAATATTTATATCCTAATCCGATAAGTTACGATTTAATAGACTTTTTGGTTAAAAACTTTCCCGACATTATGGACATATCGTTTACCGCTAAAATGGAAGATGATTTAGATGATATCGGTGAGGGTGGCAAAGATTGGCGCAAACTTATAAAAGCTTTCTATACGCCGTTTGAAGAACAATTAAGAACTTCAAAGATTTCCGAAGAAGTTTGTGAAAAGTGCGGTGCTAAAATGATAATCAACAGCGGAAGGTACGGCAACTATTACGCTTGTTCAAACTATCCTAACTGTCAAAATATTAAACCTGTAAATGAAAAAACGGTAATCCCGACTGATAAGATTTGTACAAAGTGCGGTGGTATAATGGTAGAAAGAGAAGGCAAGTTTGGTAAATTCCTTGCTTGTTCAAACTATCCTAGATGTAAAAACACCGTAAGTATGACCGAAAGCGTTGGGGTTTGTCCCGAATGTGGAAAACCCACTAGAAAAATGATTAGCCGTGGTGGAAAAACATTCTACGGTTGTTCAAACTATCCTAACTGTAAATTTATGAGTTGGGATATGCCAACGGGAGAAAAATGTCCTGAATGCGGTGCGTATTTAATAAACGACCAAGGCACTATAAAGTGTTCGGGCAAAAATTGTAAATTCGTAAAATAATATGCAAAAAGTAAAAGTTATAGGCGGCGGACTTGCCGGTGCTGAAGCGGCTTACGCTTTGGCAAAACGTGGCATAAAGGTTGAGTTATACGATATAAAACCCATTAAGTTTACGCCCGCACACCACAGTGAAAATTACGCGGAGTTAGTATGCTCTAACTCATTAAAGAGCAACGATATATACGGCAACGCTGCTGGTCTTTTGAAAGAAGAGATGCGCCTTTTAGATTCGCTAATCATTGAGGCGGCGGATAAAAACAGAGTTCCCGCAGGCAATGCGCTTGCCGTCGATAGAGAAAAGTTTTCAGAGTATATTACTAAAAAACTTCGTGAACAAGAAAATATTACGCTTATTCAAGGTGAAGTAGAAGAAATTAACGTCGACGAATATACTATTGTCGCTAGTGGACCGCTAACGACGGACAAACTATCGGAAAATATTCGTTCAATGGTCGGTGGTGGACTGTATTTTTACGACGCATCCGCACCGATAATCGACTTTGAAAGCATTGATATGGAGCACGCTTTCTTTGGCGATAGATACGATAAAGGAAACGGCGACCATATCAACTGTCCTATGACTAAAGACGAATACGAAGAGTTTATGAGTGCGTTAATTACGGCACAACGCGCGGAACTTCACGGATTTGAAAATACCTCGGTATTCGAGGGGTGTATGCCTGTTGAAGTAATGGCGTCAAGGGGAAAGGACACTTTGCGTTTCGGACCTTTAAAACCTGTGGGCTTAACCGACCCCAAAACGGGTAGATGGGCGTATGCGTGCTTACAACTTAGAAAAGAAGATGAAAACGGAACTATGTACAATATGGTGGGTTTTCAAACCAATTTACTTTGGGGTGAGCAAAAGAAAGTATTTTCAATAATACCTGCGCTAAAGAACGCTGAATATTTACGCTATGGCGTTATGCATAGAAACACTTTCATTAATTCACCTAAAGTATTAACCCCCTGTTACTCGTTGAAAGATAACGACAAGATATATTTTGCAGGGCAAATCACCGGGGTTGAAGGGTACGTTGAAAGTGCGGCAAGCGGACTTATGTCTGCAATTTACTTAAGCAGAAAATTACAAGATAAAAAGAGCGTAACCATTTCGGATAACACCGTTTTGGGCGCTTTGGCAAAATACGTTACTACTGAAAACCCATCTTTTCAGCCTATGAACGCAAACTTTGGTATACTCCCACCGTTAAATAGGATTATAAGGGATAAAACTGAAAGGAAAAAAGCACAGGCAGAAAGAAGTTTGTCGGAAGTAAGAGAGTTTATAAAGGAGATTAATAATGATTGAATTTAGAGGAACGACGATATGCGCCGTTAAAAAGGACGGAAAAACAGCGATTGCCGGCGACGGACAAGTAACCCTTTCTCAGTCGGTAATATTCAAAAATAATGCAGTAAAGGTAAGACGCATATACGATGGAAAAGTAATATTAGGTTTTGCAGGCTCGGTGTCAGACGCGTTCACCCTTTCAGAACGCTTTGAAGAAATGCTAAACAAGTATTCTGGCAACTTGATGAGAAGCGCGGTTGAACTTGCAGAACTTTGGAGAAGTGATAAGGCAAGAAAACTTGAAGCAATGATGATAACGGCGGATAAAGACTGTCTATTAGTCGTATCCGGTACGGGCGAAGTAATCGAACCGGACGGTGGGGTATGTGCAATCGGTAGCGGTGGCAATTACGCACTAGCAGCGGCACGCGCACTAAGGCAAGAAACCGATTATTCGGCAGAAGAAATAGTAAAAAAATCTCTCAAGATAGCAAGTGAAATTTGCGTGTTTACTAACGACAATATAACTTGCGAAGTGTTGTAAGGAGAAAATTATGAATTTAAGCCCAAAACAAATAGTTGAAGAACTTGATAAATATATTATCGGTCAATCGAACGCTAAAAAAGCGGTTGCAATCGCGCTTAGAAACCGTTATAGAAGAAGTATGCTATCAACGGCTGAGATGGAAGAAATTACGCCTAAGAACATTATTATGAAAGGACCTACGGGCGTAGGTAAGACCGAGATTGCAAGAAGATTAGCAAAGTTAGTTTCAGCACCTTTCGTAAAGGTGGAAGCAACCAAATATACCGAAGTTGGTTACGTTGGAAGAGACGTTGAATCAATGGTTAGGGATTTAGTTGAGTGTTCGGTAAGATTAGTTAAAGAAGAACGCTTTAACAAGGTAACTGAAAAAGCAGGTAGCGCGGTTGATGCGAAATTAGTTAAGATTTTGGCTGAAGTACGCCGTCTTGATAAAGGCGAAACTCCGCAAGAAATTTTTGAACAAAACATAGCAGAGGGACTCAAAAAGGGTTATTACGATAATGAAGTAATTGAAATAGAAATAATTGATAATCCCAAGCCTATGGAATTGATGCCTGGCGCTGGAGAAATTAGCATAGGCAATATTTTTGGAGATTTAATGCCCAAAAAGAAGAAAAAACGCAAACTAAAAGTAAAAGAAGCAAGAAAACTTTTACTTCAAGAGGAAGCGGACAAACTAATAGATAACGATTCGGTTAACGAAGAAGCTATTCGTCGTGCTGAAAACGAAGGCATAATTTTTATCGACGAAATAGATAAAATTGCTGCAAAGGGCAACAAGGGTGGTGGACAAGACGTATCTAGAGAAGGTGTTCAAAGGGATATTTTACCGATAGTAGAAGGCTCGACAGTACAAACCAAATACGGCTCGATTAAAACAGATTATATTTTATTTATCGCAGCAGGGGCTTTCCACGTAGCAAAGGTTAGCGACTTAATCCCCGAACTTCAAGGAAGATTTCCTATTTTAGTTGAACTTAACAGTTTAAGCAAAAAGGATTTCGTGGAAATTTTAACCACCCCAAGAAATGCTATTACAATTCAATATGCAACCTTGTTAAAAGTTGACGGCGTTGACTTAAAGTTTACAGACGAAGCCATTGAAGAAATTGCGAGAATTTCTGAAGATATGAACGCAACTCGTGAAGATATCGGTGCAAGAAGATTGCATACGGTTATGGAAAATCTTATTGAAGAAATATCATTTACCGCTTGCGGAGATGAACAAAAAGAAGTGGTTATCGACCGTGCTTTCGTTATAGAAAAGATGGGCGGAGATACTAAAACCAAAGACTTAAAAAAATATATACTTTAAGGAATTATTATGATAAACGTACCAAAAGGAACAAAAGACATATTGCCAAAAGACAGTTACAAATGGCAGTTTATAGAAAATACGGCAAGGCAAACGGCAAAGTTATTCGGGGCGCAAGAAATAAGAACGCCTACTTTTGAACACACCGAAGTGTTTTTGCGTGGCGTTGGCGAAACGACTGATATAGTTAACAAAGAAATGTATACCTTTTTGGATAAGGGTGGTAGAAGTATCACTCTTAAACCCGAAGGTACGGCTGGTGTGGCTAGAGCGTTCGTAGAGAACGGACTAAACAACAGCGCACTTCCCGCAAAATTTTATTATATTACTAGTTGTTTCAGATACGAAAGACCGCAAGCGGGCAGACTTCGTGAATTCCACCAATTCGGCGTTGAATTCTTAGGTTCTAAAGAAGCGGATATCGATGCGGAAACAATCTTGCTTGCTAAAACTTTTTTAGAAAAAGTTGGCATTGAAAATATCACGCTTTATCTAAATAGTATAGGGTGTATAACTTGTAGGGCGGAATATTCAAAGGCACTAACTTCCTACCTTAATGAAAATTACGATAAACTCTGTCCACTTTGTCAAGATAGACTAGCTAAAAACCCCTTGCGTATTTTAGACTGCAAGAATGATGATTGTAAAGATATTACAAAAAACGCGCCTAAAATTATTGATTATATTTGTGATGATTGTAGCAACCACTTTGAAAAGGTTAAAAAACTTTTAACGGTAGCGGGCGTTGAATTTAAAATCAATCCTAATATCGTTAGGGGATTAGACTACTATACTAGAACGGTTTTCGAATTTGTTTCGGAAAATATCGGCGCGCAAGGCACGGTTTGTGGTGGTGGTAGGTACGACGGGCTTATTAGTGATTTAGGTGGTACGGATACTCCAGGTATAGGATTTGCCGTTGGTATCGAAAGAATTTTAATGCTTTTAGAAAACACAGGCAAAACTATTGAAAACCCCAACACCGTTCAAGTTTACTTTGCGCCTATGGGCGAAAAGGAAAATGAAAAAGCGTTTGAACTTTGCACTTCTTTGAGGGCAAACGGAGTTATCGCGGACTTTGACCATATGGGTAGAGGCATAAAGGCGCAGTTTAAGTATGCGGATAAAATCGGTGCTAAATACGTTGCCGTAATAGGTTCTAACGAACTTGATAACGGCGTGGTAAAAGTTAAAAATATGACCGACGGAAGCGAAACCGAAGTTGAGTTTGATAAACTAAAAGAGTTTATAAAATGACAGAACAAGGCGTAGTTGTAAAAACAAATAAAAATACGGCATCGGTAAAGGTTGATAAAAAGGACGAGTGCAGTAAATGCGGTATGTGTCTATTTCCCAAAAACGCATCTAGCATAGAGTTTACGGCACAAAACGACTTGGGTGCTAAAGTTGGCGATACTGTAATTATAGAAAGCAAAAAAGATTATAAACTTCTTGGTGCAATACTAGTGTTTTTTATACCTTTACTGCTTATCGGTATTTCAGCGTTAATTACTTATTTATTTATCAGAATTGAAACGTGGCTAGTTATTTTAAGTGTAATTTCAATAATTTTGTGGTATACTATTTTAGCAGTTATAGATAAACGCCTAAAAAACGTATCGGGCGGAGTGCACGTAATTGTTAATATACTAAAAAAGGGAGATAATTTAGATGAGTGATATAAAAAACGTTTTGGGAAAAGAGGAGTTTAATGATATAATAAACTCTGAAGTTCCGGTTATAGTAGATTTTTACGCTACTTGGTGCGGACCTTGTAAAATGCAAGCACCAATACTTCACGAATTTAAGGATGAAGTTAAAGAAAAGGCAGTAATCGTAAAGGTAGACGTAGATGAAAATGCAGAGCTTGCATCTATATACGGTGTGCAGTCAATACCAACGATTGCTTTATTTAAGAAAGGTGAACTAAAAGAAAAAACGGTGGGGCTCACCGCGAAAGCACAACTTTCGGAAATGCTTATTAAACATTTGTAAAAAATTATATTCATATACAAAAGGAGAACAGAAATGATTGACTTTACTTCTATCAAGAATTCAGACCCTGAACTTTACGCAGGTTTAGAAAAAGAACTTATCCGTCAAAGAAACAATATTGAACTTATCGCAAGTGAAAACTTCGTTTCAGAAAGCGTAATGCTTGCAGCAGGTAGCGTACTTACAAATAAATATGCAGAAGGCTATCCCGAACACAGATATTACGGTGGTTGCCAATGCGTTGATATCGTAGAAACGCTTGCTATTGAACGCGCTAAAAAACTTTTCGGCGCAGACCACGCAAACGTTCAACCGCACAGTGGTGCAAACGCAAACTTTGCAGTTTACTTTGCAGTTCTTAAACCTGGCGATACCATTATGGGTATGAGCCTTGCTCACGGTGGACACTTAACCCACGGTAGCCCTGTAACCGTTTCAGGTAAATATTTTAATGCAGTAGGATACGGCGTTAAAGAAGAAACGGGTGCGATTGATTACGACGATTTAGAAGCACAAGTGTTAGAAGTAAAACCCAATATTTTCGTATGCGGTGCAAGTGCATATCCTAGAGTAATCGATTTTAAGAGAATTAGAGAAATTTGTGATAAAGTTGGTTGTTATATGATGGTTGATATGGCGCATATAGCAGGTTTAGTTGCGGCAGGTTTGCACCCCAACCCCGTTCCATACGCAGACTTCGTTACTACGACTACGCACAAGACTTTAAGAGGTCCTCGTGGCGGTATGATTTTATGCAAAGAAGAATATGCTAAAATCATTGATAAAGCAGTATTCCCTGGTACGCAAGGCGGTCCTTTAATGCACATAATCGCAGCAAAAGCAGCAGCTTTCGGCGAAGCGTTAAAACCCGAATTTAAGGCGTACCAAGAACAAATCGTTAAGAATGCAAAGGCTATGAGCGAAAGATTTTTAGAACTCGGCGTTAAACTCGTTTCTGGCGGTACGGACAACCACCTTATGCTTTTAGACCTTTCTGATAAAGATATTACGGGTAAAGAATTAGAAAAATTACTTGATGAAGTAAACATCACGCTCAACAAAAACGCAATACCGTTCGATAAACAAAAACCGTTTGTAACAAGCGGTGTTCGTATCGGAACGCCAAGCGTAACCACTCGTGGTTTCAAAGAAGAAGACTGCGTAAAAGTTGCAGAACTTATTACCGAAATCATCAACAAGAAAGAAGAAGCTTTTGATTTCGTTCGTGCGGAAGTTAAAAAACTTATTAAAAAATATCCGCTTTACCAAGGAGTAATTGATTAATTTATGTATAAATCAACGCTCAATCTTTTAGAAACAGAGATTGCGATAAAATTTATAAAAGACACGTTTGAAAGAGAACTTGCAAAAACGTTAAAACTCACGCGCGTATCCGCACCGCTTTTCGTCTTGCCTGAAACGGGGCTTAACGATAACCTTAACGGATACGAACGTGCGGTTCGTTTTGACGTGTTAACTCTCGGCAAAGAAGTTGAGATAGTTCAATCACTTGCGAAGTGGAAGAGAATGGCGCTTGCAAAATACGGTTTTGAGCCTGAAACGGGGCTTTATACGGATATGAACGCTATTCGCAGAGATGAAGATTTGGACGCTATACACTCGGTTTACGTTGACCAATGGGACTGGGAGAAAATCATTACCGAAAAAGATAGAAAACTTTCATATCTTAAAAAGACTGTGAAAGGCATATACAAGGCTTTGAAAAAGTTATCTATTGCAGTAAATAAAAAATATCCTGCTTTAACGCATAACTTGCCTGATGATATTACTTTTATTTCCACTAAAGAATTAGAACAAGCCTATCCCGATTTAACGAGAAAAGAAAGAGAAGTTGTCGCAGCAAAAAAATACGGAGCAATCTTTTTGTATAAAATAGGCTGGCCACTATCGGACGGAAAACCGCACGATGGCAGGGCGGCTGATTATGACGACTGGAAACTTAACGGCGATATCATCTTGTGGTACGACGTTTTGGGTATCGCGCTTGAAATATCATCAATGGGTATTAGGGTTGACGGTGAAAGTTTGAAAAAACAACTCAAGAAGAAAGGTGAGCTTGACAAACTTTCAAACCCCTATTGTTCAGATATAATAAACGGTAAATTACCTTTAACAATCGGTGGGGGAATAGGTCAGTCAAGACTGTGTATGTTCTTTTTGAATAAAGCGCATATCGGTGAAGTTCAATCGTCAGTATGGTCGGATGAATCTGTAGAAGAAAACGCAAAGAAAGGAATTCACCTTTTATAATGGAAAAATTTTCAAGAGTAAAATCTTTACTCGGTCAGGAAAAATTAGATAAACTCAAAAACTCCTCCGTCGCCGTGTTTGGCGTTGGGGGAGTTGGCGGTTATACGGCGGAAGCGTTAATTCGTAGCGGAATCGGGGCTATTACGGTATTCGATAACGATATGGTTGCTTTGTCAAATATAAATCGCCAAATAATTGCCGCCGTTGATAAAGTTGGTAAAGATAAAGTTAGCGTTATTAAAGAAAGACTTTTATCTATTAATCCCGATGCGAAAGTAACGGCGGTAAAAACCTTTTATTTGCCTGAAAACGCCGATAATTACCCGTTAAGCGAGTATGACTATGTAATTGATGCAATCGATACGGTTAGTGCGAAAATCGAACTTATAAAGCGTTCTAAAGAAGCAGGCGTGCCTATAATATCTTGTATGGGTACGGGTGGTAAACTTGATATAGGGGCGTTAAAAGTTGCCGATATAGAAAAGACCAAAGGCTGTCCTTTAGCAAGGGTAATGCGAAGGGAACTTAAAAACAGAAATATAAAAGGCGTAAAGGTCGTGTATTCAGAAGAACCATGCACGCTGTTAAGTGAAGAAATAGACGACGCGCAAATAAAAGATAACGGCAGGGTTGCTCCTGCAAGTATGATATTCGTTCCGGCAGTAGCAGGGCTAATGCTTGCTAAAGAAGTGGTAACGGATTTAATAAAAGGATAAAATTATGAAAATTTTAATTGCTTCGGATATTCACGGCTCGGCATATTACTTAAAAAAGGTGCTTGAAAAGTTTAAAGAAGAAAAAGCGGATAAGATAGTTTTACTTGGCGATATTTATAATCACGGGCCTAGAAATTCGCTTCCTAAAGATTATGCACCTATGCAAGTTGCCGATATGCTCAACCAAATAAACAAAGATTTAATCGTAATAAAAGGGAACTGTGATAGCACGGTGGATACTATGATTTCGCAGTTTGATTTTGTTGAAAGCGCGGTTATAATCAGTGCGAACAAAAGCGTGTTTTTAACGCACGGACATATTTATAATAAAGACAGTATGCCTAAAACTTATTATGATGCGGTTATTTACGGTCATTTCCATACGGGTTTTATCGAAAGACAAAACGGTGTGGTAGTTGCAAACGCAGGCTCAACTTCTTTACCTAAAAACGGCACGCCAAACAGTTTTTTGATATTAGATGACGGTGAATTAACGCTTAAAGAAATTGACGGCAAAGTGATAGATAAAATTAAAATATAAAACTTAAAAAACAAAAACCGCGACTCTTAAACAAAGAGTCGCGGTTTTATATTTAGGTATAAATTAAATTTCTTTAATGGTTTTTCTTGGACATTTAAGAACGCAAGTTTTACATCCGTTACATTTTTCGTAATTTATAACGGGTAAATTGTTTACCATTTCAATTGCACCTTCGGGGCAGTTTCTAGCACACAATCCGCATCCGATACAACCTACTTGACAAGCGCTCATAACGTCTTTGCCACGGCACTTGGTTGAGCAAGCAACGTAAACTTTAGCCGTTACGGGTATGAATTCAATAAGATTTTTAGGACAGCTTTTGGCGCACGCCCCGCAAGAAACACATAAACTTTTATCAACTAAAGCCACGCCGTCGGCAATTTTAACGCCGTTGTCAGAGCAAGCCTCAACGCAATTTCCACCACCCAAACATCCTTCGGGACAAATCTTTCTTCCGCCTGCATAAGTGATTTCTGCGGTACAACCGCTGTTGCCAACGTATTCGAATTTATCTTTTGCGTTTACACCACCCGCGCATTTAACGACTGCAAAAGTTTTAGTTGTCGCGCTAAAGGGGATATCTAAAATTTTAGCAATTTCTTGTTTTTGTTCGTTAGAAGTTGCTCCGCAAGAACATAGTTCAGCTTTTCCTTCGGCGAGTGCTTTTGCAAAATCTGCGCAACCTGCGTAACCACATCCACCACAGTTAGCTCCCGCAAGACGTTCGCTAACCGCTTTGACTTTTTCATCTTCTTTAACAAAACAAAGTTTGCTGACTAAAACAATTAAAAATGCAAAAACAATTGAAATAACCGCAACGATTAATATAACGTAACCTAAAGTAGCAAAATTTATCGGTCTAAGTAATAAACTTAACATAAGAAATTCTCCTTAAATAAGCGCGAAAACGTAGAACGCCATAGCGATAAAGCAAGCAACTATCATTGCGATAGGGAAACCTTTTAAGTGCTTATTGATAGGTAATCTTGCAACTTTTTCTCTAAGTCCACTCATTAATACGATTGCAAGTGTGAAACCAAGTCCGGCAAAGAGTCCGTATAAAACGGCAAAGCCTATGTTCATACTGCCCGTTGCAATACCAATTAAGCCAGCGATTTGTTTTGTGTCAATAACTAGTTCAGCTACACCTAATACTGCACAGTTTGTAGTAATAAGTGGAAGATAAATACCCATAGCGTTGTAAAGTGTTGGTGAAAATCTTTTTAGTGCCATTTCAATCATTTGAACTAATGATGCTATAACGAATATGAAAATTATTATCTCCATATATTCAATGTTTAACGGAACTAAAATCAAAGTGTAGATGGGGTAAGTTATTAGGCAAGTTAGCGTCATAACGAAAGTTACCGCAAGCCCCATACCAAGCGCGCTCTTAAAGTCTTTAGAAACGCCAAGGAAAGGACAAATTCCTAAGAACTGAACTACGACGAAGTTATTAATAAACATAGCCGAAACGATAATCATAATGAATTGTGCCATATTACACCTCCGCCGTTAAATTTTCGCCGTTAAGACGAGATAGTTTCTTTCTTTTGCTTTTAGAAATTGTACTCGATACGAGAGAGAAAATCGCAATAAACAAAGCGTAAGTAAAGAACGAACCAGCGCTTGATGAGAAGAAACCAATTTGGAAATTCCAAAGAGTAATTCCAAAAACAGCGCCCGCACCTAAAATTTCTCTAAACGCGCCCATAAGCGTCAACGCAAGAGTAAAACCTATCCCCATAAATAAGCCGTCAGTTGCTGAGGCAATTACGCCGTTTTTACTAGCAAAACTTTCCGCTCTTGCTAAAATTATGCAGTTAACTACGATAAGGGGAAGATAAAGCCCTAAAACTTCGTACGCATCAGGAAGAAGTTTGTCAAGCAACAATCTAACCAACGTAACGAAAGTAGCGATAATTAAAACGAACGCAGGGATTCTGACCTGAGAGGGGATAAGTTTTCTTAGTAGAGAAATAAGCACGTTACTACAAATCAAAACGAAAGTAACCGCAAGCCCCATATAAATACCGTTCATAGCCATTGTGGTAAGTGCTAAAGTTGGGCAAGTTCCTAAAACGAGTTTAAGTGTGGGGTTTTGAGTAATAACGCCGTCAGTTGCTATTTTTTTGAAGTTAGTTTTCATTGTACACCTCCAACGTAAGCAACCACGCAGTTTACCGCATTGTTGCCGGCGTTAGCCGAATAAGTAGCACCGCTCACGGGGTTGGAGAATTGACCTTTACCGCTTGCCGTTGTGAAAAGATTACCGTCGTTATAAGCGTTTGTAACGTCTACCAAAAACCTATTGTAAAAAGCAGAATTAAGTTTGCTCATAAGCGTTTGCTTATCGTATTCTTGCAATAAAACTTGTTCGATTTTTTTGTTGCCGTTAGATAAATATTTAACTCTAACCCAAAGGGTTATTGAACCGCCTTTATAACCTTCAAAACCAACCGACTGAAACAATTCGTCGTGTTCGCCGTTTTGGTCGCCAATAACGTAAATTTTATTTATCGCACCTTCAAAGTCAGCGTCTGCGTCAAGGTTGTAATTTATAACCGTTTTATTTATCCCGTCTTCTAAACTATCGACGTCAAGTAGGGTAGTGTAATTTGGGATAACACCGTAAATCTTTTTCAAAGCTCTATCTGTTCTTTCGGATGCAGATACGTACAATACGTCGTTAAATATAGCGAGCGTACTGCTTAAAACTACCGTTAGCACTAATAAAACGCTTATGCATCTAAACCAAACGGAATTGAAGAAAGAGGATAATTTATTGTTTTGGTCTTTCATTATTTAGCCCCCTTTGCTTTCTTAATTTTTTTGTAACCAAAAGGATTAGGAAGTACGAATTTATCTATTAGTGGAACGAAAAGGTTCATAAACAAAATTGCAAATGAAACAACTTCCATATGCGTTGCTTGGCGTAGTCCTGCGGTGATTAGACCGAGCATAACGAAATAGATGATATTTCCAAGCGTAGTGTTTGGCGTTGTCGTGTAATCGGTTGCCATAAAGATTGCGCCTAGCATTAAGCCTCCCGATAAAATTGCAGGTAAGAAGTATCCAAAGTTAAATCCGTTAAGTGCTACGGTAAACAAACCTGTAACTGCAACGTATATAACGGGGTAACCGATATTAATAATACCTAAAACGGCAAGATAGATACCACCTAATATAAGAGCAAGTTTGCACGTTTCACCGATACAGCCTGCAAGTCCCGTACCGAGCAATAAATCCCAATTTGAAAGGGTTGGGAAAGTTGGGTTTTTAGCATCTAAAAGTCCGCCCAAAATAGTTGCGCCAGAATTTATTTGACCACCCGTAATAGAATTAATATTTGGGATGACCCACGCGCCAACCATTGCTTGAAAGGACATAAATATAAAAATTCTTCCCGTAACGGCGGGGTTAACTAAATTTTTGCCCGTACCGCCGAAAATCATTTTAACCACAATTATCGCGAACACGCTACCGAATATAGGTGCGTACCAAGGGTAGTTAACGCCGATAGACATACCGACTAGAAGACCCGTAACGCACGAAGTAAAGTCGAATTCACGTGCTATTTGCCTAAAAGATTTTTTACAAATAAGTAAGTAAACGAATTCACTAGCGACCGCGCTAACGAGTGAGAGCGATAATATTAGCGCCGCCATACCGCCGAATAAAACTATACCCATAATCACAGCAGGCATAAGCGCGATGCAAACGTGAATCATAATTTGGCGTGTAGTTTTTGGTGATTTAACGTGCGGGGAAGAAGAGAACTTTAATAATCTATCTGCCATTTTGTTTCATCTCCTTAATTTTTGCTTTTGCGAAAGAAATGCTTTGAACAAGCGAACGCTTTGCAGGGCAGTTAAAGGCGCAAGAGCCACACTCAATACAGTTCATAGCCCCGTATTTTTCAGCCATTTCAAAGTTGCCACTTAGCGCGTAACTTTCTATGTACATAGGCATTAGTCGCATAGGACAGTTTTTTGCGCAAACGGCACAGTTAATGCAGTTGGACGGCTGAGTAGCGTTAGTTTCTTCAGCTGTTAGCGCAAGAAGTCCACTAGCGGTTTTTCTAGTATAATGGTTAAGATTTAGCAATGCCTTGCCCATCATGGGTCCGCCGGCAACGAATTTAACGGCTAAACCGTTAAGTCCACCACAAAAATCAAGAATATCTTGATAAGGCGTACCGATTAAGGTTTTAATATTTTTTTGATTGTTAACGCCTTTGCCACTAACCGTCATATAAACTTCGGTGAACGGCTTGTTTAATTCTATCGCTTCGTAACAAGCAATCATAGTTTTAACGTTGTGAACGCAACAACCCACGTCAAACGGCATTTTGCCCGTGGGAACTTTTCTACCCGTAGTGCAATATATAAGGTGTTTTTCGCTACCCATAGGGTATTGTTTTTTCAAGATTACGACGTCAATGTCGTCATATTTTTCAAAAGCTTTAATCGCTTCAGGCTTGTTTGCCTCAATACCTATAACTATTTTATTGATGCCAAGCGCTTTAGCGGTGTATTTAATACCTTTATAAATATCATCCGTGCGCTCAATCATAAGTCTAAAGTCGCAATTAAGATACGGTTCGCATTCTGCCCCGTTTATAATCAAAAATTCAAGTGGATTTTTTGGGGTAAGTTTTACTGCGGTTGGGAAACCTGCGCCACCTAAACCGACTATACCCGCAAGACGAATTCTTTCAACCAAAGCGGATGGTGAAAATTCGGTCATTTGGTCGAAAAGCAACTCGCCGTCGGTTTTATCATTTTTAATTATTACGTATTTTTGTCTTAAACCAAGTCCGTTGTTAATATCTTCAATCGAAACGACTTCACCGTTAACAGAAGAATAAACGTTTGCGGAAACTGGTCCGTTTTCTTTGGCTATTAGTTGACCTTTTTTAACCTTATCGCCGACGTTGACGATAGGAACGGACGGCGCACCGATATGCAAACTCATACTTATATAAACCAAGTCTGATGCGGGAACTTGCTCTATTGGTTTATCACGGCAAAGGTCTTTCATATCTTTAACGTGAATCCCGTATGGAAATTTTTTACCTTTTTTGATACTCAATTCGCTATCTCCTTATGTAAAATATATGTCCTGTAAAAATTTGATTTTACGTAATTTTTTTGTTAAAAAGAAAACGGTTGCTCCAACTATCGCACCCGAAATAACACCGCTTAAAGCAAGGTAAGGGGAATAGGATAGGTAAGCAAAAGATTTCATAACAAAGCAAAAAACCGCGTTTTGACAAACAGCGTTAGCAACACTTCCCGTAACGCTTATGGCAATAATGCTAAGGCGTGACGTGTATTTAATGAGTAACACTTGAATAATTAAAGCAATTAAACCTGATGGTAAAGAATACATCAAAGCCGAAATATTGCCCGAATATAAACTGCCTAAAGTAACTTTAACAATTAAAACTGCAAAGCCGTATTTATTGCCTAATAACACGACGCATAAAAGAATGAAAACGTTTGAAAGTCCCATTCTTGCGCCAGGGAAAAATAACGGTGGGAATAGATTTTCAATCATAAAAGTTATTAGCGCGAGCGCGGATAGTAACGCCGATAACGTTAATTTCTTTGTGTTTTTTTTCATTTTATCCCTCCCGTAACGGGTGGGGTAAAGCCACCTGAACCGATAGGCTCTATCGATAAGCCGTGCGGTGCGCAGTATATTATACCGCTATTGGATATCGCGGGTGAATAGCAACAATCTTTAGAGTGAGAACAAGTACTTTTAGTAACCTTAGCCGTTTTGTTAGAAAGGTCGAACAAAATCACGTTGAAATTAGTTTTGTTTGAGTCGGTATAAATGGTTACTTCAACTCCGTTTTGAATACCAACAGTTTCGATTAAATCATCGTAATCGTTCTGTATTTTAACCGTGTTGTTTGTAAAGTAAAAAACTACTTGACCGTCTTTTTTAACGCAAAAACCATTAGCTTGTTTATTTGACGGTAAAACTACGAATACTATAATTAAAAACACGACGAATAAAGCGACGAAAGCGTAAGCGAATAAATCACGCGTATAGAATAATTTCGAGCTACTTATTTTTTCTAAACAAGTCTTGTTGTGATTGTCGATATTAAATTTTTTCTCACTACTTTTGTACCTCAAAACGCCAGAACTCACCCCTATTATAATTTTACTAAAATGCAACGGAGATGTCAACCGTTTGTACCATAATATAAATTAAAGTATAATTATAGTATAAATAAATTTATATAATAAACTTTAATAAAACGCTTGCAAAACTCGTTGGTTTTTATTAGAATAATAATGATGGCAAAGTATGGTTTTTTTCCTGAAAAACTTAATATCACGTTAACTTGTGCTTCGGGTGTGGAAAAAGCCTTAAAAAGCGAACTGACGCGCTTGGGTTATGGTGATGCGCCTGCAATAAACGGTGCACTAACCATTGAAGGTTCGCCTTTAGACGTTGCAAGGCTTAACGTGAATTTGCGCACGGCAGACAGAGTTTATATTCGTGTTGCACAATTTACAGCGTTAACTTTTGACGAGTTGTTTGACGGAGTTAAAAGCATTAAGTGGGAAGAATTTTTCCCTGTAGATGCAAAAGTTTTAGTTAACGGAAAATGCGTAAAAAGCAAACTGTTTGCGATATCGGCTTGTCAAAGTATAGTTAAAAAAGCCATATCTGATAGGTTGTGTAGAGTTTATAAGACTAATAGGCTTAGCGAGAGCGGTGCGGAATACGGTTTAGAGTTTTCGATATTCAAAGACGAGGTTACGTTATACATTAACACTAGCGGTGCGGGACTACATAAAAGGGGATACCGCGATTTAGTGGGAATTGCACCGATAAAAGAAACGCTTGCGTCGGCACTATTATTGTTTTCAGATTTTTATAAAGAAAAACCGTTTGCCGACCCATTTTGCGGTTCGGGAACGATAGCGATAGAAGCGGCTCGCATAGCTCTTAATATCGCGGGCGGTGTGAATAGAACGTTTGCATTTAACCGTTGGAATAATTTTGATAAAAAGTATTTCGACTTGGCGTTTAGTGAAGCCAAGGATAAAGAAGATAGAAATAGAAAATTAGAGTTTTTTGCATCAGATATAGACCCAAAAGCCGTTAAACTTGCTAAAAGGCACGCGGAACGCGCAGGGGTTGCGGATAAAATAAGATTTGAAACTCAGAGCGTAAAGAATTTTAAGTCGGATTTATCGAACGGAACTATCGTTACTAATCCACCCTATGGCGAGCGCGTTTACGATATAAAGGAAGCGGAAATTTGTTATAAGTGGTTAGGAGAAGCGTATAAAAAGCTTGACGGGTGGTCAGCTTTCGTAATAACTTCGGCAAAAAGCTTTGAAAAGCATTTCGGTCAAAAGTGCGATAGAGAAAGAAAGTTATACAACTCAAATAGAGAGTGTAAATATTACTACTATTACGGAAAAAGGAGAACGGAGAATGATTAACGGCAAAATTTTAGTTGAAAAACTTATAAAGTATGCAAGATGTCATTTGCATTTAGAACAAAGGGACGAGATTTATTTTAGAAATCTTTTACTTAGAGAATTTAGAATTGACGAACCTGCTTTAGACGTGGGCGATTTAAGTTTTATCGAAAGTTTAGACGTGCCCGACGTAATAGTTTCTGAACTTGAAGAATACGCAGTAGAAAACGGCTTGGCGCAAAAAGGTCTTGAAAATTTATATAGCACGTATATTTTCGGTCTTTTATCGCCGTTACCGTCTGCAGTGAATAAAAAGTTTATGGAAATTAAACAAAGTCAAGGCATTGAAAAGGCCTGTGAGTATTTTTACGACTTGTCAGTAAAAAATAATTACGTTCAAAAAACGGCAATTGGCAAAAACTTGAAGTGGGAATACGTTGACGGCGACAAATATTTAGAAATTACCGTAAACTTAAGTAAGCCCGAAAAGGACAATAAAGAAATCGCAAAACTTTTAACTGCGCCAAAGAAAGCAAAGTATCCCGCTTGTTTCCTTTGTAAAGAAAACGAAGGATTTGAAGGACACGCAAGCCATCCTGCACGCGAAAATATAAGGACGATTTCTCTAACTATGGGTGGAGAACCTTGGTTTGTTCAATATTCGCCGTATGCGTATTATAACGAACATATGATAGCCATTTCAAATCAACACAGACCTATGCATATTGCTTCGGACACCATAGATAAAATTACCGATTTCGTTGACTTTTTCCCCAACTATATGATAGGTTCAAACGCAGCGTTGCCTATCGTAGGCGGTTCAATTCTAAACCACGAACATTTTCAAGGTGGCGAACACTTAATGCCTATGCATAAAGCGCCATTGTTAAAACAATTTGCTAGCGATAAATATCCTACGGTAAAGGTGGGGATAGTCGACTGGTATAATAGCGTAATAAGGCTTGAAAGTACTGATAGAGCGAATATAAAATCTTTCGCAACCGATATAATCAAATTGTGGGAAACTTATACTGATGAAGAGTGTGGTATTTACGCGTTCACAGGCGAAACGCCACACAACTCGTTATCTCCCGTATGTAGAAAGGTGGGCGAAACTTATATCATCGACGTAATACTTAGAAACAATAGGACTAACGAGGAGTTCCCTGACGGAATATTCCACGCGCATCCAGAGTATCACAATATTAAAAAAGAAGGTATCGGCTTAATTGAGGCAATGGGTTTGTTTATTCTACCGGGTAGACTTAAAAAGCAACTCAATATGATAGCGGAAATTCTTTGTGGTAAAGCGCCGTATGATGAAAAAGCACTTAACGATAAAGACAATTATTTGTACGCGCATAGAGATATGATAAAAGAACTTATGGCGGATGGATTATCAAAAGATATGGCTACCGCAGAACAAAAGGTAACTGATACAGTTAACAAAGTTTGTAAAAACATTTTGTTTAATACGGCGGTATTTAAAAACGACCAACAAGGAAAAGACGGTTTCGTGCGTTTCTTAAACGTGTTAGGAGTTAAATAAGATGATGAAAATAAGCAATATTATTAACGACAAATTTGATATAATTATCGTAGCAGGACAGTCTAATGCAATGGGCTGTGGTTTGGGAGAAACAAACACTCCGTGGGAAATCAATGATAAAATTATGATGTTCAATGAAAAGTATACCGCGGACGTTATAAGCACTCCTTATGGGGATAGACTTGAAATAGAAACCACGGGCGACTGCTATATTAATCAAGCGGACGAACGTGAAGACGGCGCTAATAAACTTGCCGTATTCTGTCTTTCTTTTGCAAAAAAATACGTTGAGAACAATCTTGACGAAGATAGAAAAGTTTTAATCGTTCAAACGGCAATTGGCGGTACGGGATTTGCAAGAAATCATTGGGGCAAAGGCGAAAAACTTGAAAAGAGAATGTACGAAATGGTTGACGCTGCGCTTTCAATGAACAAAGAAAACCGCATAGTAGCATTACTTTGGCATCAAGGCGAACACGATATTTTTGAGAACGCTGAATTTGATTATGCAACTAGGTATGCGTACTATACTGAAAAACTAGATGCGTTTTTAAGTGGCGTTAAAGAAAAATACGGCGATATTCCTTTCGTGTCGGGTGGCTTTTGTAAAGGTTGGATAAGTGAACAAAGTCAAGACAACGTAAACGCAATCAAAAACGGATACAAAACGGTTTACGAAAAGTTTAATAAGGTTGCTCACGTTTGGGATACTGATGACCTTAAATCTAATTCGGAAGTTGTAAAAGACAATACGGACAATATTCATTTCTGTAGGGATTCGGCGTATGAATTAGGTAGAAGATATTATGAAAAATTTATTGAGATAATCAAGGAGAATAAATAATGAACGTTTTAGTAACGGGTGGCGCAGGATATATAGGTTCGCATACTTCAGTTGAACTTTTAAACGCAGGGCACGAAGTGGTTTGTATAGACAACTTTATGAACAGTAAATACGAAGCGGTTAAAAGAGTTGAACAAATTACTGGTAAAAAAATTAAATTTTACGAAGGCGATATAAGAGATAGGGCTATACTTGATAAAATTTTTACTGAAAATAAGATTGATGCAGTTATCAATTTTGCAGGGCTTAAAGCTGTTGGCGAATCTTGTGCAAAACCGCTTGAATACTATGAAAATAATATAGAAGGTTTATTAGTTTTAGCGTTTGCTATGCGTGACCACGGCGTTAAGAATTTAGTATTCTCTTCATCAGCGACCGTTTACGGCAAACCTAAGAGCGTGCCGATAAAAGAAGATTTCCCACTTTCAACTTCAAACCCATATGGAAGCACAAAGTTGTTTATCGAATATATTTTAAAAGATTTATATAATGCGGATAATTCTTTCAATATCGCTATATTAAGATATTTCAACCCCGTAGGTGCACACGAAAGTGGTATGATAGGTGAAGACCCCAAAGGTATACCTAATAACCTTTGCCCATACATAACGCAAGTTGCCGTTGGGAAAAGAGAATATTTAGGTGTATTTGGAAACGACTACAATACTCACGACGGCACGGGGGTAAGAGACTTTATACACGTTGTTGACCTTTCAAAAGGACACGTTCTTGCGGTAAATAAACTTGCAGAAAATCCGGGGCTATTAATAGTTAACTTAGGAACTGGTCAAGGATACAGCGTTCTTGATATGGTTAAAGCGTTTGAAAAAGTAACGGGCAAACCTATTCCGTATAAGTTTATGCCTAGAAGACCGGGCGATATTGACGAGTGTTATGCAGACCCGTCGTTAGCACAAGAAATTTTAGGCTTTAAGGCTGAAAAAACGCTTGAAGATATGTGTCGCGACGCTATGAATTGGCAAACCAAAAACCCCAACGGATATGATGATTAATTATTTATAGACAAATTAAGGCAAATTTTTGCAAAATTGCAAAAATTCGCCTTTTTTATTTTTCAAAATATTGCAAAAAATTAAAAAAAGTAGTAAAATAGCAATTAAGAAAAATCGTTTTTTATTAAAAAAGGAGATTTTATGGATTTAGGCTATATTAAAGTTGGTGCTATTTCAAATCAAATAAAGGTTGCTGACGTAAAATTTAATTTGAATTCAATAAAAGAAGGGATAGATTTGGCAGTTAGAGAAAAAGTTAAAGTTTTAGTTTTTCCTGAACTGTGTTTGACGGGCAGTACTTTAGGCGACTTATTTTATTCTAAAACTTTGCTTGACCGAGCAAAGTCCGCCCTTTTAGAAGTTGCAAAATATACAAAAGATAAGAACCTTTTAGTTTTTGTTGGTTTACCTATTCAAGTGGACGGACTTATTTATAATGCGGTTGCAGGTATATGTGACGGAACAGTTTTGGGTATTGTTCCCAAAACGTATATGTCAGATTACTTACCTAACAATCAAAAACGTTATTTCGCATCTGCGCCGGAAAAACTATCTTGTGTAAATTTGAGTTCGGATATAACGGATATTGTTCCTTTTGGCAAGAATATTATTTTTGCCGATAGTGAACTAGGATTAAAAGTTTGTGCGCAAATAGGGCAAGATATTGATGCTATAGTTCCATCTTGCGTCTATCACGCTGTAAAAGGTGCAAATTTAATAGTAAATCCCTTTGCTGAAAGTGAGTTTTCCGGCGTTAATACGGCAAGAGAATTCAACGCTAAAGCGATTAGTGAAAAATTATGCTCGGCTTACGTTTATATAAACTCGAGCGACGGAGAATCTACAACCGATTCAGTTTTTTCTGCAACTGCCTTTATAACCGAAAACGGCAAAGTGCTTAATAAAAATAAACCGTTTGATAGCGGTTTGATAATGGCAGACGTTGATTTAGGTGCGATAGAATTTGAAAGAAGTAAAAAGTTCAATCTTAATTTGGAAAAGAGTCAACAAGAAATTCATTTGGTAGGTTTTTCATTAAATAACGATGGATATTCGACTGATAGAACTTACGATAAAACTCCGTTTATAAAAGTTGGTGAAGAAGATTTGCTTATCGATATTGCTGCGCACGCTTTGAAAAAAAGAATTAGCCACGTTAACGCAAGCAAAGTTGTAATAGGTATATCTGGTGGGCTTGACTCTACACTCGCATTAATTATTGCCGTTCGTTCAATGCAACTTTTAGGAAGAAGTACAAAAGATATCGTATCAATAACTATGCCTTGTTTTGGAACGAGTTCAAGAACGTTTGATAATAGCGTTAGTTTAGCAAAAGTGTTTAATACTACACTTAAAAAGATAGATATAACCAAGTCTGTAAAACGCCACTTAAAAGACATTGAACACCCCATAGATTTGCACGACGCAGCTTATGAGAACGCACAGGCGCGCGAGCGTACGCAAGTATTAATGGATTATGCAAACTCTGTAAACGGAATAGTGGTGGGTACGGGTGACTTATCAGAACTTGCGCTCGGTTGGGCAACTTATAACGGCGACCATATGAGTATGTACGCGGTGAACGGCTCTATTCCCAAAACTTTAGTTAGACATTTAGTTGGTTATACTGCTAATAAGGGAAAAGGCAAATTCAAAGCAGTTCTTTTAGATATATTAGACACGCCCGTAAGTCCCGAACTAATCCCATCGGGAAACGACACGATTAAGCAGGTAACTGAAGATATCGTTGGACCTTACGTTTTACACGACTTTTTCTTATATTTAATGGTTAAACGCGGATTTACACCATTAAAGATTTATCGTGTAGCAGTAAATACTTTTAAGGGTGAATTTGACGAGCAAACTATTCTTAAATGGCTAAAAACTTTTATTAGAAGATTTTTTACTCAACAGTTTAAGCGTTCTTGCCTGCCAGACGGCGTGCAAGTTACTGAAATTTCATTATCTCCGCGTGGAAGTTGGCGTATGCCAAGTGATGCGGTGTTCACGCTGTGGATGGAAGAACTTGAAAGACTTAACTAAATAGGAGAAATTTAGGTTATGAAATACGTTTTAGTTACGGGTGCCGGCGGTGGAATGGGCAAATCCGTAGTTAAAAGGCTAAGCGATAACGGCTATTTTGTTTTTGCTCTAGATAAAGAGAAAATAGATGAAAGCGATAACGTTTTACCATTACAAGTAGATTTAACTAATAGTGAAGATATTAAAAAAGCCTTTGAAAAAGTCAAGGAAAAGACGGACACGCTTTTTGCAATAATACATTTTGCAGGAATTTATATGCTAGATTCTCTTTTTGAAATTTCAGAAGAAGAATTTATTCGTTCCTTTTCAATAAACGTTTTTAGCGCGTTTAGAGTAAATAAAATTTTCGAACCTTTTCTAAAACACGGAAGTAGAATTATTATAACCACAAGTGAACTAGCCCCGTTAGACCCCTTGCCGTTTACGGGACTGTATGCAATAACCAAAAGCACGCTAGATAAATACGCATATTCATTGCGTATGGAAGCGCAACTGAAAGGAATATCGGTTACCGTGTTAAGATGCGGAGCGATTGATACGGGTATGATAAACGTTTCGACCAACGCATTAAACCGTTTTTGCAATAACACGAAACTGTATACTTGTAACGCTAAAAGATTTAAAAAGGTGGTAGATAAAGTAGAAGCCCGCAAAGTTTCACCCGAAAAGGTTGCTAAAAAAGTTCAAAAAACTTTAAATAAAAAACGTCCACCATTTGTTTTAAAGATAAATCGCAATCCTTTATTGTTAATGTTAAATGCCTTGCCAAAACATACTCAAACTGCCATCATAAAATCTATTTTAAAATAGTATACAATGTAAAATATAATATAAATATATGTTTTTAAGCGCGCCGAAATTTTTTCGGCGCGCTTAAAAAATAATTTTAAAATTTTTTTAAAAAAGTTATAAAAAACTGTTGACAAATCGATAAAGGTTGAATATATTAATAGTAATCATTACTGATAACGATTAAATAAGGAGGTAATAAATGCGTTATTCAAGGCAAAGGGAATTAATAATTGAAATAATAAAGGGCAGAAAAGACCATCCGACTGCGGATATGATTTATTATTCCGCACGCGAACAAGAACCTAATATAAGTCTTGGAACGGTGTATCGCAACTTAAAGCAACTTGCGGAAGAAGGCGTTATTATAACGTTGGAAACTGAAGATAAGAGATTGCATTACGACGGCGACACTTCTAGACATAGCCATTTTATATGTAACGGATGTGGTAAGATTATTGATTTGTTTAAGCCTGCGAACGTGCCTAGTGAAATAAAATACGCGGGTTTAACGGTTACCGGTGAAAAATGCGTTTATTACGGACTTTGTGGAAATTGTCAGTAAAAATAAATTAGAAAAAAATTAAAAATAAAAATTATAGGCATAATAAAGCCAAAAGGAGAGAATTTATGAAAAAATTTGTTTGCACTATTTGCGGTTACGTACACGAAGGTGATTCTGCGCCTGCTAAATGCCCTACTTGCGGAGCACCTGCTTCAAAGTTTAACGAACAAGCTGATGGAAAAACTTGGGCAGCAGAACACGTTGTTGGTGTTGCAAAGGGCGTTGACCCAGAAATAATTGAAGGACTCCGTATGAACTTTACGGGCGAATGCACCGAAGTTGGTATGTATCTCGCAATGGCAAGAGTTGCTCACCGTGAAGGATATCCAGAAATTGGTCTTTACTGGGAAAAAGCTGCATATGAAGAAGCAGAACACGCTGCAAAGTTTGCTGAACTTTTAGGCGAAGTAGTAACCGATTCAACTAAAAAGAATCTTGAAATGCGTGTTGAAGCTGAAAACGGCGCAACCGCAGGCAAATTTGAACTTGCTAAAAAAGCAAAAGCACTTAACCTTGACGCTATTCACGATACCGTTCACGAAATGGCACGCGATGAAGCTCGTCACGGCAAAGCGTTTGAAGGATTGCTCAATAGATATTTTGGTAAATAATATAAACGAAATTGAGTTTAATTTGATTGCGTAAATAAGATTACACTAAAAACGTAACCATAAAGAAACCCGTTGTTTCAATTTGTTTTGGAACGGCGGGTTTTTATTTTTTTATTAAGAATAACTAATAAGATACAAGCATAATTATATTAAAGTGGAACGGTATTTACAAGTTGCAACACCGTTCGGCAAAAAAATACAAAAACCGCTCAAAAAGGAAAGATATAATGTATTTTGCTATCTGGTCAAGAAAAAAACTTTTGTCGGGAATTGCCCTTTCGTTAGCGATAGTTTTTGCAAGCTTAGCGCTATATAAAACGGGTGCAAGCGCAGTTTTTGGCGGAAGTAATTTAAGACAATTACCCATATATAGCGTTCAAACTGACGAGAAAAAACTTTCTATATCTTTCGACTGTGCGTGGGGAACGGACTACACGGATAAACTGCTTGAAATAATGGAAGCGGAACAAGTTAGATGCACCTTTTTTATGGTGGAATTTTGGACGGAGAAATATCCTGATTACGTTAAAAAAATTTCGGATGCGGGGCACGAGATAGGAACGCACTCAGCAACTCATCCATATATGAGTAAACTTGATAAGAGTGCGATAGGAAAAGAACTTATTAGTTCTGTAAACGCAATTGAAAAAATAACGGGTAAAAAGGTGGAAGTGTTTAGACCACCATACGGTGACTATAACGACCTATTGATAGAAACGGCAAAATCATTAAATTTATATACTATTCAATGGGACGTGGACAGTTTAGATTGGAAAAATTTATCTGCAATTGAAATAACTAGAAGGGTAACTAGCAAGGTTAAAAACGGCTCGATAGTGTTGTTCCACAACCAAGGGTTACATACGGCTGAAGCGTTACCGCAAATAATAAAGGACCTAAAAAACAAAGGGTTTTCGTTCGTGCCGATAGGAGAATTAATTTATCGCGATAATTATAAAATGGCGGTGGACGGAACTCAGATTAGAAATTCATAGGAAATTCTTTGGAGGAAATAAAATAAAAATGAACAGTTTACAAGAAAAGAACAACAAGGTGTTTATCAGTGGAGAAATTGTTACCGAGGCCGAATTTTCGCACGAAGTATACGGCGAAGGCTTTTACGAAATGAACGTGCTGGTAAAAAGGTTATCTGGGCAGGGCGATATATTACCCGTAACTGTTTCAGAACGATTAATTAGCGATAAGTCGCTAGGAGTGGGCGTAACGATAAACGCGCTAGGACAATTTCGTAGTTATAATAAGTTGGTAGACGGAAAAAGCAAACTTATGTTAACGGTATTTGTCAGAGAACTTTTAGATGAAGCACCCGTAAGAAATCCAAACAGCATAGTTTTGACCGGCTATATTTGTAAACCACCCGTGTATAGAACTACACCGTTTAACAGAGAAATAGCCGATATTTTGATAGCGGTAAACCGCTCTTATAATAAGTCGGACTATATACCGTGCATAGCGTGGGGAAGAAACGCACGTTTTGCAAAAAATTTAGCGGTTGGGGAAAAGATTGCAATAAGCGGAAGAATTCAAAGTAGGGAATACCAAAAACGTGTAAACGACGACGAAGTGCGCACACTTACTGCATACGAAGTGTCTATAAGCAAACTCGCAGCGTATGATAACGCAGAAAACTTTGACGTAGAAGAAGAGTTTAGCCTTTTAGGATTTTTAACACCCGAAATTAAAGAAAATATTTATAGCGAATAAAATAAAAAATGGTTTTACTAAAAAAGTAAAACCGTTTTTTTGTTTATAAAGATATTACGTCAGTTACGGTAATTTCTCCGTCGACTACGTTAAATTTAATATCGTAATCGCCAAAGCGCATACCGTAATTTTTGCCGTCTTCTTGATATGATGGGCGTGGGTCGTCGGCTAGGCATTCAACGATAGCATCAATTTTGTCGTTAGGAATAAGATTTTTAAGATGATTTGGAAAATTGACTCTCAATTTATAATCTTTTTGAGCGTCAGCGTAACCACCGATAGCGTCCGTGTGGCAATCGGTAAAGGGAAGATACGGTTTAACGTCGTATATGGGCGTTCCGTCAAGCAAATCGGCACCAGAAACTAAAAGCGTCAAACCAAAATCACAAGTTTGTTCAACTTTAATTAAGCGCACGGAAGATAGCCCTATGTGATTAGGCCTAAAAGGACTTCTAGACGCGAAAACTCCCACTTTTTTATTACCACCAAGTCTTGGTGGGCGGATTAATGGGGTGAAATTTTGGTCTTTAACCATTGAAAAATCAAACAAAAGCCAAAGGTGTGAAAACCCTTCAATATCGCGCAAAGCGTCGGGGGAGCGGTATTCTGGATAAAAAATTACGCGCGAAATTGCACTCGGAGCGCGACCACTTTGGCGCGGAATACCGAACTTTTCCTTAAAATCGTTTTTAACGTAGCCGATAGGCTTAATTATGCGTTCACTCATATTTAACCTACTTATCGAAATAGCCTTTATAAGGTGTTTTAATCGCACTATTTGGGAACAAATAATGATATAATTCAATCATATAATCATCAGTCATACTTGCTAAATAATCCACTATAATTTGGTTGGGCTCACTATTTTCGTAGTTAAACTTTCTGCGCTTTTTATAGTGTGGTTTATTTAAGTAATCAATATGATGAGTAAACACGGGTGAAGTTTTCTTTTTGCTAACTAAATCGTCAAAAAGTTGTTCGTAAAGAGCGCGCATAATAATTTCAATTACGTCGTCAATTTTTTTGACCGATTGATTTTTATATATGAACTCGTAATTATCATTTTTAGATTGTTTTAGGGCGATAAAATGTTTATCGTCCATTTTAATATAAGGCTTGCCGTAACTATTTTCTAATAGATTAACAATAAGGTTATTTATAATCTCTGCGTTTAATTTGCCTAATCCGTAATCTTCAAAATTAGTTTGCTTTGCAATATCGCTATTTTCCGCATCGTGTCTATCTTTTCCAAGGTAAGCGATTATATCGGAAATTCTAACAACGCACCCCTCTAGTGTGCAGGGCGTGAGTTTAAGCACGTTTTTTTCGTCCAAATAACAACTTTCTAATTGATTATCGAATTCATCAAAATCGTTTAGTTCAATCGGGCGGTATTCACTAAGTTCAAGTTCGCCGTTGTGCGAAGCGATACCGTTTAGCGTTTGTAAAGTTAAGTTAAGTGGGAAAATTTGGTCAAGAACTCTAACCGAGTGAATATTATGGTTAAAAAATCTACCCGTTTTTTCGTGGTAAATACTGCTTAAAATTTTCTCGCCAGTATGTCCAAACGGGGTATGACCTATGTCGTGTCCTAAAGATATGGCTTCAATTAAGTCAAGGTTTAAGTTTAAGGTTTTGCCGATAGTTCTGGCAATTCTTGAAACCAACTGAACGTGCAGACTACGGTGGGTAATATCGTCGTTTTTATAAAGGGATAAAACCTGAGTTTTATCTGCGTAACGGTTGTAAAAAGGGCAGTATAAAATCTTATCTATATCCCTAATAAACGCCGTGCGCCAAACGGTAGCACCGTCGTTAGTAGAAAGGTTTCTGCGCAACGCTTTGTTTTCGTCAAAAGAAAAATCTATTTGCGTTTTATTCGCTTTTTCTTGAATTATTCTATCGTTTAATTCTTGAGATAAATTTTCGTATCTTTGCATATTTTTACCGTATAATTTTAGTTCGGATTTAATATATCAAAAAAGTGTTATTTTGTCAAGATTTAACCCGAATATCAAAAGCGTAAAAAATTTAATAACAAATAAAAAAACCTTGTAAAAATACTTGACATTAAATTGCGTTAGTTATATAACTAAATAAACGCAAAGGGGAGAAAAATTTTAGTGATAAAAACGGTATTTATTGATATAGATAATACGTTACTTGATTTTAATAAAAATTCAGCGTTAGCAATGAACTTAGCCTTTCAAAAAAACGGATTAGAGTTCAAAGAAGAATATGGAAAAACTTTTATTAAAATCAACGATAGGTTATGGGATGCGTTTGAAAGACAAGAATTGACCCGTGCGGAAATTTATGAGGTTAGGTATAAACTTATTTTGAAAGAGTTAGGCTTAATCGGCGACCACGATAAAATAGAAAGAGAGTATAGGGAATTCTTATTTAATTGCGCGGAAAAGGTTGACGGTGCTGAAGAAATTTTAGAGTATCTTTCAAAAAAATACAGGTTGTTTGCGGCAAGTAACGCGATAAAAGAAACACAACTTAACAGGTTAAACAAAGCGGGTTTTTTGCACTATTTTGATGACGTTGTCGTTTCTGCACAAGTGGGGGTAGGGAAACCTAGTAAACAGTTTTTTGACGCTTGTTTAGAGATTGCCAAATGTAAAAAAGAAGATGCGATTATGCTAGGTGATAGTTTAAGCGCGGATATTAAAGGTGCGTATGGAGTGGGCATAAAATCAATATGGTACAACCATAATGCAAAACTCGAACCGATAGAAAAACTTTACGATTATAAAATTGATAAATTAACTGAAATAAAAAATATTTTATAGGATGGAATTATGAAATTTTCACACACGAAAAAAATTGTATTTTGCGCTTTACTTACAGCATTAACTACCGTTTCAACAATGGTTATTCAAATACCGTCCCCAATGAGCGGATACGTTAATTTAGGAGACGTTTTCGTATTGTTTTCCGCATTTTACTTAGGGCCACTGTACGGAGCGATATGCGCGGGCGTTGGAAGTGCTTTGGCGGATTTGTTGACAGGATACGTTATATACGCACCGGGCACTTTCGTGATAAAAGCCACTATGGCTGTATGCGCATATTTTTCGTTTGTTGCTTTAGTTAAATTATTTAAGCATAAATATCCCGCTATGCTCGTTGGTGGTATCATAGCCGAAGCAATAATGGTTTTAGGATATTTTTTATACGCTTGTTTAATTATGGGCGAAGGCATTGCCGCAGCAGCAAGTATTCCAGGCAATTTAGTTCAAGGTTTGGTAGGTGTTGCAGTGGGTCCTGCTTTCGCACAAGTGATGATAAGAATAACCGAAAATAGAAAAGCATAGTGTAAGATATAGGAAGATAGAACGTATTGTAAGACAAATGATAAGTCGAGCGTTGACAAACGCTCGACTATTTGTTATACTAAATAAGATTATAAACAAGGGGGCTGTTAGTGAAACGCAACGTAAATTTTATTAGAGCAGATAAGACTATAATAAGCGAAAAAGTTAAAGAAGCGTTTTCGTCTGTTTTGCCTATCAGCCTAATCGTTTTTATTTTATGTTTAACGGTTATTCCGATTACTAGTAGCGAGTTTTTGTTGTTTTTAATAGGGACTGCGTTAGTAGTAATAGGTATGGGATTATTCACGCTCGGTGCGGACACGGCAATGACGCCTATTGGCGAATACGTGGGCTCTACCGTAATGCGCACGAAAAAGTTATGGATTATAGTGCCTATATGTTTTATCGTGGGTGTTTTAATTACGATAAGTGAGCCCGACCTTGCGGTTTTAGCAACAAGGCTAGTAGGTACGGTTGACTATTGGACGCTTATAATAACCGTTGGCGTGGGTGTTGGCGTATTTTTAGTAATAGCATTTATAAGAATAGTTTTAAAAATTAAACTATCGCATTTGCTCATTGGGTGCTACGTTGCGGTTTTTGTGCTCTCTTATTTTGTTCCACAAACTTTCGTGCCGTTGGCGTTCGACTCGGGTGGCGTAACAACGGGTCCTATGAGCGTTCCTTTTATTATCGCTATCGGCACGGGTGTTGCTTCGCTTAGAAACGATAGAAACGCTGAAAACGACAGCTTCGGTTTAACGGCTTTGTGTTCGGTTGGACCAATTATTGCCGTTATGATTTTAGGCATTATTTTTAATCCTGATAAAATTGCGTTGCCAACGACGCCACCTTCGGAAAATTTTGATTCGTTAGGCATTGCGGGCGCGTTTTTAACTGCTTTACCGCATTATATGAAAGAAGTTGGAATTGCGCTTTTACCTATAGTTTGCTTTTTCTTTGTGTTTAGAATTTTCGGTCAAAAGATAAATAAGCACGACTTTATAAGAATTATAATCGGTGTAATTTATACTTACGTCGGACTAGTATTATTCTTGTTGGGTGTAAACGTAGGATTTTTACCCGTAGGTACTAGAATAGGTGAAATAATTGCGGGGTCAGAAAGTTACGCTTGGACGCTTATTCCTATAGGTATGATTATAGGTTTCTTTGTCGTAGCAGCAGAACCGGCGGTACACGTTTTAACCAAACAAGTGTATGAAATAACTTCGGGTGCAATACCCAAAAAGGCGTTAAGCACGAGTCTTATGATAGGCGTAGCTTTCTCGGTAGGGCTCGCAATGGCAAGAATCGTATTTCATATACCGATAACTTATTTTTTAATCCCCGGTTATTTAATCGCGATAGTTTTGACTTTTGTCGTTCCCGATATATTTACGGCAATCGCGTTCGACTCGGGTGGCGTAGCGTCTGGCGCTATGACGGCAAGTTTTTTAATACCACTTGCGTTAGGGGCGTGTACGGCGATAGGTGGAAACGTTGCGACAGAAGGGTTCGGCGTGGTTGCAATGGTTGCAATGACACCGCTAATTGCAATACAAATTTTAGGTTTAGTTTACAAGATAAAGATGGCAAGAATAAAGAAAAAAGCGCAACAAAACGCGCAAGAAGAAATTTTGGATTAAGGAGGGAGAGTATATGTTGGGTGCAAAATATTTAATAACTATAACAAAACGCGAATACGCCGAGCAGTATATATCTTTTTTCCGTAGGCACGAAGTAAATGGAGTAATAAGCAACCTGTGTTTAGGTACGGCTACTGATACTATGCTAGACTATTTAAGCCTAGAAAAAACCGAAAAGGTCATGTTTCAAACGATTGTAAAGGACGAGCAAGTAAGTGGAATTGTAGACGGGCTTGTAGACGAGATGAATTTAAACGCCGTCGGTAACGGTATTGCCGTGTTTATACAAATAAACGGCGTGGGGGGAAAGTCTTCTCTCAATTATTTCGTTGGGGAACAACAAGTGGAAAAAAAGGAGGACGTTATGGAAGAAATTAAATCGGTAGTAATAATTACCGTTGTTGATAAAGGATATACGGAAACGGTTATGGAAGCAGCGCGTAGCGCAGGCGCAAGCGGTGGTACGGTAGTTAGGGCAAAAGGAACGGGTGCGGAAATAGCAAAGTTTTTCGGTGTGAGTATCAGTGAAGAAAAAGAAATGCTTTATATTGTTGCTAAGCGTGACGATAGAGACGGTATTATGCGCGCTATTATGGAAAAAGCAGGCTCTAACACAGATGCGCACGGCGTAGTATTCTCTTTGCCGGTAGATAAGGTCGTTGGCATTAGAGGTTTGGAATAAATTATGAATTTTGATAATTGCAATAAAACCGATTACAAAACAGAGATAGAAAAGAGCGGTGTAATTGGGTTTGTACCAGGTGGAATAAGTATGTGGCCAATACTAAAACACCGCGGTCAATCGGTTGTTGTAAAGAAGAAAACCGAAAAATTAAAACGTTTCGACGTTGCCTTTTATCAAAGAGCGGGTGGAACGTTCGTTTTACACAGAGTTATTGAACCAACTAAAGACGGCTACGTTATGTGTGGGGACAGTCAATTAACTTATGAAATGGTTAAAGAAGACCAAGTTTTCGGCGTGATGGAAGGGTATTACGTAGGCAAGAATTACGTTTTGTGCACCGACTCTAAATACTTGCGCAAGGTAGAAAAGTGGTATAAGCATAAACGCACGCGTAAATTTAAACTTAAGGTATTTTATTTTTTGCATAGGGTTAAAAATAAACTAAAAAGAATTTTCAAAAAGGACAAAGTAAAAAAATAATATGTTCGATATATATACACTAGGTAAAAACGCTAAAAAAGCGGCTGCAAACTTACTTAATACGTCTGAAGAAAAAAGAAATAAAACGCTTATAACTTCGGCAAAATTATTACGAGAAAATAAAGAATATTTAATTGCTGAAAACAACTTTGATATAATTTCCGCAAAAGAAAAGGGTATGAGTGATGCGTTTATAGATAGACTTACTTTAAACGAAAAAGTCATAGAAGGTATGGCAATCGGCTTAGAGCAAGTTGCCACCTTAAAAGCACCGCTTGATAAGGTTGTTTATAATTATTCTAATCCCGAACAAGATATAGCAGTTGAAAAGGTAACGGTTCCATTTGGTGTGGTGGGGATAATTTACGAATCGCGTCCCAACGTAACGGCTGATGCGTTCGCGCTTTGCTTTAAGACGGCAAATGCAGTTATCTTAAAGGGTGGAAGTGATTCTTTGCGCTCGAACGTGGCGATAGTTAAGGTGATAAAGCAAGCCTTAAAGCAAGAAGGCGTTGACGAAAATGCGATTTCAGTTATAGAAGATACTTCAAGGCAAACCACTACCGAATTTATGAAAATGAATAAATACGTCGATTTACTTATACCGCGTGGTGGTGCTTCGCTTATAAAGGCGGCGGTAGAAAATTCAACTATTCCAATTATAGAAACGGGTACGGGTAATTGTCATATCTATATTGATAAATCGGTAAAAAACGGTATGGCGAAAGACGTTGTTTTTAATGCGAAAACTCAAAGATATAGTGTTTGTAATGCGTGTGAGTCGCTCGTTATTCACAGCGCGGTTTTGGAAAGAGAGTTGCCTGAAATAGCAAATAGATTACTTGAAAAACAAGTTGAAATTCGTGCAGACGAAAGAGCGTACGAAGTAATTAAAGATTATCCTTTTGTAAAAAAAGCAACTGAAGAAGATTTCTATACCGAATACGGCGGTGCAATAATCTCGGTTAAGACGGTTGACGGACTTGAAGAGGCGATAGCGCATATAAATGAACACAGCACGCGTCACTCTGAATCAATATTAACAGAGGATGAGAAAAGTGCCGAAAAGTTTATGAAAGAAATAGATTCTTCATCAGTATATCACAATGCGTCAACGAGATTTACCGACGGTTTTGTCTTTGGACTTGGTGCGGAAATAGGTATAAGTACTCAAAAACTACACGCGCGCGGACCTATGGGACTAGATGCTTTAGTTACGAGTAAATATTTAATAAAAGGTAACGGCTCAGTTAGAAAATAATGAAACTAATAAAATAAAAAGAAAAAACGCCCACGCTTAAAACTAAGCGTGGGCGTAAATTTTATTTTAAGTTAAGCCATCATAATTTCAGAAATAACGTCTAAAACTTTATCGTGGCATCCACCGCAACCGGTGGAGCAGTGAGTGATTTTTTGAACTTCGTCAAAAAGCGCTAGAACGTCTTCAAGTTTGCTGTGACCTTCAAGGGCGTCAGCAATGTCGCTATAACTAACTTGTTTGCAATTACAAACCATATAATTTTCTTTCATTTTACGTACTCCTTTAATTTTCTTTAGTAAATTGGTCTTTGCCTACACCACAAAGTTCACAAGCGAAATCTTCGGGCAAATCCTCAAAATTAACGCCTGTTTCCTCTTCGTCATAAATCCAACCGCAAACGTCACAAACGTACTTGCTCATAAATTTTACCTCCCGTTATTTTGTAAGTTCTTCTGCAAGCGCAGATATTTGTTTTAAGCTTTCTTCGTTAAGAGAAGAAAGAATTTTAACCGAGTTTTCAGCAAACGTAATATTTTTGCATTTTTCTAACAATGCGCGCATAACCTTGTTTGCCATAGGCGCCCAACTTCCGTTTTCTATTAGCGCAACGGTTCTATTTTGGTAGTTGTGTTCAACAAGATGAGAAATAAAATCGCGCATAAAGGGGAATATCTCTCCGTTATAAGTAGTGGTTGCTAAAACCAACTTGCCATATCTAAACGCATCTTCAACTGCTTCAGATGAATCGTCGCGCGCAAGGTCGGTTACTACGATTTTAGGGCAACCTTTTTGTTTTAGTTGTTCGGCTAATTCTAGCACGGCCTTTTTAGTGTTGCCGTAAACTGAAGTGTAAGCAATCATAATGCCTTCACTTTCAACGCCGTAACTTGACCAAATATTATAAAGGTTCAAGTAATAACCTAAATTATCGTTTAATATTGGTCCGTGCAAAGGGCAAATAATTTGAATATCAAGGTTGGAAGCCTTTTTAAGTAACGCTTGAGCCTGAATAC
Organism: Clostridia bacterium; assembly: GCA_017502525.1. Classification (GTDB taxonomy): domain Bacteria; phylum Bacillota; class Clostridia; order Christensenellales; family Borkfalkiaceae; genus UBA1259. The sequence goes on from JAFVUV010000006.1 coordinate 201,897, forward strand.
CGTATTTGCCAACGATACCAAAATAATATCTTCTCGCCTCGCAAGCCCAATCTTCTTCGACGTCTAGTGCCCCGAATTTACCAAACGCGTCGGCAGAGAATAAAACCTTATCCGTGCTATCGTAAGTAACGATAACTTCGGGCCAATGCACCATAGGTGCGGTTACGAAAGTTAAATTATGATTTCCAAGCGAAAGGGTAGTTCCTTCGCCAACAACAACTTGTTTGTCGCTAAAATCAGTTCCGAAAAAGTTCTTCATCATAGCAAACGCTTTGACTGAAGATACTATTTTTGCGTTCGGGAAAGTATCTATGAAAACTTTAATGCTACCAGAGTGGTCGGGTTCCATATGTTGAACTATCAAATAGTCTGGTTGTTTTCCGTTTAGCGCGGTTACTAAGTTGCTAATCCACTCGTTCGAAAAGTTTGCATCAACAGAGTCCATAACCGCAATTTTATCGTCTAAAATCAAATAAGAATTGTACGCCATGCCGTTAGGAACGGGGTATTGCCCCTCAAACAAGTCCACTTTGTGGTCGTTAACGCCCACGTACAAAATTGTATCCGTAATTTTCATTATAAGTACCTCTTTAACGTAACTATAAATATTATACTTACGGTTTAAGTCAATGTCAATCTTGCGTGTGAAAATTTTAGTTAAAAATTAAAAATTTTTAGTTAATTTCTAATTTGACGTGGGATAAGTTGTCAAGGTCTTGGTCAAGTATTTTTAAGAATTTTTCTCTGTCAAGGTCAGTAACTAAATCTACGTTTCCGTCCTTGTTAAATTCCACCCAAGTTTTACCTGGCACGTCTTCAAGGTCAACGGTTACGAATACTTTTTCCGTCTTAAATATTTCGGGATAAATTAGTGCGAATAATGCACAAATATCGTTAGTTGCAACGCGTTTATCGGGGTAGCCTGGCTCCCAATAAAGTGAATACATTTTGTTCATTAAAAGCCCCGTGTCGTTTACTTTGGCAAGTTTGTTGACGTATTCTTCGTCTAAGTGCGCGTGTCTGCGTCCTATACTTGACGGTAACATAATTAATGGAATTTTACTATCTAAAACAATCTTAAACGCTTCGGGGTCGGAAGAGATGTTAAACGATATGTGGTCGGGGTATCCCGGCGTTCCGAAAGGCGAGCCACCCATAAAAACGATTTTAGGAATTTTAGGTATAACTTCGGGGTGCTGTTTAAGCAATAAACCAATATTCGTGTGTGGTCCTAAAATGATGGGAATAATATCGCCGTCGCCTTGCATTATAACTTTATACATAGCGGTAATGGCGTCGTCGTCTATAATGGTATGGTGAACGTTAGAGGGGGGGATATACCCACCTAAACCATCCGCTTGGTGAATAAATTCGGCGGTGGGACTAACGCGTGCAATAGCCTTGCTTGCGCCCTTTGCAACGGGTATATTTACGTCGTAAAGGTCAACTAGATGCAAAAGGTTACGGGTAGCAATATCAATGCTAACGTTACCAACAACCGAGGTTAAAAGTTTAATGTCAATATTTTTATCAAAAAAGGCATAAATGAGGCAAACGGAATCATCTACGCCGGGGTCTGTATCGATAATAACTTTAATCTTTTGATTATTCATAGTGCCTCCTTATAAGTCTTTATAATAATATTGTACTTTAAATTACCAAAAAATGCAATACTAACCCTAAAATTTTAGTTGTAAAAAGTTTTTTTAGGGGATTATAAATAGACGATTTTAAGTGGGTTTGTTGTGGTAATTGTTTTTTTGTTATGCTATAATAGACTTGCTTAAGCAAAAAAGAAAACAAACATTAAGGAGAAATTATTATGAATACGGATAAGATTTATGCAGAACAAATTGCAAACGAATATGCGCCAAAACAAACGTCAAAAGTGCGAGCGTTAAAAAGATTAGATGCGAAGGTGAAAAATCCCGCTAATATTTTCGCTTATACTTTCGGGATAATTGCTTGTTTAGTGTTAGGAACTGGTATGAGTTTATGTATGGGCGTTATAGGTGGTGGCGAACCTATAATGATGGGAATAGGTATTGCAATAGGGTGCCTTGGTATTTTAGGCGTCAGCGGAAATTATTTTTTGTACAAAAAAATTTTAATAAAACAAAAAAATAAGTATGCAACAGACATAATTAAACTTGCAAATGAAATTGTAGAAGAAAATTAAAAAGCAAATGAGCATTATTGAAAGGCTAATAACGGATACCCGCTTTAGAATAAAATTATTTTTAAGCATTTCTTTTTGCTTTAATATATTGTATTCGGTGTTTTTATTAGCCGTTAGTTTTGTTTATTCTTCAAAGTGGTTTTTCGTTATGTCGGTTTATTACGGATTGCTATTCGTTGCGCGAATTTTTGTGTTTGTTCAGATAAAACCACAAAAAGGAACACGCTTGGAAATTAAAACAATGCGCTCTTGCGGTTATTTTTTGCTTTTAATAAATGTAACTGTTGCAACAATGATGTTCGTTTTAATGAGAAGTAGCAATGCGAAATATAATCAAATTGTGGTTATCGCGCTTGCAACTTATACTTTTTGCTCGTTGACGACGGCAATAATAAATAGCGTAAAGTATTTAAAAAGAAAACGCTATGTTTATTCAAGCGCAAAGTTAATATCACTTACTTCAGCAAGTGTTTCTATGGTGACGCTAACTAATACTATGCTTGCAACTTTTGGCGAAGAAAATGAACTTTTGCGTATTATAATATTGCCAATTTTATGCTCTGTCGTTTGCGCTTTTATAATAGTAAGCGCAGTTTTAATGATACGAAAAGCGGATATAGATATAAGGAAATTAAAAAATGGAAAAGAACGAAAGTAAATATTTTTATTCGGCGAAACTTATGAATCAAGCATTATTATTTTTGCTTGAGACAAAGGATATAGAGTTTATAACGGTAACTGAAATTGCCAAGAAGGCAGGTGTAAACCGTTCTACTTTTTATTTGCACTACACAAATATATATGAACTCTTGGAAGAAACCATGGAAAATATGAATAAGAAATTTATAAGCGCTTTTGGGATTAATGGAACGCTTGAAATTAATAATAAAGATGATGCTTTTTTGGTGACGGAAAAATATTTAATTCCATATCTACAATTTTGTAAAGAGCATAAAAGGTTTTTAAAGTTGGTGCATAATAAACCGCACTTGTTTCAAAATAAAAAGGCGTATCAAAAAATGTACGATAGAATTTTTTATCCTGCAATTTCTCAATTTGTTAAAGATGAAAATGAAAAAATTTATTCGCTTGAATATTTCACGCAAGGTGTCATAGGTATTATCAACAAGTGGCTTGAGTTGGATTGCATTACTGAAATTGAAGATTTAATCGAAATTATAAAAAACTGTATAGGATATTGTGTTTAAATTTTATAATTAAAGGGCGGTGTAAAGACTGCCCTTAATTTTTGAGCAAAAAAAGAACGCAAACGAAACCTTTTTTGTTCAATTTACGTTCAGTTTGGCACCACCACGGGGAATCTCGCCTGTGCGACCTACCCGATAAACAGTGGGTGACCACTGTTTAGTCCTACGGACAAATTGCTTATAGCAATTTTCTCCATATTCGATTCCCCTTATTAATATAAAAAACAACCTCAACCAAACTTAGTAGTTTGATTGAGGCTATTTTGGCACCACCACGGGGAATCGAACCCCGGTTTCCGCCGTGAGAGGGCGGCGTCTTAACCGCTTGACCATGATGGCGTATCTAGGCAAATCGTAAACGTTTTTCATTGCCTAACGAAAGTTATTTTAGCACAAATCAGGTTGTTTTGCAACTGATTGAGATTGTGTTTTAAAAAAAGACCTGCATTGGCCGGTGGAAAAGCAAATAATAACCCGTTTTGTCAACAGGCGAATGCCGTGCTTATTGCGTCTGCATCTCTTATTAAGCGACCGGAATAAACGGCGGTCAAGAGCACCGCTCTTCAATATAGACGACGGCTTTCTTTTAATATTACTGTGGATTCTTTTTAACTTTTCCTTGTCGCACCATGAAGGCTAATTTTATTTTAGCAAATTATTTGCGCTAACGCAACGGAATAGTTTGACTTTTTTGTTTAAATTATTTAAAATTTTAATTGCGTATGAGATTATTTACAATTCCTACCAAAATTCTTAATTTTAGGCTGTTTTTGTTGGTTGTGGTTACCTTGTGTTTAGGTATAACTTCAGCCTATTTTTTCGTTATCCAAAAATTTGCCGTAGGAATAGTGATTTGCATTGTGTTTTTATTATGCGCAGGGGCGTATTTATTAATAAAGGTGAACGGTGGAAAACCTTTTAAAATAAAAAGTATATTTTGCTTACTTTTTGTGCTTGTTTTCGTCTTTGGTAATTTATCGTTTACGGTTGTAATTAACGATTATAAAAGTGCGGATTTGGACGGGCATTATTATTCGGTAACTGCTAGAATTAAACAAAGTGACGATACTGATAGCGGTAGTAGATTGCTATTAGATACTATTATAATTAACGGCAATCGCACGGGTAAATTAAAATACAAAGCATATGCTTACGTATACGGTAAAAGCGACCTGAAAGTCGGGGATATGATTAGTTTTAGCGGTAAATTTACCGATAAAGATTTCGTTTACGAGGGTGGTTTTGCTTCTACCGATATAATGCGCGGAGTGAAGTATATGATAGAACTTTCACCCGAGCAAATAACCATCTTAAAACAAAACGTGCTTAACGTGTTTGAAAGGGTTAACTTATTTATACGCGATAGTTTAATGGGCGTACTAGACGAGCGCGAATTTTCGTTGGCTTATGCGTTATTAACGGGACGCGACGAGTTTATGGATTTTGACCTTTTAACAAACTATCGTAACGCTGGTGTGGCGCACGTTTTTGCCGTGTCGGGATTACATATCGGTTTTTTAGCGTTTGCTTTGGGCTTTTTATTTGACAAACTAAAAATTAACAAGCTATTAAAGGCGATTTTGATAACTGCTACGTTAATATTTTATTCGGGTGTGTGTGGATTTTCCGCATCGTCTATTAGGGCAACGATAATGGTGGCAGTATCGCTGTTTTTAGCCGTAAAAGGTTTAAGATACGACGCGCTATCATCACTTTCTTTATCAGCGATTATTATATTATTACTCTCTCCCGAGCAGTTGTTTTTCGTGGGATTTCAACTTTCGTTTGCTGTTGCTTTCGGAATAGTTTTGTTAGCTAAGCCTATAGCGAATATTTTTAAGTTTTTGCCTAAAAAATTTGCATCCGTACTAGGTACGGTTTTATCTGCACAAATAGTTAGTATTCCTATATGTTTATTAGCGTTTAAGCAATTTTCAACTATAGCGATTATTGCTAATTTAGTGTTTATACCTATAATTTCTTTAATATTTGTCGCACTGCTCGTGTTGACGATTTTGGGCGGTATTTTTGGTGTGTCATCAATTGCATTGTTCGTGCCTAATTACGTATTGAAATTTGTCAATACGTGCATATGTGCATTTGATTATAATTTCTTTATAGTCAGCGGAATAACGATTGGTGGTTTTGCGATTATATACTATGCCGTAGTGCTTTTGTCAAGTGATTTGTTTAACCTAACACGTGTTGCTAAACTGCTGACGTGCTTATCGCTTTCGGTAATTTTTGCTTTAGGAGCAACCGTGTTAAGCGTTAAACAAGCAAATACGGTTAGCGTGCATGTAATAGGCTCTGAAAAGATATGCGTAACAGCAATTGCTACCCCTCAAGAAAAAGTGCTTATAGTAAGTAGTGTAAACAAAATTTATTCAGTGGGAAGACTGAAACGCCTTAAAGATAGAGAAGGGATAGCGCACTTTGATAAAGTCGTTATTTTAAACTGCGCAAACAATGACGAGCAAGTTTTTCTAACTAAACTTCACTCGGTTGTTACCTTTGAAAAGGTGTATTATTTTGGCGAAAGAAAACCTTTGATGGAGCAAATAGTCGCCCAATCGTTTAACGGGGCAGAACTTATTTGTGCAACCGACTGTCAAAAATTAACGGATACTTTTAATTGCTGTTATAGACTAGACGGCTTGGTTGCGGATATTGAAATAGCAGAAAACAGAATTGTAGTTTTTGGCAAACTAGAACAAAACAGATATTCGGGGCTATATGGCAAATACGATTTAACGATAAGCATTGACGTGCCTGAAACGGTAGGTGCGTATTATGGTGCAAGCAATATAATCGGGTATAGAGCAAACACGGCAATACTTGACGGGGAAAGTCAAGGAACAAAAACTTTGCGCTTTAATTAATAATTTAATTAAATAGCAGTAAAAACGGACTTAATATCGTTGCAAAAAATAACAAAAGGTGGTAAAATAATAAAATAGGAGTAGAATTTTGAAATATACGGAGTTTAAGGGTGGTTTGGAAAACGCAAAGCCGTTTTCCGTTTATCTGTTTGAGGGGAAGGACGCGTTTTTTAGAGAGCGCGGTCTTGCTTTGCTCAAAAATAGATTCGTGCAAGAACCCGAATTAAATTACGTTGTGCTTGACGAAGATTTAACTGTTGAAAAGTTGGTGTCATCGTTAAACGGCTATCCGTTTATGAGCGAAAAAAGGCTGACGGCAGTAAGAGAATTTTACCCCAAACAAGAGTTTTTCAAAAAAGGCTTGAAAGAATATCTTGAAAATCCGTCTGAATTCGGTATACTTGCAATACTAAACGAAAAGCCGTGCGAAGCATTAAAAAAGTTTTCGTCGGTGTGCGTTGTCGATTGTGGTAAAGCCGAGAAATCGATTTTAGTGCGTTGGGTAAAAGCCGAGTGCTCGAAATCAGGCGTAACTATCGAGGCTGAAACGGCAAACGAACTTTGTGATTATTGTCTTTGCGATATGACAAGAATCGAGCTTGAAGTTCAAAAACTTTGCGCATACGCGATAGATAAAGGCGTTATAGAGAAAAGTGATTTGAAAGAAATCGTTAATCGCGATAATGAATATAAAATTTATCAAATGACCGATTACATTGCAACAAAACAGTTTGATTTAGCGTTGTCGGTCATAAAGGATATGTTAGGTAAAGGCGAAGCCGCACAAGTAATACTGGTATCAATCTACAACTATTTTAGAAGATTGCTACACGCGTCAATCAGTAATATGGACGACGCGCAGTTATCAAAGGCGTTTGGCGTGGAAAGTTACGCGGTCAAGAAAATAAAAAAACAAGCGCAAGCGTTTAAAAAGCGTTCGCTAAAACTTGCGGTTGACGCGTTGATAGATGCCGATTATAAAGTAAAAAGTGGCAAGGCGGAAATAGACAGCCGTATGTGGCTGACCGTGTTCAAAATTATGACGGATAAATAGGAGGACTTAAGTGCAATGCATTTAATAGAAAAACTTTCTAAAATTTGGGAAGGCATAATGGCTAGCCCTGAACTTAAAATCGTGTTCGTTGTAAGTATCATAGTTTTTTCAGTGCTGTATTATTATATGATAAAGTTTTTGGCTGATAATAACTCTGGTCCAATGATAATGCTTTTCGTATTTTGTATGATTATCGGTGCTGCAATGATATCACTTATCGAAGGGTTAAACAGCACGATTTATTTGATAATTCCCGCACTATTCTTAATCGCAATGATGGTTTTGTATTCGGTAGAATTAAAGCGCGTTATTTGGGAAAAGAAAAGCGCAAGACTTGCCGACGTTAGACACGGTGAACTGTCGTATGACGAAGAAAGAGTAAAAGTATGTATCGACGAAATTATTAAAGCTCTTCAAAACATGTCTAAAAACGACGTTGGCGCAATAATAGTGCTTTCGACGGGTAACATTCCCACTCAAATTTTGGATAGTGGTGTAAAACTTGATAGTGATATTTCAAGTGCGTTGATAGAAAGCGTGTTTTTCCCTAAAACCCCATTACACGACGGGGCAATGATTATTAACGGAACGAAAATAGTTGCAGCAGGGTGCTTTTTACCGTTATCGCAAAACGGCGATAATATTCCAAAAGATTTAGGAACTCGTCATAGAGCGGGTATAGGCGTTACCGAAACGATAGACGTTATGTCTATTATCGTTTCAGAAGAAACGGGTATTATATCTATTGCTAAAGCTGGTCAAATTACAAGGTACGCCGACATAGGAATGCTTAAAAAGACTTTGACGCGTTACTACTGGCAAGAGCTTGATAGTTCAAAGAAATAGGAGAAGGGTATGAGTAATAATCTTAAAAGCGTTAATGAAAATAACGAAACCCAAAGTAAGAGCAAAAAATTTTGGAAAAATTTTGGGCTGTTCTCGTTAGCTTTTTTTCTAGCTGTCGTAACGGTCATCGTATTGAGTTTAAACTAAATTGAAGGAACATTATATGAAAGAAAACGTGATAATCTCAACAGAAATTTTACTGCCTAAAACTGACGATATGTCGGCGTGGGCGTGTATAGCGTGCGACCAATTTACTAGCGAAATAGATTATTGGAAAGAACTTGAAACTTTTGTTAAAGGCAAAAAAACTACGCTGGACTTGACTTTGCCTGAAATTTATCTTGAAGATAACGCAGAGCAAAGAATAGAAAAAATAAATTCCAACATTAAGCAATATCTTAAAGACGGAGTATTTACTACTAACGGAAACGGATTTATTCTTACGGTTAGAAAAACGCCCTACGTTGAAAGAAGAATAGGTTTGGTATGCGCAATAGACCTTGAAAAATATGAATATTCGCAAAAGAGTGAGTCGCTAATTAGAGCGACCGAAGGGACTATTGAAGAAAGAATACCCCCTCGTCTAAAAATTCGTAAAAACGCCGACGTGGAATTTCCACACGTTATGGTGCTTTTTGATGACGAAAAACGAGAAATTACTGAAAAACTTTTTGAAAATAGAAACTCATATAAGAAAGTTTACGACTTTACGCTAAATATGGGCGGTGGCAGTATCGAAGGATATTACATTGATGATTGCGAAAAGGTTATTGAGCAGTTTATGGGCTTACTCGACGAGAAACGACTTGTTGCTAAATACGGCAAGGATGATAAGTTCTTGTTCGCAGTTGGCGATGGTAATCACTCGTTGGCAACGGCAAAAACACATTGGAACAACGTAAAGCAAACCTTAAGCGAGCAAGAACAAGAAAACCACCCTGCAAGATACGCGCTCGTAGAACTAGTTAATATATACGATGAAGGTATTTATTTTGAACCTATTTATCGTTACGTATATGGAGTAGACAAAAATAAATTCATTGACGGTCTTAACAAAGTTGACGGCGGTAAAATGCAAGTTTACGCTGACGGAATGTTAAAAAACAGTTTTGGTAAAAACAGTCTGCCCGAAGGCATAAGGGCGGTTGACGCATATATAAAACAATTTATCAAAGAAAACGGTGGAATGGTAGATTACGTTCACGGCGAGAGCAATATTAAAAAGCTCGTTGACGATAATGATTGCGCCGTAGGAGTGCTTTTTGATAAATTAGATAAGGCCGACTTGTTTAAGTACGTGTCGCAAAACGGTGCGTTTCCAAGAAAGACATTTTCAATGGGTGAAGGTGTTGAAAAACGTTATTATTTAGAAGGAAGAAAAATTACAAAATGATTAAAGTGTGTAAATTTGGCGGAACGTCAATGGCAGACGCAAACGCAATAAGACAAGTAAAGAATATAATAGATGCAGATGATTCAAGAAGATTTGTAGTGGTTTCTGCACCGGGAAAACGTTTTAAGGATGACATAAAGATTACCGATATGCTATATCGTTGTTATAACGAAGTAGTAAACTTAGGGACTTGTAAAAAAAGTTTTGCAGTTATTCGTGAAAGATTTGTAGAGATTGTTAAAGATTTGGGATTAACTATCGATATTGAGAGCGTATTAGATAAAACCGAGCAAGAAATCGACCAAAGCAAAAGCCCTGATTTTGCTGCATCAAGAGGCGAATATTTAAGCGCGGTAGTAATTTCAGCGTTCTTAGGTTTTGAGTTTATAGACGCGGCTGAAATAATTAGATTTGACAGTCACGGAAAACTTAACGTAGACTATACGGACGATAAAGTTTCAAATCGATTGCTTGGCGTTGATAAAGCCGTAATACCTGGATTTTACGGTAAAAATTTCCAAGGCGAAATTAAGACTTTCAGCCGTGGCGGAAGCGATATTACAGGTTCTATAATTGCACACGGTGTTAAGGCGGATTTATATGAAAACTGGACGGACGTTAGTGGATTTTTAGTGTGCGACCCAAGAATCGTTCACGAAGCGAAAGTTATTAATCAAATCACTTATAAAGAAGTGCGCGAATTGTCGTATATGGGTGCATCAGTTCTTCACGCTGAAGCAATTACGCCCGTTATGAAAAGGCGCATACCTATAAATATTAAAAACACATTTAAGCCTGAAGACAAAGGAACTATGATTGTTCCTAACGAACAATATAAAGAAGGCTTAAACGACGCTGTAATAACGGGTATTGCGGGCAAAAAGAACTTTACCGTTCTATTGATTGAAAAATCAATGATGAACGCAGAAGTAGGCTTTATTCGTCGCGTCTTATCGGTTGTGGAACATTACGGAATTTGCGTAGAGCATTTGCCTAGTGGTATCGACACGCTCTCAGTTATTTTAGAAAGCGAACAATTAAAAGACGGCGTTCTTACCGACTTGGTTAGCGAGATAAGAGAAAACGTAAATCCTGATTACGTTCACGTTATTGAAAACATCTCTTTAATTGCTACGGTTGGTCACGGAATGGCAAGAAGACACGGTACTGCTGCAACTCTATTTACGGCACTTGCGGAAGAAAAAATCAATATTCAAATGATAGACCAAGGTTCAAGTGAACTTAATATTATAATAGGCGTAGCGAACAGTGATTACGAAAAGTGTATTAGAGCAATATACAAAGCTTTCGTAAAATAAAGATACAAAAATAAAACAAGGTAGGCGAGTTTATGTATAAATTGTAGTGCTTACCTTTTTATTTTGTTTTTAAGAATGCCAAGTGTCCTTTTGTGCAAATTATAAGTTGTTTTTTGTAAACAAAATGACTCATTTTGTGATAAAATATAATATAAGCGAAAAATGACAATAATAAAGTTATAAATGGTTATTTGTGATAATAATTAATGCTGAAATTGGAGGGAACTAATGGATTACGCAAAAGAATCACTTCGTCTTCACAGTTTGTGGAGAGGAAAGATAGAAGTTATTTCAAAAGTAAAAGTTGAAAATAAAGAAGATTTATCACTTGCATACACCCCGGGTGTAGCACAACCGTGTTTAGAGATTCAAAAGGATTATAGTAAATCTTTTGAACTTACCGCAAGGGGAAATACCGTAGCGGTAATTACCGACGGTACGGCAGTTTTAGGTCTTGGTGATATCGGACCTGAAGCGGGCATGCCCGTTATGGAAGGCAAATGCGTATTATTTAAAACTTTCGGTGGGGTGGATGCTATTCCGCTTTGCGTACGTAGTAAAAGCGTTGACGAAATCGTTCAAACGGTTAAGCTTATTGCAGGCAGTTTTGGTGGTGTGAATTTAGAAGATATTTCTGCTCCTAGATGTTTTGAGATTGAAAAAAGACTTAAAGAAGACCCCGAAGTTGATATCCCTATTTTCCACGACGACCAACACGGCACGGCTGTTGTTTGCGTTGCAGCAACTATTAACGCGCTAAAACTCGTTGGCAAGAAATGGGAAGACGTAAGCATAGTTTTCAGTGGCGCAGGCGCTGCTGGTGAAGCTATTGCTAAACTTATGATTTCAATGGGTGCAAAAGACGTAGTAATGTGTGACCGTCACGGTATCATTTACAAAGGTAGAACTGTTGGTATGAATTCAGCAAAAGAAGAAATTGCAGAATTTACTAATAAGTTAGGTAAAAAAGGCTCTCTTGCAGACGCATTGAAAGGTGCAGACGTATTCGTTGGTGTAAGTTCGCCTGGACTTTTAACTCAAGACATGGTTCGCTCAATGAATAAAGGAGCTATCGTAATGCCTATGGCAAACCCTGTTCCAGAAATTATGCCTGACCTTGCATTAGAAGCAGGTGCAGCAGTTGTTGGTACGGGCAGAAGCGATTTCCCCAACCAAATTAATAACGTGCTTGCTTTCCCTGGAATTTTCCGTGGTGCATTAGATTGTAGGGCAACTGATATAAACGAAGAAATGAAGATTGCAGCAGCAAAAGCAATCGCGTCGTTAGTTTCTGATGAAGAACTTAAACCTGAATACATTATCCCTGCACCGTTTGATGCTCGCGTAGGCTCAACCGTAGCAAAAGCCGTTAAAGAAGCTGCGATTGCAACAGGTGTTAACAGGATTTAACAAGGTTTTAGAAAAATAATGCTTTTTGATAAAAAGGCCGTATAAAGCCTTGCTTTTTTGGAATAAAACGGATATAATATCTAATGCCGAGTGTTTCGGCATTAGATTTTTATTTCTACTCGAGAGAAAACAGTTAGTAAAGCAAGGGAAAACGGGGTGTAGCGCAGTTGGTAGCGCGCTTGGTTCGGGACCAAGAGGTCGTGGGTTCAAATCCCGTCACTCCGACCAAGAAAAATGACAGTCTTTGGACTGTCTTTTTTTCTTGTGTGACGGGGTTTGAATTAAGGAGAAAATTGCTTGCAATTTCCCTACAGGGTAAACAGTGGACACCCACTGTTTATCGGGTATGGTCGCACAGGCGAAAATCCCGTTACTTATACTAAGTTGAAAGGCTTAAAACCAACAATGGTTTTAAGCCTTTTTTAATTTTAACAACAAACGTATTATTGTTCAGTTGAATTGTCGGAATTTGTTTCTACCTGGCTTTTGTATTTTGAAGGTGAAACCCCAAAGTGTTTAGTGAATAATCTGCTAAAATAAAAAGAATTTGAGTATCCCACGGCTTCTGCTGCTTCCGATACGTTATATTTAGAATATCTTAATAAATTTTGAGCAGTAGTTAAGCGAATTTTGAGTATATATTGAGTGGGGGTAAGTCCTGTCATTTCCTTAAATTTTTTAATAAACCAACAAGTTGTCATGTTTAACGAATTTGCGTAATTTTCTATGTTGATTTCTTGATTATAATTTTCGTTAAAATACGTTTTCGCGTACTTTATTAAAGTTGTCGTGTCGTTATCTTTTATAGTGATACTTTTAAGGGCGCGATTAACGTTTAGCAGAATTTCGTGGAATTTAAATACAATCAATTCTTCGTATTTTTCGTTTTTAAGGCGCATTTCGTCAATAATTTGTCTAAAACAAGAAGGTAAGTTATGGCGAACACCAATATAGGAAATACCAACAGAGGTATCTAAATTATAATGGTGAAAAATCTTTTCGATTTCACGCCCTGAAAAGTGTATCCAATAAATGATAGGTTTATTTTTTTTATGGTAATAATAATATTGAGGTTGACGAGGCGGGAAAAGAATTAACGAACCTTTTTGAACTGTTTGAGTTACCGAATTGATAACGAAAGTTGCTTCACCGGAATCTATATACAATAGTTGCCAGTCGTTTCTGCCTTCAGGCCGTTCTGTAAGAACGGTATTTCCACTAAATACTTGATAAACGCCACAACTATTAATAGTCAAAGCTTTACTGAAGTCAACTAAAGGGCTAATATTGTTTTCTTTATAAGCTGTATTTGTAAACATAACGACCTCCTGAAAACATTATACTACACAAAAAAATATTATGCAACTAAAAACTTGGTTTTTGTGTATGTTTTATTTAAAATAGTGTATGGTTTTTGAGCGAATATATGTTGAAATAGTAATTTTTTGAGTTAAAATTATTATAGGGAATAAATTAGAAGTATTATGCCTAAAAAGTAGTATTTATTATATAAAAATACTAAAAAGGCAAAGTACCGCGGTACTTTTCAGTTTGTAAAAACCGAAAAGAGATAGCTTTGATAGTCAAAAACGTAGTGTTTTACTACAATATTCACTAAATTAAACAACGACAATGAAAACTATCGATACTTTAACAACGGCAAGCTTTAATTTAGTATATATATTTTGATGAGGAGGGAAATATGGCAAATATTAGAGTTGACTTTAATCAAACGGTTGGCGATATAAAGCCGTTACATGCGGTGAATGACGTTCCGTCGGTTGATTTTCGTTACGGTGGCGCAAAAGAAGGAATGGATTTTTTCAAAGAATCCGGAATTCCTTATTCTAGATTGCACGACGTTAGCGGAAGATACGGTGGAAACGTTTTCGTTGACGTAAGCAATATATTCCGCAATTTTGATGCTGATGAGAACGACCCGAACAATTATGATTTTACTTTTACGGATAAACTTTTAGAGTTGATGATGGAAAGCGGAATTAAACCATATTACCGTTTAGGTGAAACGATTGAAAACGATTTACAAATCAAAAGATATAGAACAAATCCACCAAAGGACAATCTTAAATGGGCAAAAATATGTGAGCATATTGTAATGCACTATAATTACGGTTGGGCTGACGGATACGAGTATAACATTGAGTATTGGGAAATATGGAACGAACCTGATAACGCTAAAGACGAAATTAACAATCAAATGTGGGGTGGAACTCCCGAGCAGTTTTATGAGTTGTATTCGGTTGCGGCAAATCACTTAAAAACAAAATTCCCACAACTCAAAATCGGTGGATACGGTAGCGTAGGTTTTTATTCGATAGCACAAAAGGTTTTAGAGCCTTGGGCAAATGCGGAAGCTGGTGGAAGTTGGTATTTTATCGAGTATTTTGAAGGCTTTATGAAATACATAAAGAGCAAAAATTATCCCGTTCCGCTTGATTTTTTCACTTGGCACTCTTATTCAAACGTAGAACAAAATATTATTTATGCAAATTACGTTAGAGAAACGCTTGATAAGAACGGCTTTACGCAGACGGAGAGCCATTGTAACGAGTGGAATCCTGGCCCAAACAAAAGGAACACTATGCGTGACGCTATAAACATTATATCTAATATGTTAATGTGGCAAAACGCACCGATAGATATGGCTGTGTATTACAATTCGAGAATAACTTCAAGTTACGGCGGAATGTTTAATCCTTTGACGTGGGGAGTAACTAAAGCATTTTATTCGTTCAAAGCGTTCAACGCACTTTACCGCTTAGGAAAGCAAACGATAGCAGAAAGTGATGACGAACAAGTTTTGACGGTGTCCGCAACAAACGGAGAAGACGTTGCAATTGTAATTTCAAACTATTCGGAGGAGGACAAGGCCTTAAAGATTACGGGTTTAGAAGATATAACTGATAAATGCGTATATTCAATAGATGAAAACAATAATCTTGACCAAATCGATAAAGACGTGCTAAACGGTGAAATTATTAAAAACGAACAAATAATTTTAATCGTCGGCAAAAAATCAAATTAGTAAAAAATAAAAAAATATATAGAGAGGTAAGAAAAATGAAAAAAAGGAACATTTTAGCAATTTTGTTGTGTTTGGTAATGTTGTTTGCCACTGCATGTGCACCAACAACTCCTCCTGGAGGCGGCGGTGGTGGCGGAACTGGCTACACCGGTAATGAAATTGAACTTAGGGTATGGAACATTGGCGGCGGCGCAGGACAAAAATGGTTGATTGAAGCAAAAAACCGTTTTGAAGCATTGCATAAAGACGACGTTTTTTCAAACGGTAAAGTCGGCGTAAAGGTTTATACGGAACCTAAACACGCTGTAGCTGTTTCAGAATTAGCAGATTCTGACTTTTCAGTATTCTTCACTGAAGGCGTAGATATCAACTTATATGCAAAGAGCGGAAAGTTGTTACCTATCACCGATATCGTTGAAGGCGTAAGCACTTACGACAATAAATCGATCGCGTCGAAATTAAGCAATGAAACTAAAGCAGCGCTTAAAGCAAGTGATGGTGCAAACTATTATCTTTTACCGCACTATCAATCATTCGAAGGATTATCTTACAATAAATCGCTTTTTGATTCTATGGGATTTTACTTCGCAGAAGACGTTGCTAACTATCAAGCGACCAATGAAACTAGTCCTGCTTATGGTTTTGTAAAACAATCATTAAAAGCAGACAAGAGCGTAAGAACTGTTGGTCCTAACGGTATTAGAGGAGACTATGATGACGGTTTGCCTTCTTCACTTGAAGAATTTGAACGCCTTTGCAACTATATAAAACAAAAAGGTTATTCTCCGTTTGCTTGTTGGGATGCTTTCAACCACTCATATTCAATTAAGCTTGTAAATGCTTTGTGGGTAAACTTGGAAGGTTACGACGGTGCTATGGCACAATACAACTTTAACGCAGAAGGAAAAAACTTTACTACCAAAATCGTTACTAGCGTAGGTGAATATACTGCTCCCACAAAAGGTATTTTCAAAGAATTAGGAAATATTACAACTCAAGACGTGACTATTAATAAGGATAATGCATACTTGGTATATCAACAAGAATCAAAATATCAAACTTTGAGATTTGCTGAATACGTTTTCAAGCAAAGCAATAACAACTTACACCAAGGATTCTGGCAAGGCCACAACAACACTGAAACTCAAGTTGACTTTTTGTATGAATCTGCAATGATGATGGAAGGTACGTACTGGAGAAACGAAGCGGAAGATGCATATACTTTCGTTAACTATCCTGAACTCGCGGACATTGAAACTGCTTATATGCCATTACCTGTTCAAGTAACTGGTAGTGTTACTGAAGGCTACGGAAAAGCTCCAACCGTAATAGATATTCACTCTGCTTATGGATTCATTAATGCGAACGTTGAAGAGAAACACGGTGCTGAAGTTGCTGAACTTGCAAAAGAATTTTTGCAATTCTGTTATTCAGACGTTGAACTTGCTGAATTTACTAGAAACAGCACCATGTGTAGAGACTTAACTTATACGATAGGTGATGCAACTGATCCCGATTCAGTATACAGTGCGCTTTCATCTTATTCACAATCAACTTGGGATATTAAGAAATACGGTAAAGTAGTTAACCCGATTTCTGCTGAACCCGAATATATTAATAACCCTGGTGAATTCCACATGACCGACCAACATATTTGGCAAACTGAATTCCTTGATGGTAATGCTAAATTAAAAGCACCTGACGTTGCGTTCAGAAATGGCGGTTATACTGTTAAACAATATTTTGATAGCATGAAAAAATCTGCTGACTGGTGGGATGCTTTGGCGAGGTAATTTATGAACAGTATCGAAAGAAAAAATAAAAACAAATTAATATTTTATATTTGTGGTATATCTATACCGCTTTTGCAGTTTTTGTTTTTTTACGTATTTATAGTATTTGATTCGATTTTGATGGCGTTTCAAGTCCTTGATGAGCAAGGTACGGTATTAGGATTTACCGTTAACAATTTCGTTGAAGTCTTTAAAGTATTTTTAGGTAAAAGTACCGTTGAAAAAGATATTTACTTGTTAGGTGTTTTAAAGGACTCTATAATTCTCTTTTTTGTTTCAATACTTTTTGGCTCAACGGCAAATATTTTGTTCTCAAACTATCTTTACAAAAAGAAAGCAGGGCACAAGTTCTTTCAAATAGTTTTATTTATTCCGCAAATTTTGTCTGCGGTAGTTATGTCTAGAGTATACATGTATTTCGTTACGCAAGGCGTTGGCGATATAGGTGCGCTATTTGGACTTAAAATTTTTAGTTTGATGAAAGATTCGCTTAGCAAATTCATTTGGTTGATAGTGTTTTCGCTTTGGTCGGGTTTTGGTGCAGGTGTTTTGATGTATACGAGTACGATGAGTGGAATTCCCGTTGAAGTCGTTGAATCGGCACAACTTGATGGAATTACACCGTTTAAGGAATTGATATTCATCACTATGCCTATGATTTATCCAACTTTCGTAACGTTTATGGTTGTAAACGTAGCAAGTATATTTACTAACCAAATGCACTTATATACGTTCTACGGGCAAAATATTGACTCTGTTGGTGGACACTCGACTTTAGGTTATTATTTGTTTGCTCGTGCAGCAATGTGGGATGGCAGTTGGGATAAATACGCTTACTTATCAGCACTTGGCGTTGTTCTTTCATTGGTAGCAATTCCGCTTACCTTAGGAACGAAGAAGTTGCTTGAAAAAGTAGGACCGAGTTTTGAGTAATGGGGGAATAAAAATATGAAAAACAATGAAACGAAAATGAAACATAAATTTAGTCCCTTTTACTGTGTATTAGGCATTGTTATAGGTCTTTATTCAGCTACTATAATTTCGTCAATATACTTTATGTTTGTAACGGCGTTTAAAACTCAGCCGGAGTTTAGAGCTAACCCATTATGGCTTCCTGGAATGGGAAGAGGGATTGCGGGCTTAACGTTTAATAATATAACCGAAGTATTCACGTGTTGTTTGAAGGCAGACGGTATATTCGTATTCGTGCCTGAAATGATATATAACTCTATAATATACTCGTTTGGTACGGCTTTCTTTGCAACGCTTGTTCCGTGTGTAATGGCTTATTTCGCTGCTAAATTTGAATATAAATTTAGTGGACTAATATACGCAATCGTTGTTGCCGTTATGATTATTCCCGTTGTTGGTACGATGCCGGCAACGATTAGAATGTTAAAAAATACGGGATTATATAACAAACTTGTTAGTGCTTTTGTCTTAAAAGGTAACTTCGTTAATATGTATTTCTTAGTATTTTATGCTTCATTTAAAGGTGTGCCAAAAGATTATACTGAAGCAGCGTACGTTGACGGTGCTTCAGAACTAAGAATTATGGTTAACGTAATTATGCCGTTAATTAGAAACGCGTTTTTCACGATACTTTTGATATTCTTCGTAGATTTTTGGAACGATTATCAAACTCCTTTATTATATATTCCTGCGAAACCTACTATCGCAAGATATATTAGAACGCTTTCTACCGATATGGTTAACGTGTATAAAGGTGCTACCATTGGCACGGGTTCGCCCCAAGCACCCGCAAAAGGAAGTATGCAACTTCAAATGGCAGGCTGCTTGATTATGGCTGTACCAACCTTAACAATTTTCTGCTTGTTCAGAAATAAACTCATGGGCAACCTTTCTATGGGTGGTATTAAAGGTTAAAATTAAAGGTTTACCAGTATTTAAAATGTTTAACGAATTTTAATGCATTTAAATAAAAAGGAGAAATTATGAAAAAGATATATAAAATCTGCGGCATAATAGGATTATCTTGTGCAGTATTATTGTCTTCAATAGGAATGATGTTTTCGTCATTCCAAACGTTTGCGTATGACGTTAGTTTTACTGGCGATTCAATACAAGAAACGTATGCTATAGGTGAAACTTTCGTTGCACCTGAGGCAAAAGTTGTAGTTGGTAGTACTGAATTAAATTCAACAAAGCAAGTTTTGTATTATCCGGACGGCAAAGCGTACACCAAAGACGAATACGTTTTAACTAATGCAGGTGAATACGTTTTAAGATATTTTGCAACTCATAACGGCAAGAACATTTATGCTGAAGAAACCTTTAAGGTTGAAGGTGGAGTTGTTTCTCTTTCGGGTAAAAACTCAACTGCTAGATATGGAAACACCGGTGCAGAAAAAGGCAACCACACTGGATTGATAGTAAGTCTTGTTTCAGGCGAAGTTTTCACTTATCAAAAGCCGATTAACTTAACCGGAAAAACAGAAAAAGAAACTTTAATTAGTTTTTTTGCAATTCCTGAATCACAAGGAACTGCAGACGTAACTGAATTTACTATCAGATTGACAGACGCAATGGACGAATCTAATTTCGTAGAAATCTCTCAATGGGCTAACCCTAACGATCCAGGCGAAGCTGTTGGTTATGCTTTATATGGTGGCGCGCGCGCTCACAATCAAACCTTAACGGGTATGCATTATAAAGATTCACCATCTGATAATACGATTCTTTACGAAGATAACAACTATTATTCAATTTACACTAATTTGAAATCAAGTGACGAAGCGGGATATCCTTCATTCAGCTCATCTCTTACTGCGAGAGCAGGATATGATTATGTTGAAGGGAAAAACTTCTGCTTACCGTTCAACTATTATTTCAATTATGGTGAATTAAAAGTTTTCGGAAACAACTTAGATGCTAGTAGAAAACTTGGAAATAACTTGATTGCCGATTTTGACGACGGTCAGTTCTTTGAAAACCTTTGGGATGGATTTACTACGGGTGACGTTTATCTAAGTATTTACTCGAATGGATATTCTAACACTTCGTTTAACTTTGTTATTGAAAAAATTTACGACGAAGACCTTTCAGCTGTAAATTACGTTCATAACGACGCTCCTCAAATCGTTTTGGATATTGAAGAAACGGAAACTCCTTTTGCTGTTGTAAATGAAGCTTACAACGTAATTCCTGCAAAAGCATATTCAGCAATTGACGGTCTTATTGATTGCGACGTTCTCGTTTACGAAGATTTTTACGGTGATAGAAAAGCCGTTTCAGTTGTAAATGGCGCGTTTACACCTAAAAAGACTGCTACTACCTATCATATCGTTTATAAGGCAACTGATTCTTACGGGCTTGAAACGGTAGAGATTCGTGAAGTAAAAGTTAAAAGCGAAAGAGAAGTAGAAATACTTATTCAAAATGGTGTAGACCAAACTTTAACTGGTGTTTATACTTTACTTAAAAACGCTGAAATCAGTGGAATGAACGGCGAATATACTTTTGAAGTTATTGTTTCAAAAGGTAATAATGAAACCGTTATTCAGCCAAATAGTGCAGGTGAATATAAATTCTATACTTTAGAAGCCGGCGAGTATACAGTTACTTATAAATTAACCGACTATAACGGTGAATTTAGTGATACTTACGTGCTTAACGTTGAAGTTAACTCAGATTCAGTATTTTTAGGCGAAAGCAATTTGCCTAAAGTATTTGTAAAAGGTGCTAGTTATAAATTACCCGAATTAAAAGGTAAATCAGGCAATACTTTAGACGATATGGTAGCTACCGTTAAATATGCGTTTGATAACGGCGCTAAGGAAGATTACGTTCTTGGCGAAAGCCTCGAAGTATTAGCTAACGAAAACGTAACTATTACTTATTCGTTAGAAGGTACGAATGAAGTTAAAGAATACGTAGTGCCTGTAGTTGACGTTGATTTAGACGAATCGTTGGCAAACGTAAGCAAGGATAAGTATTTCTATTCGGAAGAATTTACTTGTGTTACTACTGAAAACTCTGCAACGTATCATAACAGCGTTAAAAATCAAGATGTTAGCTTAAGTTACGTAAAACCCATACTTGTTGCTAATATGAACATGTCTTTCAGAATTTTAAGCGACGTGTTTGACGCTATATCGTTTGTATTTAAAGATACAGAGACTGATAATGTTTTGAGTTTTAGGGCAGAAAAGAGAAATAACGGTAAAGTTAATATTAGTATTAATGGTGGACAAGACCGTTTGTTATCTCTCTCATTGACGGAAAAACAATTAGAATTCAAGTTAGATGCAGTAAATGGTATTATTACAATGTTTGGTAAAACGTTTACTATTCAAAACTTTGTACCTTTTACACAACATCTTGCTAATTTTGAAATAATATGTGAAAACGCTATCAATGCAAAGATAGAAATTATAAACTTCTGTGGACAAATAATTTCTAATGTTGTGGGAGATATATCGTTCCCTGCATATTATCTTGATATGGCAGTTGGTAGAAGAATCGTTGGTGACTATCTTGTTATAGACGGTTTTTACGTTGAAGACGTATTTAGTTTTAATACTACAAAATCTATAACAGTTAAAGATCCAAATAGACAAGTTTGCGTAGCAGAAGACGGAACTATCATGTCTGAAGTTACTGATTTCACTAAACAATATAAAATTAAACTTGAAAAAGTAGGAACTTATACAGTTACCGGTAACTATGGCGACGGTGTGAACGAAACGGGCATAAACATGCGTAATGGTATAAAAATTCAATGCGTAGACCCAGTTCCGCCAGTTATTACCATACCGGATGCGAACAAAAAGCTCAACGTAAAAGCGGGTAAAGTAGTTACCTTACCTAAGGCAACGGCTGTGGACAACAAAGGACAAAGCGTTGAAGTATATACAATGGTTATGGACGTTGATGGCAAAGTTCAATATGTATTTGACGGTAAGTTTAAGTTTGAAAAGAAAGGTAATTACGTGGTAATGTACTATGCAAAAGATGCTAATGGCAACATTGCAATTGAGCATTATAACGTTAAAGCATCGTAAAGAGGAGGAAAAATTATGAGATTAAATATTAAAATGAACTTTAACAAAATTATAGTTTTTCTTTTAGCTGTTGCAATAACCTTGTCTTGCTTGAGCGGTGCGTTCGGTGCGATTGGCGTATTTGGTGCTCCTACTTACGTTGTTAACGAAGGACAGAGCGAATATAAAATCGTTATTGCAGACACCCCGGATTCTATTGAAAAAACAGCAAGTTATGAATTGCAAAGGTTTTTTGAAGAAGCAACAGGCGTAACCCTAGATATAGTTAGCGATAAGAGTGTAGTTCCTGGTGGAAAATACTTATCTATAGGTAACACGGCTTTAGTAACTAAAGCACTAAAGAGTGAACTTGAAGGACTAAAGAGTCACGGTTATATTCTTAAAACAGTTAATCAAACGATATACATGTTGGGACCAAGCGTTTATGGTTCGTTAGCTTCTGTATACGAGTTCTTGAAACAAGCCTTTGATTATGAATATTTCTTTACTGAAGTTTATAATTTGAAAAAGGTTAAAGCTCTTGAACTTAAAAATTACGATTTAAGAGCAAATCCAGATATTGATGGTATGACAGACCCTGGCGTTGGTTATATCCAATATGATTTGACCAATAAAAATAGATTTCTCGTAGCACCTACGAGTCACTATTTCATACCTGCTAACGGTACGACTAATACTCACAACTTATGGCACATTATGCCACAATCTTGGGCGGGTGACCCCAAATATTCAAATTGGTTCTCAGCAAACGGACAAGCAACCGCTTGTTTCAATGCTCGTGGTAATCCAACTGATTATCAAAAGATGATTACTCACTTCAGTGAGGTTGCTATAAAAGGTATAAAAGAATCTAACGCTGAAATTTTCACGATTGCGCAACCTGACAATTGCGGTTTCTGTAACTGTAATGCATGTTCAGCATACAATGGTGATAATTCTGCTATAGTTGTAAAATTCTGTAACGACGTTGCCGCTAAAGTAGATGCATGGCTTGCTTCAAGTGCAGGTAAACCGTATGCGCGCGATTTCAAATTGATTTTCTTAGCATATCAATCAATAGCAAAAGCGCCGACGACAAGTGGTATAAAATGTGCAGATAACGTAGGCGTATATTTGGCGTTCGATTATTGCCGCAGTTCTTATTCTTTGAACAAAGGTCAAGATGAAATTGGTTATGATGGTGTAAATAGAGACATTTATAACACGGTTAAGGCGTGGAAAAACGTAACTGATTTATTCGTTTTCTGGTTGTATGACGTTAACTTTGATATGTATTTTTATCCTTATGACACAACGGATTACAAAGTAGATTTTTATAAGTTAATGAAGGAAGTTGGAACTGTCGTTGTTAACGATTTGGGACAACACCAAAACAAATACAACAATACGGCTTGGGGTAACGTAAAGGGATATCTCTCTACAAAGTTGCGTTGGGACGTAAACCTTAACGTAAACGACACGGTAAGAAAATTCTTCGACGCTTGTTATAAAGACGCAGCAGACATTATGTATAACGTATATCTTGAATATAAAGCTCATTGGGCAATGTTGAGATACGAAGGATACAAAGGCACTCTCAAAGCAGATGATGAAGAATTGAGAGGAATATTTGGCAACTTAAGAAATACTGCTTACTGGGGAAGAGATTTATTAGAAAGTTGGATTAAGCAATTCAAACAAGCAATAGCAGCTATTGAGCCCTTAAAAGCTACCGACCCTGATGCTTATCAAACAACGTACGGCATGATAGCAGCTGAACTCACTTCACCATACGCTATGCTTATTGAATTATATCGTGCAACATACAGTGATAATGAATTCAAGACTCTCGTGGCTGAATTTAAGAAGTATTGTGCGGATGCTCAACTTGTTTGTTATGCAGACGGGGCTACTAGCACGATGGATACTTTCTACGAAACAAGAAATATTTAATAACGGGAGGAGTATTAAATGAAAAAAATATTATTATCAATTTTATCTTTAATTCTTGCCGTTTCGCTCTGTTTAGTTGCAGCTTGTGCAAAAGACGATCCGTTAGAATTATCACATAGTAGCCACACGATGCTACCTGGTCAAGTATTTTATTTAACGGTAGTTTCTGAAATAGGTGAAGAAGTTCCTAATTACGTTAGTGATAACGAAAGTGTTGTAACCGTAAAACAAACGGGTGAAGTAGAAGCCGTTGCTACGGGTACTGCAAACGTAAACGTTACGGTTGCAGGAAAGACAGCAACGTGTAAAGTAACCGTAGGTGTTGAATCGCGTGTTGCTACACTTAAGTTAACAAATATTGACAAGCAAGATGGTCAATACGTATTACCACTTGGTATTAACGACGAATATCCGATTTTAACACAAATCAAATTTGACGGTGTTAAGGTTGACGGAGAGTTTGAATTCCATTCGTCTGACACGGACGTTGCTAGCGTAAATGCAAACGGTGTTATTACTACCGGTACGATAGCAGGCGAAACGATTATAAGTGTAAACGGTTCTTATAACGGACGTTTTGAAGACGTTTTGATTGCTGAAATTTTAGTTAACGTATCTGACGTAGAGTGGAGTTATTCATCCGATGAAAGCAAAGGACTTTACCCGGCGACCGAATTTAAGGGAAATCCCATTAACAACAACATCGAGTTTGACGTGGGTCTAAAAATCGGTGAAAAGGAAGTTCAATTATCACAAATGGACGTAACCGTTGGCGAAGGAGATTATATTTCTATTGACGGCAACGTGATTACGGCAAAGAAAGCTGGTAACACTTATTTTGACCTTTCATATTTTGATGAAGCGACAAGTAAAACATATACTAGAAGACAAAACGTTGAGGTAAGCAGAATTGTTGACAATAGACTTGATGAAGAACCTTATACACTAACGAGATTACAAAACGTTTCGTTGAGCGCGTTTGATGAAATATCAGCGGATTTCGTATCCGGTTCACAAACAGATAAAGCAACGGAAAAAGTAATAGAAATAACGGATGGAAAGAATGTTCAAATTACTGCATTAGGTGGTGTTTACCAAAATCTTACCATCGGCGAAAAACAGGTTGAAATTTATAACGATTCATTTGTCGTTAAAGTAAACCTACACGTTATAGACTATTGCGTTAACGATGCTACTGAATTTAAGCAAGTTTTATACAGCATATCCGATGAATATGTAGAACTTGGAAGTGATATTTTCGGTGTCGGAACGTATAAACACCCGAAATCCACGTTGATTTTCAACGGAACTATTGATGGAAAAGGACACGTAGTAGACGGCATTACTTTTTCTCCTGCTCAAGGTTTGTTCGGGTTATGTTCAGGTACGTTTAAAAATATTGCTATTGTAAACGCTGAGTTAACGGCACTATCAGCAGTATTGTGTAACCAAAGTGTTGGTGCAGGATTAAAAACTGATAACGTTTATATTCACGTTGCAAAAACAAACTCAATAGAAACAGAAGGCGCTGAAGTATGTTGCGGCGGTATTCTTTTACAAGTAGAAAGTGGTGAACCTATCATTAAGAACACTATAGTTGAAATGTATGGTATAAACGGCAAAAACGCTGGTGCTTTGGCAGGTGTATGGTATAATTCAACTCTTGACGTTCAAAATTCATATTTCATCACAGACGGAAATGCTTACGGTGAAATTTTAGGCTACGTTGGTGATGGTGGATGGTCGTCAATACAAGGTACTCTTGGTATTGAAGCTAACCAAAACGGCATTGAATACGTGTTTGCTAATGGCGAAGAGTTTAATGCTGAACGCATAAAAGCAGATTCAATCATTAATTTAAATGATTTTGATAGCGAAATTTGGGACTTGAATAATAACGGAACGCCTAGATTTAAACGCGATATTAGAGAAGTTGACGCATTATTAGCAACGGCAACTGAAACTACTATTAAAGGTGCAAACGATGAAGTTTTAGCAATGCTTGCAACTTTCTCTACTGTAGATTATCAAGTTAAATTACCGGAAATTAATGAAGAAATAACTGCACTTTATGCAAGTGGAGTAGCTATTTACGATTTCACTTTTGATACGACAACCAAAATTTTAACGTTTGATTATAAGGACGTTTCAAGATTTACCACTGATAATGTACAACTAGTATTTGCTACAACGAGCGAAAAGACCTATAAAACGACGTTTATGTTGGCGCCTGCTGATAGCATTTTAAGAACGGCAGAAGACGTTACGAGAGTACTCAGTCGTGACAATGGTGCGCATTTTGTTTGTTATTTATTAAATGACGTAGATGGTGCGGTAGTTGACAACCAAGCTCCTTACGACGATAACTGGTCTGACAGAACGACTATTTACGGATTAGGACATAAGTTAACCAACCTTACCGTTAAGGGCGAAGGTTTCTTAGGCGCACTTGGTAGTGGTCTTATTAAAGATTTGTACATTGAAATTACCAATTTTGAACCTAACTATTACGATGCTAAGGGTAGAAATACCTACTCTGGTGCACTTGGTGGGGATTTAACGAACTTGGTACTTGAAAACGTATACATTAAATCTCATTTTGAAACAGGAATGGGCAAGCTTGCATTAGCTGATACTTGCTTGGGTGGCGTAACTGTTAAAAATTCTATTTTCGATATGGGTAGATTAAATAAGATTATAGGTACCGAACACTATATTCATAATGCTGGAGATGATTTATCAACTGCAATAATTATTAATAATGATTATACTGCAGAACAATTCTTAGCAGAATATAGTGATGGCTTGCCTGAAAGTTTTGAAAACAGCTATTTTGAAATTAGAAACGGTTCGTTATACTATAACAACTACAAGATTTACGGCTAAAAATAGCAAGTCAAATTAGCAACAAATATCGTTGTTAACGCGACTAAAAATAAAAAACAGATTAACGCAGAAAAACAACAAAACTGCAGTTAACTGTAAAAGTAAAGTCGCTGTAAAAAGCGAAAATAATTTGTTTTGATTCGTTTCGGCAGGGCGTGAGCCGTGCCGAAACGGAAAAAATAAATTAAAATTTAAATTTCATTTAGAAAGGAAAGTTTTAACCTAAAAAACGATAAAAAGTTTATAAATGTCATTTTTCGTATACTTGTTGGGGAACCGACGAGGTAATAGGAGAATAAAAATATGATTAGCACAACAAAGAGAAGAGTTTTAATCATAGTTCTTGCGATTTTTGCAATGTTTATGACGTTTGCAAGTGGATTAACCTACGCTTTTGCAAATCAAAATACAGTGCTAGAACAAATTAATTTCACAATGATAAATGGTGCGCAAATTCGACTTGATGGTCAAAAAGGTATGAGGTTTGCTGCTGAAATATCAAAATCAGATTATCAAAAAATCGAAAATGCATACGAAACATTAGAGTATGGCGTGTTCATTATGCCCAAATACTACGTAACAAACTATGGTGCGTTAAATAAAGAGAACACGATTGACGGTGGAAAGTACGTTTGGAGTACTGATGACAAAATTTACGAAAATCCTACCGTTGTAGAAGGTGGAAAAACAAAATATAGAATAATACATATGGAATCTATGGCAGATATAGACCCACAAATAGATGGTTATGTGGTGCGTGGTTCTGTGCAAAATATTTTAGATGAAAATATGGCTACCGACTATACGGCACGCGCATACATTAAAGCGACAAATGCTCAAGGCGAAGTAGAGTATAAGTTTGCTGATGAACATAAAGGCGCGCGTTCTTTTGTGGAGGTGGCTTTTAGGGTTTTAAATAAAGAAATATATAATGATGAAAATGACCCGAATAGAGAAATAAGGAATGAGCTTGATTCGTTGGTTGCAAACTTTGAAGATTACTACAGTAACTCTACCATTAGTTATACTGTAAACTATGTAGATTATAACACAAGTGAAATTGTAGGCACTAAAACTGAAACAGGCGTAGAACTGAATACGCCAATAGTATACGATGACGTCAGTGTGTCTTGTTATAGAATCGACCAAACAAAGCTACCTGATGAAGCAGATGCACGCGTTTACGCACCTAATGAAACGTTAATCGTATATGTATACGGTGCGGAAAATTTAGATGGAGATTTGTATCAAGGTGAAGTTGCATACTTAGAAAAAACTTCTACAGCACAAACTCAAAGTTTTGTATTGCCCAAAGCAGTTGGAAGCGTAAACGATTTCAAAATTAACGACCAAGACTTGTTAGAGGTAAGTTATAACAACGCGACCAAAGAAATTACAATCAACACATCGGATATCCAATCAGTTGCTAGTGGGGTTAAAACTTGCACGTTTGAAGACGCGAACGGAAAACTTTATAGTGTAAATCTCACCATTGCTGATTACGTTATAAATAATGATAACCAAGTTAACAAACTAGCTTACACCGATGACGATAACTATATTGTATTAGCTACTAATGTTGACGCGTCGGGTATAGGTGGTTTCTATTCTGAAACGCCAAACGAAGTATTTACAGGTACTATTGATGGTAAAGGAAATTTAATTTCTAATCTTTCTATTAGCAATACTGTAGGCTGGTGGGGGCTAATTGGTAGAACGACTCCAGACGCAGTTACTGGAGCAAGTTATTCTAAAGTATTTGCGGGCACTATTAAAAATATCGCATTTATTAACGTTTGTAATCCAGGTAGCAGAGGCTTATTCGCACAAGTAGTTGACGGTGGTACGATTGAAAACGTATATATTCAGGGAACTTCTAATAGAGAACAATTGTTTGCAACTATCGATAATGGTGGTGTAATTGTTAGAGACGTAATTCTTGATTTTTATGATGGTTATGATGCTCAATACATAGGTTGCATTTGTACATTTAGAACTGATAATGGTGACGCAGCGAGTACGGGTTCTATTAATGGCACCGAGAATGTTGATTACTACAACATTTATGGTAATCAATCTAATTGGATTCAAGAAAATTTTGGACTTACGTTTGGTGATTTTGCAGTTACAAGAGACGGCTTAAAGTTCAATGGCAACTTATTAATAGAAGAACAAATAGACAACGTAGAGATAGAAATTATTAACTTAAATGAAGAAAATGGTTTATCGATAATAGGCGCTCTTGCACATGATACTCAACAAACAAATCAAACAATCAAATTGCCTAGATTACCGGTAACGATTGACAGCATAAGCAAGTTGAAAATAGCAGGTACTAGCGTTCCGTTTACTTACAATAAATATACAAAAGTTTTGACCGTGGCAACAAGTGACGTAACGGCACTTGATGCTAGTGGACACGTAGACGTTGTAATTGAAACCGACTTTATAAAAAATTATACTGGTACAATAGCAATAGTTAGTGAAGGTCAAATCTTAGCGGACGTTAGCGACGTTAACGAAAAGTTAAGCCGTGCGCGAAATAATATTGATACTAGAACTTTGTATCTTGTTGCAGACGTTGATGGAGCAGTTATTGAAAATTTAGCACCTTGGGTTTCAACAGAAACGAATCTTTACGGCTTAGGTCATAAATTAACTAACCTAACAATAAAAGGCGAAGGCTTGTTTGGACAATATGCTTGTGGCAAATTATATGACATCGCAATCGAAGTTAAGAGTTTTGAACCTGATTGGTATGGAGATAGATATACTAATTCAGACGTGCTAGGCGGGGATGTATCTAATTTTGAAGCAAACAACGTTTACATTAAATTAAATAATGGATACCTCAAAATACCAAATCTATTAAATACTGCTGAATATGAACAAACTATAATTGATACTTGCTGTGGTGGAATACAGTTTGTTAATTGCATATTTGATATAGGGCAAATTGATATTGTTAGGGCACACGACTGGAATAATGCGCACGAGAACGACGACTATTCTTCACTACTATTGATGGATGAAAATTTCTTTACAACCTACGCAAACGGCTTACCAGAAAGTTTTGCAAATAGTGCGTTTGAAATTTTTGACGGCGAATTGTATTTTAACGGTAAATTAGTTTCCGAAACAGTTACCAACCAACCCGAAGAACCTGATGAACCCGATGAGCCCGAACAACCGGAAGAAGTTGTTGCATACACGGGTGCAACGTCCACCGTTGCATACGGAAACACGGGCGCAAACAAAGGCAATATAAACGGTTTAATGGTAAGTTTAACTGATGGCGACATGTTCACTTACGTAGAGCCAATAGATTTTAGCACAAAAACAAGTAGCAATAATAAAATACAACTATACGTTTTACCTAAAACACAAGGGTTTGCAGACGTTAAGAATTTCTTCGTTAGATTTACCGATACGTTAGACCCAACAAACTACTTTGAAATTCGTTTAATGGCAAACTATGATGACCCAAATGAAATTTCGGGACAAGCATTATATACTAGCGTTAAAGCATCTAACCAAAAAGATTTTGTTGGTAAATCTTCTTGGAGTGACACTACATACACCGAAGTAATGGTTGTAAGACCGCAAGGTTATGCATCATTTATGGCGTCGCTAACGGCTAAGAACGGATATGGCGGTAGTCAAAGGTTTAGTGATCCATTTGAATATTCATTTGATTATTCTTCAAAGCAAGTTTACGGCTATAAATATGACACGAGCAGTAGTTCTGGCACAATAATAGCAGACTTAGATAGTTCAAGTTATTATGGCAGTACGACGTGGAGTGGCTTTAGTTCAGGTGGAAAGGCATACGTAAGCGTTTATTCAACCGACGTTGTTGGCGAAAGCTTTGATTTTGTAATAACAAACTTCTTTGGCGAAAATTTAACGAACGTAGCAAATAGTGGAATTGACGGAAATACTGACGATTATAGAATAGTTATTCCCGAAAATGCAGACGGAAATGAAAGAACGGCAGCACACGAATTGCAAAAGTTTGTAGAAGAAGCAACTAGCATAAGAATTCCGATTATAAGAGATAATGCTAACTTTAACGTTACCGACGGCGTAAAATATTTCTCAGTTGGCAACACGTCAACTACCAAATTCTCAGCTAGAGAGAACATAGATTTAACAAACGCTAAGGATAACGGCTACGTTATTAAAACTCAAGGCGACGTAATATACTTATTGGGCAAAACGACGTTCGGCACGTCAAATGCAGTATACGGATACTTAAACGAAGCGTACGGCTTTGAATATTACTTTACCGATACTTATGATTTGACTGCAAGTAACACCGTGATATTTGGAAATTACAATTTAACAGTAAATCCCGATATAGATAGCCTAACAGGACCGAACGTTGGTTTCGTTCAACAAAACAGTATCAATAGACACCGTTTTGGCGTTAATGCAAATGAAGAATTGTTTATCCCTGCAAACGGTTCAACAGGCGTTCACAACGTTGATAAAATCGTTACGGAAAGCGACATGGCTGCTCATCCTGATTGGGTTTCTACTGATGGTGGCACGCTATGTTTCTCAGCGCGTTCTCACGGTGGTACGGAATACGTTGCTATGCAAAACCATTTCTTAGAAGTAATCAAAAAAGGTTTAGCGCAATCTTCAGCAAACATATTCTTGATTGCTCAACCGGATAATCAAGCTTCTTGTAGTTGTAGTGCTTGTAAGGGCTCTAGTTGGTATGATAAATACAACACGTCAGACGTATTGTTGAGATTCTGCAACGACTTAGTTGATAAAGTATACGATTGGTTTGAGACAACAGACGGTCAAGTATATAGTAGAGACTTTAAGATTTATTTCTTAGCATATCACACAACGCAAGAACCACCCAAAGAAATAACTTTTAACGAAAATGTAGGCGTATACGTAGCGTTTGATGGATTCTATGGAAGTTATTCACTAACTAATACGACAAACAGTAGCTATGTTACTAAGGCAAATTCGTGGAAGACAAAATCTAATGGTAATTTTGGTTTCTGGTTATACGACTTAAACGCTGATGAATACGCATATCCTTATGACACTTCAGTTTACAGGCAAGCATTTTATCAACAACTAGAAGGTGCAAAATTCATTAACGAACAAGGTCAGTTCCAACACGATAAAAACGCAATGACGTGGGGTAACTACAAAAACTATATTTCAAGCAAATTGCGTTGGGATAGTTATTTAGATAGCGCAACCCTTACGACGCTTACCGAAAATTTCTTTAAAGCTTGTTATAAAGACGCTTGGGATGAAATGCTTGGCGTTTATAACGCACAACTTACTTATTGGACAAGTTTAAGAAACAGTTATTCAAACTCATACGATTTGGGTAATATATTCGGCAAGATAGATACTAGTACGTATTGGAATAAAACGGACGTAGAAGCATGGTACAATGGCTTTAAGAATGCGTTTACAGCGCTAGAAGGTCAAAGGGCATCGTTGGATACTGTGACGTATACTAGAATTCACGATATGATTTGTGCGGAAATCATCTCTCCGATGACGATGCTAATCGAGTTGCACGGATATAAAACGAACACTACATTTGTTAATGAGTTTAAGCAATACGTAACAGATTCTGGAATTAGATTCCCTTGGGATGGAACGGGAGCAGGTAGTAGTATTAGTTATTGGTACGGAACATTAGAAATTTAATTCAATTGAGTAATCTGAAAAATTACGATGGAAAAGGTTATTTTTAGCTGATGGAAATAATTCCAAAAGCAAATTAAGTAAAAATACGTTTGGGCACGGTTATCCATGACGTGCCTGAACGGAAAAAATAAAGGAGGAGAAATTATGGAGACTAAAAAGATTTATGGCTGTCCCGAAATTTTGGTGATTAGCCTAAACAATGCAGACGTGGTTTGCGCTAGTGCTGACCCAACTGCATCAGACGTTGAATGGGAGGAACAAATATGATTAACTCTTTGAAGAAAAAAGTTTTATTAGTTGTATTAGCGTTCGTTTCATTCTTTATGGCTTTCAGTGGTGTTTGTGGTATCGTAACCGCAAAAGCTGATGGAAACGTGCTAGACTCAGTTGAATTTACTATGATAGACGGGGCACAAATTAGACTTGACGGCAATAACGGTATGAGATTTGCTGGAAAACTCGATTCGGAAGACGCAAGTGTATACGAAACGTTGGAATATGGTATATTCATTATGCCCGAATATTACGTTAATCAGTTCGGCGCTATTGAATATAGTACTACGTTCGGCGCAGAATCAGTTTACGATTGGGATGAAAGCATTGACCAAGGTAAACACAAAATTATCCATATGGAATCTTTAGCAGTTCAAGACCCTGAACTTGATAATGCGTGGGTAGTTCGTGGTACCGTATTGATGGGCGCTTATGCTAAAAACCTTGCTACGACTTACGTCGCACGTGCATACGTAAAAAATCCTAATGCTGAGGGCGAAAGTGCATATAAGTTTGCAGACGTTTCTGCATATACTGGTCGTTCTATGTTGGACGTGGCAGTTAAAGCAAAATATCTTCCTAAGTATGAAGATGAATTAAGCGAAGGTAGACAAGCAATTGATGCGTATATTGCACAATACGTTGACTATAATAACGACGTAGCTCCAGAATACAACTGCACTGTAAATTACAAAGTTAATGGTTATGATGGAATCGTTGATAGCGAAGTTGTAAGCGTACCTATGGATACTGTTATCGATGGATATTTGAAATATAGCAATATTGCTAGTTCAGCACAGGGAAAACGTGTATATGCAAGTAACGCTACTTTTGAAGTTGAATTAGATAGCGAACTTGTTCAACTTAATGGACAACTTTATAAAGGCGAAGTTGCTTATTTAGGAGTATGGGCAGCTCATGAAGGTGAAACCCAAACTTTTGAATTGCCTGAAGAAATAAATGGTGCATCAAATATTAAAATTGCCGGTTATCTTATGAATGCTACTATTGAAGGTAATACGTTTACGATTCCTACTGCAGACCTTGAAGGTTTTTCTCAACACGGTGGCGTTAAAGACCTTACTTTCTTTGATTCAAACAACAACTTCTACGTAGCAAAACTTACTGTTGCTGACCTTGTTGTTCGTGATGCTAGCAAAGCTTATTATCTTCAAGAAACTAACAATAATAACTACATTGTTATTGCTACGAATATTGATGCTAATTCCGAGCCTGTAAATCCTCGTATCGTTTCTGGGTTCTCTGGAACTATTGATGGTAAAGGTAACGTTATCAGAAACTACAAAATCACTGGTTGGAGCGGTATGATTGCTACTGGTATTGACGGCGAAGGCGTAAAACAGGTTTTCTCTGGCACTATCAAAAATATTGCTTTTGTTAACATCGACAATGGTGGCAAAGACGGAAGCGGTTATGACGGAATTTTCTCTGAAATTGCAAGTGGTGCTACTATAGAAAACGTTTATATACACGGTTTATCTACTAGAGAACAACTATTTGCGACTATCGGTGACAATGGTGTAACTATTAGAGACGTTATTCTTAATTTCAATGATGGTTATGACTACGAGGGTCAAGTTTGCTGTTTTAATACAAAGATCGGGGGAGATACTATATTTGAGGAAAGTACTGGCGAAATCACTTATGAAGGCGAATTTATGCAAATTTGGAATGTTGAAGCAACGCTTTGGAATAAAGAAGTTGGTACAACATTTGGAGATTTTGAACTTAAAGCTGATGGCTTGTATTTTAACGGCAATTTAATAAAAGCAAGAAAATATTAAAGTTCAAAACTAATTCGGTTTAAATTGTTCGTTTTCGGCATGGTTTCCATAACGTGCCGAAGACGAACTAAAATATAAAAGGAGGTTAATATGGAAAACAAAAAGATTTATGGCTGTCCTGATATTATGGTGATTAGCCTAAATAATGCAGACGTAGTTTGTGCTAGTGCGGACCCAACGGCATCAGACGTTGAATGGGAGGAACAAATATGATTAACGTTATGAAAAAGAACGTTTTATTAGTAGTATTATCAATTGTTTCGTTCGTGTTTGCTTTTAGCGGTATTTGCGGTTTTGTTAACGCAAGCGCTGCAACCACACCTAAAACGTTGTCAGAGATTTCTTTCGTAATGGAAGAAGGTGCTACGGTTAGACTTGACGGCAATAACGGTATGAGATTTGCTGGTAAATTGTCTAAAGACGATTATCAAGCTATCAAGAGCAACTACAAAACTTTAGAATACGGCATGTTCATTATGCCCGAATCTTACGTTCAAGCACACGGCGCTTTAAATGAAGCAAACACTTTTGGTGCGGAAGCTGTTTATATTTGGGGTGATGATTACGAAAACTTCCCCGTAGTTGGTGAAGGTGCAGACGCTAAATATAGAATTATCCACATTAATAGTGCTGTTGCTACTACTGACGAAGAATGTTTCGTTCGTGGTTCTGTTGTAGATTTCTTAGCAGAAAACTTGGCTACTGATTACACTGCTTGTGCTTATATTAAAGCTACGACCAAACAAAACACCGTTGAATATAAGTTCGCTGATGAACTTGAAAGTGCAACTTCAATGCTTATGTTATCTTTCAAAGCAATCAACAGCGGTGATTATGCTTCGGATTCCGCTAAACTCGAAATCCTTAACGGATACAAAGACGCTTACGTTGCTGAACTTGGTGAAGAACCCACGTTCTCTTACACCATCAAATACCTTGCTGAAGGTTTTGACAAACCTATTGACACCGTATATGCTGAAGGCATTACTATGAACACAGCTATTCCTTATGCTGATGCTGGTTATGTTCTTGACCAAACCAAATTACCCGAAGCTGACGATGCTTTCGTATATCTTGAAGATAAAGTGTTAGAAGTTTATATTGAAGCTCCTCACGTTTTAACTGGTGATTTGTATGATGGCGAAGTTGCTTATTTAGGAATATGGTCAGAACTTGAAGGTGATACCCAAACGTTTGAATTACCTGAAGTAATACCTGGAACTGTTTCAAATATTAAAATTGACGGTTATCCTATGAACGCTTCTATTGTAGGCAGTACGTTTACGATTGGCACTACTGAACTTGAAGGTTTTTCTCAAAACGGTGGTGTTAAATACCTTACTTTCGTTGCTGAAAACACTTTATATTTAGCAAAACTTACTATTGCTGACCTTGTTATTCGTGATGCTAGCCAAATTGCTAATCTTTCAAATACTTACAGTAATAACTACATTGTTATTGCTACGGATATTGATGCTGCTAGAGAGGCTGTAAATCCTCATACACTTGGGTTCTCTGGAACTATCGACGGTAAAGGTAACGTTATCAGCAACTACTTAATTGATGGTTGGCACGCAATGATTGCTGCTGGTGTAGAAGAAGGTCAACAATTTACTGGCACTATTAAGAATATTGCGTTTGTTAATATTGAGAACCAATACGGCATGAGAGGTCTTTTCTCTGGTATTGCTAATGGCGCTACTATTGAAAACGTTTATATTCAAGGTAGGTCTGAAAGAGAACAATTATTCGCTTCTATATTAGAAAATGGCGTAAATGTAAAGAATCTTATTCTTGACTTGCACGATGGTTATGGCTCTAAAGGTGACGTATGCTTGTTTAAACCTTGTGATAACAACCATACTCTTGCAGAAAGCACTGGTACCGTTAACGTTGTTGAAAACTTCTTAAATATTTGGAGTGCAAACGGTTATAGCAGTTTCTTTGCAGATAATGCAGACCTTGAATTTGGTGATTTCTTAATGACTGCAGACGGCTTAACCTTTAACGGCAAATTAGTTAAAGCTATCGCTTAATTGCTAATTTAAATTGAACTATTAGTTCGAAAATTATTTTAGGTGGATGCTCTATATCTTTTTAGAGCATCCATCTTAAAAATTTATAAAGGATTTTATAAATGAAAAATTTACCTAAATATTTTGAGCAAACAGAAAATATTAATATTGAACCTTATAGATGTTATTACGTCCCTTTTTCTAAAGAGGACGAGTTTTCTTTTGATAGAAACAAAAGCAGTAAATTTACTTTATTGAATGGTCAATGGCAAATTAAAAAATACTTATCTTTTTATGATTTGCCAAATGATTTTTTAAGCTTAGAACTGGATGAGAGTATTCCCGTTCCGTCTTGCGTTCAACTTTACGGTTACGATAATCCGCAATACGTTAACCAAGATTATCCTTATGCGTTCAATCCGCCTTACGTAAATAACGAAAATCCAACTTATCATTATAGAAAAACGGTTAATATTTCGCTTGATGGCGAAGAAAAATATTTAGTTTTTGAAGGGGTCGATAGTTGCTTTTACTTATTTGTTAATGGTGAATTTGTCGGGTATTCTCAGATAACGCATAAGCTCACGGAGTTTAATATCACGCCTTACCTTAAAGACGGCGAAAACGTTTTAGATGTTATCGTCTTAAAATGGTGCGCAAGTTCATATCTTGAAGACCAAGACAAATGGCGTTTTACTGGTATTTTCCGTGACGTTTACCTTCTTTCACGCTCAACTGAAAGGGTGGTGGACTACCTTATAAATACCACGGTTGAAGGTGAATTGACTTTTACAATACTGAAAGGAAGTCAAGCGCGTGTAACCTTCAACGGGCAAACTAAAACTGCAAATCCTAACGAAAAAATTTCGTTTTACATAGAAAATCCTAATTTATGGAGTGCTGAAGTTCCTAATCTTTACGATTTATTAATCGAGTGCGGTAACGAAGTCATTTTTGAGCAAGTCGGCTTTAGAGAGTGTAAAGTACAAGATGGTGTTTTGTATTTTAACAACACTCCCATTAAACTTTACGGCGTAAATCGTCACGATTTTAACTGTCATACGGGGGCTACCGTAACGATAGAAAATATGATTGAAGATTTAACGTTAATGAAGAAACTTAACGTTAACGCTATCAGAACTAGTCATTACCCTAATGCGCCCGAGTTTTATAAACTTTGCGACCGTTTCGGTTTTTACGTTATGAGCGAATCCGACTATGAGACTCACGGCGTTGTTAACAACGTAGCCAAACTCGGTTATAACGTAGAGGCTTTTCACACTATAAGCGATATGCCCTTATATAAAAGCGCAATCGTTGAAAGACAAATTGCTAACGTGAAATGTAACGTTAACCGTCCGTGCGTATATTCGTGGTCGCTTGGTAACGAATCGGGGTGGGGTCAATGTCTCGTTGAAGCCGCTAAAACGGTTAGAGCGCTTGATTCTACTCGTCCTATTCATTACGAAGGAATATTTTTCGTTAAAGATAAAGACGAATATTATACGGATTTAATTGATACTGCAAGCAGAATGTATCCGCCGTACGAGTTTTTTGAAGAATTTTTAAGCGACGAAAGAGAAAAACGTCCCTTAGTTTTATGTGAATATTCTCATTCTATGGGTAATGGCCCCGGTGATATTCACGATTATTGGGAGATGATTGAAAAAAGCGATAGATTTACCGGTGGTTTTATTTGGGAATGGGCAGACCACGGACTAGTTTCCAACGGTAAGGAATTTTTGTACGGTGGCGATTTTGGCGAAACGCTAAACGACGGTAATTTTTGTATTGACGGAATAGTCTCTGCTGATAGAAAAATTAAACGCGGTACGCTTGAAATGAAACACGCTTACCAACCCATTAAATTCGAGTATTCTAAAAACTATTTGGTTTTATTTAATAAAAACTTCTTTAAGGCGTTGTCATTAAAAGTTATCGTTCAAGACGAGTTTGAGGATAAAACCTTTATGATAAACATCAATCCTCGCGAAACGGTTAAACTGCGCATAGGCGGTAAACTTAATTTTAATGCTCACGCTTACCTTGTTGATACGGATGAAAAAATCGCAAACTTTACTTACGTTAATAAGTATATCGCAGAAAAAAGCGTAGTTAAAACGAACGTTAAAGTTAGAGAAAGCGGTAGGTTTTTATACGTTATGGACGAACTTACCGAATACGTTTTCGATACTCTTTCGGGAGAGATTGCCACTATTAATCTCAATGGGAAAAAGATTACCGATTATTTTAAGTTCAATATCATTAGAGCACCTATGGATAATGATAGGCTTTATAAAAACGATTGGGAGACGGAAAGATATTTCTATTCTAGAAGTGAAGTTCGTAAATACGAGTATTCCGACGGCGTGTTAACCTTTACGGGTGATATAGTTAGTGATAAGTTCTATCCATTAATTTCTTATAGATTAAGATATAGTTTTTGTGCAAATGGCGTTAACGTTGAACTTAAATATACTCAAAATGAAGATTTTTCGTTGCCTCCGCGTATAGGTTTATGCACGGAATTGCCTGAGTCTTTTAATTTAATAGAATATTTAGGCTATGGCGAAGGTGAAACGTATGTTGACATGCATCGCTCGGCTGATTTCGGTTATTATACTACTTGTCCAGAATCGGAGTTCCATCATTACGTTAAACCGCAAGAAAGTGGCTCTCATTACGGCACGCGTAAACTTCAGGTTTCTAGCATAGATAACTCTTTGGTTGTTGACGGGGAAATTTCATTTAGTTGCGTTCCGTATTCTATCAATCAACTTAAAAAGACTGCACACGATTTTGAACTTAAAAAAGAAGGCAAATATTATTTGAATATCGACTTCTTTATGGCAGGGTCGGGCTCTAATTCTTGCGGACCAAATATTATGCAGAAATACTGTGTCCCGAAAAAAGGCAAAAAATCTTTTATAATATCAGTTAAATAAAAGTTGATTTAACTGGTTGCAATAACTTAAAAAGAAAAAATTTTTACGCAATTATTTGATTAAATATTATATTTATAAACGTTGTATACGAGAATTGTAAAATATATGGACATTAAAAATTTAACATTACAAGAGAAATGTTCGTTATTATCAGGTAGGGAAAGTTGGTATACTACTGCTATAAAAGAAAAAGATATTCCATCAATAGTAATGCACGACGGCCCGCACGGTGTAAGAATTAGCGGTGTTGAAAATACGGTTTACCCGAACTTATCGTTACTTGCTTGTTCGTTTGACAGAGATGCCGTTTATCAAATTGGTAAACTTATTGGTAACGATTGTGTTAAAAATAATACGGACGTATTATTGGCACCTGGTGCAAATCTTAAGCGAACGGTAACGGGTGGTAGAAACTTTGAATATTTTAGCGAAGATTATTTATTGACGGGTGAACTAGCAAGTGCTTACGTAAAAGGTGTGCAAGAAACAGGCACGTCAGCAACCTTGAAACACTTTTGTTGTAACAATCAAGAAAATTATCGTATGTCAACAAGTTCAGAAG
The DNA here is from genome assembly GCA_017502525.1 of Clostridia bacterium. Classification (GTDB taxonomy): domain Bacteria; phylum Bacillota; class Clostridia; order Christensenellales; family Borkfalkiaceae; genus UBA1259. Next base: position 242,163 of record JAFVUV010000006.1, read on the forward strand.
TGGAAAGTGACGTGTTGTTTAACACTTATTTCAAACCGTTTAAGCGTGTTATAGAAAAGGCTAAACCTGATTGCGTGATGACTTCCTATAACCTTGTAAACGGTGAACGCACTAACGAATCAGAGTTTTTGCAAAAAAATATTTTAAGGGATAAATTTGCCTTTGATGGCGTGATAATGTCCGATTGGGGTGCGGTTGTAGATAAACCTAAAGCCGTTGCTGGTGGGTGTGACCTTGAAATGCCCGGTGGTAATTTACAGCACGACAAAAATCTTTATGATGCAGTAATTAAGGGCGAGGTCGACGAAAAAGCCGTTGATAATGCTGTGGAAAAAGTTCTTGCGCTTATTGAAAAACACGTATATAAAAATAAACAAAGTTTTGATTATGATGTTGAAAATATAGTATCGGATATAATTGCTGATAGTGTGGTTTTGCTTAAAAACGACAATTCTGTTTTGCCGTTAAATAAGTGTGAAAAAATTGGTGTGTATGGCGATTGCGCTACAAATCCCATTATTCAAGGTGGTGGATGCGCAAATGTGCAAGCGGGGCAGATAAAAACCCCGTATGAAATTTTAAGTCAAACGTACGAAACCGTTTTTGTGCAAACGGGTGGTGATTTGTCGCAATTTAATAGCGTTGACAAGATTGTTGCGTTTGTTTGTGGTAATAGTACGGATAGCGAAGCGTATGACCGTGCTGATATTTTGATTAAAGAGCAAGAGCAAAAGGACTTGATTGAACTTGCAAAACTAGGCAAAGGAGTTTGCGTAGTATTACAGGGCGGTGGTGCGTTGGCAGTAGATGATTTGCCGTGTGATTCGTTGATGGCAAGTTATTACGGCGGTCAGTTTTATTCGCAAGGACTAATCAAAGTGTTGTCGGGAAAAAGTCCATCGGGTAGGCTTGCAGAAACGTTCCCGGTTAAATTAGAAAATTCGCCCGCGTATTTAGGCAGTGCGTATAAATATAAAACAGAATATCGTGAAGGCAATTATTTGGGCTATAAATATTACGAAAAAAAGCGTATCGAACCTGCATATCCATTTGGTTTTGGACTTTCGTATGCTAACATAAAATATAATTCGTTTATTTTAGAAAACGATGTGGTTAAATCTGGCGGTTCTTTTTGTGGAAAGATAGAGATAGAGAACACGAGTGATATACCGACTAAAGAAGTTATTCAAATATACTACAAAAACGATAAAACGAAACAGTTGGTTTACTTTGACAAGGTGTCGTTAAAGGCGAACGAAAAGAAGACTGTTGAGTTTAAAATTTCTTTTGAAGAATTTGTTTGGTATGCTGATGGAGAATACTGCTTGCCAACTGAAAACGGAAAGTTGATTTTAGGCAAAAATGCAAAAGACGATATTTACGAAATTCCAGTTAGTTTAATAAGTAACAAAAGTGTTGAAATTAACGAAAATATGTTAATAGAGGATTTGGTTAATATCGGTGGAGCGGAAGCTGTATTGAAGTTTTTTGCTAAAGTGTTGGGATTAGCACTTTATTCTAATGAGAATCATCCTTTCAAGGCAAATGGAAAACTTCTTTCTGATAACGAATTTGACCATAAGTGCAGTATGATGATGCCACTGAAAAATCTTCCGTCCTTTGTAGGTAGCTATACTAAAGAAGATTTAAACAAAGCAATGAAAGATTTTCAAGAATATGTAAATAATAAAATTTAATAAAAAACAGCCGTTGACGAATATTTTCATCAACGGCTGTTATTTTTTTAGCGATTAACCTTGCATATCAAAAACTTTTACGTTTTCAAGGTCTTTTTCCGCGCGTAATCTTGCGGTTTCGGCAATTGTCTGGGCAACCCATACCTACGATTTGTGCGTAAACGCGTTTTTCGGGGCTGGGGGTATAAGTTTGTTTGCCAGCAAGCAATAACCCGATTTCAATATCGAAAGAATTTTCGTCAATTTCTCCAAGTTCGGCAAGGGGTTTTAAGTTACCTCTGTGTAACGATTGTGCAACGTGGTCAACTGCAATGATATCTGCTTGACGTACCACATCGAATTCAACTTCCTTAAACGAACCCATAGTGATAACTATTGACCTTTTTTAACCCACGATGCTTTAACTAAATCGGCATCAGCCGTGGTTACTGTTATAATAACGTCGCTATCTTTACAAGCGGTCTCATTATCGTTGCAGTTAATAAATTCAATATCACTGCCGTCAAATTTACTTATAAAATTAATTCTTGCTTGTTCGCTTAAATCACAAACGTAAACTTTTTTAATTTTTAATAATTTAGTCATATATAATAAACTTGTATAACCTTGCAACCCTGCGCCGATTATAGTAACTGTATCTGTGCTATAGGCAAGGTATTTACACATAATCGCAGGTTGCGCGCCCGTTCTCATATCCGAAATATAATCGCCAGAAACTAAGGCTTTCAAAAGTCCGGTATACGGGTCGGTCAAAAGAATGTTTGCCTTAATATAGGGCATACCCTTCTTTTTATTTCCATTATATCCACCAACGGCTTTAATACCCGCAATATCAAGTGGTTTTATATAGTTGGGCATAGAGTTAAACCAACCGTCAACACCTGCGGACGACATAACCGTAGTTATTTTAGGTGGCATTATAATTTCATCGTTACCAAACCAGGTCCAAGTTTTTTTCACTATTTCTATAACGTCTTCAACCGAAACGTATTTTTGCACGTCATTATTAGTTAAAAGCAATGCTTTTTCCTCAAATTCGCTCATAATACTATCTCATTAAAGTGTAAACATAAAATTAATATAATACGATAAGTTAAACCTGTAAATAGTTTTTGTAAAATTAGTTAAAAAATAAATTTTTTACGCGCGTTACTTTTTGTTGATTATATGAATTTTTTGAGTTATAATAATCTCGTTGAAAGGAGAAATACAAATGAGAGTTTTTGAACCAAAAATTTTAACGTCTTTTAAAGGCTACAAGGCAAAGAATTTCGTCTCGGATATCGTTGCGGGCATAATAGTTGCTATTATCGCTTTACCGTTATCCATTGCGCTTGCAATCGCGTCGGGGGCAACGCCTGAAGTCGGCTTATACACGGCAATAATAGCAGGTTTTTTTATTGCCCTTTTAGGTGGAAGTAAAGTAAACATTTCAGGTCCTACTGCAGCGTTTGCGACTATAGTTGCGGGAATTATCGCTACAGACGGTATGGAAGGATTAGTTATTGCTACTATAATGGCAGGTATAATCTTAGTTTTAATGGGAATTTGCCGTGTTGGTTCGCTTATTAAATTCATACCCAAAACTATAACCGTCGGCTTTACGGGTGGTATTGCGGTGACGCTTGTAGTTGGACAGTTAAAAGATTTTATGGGCTTGACTTATCCTAGTGGCGCTACTGCTATTGAAACGATGGATAAACTAAAGCTTGTTTTTCAAAATATTTCAACCATTAATCCTTGGGCATTAATAGTCGGTGGGATAGGCGTGATAATTTTAATTTTATGGCCCAAAATTTCCAAAAAAATCCCCGGCTCGTTAATTGCGGTTTTAATCGGCGCGTTAATTGCACTTATACCTTTTGTCAAAGTCAATACTATTGGTAGTTTATACACCATTTCTTCGGCTTTGCCGACGTTTTCTATTCCTGAACTAAGCGTGCAAAAAATTATTGCAATGTTGCCTAGTGCGGTAACTATCGCTTTGCTTGCAGGTATTGAATCGCTTTTATCTTGCGTCGTTTCAGACGGTATGGTGGGGGATAAACACAATTCTAACACAGAATTAATTGCGCAAGGCGTTGGTAACGTTATGGTTGGTTTTTTTGGCGGAATACCTGCGACGGGCGCAATAGCAAGAACTGCAGCAAACGTTAGAAACGGTGGGCGTTCACCCTTATCCGGAATAGTTCACGCTATAGTATTGCTTTTGGTTTTAGTTGTATTAATGCCTTATGCGGCAATGATACCTATGCCGATTATTGCGGCTATACTTTTTATCGTTGCATACAATATGAGTGAGTGGCGTGCATTCGTTAAAATTATTAAAACAAAAGTTTGGTCTGATATTTTAGTTTTAGTTTTGACTTTTGCGTTAACCGTTATATTTGATTTGGTAAAAGCAATAGCGGTTGGTATGGTAGTTCATTATGTAATAGTATTAATAAGATACTTAATGAACAAGAAAAAAATCAAAAATCAATCTCAAAAAAACTGCGAAGAGCAAGACGATAAAGAGGGACAAAATGCTTGATTTTATATATAACACACCAACAAAAGTATATTTTGGAAAAGATAAAGAAAAACTAGTCGGTAAAATAATAAGCGAATTAGGATATAAAAAAATAATGCTTCAATACGGCAAGGGTAGTATAAAGAAAAGCGGTCTTTACGATACGGTTATCGGTTCGCTTAACGACTACGGTATTGAAGTTGTTGAAATGGGTGGCGTAGAGCCTAACCCGAAGATTGAGTTCGTTAGGAAAGCTATAGAGGTTGCTAAAAAAGAAAAGGTAGAATTTATTCTTGCCGTAGGCGGCGGAAGCGTTATAGATTCGTGTAAATACACGGCGCTTGGGAGTAAAGCCGAGTGCGACGTTTGGGAGTTTTCAATGGGCAAAAAGACGCCCGTAGAAGCGCTTCCCGTGGGGTGCATATTAACTATTGCTGCGGCAGGTAGTGAAATGAGCAGTTCAGCCGTTATAACCAACGTGGAACTTAGCATGAAAAAAGGATGTACAACCGAACTCAATAGATGCAAATTCGCAATAATGAATCCGGAATTAACTTTTTCGTTAAGTAATTATCAAACGGCGTGTGGAATAGTTGATATTATGGCACACACTATGGAACGTTATTTTACCGTTTGTCCACCTACTGAACTCACCGATAGGATTTCAGAAAGTTTATTAAAATCTGTTGTAAATGCAGGCAAAGTTTTAATAAATAATCCTAGTGATTACGACGCGCGCGCAACCGTTATGTGGGCATCGAGTTTATCGCATAACGGACTAACGGGGTGCGGAAGAGAAAACGCGCTTGCCGTACACCAGTTAGAACACGCTTTAAGCGGAGAATATGACGAGATTGCGCACGGCGCAGGACTTGCAGTTTTATTTCCAGCGTGGGCTAGATATGTTTACAAACAAAATCCGTCGAGGTTTGCTCAGTTTGCGCGAAGAGTGTGGGACGTTGTTGAAGACGACGATTTAACCGCTTCTATTAAGGGCATAGAAGAAATGGAAAAGTTCTTTAAATTGATAAAAATGCCTTTAAGTTTAAGAGAGTTTAACGTGCCTAAAACTTGTGTGGATAGACTTGCTTGTTTGTGTACTTACAATAAGACTAGAACGATTAAAAGCATTGTTACGCTAGATTACGAAGTAATAAAAGAAATTTTTAAAAGTTGTTATTAAAAAAGAACGCGCCGTTCCAATTAGGAACGGCGCGTTAATCGTTTATTTGATTATAAGTTGTTGTTTTCAAAAAAAGCTTCTGCAAGGCTTGCAACGTGTGGAGCAATAGCCGAAACGTCTTTCCACTCGGAAGTATTTATTATTAAGTGGTAAGATTTTCTATCTCCCCAAGAACCGTCGGCTAGCATATATCTTGCGCGCGCCCTATTTTTATCAATACGGTTAATGTTGCGTTTAATGTCTTTGTCGCCAAGTTCTTCGCCAAGTTCTGCGCGTTCTTTGCAACGGTTTATTTTAGTTTGCATATCCGCGCAAACGAACACGTTAAAAGGGTGCTCTTCGTGCAAAAGAACGTCAGCATTTCGACCGACTATAACGCAATTTTTTCCCGCTTTAGCTATTTCTTCAATAACTCTTTTTTGCTCAAGCAAAACGTTAATTTGCGGTGCTTGAATTATCATAGGGGAAACGAAAGAGTGCCGAAAAGTCAAAGGAACAGTCTGCCATTGATGATTATCTAGCGCGTGCTCAACGCTACCTTCGGTAAGATTAATGCGTTCGGCAATAGTAGTTATAATTTCTTTATCGTAATAATCAAACCCTAAAACGTCGGCTATTTTGCGTCCAAGTTCTCTGCCACCGCTACCAAATTCACGGCTTATCGTAATGATTCTCATAAAAACCTCGAAAAGATTTATACTGTTTAATTTATTATACTACCACTATTGAACAAATTCAATACTTTTATTAAAATTTTGTTACACAATGAAAAATCGGCACGAAATTTTCGTGCCGATGAATATCTATTTAATTATTTTTCTAAGTCGGGGGAGTTAAGTTTGTTTTTATATTCTATAAGGGCAGTTGCCAACTGGTCTCCGCAAGAAGTGTTACTTCTACATTTGATGCCTTTCAAGGTGTTGATAACTTCGTCAATCGGTTTATCTTCCACTAATCTTGAAAGAGCTTGAAGATTACCACTGCATCCGCCGATGAATTTAACGTTTTTCAACTTGAAATCCTCTGTAACGTCGAATAAGATTTGTCTAGAACAAGTTCCTTTTGTCATATAAGTCTGCATTTAAATTCTCCTTAATATCAGTCAACTAAATTTTCGTAAAGGTTTCGATAAACGTCAGCGGCTTTTTCGCCCCATTTTTTATATATATCTTTTGCAATTTGCCTGTTTGGTACGACTAATTTTAATTCCAAAACGGGTTGGGCAGGTTCTATAATTTTTAGATAAGCGGTGTAAGTTCCGTCTTTATTCATAAAATAGTCAGCCACACATTCCTGTTTTCTGCGGTATTTAGCGCGATTGTTTTTGATAAATAGTGAAATTTCTTCACGCGTTGACGCTGGAATTTTGATAAAAAAGTTAGCTAAACAAATACGTCCGTCAGGGGTGATGGTGTATAAAGGTTCTCCGCTATTACCTATATTATAAATCCAACCGCAATCAATAAGTTGGTTTAAAATAGGTTGACAATCCATGTAAGCAAGCCAGTTGTTTGATGAGCAACACATATCAAGTATTGTATTTTCAGACAAAGGAACTTCCATTTTGTCGAAAACAAACAGCAATATTAACTTGTTAAGCGACGAATCACCCTTAACCTGCATAAACCGAAAATCTCCATTTTACTATTGCTTAATTATACCATAAAATAAAATTTTGTAAAGAGCTTTAAGTAAAATTTTGCAAAAATATGACAAAAAAAGTTTATTAAACGATATTATTGTGTTATAATTATATTGAAATTTTATATTCAGTTTAATGGTAGAACATTTCTTACGTATTTGTTAGGAGTTAATATGTTTAATATTGCTTTTACAGGGGACATAGCTTTTTCTAAATATTTTAAAGATTCATACGTAAAAAAAAGATTTGATAGATGAAAGTATTGTAGAGTACTTAAATAATGCAGATTATGTTGTAGCTAACGTTGAAGCACCTATTACCGGGGGTGAAATAATAGCACATAAACCACTAGTTCACGTTAATGCACCGGGTTGTATTGAAATATTAAAAAAAACAAACGCAAAAGTTTGGAATTTGTCCAACAATCATAGTATGGATTGTGATGTGGATGGACTTAAAGACACTATAAGGTATGCGACTGAGAATGACGTTTTAACTGTTGGTGCAGGATATAATAAAGAACAAGCATCAAAAAACGCGAGCGCTTTGGTATAATTAAAGCGGTATTAGAGCGACCGCTTAATAGGTGGAAAAAGGTTTCGCCTGACATGGTTGATTATATCGGTGGCGATTTGATTAATACGAAAAAAAATTGATTTGATAAACGGGAGTAATGTTAAATGAAAAAAAGTGAAGAATTACAATTGTTTTTAGACCGTTGCGATGAGTTTATTGATAGTAAATATATTTTGGCGGACGTTAAACTTGCAAATCTACTTAAAAGTATAGCAAGTTCAGATACCTTGATTGCGCTATTTCAAAATTGTTTAAACGATTACGATTACGTTTTAGCGCAAAAACGTTATTTGGTAAAAAGTCAACACTTATCGAGTGAAAAAGGTGAATTTATATTGCCTCACAATTCTCGTGAACTTTTGGCGTTTATTTTTACAACCCTTGTAGAGATTGATGGTAAACGCATTGATTTTGGTGCTTTTTTGAATAAATATTTTTACGTTGACGGAAGTTATTCTTCTGCTTATGACGCCTTTGTGAACGCAATGTTAAAACCTTTTAAAAATTCTGTAAAAATGCTTATGGATAGCGTTATAGAAGGCAAATTACAAGACCCGATAGAAGCGCTAACGGAAGAAGAAGAGCGTAAAGAAAAAGAGCAAAAAGCAAAAGAAGAAAGCGACCGTAGAGAAAAAGAACTTATGCAAAAGGTTTACGGTGTAAGCGTTAAAGAAATAAAAGCGTTATTGCTTGAAGACAAGAAAAAAATTAAAGACGGCAAACTAAAAAATTCAGTTAAAAATGAGATAGTACTTGTTATAGATATGCTTGCAAACGTTATTGAGAGCGAGGATAAGGACGCTATCGATTATGCTTTTATTGCTTATAAATACGTTGCGAAAGCGCATTCGGTTGCTTTTTTTGGACGCGTTAAAAAAATTCAAAAATTGTTAAAGGACGTTACTGATGCAATTTAAGGAAAAAACTCTAAAAAAGAATCGAGTTTATCAAGGCAAAATTTTAGACTTATATAAAGACGATATACAATTACCCGATGGTAATAACGCTATCCGCGAATACGTTTGCCATAGTGGTGGAAGTTCAATTTTGTGCGAAAAAGACGGAAAGATTCTTCTTGTTAAACAATATAGATATCCTTACGGAAAAGAACTTCTGGAATTGCCTGCAGGCAAACTTAATCCAGGTGAAACACCTGAGCAAACAGCAATAAGAGAGTTGGAAGAAGAAGGCGGTATAATTGCAGGTAACGTCGAAAAACTCTTCGACGTATATCCAACTCCGGCATACACCAACGAAGTGATAAGAATTTATAAGGCTACGGATATAAAAGAAGGTAGCGTACATCTTGACCAAGATGAATTTTTGTCTTCGGTATGGGTTGATAAAGAAGAACTTAAGCAAATGATTTCGCGTGGGGAAATCACGGATGCAAAGACGTTGATTGCGCTGTTATACGCATTAAAATAATAGATTTAGGGAAATGATAGAAATTTAATAAAGGACGGACTTGAATTTGAAAAGAACAGACGTTAGAAACGTGGCGATTATCGCACACGTTGACCATGGTAAAACGACTTTGGTTAATGAAATGCTAAAACAAGGTGGTATTTTCCGTGACAATCAAGAAGTTATGGATAGAGTTATGGACTCGGGCGACCTTGAAAGAGAGCGCGGAATAACCATACTTGCAAAAAATACTTCTGCATTTTATAACGGCGTAAAAATCAACATTATTGATACGCCGGGACACGCGGATTTTGGTGGCGAAGTAGAGCGTGTATTAAAGATGGTAAACGGCGTTTTAGTGCTTGTTGACGCTTGTGAAGGACCCATGCCACAAACTCGTTTCGTAATGCAAAAAGCACTCGAACTCAACCATAAATTAATTATAGTCGTTAATAAAATTGATAGGCCTGATGCAAGGCTTTCAGAAGTACAAGATGAAATATTGGAACTTCTTTTCGATTTGAACGCTAGCGACGACCAAATAGATAGTCCGATTATATTCTGTTCGGGAAGAGCGGGAACGGCAACTACTGATTTTAAAGTGCCCGGTAATGATTTAACACCGCTTTTTGATGCGATAGTTAACCATTTTGAACCGCAAGAAGTAGATATGGACGGGCCTTTCCAAATGCTTGTTTCTTCTATCGACTATAACGAATACGTTGGAAGAATCGGTATTGGCAGAATAGAGCGTGGCAAGGTTGCAGTAAACCAAGAAGTACAAACTTGCAATTATAACGTTACAGGTAAAGAAGTGAAAGGCAAACTCGTTAGCATATACCAAATTGAAGGTTTGGGTAGGGTTGCCGTTGAAGATGCAAAGGCAGGAGATATCGTTTGTGTAAGTGGTCTTGAAAACATTTCGATAGGTGATACTATCTGTTCACCGCAATTAGTTGAGCCTGTTCCTTTCGTGAAAATTTCCGAGCCGACGGTAGAAATGCTTTTCTCTGTAAACGATAGCCCGTTTGCGGGTAAAGAAGGTAAATTTGTAACGACAAGACATTTGCGTGATAGATTGTTTAAGGAAATGCTTAAAGACGTTTCTTTAAGAGTAGAGGAAACCGATTCTGCGGATTCATATAGGGTTTGCGGTAGAGGAGAAATGCACCTTTCGATATTGATTGAAACTATGCGTCGTGCGGGTTACGAATTTCAAGTAGGTGCACCTAAAGTAATGTACAAGCAAGATGGAGATATCGTATTAGAACCTATGGAAAGGTTGGTTGTTGACGTGCCTGAAGACAAAACGGGTAGTGTTTTCTCAAGTATGGGCGTTAGAAAGGGCGAACTTTTGCAAATGGAAAATATCGGTAGCAGAATTCGTTTGGAATTTAAAGTTCCTGCAAGAGGATTGTTTGGATATAAGAGTCAATTTTTGACCGAAACTCGTGGCGAGGGCGTGTTCAATACGATATTCTACGGTTACGAAGAATTTAAGGGTGAAATTGAAAGGAGAGCAACGGGTTCGCTCGTGGCGTTCGAAACGGGAGAGGCGGTAACTTACGGCTTGTTTAACGCGCAAGGTAGAGGGCAATTGTTTATAGGCGCTGGTACGCAAGTATATGAAGGTATGATAGTAGGTGTGTCTCCTAAAAATGAAGATATTAGCGTAAACGTATGCAAGAAAAAACACTTGACGAACACGCGTGCTTCGGGTAGTGACGACGCGCTTCGTTTAGAAACGCCGAAGATTATGAGCTTGGAAGAAGCTATGGAGTTTATAAATGACGACGAAATGCTCGAAATTACGCCTAAAAACGTTCGCATAAGGAAGAAGACGCTCGACACTGAAACAAGGCTTAAAAGAAAGGCTAAAGGGCTAGAATAAACCTTTTAAAACGACGGCTATGTTATAGCCGTCGGTTAATATTTAATAAAGCAATTATTAAATATTAAAAACTTACTTAAAATTTGCTTTTTGTGTTGACTATTTGTCATATTATTGTTAAAATTATTTTGTAAAGTCTAACAATGAGGAGCTTTGTTAAAGTAATGAAATGCGCAAAATGGATATGGAAAAGTAAACAATACGGTAAAGACGAATACGTTTGTTTTTTAGACAAGTTTAATTTTAGTAGCGGAAAAGTGAATTTAAAAATTTCCGTTGCAGGCGATTATAATTTGTATATTAACGGCAAGTTCGTTTCGTTTGGACAATACGCAGATTATTTGCATTATAAAGTATACGATAATATAGACGTGACGGAATTTTGTGTTTTAGGAAGTAACGAAATAAAAATTATTGCGTGGTATCAAGGCGCGGACGTGTTTACCGGATATGATTTCGGCGCAGGTTTAATTTACGAAGTTTGTACGGAAAATAACGACGTTTTATGTTGTTCAAAAGAGGGTGTCGCTTGTGGAGATTACACGTATTTCGTTAGCGGTGAACAGAAATTAATAACGGCGCAGTTAGGCTTTAATTATACTTATGATGCTAACGGGGGCGAAGACTTTTCTTTTAACGCTCAAGAAGTTGATTCAATGCCGAAAAAACTTTATGAACGCACCAATAAAAAATTGACGTTAAGCCCTATAATCGTGGCGGAAAAGCTTGATGAAAAAACTAATATCTATGACCTAAAAAAAGAGTGTAGCGGTTTTTTAACGATAAAATTCAAGGCGGAAAAAGGTCGCAAAATTCGTATTTCATATGGTGAGCATTTGATTGATGGGTGCGTTAGGTCAAAAATACATACTCGCGACTTTTCTATTTATCTTATAGCTAACGGTGAGTGGACTGAATTTACGGGATGTTTTCGCCGTTTAGGTTGCCGTTATTTAGAAATTGATAATGCTGGCGGTGTGGATATTGAACGAATAGGTTTAATAGAACCGCTTTATCCGCTTGTTGATAAACCTTTTGATACCAATAATCAATTGAGAAAGAAGATATACGACGTTAGCGTTAGAACGCTTAGATTATGTGCGCACGAACATTATGAAGATTGTCCGTGGAGAGAGCAAGGTATGTATTTGCAAGACAGTCGTAATCAAATGCTTTGCGGTTATTATGCTTTTGAAAATACCGAAATGCAAAAATCGGCAATAGAGTTGTTTATGCAAGGACAACGTGAAGACGGGTTGTATGATATATGTTTCCCAAGTAGATGTGAGTTTACGATTCCGTCGTTTACGTTAATGTATCCTTGGATAGTCTTGGAATATTGCGAATATACGAAAACCAAAGATATGGCAACAAAAACAATAGGTTCAATTCAAAAAGCAATGGATTATTTCTTAAACAAAATTGACCAAAGCGGATTGTTTAAGACCGTATCTTCATCCGACGTATGGCATTTCTACGAATGGGCTGGGGATTTAGATGGAAACTTCTTTTCGGAAGACCCTAAATTGAAGAATTTTAATAGATACGATAGTTTAATAAACGCATTTATATCGCTTGCGCTTGAAAAAACGGCAAAAATTTATACGCTTTTAGGCGACTGCGAGAAATCGAAGAGTTTATTGAAAATCAAGGATGCGATTAACAAGGCAATATTTGATAATTTCTTTGATAAAGAAAGAAAACTTTTCTTGAATTACTCGGATAGTAAGTCTTATAGCGTACTTGCAAATGCGCTATGTGTTCTTGCGGGGGCGTGCAAGGATGAATATTTGTCAGACGTTGCAAAAGTAATAGCTTTGGGTGACGATGACGTTCTTGAAAATACGCTAAGTATGTATACTTTCCGTTTCGATGCGCTATTAAAGGTTGATAAAGAAAAATATTCAAGCATTATACTTGATAAAATTGACAGTACTTATAAAAAAATGCTTGATGCAGACGCAACTTCTTTTTGGGAAACAGAAAAAGGTGCCGATGACTTTGACGGTGCGGGCAGTTTGTGTCACGGCTGGAGCGCTATTCCCGTATATTATTATAACGTTTTGGGCGTAAATGAAAAAGCGTAATGCTTTTATTATAAAATTTAGACTTTTAAAGGAGAATTAATATGAAAACAGTAAAAGACAAATATTTAGTGGTTGGCGCAGACTTTGCAGGATTTCCGCTTAAAGAAGTGGTGGTTGAACACTTGACAAAAAAAGGTTGGAAAATTCTTGACCTTGGTGTAAAAAAGGACTCAGACCCCAACGATACGGATTTGATGTTTCATAGGGTTGGTTTAAGAGTTGGTGCGGAAATAAGTGAGGGCAATTATGAAAGAGCACTTATATTCTGTGGAACAGGTATGGGAATTCATATTGCAGCAAGTAAATGTCCGCACGTTCATGCGGGTGTTGTTGAAAGTTTGCCCGCAGCGACAAGAGCAATCACGGGTAATGGTGTAAACGTTCTTGCTATGGGTGCGTTTTACGTTGCACCACAAACTGCTTGCGATATTGCGGATGCTTATTTAGGCAACGAACTTGGCTCTGGTTGGGAGTGGTGGAATAATTTTTATGAGTTCCATAAACTTGCAATTGATGAATTAGAAGCGTTTGATTAT
>JAFVUV010000007.1 GCA_017502525.1 Clostridia bacterium
AAGAAAAAATTTATCAAACAAAATAAAATGGAGATAAAATAATGGAAATTCAATTACAAGAACTCATTGATAAAATTAGGAAAGACGGAGTATATGCGGGAGAGGCTCAGGCGGAAAAGATACTTATTTCCGCTAAAGAAGAGGCGCAAAGAATTATAGCGGAGGCGCAAGCGGAAGCCGATAAAATTTTAGTTAACGCAAAAAATGAGAATATGCGTATGGTAAAATCAAGCGAGGACGCAATTCGCCAAGCAGGTCGCAATTTATTGATTTCGTTTAGGGAGAGTGTAGCGAGAGAACTTAAAGCGATTATTGGTGAAAGCGTTGATGCCGTTTATTCTTCTCAATTGCTTGAAAAAATAATTGTTGACGTTGTTGAACGCTGGTCCATCAATCCCGAGGTGCAAAATCTAACGGTTATTTTGAATAATGATGACGTGGAGCGTTTAGAAAAAACCTTGATAGCGTCGCTTAAAGAAAGAGTAAAAAAAGGCGTTACGTTAAAGGCGAACGACAATTTTGACGGTGGATTTCGTATTGTTGTTAATAATGATACCGTTTATTATGATTATTGTGAAGACGCTGTCGTTGAAATGCTTTCAAATTATTTAAGCCCTAAAATTGCGAAATTGATGAAAGAGGCTAAATAATTATGGCTGAATATTACTTGATATCGCAGTTGCCGTCTTTGGACGGATTAAGCGACGGTGTACCATTGCCGATAACGGAAGAGTATTTTATCGGGATGTGTGAAAGCCTATTGAAGGATAAGATAGTCAACGAATTGAAAAGTTTAACGCTAATTCCACCGCTAATCCCCGTAAAGTCGAAATCTCCTTTAATTATGGCATGGAATAGTGGCGAGCGTTATTTAAGGCTATCGCTTGCTAAAATGCGTGCAGAAAAAATGAAAAAGACTTTTGACTTGCAAGACGAATTTTTGCCAAGCGAGTACGTAAAGGTAGCAAGTAGCGCAGTAGAAATAGACAATCCTTTGGAAGCGGAAAAGTTTTTAACGGAATATCGTTTGAACTTTTTGGAGAGTTTAAGACCGACGGACTCTTTTTCGGAGGAGTTTATCTATTATTATTTTCTTCGATTAAAACTTCTTAAACGTATGCGACAATTCAACGTGGAAGAAGGAGAAAACACGTATAAAAACATATATAATTCCATTATGAATGGAGATAAGACGGAGGGTATGTAATGACCGAAAACACAGGAAAAGTAATAAGCGTTAATGGAAACTTAATATCCGTTGAGTTTAACGGCATTGTTTCCATGAATGAAATTTGCTATATAAAAGTCGACGACGCAATATTAAAAAGCGAAGTTATACGTATTCGTGGCAACGTTGCGCAAATACAAGTTTATGAAATGACCAACGGGATAAAGTGTGGAGACTTAGTAGAATTTACCGGTGAAATGCTATCGGCAGAACTTGGTCCCGGTTTGCTTGGTCAGATATATGATGGATTACAAAACCCTCTTCCCGTTTTAGCAAAGCAGGCTGGTTGGTTTTTAGAGCGAGGAATTTACGCAAACGGATTAAATACTGAAAAAAAGTGGGAGTTTACGCCCACCGTCGAGGCGGGAAACGTTGTTCGAGCAGGAGAATACGTTGGAACTGTTCCAGAGGGCTCGTTCCTTCATAAGATATTTGTACCTTTTTATTTGCTTGGGAATTATACCGTTAAATCCGTTGCTCCGAAAGGCGAATATACCGTAAAGGAAACGGTGGCAGTTTTAATCAACGAGCGTGGACGTGAAATACCGTTAACTATGTCGTTTAAGTGGCCGGTTAAGCGTGCTGTTAAATGTTATAGCGAAAGATTAGCGCCCACGGAAATGATGGAAACGAAAGTACGTTTAGTCGACTCGTTCTTTCCCGTGGCGAAAGGCGGAACCTATTGCACGCCTGGTCCGTTTGGCGCAGGTAAGACTGTTTTGCAACATACAACGTCAAAATATGCCGACGTAGATATTGTAATTATCGCTGCGTGTGGCGAACGAGCAGGAGAAGTAGTGGAAACGCTAACGGAATTTCCTGAATTGATTGATCCAAAAACTAATCGTTCATTGATGGAGCGCACCATTATAATTTGCAATACGTCGTCTATGCCCGTTGCGTCTCGTGAAGCGTCGGTATACACTTCGGTAACGCTCGCAGAGTATTATCGTCAAATGGGTTTGCATGTTCTTCTTCTAGCAGATTCCACTTCTCGTTGGGCGCAAGCGCTTAGAGAGATGTCGGGAAGACTGGAAGAAATTCCGGGAGAAGAAGCGTTCCCCGCTTATCTTGAATCTTATATTGCGGCTTTTTATGAAAGAGCGGGCTACGTTCGATTGCCAGACGGAAGCACTGGTTCTGTCACGATAGGCGGAACGGTTTCTCCGGCAGGTGGTAACTTTGAAGAACCGGTAACACAAGCAACGCTAAAAGTCGTAGGCGCTTTTCACGGTCTTTCTCGTGAGCGTTCAGACGCAAGAAAATATCCTGCGATAGATCCCCTTATTTCTTGGTCAAAATATAAAAGCGTTATAGATAGAGAAAAAATAGAATTTTGTAAAAACGTTTTACATCATGGTTTCGAAATTAGTTCAATGATGAAGGTCGTTGGAGAAGAGGGAACGACTTTGACGGATTACGTTACGTATTTAAAATCGGAAATGCTTGACGCCGTTTATTTGCAACAAAACTCTTTCGATTTAGTTGATGCAAACTGTGGCAAGGAAAGGCAACGCTACGTTGTAGACAAACTAGTGAGAATTTTAGGCAGTAGTTACAGTGTTGAGAATAAAGACGAGGCACGTTCTTTCTTTAATAATTTGCGTCAAAAATTCATTGACTGGAACTATGCGGAATTCAAAAACGAAGAGTTCAGCAAACTAGAAGCGGAAATTGACAAACTTTATTGTAAAGCAAGTGGAAAATTGTCCAAATTAGTTCAAAAAATATTGGAGGACGATGCACAATAATGGGCAAAGTATATAATCGAATAGAATCAATTGTTGGCAACGTTATTACGGTTAAAGCAGACGGTGTCCAATACAAAGAATTAGCGCAGATTAATACACGTTTTGGAAAGTCGCTAGCGCAGGTCAATAAGATAGAGGGAGATATAGTATCGCTTCAAATCTTTGCCGGAGGACAGGGCGTATCTACCGGAGACGAAGTGCGTTTTCTCGGCCACGAAATGAGAGTGTCGTTTAGTGAAGACTTATTAGGTCGTATATTCAACGGCTCTGGCGAACCCAGAGACAAAGGGCCTGCTCTTACGGAAAATATGAAAGCAATCGGTGGGCCATCAGTAAATCCTACCAAACGTATTCTTGCTAATAGAATGCTTAGAACGAACATACCTATGATAGATATGTTTAATACGTTGGTTGTGTCTCAAAAATTGCCGATTTTCTCTATTTCGGGCGAACCTTACAACCAACTGCTTGCTCGCATAGCAATGCAAGCGGAAGCGGACGTTATCGTTCTTGGCGGTATGGGACTTAAATATGATGATTTTTTATATTTTAAGGAAGAGTTTTCTAAAGGCGGTGCTTTAAGCAAAACGGTTATGTTTATTCATACGGCATCCGATCCGACGGTAGAGTGTATGATGATACCGGATATGGCGCTGGCTGTTGCCGAACAGTTTGCATTACAAGACAAGGACGTTTTGGTACTTCTTACAGATATGACGAACTTTGCAGATGCAATGAAGGAAATTGCAATCACGCAAGAGCAAGTGCCTTCGAATCGTGGATATCCGGGTGACCTTTATTCTCAACTCGCTTCTCGTTATGAAAAAGCGGTTGACTTTGCAGATTCGGGCTCGATTACCGTTTTAGCGGTTACAACTATGCCGGGTGATGACGTTACGCATCCCGTACCCGACAATACCGGATATATTACCGAAGGACAGTATTATCTTAAAGGTGGTCGTATCGAGCCGTTTGGTTCTTTGTCAAGACTAAAACAAAACGTAAACGGCAAAACTCGAAAAGATCACAGAGCGCTTATGGATTCAATGATTCGTATGTATTCTTCGTACAAAGAAACGTTAGAAAAGAAGAATATGGGCTTTTCAATGAGTAAGTGGGATGAAAAACTGTTAAAATACGGAGAACTTTTTGAGAACAAATTAATGTCACTATCTATCAATCTCACTCTTGAGCAAGCGCTTGATTTGGGATGGGAGATTTTGGCAGAGTGTTTCCAAAAAGAAGAAACCGGAATTAAGTCCGACCTTGTAGAAGAATTTTGGCCTAAAAAGTAAGGAGGAACGTGATTTTGGCAAAAATCAAACTAACCAAAAATGAGTTAAAGTTACAAAAGGACGCATTAAAAATGTACCGCAGATATTTGCCTACACTAACGCTAAAAAAACAGCAACTCTATACTGAAAAGCGTATTATTGAAGCAAAAGCCAAAGCGGTAAGAAAAGAAAGAGAAGATCTTGAATTTGGTTTTAGAGACTGGATTGCCGTTTTTAGTGAGAGGGATGCTTTCCCGAAAGACGTTATCACCGTTAGCAACGTTCGTAAGGGGAAAGGCAATATCGCAGGTGTCGATATTCCTACGTTCGAGGGCGCAGATTTTTCTCGAGGAGATTACGATTTGTACGCTACACCGCTTTGGGTGGACGTCGCTACAAAGCATATGGAACGGGCTATGTTGCTTGATTTGGAGGCGGAAGTGTTGGACGAGCAAGTTAGACTTTTAGAAGTTGAATTGCGTGCAACGTCGCAAAGAGTTAATTTGTTTGAAAAGGTTAAAATTCCTGAAACGGAGGAAAATATCAAAAAGATATCTATCTATATGGCAGACCAACAAGTTAGCGCCGTGGTGCGTTCAAAAATTTCCAAACGCAAAATCGGTGTTTACAGCGTCGAAAATCCTGCAAAGGAGGATTGTTCGTAATGATTGTGCCAATGAGTAAGGTTTCTCTTATCATTTTAGGAGACAAAAAGCGTGAGACGTTGAAAGTTTTGCAAAAATTAGGGCTTTTGCACGTTGAAATTTTTGAAGGGTGCGGAGAAAACCTTGTCAAACTACAAGAACAAGTTGCGTTGCTTGAAGGCGCTATATTTTCGATAGGCAAGAGCAAAAAAGTTGAGCAAGTAAATATTAGCGCAGAAGAAGCATTATCTATTGCAAAAAACATTAAAAGTTTTGAAGAAGAAAAAGCACGGTGTCAGGCGGAAAAGGTTGTACTTGTATCTGAACTTGAACGATTAAGTCAATGGGGTGAAATTGATACAAACAATATAAACGAATTAAGGGAAAAGGGCGTAGAAGTTTCTTTTTATGAAACGTCTAAAAAGGAATTCGATTTAATTTCTAACAGCGCTACTACCGTACGTCTTAACACGGCTAAATCAATGGTAAGATTTGCATTGATTAAATCTAATTCGCAACAGACGCAAGACGACGCTTTATCAATTAGCGTTAATAGTTTAGTTTTACCACACGTTTCTACGGCAGAAATGCGTGAAAAACTATTACTGCTTAATAAACGCATTAATGAACTAAATGAAAACATAGAGTCGAACGCTTGTTACGTTAACAGTATAAAGCAAGCAATAAAACAAATAGAAAAAGAAGTTGAGTTTGAAACCTATGCAACGGGCATGACGGAAGAGAATTTGTCTTCGGATAAAGAACAAAACGTTTCTATTGCTTACTTTAAAGGTTATATTGAAAATGAAAACCTAGACAAACTGAAACGAGTGGCGACGGAAAATTCGTGGGGGCTTTTCATTGAAGAGCCGACAAAGGAAGATAACGTTCCGACCAAGTTAAAGAACAATAAGTTTGTAAGTCTTATTTACCCGTTGACAGATTTTTTAGGAACTGTTCCCGGATATTTTGAACATGACATATCCGGTTGGTTTTTAACCTTTATACTAATATTTTTTGGTATAATTTTTGGCGACGGGGGCTATGGTTTACTAATTTGTGCTGTTACGGCAATCTTAATTTTAAGATCTTTTAGCAAAAAACAGAAAGTATCGCCTATGTTTTTACTAATAGGACTTTTTGGGCTTTCAACCGTTGTGTGGGGAACAATCACGTGCACGTGGTTTGGACTTTCTCCCGAAGTGCTACCTAGTTGGTTAAAGAGTCTATCTATTCCATTTATATCAAACGTGTATGGTGATAAGATTTGGCATCCGTTTTGGACAAATGGCGAAGTAGGGCTTACTACTGCTCAAAACTTACAAATCGTTTGTTTCTCTCTTGCGCTAATACAACTAACCGTGGCGCATATAAAGGGAGGAATTAAGAACAAAGGCTCTATCAAAATACTAGGAGACGTCGGAGCAATATTGCAACTTCTAGGCATTTATTATTTGGTATTAAGCCTTGTTGTTAATAGTCAAGTTTTTAGTTTTGGGCTAGTGATCGGCGGAATACCGATAGGAACGGTAGCAATTGCGCTTATTGGAATAGGTTTTGTTTTAAGTTTCGTATTTTCTAATTATGAGGGAAGTATATTAAAATCAATTTCATCAAGTTGTAAAAATATTGTGTCCGTAATACTTGGCGTTGTTAACGTTTTTTCAGATATCGTTTCATATATACGCCTTTGGGCAGTAGGGCTTGCAGGAGCGGCAATATCGGCAACGGTAAACGCATTAGCAGGGCCGTTACTTGGAAATTTTATGTTTATGTTAGTTGCCATCTTTCTTTTAGTGTTTGGGCACGGACTAAATATGATATTAAACGTTCTTTCGGTCATAGTGCACGGAATTAGACTTAACACGTTAGAGTTTTCTTCACACTTGGATATGTCGTGGAGCGGACATAAATTTAAACCATTTAAAGAAAAAATTGATTAGAGGAGAATTATTATGAATTTAGGTTTATTAGGAACAGCATTAGCAATGGGTATCGCTGCGCTTGGTTCGGCTATAGGAATAGGTATCGCAGGTCAAGCGTCCATCGGAGCGTGGAAAAAGTGTTATATGAACAATAAAACGGCGCCGTTTATTCTTACCGTTTTTGCCGGTGCGCCACTTACCCAAACCATTTATGGATTTCTTTTGATGCAACAACTGAAAGCATCTACTGCAGATCCGGCATTTTTGTTTGGTATCGGTATTGCATCAGCCATAGCAATGGCTTTTTCGGCTATTTTCCAAGGCAAGGCAGGTGCGGCAGGCGCAGATGCGTTGGC
>JAFVUV010000008.1 GCA_017502525.1 Clostridia bacterium
GAAAGGTGGGTATCCCACTTTCCAAAGGCAAAATGCGGTTGAAACTGCATTTTCTTAGCCTGCTACCTAAAACCTTTATTTGGCTTCCGTTTTGCTTCATAGTTTGCTTGCCTTAAAAACCGCAAGTTCAATCTCTTTTCGATTTTCCAAAATCTTGGTTAAACTTTTACAATTTTTATAACCGCTGTAATCTAATCCAACGTCTAAAGGCGTCCAATCGATAATACCGTCTAAAAGGTGTTTGTTGCTTTGATAAAGGTCGTTTACAATATGCGGATGCGCTTTCATAAAATCTTCGTACGAAAGTATAAATTCTAATTTTTCCGTCTTGCTATCAATCTCTTCATCGGTAACTTTAACACGCTCAGATTTACCGCCTTTTTTACCACTTGTTGCACGTATTTTAGAGAGTTCTAATTTCAGTTTTGCAAACTCAAAATATCCGTCCACAGGCGGTTTTAATTTGCTTGTTTGCTTGCCGTTGAACGCATAAGAGCAGAGTGCTTTTAAGTATGCGCCGCTATCTTCGTCGTTCATTAGTTTGATGGCTTTATAGTACACGTCTAAGAAAGCAAAGTGGAGCATCTTTTGGTTATACTTTTTAGGAACTTTGCCTTGCGTTTCAAGGCGCTTAACTTCTTCAAGTTCAGAGAGAATACAAGCCTGATAATAATCCTCTTGCGCTGACTTAGGTGGAGCCATCAGTACGTTGTCAAAGACAAAGGCGCAAACGGCTTTAATAAAGCGCCCAATCTCTTCGTCTTTGGCGTTTTTGATTACGTTCCAATACATATCGTAGAACGTAAATCGAGTTAATTTTTTCTCCATTTTAATCTCCTTTTAATTTATTTGCAGAACGTTTATAGGCGCATCTGCATTGCCTTTTAAGTTAGCCCATAAGCACCACCTCCTTAACGTTTTTATTAACCCCCTCACTTATAAGCCTTTTGAAGAAGCATTTTTCAAGCCCTAAATTGAAAATTCTCTCGAAAAATTTTTACCACTCACTATTAATGGACATTTGCTCCCGTATTTATGGGGATGTTTTGTTATTTGCTTCAATAATTCTTCAAAATTTTTTATCCCCTCAAGTGGTAGCCGTTGAAAACAGCATTTTTACAACCATTTCTTAAAAAATTTACACCTTTTACTTAAAAGGGTTAATTCTAAGCAAAACCGCACCCCCATAAGTTAAAAATATTTTGCTTCCCATATAAAAGGGCTTTTTTTACTCAAAAGTAAACCCCATTAAACCTAAAAATATTTTTACCCCTTCACTTAAAAGGGCGATTTTTAGGCAAAAGTTAAGGTTAAAACTAAAAATTCTTTTTATTAAACCTTTCCACTATGGTATTGGTATAAAAAAATTCTTTTTGGTCGGAAACTTTTTTATAAACGTCCTTCACTTATCCAAGGACAGAAAAAAGGAAAAGTACACGGTTTGCGTTAAAATTCCTTTCCACACTTAACCAAGGACACTTTTTTTGAAAACGCGGCGGTTTTTGATAGAAAATTTTACTCTCTATATAAAAGGGCGATTTTAAGACAAAACGTGGCGGTCTATCTTGTAAAAAATTTATCCCCTCAAATGGTAGCCATCGAAAACGGCAAAAATATGCCATTTTTGAAAAAAATTTTTCCTTTCACTATATATCCCTTACTTTTTTAACGAAAAACAACCCTCTACTTTTAAATGCTGAAAAATTTTCCTTTTTATAACCACGCTCTACTATATATCCCTGACTTTTTTTGCGTTTTGCAACCCCTTCACTATTCTATTGCACAATTTTTTAGCGAGTGGTCCACAAAGTAGGTAAAAATTTCTCTCCATATATCCAAGGACACGAAAATTAAAAATACAACCCCGTTGAAGGATAAAAGCACAAAAAGCCGGCCAAATTGGACAGCTTTTAACACATTGTTTATTAAAAAAAACGGCTCCTTTTAATAGAGCCGTTTTTTATTATTTATCTTTTATATTTCCTTTTGCGACGTTTCTTTCAACCAAACTTTTTGCAAATTCCCATATTTCTTCTGAACCTAATTGAGAAGATTTTTGTCTATTCAACACTTGTGATTTATTCACATTGTGCGCTCTCCAATCCGCACCATTGTTACTATCATTTAGGAGAATAGGCTGTAAATTATGCTCTTGGGAAAGGTTATCCTTTTTAATTCACGCAAAGCCTCGTCGCGCGTCATATACATCTTATCCGTCCTTTCATCTATAAAAGCGTTCAGACGAACGTGCATACGGTCTATCACTGCTTTCTCAATTTTTCCCTTGTGGCGGTACTCCAACTCTCTTTTTCTGTACTTGCACTTCGGCTCTTTCTCTGCGAACCAAAAATGTATATCGGGTGATTGATAAACGCCGCATAAATGCGCCAATCTGCCGCGCTGTTCTTCTCGTAGTGGCGCAGCACGAGGATCAATACGTTTTCATTCGTCAGCCATTTAGTAACCTGCCGATCTCGCTCTGCCTTTATATCCGTTATTTGCTCATAAAGGACTTCCCGTTCCTGTTCATCCGCTGTCCGTATCGACAAATACAAGCGATTGATTGCCGCCTTGCTCTCGTCTATGATTTGTACGATTTTATCTTTATGTCTGTATTCCGTAGCGTTCCCTGAACCCACATCATACGCTAAACTTGACGAAATCGGGAGATAGTCACCGTATTGCTCTCTGCCTTTTCGGAAATGCACTTTATTCACAAGCGCATACAGATCATCCATCGCCGTATGATAAAAGGCGTGCTGTTTACTTCTACTCTCGTCAATCTCTGCAAAGAAATTCGGAGAAGGACGCTGATACTTCTTCCGCAACATGGTAAGTTCCTTGCTTACGGAAATATTTTCAAAGCTGCGTTTTGCCTTGTCGATCTCCAATCCCGAAAGAACCGCAAGCTTGCAGATGTCCTCGTAAATTGAGAGTATCTTTCCCTTCTCTGCGCTCTTATGTAGTTCATCCCACAAAATACTGTTGAGCTTTTGCGACAGGTTGACGATTTCCCCGATCTTATTGACGCTTGTATCATGGTCGAGTTTAGAGAGCGTCTGTTCCGTCTTTTCCTCTGCTTTGATGTTGCCCACGGGAACTTTGAAAAAATCCTTATATCGCGCGGCCGCGTTTACCAACAGCTTGTCATCCGTTATCAGCATCGTATCCGAATCATAATCACAGCCGTTGAGCCGCTGCTGGATATTTTCTCCGATAGAATTTACACAGACAATGTTTTCGCCTAGGTCAAAGTAATCCCATATCCCACCGCTGAGAGCGTTTTCCACACAATATAAGTTTCCCATCGTGATATGCGGAGAACGCGCGCACAGCAATTTCGTCCCATTTCCAAAGCGTTCACAGCGGATCTGCCCGGGCTTTAATTCGCTTGTAAAGTCTTCGCTCGCAAGATACTTTAAAAGTTCCGTGCCGTTTCCGAAAAGAGTGGCATTCGTACCGTTTAACAAAATATGCCCGCGCTTTAACCGCTCCTTTAAACTGCGCACGACGTCGTCACGAAAATTGGCATACAGTTCCGTTTCATCGAAATGCGGATATTGGTGCATGAGCGTAAAGATAACATCCGCACGTTCCGCAAGTCCGTCACAGTATCTATTCTTCCCAAAATGGTATAGGCTTTTATTTTTGTAATGCTGCAAAACTTTTGCTTTCCTGTTGTAATATCCGTCTGTTTCCAGTTCAAAATAGTTCCTCCTCTCTAATACTGATTTTATCAATGATATTGCGCAA
>JAFVUV010000009.1 GCA_017502525.1 Clostridia bacterium
ACTAATTTTTGCGCCAGACTTTTTCATCGTATCAACGATTTTTGCTGCTGCTTGGTCAAGCATTTCCGTGTCGTAAGACATAAGCTTGATTCTGATTTTTTGACTTGCCATTTTTGTTTTCTCCTTTTTTACCTAACTTTTTGTGTGTGCTGTAAACTCTGCCGTGTGTGTCAATTTTTGTTAATAAAAAAATCATCCGCCGATACTTAAATTTTTTAAGTCGCTGCGAATGACTTTACTAATTCTATTGAAGTTAGTCGCAGGGGTCTAGCCCCCACACTTGTCAGCGGAAATTATCTATCGATTGCGTCGATTTAAGTAACTTCCCGCATCAACCCGAGATTACACAGCCTACATATTATAACCTACTTATACAATAATGTCAACTGAATTTAATGGGTTTTTTATTTTTTTTGTATTTTTTTAGCCTTAATTTATTTAAGCCAAAAACCGTGTATTTTTCTTTATTTTTCGCCTTTTTACGCTATTTGTTTTTTTATAAGCTTGGGCTTTGACACACCGTTTACAACGTTTTCGTCAACGATAACTTTTTCAATATTTTCGTCTGACGGCAAGTCGTACATAGTATCAATCATAACGTTTTCAAAAATAGTACGCAATCCCCTTGCGCCCGTTTTCAATTCGATTGCGCGCTTTGCAACCGCGCTAACCGCACCGTCGGTAATTTCAAGTTCAACGTTATCCAACCCGATTAAATGCTTATATTGCTTAACAAGGGCATTTTTAGGTTCGGTCATTATATTCACTAATGCAGTTTCATCAAGCGGATGCAATCCTACCGTGATAGGAACTCTGCCAACGAATTCTGGGATTAAACCGTATTTAATTAAATCTTGCGGTTGAACGTCACGAATCATATCGCTTTTCTTTTCAGTATTGTTTTGAACACTGCCAGCAAATCCGAGCGCCGTAGTCCCCTTTCTTTTATTTATAATATCTTCTAAACCAACGAACGCGCCACCACAAATAAATAAGATGTTGGTGGTGTCAATTTTTAAGCATTCTTGTTGGGGGTGTTTTCTGCCACCTTGAGGAGGAACATTTGCAACCGTGCTTTCTATAATTTTAAGAAGAGCTTGTTGAACGCCTTCACCCGAAACGTCACGCGTGATTGAAACGTTTTCACCTTTCCTTGCAATCTTATCGATTTCATCGATGTAAACAATACCGCGTTGAGCCTTTTCAATATCATAATCAGCGTTTTGAATAAGTTTAAGCAAAATATTTTCAACGTCTTCACCAACGTATCCCGCTTCGGTAAGTGTGGTCGCATCAGCAACGGCAAACGGAACGTCAAGAATTTTAGCAAGCGTTCTTGCCAACAAAGTCTTTCCGCTACCAGTGGGCCCCAAAACTAAGATATTGCTTTTATCAAGTTCAACGTCTGAATTTTTATCAGAAACGGCGTTAATTCTCTTATAATGATTATATACCGCAACGGATAAAACCCTTTTCGCCTCGTCTTGACCGATAATGTATTCGTCAAGTTTTTCTTTAATTTCAACGGGTTTTAATAAATTTACTTTAGCAGTAGTATCTTCACTTTCCGTTTTCTTTTCTTTCAAAACGTCGTGGCAAACTTCAATACACTCGTTACAAATAAAAATGCCGTTAGGCCCTGCTATAAGTTGTTCGGTAAGTTCCTTTGGCTTTCCGCAAAAGGAACAAAATAATTGTTCGTTATTGTCTTTCATAAATCTCCAAAATTTACGGACGTTTTACAAAAATTTGGTCGATAAGTCCGTATTCTTTTGCGGCTTCTGCCGACAAGTAATTATCTCTATCGGTATCTTTTTCAACAACTTCGTAAGGTTTACCACTATTTTGCGATAAAATAGTATTTAAACGATGCTTGGTTTTGATGATATGGTCGGCTTGGATTTTAATATCACTAGCTTGCCCTTGCGCACCGCCTAAAGGTTGGTGAATCATTATTTCACTGTTTGGAAGCGCGTATCTTTTGCCCTTTGCACCACTAGATAATAGGAACGCACCCATACTTGCAGCAAGTCCGATACAAATAGTACTTACGTCGCATTTGATATAATTCATAGTATCGTAAATAGCAAGACCTGCCGTTACGCTTCCGCCAGGGCTATTGATATAAAGACAAACATCTTTATTTGGGTCTTTTCCTTCAAGGTAAAGCAATTGAGCAACTACCGCGTCAGCAACAGCGTCGTTAATTTCACCCGTCAAAAATATTATTCTGTCTTCTAATAATCTTGAATAAATATCGTAACTTCTTTCGCCTTTACCCGTTTGTTCAACAACGTAAGGCACAACGGTATTTCTAATTTGCATATTTTCTCCGTAAATCCTTATTTATATTTTATGTTTTAAATACCGCAAAAGCATTGTAATTCTTCTTTTGCGGTATCTTAATTTTAATTATTTTATTTCGTTTGAAGTCTTTAAGAACTCAAAGAATTTTTTGATAACGATTTCGTTTTTAATGTAATCGAGTTGACGAGCGTTCATCTTGCCTTTAAGTTCGGGAACGGGTTTATCTTGAGCTTTTGCCATTTCAGCAACTTTTGCTTCAACTTCTTCATCGGTAGCAACGATTTCTTCTCTTTCGATAATGCCTTCGATTACGAGTTGTGATTTAACGTATTCGGTTGCTTGTTCAAGATAATCTTTTCTAAGATCCTCAACCGTCTTACCCAAATATTTTAAGTAATCGTCAAGCTTGATACCTTGGTATGAAAGACGATATTCAATATCTTGAATCATTCGGTCGATTTGATTATCAATAAGAGCATCGGGGATTTCAACGTCTGAAGTTTCGGTTATCTTTTTAACGATAGCGTCTTCAAGTTCGCGTTCAGCCCTGTCAGCATTTTGTTTTTCAAGTCTTTCGCGAGTTTCTTTCTTATAAGCTTCAACGCTTTCTGCGCCTACAGCGTCTTTAATAAACTCGTCGTTAATTTCGGGGAGTTCCTTTTTCTTGATTTCGTGAAGTTTAATTGCAAATACAGCGTCTTTACCTTTAAGGTTTTCAGCGTGATATTCTTCAGGGAACTTTACGTTAATATCTCTTTCATCACCGATATTCATACCGATAACTTGTTCTTCAAAGCCAGGGATAAAAGTTTTACTTCCGATAACGAGCGGTTGTTTTTCAGCCGTACCGCCTTCAAACTTAACACCGTCAACGCTTCCCGAATAATCGATAATTACGCTATCGCCATCTTCAACTGCTCTGTCGGTAACTTCAACCATACGAGCGTTTCTTTCTTGAAGACGCTTGAGTTCTTCTTCAACGTCTTCGTCCTTTACATTATACTCAACTTTATCAAACTTTATACCCTTGTATTCGCCGAAAACAACTTCAGGTTTTACGGGAACGATTGCTATCATAGTGATACCCTTATCACTGATACTCTTTATATCAAGGTCTGGGGCAGCAACCGCGTTGATTTTTTCTGCTTCTTTATCAAGAATTTCACCGTAATATTTGGGGAAAGCTTGGTTGATTGCTTCTTCATAGAAAACGCCGGTGCCGTAGTTAGCTTCTAAAACTTTTTTAGGAACTTTGCCTTTTCTAAAACCAGGAACACTGTATCTACCTTTAGTTTTTTCATAAGCGCCGTTAATTGCGGTTTGCCATTCTTTTTCAGTTAAAGTAATGGTAAGTTTAATCGTGCTTTTTTCGGCTTTTTCGAACGTATATTTCATAATGTACTCCTATATATATAATGTTAACTTTAAATTCTTATTAATTCTATCACATAAAACGCTAAAAGGCAAGGTTTTTTTAATCGTTTTGAGTGCTTTTTAAAAATTCCGTGTGTTTTTCAGGGCAAACGGTAACCGACTTAAAATTATCGTACGTACAGAACCCTGGTTTTGATTTGGGCGGTTTCTTAACATGTTTTTTCAACGTATAAACGACTTCTGTTTTACCCCCGTCACGCCCTTTAGAATAATACGCGCAAATCTCTGACGCTATAATTATTACCTTTTCTGGAACAATCTTTCCTAAACTTTCAATCACAACGTGCGACGAGTGGTAATCTTTTGCGTGCACCCATACGTCGTTTGGTTGAGAAGTAAAAGTAAGTTTATCGTTTTCCGCATTATTTCTGCCCGCGCGAACTTTAAATCCTAAAACCAAATATTCCCTACAAAACGAAAGATTTTTCTTCTTTTTATCAGTAACTTTCGGGCTATTAACTAATCCGTAATTTTCAAGTTCAGTTTGTATTAAAATTAGTTCTTCGATATCTTCTGAAAGCGATATTTCGTCAAGCACGCTATTTAGATAATCAAGTTCCTTTTCCGCCTGTTCTTTTTGCGGTGCAAGCGCGATTAACGTTCGCTTTTGTTTGTTATACTTTTTATAATAATTCTCCGCATTTTTTGATGCCGAAAGTCTAGAATCCAAAAGTATTTTAACTTGACTTCCATCGTAATAATTATCAAGTAAACAATCACTTTCTCCGCCCTTGAACTTATATACGTTTGCTAGAATTAATTCTCCCTTAAGTCTATTTTCTTCAGCGCATAATGCATCACGCTCTTTAGCAGTAATTGCGCTTAGTTTTTTCTTAACTTTTTTAACTGCAGAACTTGTTATTGAAGTTAATCTTTCACGCTTTGAAACAAAAGTTTTAAGCTTTTCTTTCCTTTCAAAAAAAGACTGTTCGGCAAGGTATAAAAAATCAAATTTTTCCACGTTTCCATCAATGTTTTTATACGGATAAACGCACACGTCTTTAACTTGCTTTTCTTCACTTATAACGCAAGGTTGCTTTGGAGTTTCGTATAAATAAAAATTGACGTAATCAAACAAAGTTTTACCATCGACTGCGCCGTTAAACTTTTCGTTATAGCCTTGCTCTATTTCCTTTGCAGTGCTAACGGCAACGCCTTGAACGTTAGATAAAATACACTCTGTAATTTTATCTTTTTCGCAAGCGTTAAACACGTCTAGTAAATCTATATCGTTTGGTAGTTTTTTGTTACCGACGGGTGGAAACACGTAAGGTCTGCCAACGATAAGCGGACGGACGCCGTTATCAAACATATTTATACCACGATTACCACCTAAAATCTTGCCATCTTCCGTTAAAATCACGTTACTATAACGTCCCATAAGTTCAACGTAAACAACCTTTTCGGTTGCATCAAAAAATTCGCCAGAAGACAAAAAGACTATTTTAACTATGCGGTCAAACCCAACCAACTCAATGCTTTTTATGGTAGAAGAAAGCAAGTGCTTTCTCATAAGCATACAAAAATTAGGCGCAGTCAAAGGGCTTTCTTTATCTTGCTTTATCACGCCTATTCTTGGCGACGCAGGATTAACGTCAAGCAAAAGTTTTTCAGTTTTCTTGCCCGTATAAACCGTTAAAATCAACTGGTCGTTTGACGGTTGCGTGATTTTGTTAATCTTTCCACCTGAAAATATTAAGTTTAACTCTTCGCATAAATAACGCAAAGTAAAAGCGTCTTGTGGCATAACTCCCCTTTAGCTAAACTGAAAAAACTTTTTCATTTAAATAATATAATGCACTATCCTTGTCAAACCTTAAAGTCAAAGATTTGGCAGTAAGTTCTTGTGTTTTGGCTTTTTTTACTTTGTTAAATTCAAAATCGCCGTACTTTCCATCGCCTACGATTGGGCAACCAATATAAGCTAAATGCGCCCTTATTTGATGCGTTTTGCCAGTATATAAATCAACTTCTAATAACGAGCTATCTTTGTATTCGGCAAGCACTTTATATCCCGTTTTAATAAGAACGCTACCATTGACCTTGTTAGAAAAAATTTGTACGGTTGATTTTTGTTCGTCTTTTAATAAATAAGCCGTTATTACGTCTTGCTTTTTCGGCGGCTTCCCTTTTACTAACGCGTGATATTTCTTGTCGAAAATGCGATTTTTGAATCCATCCAGCAAAGGTTGTTCAGCCACTGCGTTAAGCGCAAAAACTATAATTCCGCGCGTATTTCTATCAAGTCTATGAATAAAACGCGCATCGGGGTGTCTCTCTTTCACAATTTCAAAAAGCGTTTCTGATAGCACCCCGCTTTTTTTATTTATTACCAAAACGTTTTTGTCTTCATATACAATATCAAACGTCGATTCTTTTTGCGTCTCGTTATAAAAAACGGTTATCTCTTGACCTATCGTTACGTTTAAGTCGCAACTTACGCGCGCACCGTCCACCTTAACGTCTTTTTTACGTAAGGCGCGCATAAACGCAGAATAAGATAACTGCTCAATATTATCAGCAACTAATTTTGAAAGTTTGCCGTTTTTATTTGCCGTAAAACTCTTTTTAATCATATATCTTATAAAGTATGTTTAATAAAACGGGACTTGCGGTTTATACCGCAAGTCCCGCATAATTTCTAAATATTGATTTCAATTAGTCTTCATCAATTTCTTCCTTTGGTTTGATGCAAAGAAGAACGATTATACCTGCTAAGCAGAGAGTTCCGATTGAAAGGAATACAACGGACCAAACGTTTTCTTGCAACCAATTGCTTGGAAGTTTAATAGTGCTAGTTGAATTAACACGTACTAATGAGAACCCTGTTGAACTTCTTGAGTTTACTTTAGAAACCGCTGAACACTCTATAACGTAAGTTCCTTCTTTATCGGGAACAAACGAAAGTTCTCCGTCGTACTTGATTGCTTTAATCATTTCGTAAGTGTAGCCGTTCTTGTTATATTTTTTATCGGTTACGCTTGACGCTTTAGGAATCGCTACCCAACCGTTTTCAGCGGTAAGCTCTTCACTATCTTCCGGTAATGCAACCGTTTTACTTGGATTGAAGTAAAGTTTATAATTAGTAGTACATCCGCTTGCATCAATCTTAAAGCTGGGCGCTTTATAAGAAACACCTTTAAATCCAAGACCTTCACCACCAAAACTTTCAACGATAAGCGGTGCATCTTCAATCATTTCAAAACTGAAAACTTGAGCAGTAACTTTAACGTTTTCCACGTCAGATGCATCGTAAATATCTTTAGCGTCCATCTTGTTATCAAATTCATCGCTGAATACTGCGTATAATAAATAATTTCCAACGTCTGAAATTGTAAACTTAAGACTTGACGAAGTAGAAGTAGTGGTAGAAATATGCGTCAACGTTACTTTAAGGTCTGCGTAAGGCGTACAGTCGTCGTAAACCAAATCTTGCATAGTAGGAAGTTCAAGTTCATAACCTAAACCAACGTGGTGTGACTCGTCTTCAACTAAAATCGCTTTATTTATCGCATATTGATATGCTTCGTATGCGAGAGCGTTTGCACTTGCATCTATATAAGATGGTGCAACTGAATCAACTGCGCCACTATCTTTATCGCCGTTTACAACGTTAATTTCGTAAGTTTCTAAAACAACATCTTCTCCATCAACGATATTTAACGCTACTGTTTGACCGATTTTATTGATGTTATTAATTTTGAACTTTTTAGAAGTTTCAGAACCAACTAATTCAACGTCACTAGTAACAGCAATATTAGTATTTGATGATTTGTCACCAAGAACTGAATAAGGCGTTACCGTTACTGAGTATTCCTTATTAACACTCTTAACAAGAGAATAACCAACGGTAGAGTTGCCGGTAAAGAAAGAGTTGTTCAAAACTATTCTAGGTGATGCTTTAGTAAGTTTTCCATCTTCTAAAGCAAAAGTTTGTTTGTACTTACCATTAGCCTCTATCTTTGTGTTTTGGTCAACTGAAATAATTTTCAAGTCTACCCCGTCAGCGTTAGATACGGTAGTAGCAGTAAAACCTAAAGTCACAATTGCCTTATCAACAACGCGAATCTTATAATATTCATCGTTTTCTTTAGCAACGTTCGTGCTGTTACCATCAAGTTTTACTATAAGGTATCCGTCAGCATAAGAAATGCTAACAGATTGATTTGCATTAGTTAACGCAATGCTTTGCTTAATGGTTTTATCAAAACCGCCTTGAGCATTTTTATTGCCGTTAAAATAAAACGAATCGTAAGTTAAGTCCAAAGTAAAAGAAGCGATATCAACTGCTGAAAATTCAATTTTGAAATCGTCAACAACTAATTTGTTTTTAAATTCAAAAGCAGAACCTTGCTTCATTTTAGCAACGAGCGTATCGTCCGTTTCATCAAACGAGAAGTTAACGGCATTGCCTTCAACCGTACTAATAACGTAATCAGTTGCCGTAGCATCTACCGTCGCAGCACTAACGCTGTTAAAACTCATAGAACCGAAAGCGGCAGAGATTGCTAACACAAACATAGCAAGTAATATTAAGATTTTATAGGATTTAGCTATTTTCATATAAGCCCAATACTCCTTTTTGTACACTATATCCCTCATATTTTACACAAAATATACGCGTTTGTCAATTACCTTTTCTACTTTTTTAAAAATTATATTATATAAATATAATATTAGTAGGTTTTTCGTCTATTTTTTGCTTTGTTTTCTATGTTTTGCTTTCACATTTTATTTAACAAAACGCGTATAATAAAATAACTAAACTGAAAAATAACGGACTAACAAATGATGTATTTTTTATTAATAACCGCGCTAACAGTCAGCATAGATTCTCTTGTTTGCGGTTTTTCACTTGCGTATAGCACCAAGAAAAAACCGCTTATAACTTTAGGAATTGCGTTGACCGTTTTCGTTATGTGCTTAGTCACAAATTATATGACCGCCTTTTTTGCCGATAAAATTGACGAGCGAACGGCAAGTTTGGGCGGACTTATTCTTATGTGCGTTGGGATATATAATTTATTAAAGAAAAACGACGATACAACTACTTGTGAAAAATTTGCTTTCAAACAAATTTTAATAAGCGGGTTCGCCGTTGGGCTTGACGGTGCATTGGCAAACCTTTCGCTATCACTTATGGGGGTAAATCAATTTTACGTACCCGTAATTATCGCTTTAATGCACGCGCTTATGATTACGCTCGGCATTTGGTTAGCATCAACACCGCTCGCCAAAAAATTCGGTAAAATCGAGTTCGTGCCACCTATTATCTTAATTTTACTCGGCGCGTATAAACTGCTCGGTTTGTTTATATAAAAAGAGACGGAAGCCAACACTTCCGTCTCTTTTGAATTATATAACGTTATTTGTTAAACACTCGGTTTAATTATTGTTACAGCCCTTTCGGTATCAAACAAATTCCAAGGTGTATTATCCTTTGGCGGTTGAACTCTAAATACCATCCTTTCTTTGCTTACGGGATGCGTAAACGATAAATAGTACGCCCACAAAGCAAGATATCCTTTTTTAGCCTTTTCGCCACCGTAACGCATATCGCCGTAAACAGGCGTTCCGATTGCGTTCATCTGTACGCGAATTTGATGACTTCTGCCCGTATGTAGTCTTATATCAGCAAGAGAAAGCCCTGATTTTGCTTCTACAACTTGATATTCAAGTTCAGCGAACTTTGCACCAACAACAGATGGGGGGCAAACGTAAACCATATTGTTTACAGCGTTCTTTTTCATATAATGCGTTAATGTTGCCTTTTCTTCTTTAGGCTCACCCACTAAAACGGCAAAATATCTCTTTTCAAAGTCGCCGTCTTTCATTTGTTCAGAAAGTCTTGCCGCCGCCTTTGAACTTTTCGCAAATACCATAACGCCACCCGTTGGGCGGTCAAGTCTATGTACTAGTCCTAAATAAACGTTGCCTGGCTTATTATAAGTTACTCTAATATACTCTTTAATCATATTGAGCATATCTAAGTCTTTACTTTCGTCTTCACAAGACGGTACGTTTTGGGGTTTTAAAACTACGATTATATGATTGTCTTCGTGTAAAATTACCAAATCTTCCATAATTATTTTCCGTTAATCCAAATTCCACTGTTTCCGCAAGGCAAAATCACGCCCGATTGCTCGGTTTTAAGCCCTACCTCATAAGCGTCCACTTTTCCTCCGCGACCTTTAGCCACAGTAAGTTCTAAAATATTTTTAAGCACTTGCGGTTGCAAGCCCGTAGTGTAACTGTTAATAAGCACGAATAACGGGTTATCCGACAATACTTGACTACACAACTGCACGAAAGGATAAAGTTCGTTTTCAAGTTTCCACATCTCGCCGTTAGGCCCTCTACCGTAACTAGGTGGGTCCATTATAATAGCATCGTACTTTCTGCCCCTACGTATTTCTCTTTCAACGAATTTTTTGCAGTCGTCTATAATGTATCTTACCTTTCCGTCGCCTATACCAGACAATCTTACGTTTTCGCCCGCGCGTTCAACCATCCCTTTTGCCGCATCAACGTGGCACACTTTCGCGCCCGCTTTCGCACACGCAACGGTTGCACCGCCCGTGTAAGCAAAAAGATTAAGAACGTTAATTTCCCTATCGGCATTTTTTATTAATTCAGTCATCATATCCCAGTTGACCGCTTGCTCGGGAAACAATCCCGTATGCTTAAAACCCATAGGTTTAATCTTGAATTTTAAATCTTTATAACTAACCGTCCACTCGGCTGGCATTTTACCTTTAATAAGCCACTTTCCGCCACCCGTTTCGCTTCGTATATATTTGGCCGCAAGCCCTTTATAAGAGTTCATATCCGTTTGGGACTTCCAAATAACTTGCGGGTCGGGACGGAGCAAAACAACGTCCGCCCAACGCTCCAACTTATATCCGTCACCCGTGGCAATAACGGTATAGTCTTTCCACTCAGCCGCTCTCATTAGTTATTAACCTTATTTAATATTACCGTAACGAGCGACCCGTTAATATCTAATTGTTTTTTAAATCCATCAACTTCGCCTTCGCTAATTCTGTCAGCAAGAACTACGCTAGCAACGTCTCCGCTAGCAAACGCCTTTTTAACACCTTCGTCGTTAGTGATGTAGTTGACGGTAATTCTATCAATTACCTCGTAACCTGCTTCTTTACGCATTGATTGAATTTTGGAAACAAGTTCTCTCATAACGCCTTCTGCTTTAAGTTCTTCGGTTACAGTAGTATCCATAACGACCGTTATACCCTTATCGCTTGCAGCGATAAAACCTTCGGCACTAGTTGTTGAAATCAAAAGGTCGTCTAAAGCAAACTCAAAATGGTCGCCGTCAAACTCGGTTTGGTAAACCTTGCCACTCTTAACAGTCGTAACGATTTCGTTAGCATCACAGGTTTCAAAAAGTTTTCTAATCTTGCCAAGTTTTGCGCCGTATTTAGGACCTAACGTTTTAAGTTGCGGTTTAATCGTGTATGAAACAAAATTATTTGCGTCGCGCAAATATTCAACTTCCTTAACGTTAAGTTCGTCTTTCGCTATTTCTAAAAGTCCTTCGGTAAGAACGGTTTTTCTTTCAGAGCAAACGTAAATTTTTGAAAGCGGTTGTCTATTCTTTATGTTTGCAGTGTTTCTGCAAGACCTACCTAAAACAACAATATCTAAAACGTTTTGCATACCTTCTTCAAGTTCAACGTCAATAGCGCTTTGGTCTACTTCTGGGAATTTACAAAGGTGAACTGATTGCGGTGCATCTTTGTAGAAGTTGGGAACGAGATTTTGATAAATACTTTCCGCCATAAACGGAGTGAACGGCGCTGAAAGTTTAGCCATAGTTACAAGCACGGTATAAAGCGTGGTGTAAGCGGCAATCTTATCGTCATCCATATCGTGTCCCCAATAACGTTCCCTACAACGACGAACGTACCAATTAGAAAGGTCGTCGGTAAAACTTTGAAGTGCTCTAGCACTGTCAAATATATTGTAGTTGTCAAGTCCTTGGTCAACTGTTTTAACGAGCGAGTTAAGTTTTGAAAGAACCCACTTATCCATAAGCGTAAGTTTGCAGTCTTTCAAGTTGTAATTAGATGGATTGTATTTATCGATATCTGCGTATAGAACGAAGAACGCGTAAGTATTCCAAAGCGTACCCATAAACTTTCTTTGTGCTTCGGAAACGGCTTCTTCGTAGAATCTTGAAGGCAACCACGGTGCAGAACCCGTATAGAAATACCATCTAACAGCGTCCGCGCCTTGCTTGTCAAGTATAGTCCACGGGTCAATTACGTTGCCCTTGTGCTTGCTCATTTTAATTCCGTTCTTGTCATTAACGTGCCCTAATACGATGCAGTTTTTAAAGGGCGCTTTGTCGAAAAGCAAAGTAGAAATTGCAAGCAACGTATAGAACCAACCGCGAGTTTGGTCAATTGCTTCGCTTATAAAGTCTGCCGGGAAATGACTTTCAAAAAGTTCTTTGTTTTCAAAAGGATAGTGATATTGTGCAAAAGGCATTGAACCACTATCGAACCAGCAGTCGATAACTTCTTTTTCTCTAACGTATTCGCCACCACATTCGCAAGCGAACTTACAATTATCAATATACGGACGGTGAAGTTCTATATCCCCTTCAATACCGCATTTTTCTTTTAACTCAGCCTTACTACCGATAACGTGGATTTTACCACATTTGTTACATACCCAAACGGGCAACGGCGTACCCCAATAACGTTCTCTTGATAAGCCCCAATCGATAACGTTTTCAAGGAAGTTCCCCATTCTGCCGTGCTTAATAGTTTCAGGCATCCAGTTAATTGATTCGTTTGCCGCGATAAGCCTATCTTTAACTGCGGTCATTTTTATAAACCAACTTGACCTTGCATAATAAAGAAGTGGCGTATCACATCTCCAGCAGAAAGGATAGCTGTGTTCAAATGGAAGTTCTTTGAACAACAATTCCTTTTCTTTAAGCATTTTAATAACAATTTTA
This sequence comes from Clostridia bacterium, assembly GCA_017502525.1. Lineage (GTDB taxonomy): Bacteria > Bacillota > Clostridia > Christensenellales > Borkfalkiaceae > UBA1259. Next base: position 12,728 of record JAFVUV010000009.1, read on the forward strand.
TCCGCATCTTTAACGAACATACCGGCAAGTTCACGCGTGCAGTCGAGCATCTTGCCCCTATCGTCAACGAGTTTTACGAAAGGCAAGCCGTATTTTCTACCAACGTTTGCGTCGTCTTCACCGAAAGCGGGTGCAATATGTACTATCCCGCTACCGTCGGTAAGCGTTACGTAACCGTCGCATACTACGTAATATGCTTTTTCTTTAAAACTGCCTTGAGCGTAATCAAACAAGGGTTCGTATTCAGCGTATTCGTATTCAGAGCCTTTTTTAAGGCTGATTTTTTCATAATTTTCAAATAGCGTAGGAACAAGCGCGTCTGCTAAAATATACGTTGCACCGTCTTCCGCCTTAATTTCCGCGTAATCTTCCTTAGGATTCATACAAAGCGCAACGTTTGACGGTAACGTCCAGGGCGTAGTCGTCCACGCAAGGAAATATGCGTTTTCTCTACCCTTAATCTTAAAACGAACGAAAACGGAAACGTCCTTTACGTCTTTGTAGCCTTGCGCAACTTCGTGCGAAGAAAGCGCCGTTCCACAACGTGGGCAGTATGGCACGATTTTATGACCTTTATATAAAAGTCCTTTTTCAGCGATAGTTTTAATCGCCCACCAAACTGATTCAATGTAATTATCATCGTAAGTAACGTATGGGTTTTCCATATCAGCCCAATAGCCGACACGGTCGCTCATTTTTTCCCATTCGCCTTTATATTTCCAAACGCTTTCTTTACATTTTTTAATGAAAGGCTCTATGCCGTATTTTTCAATTTCTTGTTTGCCGTCAATACCGAGAACTTTTTCCACTTCAAGCTCAACGGGAAGACCGTGAGTATCCCAACCTGCTTTTCTTAAACAGTGGTCGCCTTTCATAACGTGATAACGTGGAATAATATCTTTAATAACACGCGTTAAAATATGACCGATATGTGGCTTTCCATTAGCCGTGGGCGGACCATCGTAAAAAGTGAATTCGCGACTGCCTTGGTTTTCGTTTACGTTTTGTTCAAAAATTTTATTTTCTTTCCAAAACTTTAAAACTTCTTTTTCTCTGTCTAAAAAATTTAAGGTTGTGTCAACTTTCTTATACATAATGCGCTCCCTAAAATTAATGCTAAATTGAGTATTTATCCAACCGAGTAAAATACAGCAATATTGCAGTTATTTACCTCACAATTATATGCGTCGATAAAAGATAAAAATATTGCCGATTTGCCACGATTAGACATAATGAACCAATATAATAATTTATACCTTTTAATTATAGCCTTAAATACAAATTTTGTAAAGTCAATTTTTATAAAATTTAATAATTAAAGCAAAAAATACTTGCTAAATTTAAGAAATTAAGTTAGAATAATATTGCCGTGCTATGTGGGGAGTTAGCGATGCCCTGTCGTCCGCAATTCGCTTAGCGGAGCAGAATGCTGTCAAAAGGCTTTCGGTGTGGAAGGCTGCGCGTAATAAGGGACGTTGATATCAAGGTCTTACGCAACGTATCCCCGCGAACCGTGTCAGAGCAGGAATGCAGCAGCACTAAACGGTAAGATGCGTGTGATGTAAGGTTGCTTTGAAGTAGTTACCTGTTACGTTACCGCTTCGGCAACGTAAGTCGATTACAGATGCACGGTGTTATTTTAACGAAAAAACGGTTTGAGAACTCAAACCGTTTTTTATTTTTTGTTATTTTTAGTATGAATTTACTTACTTTTTATTTTTTATTATAAACCTAAAAGTTTAATAGCGTTTTTATGTGTTACTTTATCGTAAATTTCTTGTGTAATCACACCATCCGCAAGAAGTTTTTTAATAAATCTTACGTGTGGATAATCTACGTGTTTATTACACATATCCGTACCAAAATACATTCTATCTTGAAATTCCTTGAAGAAATTTTTAGTAAATTCAAAATTCCTTGAAAGTGCATCTATCGGCGTAAAATCAGACAAGTCTAAATGCAAGTTTCCGTATCTTCTTAAAAGAATAGGCACTACTCCTTCAACGACTTTTTCATCCCCTCTTACACCCACTTGGTCGGTTCCCTGAAAATTAAATACATACCCTCTTTCACCAGGCGTTTGAAGTCTAAATAGCTCTGCCCAGAAAACTGGTCCGTGCCCAAATATTTTAAGCTTGGGAAAACGTTGCAAAGTATGTTCTAACTGTGGCAAACCCGGGTCATCGTAAAGGCCAAAATCTCCGTCTTTCACGTCCGAACCATCAAAAACGAGTGGCAAATCAACTTCTTCTGCCGCACGAAAAAGATTTTGCACCTTTGGGTCCATAAGTTGCATATTAGGCATAACTTCGCCTATACCTTTACAACCCTTGTTTTTGTAGTATTCCAAAACCTTATGTAATGGTGCGTTCGACGCGTTGCTCATTGCCCTTGGATCTATATTGCAATATGGAATAAACCTATCGGGATATGCCGCGCAAATTTCTAAAATTTCATCGTTTGATTGCGGAAAATATATTTCCGAATTCACGATGGGTAATAACACCGCCTTACCTATACCTTCTTTATCGTAGAACTTGATTAGTTCTTCTGGATTGCAGAAAGGTGTTACGAAAGGAACGGGGTTTTTATAACAATGTGAATGAAGGTCAATAATCATAACATTTCTCCTCATTATCGTATTTTTTTATCCATTCAACAGCTGTTTCGTCTAGCCATTCTTTACTATTAAACCGCAATTCTCTATACATGAATTCAAAGTATTGCCTTACGCTAAAACATATAAGGTTAGCGTTACCACATTTGCCAAAAGTTAAAAGTCCCAACTCTTGCATTTTATCTTGTGCCTTTTGACCATCGTGCCAAAACCATACTCCTTTAGGTTTCCAGTTCACTGAAAGAGATTCACCATATTTTAAGGGTGTTAACGAACTAAAATTTGAAAGTTCGCTTTCAGCTTTTACTCTCTCTTCTTGCGAAAGTTTAGACAATATATCATCAGCCAAACACGTTTCAACGAAATGTTTGAAGGTGTTATATACCATTGACACGCCTATTAAAACTACTTTTGCATTTAAATCATACAATCTTTGCCAAGGCGAATTATAACCGAAAGCAAGATTACCATAAATACACACGCGCTCCTTTCCAGTCCTATGTCCTTCAGTTATATACTTTGCTAGTTTGCCTATCGCCGTAACTGAATGCGTTTCTTGGTCGCTACGCAAAACGCCTTTACTAGTTCTAAAGGTTTCTGCAATTCGACCTACGCCCGTCGGCGTCTTTTCAATATCCCAGTCGGCGTACGCGTTATAAACTTCGTGCATCCGTAGCGCTGGAAAACACAAAGTCCCATCTTTTACTACTTCTTTAAGACCTTCAATTATCATTTGTGGCCCACCATCAACATAACCGAAACTTTTCATTGAAGAATGAACCATTATTGCATCAGTTGGCCGTATTCCAAGATTTGCAAAATCTTTTACGATGTCTTGTTTTGTTACGATCATTTATTTATTCTCCAATAAATTAATTGTTTTTATAACGCTTGGTTCGTTTGAAATATCACCGTAGCAATCCTCTTATGGTATTACTTGTTTCTTTATAAATCAAAAAAAATTCTTTAACTAATGAAAGAAAATTTTGTACTGACACGGACGCGTATTAAGGATAAAGTTCTAAATTAATTTTTCTACCATCAGTAAGTTATATTAAATTTTTGAACATAATTAATACTCTACTTATCACTGCGTTTTATTATAGCAGTTTTAATTTTATTTTTCAATACTTTTTCCTATTTTTGGTTTACCTATTAGCGCAATTTTCTCCATATGCAAGTCCCTGCACTCCTTTTACACAAATAAATAGAGGCACGAACAACGTGCCTCTATTTATTTGGTGGAGTTGGGCGTGTGAAATACGCACCGAGGACACCAAGTATTATTAGGGTTCCCGAAAAGATTTTGCATCGCAAAAGATTTTTGGGGAAAAGGAGAAGCCCGCTGTCTGTCGTGCTGTTTGCAGTAGCAAACTGCTGACGTAAGGCGGTGCTTCGACGCGGTGGAGATGTAGGGACTTTCGCCTGTGCGACCTACCCGATAAACGGTGGGTGTCCACCGTTTAGTCCTTTCGGATAAATTGCTTGCGCAATTTTCTCCATATGCAAGTCCCTGCACTCCTTTTACACAAATAAATAGAGACACGAACAACGTGCCTCTATTTGTTTGGTGGAGATGTAGGGACTTGCACCCTAGTCTTGAACGCTTTGTAAAAACCTTCTACATACTTATCCGACGGTTAGTTTTAGTGAATATCTTGGTCGTCGGCGACCATTGATATCCCTTTGATTTCAAAAATCCATTACCACAGCGAAATCAAACTGCAATAACAGTTCCCCGTCTAATTGACGCTCTATCCCTTTCCAACGGGCGAGAAAAGGTAGAACGTTCGCCTAAATTAAGCAGCGAATGCTAATTCGTTATTGTTAGCATTTAAATTTAATTTCCGTTTTTACGAAGTCGAGCCTTCGGTATGCTTACGTCCTTACGCGGAACGCCCAATCGAATCTATGACACCCCCGTATAAGCAATCCTGTTTAGATTGCTTGTTATTTAAATTTAATATAATACTTAAATTAAATTTCGTCTATTTCGTACGGCGTTAGTTGATATACGTAGTGGTTAAGCCAATTCATATAAATAAGATTTGCCGTAGAAACCCAACACATTTTAATTTCGCCCTTATTGCCGTTGACGTAATAATTTTCAGGCGGTTCAATATTAAGTCCTTTATCAAGGTCACGCAAATATTCTTTTTCAAGCGTATCTCTATCGTACTCAGCGTGTCCCGTTATAAAAATAAATTTATTATCTTTAGAACGGATTATCGTAGCGCCCGCTTGCTTTGAAGACGCTAAAATTACAAGGTCTTTACAAGCCTTGATATCTTCTTCGTAAACGGTGGTATGACGTGAGTGTGGCATAAAGAATCTATCGTCAGTTCCCTTTAATAATCTATCGTACTTAACCAGTTTTTTATGCTTATAAACACCAAAAAGTTTTTTAGGAAGAATATGCTTTTCAATGCCATAGTAATAATGAAGTGCCGCTTGCGCCCCCCAACAAATAAACAACGTGCTAGTTACGTGCGTTTTAGCAAACTCTAATATGTCTTCTAATTCTTTCCAATACTTAACTTCAGAAAACTCAATTTCTTCTACGGGTGCGCCCGTGATAATCATACCGTCAAACTTGCGATTTTTCACCTCGGAAAAAGATTTATAAAACCTTTCCAAGTGTTCAACGGGCGTGTTTTTCCCAACGTACGTTTCGGTTGAAACAAGCGTGATATTTACTTGCAAGGGTGAATTAGAAAGTAAGCGCATTAATTGTGTTTCAGTAACTACTTTAGTCGGCATAAGATTCACTATTGCAATCTCAAGCGGTCTAATATCTTGTTGCATAGCGCGTTTGTCGTTCATCACGAATATATTTTCCGATTGCAAAACTTTTGCAGCCGGTATATCTTTTGGCACGATAATGGGCATAACACCCTCCTAATAAAATTTAAATTTGTTCTAAAGCTTGTGCGATATCTTCAATTAAATCTTCTGCGTTTTCAATACCGCAAGAATATCTAATAAGTGTCGGTGGAATTCCTGCTGCCTCAAGTTGAGCATCAGTCATTTGACGGTGCGTTGCATTAGCAGGGTGCAAACAGCAAGTTCTTGCGTCTGCAACGTGCGTTTCGATAGCAGCAACCTTTAAGTTCTTCATAAATTTTTCAGCCTCTTTTCTGCCACCTTTAACAGAGAAACTTAAAACACCACACGAACCGTTGGGCAAATATTTTTTACCGAGTTCATAATATTTATCTTCGGGAAGTCCACAATATCTAACCCACTCAATCTTATCGCTTTTACTTAAAAATTCAGCAACTTTTTGAGCGTTTTCACAGTGGCGTTTCATTCTAACGTGTAAACTTTCAATACCTAAGTTGATATAGAACGCGTTTTGTGGAGATTGAATAGAGCCAAAATCTCTCATCAATTGCGCGGTTGCTTTAGTGATAAACGCGCCTTCTTTGCCGAACTTATCCGCATAAACTATTCCGTGATAACTATCATCAGGAGTGGTTAGTCCAGGGAATTTATCAGCGTGCGCTTTCCAATCAAATCTACCAGCATCAATAATTGCACCGCCAACCGAAACACCGTGTCCGTCAAGATACTTGGTTGTCGAGTGTGTAACGATATCCGCACCCCACTCTATTGGACGACAATTAACGGGAGTTGCGAAAGTGTTGTCAATAATAAACGGAACGCCGTGCTCGTGAGCAACTTTTGCAAAAAGTTCAATATCTAAAACAGAACAAGCGGGGTTAGCGATAGTTTCACCGAAAACCGCTTTAGTGTTTGGTCTAAACGCAGCGTGAATTTCTTCTTCGGTAGAATCGGGCGAAATAAACGTAAAATCAATGCCCATCTTTTTCATAGTAACTTGGAAAAGGTTAAACGTTCCGCCGTAGATTGCCGAGCTTGAAATAACGTGGTCGCCACAGTTCGCAATATTAAAGATAGAATAGAAGTTAGCCGCTTGACCAGAAGAAGTTAGCATTGCGGCAGTACCGCCTTCTAATTCACACAATTTTTTAGCAACCATATCGTTGGTTGGGTTTTGAAGTCTCGTATAGAAATAACCACTTGCTTCAAGGTCGAAAAGTTTGCCCATATCTTCGCTAGTATCGTACTTAAAAGTCGTGCTTTGAATAATGGGGATTTGTCTAGGTTCGCCATTTCCAGGTGTGTATCCACCTTGAACGCAAACTGTTTCTATTCTCTTTTTGTTTACCATAATATTCTCTCCTTATAAATTGGGATTTATCTGTAATTTTTTATTTCACGCTCTTTTTCACGTTTGATATCTTTTTCCATGATAGAGCGTTTTTTATCGTAAGTATGTTTGCCTTGACATAAACCTAATTCCATTTTAATAAGCGACTGCTTAAAATACAGTCTTAGCGGAACTAACGTCAAGCCTTTTTGGGCAACTTTTGCGCCGAGTTTAATTATCTCGTCTCTATGTAAAAGAAGTTTTCTATCGCGACGCGAGTCCTTCGTGTTGAACGCGCCCGATTTGTCGTAAAGTGCGATATGCATATTTTTAATAAACAGTTCACCGTCGTGTATAACGCAAAAACTGTCTTTTAAGTTGACGTTGCCAAGCCTAAGCGACTTCACTTCGCCCCCTTCTAAAACGATACCAGCCTCTTTTTTTTCGAGTATAAAATATTCGTGACCTGCTGCTCTATTCGAGCATATAGTTTTTTCTTCCATTTCACACCTAAAGAATATTTTACTATATTTTTCTAACTTTTGCAAGATAATTTTGTATTTTATACAAAAACAAATTCTGCACGGCGGTCTCCGTAGTTAACGCCTGCAACTTTTATCCTAACGCCTTGACCTAATTTATACGATTTTTTACCGTCTGAAAGCGTAAAGGTTTTTTCGTCGTAAGTAAAGCGCTTGCCTTTTATCGTTTCAATTTTAACCAAGCCTTCAATACCACTTTCAAGTTCCACGAACACGCCGAACCCCGTAACCCCACTAACTATGCCGTTAAACTCTTCACCGATAAAATCGCTAATATACAAAAGTTTATAGTAGTCGTCGACCGTGCGTTCTGCTTCAGACGCGTTCTTCTCCCTTTCGGAAGACTGTTTAGACGCGTCGAACACGAACTCACCGTAAATACGCTCTAGTTCGCCTTTACCCGATAAAAAATCTTTAATAATTCTATGAATAACCAGGTCAGGATAGCGACGGATAGGCGAAGTAAAATGACAATAATGCTCTTTAGAAAGACCAAAGTGTCCCACGTTAACAGGCGAGTATTTCGCCTTTTGCATTGAGCGAAGCATCACCCTATTAATTAGCGTGTATTGCGGGGTGTCTTCTGCCTTTTTCAACACCGTTTGAAAGTCTTTTGAGAATACTCCGTCGCGTTTTCTTTTGGCGTTTATTCCAAGTCCTTTTAAGAAATCGTAAAACACGCGCAATTTTTCTTCAGACGGGCTTTCATGCACTCTATAAATAAAGGGTTGCTCAAGATAAAACATATACTCGGCAACGGTTACGTTTGCCAAAATCATAAACTCTTCAATAATTCTATGCGCCTTGTCGCGCGGAGCAGGCTCAACCGAGATATTGCCTTTTTTATCGACGTAAATAGCACTCTCTTTAACGTCAAGGTCAATACTTCCTTCTTCGTCCCGCCTTTTAATGAGTATATCTGCAAGTTCATTCATTAAAGTTATGCTAGGCACTATATTTTTATGTTTCTTTATAGTAGCCTTATCGCCGTCTATAATCTTTTGAACTTGATTATAGGTCATACGTGCGCTACTGTTTATGACTGAAGGTGCAATTTTATAATCACACACCTTTCCGTTTTTATCCACCGTCATCACGCAAGAAAGAGTCAGCCTATCAACGCCCGCCCTTAACGAACATAAATCGTTACATAATTTTTCGGGTAGCATAGGTATAACTTGCTCAGGAAAATACACGCTCGTGGCACGCTCATATGCTTCTTTATCAATCGCTCCGCCACCGACAACGTAATGACTTACGTCGGCGATATGCACGCCTAAAAGGTATTTACCACCCCTTAATTTCTTTATAGAAACAGCATCATCAAAATCTTTTGCATCTTCTCCGTCAATGGTAAACGTTATAAGTTTTCTAAAATCTTCACGCCCTTTATAATCTTTAGCAGTTAAATCGCCGTCAAATTTATTTACTTCATCAATAACCGTCTTATTAAAGCGTTCGGGCAATTTATACGTGTACAAAATAGATTTTAGTTCGGCTTTTTTATCAAACTGCCTGCCTAAAATTTTTGTTATTATACCTTCTGGATTCATCTTTTTGGGATAATACAAAATTTTGCAAACTACTTTATCGCCTGATTTTGCCCTTCCCCCTTTCCCGAACGGAATAAAAATATCGTTATAATATTTTCTATCGTCGGGGCTAACAAATCCACCGCTTTTACAAGTAAAATAAGTACCTACTAATTCAGTAATACCACGTTCTAATATCTTTAACACGCGCGCGGTCGTGCGAGCGCCACTACCAAAAGTAGTTTCGCAAAGCACCGTATCGCCGTGCATCGCGCCTTTTAAGTCAGAGTGCGGAATAAAATAGTCTTCCCCACCGTCCGTTGGTATTAAAAACGCATAACCGCGTTCGTTTCCTTGAAGTCTACCTTCTATAATATCTCTTCTTGCCATATTACCTTAAATATAATACAAATTACAAACTTGATACGCTAAAACGTTTTGACTAGCAACTCAAAATCAATAAACTAAAAAATTAACGCTAGCGCAAAATAAAAACGGCGGTCCTTATCGGACCGCCGAAAACTTACTTTGTTAAGATTAGAAATTAAGCGCAACGATTGCAAAAACGATACATAAAACTGCAAAAACGATACTACTAATAACAGTAAGTTTTCTCATTTTATGTTCAAAAGTTTTACTTTTATTCTTACCTAAAAAAGTTTCGGTTTGTCCGCCAAGCGCACCAATACCCGATGAGTTACCAGGTTGAAACATTACTACTGCAATAACGAATAATGCACAAACTGCCATAACCACAAGCATTATGGGTTTTGCAATACTCCAAACGTTCCAAGCAGCGCTACCAGCTGCCATAAGCATATTCATAAATTTCATATTATTATCTCCTTAAAACGCATCAATAATACGTTCACGCCGATTATTATAACATACGCGAACGATTTTTACAACTATTTTTAAATAATAAAACGCGTATTTTAGTCAATTAACAAAGATTTACCGCTCATTTCAGCAGGAACGGGCACTTCCATCATATCTAAAAGCGTGGGCGCAACGTCTGCCAAAATTCCACCTGCACGGAGTTTTCTATTCTTGAATTGTTCACCAACGACGATAAACGGAACGATATTAGTTGTGTGCGCAGTAAACGGAGAACCGTCTTCTGCAACCATCTTATCAGCGTTGCCGTGGTCCGCAGTAATGATAGCACAACCACCCATTGATAAAATTTTATCAACAACTTTGCCCACGCATTTATCAACCGTTTTAACAGCCTTAACAGCCGCGTCAAACATACCGGTGTGTCCAACCATATCGCAGTTTGCATAGTTCAAAATAACTACGTCGTATTCGTTAGAATCAAGTTTTGCAATAACTCTTTCGGTAACTTCTTCAGCACTCATTTCCGGTTGCATATCGTAGGTTGCAACCTTAGGTGACGGAATAAGTTCTCTATCTTCGTTAGCGTTTGGTTTTTCTACGCCACCGTTAAAGAAGAAGGTTACGTGTGCGTATTTTTCAGTTTCTGCAATACGGAGTTGCTTTAAGCCGAGCGACGCGATATATTCGCCCAACGTGTTAGTTAAAACTTGCGGTTTGAAAGCAATTTTTACGTTCGTAAAACTTGCGTCGTATCTAGTAAAGCAAACGTACGTGGGGTCGATAAACCCACTTTTTCTTTCAAATCCGTCAAATTCTTTTTCACTCATAGCACGCGTGATTTGGCGAGCGCGGTCGGGGCGGAAGTTGAAGAAAATTATACTATCGCCCTTTTCGATTAACCCAACGGGCTTGCCGTCTTTAACAATGTGTGCAGGAATAACGAATTCATCGGTAACGCCGTTTTCATACGATGCGCGAACGTAACTTTCAGCATCTTCGGTAACTTCACCGTTAGCAAGCGTCATCATATCGTAAGCCTTTTCAACTCTTTCCCAACGGTTATCTCTATCCATAACGTAATATCTACCGCCGACAGATGCAATCGTACCGAAAGAAAGTTCGTTCATCTTTTCTTTCAAACCTTTTATAAAATCCGCACCGCTCGTTGGAGAAACGTCTCTACCGTCAAGGAAACAATGAACGTAAACGTCTTCTAATCCTTCTTTTTTTGCGAGTTCAATTAACGCGTAAAGGTGGGTTACGTGTGAGTGAACGCCACCGTCTGACAATAAACCGTATAAATGAAGTTTTTTGCCGTTCTTTTTTGCATTATTTATAGCGCATAAAAATTCTTCGTTATTATAAAAGTCGCCGTCTTTAATAGATTTGGTGATGCGGGTAAGTTCTTGATAAACGATTCTACCTGCACCCATATTCAAGTGTCCAACTTCGCTATTTCCCATTTGTCCTTCGGGAAGTCCTACGTCCATACCACTTGCACCGATTGCAGTAGTGGGATATTCGTTCATAAGGCGGTTAACTTCAACGCTGTTAGCGCAAGCGATAGCATTGCCGTCACATTGACAGCCCAAGCCGTAACCGTCCATAATAATTATACAATTAGGTCTTGATTTCATAATTAATTTCCTTATAAGATTTATCGTGCAAAAAGGCACAAACAAATTGTGCCTTTCTTCTTAACGTTATTTTTAGCCTTTGTAGTTTACGATACCAGCAAAGTCTTCTGCCTTAAGAGCAGCGCCACCGATAAGACCACCGTCAATATTACGCATAGCCATAAGTTCTTTAGCGTTGCCGGGTTTCATACTACCGCCGTATTGAATACGGAGATTTTTAGCAACTTCTGCACCGAAAGTCTTTTTGATAAGGCTTCTAATGTAACCGATAGTTTTGTTAGCGTCTTCAGCCGTTGCAGTTTTGCCCGTGCCGATAGCCCAAACGGGTTCGTAAGCAATTACGATATTAGTAAAATCAGTAATTCCGTCAAAGCCTTCAAGAATTTGCTTTTTCAAAACTTTCTTAGTTTTGTTCTTTTCTCTTTCTTCTAAAGTTTCACCTACGCAAACGATGGGTTTTAAGTCGTTTTTAAGCGCTTGAACTAAACGCATATTAACGGTTTTGTCAGTTTCGCCAAAGTATTGACGACGTTCACTGTGTCCAATAATAACGTATTCAACACCGATTTCTTTAAGCATTGCCGCAGAAATTTCACCGGTGAACGCACCGCTATCTGCCCAAGCAACGTTTTCTGCACCGAGTTTAATTTTGCTACCAGCAATCGCGTTCTTTGCAATCCAAAGGTCGGTGTAAGGTACGCAAATTACAACTTCGGGTTTAGATTTAGCAACTAAAGGCTTAAGTTCGTTGATAAGTTTTTCTGCTTCAGCAGCAGTCTTGTTCATTTTCCAGTTACCAGCAATAATGGGTTTTCTCATAGTAAACTCCTTATATAATTATGATTTTTCGACTAGTTAAATTATTTGTTGTTTAAGCATTCGATACCGGGGAGTTTCTTTCCTTCGAAAAGTTCAAGAGACGCACCGCCACCGGTTGAAATGTGGCTCATTTTATCAGCAAAGCCAAGTTGAGTTACAGCTGCAGCAGAGTCACCACCACCGATAATGGTCGTTGCTGAAGTTTCTGCAAGTGCCTTAGCAACTGCAATAGTACCTTTTGCAAAAATGGGGTTTTCAAATACGCCCATAGGTCCGTTCCAAATAACAGTCTTTGCGCTCTTAACTTCGTTAGCGTAAAGTTCTGCAGTCTTTGAACCGATATCAAGACCCATAAGGTCAGCAGAGAAGTTTTTAATATCGAATTCTTTAGTATCAACTACAGCGTCGATTGGGTTGGGGAATTCTTTAGTTGCAACCACGTCGATAGGAAGAAGAAGTTTCTTGCCAAGTTCTTCAGCTTTTTGCATCATATCCTTGCAGTAGCCGATTTGTTCGTCGTCAACGAGAGAAGTGCCAACTTCGTAACCCTTTGCCTTTAAGAAGGTGTAAGCCATACCGCCACCGATAATGAGCGTATCGCATTTTTCTAAAAGGTTAGAAATAACTTTAAGTTTATCAGCAACCTTTGCACCGCCTAAGATTGCAACGAAAGGATGAACGGGGTTTTCAAGCGCGTCTGCCATAACTGAAAGTTCTTTTTCAATAAGGAAACCGCAAACAGCCGTATCAACGAAACCGTATTCAGCAATAGCAGCGGTGGTTGCGTGTGAACGGTGAGCAGTACCGAACGCGTCGTTAACGTAAATATCGCAGTATGAAGCAAGTTTTTTGCAAAGTGCTTCATCTCTCTTTTCTTCGCCTTGTTCAAAACGGGTATTTTCAAGAAGAACTACTTCGCCGTTTTTAATATTAGCAACCGCTGCATCAGCAGATGCACCAACAACGTCTTCAGCGAAAACAACTTTTTGACCGAGCTTTTCAGAAAGTTTTTCAGCAACAGGACGAAGCGTGAATTTTTCTTTATCTTTAATTGCTTTTTTGAGGAATTCAGCCTTAGCCGCTGCTTGTTCTTCAACAGGAAGAGCTTCAACAGCTTTCTTTTCTTTTTTAGTTAAAGAAAAACCTTCGGTGAAAATGTTGTGGGGTTTGCCCATGTGTGAACATAAAATAACTTTAGCGCCGTTATCAACTAAATATTTAATAGTGGGAAGTGCGCCGTTAATACGGGTTTCATCGGTAATTTTACCGTCTTTCATAGGAACGTTAAAGTCCACTCTTACAAGACATCTTTTACCAGTAACAACTACGTCTTTGATAGATTTTTTATTCATAATTACTCCTAATCGGGATTTTTAAGGTTGTTTTTCCCCAAACTCCCCTATTTTATTCTTTGTTATTTATTATATAAATAAATCCACCGTTTGTCAAACGAAAAACGGTGGATATTTATCTAGTTATTATCTTTATTCTCGTGTTTTGATGGAACGAGATATTTTTTGATACTAAACGCAACGTTGGTTATATGGTCTGCAACCCTTTCAAGATTAGAAACCGTTTGAAGATAAATAGAACCAAGTTCAGCAATACATAAACCTTCTCTTACTCTATCGATATGTCCGTTTTCAAGGTCTTTGCTCATATCGTCAATTTCTTCTTCTATAACTTCAACTTCTTTTAATCCTTTAAGATTACGCTCGTTAAACGCGGTGAACGCATAACCGTAAAGCAAGTTAACCTTTCCTACAAGTTCAGTAAGTTCTTTTTTAGCGTCTTCGGAAAAAGTAAAGCCGTCTTTTCTTAAGCGCTCTGCGTATTCCATAATATTTTCAGCGTAATCACCCACCCTTTCAATATCTGAAACGACGTGATAATACGAACCTACTTTCTTATCGTCTTCATCACTTAAATCTTTGCTCATGAGTTTGGTCAAATATGCGGTAATCGCTTTATTGTGATGGTTTATAATTTCTTCGTTGGAACGGAGTTTTGCCGTGTTGTCCACATCGGGATTTAACAACATTTCAACTGCAAAGTTGATGTTTTCCTTTGCAAATTCGCCCATTCTTATAATTTCGTTTTTAGTGTTACCAACAGCGACCGGAGGTGTTGAAAGAAGTCTATCGTCAATAAACTTAAATTCAAATCTATCGTCTTCTTTCGCTTTCTTTTCGGGTATGATAAAGCAAGCAAGTTTAACAACGTATTTACTAAAAGGCAACAACAACGCGGTTGTGCAAATATTAAATAAAGTGTGGAATATTGCTATTTGTTGACCAACGTCACCAGACATTGACGCAAATAATCCCGCAACTTGATTTTTCCAAATCCAAAGCGGTGCAATAAATAATATGCAACCGAAAGTGTTAAATAACAAGTGAACGATTGCCGTTCTTTTAGCGTTAACGTGCGTGCCCGCCGACGATAAAATTGAAGTGATACAAGTACCGATATTCGAGCCAAGAGCAAGGAATAACGCGTTGCTGAAAGGTAAAACACCTATACTTGCCAAAACTACCATTAAGCTGGTTATTGTTGATGAGCTATGTACTAATGCAGTTATTACAATACCGATTAAGATAAGCAATAACGGGAAGTGGTCGCCTTGGAATATCGCTTGCACCCATGCGTAAGGTTGACTTTTGCCGTCAACGAACATTATAAGTTTTGCGTAAGTTGATATAAATTCAAGTCCTACGAAAATAAGTCCAAGCCCTGCAAGAATATTGCCTACGTTAACGACTTTTTCATTTTGAACGAGCATTGCCATCAAAATACCGATACAGCCAATCATTGCGGCGATTGCACCTATATCGATTGAGCCGATACTTGAAAGCGATACTATGTGTGCGGTTACCGTTGTACCGATATTAGCACCCATAATAACGTTAGTTGCTTGAACCAAAGTCATAAGCCCGATATTAACGAACCCGACGAGCATAACCGTAGTGGCCGTTGAACTTTGGATAATGCTAGTTACTGCAATACCAACGCCAACCCCTGCAAAACGGTTTGTGGTTACCTTACCTAAAAGTCTTTTCATACCTACGCCGGCAACCTGCTCAAGCGCACCGCCCATTACTTTCATACCGAGCATCATTGCGGCGACGCCACCGAACATAAAAAATATGTTCCATACCATGTCCATAAAAGTTTCTCCTTCATAATGTAATATATAAATCAACGTTTTGAGCAAATAAATAACTTTACTTTATGGATAATGGCGATATCCTGAATATAATTAAAAGTTTTTCTTATATTTCCAAATCTCGCCTTTTAAACTATACAATAAAATATTATTTTTTGTCAATTATTTTAACTGCGTTAAAACAAAAAACAGCACGGAGAAATTTTTTCCGTACTGTTAATCAATCGTTATTTATTAGGGATTTCGCCTTCGGTTTTAAAATTAGGATAACCGTGTTGGCGCAACGCTTCATAAACGCCCACGCACACAGAATTTGATAGATTAAGCGAACGTGTTTCACCCATCATAGGAATTCTAACGCACTCGTCGTAATGTTTTTCTAAAAGGCTTTCGGGAAGTCCTTTCGTCTCTTTACCAAACACCAAAAAATCCCCGTCTTTATAGGTCGCGTCAGAGTGAATACACTTTGCTTTCGTAGAGAAAAAGTGAAAATTCTTACCGTTATAGAATTTTTCCATTACTTCTTCAATGCTATCGTAATAAAAAATATCAAGCAAATTCCAATAATCTAACCCCGCCCTTTTTAAGTGTTTATCCGAAACTTCAAACCCTAGCGGACGCACCATATGTAATTTTGCACCCGTAACAGCACAAGTTCTTGCAATATTGCCTGCATTTTGCGGAATTTCCGGCTCAACTAAAACTATATTAAGCGTCATTTGTTTCTCCTTTAATATCCCGAATTAAAATCACGATAAAGCCCACGCCTACGCGATTGTATGAGATGATAATCTTTTTCTATTTTTATATTAGCTTTTACAAAATCGTTGCAACTAGCAACCGAAATTCGTCCTTTTATATCTGAAACGCAAGCGTAGTTATTAGCACACAACACCATAGCCACGCCGTTTGCAAACGCGCCCGCCCTTAACATTATTTGTGGCATTGTGTTTTCTAATTTTTTAAACACGCAAACTATCAGTTCGGCATCACACAATGCAAGCACCCTTGCCGTTTCAGGAAAAAACAAATCTTCCGCAACTAACAACCCGATTTTTCCCGCGCTAGTATCGTATACTCTAAATCCACTACCCGCGGCGTATTCACTATCGTCAATAGAATGCACCATATCGGACACGCCTAAAATTTTACCTTTATCAGCTATTACGGCCGAGTGTCTAAACACACCGTAGTTATCAGTATCGCAACCGCAAATTATCACGCACGATAACTGTTTTGAAAGTCTTGCTAGGTCGTGAAAATATTCAGTTTCGCCACTTAATTCTTTTTTATAACTTACAAGCCCCATACCGTTAAAGCCGAACGCTATTAAATCTTGACGTCCTAATTCCGAAAGTTTTTCTTGCCAAACGGAATTGAGCGTATCGCCCGTAACGAAACAAGTCTTCATACAAAATCCCCCAACGGTTTTTACTATACCATTGTATTAACCGTAAACCGTTTTTGTTAAAGATTTTGATTTATTAAATCTAGAATTTCTTTAGTGCTTTGCGCTTGAACGAGTTTT
Organism: Clostridia bacterium; assembly: GCA_017502525.1. Lineage (GTDB taxonomy): Bacteria > Bacillota > Clostridia > Christensenellales > Borkfalkiaceae > UBA1259. Next base: position 29,583 of record JAFVUV010000009.1, read on the forward strand.
GCTTTCAACTGTTTTACTCCCACCGCGCCTTTAAAGTAATAGGGCGTAAATTTTCTAAACTCTCTTGAGGCTTTTTCGTCTCCATATTGTTCTTTCATTAGTTCAACGTGCGCTAATATGTAGGTCTTAAGCGTTTTTTGCGAAGAAGTTTTAAGCAGTTTATTTACTAAAAACGGGTCGGAAATCGCTCCGCGCGCAAGCATAACTCCGTCCGCACCCGTATTATTTATCATTATATTTGCATCTTGTTCAGTAAAAATTCCACCGTTAGCAATTACGGGGATATTGACCGCCTTCTTTGCGCGTTCTATCGCGTTAAAGTCAGGTTCGCCCGAATAATACGCATCCCTAACTCTACCGTGAATAGTTATCAACGATGCGCCCGCGTGTTCAGCCATTTTAGCAAACTCCGTTGCAATATCGTCCCCTTGTTTTTGCCCCGTACGAATTTTTACGGTAATTGTCTTGCCACTCTTAACGCACTCACTAACAATTTCTTCGGCTTTCTTTATGTCAGTTAAAAGCGCGCTACCTTCACCGTTTTTGAAAACTTTGGGCACGGGACAGCCCATATTAATATCCACAATTTCAAAATGCCTTAAGTCTTCACTCTCACAAGCTAAACGCATAAAATACGGGTCGGAACCGAAAATTTGAACTGCCGTTTGATTATAATTATCACCCGAAAACAAAAGTTGTTTAGAGCCTTCGCCACCATAAATCAACCCTTTTGCGCTAACCAGTTCGGTAAAAGTTAAGCCTATGCCTTGCTCAATTTGTAGTTTTCGTATTGAATAATCGGTATACCCTGCCATAGGCGCTAAAAATATGTTGTTTTTAACCCGTAACTTGCCGACGGAAAGTTCTTTTACTTGCATTTTCTACCTTTCTACTAAATATCAATATTAAGTTTATCAAACATACTGCAAAATAGCAAGCGTTTAAGGCTATACCGCTACCGTAAATATTAAGCGACGGTATTTTTAATAGCACTACACTTAAAATAGTTTTTAGTACGACACCGATAGAAAGGCTAATAACGGGCGTATAAAGTTTGCCTTTGCCGATAAGCACGGCGTTTGCAGACTGTAATAACGAAAGCGTTAATATACAAGGCGAAACGAGTTTTAATAAATTGACCACGGTGTTTTTTTCAGATGATGGTAAATTTCTAAACAAAATATTTACTATCAATCTTGAACCGAAAAAACACGCGATTACACACGGCAGAGCGGCTATAAAAGTATAAAGCAAAACTTTAACTGAATTTTTGTTTTCTTCTTCTCTAGTTTTAGATGCCGAAACGGCGGGAATTGCAACGGCGGCAAGTCCGTAGCAAATAGATACGGGCAAATTTACTACCGTCAACACCGCACCACCCAAAAGCCCGTAAAGTGCGGTTGCATCATCTCTATACGCGCTTAAAATGTTAACGGTTAAAAAACTATCTATAACTTGTGAAAAAGGCAAAAGTATGCCTATTAACGTTATAGGTATGGTCGTCTTTATAATTGTTTTTGCTTGCGGTCTAAAATCCGCCCTATTAAATGCAAAGATAAGCCCTAGCCTTTTTTTGCGTATTAAAAATGTTATATATAATAGTGCTAGCGCAACCACTTCGGAAAAAGTTATTGCAAGCGTTGCTCCGGCAACAGCTTTAGGTAGGTCGTAAATAAAAAGACTTGCAAACAGCAATCCCAACGCTAGTTTAATTACTTGTTCGGCTACTTGAGAGGCGGCGGTAGGTATCATATTCATAAAGCCTTGAAAGTATCCCCTATAGCACGAAATTAAAGCGACCAAAAATACTGCGGGGGCTAAACTGATATAACTTAAAAATGCTTGCGGTTCGCCTTGTAAAGTTGCAAGCCGTTTGCTTAATACCAGCATAATAAACGTGCCGACTAAACCGAAAAATAAAAGAAGCCTAATACTGCTTCTTAAATAGTTATAAGCTTTTTGTTCTTTTTCATTAGCGTTTAAAGACGCTATAATGCGCGATATCGCACCAGGAACGCCCGCACCGGAAAAGTCAAGCAACAACGCGTACACAGGGAACACCATTTGATAAAGCCCCAAACCTTTACCGCCCAAAATATTAGTTAAAGGTATTCTATAAAGCGCGCCTAAGGCTTTTGAAACAAACGCACCCAAGCCTAAAAATATTGCGCCACCAAAAAAGGTTTTTTTCTTTTTCATAATATGTAAGCGGTTGTGGGATAACCACAACCGCAAAACGAAAAATCACATAAGGAACGCGGATAAAAAGTTTGCGCCAAGCTGAACTAATTTAACGTCACTTGACGAAAAGCGTGAGACTTTATCGTTATCAAAAACAACTATTGCGCCAAAACAGTCTCCGCCGAAAATCATCGGCACAACTATTTGGTTTTCCGCCTCAAAATTTTCTCCTTTGACTATGGGAACTATCGTTCCGCCATCAGATTTAGAAATTACAACGCTTTTTCTCTCTTTTAATATTTTATCCATCTGCTCGGATAAAATTTTCCCTATTGCCTCTTTATATTTGTTGCCCGTAACGTAAATTACGGCATCACAATCGGTAATTAAACAAACCTTTTCGGTAAGCGAATTAATACCATCCGCAATCGCTTGAGCGTAAGTGCTAATAGTAGAAATAGGCGAATATTTTTTTAAGACTAATTCGTCTTTGCTTGCATAAATTTCCAAAGGGTCGCCCTCTTTAATTCTTAAAGTTTTACGCAACTCTTTGGGAATAACAAGCCTACCTAATTCGTCAATTCTTCTAACTATTCCCCTTTCCATCATACTGACCTCCGTTTGTTAGTATGATGTGCAAGATTTTAACTTTTATGCGTGGTTTACGCAACGAGTTTCCACGCGTCAGGAATAATTCTATTTTGTATTAACCACTCGGTATCTTTTAAGGGTTTATCGTCGTTTGAACAAGTTACTTTCACACCGTTTTCAGAACTAGAACTAACGACTATATCTCCGTTATAAGCATCAAAACTATCGCCAACCTTTTTCATTGTCATATAAACTTTATTCACACCGTTTGAAGCTAGCCTATTGATAGTTTCTTGGTGTGGGAATCCGTATTTGTCCCCCGCGACACCAGATATAACGCATATTTTTGGTTTAATGACTGAAAGCAATACGTCGTTTGATGACGTTCGCGAGCCGTGATGCCCTGCTTTATATAAATCAACTTCTTTTAAGTTATTATTCGCAACTAAATATTCTTCACCATCATCTTCTAAATCGCCCGTAAACAAGAATTTACGGCTACCGTGATGAAACTGTACGCATACCGAATAGTTGTTTTCCTTGTCAGCTTGGTTTTCGTAATAATAATTGTATAGAATTTCAAGTTTTATATTGCCGTCATCAGACAAATTGTAAAATTTTTGCGCACCTTCTTCGCTTTCAGTATAACACTCTAAGGCTGTATAGTGCTTTGCGCCTAATTGAATTTCAGCATCACGCTCTTTAACGTAACGCCCGTACAAAGTATCGTTTCCTTTATCCGTGGTTAATTGATTATCAGTTAGCGGAAAATCAATAATAACGCCTATATCATACAAATCAAATATCGTTTGACTATTTCCACTACCACCTAAACACGCGATATGGTCCTCATGAGCGTGCGTTACTATTAAATATTCAATTTTGTTATCGGTCATCCTAGAGTTTATATAACTAGAAATACTGTCAAGACTACTATAATAACTTCCGCCGTCAATTAATATATCGTTATCGCCTGCTTTTATATAAATGCAATCCCCAGACGTGCCGTAATTAAGTTGCATAAAATGAAATTCAATCTCGCCTTTGGGCGCAATATAAGGGTCTTTGAAAAATTTATTATATATAAAATATCCACCTATGGCAACCGCTAAAATTATAAACGCCAAAAAAATCGAACCAGGCGACGCCTTTTTTATGGTTTTAACCGCATTCTTTACTTGGCGCACTTGCTTTTTCGTATATCTTTTTGCCATAAAAATCCTCCAGTAATAACTAATTTTAAATTAAAGCGCGCCACTATGGGTGCGCCTTAAAACTATAATAAAGTCGCTCTTAATTCACTTTCTGATAATGGTGATAAATACTTAATCGGAATATCAAACACAGTCAACACACCCGACCTACCTTCTTTGCTAAGTCTTGCAACCGCTCTAGCATATGCCGTCAGCACACTACCCGTAAACTCGGGGTTAGAATCAAGTTTAAGTGATAATTCTAAAAGGTGCGCGTTTTCATCAGTAGTGTTTCCCGAACGGAACACAAGCCCTCCGTGTGAAAGTTTACGTTGCATTTCTTTAACCTTATCTTCCGAAACGAAATTTACTGTCGTATCGTAATCGGCAAAATAGTTTGGCATTTGTTTAATCGCCTTTTCTATTGCAAGTTTATCCGCACCGTCTTTTACTGCAACGAAACACTCTCTATAATGTTTGTCACGCGTAGTTAAATGTGGATTAAGTCCACTTCTTACTGCGTCTAGCGCTTGTTCTTTTGGAATAGTATACTGAATTGCGTTCACTACGCCGTCAATTCTTCTTATAGCGTCGCTATGACCTTGAGAAACGCCTTTGCCCCAAAAAGTATAATCTTTACCGTCAGGCATAACCGCACCAAAAAGCGTTCTTGCAATAGAGAACATCCCAGGGTCCCAACCAATGCTAATTGCTGAAAGCGTGCCGTTTGCTTTTGCTATCTTTTCTAAACTTTCGTAATATTCGGGGATTTTCGCGTGCGTATCAAAAGAATCCACCGTGTTAAACTTTTCAAGTAGTTTAGCCGTTGTTTTAGGTAGGTCAGTCGCGCTACCGCCACAAAGCAATAACACGTCTACTTTACCCACGAACTCGTCTAACTTATCCACCGAATAAACGGGGTAATCAACGATAGGTTTAATAGTTTCGGGCGCGCGACGAGTAAAAATCCCCACGCACTCCATATCCATCGCTTTATTGACGGCAAGAGTTACCCCCTTGCCTAAATTACCATAACCAACTATACCTACTTTAATCATAAAGACACCTTCTAAAAAAGTTTGTAAATTAATTTTACTATAACTTTTAACGCTTTCAAAACGAATAAACAAAAGTATTTATTATATATTTTATCAAATATTTTTATCTGTTAATTTTTGACGACATTTAACAAAATCGGTCAATTTTCTTTACCGTATATATTATATAATGAAAACCTAATTTAAGTCAAGAGAGGTTATGTGTTTTGAAAAGTTTTTTTAAGCGGTTAGATTATATTTCCGTTATAGGATATTTGTTTTTATTCGCGTCGTTTTTAGTGTTTAATCAACTTGAAAAAACTACTCTACCCTATTCGAGTGCAATTTTGGTTGGCGCACTAACTCAAGGCGTTGCTATAATACCCACCGTTATGCTTTATCTTTCGGCGTTTTTAGTCGTTGGTTCTGCGGGACTTTTGGGAAGTCAAGCAATTTTTGCTTTTCTTTTTGCCATAATAACTTTTATATATAGAAGATTTAACTCTAAAATGCGCCTAGAAATGACCGCTTACGCAATAGTCGGTCTGTTAGGATTCGTTTTTTTAGGCGACACTTCGCGCGAAATACTGATTGAAAAACGACTTATCACAGCTGTTATTTGCGTTGCCCTAACCTTTTTATCAGTAATCTCTGCAAAGGCGTTAAACGAAAAGGGGCTAAAGTACAAATTCGGCTTTGAAGAGATTTTTTCGGTCGCCGTTTTAATCGCCTTAGGTGGAACGGGTGTTTGTAATTTAGTTTCGCATTACGTTTGGCGCGCCCTTTCGGTATTTATCATACTAGCGTTGTGTTTTATTTGTAGAACGGGCATTAGCACGATAATATCAAGCGTGCTTGGAATAAGTTTAGCGTTGTATTTCGGCGATATAAAATACGTGTCGCTATTTTTAGTTTGGAGCTTAGCAAGCGTTAGTTTTGCCCCGTTATCAAGATTCGTTTCAGCCGTTGCGATAATAATAGTCGACTATTTTTTACAATTAATTTTCGGCATTTACGGTGGATACGTTCTTGCTGATTTTCTTTCGGTATTAATAGGCGCTGTGGCGTTTTGTTTAATACCCACCAAAATTTTACGCTCTATTAAAGAAAAACTTTACTCTTTCCGCGAAAGACAGTTAGTTAGACAAACCATAAACCGCAACCGATTAGTGTTATCGGGGAAACTATACGACTTATCAGGTGTGTTTACGGAAATGGCAGGCGCGTTCGACGCTTTTAAGAAAAACGGTATAAGTGAAGAAAAAGCAAAAACGGTTATGGAAAAGCAAATTGTTACTTGTGTGTGTACAGAGTGTGAATTTAAGAATAAATGCCAAAAGAAAGACAAAGATTTTAAGGTTGGACTTTCTAAAACGATAGACATAGGTTTTGCTAAAGGTAAACTTTCGTTAATAGATTTGCCTAAAGGCGTGGGCGACGTATGTTTGCGACCTAACAGCATAATTTTTGGACTTAATAAACTTCTTGCTGATTTTAGAAGTTATGCGCTTGATAACGCAAATCTAAATAGTGGTAGAGATATTATAGCATCACAAGCACTGGGCGTTGCGGAAATTTTAAGGGGACTTGCAATAGAGTCCGGCACGACCTTAAAGTATCATAACCGCACGGAACGCGCACTAAGCGACACGTTGTTTAAAAAAGGCTTTTCTGCAACAGAACTGCTTATTTACGGCGAAGATGAAAGGCTTTCAGTAAGTATGATAACCGCGATGAAAGAGTTTTCTGTTAAAGCACTTGAAAATTGCGTGTCTGAAACTTTAGGTTACAGTATGGAACTAATAGAAAAAACGCAAATAAGCGAAGACAAGTGTTACCTTTGCTTTAAACACAGCACGCCGTTTGATGCCGTTTACGGTCTTGCAAGAACAACTAAAGACGGCTCTGAAAAATGTGGAGACACGTACTCAGTTACAAGAATTTGTGAAGACCGACTTTTAATCGCATTATCCGACGGTATGGGTAGCGGAGTTGATGCAGAAAACATATCTTCAGCATCATTATCGTTAATAGAGAGTTTTTATAAAGCAGGACTATCTTCCCCACTCATCTTAGGAACGGTGAACAAACTTTTATCAATAAACACCGAAGATACTTTTACCGCCTTAGACGTTTCTGTTATCGACCTTAAAACGTGCTCGGCAGATTTTATTAAATACGGTTCGCCTTACGGCTTTATACTAGGCGAAAAGGGTATTAAAATCGTTGAAGGCAACAGTTTGCCGTTAGGAATTATTGATGAATTAAAACCGTCCGTATGCACTTCTACACTATCCGACGGCGATATCGTTTTGCTATTATCCGATGGTATTTCAGACGCGTTCGGCTCTTCTGGAGAAATAATCGACTTTTTGCGATTGCAAGTAGCAAAAAATCCGCAAACGCTTGCGGATAATACCTTAAATAAAGCCGTTGAACTTAACGGTGGAATTAAAAAAGACGATATGACCGCCTTAGCAATAAGAATTTTTAAGCGCAAACTTGCGTAACAAAAAGAGTTCGGACAATATCCGAACTCTTTTTCTTCACTATTTTGAATTTGCGTTCATTATATACTCGCAAAAAGTTGTTAATGCAGACTTCATTGCGGGTTCATGTATCTTAAAATTGCAAGTATGCAAAGCGTTACCCGTTGCAGCTTCTTTATCGTATATACCAAATCTAAACAAGCACCCTTTAGTGCAATTTAAGAATTCTCCAAAATCTTCCGAAGTCATTTTGGCATCAATATCGTGAACGACTATACCCGTGTTTTTTGCAACTTCCTTTATTGTTTTTGCAATTTCGCCATCATTAATAACGGCATCCGTTCCGTAAATCCACTCTAATTTTACTTCCCCACCGAACTTCTCGGCAACTTTTTGACAAATACCTTTTGCTCTATTTTCCATTTCCATTGCAAATTTTTTATCGTAAAAACGGAAAGTTATAAACAATTCACATCTGTCGCAAATAATATTATGCACCGTTCCGCCAGAAAATCTGCCGACACACCAAATATATTTTCGTCCTTTAGACTCTTCGTTTACAGCTTCTTTTAACTCGCAATACGCTTGGTTTGCCATTGCAATAGCATCAATTCCGTGTTCTGGAATAGTTGCGTGCGACGACTTGCCTAAAAACTCTAAATTTATCGTAACGCAAGATGCCATACAATCACCTGAACAAACGCCTATTTCATTAGATGGTAGGTCAGGTTCGCAATGCGTTGCAATAATATGGTCAACACCATCTAGCACTTTTGCTTTGGTCATCTTTCTTGCACCGCTTTCTATACCTTCTTCGCTTGGTTGAAATATTAAACGAACGCGTATATTTAACGAATCTTCTATATCTTTGAGATATTTTGCAACGCCAAGCAAGATTGCCGTGTGCGAATCGTGTCCGCAAGCGTGCATTACACCTGAACGCTTTGAAGAAAAACTTAAACCGCTTTTTTCTTCTATCGGGAGCGCGTCCATATCAGCACGCAAAGCAATACATTTTTTCCCTTTGCCCACTTCCGCAACGATACTTCCTTTACAGTATTTTTCCGTAAATTCTATACCGTAACTTGTAAGTTCTCTCTTTACTATATCAACCGTTTTATCAAGCGCAAAGCAAAGTTCTGGAACTTGATGCAATTCCCTATACAATTCTTTTACAAGTGGATAATATTTATCGTATTTAGTAGTCATTGTATAACCTATATGCACTTTCGATATATTTTTATCGTTTAGTCTATATTTTTGTTGTTTCGACGAAAACGTACGAATAACTTATAACAGTTTAAATACTTTTTCAGGATGGCGTTTTTTGTTTTCGTTCTTTAAGGTTTTACCTTTAGTAGTGCGACCTTCTATTGATAAGTCTTCAGTGTTTACCGTAAACGCTACGCCAAAAGTATCTATTACGCCTATATCGAACGGTTCTTTAACGCAAGATGCGTAAACTACTTTTCCATCTTTATTTAGTTCAACGACCTTTACGCCCTTTCTATATCTTGCCATAGGCTCTATCTCGGCCGTTATAACTCTCTTATAGCAACCGGCATCCGTTACGATAACGAACTCTCCTTCTTCATCTATCTGCTCAACTAATACGATTTGGTCGCCCTTACCAAGATTTATTCCTTTAACACCGCCAGCAACTCTACCTTGAACGGGTATATCGTCTTTAAGCGCGTTAAGTGCTAATCCGTCTTTAGTGATAAATGCAATAGTTGTATCGTTTTTGTCTTGTTCTACGCGGATAAGTTCGTCGCCGTCTTTAAGTTTAATTGCTTGATAATAAGGTTTAAGCAAGTTATATTCCGCCCACTCGGTCTTTTTAATCAAGCCGTCTTTAGTAAAGAACAACAAGTATCCGTCGGGCAGTTTTTCTTCGTTAACCGCAAAGAAAGCAACGGGGTATTCGTTACGCGCGGCGTCTTTGCAAACGTCGGTAAACTTATGTCCTTTATCACGGTAACGGCACTCGGGCGCAATTTCCATATCGATTTTGCAACAGTTACCAAGGTTGGTAAACGCAAGCAAGGTTTGGTTGCTTTTAGCGTTAGTTGCAAATTTAATAAAGTCTTCTATATTAGAATTTTCTTTTACGTGCTTATCGCTAGACTTGAAGTTGCGTTCAGTCATCTTCTTGAACGCCTTGCCGTAAGTAAAGCCAACGGTAAAGTCGTCTATTTGCTTTAGTTCCTTTTCAACGCTTTGTATATCCAACTCTTTACCGCCAAGTATGATATTGCTACGACGGTCTTCGGCATATTTTTTCTTGATGGCGTTAAGTTCAGTCTTAACGACTTCCATTTGTTTTGCTTTGCTACCGATAATAACTTTTAATTGCGCTATCTTTTTAGTAAGTTCAGCAAGTTCTTCTTCAAGTTTATAAACTTCAAGCTTAGTAAGCCTTGCAAGTCTTAAATCTAATATTGCCGACGCTTGAACTTCGGAAAGGTTGAACCTTGCGCGCAACTTTGCCCTTGCGTCGTTAGTGTTATCCGCACCCTTGATAATCTTAATAACTTCGTCTATATTTTTTACGGCAACGATTAAACCTTCTAAAATATGTGCACGCTCTTCAGCACGTTCAAGTTCAAACTTACTTCTGCGCAAAATAACTTCACGCTGATAGTTAACGTAGTAACTGATGATATCTAATAAACCTAATTGACAAGGCTTACCGTTTGCTATCGCCACCATATTGATACCGAAAGAAGTTTCTAAGTCAGTATTTTTATATAAGTATGCCAAAATTGCTTTAGCATCCGCTTCTTTTTTAAGTTTGATAACAGCACGCATACCGTTTCTATCCGATTCGTCAACCACGTCTGAAATCACGCCTAATATATCTTTTCTTTCTTCTTTCATATCGGCAATCTTCTTTAACAGATTTGCCTTGTTTACTTGATAGGGTAATTCGCTTATGATAAGACTTTGCTTGCCGTTATCGTTTTCAATATTAACGCGTGCGCGAATCTTTATCTTACCTCTACCCGTCTTATACGCTTCTTCAAGCTCTTCGCCCGCAACTATATAACCACCCGTTGGGAAATCAGGTGCTTTAATATGTTTCATCATATCCTTTAAGGATATTTTCGGGTTATCGATATACGCTACCGTACCGTTAATAACTTCCACAAGGTTATGCGGTGGAATATTAGTTGCAAGACCTACCGCAATACCCGTAGTACCGTTTACTAATAAGTTGGGATATCTACCGGGGAGTGTTTCGGGTTCTTCTTGAGTGTCGTCAAAGTTAAGGTTGAATTTAACCGTATCCTTATCAATATCTCTAACAAGTTCTAGAGCAAGCGCTTCAAGTCTAGCTTCAGTGTATCTGTAGGCAGCAGCAGAGTCGCCGTCCACCGTACCGAAGTTACCTTGCCCATCAACTAGTGGCATGCGCATATTAAAATCTTGTGCAAGGTGAACCAACGCACCGTAAACCGAACTGTCGCCGTGCGGGTGATATTTGCCCAAAACTTCGCCGACGATTTTTGCGCATTTTTTGTGCGGTTTATCGGGAGTTAACCCCATTTCGTACATAGCGTAAAGAATTCTTCTTTGAACGGGTTTAAGCCCGTCTTCTACTCTGGGCAAAGCACGGTCTAAAATAACGTTTTCCGCATACGGAATCATTGAATTTTTTAGCACCTCGTCAAGCGAGGAAAAAATTATACCTTTTTCGTTATCCATTTTTCTTCCTCCTTAACCGCGTTTCATCTTAGCAAATTTATCTTCTTTATTAAAGTTTGCGTGTTCAAAAATGTATTTCTTTCTCTCGCCTACTTCATCTCCCATAAGCACGGTGATAAGCCTATCAGCCTCCGCCGCGTCTTCTATGGTAACGCGCATTAGCGAGCGTGTTTCGGGGTTCATAGTAGTATCCCAAAGTTGACTAGGATTCATTTCGCCAAGCCCTTTATATCTTTGAATAATCGCGCCCCTACCAACTTTGTTCTTTTTTGCTTCAAGTTCGTTATCGTCGTAAGCGTATTCTTCCACGTTGCCTTTATGCACTTTATAAAGGGGTGGCATACCGATATAAACGTGACCTGCCGACACGAGTTCGCGCATATACCTAAAGAAGAAAGTTAAAAGTATTGCCCTAATGTGCGCACCGTCTTGGTCAGCATCGGAAAGTATTATAACTTTATGGAATTTAAGACTATCTATATCAAAGTCCGGTCCTATACCCGTGCCGAGTGCGGAAATAATCGTTCTAATTTCTTCGTTTTGAAGAATTTGGTCAAGTTTTTTCTTTTCAACGTTAAGTGGTTTACCGCGCAAAGGAAGTATTGCTTGATATTGCCTTACCCTTGCTTGTTTTGCGCTTCCACCTGCCGAATCACCTTCGACTATGAACAGTTCGTTGAGTTCGGGTTTTCTACCAGAACAAGAGGCAAGTTTACCAACAAGGTTTTGCGCCTCTATGCTCTTTGACGCCCTAGCAATTTCTTTAGCCTTTCTCGCGGCAAGTCTTGCGGACGCGGCTTTCATTGCCTTAGCGATAATTGCGTCGAAAACCTTTTGTAATTTTTTATTTTTAGTTAAAACTTCAAGTTCGTTTACGGTTACGTACTCAACCGCTGGGCGCGCTTCGGGATTGCCGAGTTTGGTTTTGGTTTGCCCTTCAAACTGAACGTTTTGCATCTTGATAGAAACGATAGCGGTTAAACCTTCTTTAAAGTCGTCGCCTAAAAGGTTGTCGTCTTTATCTTTTAACGTGTTACGTTCTCTTGCGTAATCGTTAAGCGAACGCGTGAGCCCCGAACGGAAACCCGTTTCGTGCGTACCACCTTCGCCCGTTGGGATATTGTTAACGTAAGAGTAAACGCTATCAACGTAAGCGTCGGTATGTTGTATAGCAATCTCAACTTGAATATTATCTTTGGTTGCCGAAACGTAAAGTGGGTCGGAGTAAAGCGAGTTCTTCCCTTCGTTTAAGTATTTAACAAAATCAACTATACCGCCGTCAAACTTATAAGTTCTGCTGTAATCGGTGTTTTCGTCGTAAAACTTTATCTCTAACCCCTTATTCAAAAACGCCAACTCACGCAAGCGTTTAAGAATAGTTTCTGGTGAAAATACGATACTTTCAAACACGCGTTTATCGGGCATAAACCTTATGAACGAACCACGTTTTTTAGTTTTTACTTTGGTATTTTTTAAAGGTGCAACGGGAACGCCTGACTTAACCTTTCCGCTCTTTTCATCAAGATAAGAGTGGAACTGCATTTCATAAACGGTGTCTTTATAAACTTCAACTTTAAGCCACTCTGAAAGTGCGTTAGTAACCGACGCGCCAACGCCGTGCAAACCGCCCGAATAACTGTAGTTTTCATTATTAAACTTACCACCCGCGTGCAGTTGCGTGAATACAACTTCAACACCCGAAACGCCCGCTTTTGAGTGAATATCGGTAGGAATACCACGCCCGTTATCTTCAACCGACGCACTTCCGTCTTTATAAAGTTTAATTTCAATCTTGTTCGCAAAACCGTTTGCCGCTTCGTCAACGGCGTTATCAACGATTTCCCAAAGAATATGATGCAAGCCTTTAATGCCCGTAGTACCGATATACATACCCGGACGCATTCTGACAGCATCAAGCCCTTCAAGAATTTTTATATCCTCTGCCTTATAAGTCGTTTTTGCCATTAATTTTCTCCTATAAGCCACCATTTAGTGTATAATAAACGATATGATTATACCATATATTGTGTTTTTTTTCAAGTTATAATCATATTTTTTTAATTTTTCGCGAAATTTCGTTTATTAAAAGAAAAAATCCCGAATTTAATCCGAGATTTTTTGTAAATATTATTTTGATGGACGGCTATTTCTTTCCCAAAACACGCCGTCAAAATAGCCTTGAATAGATTTATTTTCGTTTGCGTCTTCAAGCCGTTTTTCTCCCCACGCGCAGTAAAGTGGATTTTGCTCTAAATTGATATAATTACGGTTTAATTTTTTTGCAACAACCCCCGTCGTCCCACTACCTGCAAACGGGTCTAGCACTAAATCGCCAACGTTTGAACTTGCCAAAATTAATTTTGCAATCAATTTTTCAGGCTTTTGAGTGGGATGTGCGGTATTTTCCGACATCGACCAGTAAGGAACGGCAATATCGTCCCAAAAGTTAGACGGACAAGTGTTTCTATATTTACCGTTGTCCGTTTGTTCCCAATCTTTAGGTTTTCCGTCTTCTTTATACGGCGCAATAACCTTTTTACGTTGTTTTACCGCATCAAGATTGAATTTATAGTCTTTGCCAACCGTAGCAAAAAATATATCTTCCATACCGTTTTTCCAGTTGGATTTTGCGCCCCTTCCCTTTTCTCTTTGCCAAGTAATACGGTTGCGCAATATAAAATGTTCGTTTATAACTTCGCCTATAACTAGCGCGCTATACCAATCGCAACAAACGTAAATGCTTGCATCGTCTTTAAGTTTTGGTTTAACAGCTTTTATCCATTTTTCAGTATAGTCGCGGTATTTTTCGTTGCAACACTTTTTAAACCCGTTGCCGTGAAAGTTTTTATCAAGATTGTACGGTGGGTCAACTATCAATAAATCTACCGACTTATTTTCAATCTTTTTAAGCGCACTAAAGCTATCGCCCAAAACCGTGCTATTAATAGGAATAGCGTCTACTTTTTTTTGGTCGATAACGCGTTGCAAATATTTATCCGCTTGCTCTAATGGGAAATCTATGGTTTTATTTCTAACTGATTTCATATCGTTTGATTGCCACTCATAATTTTAATCCACTCGTCAACCTTTACTGTTAAATCCTGATTATCAAAAGTCTTTTTCATCATATCTAACAGCACGTCTGTTGCATCGTGTTGTCTATCACTTAATACTTTGCGAAGTTTATATGCCGTGGAAAGTTCTTTGTCGTCAAGCAAGTATTCTTCTTTTCTCGTGCCTGATTTAAATATATCTATCGCTGGGAAAACACGTTTTTCGCTAAGCTCGCGAGAAAGGTGTATTTCCATATTGCCCGTTCCTTTAAATTCTTCGTAAATAACGTCGTCCATACGGCTACCCGTATCGATAAGCGCGGTTGATAAAATGGTAAGACTTCCACCATTTTCAATGTTTCTTGCCGCACCGAAAAAGCGTTTCGGCCCTTGCAAAGCAACGGGGTCAAGCCCACCGGATAAAGTTTTGCCCGAACTTTCAATACACGCATTATACGCTCTTGCAAGTCTTGTAATTGAATCCATTAAAATTACTACGTCCTTGCCTACTTCGACTAATCTTTTAGCTCTATTTATAACTAGTTCCGCTGCGCGAATATGATGTTCTGCACTTTCGTCAAAAGTAGAGAAAACCACTTCACCGTTAATAGAGCGTTTAATATCCGTAACTTCTTCAGGTCTTTCGTCTATCAGCAATACGATAAGTTTTATATCTTGATAATTTCTTTCAATAGATTGCGCTATCATACACAATAGTGTGGTTTTTCCCGTTTTAGGCGGTGCTACTATCAAACCCCTTTGACCTTTACCAAGTGGTGAAAACATATCGATTAACCTAATCGCCATAGAATTTTCAAACCTTTCGGTTTCAAGTTTAATTCTGCAAGTTGGATAATACGGTGTCAAGTCGTCGAAATTGTTTCTTTTTAGATATAGGCTCGGTTCTAAATCGTTAATGGATAAAACTTTTTGTAGAGCATCAGAACTGTTGCCGTCCATCTTTTTCGCCCACGCTTTAACCTTATCGCCCCTACGAAGATTATATTTTTTAATGTTTTCGCGCGAAACGTACACGTCGTCTTTAGAGTTTTCGTAATTATTTACGCGCAAAAAGCCGTAGCCCGAAACGTGTTGTTCTAAAACCCCTTCAATCTCATAACCTGCCACGCTGTCTTTTAATATCAACTTATCGCGCTCTTTAAAGTTATCGTCATCTTCACCAAGTTCTATATAAAACTCAGAAATATCCACTTGAATTTTAGGTGGTGCGCCACGTTTGCTGAGTTCTACAGGACTCAATTCCCCTTTTTGAATAGCAATAACTTCTTTTATAATTTGTTCTTTCTTTTTTGATGCGGGCGCGCGCACGCCAATTTGACGCCCGATTTCACGGACTATGGATAAATGTTTATCTTTAAGTATTTGCTCGTTAAAATTAATAAACCCTTTCATATTAACCTCTTAAATATTTGTCTTTATCGCCCTTGACGCGATTATGCCCGAAACGAAAGCGAACGTAACGTTATACCCACCGCAATCGCCGTCGACGTCAAGCGTTTCGCCGACAATATAAAAATCTTTAACTAATTTACTTTCCATTGTCAAAGCGTTTACGTCTTTCGTTGCTATTCCGCCTTTAGTCACTTGCGCAAAGTTAAACCCTAAGTTACCCGTAACTTTAAGTTTAAAGTTTTTAACCGCGTTTGCAATATCAACGGCGGAACTTGTTTTTGCTAACTTTAATACAGCTTGTCCCACCCGTTTGTTAAGCACGCCAGACAACGCTTCACTTTTATCTATATGCTTTAGGCTTAGTCTTTTATTTATAATTTCAATGAGTTGCTCTAAAGATAATTCTGGCAAAAACTCTATTGACAAAAACTCGTCGCCCACCCCGTCGAACGCTGACGAAACTTGAAAGACGGTATTCCCCGAAACGCCAAAATCAGTAAATAATATATCCCCAACGCTATTTTTTATGGGCTTACCATTTTTATAAGCTGTAACCGATGCAACTTCCTTTAATCCTTTCAACCCTTTAATAGCGTTCATTTCAGTTTTAAGTTGGACTAGCGCAGGATATAAAGCCGTCTTTTTATGTCCGAACTTTTCAGCAAGGATATACGAATAACCGTCCGTTCCGAACTGTTTCGCACACGTACCACCTGTTGCCATAACGACTTTCTCGGCAAAATACTCACCGTTTTCAGTAGTTAAAACGAAATATTCTTTTCTACTTTTAACACTTTTTACAAAAGCGTTTGTTTCAGTAATACACCCCTTAAAACTCAAATAAGCGCGCAAAGTGTCAAGCACCGAGCTTGCTTGGCGCGAAAGCGGATATTTTTTACCGTCTTTAAGAGTGCAAAGTGGAATACCCAAGCCGTTAAGATAACTTTCAAGGTCAATTTCTTTTGCAATGCGAATAAAATCGTCTACAAACGCTTTTTCGCCACGATAGTTTTCCGCACCAAAACGCTCGTTCATAAGATTGCCTTGCCCGTTACCGGTAGCAATAAGTTTTTTACCGACTCTGTCGTTACGCTCTAAAATAAAAACGTCCTTGCCTAAAAGTGCGTTTTTACCACTGCAAAGGTCAACGGCACACATTAATCCTGATGCACCGCCACCTATTACAGCTACTTTATAGATTTTATTCAATTTGATTCTCCCATTAGGAAATTTAATTAGAATTTGATTTGGTTAGCCCGCGAAATCGCGGAAAAATTGTGGAAAATTTCAAGTAAATAACTTAAATAATTAAAGAAAGTAAATCAGATGTTTTTTCGGCAAAGACGGTTGCGCCCGCTTGTTCTAATTGCCATTTTTCCCTATATCCCCAAAGCACGGCAATACCGTTCACCTTAGCGTTAATCGCAGTCATAACGTCGGTTTCACCGTCGCCGACAAAATATGCGTCGTTCACGTTTACGTCTAGTTCGTCTAGCATATTTAATAACGCCGTGGGGTCGGGTTTGATAGGAACGCCTGAACGTTGCCCGATTACTAAATCAAAACCGAAATCTTTAAGATATTTTTCGCAAACTTTATCGGTTGTCATTTGCGGTTTATTTGTTAAAATTGCTAATTTATAGCCTTTTTGTTTAAGGGCAAACAAAACTTCTCTAAGCCCTGAAAATACGCAAGTATTGTCGCTTGGTGATGAAGTGTAAATTTTGTTATAGTAAGCAAGTTTTTCATCAAGTTCGCCTTCGGACAATTCCACTTTAATACTGCGTTTAACAAGCATTCTTGCACCATTGCCGATATATTGCATTATCTCTTTATGCTCCAACTGTGGATATCCAAAATGATTAAGCATTAAGTTTACGTTATCTGCAATATCTTTAAGCGTATCTAAAATAGTTCCGTCAAGGTCGAATATAACCGCTTTATGCATTACATAGCCTCCACGGTTTCAATGCCGAGTAATGTAAGCGCGTTTGTTAAAGTGATTTTAACCGCTTTTGTTATTTGTAAACGGAAGTTTTTAATTTTTTCATCTTCAACTGCAATTTTGCAGTTCATATAGAACTTATTAAACGCCGTTGCCAAATCAAGCGCATAACGAGTAACGAAAGAAGGTTCGTACTTTTCGCCCGCCGCCTTAACCACGTCTTTAAACCTACCGAGTTCGGATATAACTTGATATTCGTCTGCGTTCATATCCACGCCGTCGAAACAACCACCTTCGCCACATTTGCTAATTACGCTATTACAACGCGCAACAGTATATTGAACGTAAGGACAAGTTTCTCCTTCAAAGGATAAAACTCTATCGTAACTAAACACGATATCTTTAATTTTGTTGTTACAAAGCGCGCCAAAAATAACTGCTCCCGTACCTACGGCTTTTGCAATCTTATCTTTACCTTCTAACGCAGGGTTCTTTTCTTCAATAACTTTATACGCTTTTTCAATGGTTTTATTTATAACGTCTTCAAGTAACACCACGTTGCCTGAACGCGTGCTCATTGACCCACTCTCTAACGATACCATACCGTAAGCAACGTGCACCATATCTTTAGCCCACGTCTTGCCCATAAGTTCCAACACCTTAAAGAACTGCTTGAAGTGTAAGTTTTGTTGGTATGCAACGACGTATAAGCACTTGTCGAAATCGTAAGTGTTTTTTCTATAAACTGCGGCAGCCATATCGCGTGTTGCGTAAAGCGACGAGCCGTCCGACTTTAATATTAAGCACGGTGGCATACCGTATTCTTCTAAATCTACTATTGACGCACCGTCGGAAATTTTAATAAGTCCTTTTTCTTTTAACTCGTCAACCACAGGTGCCATTTTATCGTTATAAAAACTTTCGCCGGCGTAACTGTCGAAATCAACGTTTAACAGTTTGTAAATTTTATCAACTTCTTCTAAGGTTATACGCTTAAACAATTCAAACAACTGATTGCTTTCTTTGTCACCGTCTTCAATCAACTTAAAATAACGCCTTGCTTCATCATCCATTTCAGGATGAATTTTAGCCTCGTCGTGATACTTAACGTAAATTCTCGTTAATTCTTTTAGTCTGTCTTTTTCAACCGCCTCAAAACTACTCCACTTCTTGAAAGCAACGATAAGTTTACCGAATTGCGTTCCGTAATCACCAAGGTGGTTAATTCCAACTACTTTGTATCCTAAAAACCTAAAAATTTTACAAAGAGCGCTACCGATAACCGTAGTGCTTAAATGCCCGATATGGAAAGGTTTAGCAATATTTATCGACGAATAGTCTATACAAATAGTTTTTCCGTTGCCGATATTGTCCGAACCGTAATTATCGCCCTCGCTAACTATTTGGTCAAGCAAGTTAAACGCGTAGCCTTTGCGGTTAATCTTAAAATTAAGATATCCGTTTACAGCCGTACAGTCGCTTATATATTGGTCGGGTACAAAAGCACTTGCTAAATCTTCAGCAATTTTGACAGGGGGCTTGCGAAGCGCCTTTGCTAGCTTAAAACAAGGCAACGCATAGTCGCCCATATCTGTGTTCGGGGGAACTTCTATAAAACCGTATAAAGTTTCCTTTTCTACACCATCAATATTGAGTTTTTCCGTAATAAGTTTCTTGTAATCCATAATCTTCTCCGTTTACCATTATATAATAACATACATTTTACAAAAAAACAACCTAAAAAACTTGTTATTTTGTGAAAATTAAAGTATAATGAGAGCGTACTAAAATTAATCACTTACGGAGAAAAAATATGAAACTTGGTGTAGTAGGTTTGCCAAACGTTGGTAAATCAACTTTATTTAACGCAATTACACACGCGGGTGCTGAGTGCGCAAATTACCCTTTCTGCACGATTGAACCTAACGTTGGCATAGTTGCCGTTCCCGACCCTAGACTTGACGTTTTGGGTAAACTTTACAATACTAAAAAAATAACGCCTGCAGTAGTAGAATTCGTTGACATTGCAGGGCTTGTTAAAGGCGCAAGTAAAGGCGAAGGCTTAGGTAATAAATTCTTAGCAAATATTCGTGAAACGGACGCTATCGTTCACGTAGTAAGATGCTTTGAAGATGAAAACGTTACCCACGTCGACAGCGAAATCGACCCTTTGCGCGATATTGAAACAATAAACCTTGAACTTATTTTCGCCGATACTGAAAGCGTTAAAAAACGCCTTGACCGTGCAATTAACATGACTAAAACCGGCGAAAAAAAATATAAGATTGAGGCTGAGTTCTTAGAAAGACTTCATAACCACTTAAACGACCTTAAACCTGCAAGAACTTTGCCTGTTAACGAAGAAGAAAAAGAATTTTTAAAATCACTTTTCTTAATCACCGAAAAACCCGTTATCTATACCGCAAATATCGCTGAAAAAGATATGGGGAAAGAAGAAAAAGATTTACCATTAGTTCAAAAAGTTATCGACTTTGCCAAATCTGAAAATTCAGAATATATGGTTATATGCGCTAAAACCGAAGAAGAACTTTCTATGCTTGACGAAGAAGAACAGCAAATGTTCCTTGAAGAATTAGGGCTCAAAGAAAGCGGACTTAAAAGACTTGTAAAAACTTCTTATAAACTTTTAGGACTTCTTAGTTATTTAACCGCGGGCGAAAAAGAAGTGCGCGCGTGGACGATTGAAAACGGAACTAAAGCACCACAAGCGGCAGGCAAAATTCACACTGATTTTGAAAAGGGCTTTATCCGTGCGGAAATAGTTGATTACGACATTTTGGTCGAACTTGGCAGTTTTAACGCTGCTAAAGAAAAAGGCAAAGTTCGTTCAGAAGGTAAAGAATACGTTATCAAAGACGGCGACGTAGTATTATTTAGATTTAACGTTTAATACTGCAATTAAATTATAGCTAAAATACCACCGCCCCGAAGAAAAATCTTCGGGGCGGTGGTATATATTTTAAGTGAAATTACTTTTTAAATCTACCAAAAACTTCGTTTACTTTTGAGTAATTTGCGAAAGTACCAGGATATTTCTTCAATATTTTCATCATTTCACCAATTTGTTTTTTACGAATTATACATACGACCATAAATTTCTCAGTATGAGAATACATCCCCTCTACCCTAATTTCCGTTACTCCGTGATGAAGTTTTTCAATAAGTTCTTGTGAAAGTTCTTCGGGTTTAGCGGGATTCGCTTTTTTAATAAGTGCAGAAATAGCAACGTTTTTTTATAATAACGATAAAAATACTTATAAACGCGTATAATAATTTAAGATAGAAATTATGATTTTAAAAAAAGTTTCGTTTTGGAAAATATTGTATAAAATTTTAACCGTTATTTTATCAATTTATTGGGCGATTTTCGGGTTTGGGTTTGCTTGCAATTGTATTTCAAGAGTTTACCTTTACCCCGTAAAATATAAAGCGCACGTTTTAGAAAACGCTGAATATTACGGATTAGATAGTCTTTTGATATTTTCAATAATTAAAGTTGAAAGCGGTTTTAACCCCGATGCAAAAAGCAAGGCGGGTGCAATAGGACTTATGCAAATAACCGAAGATACGGGAGAATACATTGCTAAAATGCAAGGCGTTGAAAGTTACGATTTGTCAGATGCGCATACGAACATAACTTTCGGATGCTTTTATCTAAAATATTTATTGCTCAAGTTTGAAAATCAAGATACCGCCCTTTGCGCGTACAATGCCGGTGAAGGAAACGTTAATTCTTGGCTTAACAACGAAAAGTATAGTAAAGATAAAAAAACCCTTTTGAACATACCATTTCCCGAAACGCGCAACTACGTAAAAAAAATAAATGAAACTTTTGTAAAATATAAAAAATTATACGAAAATATCCTTGACAAATAACAAATTTTTGAGTAATATATAAAGGCTTAGCGCGTGAGGGTGGCGGAATTGGCAGACGCGTACGTTTGAGGGGCGTATGGTTATCCGTGTGGGTTCAAGTCCCATCCTTCACACCAGTAATAACCTAAATTAAACTATTATGTTTAATTTAGGTTGTTTTTTTATAAGTAATATGGGACTTGAATTAAGGAGAAAATTGCTTGCAATTTCCCGTAGGGTAAACTGTGGACACCCACTGTTTATCGGGTATGGTCGCACAGGCGAAAGTCCCATCCTTCACACCAGTAATAACCTAAATTAAACTATTATGTTTAATTTAGGTTGTTTTTTTATAAGTAACTTAAAAAGGTCAAACTGCATATTTGACCTTTTTCTTTTTGCTAATAATATTCGGTTTTATTTAACTTTATCAGTTAATTTATTTTTCTTCCGAAAACGTCTTGCGCTAATTTCGTAAGATATTCAAGCGACTCAATTAATTCAGTTTCTTTGTCATAATCGCTTTGGTAAGCCTCTATTAATATTGCGCCGTCAAATCCAACTTTATCAAGGCGTTTAAACACGTCCTTAAAATCCGTTACGCCCTTTCCAGGTAAACACATTTTGCCGTCTTCACTATAATCAGATAGATGCGCAGTTACTATATCGTTGCCCATTTCAGCGATAAAGTCGCCGTAAAAAATATCGCTTTGACGCGCTTGCTTAATATCAAAAGTCGCTTTAAGTTCGGGAACGCGTTTTTTTAATTCACTAAAAAAACCTACGTAGTTATAATACCCCCAATGAACATTTTCGTAAGCAAGCGTTACACCGTGTTTTTTCGTTACGTCAAGTATATCACTTGTTATTTCTCCCACACGCCCAAAATCTATTTTGAACGGTGTTCTCTTAAACCTTGCCCCGCCGTGAAAAGTATAATATTTTGCGCCGATAATTTCAGCCGTTTGCATAGTTTGTTCTAGCAAATCAAAACTGTCTTTTTTAGCGCGTTCGTTTATTGAATATAACTGTGGCTCAAACTGTGTAGTTAAAGTATGTACCGAGTGAATTGCAGTATTTCCCTTACAGTCTTTTAACACGTGTCCGAACTGTTGTTTGTATTCACAATAACTTTCCAAAAACACTTCTACGCAAGGCACGCCATTATCCGCTAAAAACTTTAGCGCGTCTTCGGTGGGCTTGCGAAAAAACAGCGACGCTGTTGATATACCCGTTTGCATAATTAAATTTCAGGCTCAATAAGTCCTAAATCTCCGTCCTTTCTTTTGTATAAAATTTGCACGGTGTTAGTTTTCGCATCAAGGAAAACGTAAAATGCGTGCCCTAATAAATCCATTTCGTCCATAGCTTCTTCAACGGTCATCGGAACAAGTTTGAACTTCTTTTCTTTTACAAGTTTAAGATTTTCAACTTCTCTATCTGCCGTTTCGTAAACAGCGGCTTCACGGAAAGCCTTGTTCTTTTGGTGTTTGTCAAACCTCGTGCGGTGTTTTCTAATTTGCCCTTCTAGTTTGGGGATAACCACGTCGAGATTATCATAGAAATTATCTCCGCTTGCCGTTGCCCTTACGAACTTGCCTGCATAATCAAGCATTACTTCGATAGTTAAAGCCTGCGCTTGCTTTTTAAAGCATACTTTTGCCTTAGTGTCCGCGCCGTCAAAATACTTATCAAGTTTTGCTAATTTTTTGTCGGTAATTTCCTTTAAGCGTTCGCTTACTTCGTAATTTCTGCCTATAACTTCTATTTTCATAAATTCACCCCCTTATATAATAGTACGCCACGCAAATAG
The DNA here is from genome assembly GCA_017502525.1 of Clostridia bacterium. Lineage (GTDB taxonomy): Bacteria > Bacillota > Clostridia > Christensenellales > Borkfalkiaceae > UBA1259. Next base: position 52,882 of record JAFVUV010000009.1, read on the forward strand.
AAATACCCTTTTGCGTGGCGTAAATTTTTTATAACTTTTTATGAGTTAGTAAATTTAAACTGTCCGTCTTCAGCATCAATAATAACCGTACTGCCGTTTTGCAACTGACCGCGCAAAATTTCTTCGCTAAGTCTATCTTCAATATAGCGTTGAATAACACGCTTTAACGGTCTTGCACCGTAATTAGAATCATAGCCCTTTTCAATTATCAAATCCATTGCCGAATCGGTCATTTCGAGTTTTACTTCTAATACGCTTAAACGCTTTCTCAAGTTTGCTAATAAAATTTCAGCAATCTTTGCGGTATCTTCTTTCTCTAGTTTATGGAATACGATAATATCGTCGATTCTATTTAAGAACTCAGGGCGGAATTTTCCACGCAACGCTTCCATATACTTATCACAAGTACGCTCGTATTCTTGAGATGCCGAACTTGCAAAACCCAACGTTGTCTTTTGGCTAACTTCAGTTGCACCAACGTTTGAAGTCATTATAATAATGCAATTTTTAAAGCTAACTACTCTACCCTTACTATCGGTTAGTCTTCCGTCGTCCAAAAGTTGTAGCATTATGTTAAACACGTCTGGATGCGCCTTTTCAATCTCGTCGAAAAGTACTACCGAGTACGGTCTTCTCCTAACCTTTTCCGTTAGTTGTCCCGCCTCGTCAAAACCAACGTATCCAGGAGGCGCGCCGACCATCTTCGCTACCGAGTGCTTTTCCATATATTCACTCATATCTATTCTCACGATATTGTCTTCGTTACCGAAAACGGCTTCAGCAAGCGCTTTTGATAGTTCAGTTTTACCTACGCCTGTTGGTCCTACGAATATAAACGAACCCACGGGTCTATTTGGGTCTTTAAGTCCCGCTCTCGCACGACGTATAGCATCTGAAACAGCTTTAACCGCGTTGTCTTGACCAATTACGCGCTTATGCAATACGCTCTCTAAATCAAGCAATTTTTGTGCTTCAGTTTGTGTTAACTTAACGACAGGCACGCCCGTCCAATTACTAACAACCTTTGCGATATCGTCAGGGGTTAGCATCAACCTTTCGCGATTTGATTGATTTTTATTTGCTTTTTGGCGGATAGCGTCAAGTTCTTTGTTAACCTTATCTATCTCTTCGCGTAGTTTCATAACACGTTGCAATTCTTCCCTACGTAAAGCCTCTGTTTTTTGTGCGTTAAGCGCGTTAAGTTCTGCTTCTTTTTTCTTTGCTTCGAAAGGCGAATTATAGCTATCTAGTCTTACTCTTGACGACGCTTCGTCGATAAGGTCTATGGCTTTATCGGGTAAAAATCTATCGGTGATGTATCTGTCCGAAAGAGTTACTGCGCTAACTATTGCCTCATCGGGAATAATAACACCGTGATGACTTTCGTATTTGTCTTTCAAGCCTTTTAATATTTCTATCGCTTCTTCGGGACTAGGCGCGTTAACCATTACCGGCTGAAATCTTCTTTCAAGCGCGGCATCCTTTTCAATGTACTTTCTATACTCGTCAATGGTGGTTGCGCCTATGGTTTGCAATTCCCCGCGTGAAAGCATTGGCTTTAAAATATTCGCAGCGTCCATATTGCCTTCACCCGTGCTACCTGCACCGACGATATTGTGAATTTCGTCAATAAATAAAATTATATTTCCGTTTTGTTTAACCGTATCTATGGTCTTTTTTAAGCGTTCTTCAAAATCGCCCCTATATCTCGCGCCTGCAAGCATTCCAGCAATATCGAGTGAAAACACGATTTTATCAATTAGCAATTCGGGCACGTTACCTTTAACTATCGCTTGAGCTAAACCTTCAACTACAGCGCTTTTACCTACACCTGGCTCACCTATTAATACAGGGTTGTTTTTGCTACGCCTAGAAAGTATTTGAATTACTCTGTCAATTTCTTCTTTTCTTCCTATAACGGGGTCAAGTTTACCTTCTTCTGCTAGTCGGTTAAGGTTTACGCCAAACTTGTTTAGGTCGCCCAAATCATCCTTCTTACTCGCGCGCTCAAATTGTTTTTTTGCTTGCGTATCGCGTTGGTTTGCACCCACGAACGACTTGCCAAACACACTTTCTTCGGGTTCGGGTTGTTCAAATTCTTCTTCCTCAAACTGTTCGAATAAAGTTTCAGAAAGCCCTTCTATTACGGCATCAACGTTTACTTTCAGCGCACGTAAAATAGTTACAGCAGTGCTATCTTTATCAATTAAGACGGCAAGCAATAAATGTTCTGTACCAACGTAACCAGCACGCGCCTTTAATGATATTTCAACAGCGTTTTCAAACACGCGCTTCGTTCTGCCGGTGAACATATTGCCGGTAATCACTATATTTTTATCAACCGTTTTTTTGAACAAATATAAAAACCTATCGTTATCCACGCCTTCTTCGCGTAAAATTGCCGCCGCTCTACCGTCCGAAACGTTTATAAGCCCGAACAAAATGTGTTCGCTACCTATATATTTACACCCATATCTTTTAGCAAGCGCGACCGCGTATTCTATAACTTGATTTACGTTGCGTGAAAAAGTTTCGTAATACATAGTCTCTCCTTTAACCTCTTAGTTTAATTAACTTTTTGCCCACCATTTCCGCACGGTATAAGTCCCTATCGGTTGCAGAAAGCCTTTTCCCGTACTGCTCGCAAATGTTAGCGGGGCGTGTTTTAATTATTAAATCGTCAAGTTCATCAATATTATCGATATCAAAATATCCCATCATTGCGCTGAGTTTAACTTGCGCTATATGTGATAAAAATTCGCCGTAACTTAAAAACAATGCGTTGGTAAGCACTCCATAAGATTTTCTCGCTTTATCCATTGTTTTAAGTTCGTTTTTAGCGTACAACCTTTCCATTTCCGTACGTTCCGCACGGCATATATCTTCCACCGTTTGCTCAACTTCGCGGATTATTTCATATTCGGAAACACCAAGCGTTACTTCGTTGCTTATTTGATACATATATCCTTCGGCATCACTACCTTCACCGTAATGACCACGCACGGTAAGTCCTAATTTAGAAACTTCTCTCTCTAGCGCACCTATCTTTCCACTCTCGGTTAACGCGGGCAAAAAGAGCATTACCGACGCGCGCAGTCCCGTGCCTAAATTAGTGGGACAAGCGGTCAAATACCCTAGTTTATCATCAAAAGCAAGGTCTAGATTTTTTTCCAAGTCGTCATCTATTTTATCTAATTTTTTATACGCTTCAGTCAGTCTTAGTCCTCGCATAAAACATTGTTCTCTTATAACGTCTTCTTCGTTGACCATAACCGAAACGCTTTCGTCTTGATTAATAAGTGCAGCGCCACATTGACGGTTATCAATGAGATTTTGGCTTATTAAATGGCGTTCTTTCATCGCCTCTAATTTTATCTCGCTTAGGTTTGACATAAAGTAAAGGTTAAAAGTATCCGTTTTAACTAACGCACGGTTAACTTTTTTAACTATATCTTTAGCCAGCCTTACGTCGTTAATCTTAAAAGGGTATCCACGCAAGTTGCGTGCCAAACGCACGCGCGACATAACGATATTGCCTTTATATATATCGGGGTTAAAAGTAGTCATTACATTATCCCCCTTCTTTTAAGTTCTTCTGCAAGGTCTAATATTTCTTGCGAAAGTTCTTTCATCCTTTTAAATCTTCCGTCAAGTGCAGCGTCTTCTTTTTCTTTTAATAACCTTTCATATTCGTGCATTAACTCGCGATTAATCCCCACCACTTTGGGTGCTTTACCAACGTGAAAAGTTCTTCCTTGAACTTTTTTCAAGGAAGTAACGATTTCCGCATTAAAAGTTTGGTAGCAATTAGGACAACCGAGCATATAAGTTCTCATAAACGAACTTAACGTCGTTCCACAATGCTTGCACGTTTTTTCATAAGTCATAACTAAATCTTTTCAGCCAACTCTTTAATGTAATTTTTAATATCTTCACCGATTTCTTTACTGCGAAGTGCGTATTCTACGTTTGCTTTTATGTAACCTGCTTTATCACCCACGTCGTAACGTATGCCGTCAAAACAACTTGCAAGCAAGTCTCCGCGTTCAGCTAAAATGTCTAGAGCGTCGGTTAAATATATTTCGTTACCACGCGGTGTAAGGTTTTTTAACATACCCATAACTTCGCCCGACATAACGTATCTACCGATTATTGCGTTATTTGAAAGCGCTTCGTTTACGCTAGGTTTTTCAACGATTGCATTTACTTGCATTACCCCGTCTTTTTCATCAGCAATGCCGATATTGCCGTATTTAGAAACGTCGTCCCCGAACACTTCCATAGTCGCAATAACGCTTTTACCCGTGCTTTCAAAAATTTCAGCAAGTCTTTTCATACAAGGTTTGTCATTTTCGCCTGCATAAATAATTTCATCACCCAAAAGTAATGCAAAAGGCTCGTCTTTAACAAAAGGCTCAGCGCACAAAATCGCCCCTGCAAGTCCGTTTGCAACTTCTTGAACAACGAACTGTACGTTAAACTTTTGTGTGTCGCAAAGTATTTCGTAAAGTTTAGTTTTTCCGTCTTCTAACAGCCTTTTTTCAAGTTCAAGGTAGCGACCGAAATGGTTTTTAATTACGTCGGAACCCGGACTTACTACTATAATTATATCTTCAATTCCTATCGAAGATAATTCTTCCGCTATGTACTGGATAGTAGGTTTATCTAATACCGATAGCATAGGCTTTGGAACGGCTTTGGTTATAGGCAAAAATCTAGTGCCTAAACCTGCTGCGGGTATTATCGCTTTCTTAAGTTTCATTTTCTTTTTTCCTTATTTTTTCTATTTAAATATTACTTAAAATTCACGTTTTCTAACGCTTTTATTTTTTCTACACGGCGCGCGTGTCTTTCGTCTCCGCTAAACTCGGTCGTTAAGAAAGCATCAACGATTTCAATCATAAGGCCAGGTCCTACAACTCTTTCCCCCAACGCCATAACGTTAGCGTCGTTATGAAGTCTAGTCATCTTTGCTGAAAACACGTCGTGACAGTGTCCGCAACGAATACCTTTAACTTTGTTTGCAACGATACTCATACCGATACCCGTTCCGCAAAAGAGTATACCTTTATCGAACTCTCCACTTGCAACTGCATTAGATACTTGTAATGCATATTCGTTATAATCGGTAGAAGCCGTATCAAAACAGCCGAAGTCTTTGTATTCAATACCTTTCTTTTTGAAATAGTCAATCAACACGGGTTTTAAATTAATTCCACCGTGGTCACAACCAAATGCTACTTTCATAATTATTCTCCTTTTCGTGCTAAAATGTTATTAAGTATTGTATTGCACGCGTCCTCAATGATACGCGATACTTCCATATAAACGGCAAGGTCCCCGCCGTAAGGGTCGAAAACGTCTACGCAATCTGCGACTTCGCCAACCGTATAAACATTGTTAAATCCGTTAAGATAGCGTTTATGTTCAGCCGTCATACACAAAACCAAATCGGCTTTTTCAACCATCTTGCGCGTTAGTTGCTTGGACTTAAATCCGTAAGGTTTATAACCTAGTTTTTTTAATGCGGTTGCAGAGTTTGCGCTCATCTTTAAATCGGGTGTCGCACTCAATCCCGCACTAGTTACCGTTATATCGGTTACTCCTGCAAGTTTAAGTTTGTTTTTTAATATTATTTCAGCCATAGGGCTACGGCACGTGTTACCCGTGCATACAAATATTATACGTTTCTTTTTCATCCGCAAGACTTCCTTAAACGGTTCATTACGCCCATATTTACGCCCATTTCATCAGGCATAGCAACGGCTATTATTAAATCGGCTTTCTTTTCCCCTTCAAGTAGTTTATCATATAAGTTAGATGCAACCTGTTCGGGTGTCAAGCCTAATTTTAACAAATTTTTATCGCTGAATTTTTCAGCAACCTCGTCCGTACACATTACGTAAGGCACTTTGCCTTGTTTTATTGCTTTTTCATACTCTATTTCAACAAGGTCAAGTTGGCTTTGTTCAAAAAGCATAGTTTCGCAAAGCGGTTTGTAATGAGTGTATTTAACTCCTGGCGACTTCACTTTATCCCCATCTTTGTGGTAAGCAATTTCGCACGCCCCAACAACTTCTTCAATCATCTCTTTAGTAATAAGCCCTGCTCGTAAAATCCGTGGTACGCTTCCCGTAACGTCCAACACCGTGCTTTCTATTCCGCCCGAACTTTTACCACCATCAAGGATAAGTTCTATTTTGCCGTTCAAATCGTTATAAACGTGCTCGGCAGTAACGGGACTAGTATGCTTTGAAAGGTTTGCACTAGGCGCAACAATAGGCATATCAACTGCTTTTAACAGTTTTTGGCAACCGCTGTGCGACGGCATCCTTACCGCAAGGGTCTCGCCCCCGCAAGTCGCTTCTTTACAAACGACGCCTTTACTTTTAAACACCAACGTTAAAGGCCCCGGCATAAACGCTTTTATAAGTTTATAAGCATACTCTTGTTCTACGAAAACGAGTTTGTTAAGGTCGTAATCTTTATGCACGTGTGCAATCAATGGATTATCGCTAGGTCTGCCCTTTACTTCAAAAATCTTTTTTACAGCATTAGGCATAGTACCTATCCCTGCTAAACCGTAAACAGTTTCAGTGGGCATGCCGATTACCCCACCGGCAAACAATATATCTTTTGCCTTTTGAACACTAAAAGTATTTAGCGTTAAAATTTCAGTTTTCATACTAAAAAATCTCGTCGTCAACCGATTTTACTACGGGCGTAGAGTTGTCAAAACTTTGGTCTACTTGTTCAGGTGGTGGCTCGGGCAAATCTTCATATCCTTTAACCGCTGGACGCTCCACCTTTCGAGTAGCGTTATCTTCTCCGTCAGGTTCGCCCGTTTCTTCGTTAAGGTTTAAGAACTTGGTACACTCGCCCTTAAAGTATAATTTAACCATACCCGTAGGACCACTTCTGTGCTTTTCAATAAGAATTTCAGCAACGTTCTTTTGAACTTTTCCTTCGGCAAGTTCTTTCTCCGTAGCGCCTTTATCGGGGCGGTGAATAAACATAACTATATCAGCGTCTTGTTCTATTGCGCCCGACTCACGAAGGTCGGATAGTTGTGGTCTGCCCTTTCTAGTTTCAACCGCACGTGATAATTGAGATAAAGCAAGTACTGGAACATTGAGTTCTTTTGCTAAAATTTTAAGACTTCTTGAAATTTCCGTTATCTCGTTTTGACGGCTGTCGCTGTTTCTAGTTTTATCTGGCGTCATAAGTTGCATATAATCGACCATTACAAAATCTAAACCAAAACGGCTTTTTAGTCTTCTACACTTTGAAATTAGTTCGCGTGGGCGAATAACAGCAGAGTCATCTACAAATATTTTTGTTTGAGAAAGCATTTGTTGTGCCCTTGCTAATTTTACCCACTCTTTATGCTCTACTTTGCCTCGTTTTGTATTCCCCATTGAAACACCTGCCATTGAGCAAAGCAATCTTTCAGCAATTTGTTCTTTACCCATTTCCAATGAGAAAACTGCACAAGAATAACCTTGCAAAGCAACGTTTTCAACAATGTTCATAGCGAACGAAGTTTTACCAACTGCAGGACGTGCCGCAAGTATCATAAGGTCGCTTTTATGTAATCCATTTAATAATGCATCAAGTCCCCTATATCCTGTTTTTATTCCCTGTAATTCTTTTTCGCCTTTTGCAATTGATTCAATATTATAAATAACGTCGGGAATAACTTTATCAATTCTAACCATTTCGCTGGTGTCTGCTTGAGTGGATATTTCGTAAACGGTTTTTTCCGCGTAAGAAAGTGCGGTGGCTTTATCCGCACTAGTTTTACACTCTTCTATAATTTGTGCAGAACCTTTTATAAGTTTTCGCATCAAACTATCTCTAGTTACGATATCCAAATATCTTTGATAGTTTGCAGATGACGGCATTACGTTAGTTAATTCTGCTATGTATGTAATTCCGCCCGCTTGCTCTAACGTACCCATCTTTTCAAGCGCGTCGGTGAGCGTTACCAAATCAACGGGTTGGTTGAGTTTGATAATCTGTTCCATTGCCGAAAAGATATACTTATGACTTTCCGCATAAAAATCTTCTTCTTTTAGAAAAGCCGCAACTTCCACCTGAATTCTTGTATCAAGCAAAAGACAGCCAAGTAGCGCTTGTTCAGCTTCAAGACTGTGTGGCATATCCAACATTTTTAAGTTTTTCTCATTGTTCTTTGCCATATTTATCCCCTTAAAGTTTTATAAATTCTTCAAGCGTGTTTTTAAACACTTTAAATGCCGATTCAAACGGTTTTTCGGAAGTTAAATCTACCCCAGCTATCTTTAATAATTCTACGGGGCTATCCGACCCACCAGACGATAAAAACTTAAAGTAATCGTCAACGGCAGTTTGTCCTTCAACTAAAATCCTATCAGCAATTGCAAGAGCGCTAATAATACCCGTGGCGTATTTGTAAACGTAGAACGCTCTATAAAAATGCGGTATCCTTGCCCATTCGTATTTAATATTGCCTTCGCTAATAACCGACTTGCCGAAATATTTTTTATTAAGCCTTAAATACTCGTCAGATAAGTTTTCTTTAGTCAAAGGCTCTCCCTTTTCAACTAACGAGTGTGCAAACTGCTCAAACTCGGCAAATTGCGTTTGTCTAAAGAGTGTGGTTCTTATCATTTCTAGTAGATAAGACAATAAATATTTTTTTAACTTCGCATCTTTTTCGGTAGCGAGCATGTATCTAATTAAAAGCACTTCGTTAACCGTACTTGCGACTTCTGCCACGAAAATCCTATAATCTGCTTTAGCGTACGGTTGAGTACGGTTAGAAAAATAACTGTGTATACTGTGTCCCATTTCGTGCGCTATAGTAAACACGTCGTGCGTGGTTTTTTGATAGTTTAGTAAAACGTACGGGTGAGTATCGTAAACGGCAACACTATACGCACCGCTACGCTTTCCATCCGCTTCGTAAACGTCAAGCCAACGTTCGTTCTTTGCTTTTATTAATAAATCGCAATATTCTTTTCCTAGCGGTTTAAGACCTTCTACAACTAAGTTATAAGCGTCTTCGTAATCAAGTTTTAATTCAGCGCCTTCAACTACGGGAACGTACACGTCGTACATATACATACGCTTAAGCCCCAAAAGTTTTTTCTTTTCCGCCATATATTTATGCAATAACGGAAGCGCTTTTTCAACTGAATTGATAAGATTATCGTAAACTACTTTAGGAACGTCTTCGCTAAAAAGTGCACGCTCTAGCGCGCTATCAAACTTTTTGGCTTTTGCTAAAAACACACCTTTTTTAACGTTTCCGTAATAGGTTGCCGATATAGTGTTTATAAGTGAGATATACGCCCCGTAATACTTATCGAAAGTCTTTTTTCTAAGTTTTCTATCTTCACCGTGCATTATCACGCCGTAACTACCGTGGCTTAAAGGTATTCTTTCTTTGCCGTGTTTAACTTCGCCAAGTGGCAAATCGGCGTTATCGATTTTTGTGAAAATATCTTTAAAGCTCGCCATCATTTCACTACTTTCAGCAAGCAACTTTTCTTCATTTTCCGTCAAAACGTGCGCCTTATCTTTTAACACACCTTTAAGAAAATAATCGTATTCTATTAAATCTTCGTCATCAATAAAATTCTGCAAAACGCTATCGTCAAGCGCAGTAAGTTCAGGTCCTATAAACGCACAGTTTGCACCTATCGTTGCTCCTAACGACGTTACTTTGGATAAAAGCGCGTCGTATTTAGCATCTTTAGTGTTCTCGTCGTGTTTCATCATTGCGTAAACGCTTAATTTATCGATTTTTCTAAATACTTTTTCTTGCTTTTTCATACAATCTAAAAAGCACTTTTTATCTGATAATTTCCCTTTAAACTCAGAAAAATCAATCTCTTTTGAAACGCTCTCAAACGCTATATTCCACTCGTTATCGCTACCGAATATTTCTTCAGTCGCCCACTTATATCTTTTATCCAAAATATTACCTTGCCTTAATTTTTATTGCTATGTATAGGAGCAGGCATTCTTCCGCCCCTTGCTATAAACTCACTACAACCATACGGACTTACCGCCATAATAGGCGCACTGCCTAAAAGTCCGCCGAACTCAACGCTCTCGCCCACGCCTTTCCCAGGAACGGGAATAACGCGCACCGCAGTAGTTTTGTTATTTATCATACCGATTGCAGATTCGTCGGCTATCATACCCGAAATAGTTGACGCGCTAGTATCTCCTGGAACTGCAACCATATCAATACCTACGCTACAAACGCAAGTCATTGCTTCAAGTTTGCTTAAAGTTATCGCGCCTTTTTCCGCCGCCCTAATCATACCGATATCTTCACTAACGGGAATAAAAGCACCCGATAGTCCGCCTACGCTACCACTAGCCATAACGCCACCTTTTTTAACCGCGTCGTTAAGCATTGCAAGTGCTGCGGTAGTACCGTGTCCACCAACGCAATCCAACCCGATTTCTTCTAATATATGAGCAACGCTATCGCCCATAACAGGCGTCGGCGCAAGTGATAAGTCAACGATACCGAATTCCGCGTTCAATCTCTTTGACGCTTCTTTCGCTATAAGTTGACCTGCACGCGTGATTTTAAACGCCGTCTTTTTAATAACTTCTGCCACTTCGTCAACCGACGCGCCCTTTACGCTTTTTAACGCGTGATGAACAACGCCCGGGCCAGAAACACCAACGTTAATTACCGTTTCACCTTCCGATAAGCCGTGGAACGCCCCCGCCATAAAGGGGTTGTCTTCTACTGCGTTACAGAATACCACGAGTTTAGCACAGCCAAACCCGTCTCTATCTTTAGTTCTTTCCGCCGTTTGTTTTATAATTTCACCCATAAGGCGAACGGCATCCATATTAATTCCTGCTTTTGACGAGCCTACGTTAACAGAAGAACACATCCTATCAGTTACTGCAAGCGCTTCCGGAATACTTTCAATAAAAGATTTTTCATAACTAGTCATACCCTTTTGAACGAGCGCAGAGTATCCGCCTAAAAAATCAACGCCAACAGTTTTTGCTGCCCTATCCAACGCTTTAGCAAGCACCACTTCTTTGCCACAAAAAGATGACGTTAACAAACTTGCGGGGGTGATTGATACGCGCTTATTGATAATAGGTATGCCGTATTCGTTTTCTAATTCACTTGCAACTTTGACGATTTTTTCCGCTTTTTTGCAAATTCTGTCATAACAAAGTTTTGCGGTTTCTTCCGCCGTATCTCGAATACAAGGTATTAATGAAATACCCATCGTAATCGTGCGCACGTCAAAGTGCTCTTTTTCAACCATATCTATAGTTTCAATAATTTCTTTTCTATTAAGCATCTTTCTAACCCTTATTAAATTTTGTGCATAGCGTTAAATATATCTTCGTGTTGAACGTGAATAGAAACACCGATTTGTTCGCCAACCTTTAACAAAACTTCTTTTAATTCGCTAATTTTTAGTTTTGCTTTTTCCAAACCGCATTGCATTATCATTGTGAAATTTCCTTGCATAATAGTTTGGCTAATATCTTCTATATTTACAAGATTATCTGCTAAAACAGCAGAAACTTTTGCTATTATACCCGGTTTATCTTTGCCTATAACTGTAACTATCGCTTTCATATTAAAACTCCTTTTGTTTTCCTTTTTTATTGATTGTCAGATTTTTCGCTATTTTCATTTTCTTTTGGTAAGTCTAAAATTTCGTAACTTATTAACACGTTGCCTTGCGTAATGTATTTTACGTTAGACCCCTCGATTAATTTAGGAAATTCCATTTCATTAAGAACCAAAACTTTCCTTTCGAAAAAATCGTTTTTATATTTATTCCACTCGATAAAAATTAAAGACTTCATATCCACGCCGTCTTTATCGTGTAACGATTCATCATATTCTAAAAAACTGCCTGTGGACGTTTCCCTTATACCCGTAACCAAGTTGTAGCATAATCTATAATATCTATTTACGCGCTTATACGGAATGCCTAAATATATAAACGAAAACACTACGAATAGCGCCGTTACGCTGTAATGAATAAACTTTGCAAGGCTTATTCTTGGGTCGTTATAAATAAAAGTTTTGAAATACAAAAACATTCCGATACTAAAAATCGCATAAATCACCGCTATAGCGATATACCAACCCAATACGGTTTTTCTTTGATTTTTTGCTTTATGATAAAATTCTTCTAAAAAATATTCCGTCATCTTTTTCTCCATTAACCTTTATAATCGGTTCTTACTTTTTTAAGCCCATTTGCCGTTATCAATAACAATTCGTACCTATCCGAATACTCTGCCATAATATAATCAGGGTTTTGTTTCAATTTGAAATATCTGGGTTTTTCTTCTTTAATAATTTGTTCTTGCCTGTTTGTCGCAATACGCTCTACCAACGCGTCGTCCACTTGAGTTTGGGGTTGTTTGCTAACTATTTGCATCCCCTTGCTCTTTTTAACTTTTTTGTTATCAATTCCAAGAAGTTTCTTTACGGTCGCAATAATAGCGTAAACAATCGAAAGTATTATAAGAATTTGAAAAATCAGCGTTATGGTTGGATTTGCGCTAAGTGTACCTGTAAAATATAACACAGCCCCTATTAACAACACAAAAAAGGCAGGAACTAAGTTAAAAAAATCCAAAATTTTGTATATGAAAGAAACTATAACCTTAAAAATAAATCTCATATTTTATCTATTAAACCAGTTCTTGAACAACATTGACCAGTTTTCCACTACGCCAACTACTTGTTCAACAGTACAAGTACCAAACGTTCTACTGTCCGCGCTTTCTATTCGGTTATCACCCAAATAAAAAATCTCACCTTCCGGCACTTCAATTCTATTTTGAGTATGTTTAGTTACGCCTTGTTCTTTCACGTACGGTTCGTCAATTAGTTCACCGTTAACTTTAACGTATCCGTTTTCAAACTCCACGACGTCGCCACCCACACCGATTACGCGTTTTATAAGCCAATCTTCACTGTCTGGTTTTTCATCTTTAATAATTATTATCGCACCGTGCTTTATTTTGCCGTATTTATTTGCAACCAAACGATTACCCGTGTAAAGCGTAGGTTGCATCGACGGACCACTTACGCGCACTTTAAAGAACACAAATGTGTTGAGAATAACCGCTATAGCCATTATCACCGTTAAGGTTATTAACGCCACGGTCGTGAACACGCTAAAAAATCTTCTAACCGGTGAAACTGGTTGCTCACTTTCTTTTGCAAGCTCTTCGCCATCGATATTTATGGTTTCGGTTATGGTTTCTCCGTCGGTAACAACAACGCTTTCTTCTTCGTTAGTTGCGCTATCTACCGCATAAATATCTTCTACAGTTTCTTCAATCGTAACGTTTTCAATATTTTCTATTTTTTCGTTATCCATCATTTTTATCACTACCGATATATTTTTTAGTCATTTTTTTCGTCTCGTCAACCGAAGCGAAAACCACTCTACCACATTTAAGGCATTTTAATTTAACGTCCGCACCCGTTCGTAAAACTTGCCACTCTTCGCCACCGCACGCGTGCGCCTTCTTGGCTACAATCACGCCACCTACTTCGTATATCATTTTATCCTAATACTATCCTTCTAAACCCACAAAGCGTTATTTATTAAAAACTCACCGTCCACATCTAACGCTATAGCATCCACTTTATCTAGACTTTTAAGCCCCATGCCTTCAGCCGTCTTAAATTTACTGAGTTCAATTTTCACGTTTTGCCAAACGTCGCCACCGTTTAGTGCCGTCTTATATAAATATTCTCTTCGTTCACCGGTATAATCGCTATACAACTTAACGGTTAAAGTGCTTTGCTCTTTAGAATAAGCGTCTAACATAAGCATTGCACTATCCGACGGTCTATCTTTTTCCGTACCGATTTTGAAAGTTAAAAGCCCGTTAACACCCGTTACGCCTTCTAACCCCATAGGCCCTTTTTTAACCCTTAGCGTCTTTTTGTCTACAACGCTTACAGACGGGCAATCATCCACTTCAACTTCGTCGTAAAATACGCTCTCTGCAAAGGCGTATCTTGACGAGTAAATTATATTTGACTTAAACGACTGTTTAACTTCTTCTTGCTTAAACTTTTTGTTTATAACGTTTGAACCGATAACGTAACCGTTTTCATATTCAACTTGTGCAAAAGCGACCACCATATTTGAATTATGGTAGGGCTTGACCGTAAACTTGTAAACCCCGCTAGTTTCAATTGCATTGCCGAATTTTCGCCAACAACGGATTGATGGTTTTACCGTTTGTTCACTAACGTATAAAACAACTGATTTTATTTCACCTTCTTGCGGTGTAACGATAAAATTAACTTCTCCGTCTTCTATATCCGCACGAATATCAACGTCCATCGGTAAATTTTTAGATTGCTTTTCAAGTAAAAATTTGTTAAAGAACATAATTGCGTCGTTAAACGCTTGCGCATTAACCCTATCTCTACAGCCGACTGAATAATGTACTGCAGAGTAAACGGTTTCGCCTGTTCTAGCGAGCGTGTCGTACGCGCGGTCTGAGTCGTATTCAGCGCTGTTAGTTGCCGTCAACACTAAAACGGGATTTTTAACGTGTGCAGCGTACGCTTGCGGTTCTATACCTGCAATATATTTATACATATCATCCGAAAACTGTGGTTCAACCATACTTGCGAACTTGTAAATGTCTTTATAACCTAACCACCCTGCATTAAGCGCGAATACCGAACAATCTAGCGTATCGTCCATACCTGCAACCTGCCACATAACCGTTGCTGATTTGCCGATACCAAAACCGCCAACCGTATCGGTTACACTCTTTAAGTATTTAAGCGCATACCTAGCAACGCACGTCCACTCGTACCAACAAGTCTTATCGGCTTGTCTTTCCACCGAATAAAGACCGTTTTTATTTTGCGCGTAATTTGCGTATGAAACGCTTTCAGGATATTTAGTATAAAACTCTTTACCTTCTTGATAACCTGCAATATCAACCGCAAAAACCGTAAATCCTTTTTTAACCAAAACTTTTACTAAACTTTCATCTAGCGCGTATTCTAAGTCTTGTAATAAAAGTATCGCCGGTGCATCTAAATTTTGCTTTTTACCAGCAAGCAATCCAAAAATTTTTACTTTTTCGTTTTTAATACTTCTACCTTCTATGCTTAAACGCTTAAAATACAAGTCACCTGCTTTTCGCTCGTCAATAACCGTTGCTTGCGGAACGGAAGGTATCAAAAACCCATTCCATATTGCGTTTGGTGTTAATATGTTTCCTGCCATATCATCCTCTAAATATATCGTATTCAGTTTTATTAAATATTTCAAACTAATAAAAACTGAAAATTATTTTAAATTTAAGTTGATTTTTCACTACTTTTAAGGTATAATTACATTTACCGCGCTAAAAATGGCGACTTTTTCACTAGTTTATAAATAGTTATTATATTATATAATATATAGCGCAGTAAATCAAGCGATTTTTATATTTTATTAAATTATGAGCAAGGTTTAATTATGTTATGTTCATATTCAAAGGCACTTTCTTCCGCCGGATTTACCGACGTGGAAAACGCTTTCATAAGTGAATATCTCCCCGTATCTTCGGGCGACGCCGTTAAGGTTTACCTATACGGTCTTTTACTTTGCAATAATTCTAAAGCCGATTGTTCACTTGAAGAAATGGCATCTAACCTTAATATGAGTTCAGAGCAAGTTATGGACTGCTTTTATTATTGGGAGGAATTCGGGCTAGTTTCTGTAATCTCTAGAGAGCCTTTCTCCGTACAGTACGAGCCTATACGCTCTTCATATTCGGCTAAGCCTAAAAAGATTAAAGCCGAAAAATACACCGAATTTTCAAAAGGCTTGCAAGCACTTTTGCCTAGCCGTATGATTTCTACTAGTGAATATACCGAATACTTTAATATAATGGAGACCTATTCGATTAAACCTGAAGCAATGCTTATGATTGTTAAGTATTGCGTTGATAGAAAAGGTACGGATATAAGTTATCGTTACGTTAGCAAGGTTGCAAAAGATTTTGGTAACCGCGGTATTACAACAGTTGAAAAAGTCGAAAAGGAATTATCGTCTTACGTGCTCCGTACAGGCTTGTTGGAGCGCATATTAAAGGCTATGAGCGTTCGCCGTGCCCCTGAAATTGAAGATTTAACCTTGCTTAAAAAGTGGACTTCAGAACTTCATTTTGAAGAAGAAAATATCGTTTTTGCCGCTGAAAAAATTAAGAAAGGCAGTATGGCTAAATTAGACGAATTCTTATTAGACCTTTATTCGACCAAGAGTTTTTCTAAAGAAGAAATTAGCGTGTATCTAGACAAAAAGAAAGCCGTTTATGACTTAGCAATTAAAATTAACAAGGCTTTATCCATATACGTCGAAGTGCTTGATACGGTTATTGACACTTATACTAATAAATGGATATCTTACGGCTTTTCTGAAGACGCATTGTTGTTCGTAGCGTCTTATTCGTTCAAGAGTGGCAAAAACACTCTGCAAGATATGGACGAACTAGTTGAAAACTTAAGAAAACGTGGGTTTATTACCCTATCTGCCGTAGGTGATTATTTTGAACAACTTAAAACAGCGGATGAGTTTTTATCTAAACTTTTATTGACTGCTGGTATAAACAGAAAACCTACACCGTGGGATAGAGAAAACTTAAACATGTGGAAAAGTTGGAACTTTTCTGAAGATATGATTTTAGAAGCGGCAAAACTTTCAGCTGGCAAAAATTCCCCCACTGCATACATAAACGGTATACTTAGCAATTGGAAAAACGACGGCGTATTCACAATAGACTCGATTAGTACGGATAAAAAGCCCGACACCCAAGAAGAGTACAACCGCGAATATGAAAGAAGACGTAGCGTAGCTATGTCACGCGCACAAAAGAATAACGAAAGGGCGTCTGAACTTGAAGGGTTTATGGATGTTTACGGCAGAATTAACGGCATTGAAAAAGACCTTGCTTTTGCTGAAATTGCAGGAAACGTTGACGCTACTTCTCGCCTTGAAAACGAAAAGGAAACACTCATTAAAAATGCTAATGAAATGCTTGCGGAAATAGGAATTACGTTAGATGATTTATCCCCCCGTTATGCGTGCGAAAAATGTAAAGACACAGGTTACGTTGGAACTAAGCGTTGCGACTGCTTAAACAAAATTTAGAACTTAAAATTTTATTGATAAATCTATATTACAAAACAAAAAAGGGCTCTAGAGCCCTTTTTAATTTTTTTGTTGTATTTTATTTTAATTCCCGTTCATCGAAGTCGTTTTCACAAAGCAGTAAACGACGCATAACGCAGTTTATAGAGCAGTTTTTTAATGTTTAGAAACAAGTTAGGCTAGGCTCGCTTGTGAAAACGGATGAGATAGAACACCCGTTCATCGAAGTCGTTTTCACAAAGCAGTAAACGACGCATAACGCAGTTTATAAACATTAAAATTAGTCTTCAATTCTAACCATACCTTTAACACTAAATACTTCAGCAAGAGTATCAAGTTTAGCAAGGGTTTTCTTAACAAGACTTTCAGCGCAAACGTGTGTTATTATAATAATTTGAGCACTACCGTCGCCCATAGAAACTTGCTTAACTTCTGAAATACTTACGTTATGTTTAGAGAACATACCGGAAATCTTAGAAAGTACGCCCGCTGTATCTTTAACAGAAAGTCTAATATAGTATTTAGAACTAAAATCCTTTGCAAATTTAGTTTCTTTATTGCCCGTGATATTATTCTTAAATCCAGCGTAAAAATATTCGTCGTGCTTTGCAGCAAATATAACGTCGGAAACGATTGCACTACCTGTAGGAAGTGCGCCTGCACCTCTACCATAAAGCATAATTTCGCCAACAGCATCACCAACCAAGTGAACAGCATTAAAACTGTCGTTTACAGATGCAAGCGGATTATCGTTTTTAACGAAAGTGGGGTGAACCCTAACTTCTACACCATTTTCAGTATCTTTACCTATACCAAGAAGCTTTAAGGTGTAACCCAATTCTTTGCCGTATGCGATATCTTCTTTATCAATACCCGTAATACCTTCACGGTAAACATTTTCGATACAAATCTTTTTATTAAAAGCAAGGCTTGAAAGAATTGAAAGTTTATAAGTTGCGTCAAACCCCTCAACGTCAGCGGTAGGATTAAATTCAGCATAACCTAAACGTTGCGCTTCTTTTAAGGCTTCTTCATAAGACCAACCTTCATCAGCCATTTTGGTTAAGATATAGTTAGTAGTGCCGTTGATAATACCTTTTATTGATAATATCTTATTAGCTTGCATACCTTCTTGTAAGGTGCGGATAATGGGAACGCCACCAACACAACTTGCTTCGAAGAACAAACCAACGTTCATTTTTTTAGCAGCTGATTCGAGTTCAGACCAATGCTTTGCAAAAAGTTCTTTGTTTGAAGTTACAACCGTTTTACCGCTCATAAGCGCTTTCATTACAAACGTTCTTGCAACGCCAGTGCCACCTATAACTTCAACGACGATATCAACGTTAGGGTTGACAACAACTTCTTCGATAGAAGAAGCGATTTTAGCTTCTTCAACGCCCAATTGCTTTGCCCTTTCAACGTTCTTTTCAAGCACACACTCAACGGTAACGTCAACACCTTGCGTTTTCTTGAAAAACTCTCTCTTTTCGGTAAGTATTTGATACGTACCACCGCCTACGACACCAAGTCCCAATATGGCAACTCCTGCTTTCTTCATAGTAACCTCCGTATATAAAACCAAGTTTTATTTGTTTAATTCGTAAATCATTTTAAGCCCATCCAAAGTCAATGTTCTATCAACTATGGAAATAAGCTCAACTTCTTTTGCTATAATTTCGCCGAGACCACCAGTTGCCACTACCTTTATCTCGTCTACTTTTAACTCTTTTTTTATCTTTCTAATAATGTTTTCAACAAGCCCTGCAAAACCAAATATTATGCCTGCTTGCATACAATGTTTTGTGTTTTTACCGATAACCGTTTTAGGTGCGTCAAGTTCAACCATAGGCAGTTGTGCGGTTTTTGTCGCAAGTCCTTCAAGCGAAGTTTTAATACCTGGGGAAATTACCACCCCCATCAATTCGCCTTGTCCATTTATAATATCGAAAGTGGTTGCCGTGCCAAAGTCTATAACGATAACCGGACCACCGTACTTATTGTATGCCGAAACGCTGTTTACTATGATATCCGCCCCCACTTCTCTTGGGTTATCCGCTTTTATGTTGAGCCCCGTTTTTATGCCAGGTCCAACGATTAAGGGCGAAATGCCAAAAAAGTATTCGCACATATGACATATAGTGTAATTTAACGCCGGGATAACCGATGAAAAGATAATTCCATCGATATCGCCCTTTTTAATTCCCCTATCCGACAACAGCCCAACTAAAACCGAACCGTATTCGTCGGCAGTTCTTGAAATTCTTGACGATACACGGAACGACGCAACCATTTTGTCGCCGTCAAACACACCGTATTTTATATTAGTATTACCTAAATCAATCGCAAGTAACATCTTTGTCCCCTATCGTTTATCTATAATTTTCACAATCTTGTAGATTGCTGGTGCAAATATAGTGTTTATGATTACTTCTAATAAGAAATTCAGCCAAATAATACCGAATACAACTGCAAAAACTACACTTGCCGTTGACACGTCCATACCTAAAAACTTAGCTACAGATGCTTTCATTAAAACCATGCCCAGCATATATATACCAGTATTTATAATGGGAATAATCAATGAACCAACCCAAACGGCAACAGTTTTGTTGCGCTTAGCAATAAATTTATGAACAAGACCTGAAACTGCGCCGGCAACCGTCGTTTTGCCTATACACATAATGGTTAAGATGGCAGGATTAGTTTGAAACAAAAAGGCTGTTGATGGTTCTTGCCCTAACACCGCCATCGTGATAAAAACCACTAAACCGCAAACAAATCCAACGATAGTTCCACCTAACGCGCCAAGCATAATCCCTGCTAACGCAATGGGAATCAAACTAAAGTTAAGCGTAACGCCAAACATAGGAATTGCGCTTGCAAATAATTGTAGAACTATAACTAATCCCGTTAGTATGCCTAAAAGCGCAACGTTTCTTGCTGAAAAAAACTTTTCTTTATTCATTTATGCCTCCAATCGAATTCTATAAAGATATCCGTTGTAAAAAATGCGTTTTGCCGTTTATAAAGTCAACTTTCTAAAGAATAATCGCTTATCGGCTACATTATTTTAACACAAAAATTTTAGTATAGCAATTAAATAAGGGTGCAAATGTAACATTTTTAACTGCGTTCGCTTATATTGATAATAGAAAACTTCGCCGAAACAATAAATTTTCTACATAGGCGGAGGGTATATATACTTTGGAGGTAACTTTATGAACGGTTTTGATTTATTCGGCGGTGGCAATTGCTGTCTTTGGATTTTGATAATTTTACTTATCATCTGTCTTTGCAAGAGCGGTTGCTTAAACGGTTTATTTAACAGTTGCTACTGTCTGCCTGTGGCGCTTTTAATCCTTTGCTGTTGCTGTAAAGGTAACGGTGGATTTTTAGGTGGTGGCTTCGGCGGTTGTGGCTGCAAATAAATTAAAATAAAAAACGACAGTTTTTGGCGTAGGCTCACAACGTAGCCTGCGCTTTTTATTTTGGTTTATATTTGACTTTATATTATAAATGTTGCACACGTGTACACGCGTGCGAAAAAAACTTGAAAATTTATTGAAAAATTTTTAAAAAACTATTGAAAGGCACTAAATCCTGTGTTATACTTTTTCTATAAATGGAAAGTGTTGTTTTCGTGACGTGAATTAACGTTGAAAAACTAACAAAAGGGATATCCCTTTTGGTTTTGTTTTAGCAAAACCAAAAGTACCACGAAAAATAAATTTTTCATTTATAATAAAATATTTTACAAAGGAGAGTGTTTTTATGGACAAAGCACAAAAACAAAATAAGTTCTACAACTCACGCTTTGGCAAGTTGTTCGGACTTAAACCCGACACAAGCGTAAAAACGGAAATTATCGCTGGTATAACAACGTTCTTTGCTATGTGTTACATCATCATCGTAAACCCCAATCAAATAACTGGGTTTTATAGCTACCTTGGTGGCGAAGTTGCAGCTATTTGGCAAGCAGTTTACGTTGGCACGATTATAGCCGCCGTTTTAGGCACGTTGCTATACGCGTTCTTGGCAAAGAAACCTTTTGCGCAAGCGTCTGGTATGGGATTAAACTCGTTCTTCTTTACGTCGTTTATTCTTCCTTGCGCAATTACAGACCCCAATAAGAACATTATTGGCTTTGACCACCTTGCAACGAATTACGGTGCAGGTCTAGTTATAATCCTTATCTCTGGTCTTATCTTCCTTATTCTTTCTGCAACTGGTTTAAGGTCTTACATCGCAAAATCTTTACCTGATTGCTTAAAGAAAGCAATTCCTGCAGGTATCGGTTTGTTTATTGCTCTCCTTGGTCTTAAAGGTTCTTTTATAGTTACTGATAACCAATATACTTTAGTTCAACTCGGTGACCTTACTAAATGGGAAATTTTCAATCAATATGGTGAATTAGCCGGCGGTGCAGCTCCTATGCTTGCAGCATTCCTTGGCTTTATCGCTATCGTTATTTTTGCTAAATCAGGTGTTAAAATTTTGAAAAATATGTCTATCGTTTTAGGCATTATCGTTTCTTCAATTTTATTCTATCTCTTCACTTGGACTGCTCCTAGTTTCTCTTTCTCTGCAATTGGTGATTCTTTTGTTAACTTTGGCAAATACGGTTTCTCTATTTTCCAAGGCTCAAGTTGGGCAGGTGCATTTGACGGTGTAACGATTGGTTCAATATTCTCAGTTATCGTTTTAGTTATAACTTTCTGCTTAGTTGATATGTTCGATACTATCGGAACTTTATACGGCGCATCAGCACAAGCTGGTATGCTTGACGCTAACGGCGACCCTATCGATATTGAAAAGAGCATGCTTTGCGACTCTATCGCAACTTGCGCAGGCGCATTAGTTGGTACTTCAACCGTTACAACTTACGTTGAATCTGCATCTGGCGTTGCTGAAGGTGGTAGAACTGGTTTGACGGCTTTCGTTACCGCTTGCTTGTTCCTTGCTTGCTTGTTCTTAACCCCACTTGCAAGCATTATCCCAAGCGTTGCAACCGCACCCGCACTTATCTACGTTGGCGTATTGATGCTCAAAAACTTTAAAGCAATTGATATGGAAGACCTTTCAAGTGCAGTTCCCGCGTTCTTGACGCTTATCTTAATGCCTTTGACCTACTCAATCTCTAACGGTATCGCAGTTGGCGCAATCGCATACGTTCTCATTAGATTATTTACTGGTAAATACTCTAAGAAAGATATCGTTGTTACCGTAATCGCATTATTATTTGCATTCAGATACGTTTTCGTTAACACGCTATAATCTAATAATTTTATTAGTAATAACACCCCCTTAAGGATATCCTCAAGGGGGTGTTTATTTTTACTTTTATATTATTGTAAGTTAATACTTCTATTGCTTTTTATTTCGCAAAATCTAAAAGTGATTTAGCGTCAAGTTTATCGTATCCTTTAATAAACTCAGCAAGTTCTGTCGCAATTTTCTTTGCTCCGCCAACGTCGTTGCTTTCAATGTTTAAGGGAAGTAACGGGTCGTGTAACGACAATCTGAGCAAGAACCAACCGTTGCCTTTTTCAGCGTTCAAATTAACTCTTACGCCCTCAAAGTTATCGGGTGCTAATGACCAGCCCTCTTTATTGCTTGCGTAAGCGTTAAGGTCTTCTATAACCTTTTGTCCGTACGCTTTGAAATCTTCAAGCATAATATTCATTCTGAATTCTACGCTTTCTTTCGGCTCTTTCAACGTGTCTATTAACGACGCTAAAGTATAGCCTTCTTTTTTACCACGTGCAAGTTCGATTAAAAGTTTGGTTACGATATATGCGCCGTCGTCAAGGAAATAATTTTCCTTAAACGCGCCGTGTCCTGAAGTTTCAATTGCAAGTTGACTATCTTGACCTAAACCGTTAAGACGAATTGATTCGTTTATAACGTTTCTATATCCCCTCTTAAAGCGGTGATGAATTCCGCCTTTTTCTTTAATAAATTCTGCAAGTCCCGTTGAAGTGATTGAGTCGGTTACGATAGTCGTGCCAGGATGTTCACGGAGAAGAATTGCCGATAACATAGCTATAATACGGTTACGATTTAATTCGCTACCATCAGACAATACTGCACCTGCCCTATCAACGTCGGTATCGAATATAATACCAAGGTCGGCGTTGTTTTGTTTAACCGCTTCAGTTATACTTTCCATAGCCTCTTTATTTTCAGGGTTGGGAATATGGTTTGGGAAACTTCCATCGGGGTCTAAAAAGCGACTGCCCGTCGTATCTGCGCCCAAAGGCTTAAGAACTTTATCAACGTAAAAACCACCCGCACCGTTGCCTGCATCAACCACAATTTTAAATCCAGCAAGCGGTTTATCTTCGCCCGTTGCCAAACGGATTTTGTCTGCGAGAATTTTTGAATATGCCTCCATAAATTCGCCGTCAACGATTTTGCCGCAAGGTAAGTCAGTTTTATCTTCACCACCAGCGTACGCTAAAATTTCTTTAATATCACCCTTTTCAAGACCGCCTTGAGCAACGAAGAACTTAAAGCCGTTTCTGTTAAAAGGAAGGTGACTTGCAGTAATCATTACCGAACCGTCAAATTCATATCCTTCAGTTACGGTTGACATAAACATTGCCGGCGTTGACGCCATCTTAAAATCAGTTACTTTTATGCCCTGCTCTACCATTGCTTGACAAAGCCAACCACAAAGTTGCGGGCCCGAAAGTCTGCTATCTCTACCAACGGCAACGCGTAAATCTTTTTTACCCGTCTTTTTATAAAGCCAAACGGCAAAGCCTCTGCCTATATCTTTACAAGCCTGTTCGGTCAAGTTTATATGTTGACCTTCAATTCCTTCAAGTGCAACACCGCGAATATCACTACCGTTTTGCAATTTTGAATAATCCATATTCCAACTCCTTAAAGTTTTATTTACTTTCTTAATTTTAGCACAACTTTCAAATTAAATCAACCATTAGCCTATCCGCAATAAAAAAATAACGCGCAAGCTTCACGTATGCGTCATTTTTTTCTTTTAAGTTTAATAGCCATTTTATTTATAATTTTATCAAAAAAAACGTTAAGTTCTTTCGCGTACTTTAAGCACAACAAAAACGCAACAATCATAACGACTACAAGTGCACATAACACCCAAAGTCCCCAACCGTAATACGGTATAATTTCGCCAGAAGTAAAAAGTAACGTCCCTGCTATAGAAGTTGCTCTCGTTATTAGTTGCATTATCAAAAAAGTTATAAAACTAATTGGTAACACACCCGCAACCGAACAAAGCAAGTCGTCGGGAAACAACGGCAATAAAAATGCAAAAAACAAAAAGACCGTTTCTCTACCCTTAAGCCGTTTTATCCAAGAGTCCGCTTGTTCTTTACTGCCTGCTACCCAGTTTATATAAGGTCTGCCTATAATTTTACCAAGCCACCACGCAAATAATCCCCCCGCTAGCATACCTATATATGAATATATGAACGACAGCACCCAACCGAACATATAATTACCAGCAAGAATAGTTATCGCGCCAGGTATGGGGACAAACGTTACTTGTAAAAAAGATACGAGTATAAATACGAGTGGCGCAACCGCACCTGTCGACGTTATTAGTTCTTGTAACTCTTCTCTTGTTAAATCAGTTATTCCAAAACTTTTAAGCAAAAAATACACACCTACAAGAATTGCACTTATTACTATAATCGATAAAATAATTCTTAAAATAATTTTTTTGCCCTTTAATTTTTTATGCATTTTATCCATTTTAACTCACTAATATTATTTTGGACTTTATTTACAATAATATAAATATAATCTAAAATAAATATTGTTTGATAAAGACTAATTTTACTTGATTTTTATTAAAATTTGCGATATCATAAACTAACGATAAAAAGGACAACAAAAATGAAACACGGTTCAAAGCAATTTATAAATATTTTATTCCCAGCGTTAATTTTCGGGTCTATGACGGGCGTTTTAACCGCTTTGTTCGTTACCCTTTATAAACTTTCGGCAAAGTACGTTATTGAATTTTCCGAACAAAGTTATCATTTTATTAAAACTAACCTTTGGATGATACCTATCGTTTTAGTTTTATTATTTGGTATTGCTTTTGTTTTTAGTTTTATTTATAAAAATTCGCCAAGATTGCGCGGTGGTGGTATTCCCTCTTCAATTGCTATTTTAAGAGGTATAGTTCCTTTTAACTGGATAAAAGTTTTATTTGGCGTTTTAATACTTTCAATGATTAGTTTCTTGATTGGCGTTCCTCTTGGTAACGAAGGTCCGTCAGTTCTAATAGGTACAGCTCTCGGTTACGGTGCGGTGCATTGCCTTGCGCCAAAACACCGTGCGTGGAACAAATACTCTATGACAGGTGGCGCTTGCGCGGGGTTTGCCGTTGCAACCGGCGCACCCGTTTCCGGTATTCTTTTCGCTATTGAAGAAGCACACCAACGCATTTCGCCAATGATAATAACCGTTTCTGCTATTTCGGTTCTCTTTGCGTGTATAACCGCACAATTACTGTCGTCGTTATTAGGCGTAAACGTTTCTTTATTCCCTACACTACAAACAATAACTCTTACAATAAAAGACGTTTGGTTGCCGTTAATTATCGGTATTTTGGTTGGATTATTTGCCGTTCTTTTCCTAAAATACTATAAAGTTGTGAACGCGTTTTTTAATAAGACGTTAAATAAAATACCAACATACTTAAAAATCTTTTCAATATTTGCATTAACTCTTGGCTTAGGACTTTATTCGTTCTCTTTCATCTCAACGGGGCACGAACTAATCCTTAATCTTCTTGATGGAAATGGCTTAACGGCATTAATAACTCTCACGTTAATTTTAATCGTTCGCTCAACGTTAACGTTATCCGCAAATACTAATAAAATTACCGGTGGAATTTTCTTGCCTATTTTAGCGTTAGGCGCACTCGCATCTTCAATTATCGCAAATATTCTTATACAATACTTAGGATTAAACGTAGATTACTATCAAATTATTTTAGCTTTAGGCATAACCGCTTGTATTGCGGGTATGATGAAAATGCCCCTAACGGCAATTGTGTTTGCAATTGAGGCGCTATCTTGTCATAATAATATTCTTTACGTTATAGTCGTTTCTGCCGTATCTTTCACTTTCACTGAACTTTTCCACACCAAATCTATCAACGACAGCGTAGTTGAAAATATTATTAAGAACAACTACACTCAATCAAAAACAACGGTTTACGATGCGTTCGTTACCGTACAGAAAGGGTCGTTCGCAACCGGCAAACAAATTAGGGATATCTTGTGGCCTGCTAATACTTTTATTTTGTCAACCACACCGAACACTACCCACCTTACACAAGTTGACGAACACGGCGGAGAATCTCTTCGCGAAGGCGACCTTCTTCACGTTAGATATTCCACCCGTGACTCAAAGCAAACTAAAATTGAACTTCTTGCTATCGTGGGCGAACAAGATTTCGTTGAAAAGGAAACGTACGAAGTATAAAATATACTTTTACTATAAAAGTTAAAGGCGTGGCGAAAGCCACGCCTTTTTCGTTATAATTTAAGTATTTTATAGCTTATAGAATTTACACCAAAAACGGTTGTTTGTTTACCCTGTGGACGATTATCTCGTCAATAACAGCGTTTCCACGGTTTTCAATAAGAAATGCGATAATATCCGCTATCTCTTCCGGTTTAATCATACCTTCATCAGTAAGGTCTGGGCGTGAAATCTTCACCATATCCGTATAAACGCCACCAGGACTAATTGCATGCACCCTTATTCCATCTTGATAAACTTCGCTAGCCAACGACTTTGTAAGTCCAAGCATAGCGTGCTTGCTTGCCGTGTAAGCGCTTTGCCCCGTGTATCCTGCGTGTGAAACAACTGAGCATATATTGATTATAGTCGCCCACGAACTTTTCTTTAACTGTGGCAAAAATTTTTGAATAATAAAGTAAGGCGCTTTTACGTTCAACGCCATAATATTGTCAAATATTTTATAATCGGTCTGTTCGTAAGGTGCGTTAAAAGCCATACCTGCATTGTTGATTAGAATATCAGCACCACCAAGTTTTTCCGCTTCAAGCACGCCTCTTTTTATAATATTGGTATCAGTAATATCCCCCGATAAAACAAAACATTTAACACCTTCTTTTTTAACTAGTTCGGCAGTTTTTTCTAGTTTTGACGCGTCTCTTCCACCAAATAAAAATAAGTTCAAACCTTTTTTTGCTAAAAGTATTGCTGTTTCTTTTCCTATGCCAGAGCCTGCCCCCGTAATAACTGCAAGTTTACCAATTAACTTTTCATTTTTCATTTTAACACCTGTTCCGTCGTTTTTATAATCTCACTTTGTATATCCTATAATTTTATTATAGCATTTTATTGAAATTTAGCAATTCAAATTGCATCAATAATTATTTTACTTTTTATAAAAAATTAATGACGGGTAAAACCCCGTCATCTTTGGTACTCCCTGCGGGAATCGAACCCACAACTAGCCCTTAGGAGTTATACCCTCATTCAAAAGTCCTATAAAAAGCGTTAAATATCGTGTGTTTTGTTAAAAATGTGAGCGATTTTGCTTCTAAAATGTGCAGTTCGGTTAAGTAATTTTCGATTTTTGAAGCAATTTTCAAACTAAATTTATACCGATTTTATACCGATTTTATACCGATTTTTTATACCGTTTTTTACCGATAAAATAACCCCTACAAATTGGAATTTGTTAATTACACAGGTGTTCCTACTTCAATTAAGTTGCCATCTAAATCGTAGAATCTGACCACCTTTTGTCCCCAACTGTGTGTCATCAGATGATTGACATATTCGATTTCAGGATAAAGTGTTTCAAGACGCTCTACAAATTTCTCTATGTTGGGTTCTTCAAAATACAACTCAGATTGATTACTGTTTGGAATTACACTTCTTTTTGTGAATTGTTCCCAGTATCCCAATTCCTGTAAATATATATTATTCGTCAATTCCATATTACCATCGTTGTCTTGAATAAGATGAATTCCAAACATATCACTGTAGAACTTTAACGCACGGTTACAATCTTTAACAACAATAAGAGTTCCTTTGTATTTCATATACGTTTTCCTCGTCAAATTCTTATTTATCGGTAAGTTTATTATATCAAAAAATTATGAATAATTCAAGTTGTTTCGTATTAGGAAAGAAAACTCGGCTTATAATAAGTCGAGTTTTCCTATTTCTTTATGCTAACTTTGAAAAAGCATCCATAGCTCTGCTTGCCGTATCGGGTATAAAGTGACTATATACCTTTAATGTTATGGTAGAATCACTATGTCCCATATACTTACTGACTGTTTGAATTGGTACGTTATTTGATAACAAAAAACTGCAATAAGTATGTCTTAAACCGTGACAAGAAACTTCTTTCAAATTGTTAGCTCTCTCTATCTTTTTAAGCCACGAACTCATAGTGTGTGGGTAAATTGGTGACCTATAAAGATTAACTGCCAAATAGTATTCATCAAGATGTTGCTCAAAATTTGTTATAGCATCGGAAAACCATTTGTAGTAATTTTTCAACTCATCGTATAGTGCATCGGGCATTGGAATATCACGAAGAGAAGTTCTTGTCTTTGGAGTTTTTTCGTACACCCCTACTTCTTTTGATGCAAGCCTATTTCTTCTTACGTGTATCAATCGTTTTTCAAAGTCAATATCAGACCAACGCAAACCGTTTAGCTCTGCGCTACGCACACCTGCATAAAACATTATTTTTATCGGCACACGTTTGAAAATCAAATCTTCGGGTAATTTGTCTAAGACTTTTAAGAACTCTTTCGCTTCTGCAAAAGAAAACACTTCTTTTTCTTCAATTTCTCTCAAACAAGTATTACCACCACCCGTTCCTATTTTAGTTTTGCAAACGGGATTTACCGTTATCCACTCATATCTAACAGCTTCATTGAATAACGTTCTTAACGCTCTTCTATGACCTTTTATTGTTTCAAGTGAATAACCTTTTTCGATGGGTTGTTCTTCAAAATACTCATTAAAGTCCAAGTTATGTATTTTGCAAATGTTTTCCGCAGTTGTCTTTGCGATATTTCCACCCTTGCGTTTTAGAACGTAAGATGAGCATCTTGCTATAACTTTTTCCTTTGCCAAAGCTCTAAAACTGATTGATTTAGGAAATTCCTTTTTTAGCGATACAACCTTTAATTCCTTTTTTTCTGCCGTTATAAACCTATTTAAGAATAGTTGAACGTCACGAACTTTAATTTCGGAAATAGGCTTTTTAGCAAGCCCGATTTCTTCCAAATATTCTTGAAACAGTTGAGTTGTTTGTTTTGCTCGTTGATAATAACTAATAGACAAGTTTGCTTTAATTGCTATCAGCCACTCTTGGGCAAGTTCCGAAAAAGTTAATACTTTATCGTGAATAATGGCTTGCTCTTCTTTGATTTGTTCGCTGATACTTTCTTCAAATTCAGCAGCAATTTTATCCACGTATTTCTTGAACTTCGCCGGAGTTAAATTATCTTCGTTATACACCCTTTTAACATAGAGTTTGGGATTACCTTTTGCATCTTTACCGCTAACCTGAATACGAGCTTTTAGATTGCCTTTTCTATCTTCTTCTATCTTAAAGTAAGCCATTATTTATCTCCTTTTAGTCTTTCATTTTGATATAATTCATCAAGCTTTCCATATCGACTAAAATCTTCGTTCCAACGGTTCGGAACTTAATCTTTTTTTCTTTACACCACAAGCGAATAGTGTACACGCTCACAGCCGTATCGGGGTCTTCTTGACGAATCAAATCTAATGCTTGTTTAATACTTCTAAGCACGTTCTCCTCCTTTTTTGCATAAAAAAGAGAACGCACCGTTCAGATGCGCTCTCTGCATAGTTTTTATAGATTACTTTTGGACTGATTCCTTTAAGGCTTCATATCCCGCATAAATTAAGTCAACCTTACTAATACCGTAAGTTTTAAGAAAAGCTTCGATTTCCTCGCAATCCTCTCTTGGAACGCTTGTACCGAATACCTTTGAAGCTGCTTTTCTTGCTTCTTTATGCGTATCTTCGTATCTACGTCTATTTTCACGCATCGGGGTACTTGCTTTCCTTTCCATATTTACACCTCTTTCTTTAATTAGTTTCTATGAAAAGTATAGCAAATTTAATTGTTTTTGTCAATCGTGTTTATACTACTTTTCGTTATCTCGACGAGCAAATCGCCGTTACTAATATTCCAATTAAAGACATTATTCCGTGTCCTATAATTAGAATACCTGCTAATCCAAACCTAAATACTATACCCACGACGTTTAATACTTTTCTCATAAATTACCTCCGTTAAATCGAATACACAAGTTTATTAAGAATTTCAGTTTCTATAATACCCTTGATTTCGGTTTCACTCTGCAAGTCCTTTATAAAGTCCCCCGTCTTTCTAAACCTTTCGGCATTAGATAGTTTTGCATACATCGTGTCATACAAATCAGCCGCTTGTTTATCAATACCGTGTAAGTATTCGGGGAGCTGTCCAGCAAGAGCAATCAACATTTCGGGTTTGTGTTCCTCAATGTGAATTTTTGCCAAAGAACCATACTT
The DNA here is from genome assembly GCA_017502525.1 of Clostridia bacterium. GTDB lineage: Bacteria > Bacillota > Clostridia > Christensenellales > Borkfalkiaceae > UBA1259. The sequence goes on from JAFVUV010000009.1 coordinate 83,646, forward strand.
GCCATAAACTTGCTTTTCGGGCTTTACATATTTCTGATATTCCCGAACTTCTTTTATAGTAAGTTCTTCATTGTTTGCCACTCTTTCGAGCAATCTTGTTTTGTTCATAAACTTCTCCTCCTGTTTGGTGATTTTCGTATTAACACGATAACACTTTACTTTGCGTTTGTCAATATTTTTTTGATACTTTTTTCGACTTTTTGCAAAAATTTTTAATTTTTTTTCGTAGTAAGCACTCATATTTCAGAGCGCTCACCACTTTTTATCCTGTTACAAGCACGGCAACACCTTGAACAAGGTAAGGTACTGCTACCAAGATTGCAAATATTACTATAAGACCGATTCCATAATTTACAAGCATTTTCTTTGCTTTTACCTTGTCTTCGTTCTTGTTAGCAATAATAATCGCAATACCCATAGCGATACTCCATACTCCCGCCGTAGCAAGAAAAACCCAAATCATATAAGGACTATACTCATCAAAAATATAAGTCACGTAATTTGAAACTTTTTCATACTGTTCGCCGAGTTCTTGTTCGTAAGAATGTGCGCATACAGTACAAGCATACGTCCTAACGATTTTTCCGTCATCCGTCGTTACATCCATTATTTCGTAATTATGTCCGTGACAAGGTATTACTTCAATTGTTTCATAGTCACACTTTGAACAACCATAATATCTTTCCCCATTCTCTGTACAAGTTGCAGCAAGCAACACGTGCGTTTCAAGAGAATGCCCACTTGGATTTACAATATCAGTTCTATACTCATACTGACAATCAAGACAAATATGTAATACACACCCTTCTTGGTCGCAAGTAACGGGAATATAACTTTCTACATAATCGTGTCCCGTTGCTTTTAACATAGTTGTTTTATAAGTGTCTGCACAGCGAGAACAACATTGACCAATATATCCTTCTTGAATACAAGTAGGCTCGACTCTTATAGGTTCATAGTCGTGTCCAAGAGCATCTACGAAGGTATCATTATAACCTGAACCACAACGAGAACAAATATGGGTTGTATAACCTTTATCTACACAAGTAGGTTGAATAACCTCATCTTCGTAACTATGACCTAATGCAGCAATCGTTTCTACATATTTATAACTACAATCATAACAAGTTTTATATCTTGAACCATTTGCAGTACAAGTAGGTTGAACCGTTGTTCTCCACACACCATATTCGTGTCCGTTTGGAACAACATAATTTTCAATATAGTAATCTTCACACCTTGAACACTTTTGGGTTGTATAACCCCTTGCCGTACAAGTAGGAGCAGTTACTGTTGCAACGTAATTATGCCCGATTGCATCTACATAAGTATCTACATAAGTTGCATTACATTTACTACAAGTGTGAGTGGTATAACCCTGCTCCATACAAGTAGGATTTGTTGCGGTTGCCACATAACTATGTCCGGTTGCTTCAATGGTAGCAGTTTCATACCCACCACAACTTACACAATCCTTTCTTTTAATACCTGTTTCAGTACAAGTTGCTTCTTTCACAACATACCAACTTGCGTATGCGTGTCCGTTTGCAATAACTACGTCGTCGTTATAAGTATCCCCACAACGAGTACACACATAAACGGAATAACCTTCTGACGTACAAGTAGAATCGACAACCTTTGTTACAATGTAGTTATGACCAAGTGAATTAGTAAAATTAGCATTATACGTGTTTCCGCAGTTATCACATTTGTAGGTTGTGTATCCCTGCGCCGTACACGTTGCCTCTACTACCTTATACTCTTTATAAAAGTGGTCTATTGTAAAAGTATATGTAGAAGAACGCTTTGCATCGTTAGTAAGAACAAGCGTATGATTTCCCTCTACACCTATCCAACTTCCGTTTACGTAACTTTCTCCGTTAAGTGTTGCAGTACAATTACTATCGGACCAAATAACGCAAACTTTATTACCATCACTTGCTCTAACAACCGTAGCTATGGGAGCAGCGATATTAAGTGTTACTGAATAAGTTGCCGACTGATTCCCGTAACCGTCAACCGCATAAAACTGATATGTTCCATCTGCTTCCGTCTTTGTAATAATTGCAGACGTGCTTGTTGACTGAACGAAAGAACCGTTTGGCTTTTTATAATATAGAACCGTTCCACCGATATTATCAGAAGCACTTACAGTAAAACCATCATTAAGCGTATCTCCAAAATTGCCTTTTGATATAGAAAGCGTAGGTTTCGTATTATCTAATGAAATAGTGACCGTTGCAGATTGATTATTTACGTTGTCAACGCAATAAAAAGAATACGTTCCATTAGTCGTCAACTGAGTACCATTTGTATATGTACTATAACTACTTGCTCCGGGCATTTTTACGTAAACTGTTTTAATACCCGATGCAGCATCAGAAGCAACGTATTTGATATAACTTGCCGTAGATTTTGCTCCCGAACTTACCGCAGATGTTCCACTATAAAGAACACCCGTAGGGTTTACCGTATCAAGATATATAGTCTTTGTATCCGAGATATTTCCTGCTTTATCAACAGCTCTGAACTTATAAGCTCCATTGCTTGCTGTTGCCGCAATAGTAGTTCCCGAAGTGTAGGTTGCCCAACTTGAAGAAGTAGGTGTCATATATTGAAGATAACTTATACCACTTCCACTATCAGAAGCCGTAAATGAAAATGAATCTTTAATATAGGCACTTGTGATAGATGTTCCACTTGAATTTTTAATAGTTCCCGTTGGTTTTACGCTATCATAATAAACGTAGTAATTCGCTGATTTGTTACTTACTTTATCTATTGCATAAAAACTATATAGCCCATTTAGAGAACCTGCTGAAATAGTTTTTGAAGTTCCTGAAACTAATGAATAGGACGTTGCATTTGGTTCTTTCCAATAGAGTTCCGCAACACCACTAGCTGAATCACTTGCAGATACAGTAAAAGTAGTATTCACATATTTCCCTGTTGTAGATGTAGATGCTCCACTTAACGTAGGAGCAGTAGTATCAACCTTAAAACTAAACGTTGCAATAACTTTTGATGCCCAAGGAATATCTCTGATATTTCCATCTATTGACCATTTTGCCGTTGCCGTATAATTTACATTATAAACGCCGTCAGCTAATGATGAAGCAGAAACGCTTGTTGATGTTGATGAAGCCACCGTAGTCCCCGAACTATTCGTAATCACAAACGAATGTCCATTATTCATTAACGAGTTTGTCTTTATATTTATTGAATTTGAACCAATACATCCACCATTTGCTAAAGTTCCCGTTCCGGACTGTCCTGAACCGTATATTTGAAAGTATATATTAACTTTTTTACTTTCACCATATAAAAGTCCTTCCGTTTGAGAAACGTTTGTACCTGTATATTCCGAAGTCATATTGGTCAAATTGTGTCCTCTCAAATATTCATAGTTAAACGATATTTTATATAATGGTGTTGTAGCAGCATAAGCGCTTTTTGTTTCAATGTTGCCATAAAATATTCCAAAACTTAAACATAGAGCAAACACTACGGAAAGTATAATCAATTTTACTGATTTTTTTGTTTGAATCTTCATTTAATTCCTCCTTTATTTATTTTTTTGCTCATCATAGAGCGTTTTGGCGTATTCGCCCGATATAATTCGTACATTAGACCTCAATTCCGTTGAACCAATGAAGAACGCTTGTCCCGTTACTGCGGAAATAATCATTCTTTGTTCATCATCATTAAAGCTATCTCCCGCCTTGTAAACGTCAAGAACGTCTTTCATATCGGGAGCAGACAGTTTGAAAATAAACGTGTACTGACTATTTTTAATAATCGCACTTGTTTTTCCTCGTAATTCTTCGTTAGCGTTCCAATCGGCTATATTCTGCGTTGCCGGAATAAACGAACCACCGTATTTACGAATACGTTTACTCATTGAATAGAAGAAATCCAAAGCAATAGGAAATTTAGGGTCTATGTATAAATGGGCTTCGTCTGCCACAATCATTGTTCGTAGATTATGCCCGTTTTTATTAAGTTCTCTCGCATTTATAACTTCCTGCTCTATAAATCTAAAAACAAGAAGCATTTGTGCGTTAGCCACTACGTTATTCTTATTTGCGAATAACGATTGAAAATTAAAGTCGATAATGTCCGCATCAACGGAAAGCGTTGATGGAGCGTTCCAAATATCGCTATATCTACCATTTACAAACTTTTGAAGATAAAGTTCAGCCGTTCTCATATCTCTGAGTGTTAAACTGTCAAGCATTGTTTTATCCTTTTCTTGTAACGCTGCAAGCAAATCAGTAAACAATGGAAAATCTTCCGGTTTAAGATTTGTGCAGTCGGTAGTTTCGGTTATTCCTTTTCTTTCATAGGCTTCAATTACCAAGTTATTGATAAGCTCAATAACGTCAGAAGAAGCACCTACAAGAACTATCTTTAAGAACGATTCAAGCATTTTCAAATGAGTGTTAAACGTTACAACGGGGTCTGCTGCATTTCCATCTTCAGTTAAAACCTTATATATATGGAAAGGGTTTATGCGACCTTCTTTTGCATTACCAACGTCAATAATATTCCCCGAAAGATTTCTTGATAAGGTAAGATATTCTGCTTCCGGATCTAAAATAATTACTCTCGTATCGTTAGCCCATTCGTTAAGAATAAGGTTCTTTAAGAAGTATGATTTACCCGAACCCGATTTACCGATAATAAAACCATTAGAATTTTGATAAAGGTTTCCTCGTTTCCAAATGTTGAAAATAAACGGATAACCATTGCTTTTATTCTCTCCAAGTTGAACACCACCCTCGTCCATCACAAATATTCTGACAAACGGGAACACAGCCGCAAGAGATGAACTGTTTATTCCACGTTCATAGTTTGAAAGCGTAGAAGTTGGTGAAATGTTCGCAGACTTAAAGCCTTCAACCTGCAAGCCGTAAAGCGTTGACGGTTTGAAATTACCCGTCATCATTGAACGGCGCACTTTCTTTTTATAGTTTTCATCTGCAAGATAGTTGTATGCCGTGACCGTAAGAGTAACGTCGAACAAAGACTCGTTTTCAGTTTGCAAACTATCAAGTAAAGCGTGCATTGTTTCCCTGTGGGTTTCTGCACTATTTGCTTCACTTGCTTTTTCTGAAAGAATTTGCTTTGTTTCCATTTCGCCTATAACCTTGTCAATACGTCTAATTGCCTTAAACTTATCTACGGGTTTGATATGCATTACAACTTTTGTATTCGGTATATTAAATAGTTCTGAACCCCAAGCGTTTTTAACACGCAAAGGATAATCCGCCACCGCCAAAACCGATGCTTGCGTTCCGTCAATCGTGTATTGATTTGACTTAAACTCTACTTCCTTTGGAATTACCCATTCCAAAAGTTGTTCATCGGGAATATCCCACGCTTCACGTTCATCGAAGTTGCGAGAATAACTGTATTTTAAGAAGATTGCTGTATCTCTTCTTCCTAAAATCTTTGTATTTAACCCACACTTATTGATTTCAGAAGCTATGTTTACGGTTATATTTTCAAGGTCGAGTTCGTTTCGCCCGTAAACCACAACGTAATAGTCGGAAATGTACTGTTTGCGAATATTATTAAGTTTGTCAATTCTATCAATACGTTCTTGCAAGATATTTCTTTTGATATTTATAATGTTTTCGGACTCATTACTTTCTTTTAGAGCTGAAAGCCTTTCAAACAGTTCTTCCGAAAAACCGTCAAGTGTAACCGGTCTATCAATCTTTACTATGTCTGCCATTTGTGTTCCATCAAGGAATTTTAAGGCATTTGAAAGATAGTTGATGTCAATATTTTGTTGAACAATATCTTCAATACCGAAGTTTTTTTGACCTAATTTTACAACTCTGCCAAAATAGCCGTTATTGTATTCAATTAAGCCATTATCCTTAATATTTTTAAGGTTTATAAGCGTATCAATACGTTCTTTTTCTTTTGGAGCATCTTTGGTATATTTCTTCTTTGTAGTGAGAAACTTTATGTTCTCAAAAATCAATGAATATAAAATACCATCAGACGTAGGCATAAACATAATTACGGCAATCAATCCCATAAATATTGCCAATCCCCAATTTCCTGCCGTTACTGCTACGAATACAATAGCGAACACAACAAGAGCTACAAGAATATCGGGCATAGAATAACATTTCCATACCGTATTCTTTACTTTAATTTTTTTAGGAATTATTCTCATTTTCGTTTCCTCCATCACTTTGTTCTCCTGACGTATTAGAATTTCCCAAATCCTTATCTTCGGAGAATTTATCTGTTTCATCATTTCCTTTTTTGTCTTTTGATGCTTTGATTTTCCCTGAAATTCCTTTACCAATATGAGTTGCTCCACGTATGAGTTTAAATGCAGCACCAAACGTCATAGCACCTGCAATACGTCCACCATAGAAGGCACTATGTAAGAAACTTCCTCCGGCGTGCATATCGTCTGCTTGACCAAATAATCTTGCAAACAAGTTTTGTCCTGCGGGAATTACCATTGCACCGCCAATAATCATAAATATTAAGAACATTGAGTTCCCAAAACTGCCAACTCCGTCAACGTGCATTTTTGATAGTAACGGCAATAACAAAACAAAAATATTTACCGAGAACACAGTTCCGTATGCAAGAATTATTTTTGTAATAAACGTTTCTCTCCACACCTTAAATCTTGCCCCATCATCAAGTGGCAACGTAGCCATTGATACGGGCATAACTATATACATAAGAACAATTTCATAAATTCTCTTTGCTAAATTTATAATTGCAACAACCATTGCAATCATAAGAGCAATAGATGCTATCATTGACGGCAAATATAAGAACGAATTAGGATTTATCATACCGTTACATTTCCACGACGTAGGCCAAATGCCAAAGACAGTTGCATTATAGTCGCCCATAATTTTAGAAACACTACAACTTGTTATATCTACTTCGCTCATAGAATAACCGTTAATCCATTCGCCGGCACAAGCGTTAAACAACGCATTAGAAAGTTTGGTCGTGTTTCCTATTTGGAATATCTCTGCAACAAGAGTTAAAATAGAGTTCGCAATTAGAATACCTAAAATTACAACCACTAACATTGCCATCGTTCCGAGCAAGGAAAGACCAACCTTCCCTATAATAGACGAAACGTTTCTATTGTTAGCTATCATATTTTTAACAAGGGCAACAATGCCGAATATACAAGTTAGACCAACAGCTAATATAAACACACACCAAAATATTATGCCTACCGTAGCATCTCCAACAAGATACTCAATAATATTGACCTTTTGTCCACTAACCGTTACATCGGTAATTCCTGCTATTGCAGAAAAGATTTCCATTATTCCGTCAATTAAGCGAAGAAACCATAGAAAAAGTAGCATTATAAGTTCTTGAAAAAATATAAGCATTTTTTACCCTCGCTTTTTATTTTTTAATAAAAAGGCGGCAAGAACAAGCCTTACCGCCTTTCCTTTTTAAGCATTAGCGTTTATTATGCGCCGATGCCAACCCAAGCAGACAAGCCTTCGATGAGAAGCGGTGCGCCCATTGCGACAACGAAAATGATAACGATACCAATGATAAGGTTCTTTACCATATCTCTTGCGTTAATCTTTTCTTCGTTTTTGTGTGCAATAGCAATTCTAATACCTACGTATGCGCCCCACACAACGACAACTGCCGCAAGTGCAAGTACAATGTAAATCCAAAAGCTATCCATAAGGACAGAGAGTTTTGATACAATTTCAGCTAAACTACCATTAAGGGTAGGTGTAGTTACAGTGTTATCCATATATGTATTCCTCCTTCCTTATTAAACTCCGGGAACAGTAGCAGTAGTGCCAACCCAAGCAGACAAGCCTTCGATGAGAAGTGGTGCGCCGACTGCAATTACGAACATAATAACGATACCGATAATAAGGCTTTTTACCATATCACGAGAGTTAATCTTATCTTCGTTTTTGTGTGCGATTGCGATTTTGATACCTACGTATGCACCCCATACAACGACAACTGCCGCCATAGCGAGTACAATGTAAATCCAAAAGCTGTTCATAAGTTCGTTAAGTTTGGTTACGATGCCACCCAAGCTTTCATTAAGGGTAGCTGCTGCAAGTAAATTAGTCATAATAATTATTTATCTCCTTTTTCTTTTTTATTTTTAGATTTTTTATTTTTGATAATGATAATAGTTGCAAGTCCACCGATACCGAGAATAGCAAAAATGCCAATCAAGATAGGAAACAAGTTAGTGCTTTTATTTGCTTCTTTGTTATTTTTATCTGTATTATCGGGTTCAGTAGGTTGATTATCTTCTACGGGTTTTTCGGGTTCAGTAGATTCGCCCGGTACGTCAGGTTTATCCGTATTGTCGGGAACTTCGGGTTCATTAGGTTCAACGGGATTTTCAGGTTCGATAGGGTTGTTTGGAATTTCAACTTTGTTTTTGATTTCAAACATTCCCACTACACCACCATCTTCTCTAATTGCAAGAACGAAATAATCATCGTTCATTTCCGAAAAGTCAACCACACCGTTTTCATCGAAATTCATTACAACAGTATTTTCAACACTATCGGTAACAAATAACTGAATAACACCTTCGTACTTATCGCCACACTCACAATTACAAGTAGCAGTCAAGATTTTTGTTTCTTCGTTATACTCATAAGTGAATACATATTCGTGGGCGATTTCTTCGGGTTGTTCGGGTTCTACCACTTCGCCGTTATCGCCGTTGTCGGGGTTTTCAGGCTCTATGGGTTCACTTGGAACAACGGGTTCACTTGGTTCGATAGGCTCTTCGGGAATTTGTGTATAACCGTTATCTCCACTCGTTACAAAATCAGAGAGATAACTATAATCACATACCTTACATTGATGTTTCGTATAACCAACGCTATCTTCCGTAGCTTCTACCATAGTGCTTTCAAAATCATGTCCCGTAGGTGCAACATATTCCGTTACGTATCTATCCCCACAATCGGAGCAAAGATGAACGGTGAATCCATACGAAACACAAGTAGGTGCAACTACGCTCGTTTGATGATTATGTCCTTTGGCTTCTACGATATTATCTTCGTAAGAATGACCGCAAACTTCACAAGTGAAAACAGTATAACCACCTTCCGTACAAGTTGCTTCAATTACGTCTAACAAGAAAGCGTGTCCTTCAGGTTGAATCACGTTATCTACGTAAAAATCGTTACAAATCGTACAAGTATGAGTTGTGTATCCTGCCGTAGTGCAAGTAGGTTGTACAATCGTACTTTCGTAATTATGCCTTAATGCTTCTACGTAATTATCTGCATATTCATAGCCACACTTATTACAAAAATGTGATGTATAACCTTTATGGGTGCAAGTAGGTTCTACCAATACGTCGGTAAAATTGTGTCCTTCTTCATCAACGTAATTATCACGGTAATTATCTCCGCAAAGGCTACAGGTATATTCCGTATAACCCTTTTCCGTACAAGAAGAAGCAACAACAAAAGTATCGTATTCGTGCGAACAAACTTGATTTGCTTCGGCGGCAAAAGCAGTATTACCATCGGTAAATCCCATCATTGCCGTACCACCTACAATCAGCAAGGCAAAAGCCAAGCCAAGATGTAGGATTTTTCTTTTAGTCTTTTTCAATTTATATCCTCCTTTTTTACTTTGTTGCGCTTGCTTGTAAATCTTCAAGCTCTTTTGTCTTTCTCGAAATAAAGTCAGCCATATTACGGATACGAAAAGCGTCGCTTTGGTTGTATTCATCCATAATTGAATATAGGAATAAAGCTTTGTTTTCAAGAGCTAACGATAGAACCGTTTTTGAATCTCTTCCCGCAAGTATTGCCACGAAGTCATTCAACTTTTTGTGAATTTCATCATTTATGGCAATCCATTTACGGTCTAATGCTTCTAACTTTAACGCTTTTTCTTCCTCCAACCTTTCCGCTTTATTATCAGCTTCTTCTATGGCATCAAGTAGCTTATCCTCGATACTTTGTCCTTTACTGTCAATATCAAAGACGTATTCGCTCTTATCGAAAAGAACGGCTTCACGCTTGGATATATCCGCCTTACCCTCTTTGAAATAAATCTTTTTCAGTTCATAAGAAGGAGTGAATACAGTCCAAATAGGTTCATAGCCACGAACGGAAACGATTGCATCGCCCTTTTCATCACCATTTAATCGTTCCAACATACCGACTGTTATTAGCGGTTGGTTAGAAGCACCGGTGTTACTTGATGCAGGGTTTTCAGCGTTAGTGTTTACGGAAAAGTTTTTAATCTTCTTTTGTCCGCAAAGCTCTGAAAACTCTTTTCTCGTTTCGCTATCATCTGAACCAATGAAGATTTTTACGTTACAGTTGGTCTTGATAATATCGCCTATATCTTTTCCGTATTTAGCTGTGAGCTGTGAAAAGCTCTGTAAAACGAATAGGAAGCGAATACCACGTGAACGGGCAACCGTTACCATACCTTCGACGTTCTCAAATTTAGGCAAATTACCAAACTCGTCCAAAATGAAATACGTATTTCTCTTCAAAATTGCCGTGTCTTTTTGATTACGGCGTAGGTTCAGGTTCGCCTTTTCTACAAGTTCTTTATACATCTGAGTAATGAACAACGTTACGAAACGGTGTCTTGTAAAACGTTCATCGGGAACAATAATAAAGACTGCGTTTGGCTCTTCGTCCATATTTACGATGTCAAGGTCGTTCTCGCTTGTAAGCGACAAAATACCATCGTCAGAAAGCTGTTGCATATAGCTGTTTACTTCTGAAAGAAAACTCGTGAGCGTTTTATCCGACGTGATTAAAACGGTGTTTACAAGTCCTCTTACCTTTGAGAACTCATCCCTGCCTTCAAGCAGATACTCTCGTAATTGTGTAGTGTCCTCTGAACAATATTTAGTTATGTTGTGATAGATGTTGAAAAGTAAAAGTTGTTTCTCATCTATCTTTCCCTTAATACAGTCCTCACAAAAAGCAAGCACTAACCCAAAGATAAGATTTCTTGCACCTTCTTCCCACGTAGGTTGGTCACGGTTTTGTACGGGGCATAACGTATATACCAAGTCCATTGCGTTCTCGTATATTTCATCTTTTAATTCTTGAACTCTCGTTCTCGCATCACGGTAAGAAAGGAAAACTTCTCCTGCCCCATAATACTTACCGTCACGATTTTCACAGTTGTTTTCAAGCTCTTTAACAAGCCTTATTCTACGAATTAAAACATTCATAGGATTCCAACGTGCAGATGAGTAAGGTTCACGCAAATCAAGCACGGAAATTTTATAACCTTCCTTTTCAAGATGTTTTGCGTGTTTCTCATACAGTTCCTTTTTCGGGTCGGATATTACCAAACTCGGCTTTCCAACACTCTTTGCTAATACCGATATGTTTTGGTCAACAAATCCTGTCGTTTTACCCGAACCCGTCGTACCAACGATTAGAGCGTGAAGTTGGCTTGTCGTGATAATTTCAACGTCGTTTTTGCCTTTCTTTTCTGCTCCAATAACAATACCGTCGTTCTTTTTCGCCACACCGTCCCAATCCATTACGGAAAACTCTTTCATTTTCTTCAACTTCTTAACGGTTAGCCACTCGGTATCTTCAAGGTCATTTTCGTTCATAGCGATATTTTGAGCATCAACACGGTACATAAGTAGAAACGCCACTAAAATAAGTCCATCTATAACACCGTTAATCAGCCAAAAGTTCCTTTCTTGAACGATACTGCCAATACTCTCATAACCGAAATAGGCGAATAAGCTCATCACGCCAACAAATATCAAGGCAAAGATAAAAGTCCATATTACTATGCCTGCTTTATGAGATTTCTTTTTTTTGTGCTTTATTGCTTGATTTCTCACTTTTTATAAAAATCCCCCTTTCTATTGTTGTATTGTGCTTCTTGCTCTTGACGTAGCTTTTCTTGTTTCATTTCTTCTTCAATTACCTGCAAACGGTTGGAGAAGTCACGTTCAAATAAACGAAACTCTCTACCGATGGAGTTAAAAAACTTATTAAAGTGCTTTGTAAGAGCAATTTTTGACATCGCCAATTTGCGTTTGAGTCTGTTGTCGTTAGCCTTGTACTTTACGTTTTTGTTTCGCTCATAGTATTCAGGTCTTATAAACTTTGCGAGATTCAAAACTAAATTACCTTGTCTGCGTTTATAATCTGCTTCGATTTCTTCCACTATTTTTATGTGGCTTTCATCTATCTTGTGGTGATACTTTGGAAGTTCCTTTTCAACGACTTCCGGGTTTGATTTACCTACCGAGAAAGCATACGGATTACCGCAGATGTTCGATATGATTTTCTTTTTCTCGTCAAGAGTTCGGTAAAAATCCAAATCGGCTTTACGAGCTTCTTTGTCGTAGTCAAGAATAAGCTTAACGATTTCATCTACCCGCCCACGAAACTTTTCCATATCTTTACTGCCATAAGAAAGTCGCCCCGTTTTCGGAAGTGCCTTTGCAAGCGATAGAATTTTTTCTTCAATATCTTCACGGCTTGACATAGCAGTTTTGATAGCAGTCATTTCCCTTAATCTTTGTAACGATTTATCCCTTGCTTGATACAAAGCACCCTTATCCTCACCGACAAACAATCCAAGTCTAACGAAGGCATTGTCGATAGCTTCTCTCGAAATTTTCCCTTTCGGTCTATATTCGGTTTTGTTTTTGTATTTTGGTTCTTTCTCCCAAAACACAAAATGGATATGCAAGTGGTGTGGTCTATCCAAGTGCAATGCACACATAAGGTCAATATTTTTTTCTCCAAGATGTGCTTCCTTGAAAAACGTGGGGAACACACTCTTTACAAGATGGATACATTTTTCAGGGGTATCTATTTTTGGCGAATCTTCTTCACTCAAAGAAATAAACCCGTGCCACAAGTTGCCCTTGTTTTCCTGCGCTCGTTTCTTCATAGCTTCGACTTCTTCCTTACCAATCATTCCGTTATGATTGAACACTCCCGTATTCTTTTGTAAATATTCAAGAGCCGTTTTCTTTCCTGAACGTTTACCTTCCGTCATTATGTATTTATAGATGTTTTCACTTCCACTCATATCATAGAAAGCTCGCTCTCTTTGATTTGCTTCAACCTCTTTTGCCGTTGCGTTTTTACCCAAACGATACGGTGTATATTTAAGGTCGAAAATAATAGGTTGGTTACTGATAGTTCATTACCTCCTTTTCATTTCTCTTAATCGTCTTTGGATACGAGTTTCATAATCCGACAAGTAAAGCGGTGTTTCTCTATATGCCCCATCTTCCAACTTGTCCGCCCTAACGTTATTTCCGTAGAGCAAATCAATCTTGGCGTTTAGGAGCGATGAAACAACAGACTTGGTTATATTTGAATTGAGAACAAGTTCTTCAAGCAATCGAATAATTTCTTCAAGTTGTCTATCATCAATAGTTTCAACAACTACTCGTGGGTTGCTTGTCGGCACGAAGTTAGGGACTTGATTTTCCAACTCTATCTCTTCTCCAAACTCTGCTTTGAGAAGTAATGGCAGTCCGTAATCTAACGCATCATTAGCTATCTTGTTAAAGCTGTTTTTATATTTTGGAAGTTGTTCCAAACGCTCTACTATAAGCCAATTATCATCGTTTAAAAGACGGATATATTTGTTGCCCCTCTTATTCTTATCAAGACATTTTCTTCCCATTTAATCCTCCTAAAATCGGGTTTCCCGATTGTTCGCACACCGTTTGGGGTGTGCATTAGAATTGGCAAAAATCGTTCGATTTTGGCAATTCTCTTTACCTGCTTCTCATTTTGCCCTCTTTTCGGAAATTTTTGAGTTGGGTACTTTGTTTGTTTCTTCGGGATTTTCTACGTCGCTAAATATATTTTTGAACATATCATTGACCATTTCGCCACCGATAATTGCTCGTGCAATGCACGGGCCGAGATTATCGTTCTCTTTGCGAATCATCTGACTTTTTACGCCACCGACCTTGCCTGTTTCTCTAAAAAACTTGTCGTACTCAAACGAGTTTTTCATAAGCTCAAACACGCTCTTTACAAGAGTGTCTTTACCGTTATATTCCTCGTTGTTAAAGTTGTACGCACAAATTGCTTTGTAAAGTTCACCCGCTTGCTTGTCGGTCATATTCTTCACGACAATGCCATCAATTTCTCTTACCTTAAAATTTTTTTCTTTCATTAATTTCTCCTTTATTTTTGATTTTTATATTCCTATTCAACCAATAAAAATTGAAGATACGTTCACGTACCAACGCCTATCTTTTATATTTTTAATCTTCACATTTTCGGGTTTCGTTTTTTTCTCTCCGAATTTATAAAGGCTGTTATAATAAACGGTACTCTACTGTGAAATCGGTATTGCTTCTTGCTGTTTATATCCCATTTAATCGGGTGTAGTAACGGATAATTGGTATTACGGAAATGTTCTATTCTTTGCTTGTTGCTTGGTATAAATCAACCACTCTTTCCTTAAATTTCCGAAGTTTAACATATTGTTCTTTGCACCTTTTAAGCGACAAAACGACCTTCCGTTTTTATACTCTTCACATCTAAAATCTTTTTCGATTGAATTAAATATTTATTTTTTATCGTCCATATTAGGCAGCAAACACTCATTATTAAGAATAAAATGTTTGCTACCATTAGGACTAAAAGTAGGCTTCCACGCTTTATTATGTCTTTGCATTTAAGCCTTGTTTGCCTTTGCCCAAAGTAGGAACAATAGGCTTTGTTTCTCCCTTTATTCGCTCAACGAACTTAATAGATTGTTCTGCCATTTGCTCATAAAAAGAGTTTGGTTTTGCATCTCTAAACTGTCCCGAAGATTTGAAAATTCGCATAAGTTGGTCCTTGTCGCCATTGCAAAACATTGCAAGTCGGCTCATCAAAGAACGCTCGTCCTTTTCTTCGTTTCCGAGAACGGAAACACCGTGATACAGTTGAGAAAACTTTTCGCCATTTTTGGTTTTACTTGCCCTTTCGACAACATCTCTATCTCCCATTCTTGTAAGAGTTTCAACGCCACGTTCAGACATATCTATCTTCATTGCCGTAGTAGGCAAAGCCCTTGCTGCTATCTCACTTGGACGTATAAATTTTTCCGATTGTTCTTCTTTGATTTCTTCGCTCTTGGCTCTTTCAATGCTGTGTGCTTGAAGCTCTTCATAGGAACACTCTTCAAATTCTTTATCTGCCCAAAACGGAAGTTCTTGCATCTTTTCAAATTCAGTCATAAGTGCTTCACGGCTTGCAAAACCATAACTCAAACCGAGTGCAACCTGACCGTATGGAGCAACCATATATACCTTATATACTTCCTCTCCATAAGCATTTTCTTCTTGTTTAATGGCGTAATGCTCAATCGCCTTTTTCTTATTTGCTTCGTTTGCTTTTTCCTTTTCTGCTACAAACTTTGCAATCTTTTCTGCATCGGCAATAGCCGTAAACAAAGCGTTGGGGTCGTCTTTAATTTTTTCTTTCCAAGCAGATATGTAAGCACTATTGTTTCGCTTGTGTTCTTCGTCCACTTGAATTTCAAGGTCTTGTTCAATGAACATAGAAGCAATTTCTGCTCGTAGCTCTTCAATCGCATAATTAGACGTTCCAAAAAGATTTTTAATATCACGGTTAAGTCTTGTTTCGTGTCCCGTAGAGTGTCCAAGCTCGTGAAGAGCCGTAGCATAAAACTCTTGCATAGAAAAGAATTTCTCTCTATCAGGCAAGTGTATTTCATCTGCCGATACACGATAGTAAGCATCTTGCCCACCATATATAATCTTCGCTTCGTTTTCGCTCCAATAGGTTAAAAGATTTTCTACCCTTTCTACCTTATCGTTAGCGTTAATCTCACGCTTTTCAATAGCGGGAATACCCTCGATAACGTCACCGTTGAATACGGTGTAATACTTTCGGATAGGTCTAACGTGGTCTTTAATATAATCTTCCTTTTCTTCTGCCGTAAGTCCGTCAAGCACCTTTCTATCAAAAGGTTTGCCCGTTTCCTTATCTCGCATTTCAAAGTATTCGATTGATACGCCTGCACCTTTGCCAAGACTTTTACCTTCTTCGTCCGTTTTGAAAGTCCAATTTTTCTCTTTCATTTGATTGAACGTCACCCATCGGGGATCTGAATACTGTCTTTGCATTGATATAACGCTCAAAAGGAAGTTGTTTACACCACGATACTTTTTGCCCGTAATAGCTGATTCAGGAACGCCCGGCATACTCCAACCGGGTTGCCACAAACCCACTCCACTTTCAAGATTCTTGATAACCTCATCAACGATTTGTTTTCGTTGCGGAGTTAGTTTTTCGTAAGCTCTATTTCTCTCCTTTTCTTCCAAAGTGAATTGTCACCTCCTCTTCAATCACAGGTTTCCCCATATCCATACCGTTGTCATCGGTATCATAAACTTCTTCAAATTCGTACCCATCGGGAACAAAAAGATTTATAGGGGTATCTCTAATATTCTCACTTTTCATAAATTCTCCTTAACGTTTACCAAAACTCAAACCCGAATTGTTTACAGGCGGTTTCTTTGCAATATTATTGTTCGACGTGTTTGGCTGAAATCGTCCCGACGTATCCTTAATTGCTTTGATTGCCGTACCTTCATAATAATCGGGAGATTTATCAGGACGGAACAAGCCACTCGTTGCAAAAATGCGGAGCATTTGTTCTTTATCTCCGTTACACCAAAAGGCAAGTCGGTTCATAAGCGACATATCGGAATTGCTATGGTTATTTTGCAGGTCTTGTCCATTATAAAGTGCCTTAAAAGTTTCGCAGTGTTTAGCTTTACAAGCCTTTTCCACCACGTCACGGTCAGACATAGATGAAAGTCCCTCAACGCCTTTACCCACTCCACTAAAAGCAGTTCGCCTATCGCATTTACTTTCAATAAGAGCTTTCATATCGGGTTTATCAAAGCTTTCAAAACGTTGATAGCCTGCGCCGTCGCCCGTCATTGCGATAAAGTGAGATTTTTGGTAAAATTCCATATCTCCGTCCTTTGAAAAAGTCCTTACGTCCATACCGTTTGTCGTACCAAAGAAATGCAACCCTTTCCCACTCAAAGAAGTTTCTATATACGTTTTTCCGCATTTTCTCATCACTTCTTTTGCAAGGTCGGTATAATTGCCGTCCTTGTCTATGCACTTATCCAAGTCGATACAGCAGATATTGTCTTTACCGTCAAGAGCGTAGGCAAGCGTTACACCGCCGTTTTCCTTTGCATATTCACACGCAGAGTTGTAGTCCGTCCACGTAGAAGAATCGTCACTTCTTGCAAACTTACCCGTATGACAATCAACAAGATATTTTTCAAGTCGCCCCGTTTCTTCGTTTTCTTTCGTTCTTACGATTACCCAATTTGGTCGGTTCTTCATCTCTTCGGGAATTGCTTTATCAAGCAGTTCCTTTCTTTGAGAGAACTTGTCCGTTTTTGTTTCGCTCGGCTTTTGATAGGTCTTAATACCTTTGCCGTCCACTTCCTTTACAAACTCGTCAACACTCAACTCGTTTTCTTCTCCGCTTTGATTATCTTTAAGTCTTATGGTAAAGTCAGGTGGAAGTTTAAGCGTTACTTCTTCATCGGATATTTCAACCATACCGTTTGGAACGTAGAACACGCACCCCTCGTAATTGCCGTCCGGCATACGCATAAGCGTTGACTTTTCGTACTGTGCAATCTTTAAGTTTTCGGCAAGCTTTACACTCTTCCAATCGTTTTTACTTTCACTTTCTTTCGATGTTTTTTCGCCATTTTCTCTCGGTGGGTATTCTAAATCGTCTGTATCGTGCATATCATCATAGATTTGTCTTGCTGATAGCTCAACTTCGTTGTCCGTATTCCTTTCTTTTGCCTTTACGACAAAATCTTCGGGAAGTCGCATCATAATTCTGCCTTCTTCCGTTGCCTTATCTTCTTCTAAAAAGGCATTAGGCAAATAGAACGAATAACCCGCATATTCGGAATTATTAGGAAGAGCGAAGATTGAAGATTTTTCATACATACCTCGTAGTGCATCTCTCGGCACGGAAATTTCTATTCGGTTTTCGTTCTTTTCTTCTCTCGGATAGTCTTTATCGGACGTTCCGTGAACAATATCCTTAAATTCCTCTGCCGTAATATTTATTTCTCCGTTTTTATTGCTCAAAGTAATCGTTTCATTTTCGGCATAAAGAAGTTCAAAACACATCTCTCTTCCGTCACTTTGCATATCTACAAGTTGTGTAGAATCTTTTACTTTGCTCTTAAAAACATTGTAGGTATAATCGCCATATTTTCCGTTAGGCGGCATTTTCATAAACAAATGCTTTGGCATTTCCTTAATCATTGCGTTATGAGAAACTTTGACGGTTATCCATTTCTTTTTTTGATTTTCGTTTTCTGGCATATTGCCCTCCTTATCTAAATTTTCCTTAAATTCTTTTACGTATTTGCGATAGCTTGTGATATATCCATCAAGAACCGCAGGGTGTGACGTAATCACAAAATTATGTCTATCTTCTTTACTGTTGTTAATCGTAAAGTTTTTAGCCCACTCTTTATTTTCAGGACTAAATCGTCCATCGTGTTCCAACCATTGAACTGTATTTGCAAAAACATAGTTCATACGTTCTTCACCGTATAAAGCATAAAGTTTCGGTATATTGTCAGTTTTTAAGTGTGTGCCGTCAAAATTGTTTGTAATATCTTTTTCAACGTCGTACATACAGTCAAAATTAACCATAAATGCTTCTAACGGCATTTTCTTGTTGAACGAAGCTCTCATTGCAAATCTTGCTTCTTCTTCGCCAAGATTAAGCTCGGCTTCATCTATATCTCGACCAATTTTTAAGAACGTTATATTATTCGCTTCTAATGCTTCTTGCGACATATAGCAAACCGGCGCTGCGATTATATAATCGTCTGCTTGTTCTTTAATTCTCGGCTCGTCATAGTCGGTAGAAAGTTTGTCTTTGAAATAATAGAACGCCGTATCTTTTTCATCTTTGCCAAAATATAAAAAGTCCTCACTTTTTTCGCTTACAATGTCTTTATAGTAGTAATCACAGTATTGACCAATAAAGAGAACTGCTTCTTCTCCCGTTTCTACACTTGCACCATCTGCGCCTAAAAAATCATCATAAAGTTGTTGCAGTATGCCATTATCTTTTTCTTGATATAAGGCTTTGAATTGTGCATCGGTAAAATCGTAGCCATTGATTGTATCTAACAACTCCGTCTTAATATGAATTTCATAGTTCTTTTGGAACACCTCGAAAGGCTCTTTTTTCAAAAGGTTTTCTTGAAATTCCAAAAACTCTTTTTCAACCGTATCTCTAACGGCTTGCTTATAATCAATCTCTTCTTCAGGTTCTTCAAATTGCTTCATATATCTATCAAAAGCCTTTGAATAATGCTCGTAATTTTCTCCACCTATGGTTTTTAAGAACTCTTCGTCGAATTGCCATAACGGATATTTTACATAGTCGGTTTGGCGAGATAATCCCGTATCTTTAGCAATGCCTTGTTCAAGAAGTTGGGAAGCAAATGGACAATTATTTACGTCTATATAAGCCGTATTTTTCATCCCTATAAACTCTCCAAAAGAAGTTGTTAAAGTCGCAAAAGGTTCTCTATATTCTCGTCCGTCTATCACGCTTATTGAATTTAATTGAATTGCAATATTTTCCATATCCCTTCCATTAAAATCACTAACGTCATACAAACCAAACGTAGGCTCAACTATCGTTTCTCCATCAAAATCTTTTACGATAAAACGTGGCCTTTGAATAACAGGGTGAATTTCTGCTTTTGTCTTTTTTGCGTATCGAATAACATCTGAAACTATTGTTTGCTCTACACCGTATCCATCGTTGACTTGATAATCAGGATTAAGAGTAATTACGTCATTTAATAAGAACTCATACAAATCTTTGCCTTTCCAAACGTTGTTATCTTCATCGGTAGCAACAATGGTGTCATAATCGTCCAAAGATAGCTCTATTCCGTCTAATTTACAAGCATCCAAAAATTTTTGAACTGTTATAATTTCCGTACTTTCTTCTATCTTTGCGGCTTTATAAAATTCGTATAATTCGTCCTTACAAAAGCTTTCTATCAAGTAAGCGGTATCGCCATAAGTGCTAACGTTGAAATATTCGCCATCACTAAACTTTTCGTAAATGTCATTGACTAAATTTCCTTTATGTTGATATAGGACTTTGAAATAAATGTCATCCAAATTTTCCCCAAAACAAATAACGCTTGAAATCTCATCTTTCACGTAGGTTTCGTGGCTTTTTGCAAAGACTTCATTAGGCGGTTGTTTTAATAGTTCTTCTTTATAGTCGTTAAACTCTTTTGCAACACGCTCCATTACTCGTTTTTTGTAATCAACATCAATGCCAAGAAAATCAATCGTTTCCTCAACTGTCATACCGTCCATAGCTTCATCAAGAGCTTTATCTACGTCAATATAATGTTCGCCCATAAGTAATGGCTTAAGGGTTGTTTCCCCAAATAAGTCATACCAATAGTCGAACTCTTCGCCCGTTGCCCCCTCTGCCCACTCGGATTCTTCAAAGAACGATTTAAGTTCCGTGATAATCTCATCAGCGTTATCTTCGTTGTCAAGTTCGCCAAGCGGTTTCCCGTCCATTTCTTTTTCAAGATGGTGTTCTTTAATTCCGTCTAAAACAAACTCTTTTAATCTCCAACGTTTAGCAATTTCGTTTGCGTGGTCTTTGAGTTCTTCGGGTTCAATGTTGTCTGCAATAGCTCTTGCAACGTCGTTTTCATTCCAACCGTAATAGAGAAGAATATCGTCGTTATTGATACGCTTTGTAAATTCTTCTAATAGTTTAGGAACATATTCTTTTTGTTTTTCGATAGATGGTTTCTCAACGTCTTGGAAAAATTTACTTAACTCGTGTTGTTCAAGGAAATTGTTTTCGATAAAAGGTTCAATGAATTTTGCATCAACGTAAGACATTTCTTCGGTTGCAACATACTCACTTGCATCACTCAAAGCACTTCTTGCTGCAAGGTATGCTTTACCGTTTTCACTTTCATAAAAATCTTTCCAAGTAGGCTTTTCCACACCGAAAATAAATCCGTCGCTTTGCCTTATCTCATCAACGCTTTCAACAACACCTTCGGTATCATCTCCATAGAGTTTGAATACTTGAAGCCCTAATTCTTGTAGTCTGACTGCCGCAGATTTGCGAAGTGGCAACATACCAAGCCATTTATAGCCGTAATCGTCCATTTCTTCTTGCTGAATTGTATAGTCAGGAAGAACGCTTATCTTCATTTCTTCAACTTTATCAACCACGTCTATAATGCTATCTTCGAGCTTTGAATTTTGAGCAATATCTTCTACGATTTTTACTCTATACCCGTCATATTGAACAAGCCTTCCTACCACCTTATCAAGTTCATTTTCCTTGACGTGGAATACGTATTGTTTTTCTCCATCAAGTTCTTCGCTAACAACCTCTCTATCGAATTTCTCGCAAAGGTCTTTTGCTTCCGTTCCGATAACTTCGTAACCATCGCCATTTTTGATAAAGACAAGAGTATCGCTTTCGCTATTTCTTACCTTTTTGTAAAACGACCAATCACTCGTTTTAAGTGGTTTTCTCGGCTTGCTTTTTGTTGCTGTGGGTTTTATTGATATTTCAGTTTCATTGTTTTCAGGTATCGCCATATAAGTTGTATCTCCTTCATCTTTTTCATCGTCTATAATGACTTCCTCACGACGGTTCAAATCAAGTTCGGCATTGAGTTCGGTTTGTTCTTTAAGTAGGCTTGCCAAAAGCTCTGCGTGTTCAAAAGGTTTGTTGACTTCTACCTTTGCTACTTCAAAGTCATTTTTGAGTTGTTCTAACCTTGCAACCAAGCGTTTTTCACGGTTAGGAAGTTCGGTTAAAAAGTTCTCAATTCTCGTCATATTACCGGTTGAACTATTACCAATATCAAGATTGTATTGTCCGTTTCCCGTAAGAGAAATCGAGCGTTCTGCCGTTAAAAGAACTAACGGATTCATACTGATTTTGAACCCTGCAAATTCAGCTACGACAGTATCGGGTTTGCTTGCATATAACGCATCGGTTAATGCTCTTGAACCCTCTTTTTTGTCGGTGTAAATCACACCGTTTACGTTGATAGAGAAGTTGTCGGGATTATACTGTTCTTCGACTACCTTCATATCTGCCCGTGTTCTTTCGATAAGTAATTCTTGCCTACGAATATCATCGGGGAAATTTTTACGTATCTTGTCTTGTAATGAGTAAAGGTTCTTCTTATACTGTCCTTCAAGAACTCTCAACCTTGCCACTTCCGTATCAACTTCCATCTTTCTCTTAATCTTTGGATTTGCGGCAGTAATTGCCTTAATTTCCGCATAAGAAAGAGTGGTTTCGTCAATATCTTCAGCTTCACGCACGGTTAAGTCACCCCTATCAATTTGAGAAATAAATCTCTGCTTGTTTTCAAGTATCTGATAAGAATAACTATCGAACGTTCTCTCGGTTACGTATGTGAATATCTTTACGCTTTCGTTGGTATTACCTTGTCTTACGATGCGTCCTTCACGCTGTTGCATATCAGACGGTCTATAAGGTGTATCCAAGTGATGCAATGCCACAAGTCGTTTTTGCACGTTCGTTCCTGCACCACACTTTTCCGTACTACCAAGTAGAACCCTGACTTTTCCGTCATTTACGCTATCGAACAATGCTTGCTTTTGAGCATCGCTATTCGCTTCGTGGATAAACGCTATTTGCTCTTCGGGAATACCTTTTGCAACGAGCTTATGTTTCAAATCGTTATATACGTCAAAGTCCTTGCCGTATTCGTAATCTTCAAAAGCTCGTTTCGGTGTCGATAAATCGCAGAACACAAGTTGCGTTCCTTTAATTTCGTGGGTATCGTTCCAAACCTCAAACACTCGCTCTGCACACTCGTTAAGTTTGCTTGTTTCTTCATCGGTTGCCGTTGGAATATAACACCTTGCATCAAGAGCAAGCTTCTTACCGTCAGACGTGATTTTGAGCATATTATCAATTTCGGGTGGAACACCACCTTGACTAATTTTTTCTGCTCTATCGGCTATCTCTTCTGCAAGGTCAATAACCGTATCACTTGGCTTTAAGGTAATGACTTGTCTTTCTACGTCGGGAACATCAAGCTTTACCATGTCCGAAGTCTGCACGTCAGCAAAGGACCGGTAAAGCGTTAAAAGTTCAGGCAAGTTAGTGAATTTTGCAAATCTTGTTTTTGCTTTATAACCTTGCCCGGAAGGTGTCATTTCAAGCGAAGTTATAGTTTCGCCAAAGTCAGCAGCCCAACTGTCAAAGTAGTTAATACCTACTTCACGGAGCATTTCAGAACCCAAGTAAGACTGCATTGTGTACATTTCAGTCATTGAGTTAGATATAGGCGTACCCGTTGCGAACACAACGCCTTTATCAGCGCCGTGTAGTTCGTTTATGTACTCGCACTTTAACTTCAAATCGCTTGCTCTTTGGCTTGCAGTTGTTGAAATACCTGCAACGTTATTCATTTTCGTGAACAAGAACAAGTTTTTATAGTTGTGTGCTTCATCAATAAACAAGTAGTCAACGCCCAAGTTTTCAAAGATAAGCACGTCGTCTTTCTTGCTATCGTCCATCAACTTTTTGAGTTGTGCTTCACGGTTTTTCTTGATACGTTCAAGATTTTTAACCGAGCCTTTCGGATGAGCGCTTTCCATCCATTGTCCTTCAATGGTTTCTTCTATTCTTGCAATTTCTTCCCTTAACTTACGTTCTTGCCTTTCAGCAGAAATAGGAATTTTCGCAAAGGAACTTTGGGCAATAATTACGGCATCCCAATCTCCCATAGCTACTCTTGATACGAACTTTTGACGATTGTTCTTTTCCAAATCTTCTTTGCCCGCAATCAAAAGTTTTGCGTTAGGATAAAGGGTTCTGAACTCGTTCGCCCATTGCTGTACCAAGTGGTTTGGAACGGCTACCATAGGCTTTTTAGCAAGACCGTGTTGTCTTAACTTCATAATAGAAGCACAAATCGTAAAGGTTTTGCCTGCACCTACAACGTGGTGTAATAGTGTGTTGCCGTCCGTCAAAATACGGTGAACTGCATTTTTTTGGTGGGGTTTGAGTTCAATAGCGGGATTCATTTCGGGGAATTTGAGATAACTACCATCATACGTAGGCAATCTAATTTGATTGAACAACGCATTGTAGGTTTCTTCTAACGCTTCACGTCTTTCGGGTTCAGCAAATATCCAATCCTTAAACTCTTCCTTTATTTTGTTTTGCTTTTCTCTTGCGGCAATAGTTTCCGCTTGATTAAGCACTCGTTTCTCTCTACCGTCCTCTTCAATGGTATCGTAAATAGTTGTTGCTCTTAAATTCAGACAATCTTCAAAAATCCTATAAGCATTAGCTCGGTTCGTACCATAAACTTCGTGGACCTTCATATAAGAGTGATTTCTTAAAAATCCTGCTTTATCAATTCGCCAACTACTATCGTGTGGGTTGTAATAAAGTGTTACGGAGTCTTTGTAATAAAAAGGTATATCCAAGATTTTCATTAGGAACTTTTTGTAGTATTCCTTATCAACCCAAGAAGAACCAATTCTTACTGCAATCTCGCTTGCCGTTAAAGGTTTAGGTTGAACTTGCTCTAACGCTTTAACGTTTCTTTCAAAACCCTGATTAGGGAATTGATTGCAGAACGCTTGTGCCATTGCAAGTTTTTGTTTTACCTTACCCGATAAGTATTTTTCAGCCGTTTCAAAGCCTGAATATTTATCATCTAAATTCGTTTCAGATGGGTTTCTAAATACTGCATCTCCAAGCTCGAAAAGTACGGTGTCGTAATCTTTCTTCGTTAGCTCTTCGATATAGGCAATATCCACTCTCCCACGCTCGTTCATACTGATATGTAATGCTTCGTAGCAATCGTCAGTTTGAACAGCAACAACGTATGGTCTTATAGTTCGTTTAGAGAATATGTCTGCTTTTGTGGCTGTCTTTTTATCTTCTGAAAGGTTCTCACAAGCAAATAGCAAAGCACTATCGCCATCGTCCCTAAACAACTTCGTGTTGGTTTGACTATTGAGTAAACCGTATTTCTTTACGAAACGGTCATACCTATCGTTCAACGTCCATTGTTCAATTTGAAGTTCGTTATCAGAACAACCACTAATCTGCATATCAAGAACTTTTCGTAATTCCTTACGTAGTCCTATCATTTGCACGATTCTTTCGTATGCGTCCTTTGGATATTTGGGGATTTCTTGTTCCACCATAGCATCGCCCATACGCATATAAAGTTTTCCGTTGACTGCCTTATAACAAAGGGGTTTTACGTCGTAATCTACTTCTATCTCTTCCTTGTCAATATTTAATGAAGGTTCGGGATTTATGTAGAAATTGTTCGGTAAATGTCCTATTGCATCAGACAAGTCAAGTGAAAGGTTACTGCCTTTGGGCTTAACCGTAACGTCCAAAGCACCGTATAAACCACGCTCTTCCACAAGCGTTCCCAATATCATTTCA
The DNA here is from genome assembly GCA_017502525.1 of Clostridia bacterium. Classification (GTDB taxonomy): domain Bacteria; phylum Bacillota; class Clostridia; order Christensenellales; family Borkfalkiaceae; genus UBA1259. The sequence goes on from JAFVUV010000009.1 coordinate 109,197, forward strand.
GGATGCTTGATGAAGTAGTTGTTTATCTCATAGCCTTCTTCGGTTTTCCCGGTTGCAAGCCACTCGGTATTTTCGTTGTCTGCATTTATATTTTCTTCACGCTTTCGGAAGAATAAAATATCTGCGACTACTTCGGTGTTTGCAGTTTGCTTAAAAGCATTGTTAGGTAATCGAATAGCACCGATAAGCTCGGCTCTATCGGCAAAGTATTTACGAACGGATGGATTGAGTTTATCCATCGTACCTTTACTTGTGATAACTGCCATTAAACCGTTAGGTTTGAGCTTATCAATAGACTTTGCAATAAAGTAATCGTGAACGTAGAAGTTGTGTCTTGCATATTCGCTATCATAAACGCTATATGCTCCGAACGGAACGTTACTTACAACCACGTCAAAGGTGTCGTTTGTAAAGGTCGTTTGCTCAAAGCCTTTTATTTGGATATTAGCGTTTGGATAGAGTTTGCTTGCAATTTTACCCGTTAAAGGGTCTAACTCAACACCATAGAGCCTTGCGTTTTCTGCAATATCCTTGTGCATAAAGCCAAAGAAATTACCCGTACCAAGTGCCGGTTCAAGGATTTTATTGTTTCCTCTAACCCCAAAACGGTGCAGAGCTTCATACATACCGTCAATAACGTCTTTCGATGTGTAATGAGCATTAAGAACACTACCTTTTGCCGCTTCATATTCATCAGCAGAGAGCAGTTCTTTAAGCTCGGTATATTCTTTCTGCCAATTCTCATTATGCTCATCAAAAGCATTAGCAAGTCCACCCCAACCAACGTATTTTGCAAGAGTTTTTCTTTCTTCAGGCGTTGCATCCCTATCTTCACGGTAGAGCTTTTGCATTGTCTTAATGGCTTCGATATTACTCTTGAAACGTGCTTTCGCCCCACCACGTTCACTTTGGTCAAAGCCAACCTCATTTAAATCCGTGTTCGTTACGGTTTCGGTTGTTTTTTCTTCTTGTGGCTCTCGTTCAATAAGATGCCTACAAAATTCAGGGTTAAACCACATATTAAAACCATCCATCTCGGCATAACTAACCTTTTCAACCTCTTTGCGACTTTCAAGTTCAATTTGAATATCGTCAAGATGTTCTTTTACAAATTGATAGTTGTTGCCGTGCTTATAATTGTTATAATGTCCGTTCCAAGTGTATTTTGTGCCTTGCTCTACCATCCAATCGGCAATAGCTTTTATACGTTCTTCGTCACTACCGTAGCGTTGTGCTTCGTAGTTAGCGAACTCGATTTTTTCTTCTGCCGTTAGATAATCGTCATCGTCGATAAGGTCTGCAATATAGTTAGCAACTTCATTCCATTTAAGGTCGGCTTGAGCAATGATATTGTTATAATCATCTTCGGAACGCTGAACCAAACGCATACCTTTTGCATCGTAAGAAGCTCCATATATTCCGTCGCCATAACCACCCAACCCATATTCGTCCTTTAAGAAAACTGCAAAATCGCTAATTGTAGGATTTTTAGCGTATTCGTGACAAATACGCATTTTCCCACGTTCAAAACCACTACCACGTTTTAAGTCACGTTTAATAAGCTTTTCGTTAAGATTTTCTTCTTTTTCAGAAGAATCACCCATTAAATCGAAAAGGGAGAATTGCTGTTGTGGCTTGTTTTTCCTTTTACGTTCTTGTATAGGTTTGCCTTTGCTTTTTTCTTGTGGCTGTTTTTCTTCTTGGATTTCTTCTAACTCGTCAAGGTCGATATATTCTTCTTCGTCCTCTTCTTCAACGATTTCTTCCAAGCGATAACGTTTGCTTTGTAGTTCTGCCGACTTTTCATTTTCTTCTTGTTCTTCTTCAAGCTCTTCGTCGCTTTTAACTTCCCCTGCAAAAAGCTCTTTATACGACATTATGTATTTAGGCTCTTCATTGGGTTCGATTACAACTACTGCATTTTCTTTGAGTATATTGTCCATATACTTGTCCCGAACGTGGAAAGGGAAACCCACCATCGGTACTCGTTCAGGCAACCCAACGTTTCTTCCCGTTAAGGTCAAATCAAGTTGCTCTGAAACAAGCTTTGCATTTTCGCCCATTACTTCATAAAAATCCCCAACTCTTTGAACCACAACTGCATCAGGATATTCGTTTTGAACGTCCAAATACTTTTGATAGAAAGGAACAACACTCGTTGTTTCCTTTATCGGTTCTTTGATAGGCTCTTCTTTGATAATAGGTTCGTCCGATATAGTTTCTTCTTCTATATCGTCAATTACCATTGTTTCCTCACGTTTATAGGCTTCTTCTACCGATTCGTTGAGTTCTTCAGTTATTTGATATACTCTTTTACATATTTCAGCGTTTCGCCTTAAATCGTAAGGTAAACCTTGTAGCTTTATCCCGTTGTTTTTAGGAAAGCCTGTCTTACTATATAAGGAATACGATATACCTTCATAAAGAAACTTATTAAGTTCTTCATCGTCCGTAAAATATTCGTTATCCTTTAAGTAATTAGCTACCCCTATTTGAATTTTTCGATAATCTGTCAACGTGTCGTTTGCTACTTCCGTTCCGTTAAGTTTGTCTAAACCTATAAGTAAACGTTTCATTGGATAGATAAGGCGTTTATACCTTTCATCTCCGTGCGTGTCGTTTGCATCGAATACGTATATCTTATTGTTTTCACGGTCAACGTAAGGAATACCTTTTCGCCCTTTCGTTACTCTTCTACCCATTGCGTTCCACTCTTCAAAGTGAAAACAAATCGAAGCGTTAGGTCGTGCAGCGACTATCTGACAAGCATCGTGTAATTCAAAATGCGGATTTTGTGCCGTAAAACGATAATAGTTTTTTATTCCTTCATTATCTGAAAGCATTGATTGTATTAACGCATTACGGCTTGATAATCTCATCGTTTCATTCATTTAATCGCTCCTTGTTTTTGTATTTTCCAAATACCTCTTGATACACTCTTCGTCGTTGTCTATTACTATGAAAGCGTATAACTCTAAAAGCGTTCCTTGCTCCCATTAGGTATATAAGGTGTTTTAGTTGCTCTCTATAAAACGGCTTGTTATCCTTTAACTTTCCCTTAAACTCATTTACCGATATGTGCAACTTTCGTGCAACATAAGGTTGAGTTAGCTTATTTCGATAAATCCATTGTTTTAACTTTTTCTTTTTTAGAGAGTATCCTAAATATCCATCAATAAATTCTCTTTCCGATGTGTACGTGCTTGTTTTTGAACTCATCAAGCGTACCCTCCTCGAAATCAATAACTTTTAAGGTTATCTCTCCACCAAAACGGTTATAAAGTTCTGCTACAATATCGCTACCGATACGATTTCCTTTTTTTAAGATGTCATAGGTTAGTTCATTACAACCTATCTGACTTGCCAATTCATATCCGTTGCGATACCCTTTCTTTTTCGCTAATTCTTCAAATCTATCAATTTTTAATAGCATTTTTATTGCTCCTTTTTTACGTGGGATTCAAACCCCTTCACTTATAAGCCATTAGAAAGTCATTTTTTCAAGGGTTTTTTCAAAAATTTTTTTAATTTTTTTCTTGCATCTTGATAAATTTGATAAACACGTTGAGAACTAACGCCCATTTTTTTACCTATTTCTTTTAACTTCCAACCATCTAAAGCGTGCAAAACAAAGACTTCTTTTTGTCTCACTGACAATCTTTCTAAAATTTTATTTACACGTTCGTTTTCCTCTTCTTGTAATACAAAATCTATCGGTGTTGCCTCTTGCGATTCAAAATCGTGTCCGTTTTCAATAGACTTGTCCAACGAAATATGTCTTCGTGTTTCTTTTCTTTGATGCAACTGTTCTTCGTATTCATCTTTCAAATACATAATTCTTATTCCTTTAGGACAAGCTTGCAACATTAGAGCAACTTCATTACTTACGCAAACGCTTACTTTCTTTTCTCCTCTATCCGTGGCAATCATAATTTCAAATCTTTTCATTATTAAATCCTCCTAATTTGTTTTGAAATTAAAAATTCAAAAACAACTAGGCGGACCACGAATATAGTAGAATTGCAAAATATTACAAAAATCGACAATAAATAAAACGCACTTTTCAATAGGTGTGGAAACCAACTTGAAAAATGCGTTCGTTTTAATAAATATATGTATGTTATTTAATTGTGTAGCCAAACATACAAGTAATTCGCAACTACTTGTATTACGGTAGAAAACTTTTTTCATTACTCACCCGTGACAAGCAGATTTTGTTCGTCGGGCGAATGAAAACTTAAATAAAAAACGTCCAACGACTAAACGCCGTTGAACGTTAAATAAATAATTATAGTCGCAACAGCGTTTGCAAATCAACACCATTACGAGATGAGTTATCTCTAAACAAAAAAAGCTCAACAAAAGAATACCCCATAAGGGTTGATTCGCTTGTCAGGCTTCTGTCTTAATATACATTAGATTCAGCTACTCATTCAACAATTTAATATGAAGTTTTTTAGTTTTGATAAAGTTCATAAAAAAGCCTTCTTTTGTTCTTATAAAATAATTCAAATTAAACCTCTATAAATCTACTAACATAGATTTTTACAACTTCATTATAAAATATTTATGCCTATGTTTTCTGACTAATTTTGTAATTTTTTGTTGAAAATAGCATTTTTTTCTTAATAAAAAAACACCGCCTTATAAAAAGACGGTGTTATTTTCTTCAAATTACTTCTTTTTTGGTAATACCGATGTTCTTACTTTTCCATTTTCTATTACAACGGAAATGATGTTTTTACACCTTTCACATAGAATTTCTACCTTTGTTCCATTTTCTCCCTTGCATAATTTATGGGCGCATATTGGACAACTTGCAAATAGTTTATTGTTTTCTAATTCCTCTTTCATAATAATCTTTTGATAATAAACTCCAATGAATATTTTATCTTGCTGTTACTTTTACAATATTTAACCTATAAAATAAAAACCCACGCTACAAACGTGGGTGAAATATCTGCTTAATTATGTCTTTCGCTCAAGCATTACCTTGCCGATTCAATGGTTTAATCTCAGCCTATTACAGCACCCACGACTATTTACTTTTTTAGTATAGCATATTTAGTAATAAATTACAAGTAGTCCTTAAAAATACACGATTAAGATAAAAATACTAATTAAATATCTTCTTTTATATTGCCTTTTTTAACGTTTCTTTCTATCAATTCTTTCGCAAATTCCCATATTTCTATTGAGCCAAGTTGGGAAGATTTTTGCCTATTTAATGCCTGCCTTTTATTTACTTCGTGCAATCTCCAATCCGCACCATTGTTACTATCATTTAGGAGAATAGGCTGTAAATTATCCATAACGTGAGCAAATCTTGCTTCGGGCGATTTACCCTCTTCAAACTCTTCAAACAGTTCCATTAAATGCTCTTTTTGGTCGTCAGGCAATAGTCCAAAAATATGGTCTGCCGCTTTTTTCTCCCTTTCCTTTTGGGTTTCTAAAGCTTTCGTATCGTAAGCATACGTATCTCCTGCATCAATTTCAACCACATCGTGAATGAGTGCCATCATCATTGCTTTTGCAACGTCAAACTCTTCATTCGCATATTCTTTAAGTAAATATATCATCATTGCTATATGCCAAGAATGTTCAGCATCATTTTCTTGACGAACGTATCCACTCAAATGTGATTGCCTTAAAATATTTTTTTCTTTATCAACTTCCAAAATAAAAGCAAGTTGTTTTTCAAAACGTTCTTTATCCATACCGTATCCTTTGAAAAAATTATGAAGTTATATTTTTATTAGATAAATTGGAATTTGACTTTTTGATGCACTTATAATCACTTATCCACTTGTTTATCTTTAAGCAAAGAAATAGACACACTTGCCAATCCAATGCCAAGCATAACGAAAGCAGAGTTGGTTTCTAACACTCCCAAAACAGATAGAACAGTTACAGCAATTCCCATTGCAACACCAATTCCTTTCAAAGCAGTATCAACAATTACATCTACTTTGTTTTTGCCGATATTTTCTTTTGTTTCTGTCTTTACCTGGATTAGCTCATCTACTGATACTTCAAATATCTCCGCTAACTTCGGAATGGAAGATATATCAGAAAAAGACAAATCTCTTTCCCACTTTGAAACGGCTTGTCGGGATATGTTCATCTTGTCGGCAAGTTCTTCTTGTGACCAACCGTTCTTTTTTCGTAGTCTGATAATCTTGTCAGCTAAAATCATATAAACACCTCGTTTGAATTTTATTTAGGCTCGTGGCTCTTTTTGTGCTTATATTATAGCATAAACCACGGTTACACACCACCAACCGAGGGCTTTCAATGTGTCAACCGACAGTTGCTTTTTGCTTTTTAAGTGGTTACGCCCTCGCTCCGTAAGGGAACGAGGGCTGATTTTACTGTTTCTTAAACACAGTTTTCATAATGGTTGAGAACTTCGGGGGCGTACCGTAAAGAAGAACGCCTACACGGTAGATCTTTGCGGAAAGAACACCGATACCGATAGTAGAGCCGATCAGTATAGCAATAGAAATAAAGATTTCATACCAAGCTACCGTACTCATACAAATTCTCGTAAACATAGCCATAGGTGAGGTAAACGGAATATACGAGCATACCTTCATCAGAACGGTATCTACGCTACCGCCTATCATTGAGAACATTACAACAAAGAAAGCAATAATGAACAGGAACGTGATGGGCAATACCGAGGTGTTTATATCTTCAAGTTTTGACGCGGTTGAGCCGATTGCACCGTAAAGGAACGCATAAATCAAGAAACCGAGAACAAAGAACACAAGCAGATAAATAAACAACTCAACCGGCATATCAAATATCGAGGCAATTATCGGATTTGACAACTGCGCTTTATTGATATTGTAGAACAGTAACGCCGAGCCGAACACAAGGACAAGTTGGGTAAAGCCTGCAATACAAGACGCAAGCACCTTTCCGAACATCATACTCGTAGGTTTTGCGCTCGTAACCAAAACTTCCATTGCTCTTGAACTCTTTTCGCTTGCTACGTTGGTTGCTACCATTTGTC
>JAFVUV010000010.1 GCA_017502525.1 Clostridia bacterium
ATTTCTTTTGATGCAACAACTGAAAGCATCTACTGCAGATCCGGCATTTTTGTTTGGTATCGGTATTGCATCAGCCATAGCAATGGCTTTTTCGGCTATTTTCCAAGGCAAGGCAGGTGCGGCAGGCGCAGATGCGTTGGCAGAAACAGGCAAAGGTTTTTCGCAATATATAACCGTCGTAGGTCTTTGCGAAACGGTTGCCTTGTTCGCGTTGGTATTTAGTATGGTTGCGCTTGGATAAACAGCCTTATAAACATTAAAAAGTGACTAAAAGCATAGCCCTCGTCCTATATTGGAGCGAAGGCTTTCTCAAACCTCAATATCTGCATCGCTGTAGTCAAAAAAACACCCACGGCGAAATCGCAGCTTCCGAAGGAGGTCTGCCCCAAAATGTAGGAAAGACCTCCCCCAAAGCAAAACCTTGCACGGATTTGCGAAAATGAAGCCGATATTTACAGTTTCTTCTTTTCTGCCGTTGGGCTGTATAGCGCAAAAGTATAGAGAAATCAAGGACTTTTGTGCTGTTTTTGCCTGTCTTGTGATATTAGATAAATGGTAGGAAGGTAAAAATGCGAATTTTCTGAAGGAAATATCGTATCCTCACATTCTCCGTCTTGAAAAAAGCCGTAAAATATGGTAAAACAGAACACCAAATAAAAAACACGAAAGGAGGGATACCTATGACGGCAGAAAAAAAGTGTATGGCAATATGAGGATCATGGCGTTTTAAGGCAAAGACTATGCAAGGATAGAAATTTTCGTAGGAGATTTAGAAGTCGTAAGAAGTTCAGATATAACGGATGAAGATATTTTAGAAGATTTACCAGGGCATAAAACTCAAAATTATGCCGATGGACCATTTGTAACTAAATAGTTCAATTAAATTAGCACACGTGCAACCAGTTGAATAGGAGTCAAGATTTTAGACAGTTTGATTAGACTGGGTTAAAATTGACTCCTATTTTTATTTGTATTTTGCTTGTAAATTTAAGGGTGGGCATTATTAGACAAAAATTTTGCAAACGTATAAAAATTGGGAAACAAACGATAAAAAGGTAAAACAATATGAACCGTGCAGATTAGACTTCACGGTTTATTTTATTATAGTATGCTTCTTCCTTTTGATTGGGAGTTTTGTAATTATTGCTTCTATGTGGGCGATTTTGATTATAAAAATCTATATATTCTGCAATTCTTTGTTTAAGTAGTTTTACTGAAGAATAAAAGCTTCTATATATTTCTTCTTGTTTAAAAGAAGAAAAGAAAGATTCAACAACGCCATTGTCATAAGGATTACCAGACTGAGAAAAAGATTGCAAAATGTTGTGTTTTAATAACAACTTTCTAAAAGCAAATGAAGTGTATTGACACCCCCTATCAGAGTGAAACATTTTAGGAGTACAAAAGTTTCTTTTAATTAGAGCCTCGTTAAAGGTGGATGTTATTAATTGAGTGATTGCTCTTTGAGAAATTTTGTAAGATATAATTTTTCTAGAGTATAAATCCATAATTACACAGATATGATAACTTTGTTGCTTATATGAAATCCTCGTGCAATCACTTGCCCAAACTTGATTTGGCCCTTCAACATTAAAGTTTCGTTGCAAGTGGTTTTTGGGTGGGTGTAGCTTATTCCATAAAGAATGGTCTCTTTTCGCTGTTGAACGAAAACTTCTAATACCCAATTCTTTCATCAGTTCTCGTACTAATGGTTTGCTCGTATGAAAACCTTTTGTTTTTAATACTGCAAGAATTTTATCTGAACCAAACAAACCTCTGCTATCTTCATAGATTTTTAATATTTCACTGGATAGTACTTGTCGTCGTTTTACATAAGAAGTGTTTTCTTTTTTATTTCTTAATATATGGTTATAAAAAGTGCCTCTACTAACATCTAATGCATCGCATAAAACTCTAACACTAAATTTACCATATAGTTTTTCCAGTTCTTTTAGTTTTATTTGTAGTGGAGAATGAATTGTACAATTTACTAATTTTAACACCTGATTAATTTGTTGAAGTTTAAGGTTTTTCTTTTTTTCGTTTTCATAAGCAGATACGTATTTAATTTCGTCTAAATTTTTTATTTGTTTGTATTTCTTTATCCAGTAGTATATAGTGCTTCGTGGAATATTGTTTTTAATAACTATTTGCGAAACAGGTGTTTCTGCTTTATATTCTTTCAAGCATGTTTTGATTTTATTGATTTGATGTTGCATTATATTTTCTCCTTTTTAGCAATTATAACAAAAAATTAGACTCAAATAATTTTGCAACAAAAAATATTCATAAAAACTTGTTGTCATGTAAGCTTGATATTAAAACAAGCGCGCGCTATAATAAAAAATATACAAATTGTATAATAATAGTTTACTTTTCTAAAAAATTGAGTATAATATATTGCATGAGGTGATGGAATGAAATTTTTTTTATTAAAAATGAAAGTTTATGGAATTAAATGCATAGATAAAGAAGTTGTTTTGAATTTTTATAATAAAACGCTGCAAGAGAAATTGGAGATTTCTAAATCACATGTTAAGGCTATTTATGGTACAAATGGTGCAGGAAAAACGGGAATTATTTATGCTGTAGATATTTATCGAAAATTAATGCTTCAACAAGATTATATTACATTAGGAAATTCGTTTTCTAATAATCTTTTTTTAAACTTGATCAACCAAAAGACTCATAAATTTGAAATTGAAATGACATTTGCGTTGATAGATAAAAAAGATACGTTGAAGACTGTTTTTACACACAAGGTTGTTATCGAAGAAGATAATGGTAAATTTAGTCTATCAGAAGAAAAATTAATTGAAAATAGTATTAAAAATGTAGATTTAGAAAAAGAAATAATTTTTCATGTTAAAAAGGGCGAAATAGAATTGATTACAAATGCTTGCCCAGACAAGGAGACAGTGAAAAATTTAACGATGAATTTATTACAAAAACAAAGTTTTGTAAATATATTATTTCATAATTTCTTTAAAAACAAAAATTTTAAGATTGACGACAAATTTAATTTTGCAATTATTGCAACACAAGTATTTTCTGCAAATTTAACGGTGGTTCTACAAGACTCAGATACCAATTATATTGATTTTGATGCGATAAGTAGTCAGTATGAATGGCTTGGGCAAATAAAAGATAATATAAAAGATGATGCAACATTTTATCAGCTTCTTACGCAAAAACGAATTACAATGAACAATACGGAAAAAGTTTATAAAAATGAGTTTGAAGAGTATAAAAAAGATATAGAGGCTCTTTGTTCTTTTATAAAAGTTTTCAAAAATGATTTAGTAAATATAGAAATAAAAACAGAAGATAATGGAGATGTCTATGAATGTGATAATATAATGGTTTATGAGGATGGAAAAAGGATAAATAAGAAATATGAAAGTACAGGCATAAAAAAAATAATACAGCTTTATTCTGCTTTATGCGATATAGAACATGATAAAATTGTTTTTATAGATGAATTTGACGCTAATATTCATGATGTACTTTTGGTTAAACTTATTCAATATATAGTTGAGTATGCTTCAGGGCAATTTGTTTTTACAACACATAATCTTGCTCCTATGGATGTTTTGCAAAAATACAAACATTCAATTGATTTTCTTTCAGTGGATTCTAAACTTGTTCCATGGGTCAAAAATGGTAATCGTAAGGCAGCATTTCAATATAGTAAAGGACTGATAGAATATTCTCCTTTTAACCTTGAACCATTTAATTTCCTTGGAGTTTTTGGAGAGTAATATGTTAGCTTTAATTTTTTGTGTTGAATGTAATAAAAAATCAGAATCTGACAAAATGTATATATCAAATGTTATAAAAAATTTTTATAAACTAGATACATCAATCAAAACAAGATATTTGAATTTTGCTGGTAAAGGAAAATATAAGAGTGAAAAAATAAAGAAAGAAATTGAAAAAATTAAAGCAGAACCACATTACAAGCAAATTAAAGTTGTTTACTGCGTTGATGCTGACAAGATTCAAGCAGATCCAGATACAAATAAACTAAATGAAGAAATAAAAAAATATTGCAAAAAAAATAATTATGAATTTGTATGGTTTTGTAGAAACATAGAAGATGTTTTTTTACATAAAACTATAAATAATTCTAAAGAAAAGATAAAAGCGGCAAAGAAAGTTGGTAGAGTTGGGGGGATAGGCCTTGCAACAGAAAAAACATTGACAGCCACTAAGCTTTCGGAGAACAAAAGCAATTTGATGTCTGTTGTAGATAAAGTTTTGCAAAGAAAATAAAAAATATTCTATGTAACTAGTCATAACCTAATCCGAACCTCAAACTCGGGTTAGGTTATTTTCTTTTCAAAGTCCTTGTTTAAGTGCTTTTTTATTTTAAATTTTGATGTTTTGATAGTAATTTGTGTGTCATAAAACCTTGATTATGAGATTATTACGTGGTATAAGCAAAGTAAAAACATATTCAAGGAGAAAAAATTATTGTGAAAAAGTTTTATATTGGTGAAAACAAATATTTAGAGCAAAAAGTTTTGGCTTTTTATAACTGCGATTACGTAGGGTATCAAAAACAAGGTAATCCTGACTTTATCAACCACCTTAAAAACATGACTAATCAGTATAACGAGTTGGATTTAGTTGAAGATTTTGTTCAAGTTTCTGAAAGATTTGTTAAAGATATGGAAAGCCTTTTTGATAAAGGCGATTATAAAAATTTTACAGTTTGCGTTATGCCCCGTTCTAAAAGAGAAAATAAGTATAAACAAAGTCAATTAATGTTCAAAAAGGCAATTTCAAGTTGTGCTAATAAATTAGGTTTTATTAACGGCACGGATGCTATTACAAGAGTTAAAGACACTAAAACAACGCATAATTGGAGACTTGAAAACAATACGGGCGACAATCCATATAAAGGCATAACGAAAGACACTTGCAGAGTTGATACAAACAAGATTATTGACAAAAATATTATTTTAGTTGATGATATTTATACAGAAGGGGTAAATGTTATTGAAGATTGTATAGGGTATTTATTTGATTTAGGCGCAAAAAGTGTTATACTATACGTAACGGCAAAAACAAGGTAAAAGTTATGAATTCAAATATATCGTTAAAACTTTATAACTTAATAAAAACGGGCGTTATAAAATCTAACGCTCATTTTTGGAAGGCTTTTTATAACGAAGAAGTTATAAACACTTTCTCTTGTGACATAGAAACCTTAAAACAAGAACTTGAAGAAAAAGGAATAAATATTATCAGCGTTTTTGATGATAATTTTCCTATCGCAGACGGTAAAGTAAAAAATAGTGAAAAGCCGTTTTTCTTTGCATATAAAGGCGATATAAGTTTACTTATAGATATTGATAAAAACATTGCAGTAATAGGTGTTTTAACGCCGACAAAAGAGATAACAGAAAGAGGACAAAAGGTTGTTAAAAGTCTGGTTGAAAAAGGTTTTAATATCGTAAGTGGGCTTGCAAATGGTTGCGACACGATTGCCCATTTTGAAAGTATTAAAAATAATGCAAAAACAATAGCTTTTCTTCCGTCAACGATAGAATACATTTATCCAAAACAAAATATTGATTTAGCAAACGAGATAGTTGAAAAAGAGGGACTCATAGTTAGCGAATATGTAAACGAGCCTAAAAATAAACATGAAAGAATTAAAAGATTTATAGAAAGGGATAGATTGCAAGCACTTTATTCAAAAGCAGTTATTTTGGTTGCTAGTTTTAGAAAAGGCGAAGGGGATAGTGGCTCGCGCCATGCTTTTGAAAAGGCAAAAGAATATAGCAAAAAACGACTCGTTATGTTTAGAGAAAGCGATTCTAGCGATTTAATTTTCGGGTTAAACAAAGATTACGTTATTCAGGGCGAAAAGGTTGTGTCGCAAAAAGAAATTGAGGAATTATAATTGGTTTACGTTGTAGATTTAGATGATACTTTGGTTTCAACGAAAAACCTAAATAACGATGCTTATAATTTTGCTTTAGAGAATAACGGACATAAAAGACTTAAAACAAGCAAAAGGTTGACACGTGAGAACTTAGGCGAAACACTTAGCAAAAAATTGATAGCCGATAAGCAAAACTATTTTACTCAAAAGTGGCTTAAATATAGAGTTGTGGTTAACGAATATTTATTAAATATTTTGCGAAAACAAGACGTTCAAAATTGTTATCTTTGGACAAGCGCAGATAAAAATCGAGCCAAGTATTTATTAAAAGAATTGGATTTAGCTAAATACTTTAACAAGATAATTTTTGACGACAAAAAAGACTTAAATAGTTCATTAAAAAGATTAAAAGACATTACCAAAAGTAATGTCTTTATAATTTTTGAAGATAGTTATGCTTTGTATAAGAATAAAGGCGTAAGTTATATAGCGAAACATAATAGTGAAATCTTCACAATAAATACATATTTTTATCAGTAAAAACCTAACGAAAAAGACAAAATGGTTCTTTTAGTTAGGCAAACTTGCAACCAAAAAGAAAAGGACACTAAAGGGTGTCCTTTTTCTTTTTGACGTGCTGAAAGGAGAGAGGGGATTTGAATTAGGAGAAAACTTGCTTGGCAAGTTTGCCCAAAGGGCTAAATGGTGGGCACCCACCATTTAGCGGGAGGCTCGAGAGAAGAAAATCCCCTCCCCGCAACCACTAGATACACTGTTGAACCACCTATGGTTCAACAGTGTTTTTTATTAGCAAAAATCTAATCATTTTAAAAAGCGAAAACCTTGAAAGTTTTTGCTTTTTTTATTTTTGTTGAAAACTTATGAAAAAAGTGATATAATATGACACACATATGGCATTTTTATGGGCTATAATAAAGAAAAAATATAAGGGATTACGTTATGCAAAAGCCTCATATTCATTTAATTGATAGGCAACAAGAAATAAAAATAACTATATTGGAAAGAAATGAAGGACAACCATATGGAACAGATGATAATGATTTTTTGCCTGTTAAAATTGAATATACAAGCAAAAAGGTAAGCTTTATAAAGGAGCTCATATATTTTGACACTTATGAAATGCTTTGCTTTTATTGTTCTTTAGATAACATTTCTATAGGTAATATTAAGAAACAAGGTTTTTCTTTTTTTGTAGAGCCCGATATAGATTTTTTGTTGGAGAATATAGATGGTAAAATATTATTTACTATATTTTACAAAGAAAACGAAGAAAATAAAGATAGAATTGAATTAAAACAGGTGTTTACCAAACAACAATTTAATGAATTGATTAAAAAAGTTCATCAAGGTTGTAGTTTGTGGTTTGATGATAGTGACATTATTGAGTTTAGGGAATATTTAGATAGTATCGAAGATGGTTACTACGATGAAGTTTTGCCAAGGCATAGAGTAGCAGAAGTAGAGTTTAAAAATAGTGGTAAATTATATTGTTATTTATGTAAAGATGAAAGTATAAAAAAAGGTGATTTAGTTGTTGTTCCAACTTTTTTTGATAAAGAAACTATTGCTGAAATCATAGGCATAGAGTATTTTGAGGAAGATGATTTGCCTTGTTCATTAGATAAAATGAAAAAGGTAATCAAAAAATATGTTAAGCCACTAAGCGACAAGATAGGTGTTCATAGTTATGATATAACCGAAGGTGGCTTTGGATTTGGATTATTGGTAAACTTTGTGTTTCAAAAAGATGGGAATTCAGAATTTTCAATCAAAGATAAAAACGCTTACTATAATGTTTATTTGAAAGAATACAGAGACATATATTTAGATTCTTATAGAGAGATGCTTATGCTAAAACCCAACGAAATGAAAATCACGAAAGGACTATGGTTAACGGCAGAAAAAGTTTTGCATATAGGTTTTGTTGATAAAAAGAAAAACTTTAGCATGTTTTTTAATAACATTTTAGATAAAGCAAAAAAACTAAATATACGTTGGGTGGGAATCCCTTGTATTTTAGAAAAATATAATGGAATTAGAGAAACGACATTTTTTAAAACTGCATTAAAAGCAACAAAAAAGTGGATTTTAGAAAATAATAAATATGAGATAGAAATTCTTTTTTGTTGCCCAAATAAAAGATTATATAAAAAATTTAAGAAAATTTACGATAAAAAAATAAAAGCGAATAACTAATTGGCTATTTAATTAGTAGAATAAAAAGAGCGTTAGAGAATTTCTAACGCTTTTACTATTACGGCTCTGCTGGTTTATGAGTCTGTCAATGAAAAAAATAAGCATTGATTGTGAGATAAATAAAAGTTTATTCAATAACAAACTGTTGTTAAATATAAAAGACTATCGATTTGTTTCGGTAGTCTTTTTAAGTTAATCGTAATTATTATTGTTGTAAGTTTTTGCGATAATCGGACGGGGATGTATTATATTTTTTTTGGAATACTCTGTTAAAGTATGAAATGTTGTTAAAACCGCAGTCTAACGCGATAGTAATTATTTTTTGGTCGCTTTGTTTTAACAAGTTTTCGGCTTTTTCTAGTCTTAATTCCGTGTAGTAGTCGTTAAACGATATGCCCATTTGTTTTTTAAATAGTCTACCTAGGTACTGTTCGTTTTTTTGATAGGTTAGGGCAAGTTCTTTTAAGGAAATATTATAACAAAAACGCTTATCGGCAAAACGCTTCATTGAAGAAACTAGCCAATGTAAATCGTTTTTAATTTTAGGAACTTCGTTATACAAAATTTTCAAATAATCTGCGACTAGGTGCGCTATTTGGAAAAGTTCGTTAGCGTCTTGGGTAAACTCGCAATTATTGAGTTGTTTTAAAAGCGCATCTTCGGGAACGCCGGTAGACGCACAAGATTTTTTCAAGCGTTTCTTGGTTTTGTTTAAGTCTAATACTGCGTTGCCAACGTACACCGTTGCGACGATAGAATCGTCGATTACTACGGGAACAGTAGCTTCGTAAAGCCCAAAAAAGCATTGACCTAAAAAATTCGACTTTGTTGTTCTTGACCTTTTATTTGCAAAAGATTTGCACGTCAAACAAGCGTGATGCCCTTTTTTTGTCGATTTTGCAATATCGCAAAATTTTTTCGAGTGAATTATATTTTTAAAGCGTAATTCGGTGGCAGACATATTTAAAATACCGTTGAAATCTTCAATGCAAATATGTACGTTTCTGCCCTTTTCTATTTGTTCGATTAAAACCTGTAATTTTTCCATATTTTATATCTAAATTATATATTTTTATTGATTATACCATAAAAAGTATAATTTGTGCAACTTTTTTGTATGATTTATACTAGAATAAGGGTGAAAAATTTTTTATACTTAATTTGGCAAAAAAATCTAAGGGTGTAGTATGCCTTTGTAGACTTTTATGATAGGAGAACAAAATGGCTAAATCAAAGAAATATGATATTAACAAATTGACCCTTGAAGAAAAAATATTACTTTTGACTGGCGTTAACGAATGGAAGACTTATTCAGCAAATGGAAAAGTCCCTCAAATAGTAGTTTCTGACGGGCCTAACGGACTTCAAATGTTTGATGATGACAACAATAGAAAATCCGCTACAGCTATGCCGGCTTTATCTTTGGTTGCGCAAACTTGGGATAAAGAACTTGCGTATCTTGATGGCGAAACTATCGCCAACGACGCTATTGAAAACGGTGCGGATATTTTGCTTGCGCCAGGCGTAAACATTAAAAGAACACCGCTTAACGGCAGAAACTTTGAGTATTTTTCCGAAGACCCTATGTTGTCGGGCGTTTTAGCAAGAGAGTTTATTAAAGGTGTTCAAGACAGGGGCGTTGGCACTAGCCTTAAACACTTCTGTGCAAACAATAGAGAAAAGGGCAGAAGAGTTCAAACTAGCGAAATTGACGAAAGAACTCTTAATGAAATTTATTACCGTCCTTTTGAAATTGCGCTTGAAGCAAAACCTTGGACTGTTATGTGTGCGTATAATCCCGTTAACGGCGTTTACGCTTCTGAAAACAAAAAATTATTAAAAGGCGTTTTGCGTGATAAATTAGGGTTTGACGGACTTATCGTTTCAGATTGGGCTTCCGTGCAAAATCCTTATAAATCTATTAAGGCTACCATTGATTTAATAATGCCTTACAATGAATTAACTCTTGATAGCGTTAAAGAGGCCTTGGCAAAAGGCAATATCTCCATGGAAGAAATTGACTACTGTGTAGAAAACGTTCTAAATCTCGTGGAAAAAGTACAAAATTCTACGCCTAAGATGAATTATAATAAAGAGCAACGCCACCAAAACGCTGTTAAGATTGCTAAAGCCGGTATTACTTTATTAAAGAACGAAGACAATATTCTTCCACTTAAAGACGGTGGAAAATACTTGGTGGTTGGCGACCTTTCGGAAACACCGCTCGGTGGCTTGGGTTCTGCCTACGTTCAAACCGATTACGTTCAAGAACCGGTTGCAAAATTACTTGCGGAAAAATTACCCAAATCAGAAGTGGGTTACGATAGAGCCGCTTGCGCTTGTGCAAGTTGGGCGGGTAGCAACCGCATTAAGTTAGAGTACGCAAAGAGAGTTTATACCGAAGCCTACGAAAAAGACGCTGTGATAGTATTCGTTAGCGGGGATACCGAAAGCGAATCGTTTGACCGCAGTCATATAAAACTTAAAAAAGAATACGAAGAAGTCATACGCAATTTAGCAAGGTATAACGAAAATATTATCGTCGTAATCAACGCGACAAGCGCGATAGATATGCAAGATTGGATAGACGACGTTAAAGCAGTTGTGATTGAAGGCTTTGCGGGCGAAGCGACCAACGAAGCGATAAGTTCCATACTTGCAGGCGAAACCAATCCTAGTGGTAAGCTTGCAGAAAGTTTCCCTTACGATTTAGAAGATACGTTCACGGGCGACGATACGGGTAATGGGTTAGTAGAGTGGTATAACGACGGAATATTCGTTGGTTACCGCTACTATGAAAAATACGGCATAGACGTGCTCTTCCCCTTCGGACACGGACTTTCTTATTCAGAATTCAAATACGATAATTTGAGCATTGAACAAACGGGCGAGTGTGATTTCACCGTTTCGTACGACATAACGAACGTTTCTAACGTTGACGGTGCGGAAGTTTCTCAAGTTTACGTTAAAGACGTGTTCAGTATGGTTATCCGCCCTGAAAAAGAGCTGAAAGGCTTTGAAAAGACCTTTATAAAAGCGGGCGAAACAAAGAGAGTTTCGGTTAAGTTGGATTTCCGTTCGTTTGCTTATTACAACACGGCGCTCGATAAGTGGCACGTAGAAAATGGTGCGTTTACCGTGCTAGTTGGTGCTTCTTCAGCAGATATAAAATTAACGGGCAAAATTAATATTAATCTTGACGATTCAACTCAACAATCTCAGGCGTTGGTTGGTCGTTAATATAAAAGCAGAGTTTATTAAGGGGGTCCCCTTAGTTGTTGCGTGCAACAACTACAATGCTTGTTAGCATATAAAATTATAAACGCGAAAGACATTTTGAAAATATAGAGGATTTTATGTGGGATTTAAGTGTTTCTTTTATTAATTCTTCTTTAAAATTCTTTTCGGGGCTAGACGAGGCTTTCAAAACTCTTAAAGAAATTGGGTTTGATGCTGTTTGTCCGTCCGAATCAATACCTAACGGCAATAAAGAAGAATATATATCTAATCTTAATTCAGCTTCTAAAAAGCACGGATTAAAAATCAATATGTTGCATCTTCCTATGGTTTGTGAAGTTCCAACGGAAGTGTTTTTAAGCAAGGAATATTTTGACGACGTAATTTATCATATAAACCTTGCGGAAAAAATTGGATGCAAATATGCGGTAGCGCATCCGCATATGCCCTGGAAACGCGAGTTCTTTGCTCCAGAACAAAAATTCGATTATTCAGTTATTCAAAAAAGATGCGAAGAAATAAATTTTGAGTTTTTCTCTAAACTTCAACCTTACGCTATCAACGCGGGGCTTGAAATTGCAATAGAAAATATATATACTACCGACTCAGAGTTCAAAGAGCAACTTACTTCGGGTTGTAGCAACACGGATGAGTGGATAAAATATATCGACACGCTAGGTAAAGGCTTTTGCGCTTGTTTAGATACGGGGCACGCTAATTTGACCGATAGGGACGACGCTAAGTTAAACCAAAAGGTGGAAGATTTAGGCAGTAGGTTAAAAACTTTGCACGTAAATCAAAATCACGGAAAGTTTTCGCCTTACGGCGATTTTCATCAAGAACCGTTTAGTGGGGATATCGACTTGATTTCTTTTGCTAAAACCTTAAAGAAAACGGGGTATAAAGGCGATTTTAATTACGAAGTAGAACTTTCGTGTGCAGGTAAAGAGGTGTTTATAGAACAATTAAAATATCTCAAGATTGCAACCGACGTTATTTACAAATCAATATAAAAATTAAAAAATAAAACATTTGGATAAGGAGAAAAATTTATGAAGAAAATTATTGCATTTTTATTAGCAATTATTTCGGTGTTCAGTCTAGTTGGCTGTGCAGACCCTGGTAACGGTAGCGGTGGTGGCAGACCTTCAGAAGAGTTCGACCCCAACAAAACGCAGTTATACGTTTTAAACTATGACGGTGGTTACGGCACAGATTGGCTTTACGCTGTAAAAGCAAGGTTTGAAGAAGATTATGCAACAGAGACTTTCCAACCTGGGAAACAAGGCGTTCAAATTATGATTGACGCTGATAAAGACGGTTATTACGGCACGGGACTTAGAGATAAAATGCCCGTAACGACTAACGAAGTGTTCTTTTCTGAATCTATAACCTTTAACGACTACGTTAGCTTAGGTTATATGATGAATATTGACGACGTTGTTACATCTACAAACTCTGACAACAAAACTATCGAAAGCAAGATGAGTGCTGAACAAAAAGCCTCACTTAAAATCGGTGGCAGTTATTATTGTATTCCTCACTACGCGTCTTTTGCTGGAATAAACTACGATATTGATTTGTTCAATTCTAAAAAACTTTTCTATGCTAAAGACGGTGCGCCTAGTGAACCTAACTTTACGGGCACGGTTAGATATACCAACCTTAAAGGTCAAAAGTCTAAAGGTCCTGATGGCGAATACGGCACGTACGACGACGGACTTCCCGCAACTTACGACGAATTCTTTGCACTTTGCGGTTATATGAAAAATGCAATGTCAATTACTCCGTTTATTTGGACGGGTCAATACCGTACTTCTTACGTTAGCTGGATTTTAGCGGCTCTTGCATCTGATTACGAAGGCAAAGAACAAATGATGCTCAACTTTAATTTTAACGGTACGGCTAAAAACCTTGCGACAGTAACTTCAACGGGTATTCAGCTTGACGCACAAGATAAGGTTATCAATAATTCAAACGGTTATGAGCTTTATAGGTCTGCAGGTAGATACTACGCGCTTGATTTCTTAGAAAAAATTCTTGATAACAATTATTATCATTCAAGTGGCTTTACCGATTCTTCGGCTATAACGGCTCAAGACACTTTCTTAAGAAGCTCTTACAAAAACCAACCTATCGCAATGATACTTGAAGGTATTTGGTGGGAAAACGAAGCTGAAGGCACTTTCGAAACTATGGCAAATAGATATGGTGAAAAGTGGGCGATGAAGAACAGAAACTTCGGCATTATGCCTTTCCCCAAAGCAACCGCTGATAAGATTGGCGAAAAACCCACGCTTATCGACAACAACTACTCATACGCTTTCATTAGAAATGATATTTCAACTGAAAAGGTTGACCTAGCAAAACTTTTCCTTAAGTATTGCTATACTGATGAATCGTTGGCAGAATTTACAACAATCGTAGGATTACCTAAAGCTCTTAACTACGAAATGGATGAGAATACACAATGGAAGAGCACCTATTCACAAAAAGTTTGGAATCTTTATGACAGTGCAGATAAGGTTTATCCTTTCTCACAAAACCCGCTTTATTTAGGTGCACAAAGTGCGTTCGTATATTATTCAACGTTCCGCACCAGCCTTGAAACTTCTGCAATAGATTATCTCTTGCGCGATAAGGATTCTCATACCAACGCAAAAGATTTCTTTAAAGGAATTATTGATACTAACACTAAAGCAAAATGGGAACAAAGTTACGGAAGGTTTTTTTAAGATTAAAACTTTTTGTCTAACGGAGGGGTTAAATGACTAAATGTGAACAAAAAAAGAAGCTGACGTTGAAAGAGAATTTTAAGAAAAATTTCCAAGATATTTTATTTTGCGTGATTATCTTACTTTATCCAACAATTCAGTTTATAATCTTTTATCTCGGCGTAAATGTTAACACGATAGCGTTATCGTTCAAATTTTTCGATTACGAAGGCGGTTATTCGTTCGCAGGGTTAGAAAATTTTAAGTTGGCGTTTTACAACCTGTTTAATGATACGGGCTTAAAATTAGCCGTGGGCAATTCGGTAACCTACCGCATAATTGCAATCGCTGTTGGTATGACGCTATCTTTAATGTTTTCATACTATATTTACCTTAATAGAGCAATGGCAGGCTTTTTCAAAGCGATACTGTTTATGCCGGCAGTAGTTTCCACGCTAGTTTTCACTATAATCTTTAGAAAATTCGTGGGCGACTTGTATTCGGAAATAGCATCTAAAATAACGGGTGAAATGGTTCCGGGGCTATTGGCAACTGAAAGCACGAAAAAGGCAACCGTGTTCTTCTATAACGTATTCTTTGGGTTCGGCACGGCAGTACTACTTTATTCGGGCGCTATGTCGGGAACGAACGAATCAGTTATGGAATACGCTGAAGTTGATGGCACTAATTATTGGCAAAAATTTATATACGTACTTTTCCCAATGATATTCCCAACGTTTATAACCTTTATGGTTATGCACATTTCCGATACGTTTATGAATCAAATGAACTTACTCGGATTCTTTGCCGATTCAGCGTCGCCAAAGTTACAGACTATCGGATATTTCTTATATACGAAAACCTTGAAAGCGTCGCTTTCTGAATATCCGCTATTAGCGACTTACGGATTGATTTTCACGTTGATTACGATGCCCATAGTATTTTTAGTTAAGCATTTGCTTGAAAAGTTTGGGCCTAACGCTTATTAAAAGGAGAGAAGAAGATGAGAAAAAAACCAAGTGCGTTGCTCATAGTTCTGTTTGTTTTAATGGCGTTTATAGCAACGATGTATATCTTGATGATAGTTTGGGCGGGTTTTGCATCGTTAAAAGACCCGTGGGAATTTGACGATAGCGCGCTTGCTTTCCCAAAAATTTGGAGTTTTGTGAACTACGCGTCGGCATTTAAGTCTTACACGGTTAAAGTTCCTACGCCTACGGGAGACGTTTTCGTAGGACCTGTAAGAATTATAATAAATACCATATTCTATGCGGGTGGTTGTGCATTTTTGGGAACGCTAGTTCCTTGCATTACGTCTTACGTTGTTGCGAAATATAAATTCCGCGTTTTGAAAATTTATTACGTTATCGTTGTCGTTTGTCTTTCTATCCCGATTATCGGTGGAACGGCAAGTCAATTGCGTATAGCAAAGTCAATTGGTATTTACGATACGATTTGGGGTATATGGTTAATGCGTGGATATTTTATCGGTTCGTATTTTCTAATATTCTACAGCTCGTTTATGATGATACCTAATAGTTTTTCAGAAGCGGCAAAAATCGACGGGGCAGGCAATTTTACAATCCTATTCAAACTCGTTCTACCCTTGATTTCTAAAACGTTTACGACCATTTTATTGATACTTTTCGTAAACTATTGGAACGAATACGAAACGCCGTTGATGTTCACGCCATCAGTGCCTACACTTGCGGTTGGTTTGTATAAATTCGCTATTTCTGCAAGCGATGAATACGGCAAAACGCCTATCCAACTTGCAGGAAGTATGATTCTTTTTATACCTATTTTAATTATGTATATCTGCTTACAAGATAAACTTATGGGTAATATCTCGATGGGTGGTATAAAGGAATAATTACAATTAATTGTGAAAATTTTTTGTCCTAGACAAAAACAAAAATAAATGGAGGAAATGATATGCAAGTAATAAGAAAAACAACTTTAAAAGTGTTGCTTTTCATTTTTACAGTCTCAATACTTGCTTTTGCTTTCGTAACGTTAAACCCGTTTACAGCTAAAGCGCAAGTCGTGTTTGACGAAGCAAGTTTCGAAAGCGAATATTGTGTTGGCGATGAAGTAACCATTCCCAACGTAACGGCTGTAAAAGACGGAACCGAATACGCTATGGAAAAAGCGCTCGTTTTCCCTAACGGTGCTAAAAAACTTTGCGCTAAAGAAGTTTTGGCGCAAGCGGGTAAATATACCGTAGTGTATTCAACAGTAATTGATGGAATCAAATACGAAAAGAAGTATGATTTCAAGGTTAAAGAAAAACTTTTCGGATTACAAAGACAGTCCGGAACGGCAATTTACGACACAAATAAAGACCTTGTTGAATTAAACGTTGGCGGAAACAATCCGTTTGAATTTAACTCGGTGGTTGACCTTTCTGACAACACTTTATCAAAACCTTTCCTTGAAATGTATACTGTTTCATCACAAACCGGTGAACGCGACTTTGAACAAATTATGGTAACGCTTACCGACGTTGATGATGAAAATAATTACATTAATATAAGAATTAACGCAGCCCCCGACTTTAAGACATATCCTTACACTTACTACACTTCATACGTTGCAGTTAGTGTAAACGGGCAAGAATACAAAGGGCAAGACGGAAGCAAAATACATACGGGTAACGCTTATGGCAGACCTACCGTATTTTCTTTCAGTAATAATGCTGATGGTGGTAAAACGCCTGAAAACGATAGAATTCAGTTGTATTATGTGGCAAGCGAAAAACAAATTTACGTTTACGGCACAGCGTTCAAAAATTACGGTGGCTTAGTTGTTGATTTTGATAGCGACGATTTCTATAAAGAAAAGTGGGAAGGTTTTGCGGTTGATAAATGCAAACTTTCTGTGTACGCTGGAAATATGAAAACTGCTTCGGCAAATATTTTCGTTACTAGAGTGGACGGACAAGACCTTTCTGCAGGTTTCGTTCTTGATAACGTAGCCCCTGAATTGAAGGTAGAAGTTCCTGAAACAATACCTAGTGGTATCGTTGGTTACGATTATAACGTGTTTAATTACTCGGCAAGAGACGATTACGGCATCTCTTCGACCTCGGTAAACGCATACTATGATTACTATTCAAATTATCCCGTTGCTTTAACTATTAAAGACGGAAAAATTCAACCCAAATATCAAGGTTACTATACTTTAGTGTATAGAGCAGTAGACTCTTACGGCCACGTAACCGAGAAATTGATTGATATTCAAGTTGACAACACAACTAGTGCATCTCCGCTCGTTATTAGCGTTTCAGAAGAATTTGATAACTGCCTCGCAGGTGCGCGCGTAGATTTAAAAGATTACGCGATTACGGCTAACCCAAAATACGGCGACTATACGGTTAAAGTTTCTGCTTCTTGCGGAAACTTAAGTGCTGAAATTATTGATGAACAATATTTCTATGCTAACGCCGTTGGAACTTGGACTGTAAAATACGAAGTAATCGACAATCTCGGAAGAACTGAAATTGTAGAAAAAACCTTTACGGCTTCTGCAAATGCAACGCCGATATTCGATAGAGACGGCGATAAGTTGCCTAGATATATGTTGTCGGGCAAGACTTATGCCATTCCTGACGTGAAAGCTCGTAAATATAATGAAAACGAAACTGAAATTATTACGCCACAAGTAAAATATCTTTTGAACGGCGTAACTAAGAACGTAACCGACGGAAAGATAACACCCGAATTTAGTGATAGCGGGGACAATCTTTTAACCTTAACTTATTTTGTAGGTTCGGTTGAATACACGCTTACTAGCAGAGTTGTTCAAATCTTAAAAGATTATGCGTTTAGCGCAGAAAAATTATTCTATATATCACAAGGAAGCGCAAATAAAGAACTTACTGAAACAGGTCTTATATTTACCGCTACTAGTGATGCTACGGTAGATTTCGTAACCCCGTTACTCTTAAATACGTTTGAAACTGAAGTAACGATGATTAACAACGGCACTCTAACAATCGTTGTTGCTGATGAGAAAAACGCTGAACAAAGCGTTGAACTTCAAATCAAACAAGAGCTAGGCGTACCTAGTTTATATATTAACGGCGTTAAGAATAAATCGTTCACAAGAAATATCTTAAATATTAGAATTGATGGCGACGTATTACAAGTAGAATCAGAAAAATTCAGCATTAAAAAATACGCCAACGGCGAATGGTTTGAAGGCTTTGACACTCAAAGGATGACCGTTTCGTTCATTATTAAAAACGGTAGCCAAGTAAAGATTGGTAAGGTTTCAAATCAATCTATATCAATTTATACTGACGACCTTATTAACCCCGCGTACTTTATGGACGGAAGTTTTGAAAGAACTTACCATAACGGTGCGGAAATAGTTATTCCTAGAACGTACGCTATCGACGCTGTCAGCGGAGACTGTGAAGTTTACGTAAGCGTTTGGGGTAACGAAGATTATTTAACTTCTACCGACGGTCAACTTCTTAACGGAGTAGTGCTTGATAGAGAAGCTAAATTCGTTGTTGATGGTTACGGTTATTACGTTGTAACTTACTCAATGACGGACGATTGCGACAACTTATTTGAATTGACTTGCTCGATTTACGTTCCTGATTTAGTAAAACCGGAAATTAGCGTAAGCGGTAAAGTTCCTAGTGAAGTTAAAGTGGGTAGCAAGATTAACGTTCCCAAATCAAGCGCGCAAGATAATTTGAGCGAAGATATGGTTGTTACCGTGTTTGCTATTGACCCGTCGCTTGCTTACAAGGTTGTAAAAGGCAACCAAATCGTATTTGATAAAGTAGGCGTATGGACGGTTAGATTCTTCACGATGGACGGCGAAGGCAACATAACTTATAAAGATTATAAGGTTAACGTAAAAGAGGGTTAAGATATGAAAAAAATTCTATGTTTAATTTTTGCATTATTGATGATGTTCTGTGCAGTATCGTGTAAACCCGAAGCGCCTGGTGGAGAAGGTGGAAACGAACCTGGCACAGGTTTAGAACAAGACAATACTCCCGTAGTTGATGGTAAGTGGATTGTTAAAGAAGGTGAAACGGAATATTATATTCTTATTCCTGATAACGCTTCTGCGACGATACAAAACGCCGCAACCGAACTTGCTTTTTTCTTTAACAAAGCAACCAATATCAACCTTAGTACAAAAACTAATTCAGAGTATTCTCAAAATGGTAAATACATTTCGTTTGGTAACACAACGCCTTCAAGTTCGGTAACTGTTACGAAAGAAGAACTCGGAACGCAAGGTTTTAAAATTGTTACCGTTGGCGATAATATTATCGTAAAAGCAGTGGGTGACCACGGACTTTTATGGGGTTCGTATGAACTTCTTACTAGAATGTTTAACTACGAATATTACGCAAAAGACGTGTATTATATCGATACTAAAGTAGCTGACTATCCGCTCAAGTCGTATAACGTTACTGATAGGCCTGATATTGAAGTGCGTGCAGTAGCCGATTCTCAAGGCTATTCGAACAGTGAAGTTGCACACAGATTGCGTCAATTCCAAGTGTATGACGAATTCTTAATTCCTTCACACGCAGCATATCACAACAGTTTCTACTACGTAATGGACGGGTTGGACGCTAACAACAAACCGATAGTTCCATCAAGATTTTTAGCAACTAACTTAAAGCAACTTTGTTTCACCGGCGGTGGTGACCCCGAAGTTGAAGAAGAAATGCTTAATAGGTCGCTAAATTATTTGATAGACGCAATTTCTAAATCGGATAAGAGCGATATAATTTTAGGCGTTATGGACGAAGACGGTTGGTGTCAGTGTTCTGCTTGCGACCATATTATTCAAGAATACGGCGCAAAATCAGCAACAATGATTTTGTTTATTAATAAGCTCCGCGACAAACTCGACGCTTACCTTGAACAAGCACAAATCGGCAGAGAAATTAATATTTATTATACTGCTTACTTTGACATTGTACAACCGCCCGTTCACAAGGAAAACGGTGAATACGTTGCAAACGACGTAGCTGTTAAACTTAAAGACGGCGTAGGCGTATTGTTCGCGCCGATAAATAGTAACTTTACTCAATCTATTTACGACAAGGTGAACGAAGCCACCTACGAACAATTAAAGAGCTTAAAAGCAATAACTAAAAAACTTCTCGTATGGACCTATGCTTGTAACTTTACAGACTTTTTTGCTCCTTACGATTCTATAACTTATATGACCGATTGGTTTGAAGCAATAATTGATAACAACGGAACGTATTTGTTTAACCAAGGTAGACACAGTCAAGGCAACTCGTCTCAATTCGACGCGCTCCGTCAATACCTTGTAGCGAAACTCGGTTGGGACGTAAAAGCAGACGTAAACAAACTTACTAACAATTTCTTCGACGTGTACTTCGGAAAGGCAAAAGCACCGATGAGACAAATGTACGACGAATTAAGAACGATTATGCGTTTCAACGTTGATGTTCTTGGTATGAGTAGCGGTGTTTTAGCAGAAGTTGCTAAAGAAGAATACTGGCCGGAAAACCTTTTGAACAGTTGGATGGAATTAATTGATAAAGCTTACGAACTTGCAGGTGATGACGAAGTTCTTAAAGTAAGAATACTCCGTGAAAGTATTTTCGTTAGGTATTATCAATTAAAGTTCTATATGAGTGATAGCGAGAACATTGAAGATTTAAGGCAACAATTTATTAAAGACGCAATGCTCGCAGGTATTGAAAAATCATCAGAACATAAAGCGATAGTCAACGCTTTTAGTTAATAAAAAAAAGGGGAAAAAACTATGAAAAAAAGATTAACAAGCATCCTAGTAGCAATTTTAAGTTTGACGCTTATACTTGCTTGCGCAACTGGTTGTGGCGGTAAGAAAGGTAAGATTATTCTTTCCGAAACCACCGCATCTATGGTTGTTTACGACGACTTAACGTTGACGTATGATTTGGAAAATATTGAAGGCGACGTTACGTGGTCTTCATCAGATTCAACCGTAGTAATCGTAAACGATGGCGTTCTTACAGCATTGAAAGCAGGTACGGCAACCATTACCGCAGCTATCGAAGACGTTAGCGCAACTTGTGTTGTAACCGTAATCGCTAGCGATTACGTTCCCGCTCTTTCACTTGGCGGAATTTCTGAAGTGAACCTTATCCCTGGTGGAACTTACGCTATTGCGCCACAAGTAACTTATAAGGGAAGTCCCGTTCAAGCAACTTTCTCTTATGAAAGTGGTACAGAAGCCGTTGCAACCGTATCTTCAACCGGTAATATTACCGCTGTAGCAGACGGTCAAGCAACCGTAACCGTAAAAGCAATCTTTAAGGGTACGGAAATCATTGAAACTGTTACTGTAAACGTTCAATCAACCATAGCTGGTATCGTTACTATCGACGATGTAGCAGTTGGCGAGGACGTAATTTTAAGCATTGAAGATGAAGTTACTATCGACGTAAGTACCTTAGTTAATGGTGCTGAAGATAGTGCCGTTGAAGTTGTATGGTCAACTGAAGACGATAAAGTAACTATCGCTCAAAGCGGTAGTTCAGTTACCATTACCGGTGCAAAAGTTGGTGATGGAACTATTAAAGTAGTTTATTCAAAAGGTTCTATATCTGGCGAACGTGAAATCGCTATTTCAGTTCTTAAAAAGATTATCAATAAAGACACAGCGTTGTTTATCGACAAGAGCACGGTTGTTTCAAACGCTTGCACGTTAGCTCTTCCTGCTGACGTAAACGTTGCAAATATCCAAGCAATTGTAGTTGGTGATGTATCTAAAGCGGCTACTTCAGTTAACCAAACTGAAAACACAATCACCTTTGACGTTTCAGAATTTGCAACGGGTGAAATCGCGCTCAAGTTTGAAACTGAAAATTATAGCTACACCTTTGCAAATACTACTATCGCAGATTTAGTTATTATGGACGTTGCAGGTCTTAACGCTTTACGTGATGAAATGCTTGCTCATACGACCGAAGGCAAATATTACGTTCTTGGTGCAGACGTTGATTACGGCGGAAACAGATGGGAAGCAGGTTGGCCTACCGGTGCAGGAAATAATGCACAATTCGCAGGTGTACTTGACGGACGTGGACACAAGATTAGCAACTTAAATACCCGTCGTGGTTTCGTTTCAACGACGGTTGGTGGAAGCGTAATTAAAAACGTTATATTCGATATAACCATCGTTGGTAGTGGTGCAGGCGGTGCGGTAACTTATAACAATAACGGTACAATTAAAAATTGCGTAATTTTAACAAGAATTACCGCTGGTGAATTTGGTGTTACTTTTGCAGGTATTGCAGCTTCTAACCACCCCACGGGCGTTATTAAGAACTGTTTCGTATCTATAGAATACTACAACAAGTACGACACTTATAAAGACATTAACGCTGTATCTGCAACGGGCGAAGGCGCAGTATCTAACTGCTATGCAATTTCACCGTCTGAATACGTTAAGTATATAAGTGCATCTACCAATAGCGACGGTTTGTACAAAACGTCAACAGAATTCTTCGCAGAAGTAACTTCACTTGCTGAAGAAGACGGTTGGGACCAAGCTTACTGGGCAATTAATAACGGCGAATTAACCTTTAACGGCGTTAAAATTGCTTAAAATATAAAAACCTAAAAGGCTTTTGTTTTAACAAACGATTGACTAATTAGCCATAGCCCTTGACAAAAGGTGAATTTTGTCAAGGGCTAAGAAGGTTTTTAATACTAGAGTGAAAAAATTAAAATTATAAACGAAAAATTATCTAAAAAATTAAGGAAAAATAGAGATGAAAAAAAGACTTTATCAAAGTCCTGAATTAGAACTGAAAGAAATATTTACTAACGGATACGACGCGATAATGTCGTCAGGTGGTAAAGTGGTTGACCCGATTGGTAACGGAGGTAGCTACGGTGGCGAAGATTATGCTTAATAACGGCAAAAAATTAAACGTTATTCTTTTGGCAATCTTGTTTGCGCTTTGTATGGCCTTTAGTGTAATGGCATTTACTAGTGCAAGCGTAGTTAATGCGCAAGCTGTAACGGGTGTAACGCCCACGCTTTCAGCAACCAAAGTAATGGTGTCGAAAAATAACGACAAATTGCTTTTAGTAACTGCAATTAAAAATCAAGACGACGTTTATGAAGTTGGTTATACTTTTTCTAACGGCGTTGAAACGACTTTTGCAGAAACAAAGAAATATTATACTTCTATAACGAGTGGCAACACCGTGTTAACCCCTTACGATATCTTCACTGAATCTTGGGTTGGCGACGACGGCGTTGGCATGATAATTTGGGAAATTAACTTTGCTTTAGCAACAAAGTATGAATATAAGGCGTACGCGCTAGTTGGTGAAAGAGAAAACGGAGAGATAGTTATCCCTGAACAAGAAGTAAGGGTAACGCCACAAACGGCAACTAGCAAAACATTTTATTCGGTGTCATACGATACTGACGGTGGCGACGCAATAGAAACTAAAGTTGTGCCCGCGGATACTTCATTAAATCAATTAACTAACGTAACGACAAAGAAACCCGGTTATAAATTTGATGGGTGGAAATTGAACGGCGAAGAAGTTGGAGATGGAAAAGTATCGGGCAACGTAACGTTAAAAGCAACGTATAAGGTTAAAGATTATACTGAATACGTATATCATCCGGTTGCAAACACAGACGTAGACTTAAGAACGGCAGGTGAAACTGTTAACGTTCAGCTTCCCGCAACGCTAAACGGCTATACTAAAGTTTATTCAAAAATCGGTGATAAAGAAATAGCGACCGAAGTTAAAAATAACGGTGCAAGCGTAGATATTGCAGTAGCTGACCTTGAAAAGGGCGAAAGCGAACTACTTTTGTTTATGGCAAAAGGCGATGACTGTGCATCTGCAAAAATCAAATTGACCGTAGCGGATATAGTAGTTAAAAACAACGACGACCTTACCGCGTTACATAAAGCGATATGGACGGCACCCGCAAAAGTTTACAATTATTACGTTCTTGATGCGGACGTTGATTGGGGTGGTGCGCAATGGTATCCTGGCTACAAAGGAAAACAGGTGGATTTTTATGGTGTTTTAGACGGTCGTGGGCACACGCTTGCTAATTACAACTCTCACTACGGGCTTTGTCAAATGTTAGCCATGGGGGCAGAAATAAAAAATATTCATCTTAAACCTATTATTAGGGGCATGGATCAAGGTGGTGGCGTTTGTCTATTAAATAATGGTAGTATCAAGAACTGTTTGGTAGAGGCGTACGTATTCTCGGTTGAAAACTTTGATTATGCAGGTGTAGCAAAAAACAGTGAATTAGGCTCTATTGAAAACTGTATCGTAATGCTAACAGGACACGGGGATTATGCTAATTGCCAAAAAGCTATGAACGCTATCACAGTTGCTGACAGCGCAAATATTAAAAACTGTTATGCTATAAACAGCGTGGAAAGTAATTCTCGCGTTAAAATTGAATATTTGTATGGAAACTCCGTAACCGACGGATTGTTTAATACTAAAGCGAGTTTCTTTAGGAACGTTTCTACACTTTCTAAAGCGGACGGCTGGAACGAATACTGGTCGTTATCGAATAGAGAATTGTGCTTTAATCAAAAATCAATCATAACAGTCACCGCTATCGACGTAGAAGATGGTTGGGTTGTAAAAGGTGGAGAGAGCGAATACGCAATACTCGTTCCCGACACGCTATCATACGAACTTAATATAGCAACTGAAGAACTTATCCACTTCTTCAAAGAAGCAACGGGAGTTGAGTTGCCGATAGTGAAAAATTCAAACTACAATGCGTATGACAAGTATATTTCGCTTGGTGGAACGAGATTGGCTAGTAGCGTACCTGTTTCAGAGGCTGAATTAGGTGCACAAGGCTTTAAAGTGGTTACGGTAGGTAACAACGTAGTCATCAACGCCGTGGGTGATTTTGGCGTGTTGTGGGGCGTTTACGGGCTTCTAAATGAAATGTTTGAATATAAGTACTACGCAAAAGACGTGTACGTTATAGATACGAACGTAGAAAACTTATTGCTGGTTAATTATAATTTCCAAGATAAACCTGATATTGAAACGCGTATTGTGGCAGATTCACAAGCCTATGAAGATAGACAAGTGGCGCATAGAATGTATCAAACCGAAGGTTACGGCGAATTTTGGCTTCCTTTCCACAACCCCTATCATAACAGTTTCTATTACGTTATGGACGGGTTAGATGCAAATAATAAACCTATAGTTCCCGATAGATTCCTTTCTACGTCAAGTGAATACAATAAGACGCAACTTTGTTACACGGGGCACGGTGAAGAATCAATACTTAACGAAATGCTTGAAAGGTCGGTTGATTATATAATAGCCGCAGTTAAAACTCAATGGAAATATAGAACTAACTGTGATGCGTTGTTCGGTATACAAGACGAAAACGGCTGGTGTGAATGCACGTTCTGTCGAAACGTTATCAATCAATACGGAACTCAATCTTCAACGATGATATTATTTATGAATAAACTTCGTGAAAGGTTGGACGAACGCCTTGAGGCGGAAAATATTGATAGACAAATAAACTTGTATTACTTCGCATATTTTGCAACAGAAGAACCGCCTGTTCATAAAGAAAACGGCGAATACGTTGCGAACGACCCTGCGCTTGTATGTAAAGAAGGATTAGGCATATTCTACGCGCCGATTTCAGCAAACTTTACGCAGTCGATATACTCTAACGAAAATATCGTAACGTACGAAAGGTTGAAATCGTTTGAAGCGTTAACGGATAAACTTTTAGTTTGGACTTACGCTTGCAACTATTACGATTATTTTACACCGTTTGATTCGTTTACTTATATGCCCGATTTATTCCAAGCGGTTGTTAATAATAACGGAACGTATTTGTTTAACCAAGGCAGACAAGACCAAGGTAACTCTTCTAACTTTGACACGCTCCGTCATTATCTTGTTTCAAGACTTGGTTGGGACGTTGATGCAGACGTAGAGGCACTTACCGATGAATTCTTTGACGTATACTTCGGCAAAGCAAAAGAGCCGATGAGAGACCTTTATAATAGATATAGAGAAAGAATGCGTACAAACTACGATAACCTTGGTTTAAGTAGCCACGTTTTCGCTAACGGCGTGATTAACAGTTCGCACTTGCCTAAAGCTGCGCTAGATAATTGGATGGTTTTAATTAATCAAGCGTATGAACTTGCTGGTAATGACGAGGCGTTAAGACAAAGAATACTTCGTGAAAGCATTTTCATAAGATATTATCAAATTAAGTTCTATACTACCGGCGACACGTCGGCGTTAAAAGCGCAACTTATCCAAGATGCTAAATCAGTTGGTATACTTAAAGCGTCTGCGCATAGAAGCATAGACCAATTGTTTGAAGCAGAACCAAACGTATAAAACGCGCGTTAAAGCGTTTTAAATAAAATCTTTATCGCAACGAAAGTTGGGAATAAAAACCGACTGTCCGTTGCAACAAACTAAAAAGGAGGAAGGAAAAATGTCCAAGAAACTTTACGAGAGGCCCATTTTGAATTGTCATGAATTGTTGTTGAACGGGGTAGACGTGCTAACTACGTCAACGCAAAACGGCGAAAGTTATAGTGGCGAAGGATACGACCTAGAAAACGGAAGATGGTGGTAATAGTCGCTATAACGACACTGAGGTGCAAGTGATTGCACACAAATTGACGGGGAAACCGTAAAAAACAATTTATGATAAAAGGAGAAAAAGATTATGAAAAAATTAAACGTTTCCATATTAGCGTTTATTTGCGCCGTTTGTATGGCGTTTAGCGTAATTACGTTTATGAACGCAAATGTGGTTAAAGCTGATGCAGGCGTTACGCCCACACTTTCAGCAACAAAAGTAATGGTATCTAAAAATGCCGACAAAATGCTTTTAGCAACTGCTATTAAAGACAAAGAGGACGTGTATAAAGTAGGTTATACTTATAGCGTTGATGGCGAAGCTAAAGAAGTGCAAGAAGTTTTTTATTACACTTCTATCTCAAGTGGCACTGCCACTTTAACCCCTGCTGATATTTTTGAAGAAGCTTGGGTAAGTGAAGAAGGCGTTGGTATGATTATTAGCGAAATTGATTTCGCTACCGCAACTGCTTACGAATATAAAGCTTTCGCTTTGGTTGGCGATAGAAACGACCAAGGTCAACTCGTTGAACCCGCTGAAGAAGTAAGGGTTACCCCCGAAACTTCAACCAGCAAAACTTTCTATAGTGTGGAATTTGATACCGACGGTGGCGACGCAATCGCAACTCAAATCGTTCCTGCAGGTACTTCTGCAAGCGCACTTGCTGGTTTTGTACCCGTAAAATTAGGTTACAATTTCACGAAATGGCAATTAGGTGGTAACGATATTCCCTCTGGTGCAACCGTTACTGAAAACGCAACCCTAAAAGCAGTTTACACCGAAGTAGATTATTCAGCTTATTCAACTTATGAAGTTTCAGTTGACTTTGATATGAGAGATACTACTCCATTTGACGTGAAACTTCCTGCAAAATTAAGCGGTTATCAAGTTGTTTCATCTAAACTTGCTAGTTACGGAGACGGTAGCTTAAATGGAGCGGTAACGAACGTGGACGATGAAACAGTTAACGTTCCAAAGAGCGTTCCTAATAGAGGCGAAAACTTAATTCGCGTACGTATGTACAAAGACGGAACTTATGCAACTTTAGAAATCAACTTGGTTAAAGCAAGTGTAATTATAAAAACAAGAGACGACCTTAAACAACTCTATTTAGACTTGTATAATAGCACAGATGACGCTAACGCAACAAATGGCTCTTGGTACGTGCTTGCTGCTGACGTAAGTTGGGCAGACCCAGACACAGGTAACGCTTCATATTGGCAACCGGGACAAGCGAGTGGGACAGGCTCCGCTAAAATATTCCAAGGCACTTTAGATGGACGTGGATATACGATTTCTGATTATCACTCTGCTTTTGGACTTTGTCGAGTTAACGGAGGAACTATAAAGAACGTTAATTTCGAACCCATCATTAGAGGTATGAGCGTGGGCGGTGGCGTTTGCGCACAAAACAAAGGAACGATAGAAAACTGCTTGATTGAAGCAACTATATATTCAGTTGAAAATCAAGCGTATGCAGGTATCGCAAAGAATAATGAAGAGGGCGTAATCAATAACTGTATGGTTATTTTGGTTGGCTACGTTTCTAAATACGAAACAAAAGATATGAACGCAATTGCTATTGATAAAGGTGTTATTAACAACTGTTATGCAATCAACAACGTAGATAGCTCTTGTCCTGTTCAACTAAAATATATGCACTCTAGTTCAAATACCGACGGATTGTTTGCTTCTGCAGAACTTTTCTTCCAAAACGTAACTTCATTTAATAGTGCAGACGGTTGGAATTCTTACTGGAAGATTGAAAACGGTCAATTATTCTTCAACAACGTTAAAGTAATCTAATTTACTTGCATTAACTTTTAACTCGAAGTTAAAACATAAATTTCATCCTACGGGGCTACATCGCCCCGTAGGATAGAAATAATTTTTTTATTAAAGGCTTAGGATATGAACGATTTTTATTACGTAAAAGACAGTTTGACTATTGAAATTAACGAAAATTTATTAAGCGAAACGATTAAGGACGTTATTAATGGCTTGTTGTTTAGGGCAATAAAAGTTAATTACGTTAAGGTTAAAGAACTCGTTATTAAAACGCCTAACTCACAAGTTAGTGCTACGCCAATCGTCAACGAAAATGGTATTTATATCGGCGGGCAAACCGAAAAAGACGTGATTGACGCGTTTTTTAGAATGCTTGTTAAAGCAGAGCCGATTGAATTTAATGAAAACGAAAAAATTGTCGGGATTCCGACGGGGGAATATACTGTAAACGTCGTTGCTAAAATGAGAATTTTGCACCTTTGCATTTTCCCAGAAACAGAATATATAAATATGAAAAGAACCGTTCGATTTGCGGGCATTTTGGGGTACACTCACGTTATCATTGAATCGTGGGGCGGTATAGAATTTAAATGTCTTAAAGAACTTGGTTGGAAAGGTTTTACTTTCACCAAGGCGCAACTCGAGGATATTATAAATGAAATTCGCGCATTCAAAATGGAACCTATTCCGTGCGTAAATTGTTTAGGACACGCATCGTTAAGTAGGGTAGATATTGGTAAACACGTCGTGCTTGACCAAAATATTTTGCTTTCAGACTACTTCTTAAAATACGGTTGGGTTTGGAACTTTAAAAAGCAAAAGGTTAAAGATTTGCTTAAAGAAATGCGCCGTGAAATGTGTGAAATTTGTGGCGATGGCGAGTATTTCCATATCGGTATGGACGAAACTTATTATAATCCCGGTAGTGAAGAAGAAAAAGACAAGATTTATTCTTATATTACCGAAACGTGCGAAACGGTTAAAAAAGAAGGTCGCACGCCTATCATTTGGGGTGATATGTTCTTAAATTCTCAAGAACTTGATGCGCCTAGAGTTTATTATTCTTGTCACGCATACACTTCGGTTACCGCTAAAAAGATGCTTAACGCTGTTCCTAAGGACGTGCTTATTGCAGATTGGCATTATAGAGTTGGTGAATATCCTTGGAAAACTTCAGTTTACCTTAACAAAATGGGATACAAAACTGTTCAATGTGCGTGGTACGACGTTAAAAATAACGAATCGGCAGTAGAAACTTGCAAGCAAGTAGGCACGCTTGGCGTAATGGTTACCACTTGGCACGGACTAGTATTACAGGCAAAGAATTTAGAAGCCATACTTCGTACGGCACGTGGGGCGTTGGGAGTTGGCGCGCCCGAATGGACGGACGGAACTTTGCAAACGGCGGATTTGTGGAGAAAGGTTTTAGACGTTGGCGACGACTATTCGCTCTACGGCTTTACTAAGTCGCAAATTACAGAATATACAGATAACTTTATTATAGACTAAATCACGATAATTAAAAGCGCCACCGCTTTCGCGGTGGCGCTTTTAGTTTATTTTAAATACTTTTATTTTGTTAAATGCCTAAAAACGCGCCGTTGTCTTTTAACGTTTTTTGAAGTGCTTTTACGTCTACTTTTCTAACTTCAACGTTATTTTTAACTGCTAATCCGATAGCCGTGCCAGCAGCTTCGCCTATGCAACAAACGGTGGGCATTATTCTATAAGATGCTTGTGCGCCGTGGTCTGATGAAATACATCTGCCTGCAACTAGCATGTTTTTTACCGTTTTGGGTATCAAGCAGCGATAGGGAATTGTATAATATTTTCCGACAGGGAAGAAGTAATGGCTTGTTCCCGTGCCTTCGGGGTTGTGTATATCTATTTCATAATTGCAAGCGGCAATAGCATCGTCAAACTTTGTGAACGCGCGTGCGTCCTGTTCGGTCAAAACGTATTCACCCACAATTTTTCTGCTCTCGCGCACACCGATTTCGGGGGCGGTCATCATAAGATAACTGTTTTCTAACCCCTCTGCGTGTTCTTTCATAAATTCGTAAACTTCTTTAACTTGTTTGCGCGCAATTATTTCAGCCTTGCTAACGTCTAATGCGTTAGTGGGGTCCATCTTTACTACTCTAGTCGTATTAAAATGCAATATGCTGGGGATAGGCATTTTAACTGCTAAAATATTTTCTCTTGGATTAATAAACTTGCCTTCGTCTAGCAATGCTTTATATTTTTCATTAAGTTTTTTGCGCCCTGCCCAAAAACGTTCACTATCAACGTTGCCTAAACGGAAGCATAAAGTCATGGGTTGACATAAGTGGTCTGTTTCTCTGCCTAAAACGGTGGGAACGTCCGAAAGGTAGCAAACTTGCGCGTCGCCCGTTGCATCAATAAAATAATCAGCTTCTATTTCCATCAAGCCACCCTTCGTTGCAACAGTAACCGACTTGATTTGTTCACCGTCCTTTTTAACGGCGCAAAGGTATGCGTGGAATAGCACGTCTACACCTGCATCACAAATCATGTCGTTGAGTATGAATTTAAGTTCTTCTTCCATAAAAGAATACTCTATAAGTTTACGACTAGTAACGTAAGTTAAAGTAGAGTTTCTTTCGTTAAGCTTATTTGCGATGTTTCTAAAAATTCCACCAGAAAGTTCGGTGCTTTCACCGTTAATTTTAGCGCAGTTGGGCATAAACGGGTTAACTAAACTATTAACGGCGGCACCGCCAAAAGCGTTACCTTTTTCTATGATAATAACTTGACAGCCTTCTCTTGCAGCGGCAATGGCTGCGGCTACACCCGAAAATCCACCACCTATAACGGCAAGATTATATTTTTTCATCATTTATTAACTCCTTGTATAACAGTTTGTATCTAAAGATACAAAAAGGTTCTTTATAAGGATACAATATAAACAAACAAAAGTCAATAGAAAAACAAAAAAACAACGAATATAAAAAAAATTTATTATAAATTTTAGATAAAATTGCTATAAAATATAGCCGTTAATAACAAACAAGAATAAAGCAAAAAAATAAATTTTAAATAATTACAAAAAAATTTTAAAAAACCGCTTAAAAGTAATTGACATTATTTGCGTTTTTGTTTATAATACATAAGCATTTTACGAAAAATCGTAAGTGTCAGACATGGCGGCGTAGCTTAGCTGGTTAGAGCGGCCGGTTCATACCCGGCAGGTCGTTGGTTCGAATCTGACCGCCGCTACCAAAAAACAAGCGGCGTGAGCGTCGAGAATATATAAAGGCGGAAATCCGCCAGGTGATTTTGGCCCCTTGGTCAAGCGGTTAAGACACCACCCTTTCACGGTGGTAACATGGGTTCGATTCCCGTAGGGGTCACCAATCAAAACCTAAAACGAACACAACGTTTTAGGTTTTTTGTTAATTTTGACAAGGAGCTGTTTATGGATAATATATTTAAAAAAATAGGTTGTGTTTTACTTTGTACTATGTTCCTTATGCTATCAGCGTGCAACAAAACGCCTGACTTATATGAAAAAGGAATAGAAATAACAACTATTATAGGTGAGATGGTTAACTCAGAAGATTATGCGCAAGTGATGGGACTGGATGCAAATGATAATATAGAGTTGGTTAAAGCAAAAGATTACGATACTCCCACTAGAGTATATAAAATAAGCGTCCCCGTTGTTGATGCCTATTTTGAGCATTTGAGAACACATGCGAAAAATTGGGATAAATCACCATATGATAAATTGTCAGATAATTTAAAAGAACAAATAAAAAACAGATATTCATTTTTAACAATTGTAGACCACTTAAATAGCATTTATAATTGGGATGGTCTTGTACTTTCATCAGCTTTTATGGCGTATAAAAAATTTGACGGAAATATTTCTTCATCTACAGTATATTTGTACACATTTGAAACTGGCACGCCCATAATTGTTCTTTTTGAGCCGTTTGGGGATAAACAATTTACAGCAAAAGGACATTTCGTTTTTGCAGAAGACTTATCTTCTTTATCTAAAGTAAGAGATGTTTTTGAGCAATTTGAATGTTCTGTTGAAAATATTAAATAAAATTTTATAGGGCGGGGCTAAATGTCCTGCCCTTTATTTTATAATAAAAAAGAGCGTAAAAATTGTTCGTTTTACGCTCAAATTGGCTCACCAAACAAAGTAAAGACGAACCCGTTTCCTTTAGGAGACGGGTTCGCCTTTGTTTTTAGATTAAAAAAGTAGGCGAAATCAATCAAAATAGGCACTTTCTTCGTTTGAGAGTGTCTATTTTTCGTTTATATATAGATGAAATTGATTTTATTAGAAAAATATGGTAAAATGTAATAGTTTTTGTGCGCCTATTGGCTTGAAAACATTTAATTACTATTAAAAATATTTCAAAAGGAGCTATCTTTGTGGATATTAAAGGTATTGAATCTGCGGTTCATCTTTTGATTAAATTTGGAAGCAAACAAAATATACAAAAACTTCAGTCGGGACAGTTCTATATGAAACGATTGAAGTATTATGTCGATTTAGAAAAAAACACCTCTGACGAAATGGTTGGCGACCAATATGATGGTCAAATGATGTTAAAAGATGTAAAATTTACTTTATATACTTGTGACACCAACGAATATGTTGGGCAGTTACACGCTCCAATTTCTTCTTTTAACTTGGGTTATTTAAATAATCCCGTATTTTGTATGTATATGTTGGATTATCGAAATTATTTATCTAAAGAAATACATGATGGATTATTACATATAAAATATGGATTTTCAAAAGAACAATCTACTAAAATTAAAGATTTTGGGGAAAGCGCATTGGTTGTGACTAACACAAATGAGTTTTTTAAGCGTATAGAGAATACCTTTAAGAAGCGCGGAATAGATTATTTTAGAGATTTAGTATCCTATTATGATTACAACAATATTCAGCAATTGAAAGAAATACAAGCTAACAATCCTCGAATAGCTTTTTGGAAACGTCAAAAATATGCTTTTCAACAAGAATATAGATTTTTTGCTCATACTGAGGTCGAAGATAATTTAACATTAGATATTGGAGACGTTAGCGACATATCACAAGTATTACCTACAGAACAGTTGCTCAATACATACTTGGAAGCTAAATGTACACTTAAGGAAGTTGAATAAATTTTAAAGTTAATTTAATAGTTTGATGAGGTGAATTAATGGATAAAATATGGGATTATAAAAATTTCAACATGGTAAACGAATTAGATATTGCAGGAGAATTTATTTATGATTCGGCAGGCAGATTAACAGGTTATATAGATAGCAACGGTGCTAATTATTTTAGATATGACGCAATGGGTAACCCCACAATGTATAAAGGCGCATCAAACAACGCAAGTGATAATATGGTGTGGACTCAAGGCAGAAAACTAGAGAGTGGAACTCTTAACGGCAACGCGTTCTTTTATGCGTATGATATGAACGGCTTGCGATACAAAAAGGTTGTAAACGGCAATGAAACTGAATATTATTTAGATGGGTCAACTATAATAGCAGAAAATCGTAAAGTAGGTGCAACTGATAATTTAATCTATTATATTTACGATACAATGGGCTTGTCAGGTATGGTCTATAATGGGGAAAATTATTATTATATAAAGAACACACTAGGCGATATAATCGGCATAAGAAATAGTTCAGGCACGCAAGTTGCAACTTATAGTTATGACGCGTGGGGTAATATTTTAAATAGTAATTGACAAGTTACGTTGTTTGTTGCAAAGCTTATAAAAATAAAAAAATCTTTACAATTTTGTCATGTTTATATTGACATTGAAAAAAATTATGATAAAATACGTTTCAATTTGTGAAAATCTAAAGCAATTATTGATTTTTTTGTTCATTTATTGTATAATATAAAAAAGCTTTAATCATGTGGCGTGTAAATAAAAACCATTATTTTATATTGTGTTTTTAGCAAGCCATAGTTAAAATTATGTAATACATAAGCAAAGCCCCTTATAAAAGTTGTTAAAAACTCCTATAATATAATTAAGATTGTGTACAAGGGAGTTAAAACTATGGATGGTGTAGCTAAGGTTAAATGGAGAATAAAAGATTATATGTCTCAAAAAGAGATGTCCATTTACGAATTGGCGAAAAGGGCAGATCTAACGGAAGCCTGCATAAGAAACTGGTACACAAAAAGAAGCTATACGCCTAGTCTTGAGGCTATTATAAAAATAAGTAATGCGTTGGAAGTGTCAGTTGCAGACTTGTTTAGAGAAGATGCAAATGAACAATTTTACGTTACTAAAGAGGAAAAAGAGTTGCTCATGGATTGGTCAATGCTAAGCGATAAGCAAAAGAATGCAGTAAGGTCGGTTATAGAAACATATATAGATAAATAGTTCGTTGTTAACATAATGCTAAAGAAAAATTTAGAGAAGCAAAAATTTAATAAGATACTTCGTCTAATAAGAAAAGATGCACAGAAAGGGCTAGAATGCTTTTATGAAGAGTATGGCAGAATGATTTACTTGACTGCGAAAAATACAGGATGTTCTGATGAAAAGGCAAACGTTGTAGTTAATACGGTTTTGATTAAGATATGGCGAAAGGCGAAGGAGCTTTCTGAAATCTCAAATCCAAAAGCTTGGATTTGTACGGTTACTAAAAATTGTGCAAGAGATGAGTTGAGCGAAGTTTGGCAGTTAGAGTTAAAAGAAGAAATATGTGCAACGGACGATGACTTTCATAAAGTCATCGACAAGAACGGCTTTGAATACTTGATAAGCCCCTTGAAAGAAATCGAAAGGGAGCTTTTTATTTTAAAGTTTATGGGTGGATACACCTTTCAAGATATTGCCAATTCTTTCGGCAAACCTTTGCCGACAATTACAACAATTTATTATAGAGCATTAGAAAAGATTAAAAATTTTTTACAAAATGAATAAATAACCCTTTTGATTGGGGTCTAATAGAAAACCAATTAAAAGGAGAATTTTTATGAAAAAATTATTGATGGTACTTTTGGCTGTCGTGCTTAGTTTTTCTTCTATTGCCATATATTCGGGTGTGGAAGTTAAAGCCGACTATTACGATGCTGGCGATGAATTCTTTTTAGAATTTATATTGTCAGATATTGGGGAAGAAGATATTGATTTTTCACACACGCCCCTTTATAACGCAGATTTGCAAGTGAATGGTAGAGAATATACCTTCACGGCGAATGGACAAAGTGGTTATGCGTTGATGGTGGAATATCGTGGCGAAAACCAGACTTTTTATGAAATTGAAGAATTGTTTTTTAACGGCGTTTCGCCTTTTGCTTCTTGCGAAGGTTTGCCAATCTACATAACACACAACACCTACTTAGAATATAAAAACCAAGCCTTTTATAATTTGGTTAACGGATTAGAAGTCAGTGAAGAATTAATCGCTGATTATATCTATAACGGATTTAATTATTTTGGTGGTACTACTGCAACTTTTACCAACACCACCATTAATATTGAATACGCCACCAAAAGTACCGAACAATATAGCATTCAATACGATTTACCCAACTTAGATGGCTCAGTTGAGGGTGGATGTTGTGCACATACTGCAGGTGCAATCATTTTAACCTATTACGATAGATTTTGTGAAAACATAATACCCGACTATGACCCGTTTTTTAGAATGGGACCGATTGTAATGTATGATACCGCAAGTCCTGAAACTATATACTTAACTCAAGATTTGGTGGATTTAATGGTTATTGGCGAGCCACACGAAGGGGTGACTTTTAACGAGTTTCAACTTGGTATGGAAACTTACGTTGAGCAACAAGGATACACTTATACTACCACCAATCTTTTCTCTGGTGGAAGTTTCAATTTGAATAATTATAAAAACGCAGTGCAAAGTGGCAAGCCCGTAGGGTTATTTTTAACAAACTACACAATGTCTAACGGCATAAGAGAAGAAGATGGATATGACGTTGTTGGCAGTGGCTTTTGTCCCATTTCGCACGTTGCGGCAGGTTGTGGATATAAAATAGATACTTATTACGATGCTAACGGCAACGTTATAACAACACGCACTTATCTAAAAGTTGCAAGTGGTTTAATTAGTTACGGAATAGGATATTTAAGCTTGAACGACA
Organism: Clostridia bacterium; assembly: GCA_017502525.1. GTDB lineage: Bacteria > Bacillota > Clostridia > Christensenellales > Borkfalkiaceae > UBA1259. Next base: position 36,629 of record JAFVUV010000010.1, read on the forward strand.
CGACCACTATTAGCAAAGCGATATCAATTTTAGTAAGTTAGAGGAAAAAATGCAAGAAAAAGAGTTAGAGAATTTATTGCAAGAAAAAGCAGATAAAGTGGAAATGAGAGAGTTTTCTCAAGTTTGGAACGAGATTAAAGGGCAAATTGAAGAGCCTAAACCACAAAGAAAATTTGTGTGGAAAAGGTGGGCTCCTGCTTTTGCGTCTGCCTTTTTAGTTTTGTGCATAGCTTTATCGCCAATAATTATCAACTCTTTAAAACCTGCACCAGAAGTGTTTTATTCTGATGATTTAAGTAAGCAGATTGTGAGCGAATCTGAGATGTTTGACGGCTTAGCACAAGCCAATATTTCGCACGTTGATTTAAGTGAATATTCGTGTATCAACACCTTCTTATATTATACTGAAGACATGAGTGTAAAAGGCGCGAGTGTAAGTTTTTATAATAATATTTGTGCTGGGATAATAAAGTTATACGATGTAAGCGTAGATTTGAGTTTAAACTTAGAAAGTTTATACGATAGTAGTTATAAAGTAAGCTCAACCAACGTGCTTTACAAATTCAAGCAAGAAAGTGGTGGGCTGTATGAGTACAGCGTTTACGCTTTGCATAACAAAGTGCAATACGTAATCGAATACACGGGTCTCTCTGACAATTTAGTAGATTTCCTAAACGAATTTTTTGGATAATTAACCTAAAAAACAAAATTAATATAACACAAAAAATCAGATTCCACACGGACTCTGATTTTTTTATATTATTCCGCAAAGCGTCGGTATTGTTCCGCAAAACCTATTAATTATTCCGCAAAGTGTGTTCCACATTATAAAGTTGCACTTTTAAATTTTGTATTTTTCTTCTATAACGTAGTTAAGTTCTTTTGCCAAGTCTTTATTGCACGCTTGTATAATTTCTAACGTTTCTACATACGCCGTCATCTCGCCGTGTATAAAATCATTTTTCGGTTGGCTGTTAAGTTCTTCTAAGTAATAAGTGTAAAGTTTAATAATAAATGTTATAAGTTGTTCTGCTGTCATATTGATTATCCTTCTTTTGTTGTTGCTATTTGGCTATTTATTAGGTTTTCTTCTAAACAAGTGTCAAAATTCTCTATAATTTCATTTCGATAGTTGAAAAGCGTCGTTCTAGATAAGTTGCAGTAATTTGCTAGTTTCCACGCAGGCATAACTAGTTTTTTTACATATATTGCGTCAAAAACTAATATAATCGGCGCTTTGCCGGTTAAATGTTTTAGCGTGTAGTATTTATATAAAAATTCAAAAGTTTCAATAAATTGCTTATCCCCGTGAGAAATGAATGCTTTTATTTTGTTTTCTTTTATTCTCAAAAATTTCTCACTAGTGATTTTCATATATACAATTTTAATCAATATAGATTGTAAAAGGGTACGCGCTTTTTGGACTGTTAAATGCGTTTTTAAATATATTTTCTCTAAATTAGGACTAAAATTATAAGCATTTTTTATTCATAAGTTAAAATTACTAACGTGTTTTTCTCGCTGAGTTAGATAACTCGACATAAATTTTATAGTAATTTTATTACTTTTTTACTTCAAAACAAATAGACAACAACCTAAAAACAAAGGTGAAAATTTTTTTCAGAAATTTTGGAAACGATTCCAAAAATGCTTGCAATGTTAATTTTTATGTAGTATAATAGCGATGAGATAATCCCAAAATGGTGGTAAAGAGGGTAAAATTATGGCAAATTTATCATTAAGGCACGTTTACAAAATATACCTAGGCACAGGCAAGGCAAAGAAAAAGGCTAAAGGTGAAGTTAAAAAAAGAAGTGGTGATTTTGTAGCAGTTAAAGATTTCAGTATGGAAATTAGCGACGGTGAATTTATCGTCTTTGTTGGTCCGTCTGGCTGTGGCAAGTCTACAACGCTTCGTATGATTGCAGGGCTTGAAGAAATAACTAGTGGTGAACTTTATATTGATGACCGTTTAGTTAACGACGTGGATGCTAAAGATAGAGATATTGCAATGGTGTTCCAAAGTTATGCGTTATATCCGCACTTAACCGCGTATGACAATATTGCTTTTGGGCTTAAAATTCGTAAAATTCCCACACCAATTTTAGACGAACAAGGCAATCAAGTAATTGGTATTGACAATAAGAAAATTGAGCAAATAAGTAAAAATATTAAAAATCTTAATAAAAAAGCAAGTTCTCTTGTAAAAACAATAAATCTTTACACGTCTAAGATTGAAAAGCTTGACCTTTTAATTAATCAAATTGAACAAAACATTGATGATATAAATAACACAGAAAATATTTCAAACAGTGAAAAAGTTTTGGAAAAACTTAATTTTAAAAGAGAAGATGCTATTTCTCAAAAGGAATATTTTGAAAAGGAAATAAACTTTTGCACAGAACAAAAAGAACTTAATCAAAAGCGTTTGGATAAGTCCCAAGAAGAATTAGATTATTATAAAAATAATTCCGTTCCATTATTTAAAATGGTTCATATGAAGAAAGAAGATATTGATAAAAAGGTTAAGTGGGCAGCGGAAATTCTTGGCATTGAAGAACTTCTTGATTCTAAACCGAGCGAAATGTCCGGTGGACAAAGACAGCGTATTGCTCTTGGAAGAGCAATGGTAAGAGGACCAAAGGTGTTCTTGTTGGATGAACCTTTATCAAATCTTGATGCTAAGCTTCGCACGGCAATGCGCTCAGAGATTGTTAAGTTGCATAATGAATTAAAAACAACCTTTATTTATGTAACTCACGACCAAATTGAAGCAATGACAATGGGCACGAGAATCGTTGTTATGAAACTTGGTGTTATTCAACAAATAGATACGCCTACAAATCTTTTTGATTATCCAGATAATAAGTTTGTCGCAGGATTTATAGGCACACCGCAAATGAACTTTTTCGACGCATTTATCAAAAAAGTTGGCGATAAACTCAACGTTAAACTTAAAGACGGGCAAGTTATTGACCTTAAACTTAATGACCTTCGTTCAATAAACAAAGAATATCTTGATGGGGAAGAGCACGAAGTTATTCTTGGTATAAGAGGCGAAAATATTAGCGTTGCTAAAAACGGTATTAAAACCAAACTCGTTATCAAGGAAATTTTAGGCAACACCACACAACTATTCGTTCGCTTGGAAGAAAAAGGGCAAGATTATATCGTTACAATTCCTGAAAGAAACGATTTAGTTAAAGATGACACGGTATGTTTAAAATTTAACGAAAAATTCGTTCACTTGTTTGATAAAAAAACCGAACTTTCTATTATGTCAAGAGAGTATGGTAACAATTAATTAAATTAACGGCAAGAAATAAATATGAAAAAATGGATTGAAATTTTTGCTCTTTCGTTCTTTTCTAACAAATTATCGAAAGACAGCATAAAAAAGGGTTTTACTAGTGTATTTTTATCGTTAATTTTGGCGTTAGTGCTTTTGTGCACGGGCGTAATTGTGTCAGACGTTTTGCCTTTTAGTGCACATTATAAAGATGCTACGGGTTTTAACGCGACGGTGAGAAATGCTTTTGCTGGCTCTAACCTGCAAGAAAGAGTTTGTATACTCGTGGAAAACGGAAAAATTAAGGCGAAAACTGACGGCGATTATGCTAATGCGCTTATAATTAATACCTTTGACGTTCAGCAAGATAAAGATAAATATGCTATAAACGATTACCATTTAGTTGTAGATACTCGTTTAGCAGATACGCTTGCAGAAGTTGAAGCTTATTGCGTTTCAACCGACGGGCAAGGTCAAACTATTACTTATGAAGAGTATTTGACACTCAACGAGGTTGCAAGGTTAAATTTTGAGTTTAAGTTGAAGTATACGGGAAATCAATTACATTTAGATGACGTAAAAGTTAGCGAATATAAGTCGTTTATAAACGGAACAACCCAACAAAATAGGCAACTTGTAAGTGAACTTACTGATAAATTGTCTAACGCTGAGATAACTAAAGATTCTTTTAATAGGCAAATATACGAATTATATTTTACCAACTATTATCCCGCGATAACAAATTACGAAAGTACTTCTAAAGTGCCACTGCTTAGAAATTATTATTTTCATCAAATAATAGACAAAGGCGAAGAAAAGTTTTTAATGATTTTTGATGATTGTTTGGTGGGCTCGTTTAAGACGGATAAGGGCATAGACGTTTTCTTTTACGGCTTTTATAACTCTTTAGCGGATGGTGAATTGATAAAAACAAGTGATGATTTAGCAAGACGGCAGACACTAATTGACAGTTTTATTATTAACTCGTTTAAAGAAACCTTAGAACTAAATGCTTACGTTCATATTATGAACACCATTAGGTTAGTGCCAATTATCGTGCTAATGGAAGTAGTTATAGCTATGCTTGTATCTTCTATTTTATCACTAAAAGACGTAGAGACTTGCAGAACGTTTGGCTCGGCTATAAAGGTGGTGGGCTCGTATGCTTGGTTCTCGGCATTGATAACGGCAATGGTTACTGGAGTTGTTTCATTTTTCGTGCAGAGAAATTCAATAACTATAGTGTCGTTAGTAGTGTTCTTCATAACAATACTTATAAGAAGTGCTATATTTGGCGTTGACCAAATAAAACAAAGAAAAATCCAATTAGATGAGCTGTCAAAAGAAGACGGCGAACAAGACATATTAGAGACGGAGGCTTAAAATGGTTGTTTGTATAGGCGAAATTCTTGCAGATATGATAGGCGAAGAAAAAAATGGAATAATTACCTATGAAAGAAAGGCTGGGGGAGCACCATTTAACGTTGCTTGTGCACTAAAAAAATTTGGCTCAGAAGTAAAATTTGTCGGAAACGTTGGAGATGATTTAATCGGTGAGTTTTTGATTAAATTCGCATCTGATTTCGGTATGGATACCTCCTATATCAATAAAGACAAAGACAAAAATACAACGCTTGCTTTTGTAGAATTAAATCAAGAAGGTGAAAGGTCGTTTTGCTTTTATCGTAAAAATACAGCCGATTATTTTCTTCCTAAGGTTAGCGACCAACTACTTGAAAAAGCTGATATAGTTTGCATAGGCTCGCTTATGATGTCTAGCGAAAGTTGTGTGAATTACGCATTAGATATTATAGAACGTGCGCACGAACTAAATAAATTGGTAGCTTTCGACGTAAATTATCGCACTGATATTTTTAGAGATACTGGAAGTGCGGTTAAAACTTACAAAAAGATTTTAGAAAAGGCAGATATCGTTAAGTTTTCTGAAGATGAAGTGCAAATTTTTACCGAAAAGTATATAGAGAGAGAGCTTAATGGCAAACTTGTTTTAATCACACTTGGTAAAAATGGAAGCGAATGGAGATATAAAGGCAATAAAAATTCTCAAAGTTCAATCACGGTTAAGGTTGTTGATACAACGGGTGCAGGCGATGCTTTTTTTGCAGGGGCGTTGTCTGTATTGGATAAAGTAAAGGATAAAAACTTTACTTTTGAGCAATTAGATAGTGCGCTTAAGTTTGGCAACGTTGCAGGAGCTTTAAATACAACGGGGCGCGGGGCAATAGATAATTTACCAAGTTTAGAAACAATAAATCAATATATTAAATAATATTAAGTAAGAAGAGAAAGGAAAATGAGTAAATCTATAAAAATAACGTTTTTAACAATATTGGCAATGCTTTGTTTTTTTGTTGGAGTTTTAACAATTTCTACAAACGTGCAAGCAAATGGAAAGGCTTTAGAAAGTCAAACTGACACTTTCACTTTAGAAAATGAAAGTTTAGAAAAAACCGAAAAGTTTGTTTATACGGCAACAGTTTCTTTTGAAAGAGGCGTTGCTGCTGGCTTGGTATTTGGGGCGGAAGAACAATCTCGTTATTGGGTATTCAACGTAGATAGACAAGCAAATCTTGTAAAATTAATATACTTTGCGTATGATGAAAATGACAATTTAGTTCCTACTGAACTTATAACAGATTATTTTATCGGCAACGATAAGATGACCGATAGCGAAAGAAGATTGGTTGGCGGTAAAGTTGCAACCCTTGATAAAGTGCAGTTAAAAGTAGTTATCACGCCAGAAGAAGATGGTGTGTATGCAGAATTTTACGCAGATAATATCCGCAGATTCGGTGTTGATAAAATTATCAAGTTAGACGAACTTGAAAATCTACCGCAAGACGTGAATTACGAAGGTGGTAGAATAGGTTTTAACTGTTTTAATTCTAAAGTAGTGTTTAGCGACGTATACTTTGGCCAAAGCGATTATTCATATTATACCGAACTATATCGTAACCAATATCATTTTTCACAATACGCACATTGGAATAATGACCCTAATGGTCTAGTTTATTATGATGGATATTATCATTTGTTTTATCAACATCATCCCTATAGTAACTATTGGAGCGATATGTATTGGGGACACGCAAGAAGTACCGATTTAGCTCATTGGGAATTGTTACCAATATGTTTATTCCCAGATGAAGATTGGGGGCAAGGTGCTGGATATATGTGGTCTGGTACGGCGTATGAATACAAAAAAGGAACTAGCACGGCAATAGATAATCTTAATTGGTATCCTGAAGGGAACGGAAACGGACTTATTGCTTATTATACTAGAGACGGCGGTATGCAAGACCAAATGATTATGTCTAGTGATGACGGCGGTATTACTTGGACAAAACGCAAGTTCATTCCACAAGAAGTTGCAACGGGTGCTGTTGGCAAAATTGCGTGTCGTGACCCTAAGATTTTTTCAGTAGTAGAAGAAGGTGGAAAAACAACTCTTTGGGGTATGGCTTTAACGGGACAACAAGCTGATAAAGTGTGGTTCTTAAAATCTAATAACCTTTTAGATTGGTCATACGCGGGTGAATTTAATGCTAGAGAGCCAGAGTGTCCAGACGTGGTTAACTTAACGGCTAACGATGGAGAAACATACACAGTGTTTACTTTTTCAGGTAGAGAATATGTGGTTGGCAAATTATCATATGATGGCAACTTAATTCACTTTAAGGACGCAAAGGGTGGGGAAATTGATTCAAGTGATTTTCAAGTTATGGATTTTGGTCCAGACTCTTATGCTACCCAAACGTTTAACATTAGTGATAGCCTAAGCGAGTATTATGGTAAAGTCGTATCGTTAAGTTGGTATGCAGGCGTTCCTGCTGACACTGATAGCGGTATTTACGCTAACGCAAGAAAGGTTTGGAACGGAAGCGGTATGACTATTCCTGTTGTTTGGAATTTAGTTACCGAAGGAAACGGTTATATTTTAACTCAAACGCCTATCGTTAAAGAAAGCACGGCGTTTACAAAAACACAAATTTTAAGTTTATCTGACCAAGTTGTAGATTCTAACACACAAAACATCTTATCTAGCATAAATACACATGTATTTGAAATGAGTGTAACCATTGATAATCCTGATGATGCAGATATTTCTATAAAAATAAATCTTAGTGATGATGAGTATACGGAAATAGGTTGGACGAAAGAAGAAGGTTATTTTGTAGACCGTACACATACCTCTTCGGCTGGGTTAAACATTAAAGATTATAAATTTAGATATACTTCTGAAGCTAGAAGTTCTGGTAGACAAACTTTCTATATCTTATCTGATAACGGTGGCGTAGAAGTTTTCTGTGATGATTTTAGAATTCCTTTTTATGTTTTGACGCTAGCGTCGCCTTATTCGGTAAAGGCAGATTTTTCAGTTAGCGATACGGTTACGGTTGAAAACCTTACAGTTAAAGAAATTGCATCAGTTTGGAGAACTTTTGAACCGGTAGAGGGTGAAACAGTTTTATACGTTAGCGAAGAGGAAGTTAAAATGGATACCGTTATAACTAACGAAAAACTTTTAACTGCTTACTCTACTTCTGGACAAGACATTACTTGGGAAATTTTAGAAGGAAGTAACGTTGTTTCTTTTGAAAACGTTACGGGCGGAATAAAATTAACAGCACTTTCATCAGGAACGGCAACAATCAAAGTTACATCTGGTCAGCAAGAAAAAATTATACAAGTAACTGTGATTGCGGGTGCACCTAACTCAGACGTGGAATTTAAAGCGCAAGGAATTGTATCTGGTTCTTGGTATGCAGACGGCACGAATATCGTAGGTAGCACGCCTGCTGGGGACGGATATATCTTATCTACTCAAAGTGCAAGTGATTTTAAGTGCTCAGTAAACTTCAGTTTAAATGCAATAGCTGCAGCCTTTATCTTTAGGGCTAGCGAAGATATGAGTGAATACATTATCTTTAACTATGATAACAATGAAAAAATAGTTAAAATGTGGTCACAAAACGGTGAAATTGGCAGAGCCTATTTAGGCGATATTGATACAAACAGCATCACCTTAAGAGTAGAAGCTCAAGAGGATAAGGTGAAGGCGTTTATAAATGGTCAACTAGTTATTGACGCAACCTTAAACGCAGATGAACCAACTGAAGGTTATTTTGGACTTAACGTTTATTCGGGAACGGCTACCTTCAAGTCTTTCGTTCAAATTGTTGATAAATTCACATATTCAAGCGGTGATTTAGTTGTTTCAGGGGATTCAGAACAACCAGTTATCAAAATTATTAACAAAACAAAGAATAACGAAAAAGTGGAAAAATCCTTCTTTACGGCATCAGGTAGGCACGTAACGATTAAGTCTAATTACTTTGAATTGTTAAGTGTTGGAACTTATGTATTTAAAGCGTACACACACGCTGGTTCTTATGAGTTTACCGTAAACGTAAGTGAGATACCGCAAACAGTTTTGCAAGACACAAGCGTTCCAAAAGGAACGGATGCGATAATTTATTTAGGCAACGTTAAATTGGAGAGCATTTTTGTTAATGGCGAACAATTAAATCAAGGCGATTATGAAGTTAAAAACAATATTTTAACTATTTTTGCAAAATCGCTTGTCGAAGAATTTAACCAAGTTCAAATTAACGACACAACTCTAACTATTTCAATAACAACAATTGAAGGCACCATTCCAACGGGCTCGAATCTTGGTTTGATTTTAGGATTAAGCGCTGGTGGGGTAGTTTTGGCTGGAGCTGGTGTAACTGCAATTTTATTTATTAGGAGAAAGAAAAAAATTGGTACCAACGATTAAAGATGTAGCAAAGCACGCAGGAGTAGGAATAGGTACTGTTTCTAGAGTTATTAATAACCAAAAGGCTGTCGGGGAAAAGACCAGGGCAAAGGTCTTAGGCGCGATGAAAGAACTTAATTATTCGCCCAACAATATGGCTTCACAGTTAAGGAAAAACGAAACTAAGATTTTAGCATTGCTTGTTCCAATAATAAACCACCCGTTTTTTGCAAGGTTAGCATATTTTGTTGAAGATGAAGCAGATAAATTCGGTTATACGATGCTTTTAGTTTCTTCTCAACAAAGGGTGGAAAAGGAAGAAGAAATAATTAGCCGTATTAAACGCAGAGAAGTAGATGGAGCAGTCTTCGTAACCCACTTTATGCACGAAGAAGAAGAACTTAAAAACTGTCCTATCGTTTCCATAGACCGTGATTTTGGTGGAAAAACTCCATATGTAACGAGCGACAATTATGAAGCGACTAAAAAAGCCTTAAAATACATGATAGAGCGTGGGGCTAAAAAAGTTGGATTTTTAGGTTCTAAGCCAATAGTAGAGTCAGAAGTTATGCTTAGAGAAAAAGCGTACCTTGAAGTGATGGAAGAATATCATATGCCAGTTCGTATGGTCAACCAAGTTATGCAACACGGCGAAGAAATGGCAATAGTTGCTGACTTTATTGAAAAATATCCAGACGTTGATGGTGTTTTCGTTTCAGGATATACGTTGTCACAAGTTTTTCACGATAATATGATTGAACTTGAAAAAAATATTCCTGAAGATTTACAAATCATTTCGTACGATGGTATGTTTAAGCAGTGGAGCACTAATAATATGACTTGTGTGGAGCAACCCATTGAAGAAATGGCAAGACAAGCAGTAAGATTACTTGTTAAAAAAATACATAATGAAGAAACAGGTGTTAGAACTGTTCTTAAAACAAAACTCGTGCTAGGCTCAACTACACGGTAAAAAAGAAATCTTATAATAAAAATATATAGAAATGAAAAGAAGGAGAAAAAAGATGAAAAAATTATTAACGTCAATTCTTTCGATTATGTTAGCAGTTCTTGTGGCTTTTGGAATGACGGCGTGTGGTGGTGGAGATGACTCTACTGACGCAGATGGCAACACTATTGTAAAAATAATGTTCCATGTAAACAAGACTTCAACTGAAGGACAAGCATACTTAAAGCGCATAAATGCGTTTAACGCGGCATACAAAGATGAAAAGATTAAAGCGCAAGGTATTTTCAAGGCTCGTACGGCAGGGGCTTCCGGTTATGAAACTGAACTTTTAAACAACCAAATAGAAGGCACTCTTGCAGACATTATTACTTTTGACGCACCAAACACGGCAGCTTACGCTAAATCTGGTTTGCTTTACGAAATTTCTAGTTTGATTCCAACAAGCGAACAGGAAAAGTTCTTTTCACTTAACAAATATGACGGTAAATTGTTTGGTTTGCCTATTCAAGAATCAAGTGCAGGTTTTTTCTACAACAAAAAGATGTTTGCTCAAGTAGGGATTAACGTAAGTGGTTACACAGCTGAAAATCCTTGGACTTTTGAACAATTCAAAAATGTTTGTGCTCAATTAAAAAATGCTGGAAAAACTGCAGTAGATATGCGCATTGACGCAACTAAAGATGAAACTGCACCCTACTTATTATATCCATTTATTTATGCGGCTGGTGGTAGCTTTACCGATAGCACGGGTTATACTGCGACCGGATATTACAATTCTGCGTCAACAGAAAGAGGCTTCCAATTTATTAAGGACTTAATCACTGAAGGGTATACTTCTTACGAAATCGGCGCAACCGACTTCTTTACGGGGAAGGTAGGTATGTATTTGTCTTCTGGTTGGACTATTCCAGACTTGGATAATAAATATAAAGATTTTTTTGCAAACAGAGATGATTGGGGTTTATTACCCTATCCAAAAGATGTTGCAGCTGCAAGTGCAACAGGTAGCTGGTCTTATGCAATTACTAACAATCACCATTCTAATAAAGAGCCTATCGTTAAACTCTTAAATTGGATGACTTCTGCTGAAAGTTCAAAGGCTATAACTGATGCAACTGGTATGATTCCTGCTCGTAGAGACGTGCAGAATGATTATGCTCCTGGTTCACCAGAATACACTTTATTAAAACAATTAGAACTTTCTGGTAGAGAACGTCCCGTAACTGTAGCTTATCCAACTTTCTCAACCACTTTCAATCAAGTAATTACAGGTTTACATTCATATTCTGTTGCAACCCTACTAAGTACAGCAACAAACACATTGCAATTAGAAATGAACAGATTGCAAAATCTTGCTTAAAAATAAAATTATTTTTCCCTTAAGAGATACGAGGGAAAAACAAAATCATAGGTAAAAAAATGTTACGTACAACACTTATCATTTTGGCAATTTTTGTCGCGCTGTTCGTAGGATTTGTGATTTACGACCTAAAAACAGCGAAAAGGCGTAGAGAGACATATCGTACAAAATCTAGCATAACGGCATACTTAATGTTGTTACCTGCAGTAATTTTGGCTTTTTTGTTTATATTGTTACCGATACTTTATTCTCTAGGATACGCATTTACAGACTATTATTTGTTAAAACCAAACGATATAAATTTTATATGGTTTGATAACTTTAAAAATTTTTTTGAAGAACTTAAAACAAAAGGAACACTTTACAATGCTATAAAGAACACACTTACTTTCGTAGTCGGTGTTGTGCCATTGCAGATTGGGTTAGGACTTTTGCTTTCATTATTTGTAAATCGTCCTGGTATAGGAAGCAAAATATTTAAGGTTTGTTTCTTTGCTCCCGTTGTAATTTCTTTAAGCGTTACTTCATTTTTGTGGCTACAAATTTTAGCAGCCGGTGAAAACGGCTTGTTAAACTCTTTGTTGGGAGTTTTTGGCTTTCCTCCACATGATTGGCTTCGTGACCCGAAAACTGCAATGCCGTGTATTATCGTGCTTAGCGCTTGGCAAGGCTGTGGTTATCAAATGCTTATATTCTTATCGGGGCTATCTAATATTCGTAAGGAATTATATGAAGCGGCTTCGCTTGATGGTGCAAACATATGGCGCAAGTTTTGGCTTGTTACTTGGCCGGGTCTTCGTTCAACTTTTGTTTATATAATCATCACTGTTTTTATTGGGGCGTGCAGGATACTAACTCAACCAATGCTAATGACAGGTTATCAAGACCATACTGTTACGCTGTCCTACTATATGTACCAACAAGGTTATACTTTCCGTTGGGTAGGTCAATCTTCAGCAGTTGCCTTGATTATGACCATATTTATTGGTGGAATAACCTTAATTCAACGTAGAATTTTTAGGGAGAAAAAGTAATATGGATAAAAAAGCAATTCAACAGTTACCTAATTTTAGACCTAATAAAACTCCTGTAAAGAAAACGGTTAAAGAAGTTGTTTATCACGTTGTTGGCATTGTGTTGTCATTGATATTTTTGTTTCCAATAATATATATGCTTGCTACTTCTACAAAAAGCGAATCTTCTTATGCTGCAGGACTAGGAAGTTTATCAATGTTCCTTCCAGATTTTGCAAACGTAGGAACAATGTTTGAAAATTACAAAAGCGTTTTAGTAAATTATGATATTTGGAAATATGCGCTTAACAGTTTCTTATATGCAGCAATAGTAATCGTGTTGAACGTAATAGTGAATGGTCTTGCAGGTTATGTAATGGCAAAACTTCGTTTTCCAGGCAAAAGGTTGTTATCGTTTATGATAATATTCCTTATAGTCGTTCCAGTTGAAACGTCAATTATTCCGTTATATTCGATAGTAAAGATTATGCTTGGGTTAAAGCAACAGATGACGGTTATAGGTGTGATTTTGCCTGCAACCATAAGCATATTTAACATATTCTTGTTTACGCAATTTTTTGAAGGTATTCCAAAAGAATACGAAGAAGCGGCTAGAATAGACGGTTCAAATACGCTTGGAGTATTTGCGAAGGTAATAATGCCTTTATCAAAACCAATTATCGCTACGGTGGCTGTTTTCTGTTTTATCGGCGTGTGGAACGATTATTTATGGCCATCAATGATACTACCTTCTGCTGATGATGGTTCGTGGCCGTTATTGCCAATACAAACGGCACTTATGGATATTCAAAAACAGGAGGGCATTACAACGGGGGAAATTATGTCGTCGCTAATTATAACTAGTATTCCAATTTTTGTTATTTACGTTGCGGCACAAAAGTATATCGTTCAGGGGTTCGGAACTGCTGGACTTAAAATGTAAGAGAGGATTTTATGAGATTTAACAAAATTATAGCATTAATACTCGGTTGTGTTATGTGCTCCGGGATATTTGTTTCTGGCTGCGGTCAGGCAAATAAAGATGAACTTTCAAAATCACTTGCCCTACACTATTCGTTAGACGAAGTGGACGGAAGTGTGGCAAAAGAAGCTGTTACTAATAAAGACTACACGATAAATTATGTGTTTAACCAATCTAATGCAGATACGCTTTTTAAACAACCAAACGACCCACTTAGAAGAAAGGGCGTAAAAGGAAACGCTCTCTACATGGATGGCTTTTCAAACAATATTGTAAACAAAGACTTCAAAGCGCCAACTTCGGCAATTACTATGTCGGCTTGGGTTGCACCGAGAGTTTTTGAAAATATAGTTAATTATGATGATGCTTCAGATGCAGCTGGGCACACTCGTTTAACGTCTATTATCAATAAAGGCGATATCGAAATGGGTGAAGGATTTTTACTCGGTTATGGTAGGCTTGGTCTTTGGGGCGTTCAATTAGCACTTAGCAACCAAGAAACAGGCGAGGACGTTGTTGTAGGTTTTTACGACCCTATCAACACTTTGCCTTTATATGAATGGTCGCACGTAGCAATTACTTTTGACGGTAATATCGGTTATATCGCATTGTTTTTTAATGGTCAAAAATCTTACGAAGCGTTAATTCCTGAACTTCAAGCAACTAAAATTATTTCTACAGAAGAACCTTTGCGTATTGGTTGCTATGTATCTCCACAAATTGAGTTTGGTATTAAAAGACAAATGATTTCAGGACTTTTAGATGAAGTTAAAATTTATTCTTCATCTTTAACGCCAAAACAAGTATTAGATATTTACAATGACACCGATTATGATGGAACTCATCCAGAACTTGCTTGGGAAGACGTTGCGTTAGATTCATCAGTTTACGAAGGGGATAGATATCGCCCACAATATCACGCATTACCGCCAGCAGTTTGGATGAATGAACCACACTCGCCCTTCTATTACAAAGGTATGTATCATGTGTTCTACCAACATAATCCAGCGGGACCATACTGGTCGCAGATACGCTGGGGACACTTGGTAAGTAACGATATGGTTCATTGGAAATACGTTAAAGATGCTGTTGTTCCAACCGCAGGCGTTTGTCCGGAAGGTATCTGGACGGGTGGCGCTTGTATAGGTCCAGACGGAACTCCATGGCTTGCTATAACGGCAGGTACGAATACTTCTACTTGGACGGGGCAAAACGTTGCTTTTGCGCATGCAAAAGACCCTAATGACCCATACTTAGTTGATTGGGTTATAGAAGATAAGTTGGTTATCACTCAGCCTAGTGATGGCTCTGCGGGTAGAAGAGAGCAATTCCGCGACCCATTTGTTTGGTACGATGACGGAACGTATTATATGATGGTTTCTTCTTCAACACCAAACGGAGGTGGCACTGCTGTAATATATACTTCAGAAAATATGAGAGAGTGGAATCATCGTGGTTTTGTATATGAATGCGACATTAACTTGTATCCTGAACAAGGAAGAAACTGGGAATGTGTAGTATTATTACCGATAACCACAAAAGACGGCTCTCAAACTAAATATATCTTATTTGACTGCCCACAATATGAACCAAGTGAAGGATGGACGGTTGAATGTTATTATTGGATTGGAAGATTTGATAAAAACACTTGTAGATTTATTCCAGATGACCATAAACCAAAGTTGTTTGATTTAGGCAGAGGTGTTTATACAGGTCAAAATGGATACTGTTTCTTGACCGAAGAAGATATCGCAAGTGGCAAGACAAATTATGAACAAGGTAGAACGGTTATTTATTCGATTGCACAGGGTAAAGATGCGGGTACGGCTCAAAACTACACGGCTGGTTGGGCGCATAACTTTGCAATCCCACTAGAATTATGGCTTTCAGATGATGGTAATGAAGTAATTCGTGAACCTATTAAAGAGATATCTTCGCTTAGAACGGAAACTTTATATGATTATAAGGGCGAAGGAAAGACGGCTAGCGAAATCAACTCAAATATTTCTTCTATTCGTGGAGACACCTTAGAAATAAGGGCAAAAATAGAATTATCTCCATCAAGCAATGATTATTCTGGTGGCATCTATGTTAGATACAATCCTAACGAGGTAAACAACTTAACCGAAAGAACGGAAATAGTTTTCTCTAATGGTGGTGTTTTCGTTGATAGAAATAAATCTTCTCTATTAGATTACGTAACCAAACAACCAAGCCATACTTGGAATAGAGTAAAAAATGAGTATGAAGTAATCATATTGTTAGATCGCTCTATGTTAGAAGTTTACGTTGATGGAGTTATGAGTTTTACGACTAGAATTTATCCTAAATATGGCGACTCAGATTATCTAAGAGTATTTGACAACAATTCAAACATTAAATTTACCGAATTTACCGTTTATCGTATGGGAAGTGCGTATAGCGACACGTTAACACCAGCCTATTACGGCAACGTTGGTAACCTTGGGGACTAGGAGGGGAATATGCGTAAAAAACTATTTATTATTTTGAGTGTTTTAAGCACTATATTCTTTTGCTTAGGAATAGTGGGTTGCAAACAAGAGCAAATTATTTCAAAAACCATCTTAAACGGCGGTTTTGAAACGGCTAATCTTTCAGGTTGGACGGTTGAATACGGCAATGCTTTTAACGATGATTGTGTTTCATCTAACAAAACGTTCACCTTTGCAGATGATATAAACAACAATCAACTTCAAATTAACCAAACGGGAAATTGGTATTTGACAGGTAAGGGCTATCACGGCAAATTTTCTGGCGCAAGAACGGGCGCTATTCGTTCAACAAACTTTGTTATTCCACAAGACGGCGTGATTAGTGTAAAACTTGCAGGCGGAGCACTGACTATTGGGAAAGGAGATAACGCACCTAAAAAATCAAAGGAAAAGCTTTGTTACGTTGGTATATATACGGCAGATGATAACCAGTTGATTGCGATGCAAACTAACGAGTATTTTCACGAACATACTGAAGATTATGTAATGCCAAATAGATACGCAGCAGGCGTTTACAATACCGATAATTTCTATGAATACTTTATTGATTTGTCAGAATATAAAAATCAGGAAGCGTATATTAGAATCGTTGATAACGATGATAGTTGGTATTATGGATACTTTGCTGTAGATGACATTAAGATTGGTGAGTATACAGATTCACAAGAAGAAGGCGCATTTTTCACCAAAACTTTAATTTATGAAACGGAAGCGCAAGCACCGTCAATTTACGAAATTAAAAATGGTGGTTTTGAAACGGGTTCGCTTGCAGGCTGGACCATTGTTGAAGGCGAAGCTTTTTCTAACGATGGCGTTAATACTGAAGACGTTTGGTGGAACGAAAATATAACTTATTCTCGTGATGGAAATTACCATTACGGACATTATATGCCATCGGCAACAGGCGTTTTACGCTCTTCAGAATTTGTTTTAGGTGGCTCTGGATACGTTAGTTACAAACTAGGTGGTTGTGCAGATAACTCTAAAACGTATATAAGATTTATGCTTAAGACGGAAGGCGAGCCTGTTGAAGTTGCAAAATACTCTAACTTCAAATATTGGAATTTCCAATTCCCATACGTTCAAAACGGTATGAGACTTTTAAATTTAATTCAATATTATGCAGACCTTTCAGCATACATTGGCGAAACGTTATATATCGAAGTTGTTGACAACAACACTTCAAGCGATGAATTAGGTTGTATCACTTTGGACAGCGTTCAAACGTATTGGGAAGAAAAGCCTATTTGGTACGATACAGAATCTTTCTTTGCTGTTTATGATGGTGATGAAATGCCAGAGAGCGAATATCAAGTTGTAAACGGTGGTTTTGAATCTGGCGACCTTACGGGGTGGACGTTAGCAGGCGATAAAATTGGTCAAGTAACCAACGCTTACGGTTGGTGGGCTGAAAATCTGCCATATAATAAGAAAGGCACATACTTATTCTCAGGTATAGTTGACGAAGGTGCTGGCGTGTTAGAATCAAATAAAGGAACGTTAACAAGTTCTGCGTTTACCGTGGGTGGCAGTGGATACATTACCTATTTGTTAGGTGGTGGTGGAAATCCGGTAGAATGTTATATCTCTATTATTGATGCTACTACTGAAGAAGAAGTTGCTCGTTTTGCAAACAGATTGTTTAGCGACCAAGGTATTGGAATTATAAATAACGGCAGTAACCTTGCAAATATGGTTTGGTATAAAGCTGACTTAACCGAGTTTATGGGAAGAAGCTTAAAGATTCGAGTAGTTGACAATGGGGCAACTAATTGGGGACTTATCACGGTAGATAGTTTTGTAACTTACTACAAAGAACTAGCAGGTGTGCCTGCAAAAGCAAATCTTGCTGTAAATATTAAACCTGAACCGTTACCAGATGAAATTCTTGGTGAAAACAATCCTTATCAGGTTCTTAACGGCGACTTTGAGTCAGGGGATTTAACTGGTTGGACACTCGTTAAAGATAGCGGAGTAACCGAAATTGGTTACGTAAGTGAACAAGAAGTGTTCTGGAAAAACGCAAATAAACCTTACAATAAAGACGGTAGATTTTTATTTACAGGTATAGAAGACGTTATGGGCTCTATGGAAGCGGCAAAGGGTACTTTAACTAGTTCAAACTTTACCGTTGGCGGATGTGGTTTTATAACGTTCAAACTCGGTGGTGGATATAACGAAAATTGCTATATTGAAATTGTTAACGCTACTAATGGTCAAGCAATAGCAAAATACCATAACGATAATGCAGATAGTAACGAAGGTTATATGTTCCAATATAAAGCAGACCTTACGCAATTTATCGGACAAGAAGTTTACATTAGAATTGTGGACCAAGCGGAAAATGCTTGGGGTTGTTTAGCAGTAGACAGTTTCATAACTTATTATGGACAAAGCACAGAGTTGCCAACAGCAACTCTTGCTGAAAATAAATTATCTAATAATTAAAGGAGGAAAGCAAATGGAAAAACTTACAAAGCATGCACAAAAAGACTCGCTTAATATTGCTAAAAAATCATATGAGCCAAGCAAGTTAGAAATTGTTACGTTTACTCAAGACGTGATGGTTTCATCATCATTTGAGACTAAAGGTTTATATGACAAAACAGATGGCGTTTGGGATTGGAATTTGTTTGGAGATTAAAACAAATGAGAAAAGGTTTATTAATGCTGTTAGCTTTAATATTGATGTTTGTAATCCCTCTAGGGCTACTTTCTGCTTGCGGGGACGTACCACCGGATAGTGGTGGAATCGAAACACCCGGTGAAATACCCGATGAAGATGGTGGAGAAACTCCTAGCGAAACACCTGAAGAGGAAGGTGGCGGTTTTACAGGAAATTTACCTGGAAATCCAAACAAAGAAAACATTTATATAGCTAACTAAAAACAAAATTAAAAAATAAAATTTAGAGAGAAAAGAAATATGAAAAATTTATTTGTAAAAAACAAATTTGTTGTAGTATTAATCGCCTTAGCTTTGATGTTTACTACTATAGGGGTAACAATGCTTGGCAATAAAGGCGATAACAGTAGTAAGTTTGTTACTAAGGGTGTTTATACCGTCTTAGCTGATGAACTACCTGAATTAACTAGTGACAAGTCACTTAAAGACGTAAAAGCAAAAGTTTCCGAAGACGGAAAATATCTTTTATTAGTATCAGCGTTTGATGATTCTTTCTTAAAGAGCGAAGGCCTTTACTACATAGGCTTTAAATACACATTAAACGAGCAAGATATCGACACGACGCAATTAGATGGCGCAAAAACATCAACTTATTATGGCGAAGTGGCGTTAAACACTTCAGAAGGCGTGGTTAATCTAGGTGCAAGCGACATCTATAATAATCAAGATTTTGTAGACTATAGTTTAATCGTGTATGAAATTGAATTTGAGAATTCTTACGAAGAAGATTATGAGAATTTAGTAAATATACGTTCTTTTATAACTGAAGTTGAAGCAAACAATAACGGTGGATTTGACGTTGTGGAAGAATTAGTAAGTGCAACCCAAAAAGATACTTCAGCGGAAGATATCTCTATTTATCAATTATATAACGGTGATTTTGAACAAGGTTTAGAAGGATGGACCAAAGTTGGTAATATTGGGGATGTAAGTTCTGACAGTACCTATTGGAACGAAGGC
Organism: Clostridia bacterium; assembly: GCA_017502525.1. GTDB lineage: Bacteria > Bacillota > Clostridia > Christensenellales > Borkfalkiaceae > UBA1259. The sequence goes on from JAFVUV010000010.1 coordinate 56,183, forward strand.
ATTGAATTCGGTATGGATGGAGAAAAAATGTTCTCTGCTTATACTTCTGGCGCAGAAGAAAAAGCCGTTGGTACGCTTACTTCATCAAGTTTCAAGGTTGGCGGTTCTGGCTTTGTTACCTTTAAGATTGGTGCAATGAGAGACGGTAACTACGTTTACGTTGACGTTGTTGACGCAGAAACTAAGCAAATTCTTGCTCGTTATTACAATGGCTTGTGGTCGGAAGCAGACCTAAGTGGCTGTAAGCTTATCGCATACAAGGCAGACTTATCAGCGTTTAACGGTAAGGAAGTTTTCTTCAGAATTAGCGATAACGCAGATAGCGGATATGGTTTGTTCTTTGCGGATAGTTTTATTACTTATTACGAAAACGAACCTGATGGCTTTAATGTGGCAACTCCTGTAGATTATGCTGTATCTGGCACTATTTACGACGTGTTTAATGGTGGTTTTGAATTGGGTAACGTTCAAGGTTGGTGGAATCAAGGCGAAATTGGCGTTGTTACCAACGCAAACGGATACTGGGGCGATAATATTCCTTATGGTAAGGATGGAGATTATCTCTTTACGGGTGTAGAGAGCTTTGGTGCTGATACAAAGAGAGAAGGTAACCGCGGTGCTCTAACAAGTTCAATCTTTGAAATTGGTGGAACGGGTTATATTTCATTTATGCTCGGTGGCGGCGGAAGTCAATTGTGTTACGTTCAAGTAATTGACGCTGTTACTAACGAAGTATTAGCAAGATATCATCAACAAGCACAAGAAGATGCTAAACTTATCCAATATATTGCAAATCTTTCTGCATATATCGGAAGAACTGCTAGAGTACAAGTTGTTGACCAAGCTGAGAGTGGATGGGGTTGTGTATCGTTTGATAACGTTGTAACCTATTATCCCGAAGGAGCAATCTTGCCAGAAGGTATTACGGCAATCGATATTAAGGAAAATATAAAATACACCATTGATAATGGTAGTTTTGAAACGGGTAATATTGATGGTTGGACAATGAATATTACCGAAGCAGGTGCGCACAACACGTTAGGATGGGTATTGGAAACCGAAATTGACGCTGGTTGGTATACTAAAAACAATGATACCAAAGATGGTAGATATTTATTTACCTTTGCCCAACCAGGCGACATTAACTGTGAAAATAGTAAAGGCACGTTGCAAAGCTCTACTTTTAGCTTAAAACAAGGCTCTTTCGTATCCTTTAAGTTTGGTGCAGCAGGTGGTGGTCAAAACCATAACGTTTATATTGAATTATGTAGAGCAGACGGCAGTGTAATTGCTAGATTCTTTAACGATGCGCCAGGCAAAGAAAATACCAAAATGAATTCTTATTATTATCAATATGACGGTATAGAAGTGGATTGCTTCTTTAGAGTTGTGGATAATTCAACTGGCGACGGCAACTATGGTTGTCTAGTTATAGATGATTTTAGAGTTAACCTTGAAAGCGCACCAGAAGGTTATATTGCCGCTATTCAATAATATAATAAACATTAATTAATAAAGTTTTCGCCCCTTGTCCGAGTGATAAGGGGTGGGAAAATTAAAAAGCGAGACTAATTTATGACTATTACTAAAACAAAACAACCCGCTTTTCATATTACAGGAGAAACAGGCTGGATAAATGACCCTAACGGTCTTATTTATTACAAAGGGAAATATCACGTTTTTTTTCAATATCATCCGTACGATACTGTTTGGGGACCAATGCACTGGGGGCACGTTGTTAGTGAAGATTTAACTAACTGGCAATATCTTCCTATTGCATTAAAACCAGGGGATATAGGTGATGAAGACGGCTGTTTTTCTGGTAGTGCAATAGAGTTTAATGGTAAACTATACCTTATGTACACGGGCTTTGCTGAAAATCAAGGTGGCGATAGCATCAGACAGCTTCAATGCCTTGCAGAAAGTGAAGATGGTATTAATTTTAAAAAGCACGGTGTGGTTATTGGCGAAGATAAACTTCCCGCTGGTTATGCTCCTTGTGATTTTCGTGACCCTAAGGTTTGGCGACATGATGACCAATTTTGGTGTGTTGTCGCTGCCCGTAAATATGATGGCAAAGGTAGGGTATTATTGTATAAATCTTTAGACCTTTTTGATTGGACGTTTGTCAATGACGTGTTTCAAAAAGATAGTCTAGGGGTTATGATTGAATGCCCTGATTATAATCAAGAACTTAGTTATATGTTTACTTGTGAACAGTTCCAACCAAGTGAAAACGACGTTCACTTAAACGTACATACCTGTCGTTATCATATTGGGAAACTTGATTATTCTACGGGGGTATTTAACGAACAAACTCGTGGTATAGTGGATTACGGATTCGATATATATGCTCCACAAACTTTTAGTGGCACTAACGTTGTTATTGGCTGGCTGAATATGTGGGACAGAAACGTTCCTTCTGCAAAGTATGGTTTTGCAGGTATGTTAACCGTGCCTAGAAAAGTGAGCGTTAAAGACGGAAAATTGTTCCAAGAACCGATTGTAAACGTTAAAGAAGGTTTGATTCAAAACGTGGAAGACCGACTTAATGATAACGTTACCAAAGGGGTTATAACTATTAAAGCACGAGGCTTGCACGACTTGTCGTTGAAAATGCGTTCTAACGGCGAGAATTATACCGAATTGACCTTAAAGGATGGGCAATGGGTATTTAATCGCGCTAAGTCTGGGGAAGAAATTAAGGGTGTTGAAAAAGACGTGGATTCTCTTGCTGGTATACGTCGTATGCCTTGTTCTATGAACGAAGAAATCATTTTGACAATCGTTTTAGATGAGTTTTCTGTGGAGGTTTTTGAAGATGGTAATGCATTATCCTCTACCATATACCCACCTGTAGACGCAAATGAATTGATTTTAAGTGTTAAGGCAGATAATTGCACCTATCAAAAATCAAAAATAGTATAAATTAAAAAAAGCATTGGTAGCGCACCAATGCTTTTTATTGTTGACACAACTAGACACACTTCCAAATCCTAGATTACTAGGTCAAACGGAAGTGTGTTTTTCATATATATACGAAATATTCTGTAAAACCGATGGATTTCTATTGTTTTTTTGTTTTATCGTGATATAATTATTACGTTAAAACTTTTTGCAAGAATTAAAAAAATGAAAGATTACGTTTTGAATTATTACCCTAAGTTTAAGTGTCTGGCTGAAAAATGCAAGCATACCTGTTGCGCGGGGTGGGAAATGAATATTGACAAAAGGACTTTAGACGCGTACAAAAGCGACACGTCTAAATTTTCCGCATCATTAAAAAAAGGCGTGAACTTTAAAAAGTCTTGCTTTAAGTCGAATAAAGTAGGGCGGTGCGCCTTTCTTAATAGCGACGGATTGTGTGAAATTATAATTAATTTAGGCGAAAACAGTTTGTGCCAAGTTTGTCGCGACCATCCTAGGTTTAGAAGTTTTTTTCTAGATAGAGTTGAAATGGGGTTAGGATTTTGTTGCGAACAAGCAACCAAAATCATTTTATCTTTTGATGATAAAATAGAACCCATGCTTATGGGCGACAATGGGGAGCATATAGAACTTGATTTTAATCAAAAAAACGTTATTGAGTTTAGACAAAAAGCATTAGAGATATTGCAAGACAGAAAAATATCTATTAATAATAGGATAGAAAGCCTTTTAAAACTTAGTAATGCTAACGTGTTAGAAAAAGATTATAATAAAATTCTAAAAAAATTTTTAACTTTTGAAAGGTTGGATAAAAATTGGACGAAAAGATTAAAAGGCATTAGGAAAAAACCTTTCAATATTAGTATTGATGAGAGTTTATCACTTTATTGTGAGCAGTTTTTAGTTAACGAGTTATACAGGCATTTATCGGATGCGGAAGACACGTTGTGGGTGCGCGCAAGGGCGATAGCGTCGGTGTTTTCGTGGTGGATAATTAAAACCATTATTGAGAATGAGAAAGAAAGCGATTGTTTTAGCACGATTGTAGACGTCGTTCGTGCTTATTCTGCTGAAGTTGAGTATTCACAAAAAAATTTGGATAAATTATTCTTTTTTGCGTATAAGTTTATTAAAATATAGTCTTTAAAATTAAAAAGAAACCGCCGTCAAATCGTTAAATCGATTTGACGGCGGTTTAATATTTTATGTTTTAACTATTTTATTTCAGCACTTTCAGCGCTTTCAATTTGTAGATTTTGTTCTTTAGTTTCTTCGGGCTTAACCCAGTCGAAGTAACCTTTAACGCCCATAACGTCAACGTAATATGCAAACGTATTGGGTTGTTTAGAAATGATGCTTAAAAATTCTGCTAATTGATAATAGTTGATAACTACAACGATAACGGTTTTTTCTTGTTTAGAATACACGCCTTTACCTTGCATAATTGTTGCACCGTGTTTTAAGTTGTTAATAATCTCGTTGCAAATATATTCGGGGTCGTCGGTAACAACTTCAAATTTAATCGCGCTACGCGTACTCTTAAGTACAGATGAAGATACTTGTTCGCACACGAAAACTTCTATTGCAGAGAGCAATACGCTTTCTAAAGAGCCGAATACAAAGAAAGTTAAGGCAATCGTTATGTAACTTAAAATAGCGATTATGCGTTCAACTTTAACGTGGCGCATCTTTGTTTGGAACATACAGCCGATTATATCAACGCCACCTGCAGATGCACCTATTTTTAACATAAGTGCCGTTCCGCCTTGAGCAATGCCTGCGAATATAGCGGGGATTAAAACGTTTTCAATGGGGAATACGGGAACTTGTAAAATGTGTAGTAAATTTACTATGCCCGTGCTTACTATCATATATACGCCCGTATATATAACGTATCTTTTCTTAAGAATAAACCACGCTGCAATAAGTAGAGGTGTATTGAGCGCAAAGTTAAAAATACCAACGTTGATTACGTCACCGGTTAAATGACGAAGCATTGCGGATACACCGTCTATTCCGCTTGGTGCAAATTCAAACGGTTCAACGAAAAAGTATAAGCCCACACCTGAAATTACGCTGGCTAGAAGGGCTAAAAATAAAGTTGTTAGTTCCTTTTTAAAAGAAATTGTTTTCTTCATTGAGTTGCTCCTAAAATAATGTGTTAGTTGATTTTTTATTATAAATTAAGTTATATTATACATTATTTTAAACTAAAATCAAGATTTTTTATTGAAGTTTTGCTATTCTATGCCTAAAAACTTGAAAAAAGCTTCAAAAATTTAATTTTGTATATGTATAATTTAATTTAATAGTGGGTATAATTTATAATTTTATTATTGACTTAAAAAGTTTTTAGTGCTATAATGTTTCTTGATGGTTAAAAAATTTTTTAATTCTTAAAAATTTATTATATTTAGGAGATTTATTATGAAGGTAGCAGTTTTAGGTTCTGGTAACGGCGCTTTGGCAACCGCTTTTGAATGGGCTAGAGCAGGACACGACATTTATATGTTTGATTTTCCGCAATTTGACAAACAAATTAAGGCAATCAATCAAGCAGGTGGTATTTATAGCGAAGGACAAATGGAAGGTTTCCAACCCATTAAATACGCTGGCCACGATATCGAACTTTGTTTAAAAGATGCTGAATTGATATTTGCAGTTGGTCCCGCATACGCAACCGAACCATTTGGTAAAGCTTGCGCACCCTACGCAAAAGCAGGTCAAATCTTCGTTGTTTGCCCAAGTTCTTGCATGGGCGCAATTTTATTTAAAAACGCTCTTGGCTTAAATATTGAAGATAATTCTATTATCGTTTCTGATACTTCAACGCTTCCTTACGCAGTTCGTATCGTTGGCGATGGTAAAATCGCTGTTTACAACAGATTAGGTGGCGGCGTATTATTGGCAACCTTACCTAGCACTAAAAACGATATGGTTTACGATTTACTTAAACCCGTTTACGAATGCGTTGAAAAAGCAAAAAACATTTTCCAAACTTGCTTACAAAACGCAAACCCCATGTTGCACCCCTGTATTACTACGCTTAATGCAGCACGCATTGAAGGTCCTAACGATTTCTTCTTCTATGAAGAAGGTGTTACACCTGGTGTTGGTAGATTACTTAAAGCGATTGACGACGAACGTATAGCTCTCGGCGCGGCGCTCGGCTTAAAGATTGAAGACGACCCCCATATCAGTATTCGTCAAGGTTATATGACCGAAGAAACTTACGATACGGGCTACTCAACGGCTCCTGGTTTTACTGGCATTAAAGCACAAACTCAACTCGACTATCGTTATTATAACGAAGACGCTGGTTTCGGCTTAGTTTTGTGGGTTGACCTTGCTGATAGATTAGGCTTAGAACTTCCCAACGTTCGTGCAATGTTGCAAATCGTTTCTTCTATTATGGGTAGAGATTATAAGGCTGAAAAAGCACGTACCTTAGATACTTTAGGTCTTGCTGACTACAGCATTGAAAAATTATTAGAAATTCTCTAATTAGATTAATTGAAAAACTAAACGCCCGCCTGAAAAGGCGGGCGTTAAATTTTAAACCAAACAAATATTTAAACGAATTATCTATACATTTTAAGTTTATCCGAGACTATTTCTACGGCAAAGGGGATGTCGGGATATAGCTCGCCGTCGACATTGACCGTGTAAGGATGTTCGGTGGTAATTTCAACCTTTTTGCAAGGCGAATATACGGTTTGTTTAAACTTCATAATTTTTCCCATTAAAAGTTTTATAAATGCAAGGGGGATAGCGATTTTTTTAATTTCGGTTACCGCTATGAAGTCTAACTTTTTATCGGTTGGATTTGCGATTGGGCAAATAGGAATTCCACCACCGTAAACGTGTCCGTTAGCAATGCACGCGATAAACGATTTAAGCGATTTTTCTTCACCGTCGATTTGGGCGGTAAAATCTGTGTAATGGAAATTCATTAGTGTTTTTAACAAACACTTAGTATATCCGAACTTATTTTTACGTTTTAAGTTATTGTATCTAATCAAGACGTCGACGTCAATACCCATACAAACGATATTTATTCCACGGACGGTAGGCAATTGAAAATAATCGGTATATTTAGGTGTACCGTCGAGAATTAAGTCGAGCGCTTTTACGGGGTCTTTAGGAAGTTTAAGTGCTGAAGCAAAGTCATTGCCCGTTCCGCAAGGAATAAGCCCTAAATTCACTCTGTCAAAATCGGCAAAGCCGTTAATAACTTCGTGCAAGGTGCCGTCTCCACCCATAACGATAATGTCAGTTGCACCATTTTGTATAATCTCTTTAGTTAGAGCTGTTCCGTGTCCTTTATATTCGGTAAAATGCAACCTGTATTCGACCTTGCGTTCAGCAAGGCGTTGTTCAATTTTAGCGAGTGCTTTTTTAATCTTTTTCCCTTTTTTTCCGCCCGCAATCGGATTTAATATAATATCCAAATTCATCACCTGTAAAAAATATATTTAAAGTTTACTACAAAATTAACAAAAATTCAAGTTTTTATGTTATAATTATAGGCATGAAAAGAATTTTTGCAAAAAATTTAATTGAATTAGCGCAAAAATTACCTTCGCCGTTATACGCCGTGGGTGGCGTTGTGCGCGATTTTTTAATTGACGGAACGGCTGGCGTGGATATTGACCTTGCCGCGGCAATCCCTTCTGAACTGTTAATTAAAGCTTTTGAAGGCACTGATTTTAGAGCTGTTGCCGAATATAAACGCACGGGGACGGTTATGTTTACCGACGGCAAAATTCATTATGAATATACTGCTTTTCGTCGTGAAAAATATATAGGCGGGATACACACGCCTATTGAAACTGAATTTACTTTAGATATAAAAGAAGACGCACTTCGCCGTGATTTTAAGTGTAACGCTGTCTACTACGATTTGAAAAACGATACGATAGTAGACCCCTTAGGCGGTGTTAACGATATAAAAACGCATACGCTTGATACGGTAACGATAGCTGACAAAGTTTTTTCGTGTGACGGACTTAGACTTATGCGTCTTGCTCGGTTTGCGGGCGAGTTAAATTTTAGGCCGACGCCAACCGTTTTAAATGCCGCGAGAAAGTATGCTGATAACATAAGGGATATTTCGCCCGAGCGTATTTACGCTGAACTTGTTAGAACGTTACAAGCTGATACGGCGCACTCGTTTTCAGATAAACAAGGGCATTATACCGCTCTTAAAATACTTGACGAAACGCGTGTTTTGGATAGAATTTTTCCCGAACTTGCTGAAGGACGCGGTATGGCGCAACGCGCGGATTTTCACCGTTACGACGTGCTGGAACACGGATTAAGGTGTGTTCTTTATGCGGATAAAAGCATTAGGCTTGGCGCACTTTTGCACGATATAGCAAAACCTTATTGCTTTAAGCGCGACGGATATTATTATCATCACTTTGAAGAGGGCGAGAAGATGGCTGAAAGCGTGTTAAAACGCCTTAAAGCCGATAACGCTACTATAGAGCAAGTTAAGTTTTTGGTTAAAGAACATATGGTCGATTTAGATTGCTCTATGAAAGAGAATAAAGTTCGTCGGTTTATTGTCAAAAATCAAGATAGGCTAACCGAACTGCTTTTAGTTAAGCAGGCTGACTTCCGTGCTAGTTTGGAGACCGAAAGTACCGCGCCAACGCTTATCAAGTGGGGCAGAATTTTTCAAAAAATGAAAGCGGATGGAACGCCGTTTAGTTTAAAGGAACTTAAAATTTCCGCCACCGACCTTATAGAGATAGGGTATAAGGATAAAGAAATAGGCAAAGAGTTAAAAAAACTTTGGGACGACGCGATAATCCACCCCGAAAAGAACGTTTACGAACTGCTTATGCGTACGGCGGAGTGGGATTTTTATAAAATCATAAAAAGATAAATTAAAGCCGATTTTTATGTAAAATTCGGCTTTTTTTGTGTAAACAATAAACCCCCAGATAGTCTGGGGGTCCAGTAAAGGTTTACCGTTGAGTAAAATCCTCCGTTTGTGTATAATAAAAGTTGCGACCTGCCAGTTGCAACAAATAAAACAAACGGAGGATTTATGAAAAAAGA
>JAFVUV010000003.1 GCA_017502525.1 Clostridia bacterium
GCTTGTTAATCCTTATCAACTACTACTGAAAAACGGTTTTTATTATTTAGTTTGCAATTATGATAATCATGACAACGGCGTATATTGCAGGGTAGATAGAATATCTGAAATTGAGATTTTAGACTTGCCCTTAAAACCGTATATGCAGGTACAAGGCTTTGAAAACGGCCTAAATATCGGGCGTATTTCCAACAAACTTCCGTATATGTTCGACGACAAGGCAGAAGAGATTGTGTTTGAATCGAGAAATAGCGCGGACGATATGATAAACAATGTGATAGACTGGTTTGGAAACGGCGTAAAGATGGAACGGACGGACGAGGGAAATATTCGTTTTAGCGTATATGCAAGCCCGCGCGCCATGCGCTTTTGGATTTTACAGTTTGGAAGATACGTCAAAGTCTTGAAATCACAGTCGCTTTGTAATATAATAAAAGAAGATATCGCCGAAATGCAAAAGTTATACGAAGAATAAAGGAGAAATAAAAATGGCTGTAAATTATATAGATTTAAGTAATGTAAATTTCTGGATTGTCAACTTAAAACCATTTGGAGACAAAGAAACAAAGAGCGAAATGTCAAATTATCAGCAAAAATGGATAAAAGAAAGCGTTTTTGGTATGGGGTGGAGAGTTAACGGATTTGAAACTGGAGTGAAACTAAAAGATTTGAAGGAGCAATATATTGCCTCTTGCAAGAATGCTCATGTTGGTGCGTATGAGCAGGCATGTGAAAGTTTTAATCAAATTAAAACAGGTGATTATGTTTTAATGAAATTGTTAGATGCTAAGTTTTATTTTGGCAAAGTAAAAGAAGAGGCAAGGTGGTATAACGGCGACAAAATTTCTTGGGCCTGTGAAGTTGAGGAATGGGTAACATATGAGCACGACTATGAATTGCCCTCGGAAATCCTTGGAAGATTGATGAGTCGTCATCAACCTACTATAACAAGAGTAAGTAGCTACAAGCATAGATTGCTTATGTTAAAGGCTTTCGAGTTAAAAAAGTATGGTAAATCTATTGTTCCTGGTATACAGATCTCTGTTGATAATTTTGCAAATACATTAACGCCCGAACGATTAGAAGATTTAGTTGCTTTATATATTTACAAAAAACACCCCGACTATATTTTGTTACCATCTTCTTGCAAAGTCAGCAGACCAATGTATGAATTTGATTTTGTAAAAAATGGTTCTTTGCCAATTACATGTCAAGTAAAAAATGAGGCTGAAATTTCTTTAGAATATTATTTAAACGAGAAGTGTTATAATAAAATTTATCTCTTTTCTAATAGATGGTCTAATAGTAAAATATCTACTTTAAAAGAAAGGTGTTTAAATACTTGTGTCGAAATTATCACGCGCGAAGATTTATTTGGACTTTTAACGGGGAAAGATAAGCTTATCGACTTCTCTAATGTTTACTATTCCTTTGATTATCGTGTAATCGATGTAGAAAAAGCGAAGTGCATATTAGAAGAAAACGGGTATTATGTGTCTACTAAAAAGGCAAGAACACATAATTGTGACGTTGTTAACTTAAATACTGCGTGGATAGATTTTTACAAATATGGTATTTGGTATTCTGCGGAATTTAATGCTTTGATAAATGAATGGCAGATAGATAATCAAGTGATAGAAAAGATACAAACCGTGATAGAAAAAATTTTGGGTTAAGCTTGTCCTTTTTTTGGTACAAGGGATATGATATACTCTCTTTGAAAGAAAATTCAAGGAGAGTATTTTTTATGGAAAAAGATAGAACTTTTATCGTGATTGATATAGAAACGACAGGACTCAATAGTAACCCAGATTATGGGGAGGTAAATCATATTATTGAAGTGGGAGCAGTAAAAATCGAACAAGGTAAAATAACAGAAAAGTTTAGTTCATTTTGTGCCTGTCCTATCTCTTTGCCGGATGAAATTGTAAAATTAACCGGAATATCAAATGAGGATTTAGCAAACGCACCAAGCGTGAAACAAGTTTTATTTGAATTAAATAATTTTTGCAAAAAAAGTGAAATTGTGGGGCATAACGTTTCATTCGATTTAGGCTTTTTGAATTATTATGGAGCGCAACAAAAAATATTGTTCAAACAAGCGTATGCGGATACGCTTACTATGTCCAGACTACTTTTGAAAAATAAGCTTGTAAATTATCGACTTGCAACTGTAGCTGACTATTTTAAGTTAAAATTTAATGGGCATAGAGCGTTAAATGATGCGATGGTTACGGCAAAAATTTTTATAAAACTTATCAATTTGCAAGATAAGCAAGAGAAAAAGAGGAATCGTTGGGTTGAAAAGCATTGTAAAAACTGTAAAAACAAATGCCATTTATACGAAGATAATGGCAAGTGGGTGCCTGAAATCACACCAAACGTTTATAGAAAAACGCTATGTTGGCTTTTAGACAAAAAGACAATAACGCTTGCAATGATGCAACGGGAACTGAAAATGGAGTATCCGTTGGCGGCAAATATAATGGACAGTCTAAAATTAGACGGGTTCATATCTTGCACTCAAAACATAATGGAAAAGAGAGTAAATCAAAAAAAGGTAAAGGTGATGTTCAAATGAAAATTAAAAAAATTCAAATAAATAATTATTTCAATATTAAAGAATTTGTCTGCACGTTTGATAATGATAAAAATGTTATAAATATAGTTGAATCGCTAGAGAGTGATGGCGAGGAATTCTTTAATGAGGATGGTGATTTTTCATCGGCTATAAAAATGTTGTTTGATAATGATTCTTGTAATAAATTAAGAACTAGGATTAATAAAGGAACAATAGTTAAATGTGACATAGAGCACTATGGTGTAGATTTTACTTGGGGCTTAAAAGGTCATGCGGCAAGAGTTGAAACACCCGAAAAAATACTTTACGGCGATACGGTTCTTTGGGTTAGTGAATGCTATAATGACAAGCTTGAAGATAGGAAATATCCAAAAAGTCTATTTCGTTATAATTCTCAAGAATTTTTTTATCCTGAGATTCATAGGGAAGTAATGTTTTTTGATGAGGAATCATATATTCCCGACGTGATAATTGAAGGGGAATGCTCGCTAAATGAATATTGCAAGCAAAAAGGATTCGAGTTAGATGTTGAAAAAGAGGCAGAAAATTTTTGCAAAAAAAAGGAATTTGTTTGGGTTGATGACAATACGCATTTAATGTTCAACGACGACTACGAGTATTTATTGGGAAATAAAGACCGTCTTATATACGATTTAACCGAAGAACAACGTGTGTTTTTATATCTTTACAACTGGATACAGCGATTATATGTTGTTACTAATATATACGATAAACTTGGCGAAGAAAATAAATATCCTGTTTTTGTGGATGGGGTTTTAGATAAAATTCATAATCAGAAAATGGTAGAGTTTATTATAGATGAATTGCGCGGTACTGGTAGGCAGGTTTTTATAATATCGCATACAAATAGTGAAATAATTTCAGGATATAGCGATCATATTGCTGAGATAAGAAAAGCGATAAGATAGTTATGTTAGCTTTTAATAAGACACAAGCTAATAAAAATCGACAAAACTTAATATAAAAATTCCAACCCTATATTTTATTATATATAATGTTTATAGGTTTATTTTTACGATTATAAAAAGTTTACACAAGTAAGGGGAAAAACATCTTACTAAAAATTTGAGCACATGGAAACAGGCTAAGCTCCTTTATTTATAAGGGATTTTCAATGTTTTTATTGCCAAGTTTACACAAGTAAAAGGAAATACAGGTACGGCGCAAAAATATGAAAACGGAATTATTGCCGTTGGTAAATACGTTTCTTCGTTCGTTGGATATTTTCCAGCGGATAAACCCAAATATTTAGCGCTAGTAATTATCGACGAACCGATAGGACAATATTATGGAAGCACGGTCGCCGCGCCGTATGCAAAACAAGTATTTGAAGGGATAATAAATTTGAAAAACCTTTAATATTATCAAAACTTAATTTTATAAATAAAATTAAAAGACGCGTAACTCATAGATGTAACGCGTTTTTTATACTTAAAAATAATAATAGAGTTTTGTAAGCGGTATTCTAAAATTACCATAAAAATTATATATTATAGTAAGAAGATAATTTTTTTCGTTAAATTATTCTATTATTCTTGTTAGAATTTAAAAATTTTTATCCTAATATTTTTTACAATAAGATTACTCGATTTTTATAGGGGAGAATTATGCAATTAAAAACACTTGTTAAAGATATTTTAGAAGCGCAAGTTATTGGTAACGATTGTGTTGAAATTGAACATATTGTGAGCGATAGTAGAGTCGTTACGGCAAAAAGTCTATACGTATGTTTATCAGGGGCAGAGAATGACGGACACAACTTTATTAGACAAGTTGAAAAATATGGTGCAGTAGCAATAATCTGCGAACGCAAATTAGACACTTCTCTTGTACAAGTTATAGTAAAAGATACAAGAAAAGCAATGTGTTTAATTGCGCGCGAATTTTACGGAAATGCTTGTAACAAGATGAAAATAATAGGCGTTTTAGGGACTAATGGAAAGACAACGACTTCGCATTTAATTTATTCTTTATTAAATAAAGCTGGTAAAAAATGCGGATTAATCGGTACTTTAGGTGCATTTTACGGTCAATATCATAAAGAAACGGCTTTGACAACGCCAGACCCTATTGCTTTGCATAAAATATTTAGCGATATGTATAACGACGGCTGTGAAATAGTTGTTATGGAAGTGTCAGCGCACGCAAATTATTTTAATAAAGTATACGGTATTGAATTTTTTGCGGGAGTATTCACTAACTTTTCGCGTGACCATTTGGATTTTTTTAAAGATGAAGTCAATTATAAAAATGCAAAGCTTAAATTTTTTAAGGAAAATAAGAGTAAATATATAATTACTAATACCGACGATAAGTTGGGTATGGAAATTGCTAGCAATTTTAGTAATTCAATTAGTTACGGCATTGAAAACCCCTCGGACGTGTTCGCTATAGAAATGCAAGAAAAACCGAGTGGTACGGAGTTTGTTATAAATTTATTTGACTGCGTATACGACGTAAAAACCAAGTTGGTGGGGAAATTTAACGTTTATAATTTACTAGCAGCGGCAACCACTGTTGCTTTGGTGGGGGTTAAACCAAAGAAAGTAGTTGAAAATGTAAGCAAATTACAAAGTGTTAGCGGTAGAATAGAACTAATTTACGAAGGTGATTTTTGCGTATTTTTAGATTATGCGCACACTCCTGACGGACTTGAAAAAGTTTTAACAGCACTTAGACCGAGATGCAAAGGTAATCTTATTTGTGTTTTTGGTTGCGGTGGTAATAGAGATAGTGGAAAACGTTACGAGATGGGTAAAATAAGTGCAAAAAACGCTGATTTTACTATAATAACTACCGATAATCCAAGGTATGAAGAGCCGATGGATATAATTATGCAAATTGAAAGAGGAGTGCTTTCACATGGCAAGAATTACGTTATAGTTCAAGATAGAACGCAGGCGATAGAATATGCGCTAAATATTGCAAAAAAAGACGACGTGATTTTAGTGGCGGGAAAGGGAAGTGAAAATTATCAAGAAATTCTCGGTATAAAATTACCGTATAATGATAAAGATACCATACGAGAACTTTTATGGAGTAAACGGGGTTGAAAAAAATCATACTAGCAAGTATATGTTCGCTTATTTTAACAATTTTATCAGGATTTATAATTGTTCCGCTTCTTAAAAAAATTAAAGCGGGACAAACGGTATTAAAATACGTAAAAGAACATAAAGACAAAAACGGCACGCCTACTATGGGTGGAGTGTTTTTTATATTGCCAGCAGTTTTAATGAGTTTTATTTTCGGTGGGAACGGGCGGATGACCGTAGTGTCGTCAGCAATAGGTTTAGCCTTTTTAATCGTGGGTTTTTTTGATGACTTTATCAAAATTAAATTCAAGAAAAATGAAGGCCTAAAAGCATATCAAAAGATAATCTTTCAATTGTCAATTGCCGTGGTTGCAGGTGTTTTTTCATATGTAAATGGAATTACAGTGTTTCACTTGCCTTTTGTAAAGAAAAGTATTGATTTAGGCGTTTTTACCATTCCTTTTGTGGCGTTTGTTTTCGTTGCCATAACAAATAGTGTAAATTTAACTGATGGTTTAGACGGACTTGCCGGTAGTGTTAGTGCAGTGTATTTGATTTGTATAGCCGTGCTAATAGGCGTGCAAACGGCGGGTGTTTCGCACCTGTATCTTCAAACGGAAGAATACGATAAATTAATATTGCTTTCAGTATGTCTATCTGCTGGGATTTTAGGATTTTTATTATTTAACGTTAATAAGGCTAACGTTTTTATGGGGGATACAGGCTCGCTTGCGCTAGGCGGATTTATAGGTGCAATAAGTATTTTTTCGTCAAACAGTTTTTTTATCCCAATTATAGGAATAACTTTCGTATTGTCCGGCATATCGGTAATAGTGCAGGTGCTTCATTATAAGCGTACCAAAAGACGAGTGTTTTTAATGGCGCCCTTGCATCATCATTTTCAACTAAAAGGATATACGGAATCGCAAATTACTTACGCGTACGCCTTAGTAACCATATTATTTGGCGCAATATCCGTGTTGTCCTACGTGTGAGGTAAGCGTGGATATAAAAAATCAAAAGTTTTTAGTGCTAGGTGCATCAAAAAGCGGTTTTTCAGTATTAAAATACTTAAAAGAAAAAGGCGCAGAGTGTAGAGTTTATGAAGAATTGAAAAATCCGAAAGCACAATCAGCGGTAGAGAAACTTGCTGAGTTGGGTATAAAAAGTGTGTCTAAAGAAATAGCGGAAGATTTTTTAACGTGCGTTGACGTTTTGGTTTTAAGCCCAGGTGTTCCTATAAATCACGAACTCGCTGTTAAAGCTAAGCAGTTAGGGAAAAGAATCGTAGGTGAATTAGAGTTCGCATACTTGCAGTTTTTACCATTAATTGTTGCCGTTACGGGAACTAACGGAAAAACCACGACGGTAACGCTTATTGATGAAACATTACATAACGCTAAAGTAAAAAGTGAACTTTTGGGAAACGTAGGCGTGCCGTTTACTTCAAAGGTTTGTGATATTAGTGGTGAAGTTGTGTGTGTGGCTGAAGTTTCAAGTTTTCAACTAGAAAGCACGTTTGCTTTTACACCGCATATTTCATGCGTGATAAATATTGCGCCCGACCATTTGGAAAGACATTACAGTATGGAAAATTACGTTTTTCTTAAAAAACGTATATTTAAAAATCAAAGAGAAAGCGAATTTGCCGTTTTAAATTTTGACGACCCGATAGTAAAAGGTTTTTATCCCGAAGTAAAAGCAAAAGTAATTTGGGTATCATTAAGAGATGTTGTAGATGGCGCATATCGAAAAGATGGCAAATTATATTATAAAAATGAATACGTTATTGATGAAAATGCGTTAAAACTTAAGGGCGAACATAATGTTTACAACGCGCTTTTTGCAATAGCCGTAACCAAGATTTTGGGCGTTGAGAGTAGTATAATTAAAAGTTCTTTAGAAACATTTAAGGGTGTAAAACATAGGGTTGAATTAGTTTGTGAGAAAAACGGAGTCGAATATTATAACGACTCTAAGGCAACCAATACTGCATCTACGATTAGTGCGATAGAAGCAATAAATAAACCGCTAGTATTGATTTTAGGCGGAAGTGAAAAGGGAGAGAGTTACGACGCTTTATTTGAAAAAATTAAACAAAGCGAAATTAGACAAGTGGTTATTACTGGTGCAACGCGATTTAGTATGCTAGATTGTGCTAGTAGATTAGGTGTAAACGATATAACCGTAACTGAAGATTTTATTAGTGCGGTAAAAATTTCTGCATTATTTGCTAGAGAAGGAGATGCAGTGTTGCTTAGTCCCGCGTGTGCAAGTTTTGATAAGTTTAGTGGATTCGAAGAGCGTGGAGAAGTGTTCGTGAAAGCAGTGGAGGAATTATAATTGAAAGAAAGATTGTTAAAAAAATATAGCGGTGGCGATTATTTATTACTCGCCGCCGTTTGTTTACTTGCGGTAATAGGTATGGTGTTTATATATTCTGCAAGTAATTATTCTGCGAATAAAACTTATAACGACTCGTTTTATTTTGTAAAAAAGCAAGGCGTAGGTATCGCGCTTGGAATAATAGCAATGATTTTAACAGCGACGTTTGATTATCATAAACTTAAAAAATTTGTAATACCCGTATCTGTTATATCTTTTATTACTTTAGTTTTAGTTTTCATACCTGGAATAGGTGTTGAAAACTATGGAGCAAAACGATGGATAGGGTTTGGCGGGGTAACGCTACAACCGTCTGAAATAGCTAAATTTTCATTGATTTTGTTCTGTTCGGTTTACGTTTCGAAAAATCCCGAAAAAATCAAATCGTTTTTGGGGATTTTGCCTGTGTTAGCGTTTGGTGGTGCAACGTGTTTGTTGATTATTATTGAACCGAATATGTCAATAACCGTATGCGTTGGCATGTTAATGTTGACAATGCTTTTCGCGGCGGGTATGAAAATTAAGCATTTTGCGTGTTTAATTATACCTGCTTTTTGTGCGGGCGTAGTTCTTATTTTAATTGAACCTTATAGAATAAATAGGCTTATGGCGTTTCTTAATCCTTGGTCGAGTCCCAAAGGCGAAGGTTACCAACTTTTGCAATCGCTTTATGCGTTAGGCTCGGGTGGTTGGTTTGGCGTTGGCTTGTTTAATTCTAGACAAAAGTATGCATTTTTGCCGTTCGCTGAATCGGATTTTATTTTGTCGGTAATAGGAGAAGAAATAGGCTTTATCGGGCTAATATTTTTCTTTGCGTTGCTTGCTTTTATAATATTTAGGGGGTTAAAAAGTGCTTCACGAGCAAAAGACGTGTTCGGGTATATGCTTGCGGTTGGTATAACTATGATTTTCGGGATACAAACCGTAGTTAACGCGTTGGTGGTTACGGGGAGTATTCCGCCCACGGGATTACCACTACCGCTAGTGTCTAGCGGAAATACATCAATAATAATTTTTATGGCGGAAATGGGTATTCTTTTTAATATATCAAAACAAGGTTCTTTAACTTTTTAACGTTTTATTCCATAAAATATTATATCTGAAAACGTTAAAAGGGAGATGTTTTATGGAAAAATTCGTTATAAACGGTGGGAGAAAATTATCGGGAAAACTGCGTGTTGAAAGTGCAAAAAACTCTGTTCTTCCTATTTTGGCGGCATCAATTCTTACCAACGAAGAAGTGATAATCAAAGATTGTCCTAAAATTTTAGACGTCTTAAATATGATAAGAATACTTGCTTTTCTTGGTGTAAAAACGCGCTTTAGCGACGGGAATTTAATTATTAATTCAAGCGGTATAAACGGCTATGCTATTCCACAATCATTAAGCAATCAACTGCGCTCGTCTATATTTATGATGGGCGCGTTGCTTTCGCGGTGCGGAAAGGCGGAACTTGCATATCCGGGTGGATGTGAAATCGGACTTAGACCAATAGATATACACTTAAAAGGGCTAAAAAATTTAGGCATACTTGTGGAAGATACAGGGGGAGAAATCATCTGTGTAGCCGATAAAATGTGTGGAGGTGAAGTGTATCTTGATTTTCCTTCGGTTGGTGCAACGGAAAACGTGATGCTTTCAGCCGTAACGGCAAAAGGTAAAACGGAAATTCGAAATGCGGCAAAAGAACCGGAGATAGTTGATTTAATGCGATTTCTCAACGCGATGGGCGCAAAGGTTTACGGAGCAGGAACGTCAACAATCTTAATTGAAGGGGTCGAAAAACTGCACGGAGCGGTGTTTAAGCCCGTTTCGGATAGGATAGAAGCGGGAACATATTTGATTGCTACTGCTATTACGGGTGGGGAGATAGAATTAGAGAACTGTAGTGCTAAAAATATTTCGTCTTTAATACATAAACTTTGCGATAATGCTTGTAAAATAAGCATAAAAAATGATATAATATATCTGAAAAGTGGCGCGTGTAGAAAATCCTTTTCTTTCGCTACCGGGCCGTACCCTTGTTTTCCCACTGATTTGCAAGCACCGTTAATGAGTTTAGCTACGGTTTCAGATGGTGTATCGGTTATAACGGAAAACGTTTTTGAGATGAGATATCGGCACGTTCAAGAACTAGTTAAAATGGGCGCTGATATAACCGTTAGTGGTAGGACGGCTATCGTTAAAGGTGTTAAAAGACTGATGGGAGCAACCGTTAACGCTCACGATTTGCGTGGAGGTGCATCGTTAATTATTGCAAGTCTTAACGCAGAAGGGAAAACTATTGTTGAAGATATAAATCATATTCAGCGCGGATATTACGAAATGGATAAAAAGTTGAGAAGTCTAGGCGCGGATATAAAAAAGAAAAACTAATTCGTAAAAGGAATTTGGATGAAGTTAAAAAAAGTTTCTACGATTTTAATAGCAGTGGTCTTTATGGTAATCGTGATTATATCGTTTATCGGATTGTTTTCGGTAAAGAAGGTTCACGTTGATTTTACCGTGTCGACAACTGCGGATATTGAAAGAGTTCAGAATAAACTTGATAAATTTTTAGGCGCAAACTTGCTCGTTTTTAACGAGCAAGAAGTTTCGCTTGCGTTGGCGGACGAGCCTTACTTTGAAGTTGTTTCGGTTGAAAAAAGTTATCCTAACGTTTTAAGTGTTGATATAAAAGAAAGGGTGGAAGTTTACTACATTGAATATCAGGGCGAATTTTATATAATGACTGAAGATGGATTTGTTTTAACTAAAACGACTGAAAATCCGTCGTCAAGATATAAAATTTACTTAAAACTAGATGGGGTTAACGTAAACAGTTTAGCCGTTGGTAGTTATATTGATACGGATAAGAACGAATTTGTTCGCACTGCGTTTGAAATGGCGGGGCAAGAAAGTGTAAATTTAACCGATTGCATAAAAACGCTCACCGTATTCGTTCGTGGAAGTGAATCTCCCGACGTAATTTTTGAAACTTATACGGGTGTTAGCATTGAAATCAGTTATGCTGATGATGATGGAGTTGAAAAAACTCAAGAGGCGTTTGAGTCGTATTATAAACACTCAAACGATTATGAAAAAACTTTTAGTCATATTATTGCAAATAAAGTTGACGGAAAGATAGATGTTCGCTGGTCTGAACCGCCTAGGGGGGAGTAATGCAAAAGAGAGAAGTTGCCGTAATTGACGTTGGTTCGTCAAAAATCACAGCTATTATTGGTGAACGCGGAACAAATAAAACTTTTTTGATAAAAGGTCGTTATTCGTATGAATACGATGGCTTTGACGACGGTGTTTTTTTTGACGTGGACAAACTTCAACGCGTTCTAACAAGTTTAAGCGCAGATATCAAAAAAGCGTCGCGCGGTAGCGTAAATACCGTGTATGTTGGTGTTCCGGGTGAGTTTACTCGTGTTTTTGTTAAAGATAGTCAAATATCTTTTCCAAAAAAGAAGAAAATTCAAGAAGAAGACGTGGATTCATTGTTTGAATCGGCGTTTGTTATGTCGTCAAATAAATATACTTTAATAAATCGTTCTGCAGTCGTTTATGAACTTGATGATTTTAGAAGACTTGCTAATCCCGTTGGTTCTTCTAGTCAAATATTAAAGGGTAGATTGTCGTTTATTCTTTGCAGTAATTATTTTATTGAAGCGGTAAAACCTGTGTTAGAAAATGCAGGGATAAAACAAGTTGAATGCGTTTCTTCGGCGTTGGCTGAAGCGTTATACTTAGTCGATGCGGAAACTAGAGATAGAATAGCTTTAATTGCGGACGTAGGGTTTATAACCACTACGCTAACAATAATTCAAGGTGATGGTATTTTATATCAAAAGGCTTTCCCTTACGGCGGTGGGTATATAACAGCGGAAATTACTGAAAAGTTTAACGTGGATTTTGCTGTCGCAGAAAAACTAAAAAGAAAAATAAATTTAAGTAGAGTTTTAACGGGTGCATACGACCTTGTTGACGGCGAAAACGGAGACTATTATCCGATTGATGAAATTCAAAAGGCCGTTAAACAAAGTTTGGATAATTTGTGTGAAAACATATCAAACGCTATTGATAGTTCAGGATTTTCTGTTCCGGAATACGTTCCGTTAATGATAACGGGCGGAGGAATAGCCTATATACGCGGTGCGAAAGAACATCTTTCTGGCAGGCTAGGTAGTGCAGTTGAAATTATTGCACCTAAAATGCCGTTAATGGATAAACCTACTGAATCTAATTTGCTCTCATTAATGGAACTTGCGCTTGAGCAACGCTAATGATTTTAGGATATAAGGAGATTAAATATGTTTGGACAAGATAATTTTAGTTTAAGTTCAGCCGTTATAAAAGTAATGGGCGTAGGTGGTGGCGGTTGTAACGCAATAAACAGTATGATTGAATCTAACGTTTCAAGTGCGGAATTTATTGCTGTAAACACCGATAATCAAGCATTGCTTTTGTCAAAGGCTGATAAGCGTATTCAAATTGGTGAAAAGCTTACCAAAGGTTTGGGTGCTGGTAGCGACCCCAACGTTGGTGAAGCAGCGGCAGAAGAGAGTAAAGAAGAAATAGTGGAAGCATTACAAGGTACGGATTTGTTGTTTATCGCTTCAGGTATGGGCGGTGGAACAGGAACAGGTGCTGCTTCCGTTATCGCAAGAATTGCGCGTGAAATGGGCATTTTAACGGTAGCTGTTGTTACAAAACCGTTTGCTTTTGAAGGAAAGGTTAGAAATGAAAATGCTAATAAGGGCGTAATGAATCTTAAAAAATACGTTGATACGTTGGTTATTATTCCTAATGATAAGCTTTTACAATTTTTATCAGCACAAACTTGCATGCTTGATGCGTTTAAGGTTGCTGATGACATGTTGAAACAAGGTATAGTTGGCATCGTTGATTTGATTGCAACACCTTCACTTATTAATCTTGATTTTGCTGACGTAAATACTGTAATGCGCAATCAAGGACTTGCCCATATGGGTATAGGCAGAGCTAAAGGTGAAAATAGGGTTATTGAAGCTGTTAGACAAGCCGTGTCAAGTCCTTTGCTTGAAACAACGATTGAGGGCGCAAAATCTGTAATTTTGAACGTTACGGGTGGAAAAGACCTTATGCTTAGCGAAGTTAATGAAGCGGCTGTGTTGGTACAAGGTATAATAGATTCTTCAGCAAATATTATCTTTGGTGCAACAATAGATTCAAGCATGGTTGACGAAGTTAAAATTACGGTTATAGCAACGGGTTTCAACAACAATAAAGAGCCTGAAATTCGCTTAGAACAAGAAGTTAAACCGGCTATAGCGTTTAATCAACCTATTCCTGAACCGGTCGTTGATGATAGTGTTCCTCCGCTTATTAGAGAAATTGAAGAAGGGGAAAGAAGAGCAAGGGAAGTTGAAGAAGTTGCACCGGCGGTTGAAGAAACAAAAGTTTCCGACCCGATTGTAGAACAA
The DNA here is from genome assembly GCA_017502525.1 of Clostridia bacterium. Lineage (GTDB taxonomy): Bacteria > Bacillota > Clostridia > Christensenellales > Borkfalkiaceae > UBA1259. The sequence continues at coordinate 13,474 of JAFVUV010000003.1, forward strand.
ATTGAAGAAAAGTTAAATTCTGAACCACAAGTAAAAAAGACGAGAGAACTTCCCGCGTTTATGAAAAAATTGTTTAAGAAATAAACATACAAGATAATTTAAACTAAAAAAGTTCCGAAAATTATTTCGGAACTTTTTTATGGCTACATTTGGACGCTAACTCAAACAAAACAAAAAAGGATGGCGTAAAACCATCCTTTAATATTGGTCGGAGTAGCGAGACTTGAACTCACGGCCTCTTGCCCCCCAGACAAGCGCGCTACCAACTGCGCCATACCCCGTTTGCGCAATATATTGTATCACAACTATTTTAATTTTGCAACAAAAAAAGGGGTAAATATTAGACTTATTTTAAAAAAAATGTTACAATATTTTTACGTTAATAAAATTTGGCGGTTTCATATGAGAATTAGAAGAAAAAAACATTTAGAAGAGCGACTTTCGTTAGTAAATAATTACGTTTTAGTGGCAGATAGGGATATTCCAAACGTTAACGAAGCGATTAAGGATAAGAAATATTTTGATTTTGTTTCGCTGTTCGGAAATGAAAATCCTGTTGAAATAGAAATAGGTTGTGGAAAGGGCGGATTTATTGTTCAAAAGGCACTTAATAATCCAAATGTTAATTATTTTGCAGTTGAACTGTTGAGTAATATAATTGTTATGGCTGCTGAAAATGCTAAAGAAAAAAAACTTTCAAACGTTAAATTTTTTAACAGTTCAGCCGAATATCTTCCTAGATATATTCCAAATAATTCTATAAATAATTTATATCTTAACTTCTCGCCACCGTTTCCACCGACAAGTTATGAAAGCCATAGACTTACTTGTGATAGAAGAATAGTGGAGTATAAAAAATATTTAAAAACGGGCGGATGTGTGTATCAAAAAACAGACGATAAGCCGTTTTTTGAATATTCATTTGATAAATTCGTAGAAAACGGGTTTGAAGTTTATGACGTTTCAAATAAGATTGACAACGGAGAAATTGAAAACGTTGTGACTGAATACGAGAAAAAATTTCGTGATAAAGGTATGCCGATTTATGCCTTAATTGCTATAAAAAAAGAAGATTAAAGTTTTGCTAAATTAAAGCCGTCTATGCAATTTGCTAGACGGCTTTAGTTTGTTTTATTTTCTACGGGTTTTTAATTGAGACCATAATATAATTGCTATTTGTGGCGGAATTCCAAGTATGAAAATAGCCCAAGGGAATAGCTTTGCAGAAGTTATAAAGTGTAAAAACATAGTTGCAAGTGAACTCCATAAAAGCAAAGAAACTAAAATAAAAATATAAGACCTTTTTCCCCAAATGCAGTTGAATATTAACGCAACGATAAAGGAAATGGGGACGGCTGATACGAAACACATCCACGCTGAATTTAACCACGAATATAATGTGCCGTAAACGAAAAATACGGTTGCGACAAGCCAAACTAAAGAAATGGCCAAAAGCGTTATTATTAACTTGTTTGTATTTGAAGATTTATCGCTTTTATATATTTTATCCAAATTGTCGTTAGGATGAGAGGTTAAAAGATAATCTACTGAAACGCAGTAAGTGTCGGCAAGTAATTTAATTACGTCTATCGGTGGGGTACAATCACCATTTTCCCACTTGGAAATAGACTTGTCGGTGTAGTTGATTTTTTTTGCTAAGTCAGCTTGCGTCATTTTATTTTTTGTGCGCAATCTTATTAAGTTTTGTGCTAAATTTTCTTTTACGTTTTCCATATTAACAAAATTTTAACATTTTTTAATGAAAAAATCAACAAAAAACACACATTTTCTACTGGCGGTAGAAAATAATTTTGAAGTATCGGGAGAAGAGAATTTACACTATCGTAATTTTCTATCGCATTTTTAGAATAATAGAGTTGATTGAGTTGTCTTTATGCTGTTTTTACATTAAACTACTAATATAACGTTTTAATTTGCTGGGCAAAATTTTGATTAAAATACAAAAAGTTAAAGTGTTAAAATAGGAGATGTATGCAAAACGATAAAAGAATTATTCCTATAGTGTTTTCTGTGGACGATAATTATGCACCGTTTCTTGGCGTTGCGTTAAAGTCTATTTTAGATAATGCAAAATCAAATAATTATTATAAAATTTACGTTCTCAATACTGAAATTAGCCAAAACAATATAGAAAAGTTAAACGAGTATAATTGCGATATAATGGAAATTAAATTTGTTGACGTCGCTGAGCGTATGTCTAGAATTAGCAAAGATAAAATCCATTTGCGTGATTACTATACTAAAGCAATATATTATCGCATATTTATTCCAAATCTTTTTCCGCAATACGAAAAAATATTGTATCTTGATTGTGACGTGGTTTTGCTTGATGACGTTGCTAATTTATACGACGTTGATTTAGGTGACAATATTTTTGCTGCTATTCACGAAGAAACTATGACTGTTATGGACGTGTTCGGTAAATATTCTGAATTATTTTTAGGCGTTCAAAGAGAAAAATATTTTAATTCAGGCGTTTTGCTTATCAACTCTAGCGAATATAGAAAAGCCAAAATTGAAGAGAAATTTATAAGCATTATGCACAAGTATAAATTTGAAGTCGCTCCCGACCAAGATTACTTAAACGTTTTATGCAAGGATAGAATTAAATATTGTGATATCGGCTGGAATAAAACGCCTTTCCCTGAGGAAATAAATCCATTTGACGACTCAAAGTTAAAGCTTGTTCATTTTAAACTCAATTTTAAGCCGTGGCATTACGACGGGGTTAGATATGAAAAATTCTTTTGGAATTACGCAAACGCAACGCCTTTTTACAATCAGCTTTTAGAAATCAAACTTACCTTTACTAAAGCACAGGAAGAAAAGGAAAAAAGAGAGTTTATCGCTCTGCAAGTTACTGCAGAAAAATATACTTTAGACGAAGAAAATTATAAAACGTTTGTTATTGAGTAGGCAATTTTTATGCAATCGGAATATAGGTTAGAATTATTAAAAAGAATAGAAGAAAACGAAAAAGCGGGGTTGTGGGATAAAGATATAGAAGACGACCCTGAAACAATTACTTTAACGCCGGATAAAATAGATTATTTAGGTGAAAAGTTTTCTACGCGGTTTTTTAATAAAATTGCTAATCGTGCAGCAATAAACTATTATGAAAAACAAATTGAAAAAGGCGATTTCATTATAAAAGCAATAAACGGTATAGAGAATTTTCGTGCAGTAAAAGATTGTGGGGCAATAATTACTTGTAATCATTTTAGCGCAAATGATAATTACGCTGTGTTTAGAGCGATTAGACCAGAACTTAAAAAGGGCGAAAATTTATATAAAGTCATAAGAGAAGGCAATTACACCAATTTTAAAGGTATATTCGGATTCTTTTTTCGCCATTGTAATACTTTACCACTTAGCAGTAATACTGAAACTATGAAAAAGTTTTTTAAGGCTGTTTCCGTAATATTGAAACGTGGTGGGAAGATTTTAATATATCCAGAACAAGCAATGTGGTGGAATTATCGCAAGCCTAGACCGATGAAAAACGGCGCATTTCGTTTGGCAGCAAAAAACAAATCGCCCATTTTGCCGTGTTTTATAACTATGGAAGATACCGATAACATTGATGTGGACGGATTTAAGATTCAAGCATATACTTTGTGGTTTTTGCCGGCTATTTATCCTAAAGATAATTTGAACGAAAAAGAAAACAGTCAATATTTAAAAGATGAAAATTACCTAGTCTGGAAAGAAGTTTACGAAAGGGAATATGGAATTCCTTTAACGTATTAAGGGGCTTAAAATGCTGTATTATTTAACTATTTTGATAGCAATGGCGGTAATATCTATAGTGGATATAATATTTGCTATTCCGCTTTTTGGCTTTGACGCGTGGTACGTAATTATTGCAGTAACCATTTGTACGGTGTCTGTTATTATGATTGACGCGGTGTGTGCAACTTTAAGTAGGTGGATTTTTCCAAAAAAATGGTTTGGCATTGATAAAACTATTTTTTCCGCAGGTAAAAAAGAATGCCGTTTTTATGAAAAAATCGGAATTAAGAAATGGAAAGAAAAGGTACTTGAGCTTGGTGTGTTTGCAAACTTTAGAAAAAACAAGATAGCCGAACCAAATAATAACGAATATGTAGCAAGATATATTTATGAAGCAAATTGTGGTATTTTAGGGCATGCGTTAGGCGTCGTCTTTGGGTTTTTTATAATTTTAATATACCCGATAGAGTTTTGGTGGTGTTTTGGGTTGCCTGTTGCAATCGTAAACGCTGTGTTAAGTTCGTTGCCGTTATTTATTTTAAGATACAATTTGCCCAAATTACATACTCTTTATAAATATAACAAAAGAAGAGAGCGAATAAATAATCAAAAAACAGAAAATCAAAAATAGACGTGTTAGATATAATAATTTATCCCCGACGAAAAAAATTCGTCGGGGATAAACATTTTTATGGCTTTACAAAATTCAAGTTTTATTATATAATAAATATAATAAATAAAATTTTGGTGAAATATGAGATTTATTCATTGTGCGGACTTACATCTTGATTCAAAAATGGACTCGTTGCCGTCTGAAAAAGCAAAAATCCGTAGAGAAGAAGTTCTTTCAACGTTTGAAAGGCTTGCTGATTATGCAAGTAAAATTAACGCTTCGGCCGTGATAATTGCCGGGGATATGTTTGATACGTCAAGAACAACCTTAAAAACTAGGGGTAGGGTTTTAGAAGCTATCAATAAAAATTCTACCGTTGATTTTCTGTATTTATCTGGCAATCACGACGATGATAATTTTTTATCAGAATTAGAATTCTATCCTAGTAATTTTAAGGTTTTTAGCGAGGATTGGCAGTCGTTTACTTATGATAATACAGTCGTTAGTGGTGTTAAAATAAATTCTATAAACGTGTCTACCGTTTACGACACATTAAAGCTTGATGAAAACAAATTAAATATAGTAACTTTACACGGGCAAATAGCTGATTATAAAGGGGAAGAACACGCTGAAAAAATCAGTTTACCCAGGCTTAAAAATAAAAATATTGACTATCTTGCCTTGGGGCATATTCACGAGTATTCAAGTGGAAAACTTGACGAACGTGGCGTTTATGCCTATTCAGGTTGTCTTGAAGGGCGTGGCTTTGACGAAACTGGTGATAAAGGTTTTGTTCTTATTGAAGTTGAAGATAATAAGTTAAGTACGCAGTTTATAAAATTTTCTACTAGAAATTTATATGAAATAGTTTTTAACGTCGAAAACAAAAATAGTTGGTCGGAAGCAAGGAGCGAATTAATTGATTATTTGCAAGTAAACTATAATCAAAACAGCTTAATAAAAGTTGTTCTTAAAGGTGGAAGAAAAACTGATTGTGATATAGATAAAGACGGTCTAATTAAAAGGCTAAACGATATATTTTTCTTTGCAAAAGTATATGATAAAACTGAACTTTTAGTAACGCTAGAAGATTACGCGACAGATAAATCTGTACGTGGAGAGTTCGTGCGTTCGGTTTGGGAAAGCGACCTTTCAGCGGAAGAAAAAAGTAAAATTATTATGTGTGGATTAAATGCGTTAAAAGGGGAGGAAATTTAATAATGAAATTAGTTAAATGTTACGTTTCTTCTTTTGGAAAACTACAGAATTTTACTTATGATTTTTGCGCTGAGTTAAATACTATAAAAGAAGATAATGGTTGGGGAAAATCAACTCTAGCGACTTTTATTAAGGCTATGTTTTACGGACTAAACGACAGCAAGCGTAGCGTTAGTGAAAACGAGCGTATAAAGTTTAGACCTTGGGGTGATAGTGGAAAGTTTGGCGGGTACGTTCAGTTTATTTGGGGCGATAAAGAATATAAAATTGAGAGATATTTCGGTTCAAAAGAGTCTGAAGACACCGTGGCCCTTTATGACGTGGCAAGTGGTAAATTATTTAAGAATACCGATAATTTAGGCAAAAGGATTTTTGAGATTGACGAAGAAGGATTTTTGTCAACTACTTATTTTGCACAAAAAGATTTTCAAGCAAAAAGCAACACGAGTTTAACGGCAAAATTCAACTCAGTATGCGAAGTACAAGATACACAAGCTTATGATAAAGCCGTATTAAAACTTGAAGAAAAAGCCAAAACTTATAAATATCGTGGCGATAAAGGGTTGATTGCTGACGCAAAACGTGAAGTGTATTTTATTAACGACGAACTTGATAGGGCAAATCGCGCGGTGGCAACTGTTAAAACTTTAAAAGAAGAAGAGATAGAATTAAAGAAACAGGTGGAAGCACTGAAAGAGCGAACGAGTCAATTAACGCAAAGAGTAGTTGATGCGGGCAAAACTGAAGCTTTAGTTGTAAAAAAGCAAAGTTACGATAAACTCGTCAAAGAGAAGTTAACCATTGAACACAATATAAAAACCGCTGAAGATATATTTAACGGTAACAAAATAACAGAGTTTGACGTTGAGATTAAAACGCAAGAACTACAAAAAATTCGTTCGCTAAGCGAAAGAGAAAACGCTTTAGAAAACGATATTAATTTATTGAAAAATTCTCTTGAAAATAAATGCGAATCTTCAATCAATGCATCATCTATTTTGCTTTGCGTTTTTACCATGACCTTTTTAGTTGCGTCTATTATTTGTTTTATTGCAAAAGTTGGTGTGGTTGCATGGGTAACGCTAGGCGTTGCGGTAGTTTTATTATTTGCCTTTATATGCAAAACTTTTGTTTTTGATAAAAAATTAAAAAACACAAAATCACCGTATGGCGAAATGTTGATTATAAAATCGCAAGAGTTAGAAAAAATAAAACAAGAAAAAATTGATATTGAAAGGGGACTTAACGATTTTATAAATCTTTTTAATTTTGGTGAAAAGTTGGATTGTTTTACTGCGCTTAGTCATTTGTCAAAAATAGTTCGCGTATATAATGAACTTCAAAATAAAAAGGCTGAAATCGATAAAGAAATCAAGGAGATAGGTTGGAATAACGATTTGTCAGAAAATATTGAAAAAGTTGAAAATCTTGCCCAACTTAATGAAGAATTGAACGCAGTACAAATTGAATATTCAAAAATGACAGCGCAACTTTCAAATAAACGTTCTGCAATAAATATGCACGAGCAACTTGCAAACAGCTATACTGAATTAGAAAGTAAAAAGGCTGAACTAACTCAAAAAATTGCGACTTACAATAATGAATATGATATTCTAACTAAAACGGTAAAATTCTTAAAGCAAGCTGATGAAAATCTTAAAATTAAATATAGGGCGCCTTTACAAGAAAGTTTGAAAAAATATTTTTCATACGTTGACAATGCGGAAAAAGACGTAAATATCGACGTTGATTTAAAGGTAACCGTTGGCGAAAGAAGTGGTCAAAAAGCAACTGATTACTACAGTAAAGGCTATCAAAACCTCTTTGAAATTTGCAAACGCTTCGCATTAACGGATGTTCTTTTTACAGGCGAAAAACCATTTATGATTTTGGACGACCCTTTTTACAATCTTGACGACAAAAAGATTAAACAGGCGGTTGAACTATTGAAAAAACTTTCGAAAGATTATCAAATTATATACTTAATTTGCCACGAAAGTAGGAGAGCGTGATGGCGTATAAGTTGAATTTTGAATTAGTGCCGGACTCATGCTGGTATTCTAATTTGCGTTCTATTTTATCGAAAGCGCAATGGGATTATATAAAAAAAGAGGCAAAAGAGCAGGCTAACGGTCGTTGTATGATTTGTGGTAAAAAGACGGTGCGTTTAGATGCTCACGAGCGCTGGAGTTACGACGAGAAAAACGCCGTTCAAAAACTTGAAGACGTGATTGCCGTGTGTAAAGATTGTCACAGCGTAATTCATATAGGTTTCACTCAATTAAAAGGTGATGAAGAGCGAGCTGAAAGGCATTTTATGAAGGTTAACGGGTGTAATTACGCCGAGTACAGAAAGGCGCTTGGGGAAGCGAATGAACTGCATAAACGTCATAATAAGATTTCCGAGTGGAAACTTGATTTATCCTATTTGAAAAAGTACACGGAATAAAAAATAAAAGGCAAAAATTAAATTGCCTTTTTGTTTTGCTTGCGATAATAAAAATAATGTGTTAAAATCAACTTTGATTTTAACGATGGGGAACTATTAATGGAAATAATCAATGCGCATGCGCACATTTATCCTGATAAAATTGCCGTAAAAGCGACGGAAGCAATCGGTGCAATTACGATATTGAAATGGAAAAATCTGCGGGGACTGTACAAAAACTTATTGAAGATGGTAAAAGAATCGGGGTAACAAAATACGTTGTTCACTCGGTTGCGACCACGGCACACCAAGTCCGCTCAATTAATGAGTTTATTAAAAAGGAAATGTTCGAGCATAAAGAATTTATCGGTTTTATGACTTTGCATCAAGAACTTAGCCAAGAAGAAATTGAAAAAGAAGTTGCTTGGTGTATTGAAAACGGGTTTAAAGGGGTAAAACTTCATCCGGATTTTCAAAAGTTTTATATTGACGAGCCTAGAGCGGAAAAGTTTTATCGTGCAATAGGGGATAAACTGCCTATTCTATTTCACATTGGCGACGATAGATACGATTTTTCTAGCCCTGAAAGGTTAGTTAGAATGGCAAAAAAATATCCGAAAACAACTTTTATTGCCGCACACTTCGGTGGATATCGTTGTTGGAACGTTGCGGATATGTACGTAGGATTAAACAACGTTTATTTTGACACTTGCTCGTCGTTACCGTTTATTAGCACTAAAAAAGCAAAGGAAATCATTGATAAATTAGGCGCGGATAGATTCTTTTTCGCAACTGATTTTCCAATGTGGGATGCTGTAAACGAGTATAAAAGATTTTTAGAAATAGATTTAACTGACGAGCAAAGAGAAATGATATTTTCAAAGAATTTAAGGAAATTATTAAAAATTGATTAATTTGCTTTTTTAATGCTTGACAAGTAAAAATCACGGTGTTATAATATCACAAAATTATATAAACGCGTCGAAGGAAACAGACGTTTTTGCGTAATACAGAGAGTTGACGGAAGGTGTGAGTCAATGCGGGCAAAATCGTTACTCATTCCTGAGCGGAAACGGCGAAAATTAGAGTAATCGTTTACGGTTAAGCACCGTTAAAAGCAAAAGAGAGATTGTTGATTTTTTAACAATAATTCGGGTGGTACCACGGCATTGTCGTCCCTAACTTTTCATTGAGTTAGGGCGTTTTTATTTTATGGTAAAAAGCCGTTAAAATCTCACGAAAAACAACTCTTTTGCTTGACAACTTTTTGCGTATAATATATAATGTTTAAAGTATAAATATTTATAGTACATGTTACGCACTGAAAAGCAGAGAAAGAACAATACCTATTATCTATTAGAGTTGTTCATGGTGATAATTGGTAAAATCGTAAGTTGTCGGTATTTAGTTGAGTAGTCGTTTACGGGGTGTCCCGTTATAGACTTAAGAGTGATTGCAAAATATAAAGCAATAATTCGGGTGGTACCGCGGTTATGAATCGTCCCTGACTTTCGTCGGGGTTTTATTTTTGTATGGGTTTTACCAAAAGGAGTATTTATGAGAAAAATTACTGTTTCAGACGTTACGCTTAAAGCAGTAGAAGAAAAAGAATTGAATTTGACCTTTAGAGAAAAGTTGGCTATCGCTGAAAAAATCGACGCTATCGGCGTTGATGCAATTGAATTGCCATTGCTTAGAGAATCTAAAGAAAACGAAGTGATTTATCGTACTATTGCGTCGTCAATCAAAAACGCAATGGTAAAAATTCCCGTTGGGGAGGGCGTTCAAAGTTTGAATTCCGTTTTGCAATGCGTAAAAGATGCAAAAAAAGTTTGTTTACAAGTGGTTTTGCCTATATCTACGTCACAAATGGAATATTTTTACCACGTGAAAGCACCCGCAATGATACAAAAAATCGACCAAGCAATAAAGAGTGCAAAACAAGCTTGCGACTGCGTTGAATTCGTAGTATGCGACGCTTTTAGGGCAGAAGAAGGATTTTTGATTGAGAGCGTAAAAACAGCAGTTAACGCAGGTGCTTGTGCCGTTACTATTTGCGACGATGCGGGTGTCGCTTTCCCTGAAGATTTTGAAAAATCTATTAAAGAAATCAAAGACGTTTGTGACGTAAAAGTTTACGTTCAACCGTCTGATGAGTTAAATTTAGCTAGCGCGTGCGCTTTATCGGCAATAAAAGCAGGTGCGGACGGTGTTAAAACGACCTTAGCTGTTAAATATGTTTCGGCATCCGTTCTTGCAGACGTTATAAGAGCAAAAAAATACGATTTGGGTGTTGATTGTGCTATTGACGTAACTAACGTTAAATCAATTTCTGACGCTATAAATTCAGTCGTTAACGGTGAAATTGAAAAAGAAGCAGAACAAAAAGTTGCAAAAGGCAATATTGACGGCAACACAAGCATCAAGGATATTTCTGAAATCATCAAGCAATTAGGTTATGAACTTTCCGATGCTGATTTAGGCAACGTGTATGAAGAGTTCAAAAAACTTTCTACTAAAAAAGAAGTTATAGATATGAAAGAACTTGAAGCGCTTATCGCAAGCACGGCAATGCAAGTTCCGTCTACTTATCATTTAGTAAACTACGTAGTAAACAGTGGAAACATTATTCCAGCTACCGCAAACGTTACACTTGAAAAAGATGGCGAGAAGTTTACGGGCGTTTCTACCGGCGATGGACCTATCGACGCGGCTTTTCATGCTATTGAACAAGTTATAGGCCATCATTATGAACTTGACGATTTCCAAGTTCACGCCGTAACTAAAGGTAGGGGTGCGGTTGGTTCTTCTATAATTCGCTTGCGCGCAGATGGAAAACTTTATCCAGGCAACGGCGTTTCTACCGATATCGTCGGTGCGTGTATTAGAGCATACATAAACGCACTCAACAAGATTGTTTACGAGGAAAACTAATATGAAGTTTTCGTTTCAAGATAAATTCATACGCACGGAAAGTTTTATCGAACTGTGCAATAAAGTTCAATACTACGGTTTTGACGGGGTGGAAATATCCGACGTTGCAAACGAGAAGTTGACGCATGCGGACAGTATTTTTCGTTCGTCGGTTACTGCAGACGCTAAAAGGAAATTAGTTAATAGGCATATTGAAATTGCCGCATTAAATTTTTCTGAAAAATTAAGCGAAAAAACGTCTACGGAAACTTTGATAAAATACGTAGAATACGCATCGCTTGCAAACGTTAGTGGAGTTATAGTAAGTTTTGACATCTTGCCGGACGAAAAAACTTTAAAAAGCATTTTAACCCCCGTGTTAGCAGTTGCTGAAAACAACGGAATTTCCATTTTGCTTGAAACTTGCGGTGCGCTTGTTAATACTGAAAAAGTTTTAGAGGTAATTAATCTTTTTGGAACGGCATCGTTAAAAGTGTGCTGGAATATAAGGGAAACTTATTTTACTGCAGGCGAGACTGCGGATAAAACAATACAAACGCTAGGTGCTTACGTTAGTTACGTTAGAATAGGTGATAAAAAAGACGGTAAAAACGTTTTGATTGGCGATGGTGAACTTCCTGTTAAAGATTTTGCAAACGCATTGCGTTCACTTAACTACGACGGTTACGTTTGCGCGATGGACTGTGATGAAATTAATTCAGCTGATATAATTTTGACGCATTTTAAGAGTTATTTGTCGCTTAAAGTTGCTGACGGTGAAAAAGAACCAGTATATTATAATCGTTCAAAAACAGGTACGCATCCTTGGAAAAAGTACGACGTTTTAGACTTAACTTTTTCTGAAGTTTTAGATAAGATGGTCGAAAAATATCCCGACCAATACGCATTTAAGTATACGACGCTCGATTATACTCGCACCTATTCACAATTTAGAGACGACGTTGATAGGGTAGCCGCGGCACTTATTTCGTTGGGCGTTGAAGCAGGACATCACGTTGCCGTGTGGGCAACGAATATTCCGCAATGGTTTATTACCTTTTGGGCAACGGTGAAAATAGGCGCGGTTTTAGTTACGGTAAATACGGCTTATAAAATACATGAAGCGGAATATCTTTTAAGGCAATCAGATACTCATACGTTGGTTATGATTGATAGTTGCAAAGATTCTGATTATAAGGCTATAATTGAAGAACTTTGCCCAGAACTTAAAAATATAACGCCAGGTAAACCTTTGTACTCAAAAACTTTACCGTTCTTACGCAACGTAATTACCGTGGGATTTGAAATGGACGGCTGTTTAGAGTGGAACGATTTCATTAAACGTTCCTCGCTTGTTCCCAAGGAAGAAGTTAGAAGAAGAGCGTCGAAAGTAAAAGCGGACGACGTTTGCAATATGCAATATACTTCGGGTACGACAGGATTTCCTAAAGGAGTTATGCTTACCCACCGCAATATAGTAAATAACGGTAAAATAATCGGCGATAGAATGGATATTTCAACCGCTGATAGAATGATGATTCAAGTTCCTATGTTTCACTGTTTTGGAATGGTGCTTTCAATGACTAACTTGATGACTCACGGTGGCACGATTTGTCCTATGCCGTATTTTTCTCCCAAATCTTCGCTAGCTTGTATAAACGACGAGAAAATTACTTGTTTTAACGGCGTTCCTACGATGTTTATTGCAATGTTTAATCACGCCGACTTCAAAAAAACGGATTTTTCACATATTAGAACGGGGATTATGGCAGGTGCTAACTGTCCGCCCGAATTAATGCGTAAAGCTGCTGATGAAATGAATATGAAAGAAATCATTAGTGTTTACGGCCAAACTGAGGCGTCGCCCGGTTGCACTATGGGTGAAGTTAACGAAGATATCGACCATCGTGTTGAAACTGTTGGTAGTGCTTTCCCTGGTGTAGAGTGTAAAATTATAGACCCTGAAACCGGTGAAGAACTGCCTGATGGGCAAAACGGTGAATTCGTTGCTCGTGGATATAACATCATGAAAGGCTATTATAAAATGCCCAAAGCAACTGAGCAAACAATAGACGCTGACGGTTGGCTACACAGTGGGGATATTTGTTGCCGTACACCCGACGGGTATTACAAGGTAACGGGTAGACTTAAAGATATGATTATCCGTGGTGGTGAAAATCTTTACCCACGTGAAATCGAAGAGTTCTATTTAACTTACGCAAAAGTTCGTGACGTTCAAGTGGTTGGCGTGCCCGACCAAAGATACGGGGAAGAAGCGTGCGCTTACATAATTCTCAAAAAAGGCGAAGAATCGAGTGAAGATGAAATGCGAGAATACGGAAATGCGCATATGGCTAAACATAAAGTTCCAAGATATTTTGTGTTTGTTAAAGAATTCCCAATGAACGCGGCGGGCAAAATTCTTAAGTATAAAATGCGTGAAGACGCGATTGAAAAGATAAAAAACTTAAAGTAACAGAGGTGTTATTATGGAGATTAAAATAGAAAAAGCAAAAACGTTAAAAGCAAAACCCGATTTTTCTAATCTCGGTTTCGGCAAATACTTTACCGACCATATGTTTGTAATGGAATATACCGATACTGAAGGCTGGAAAAATGCTAGAATAGTTCCGTTTGACTATATACCTATTCATCCCGCATCAACCGTACTTCATTACGGTGCAGAAATTTTCGAAGGTATGAAAGCGTATAGAACGGACGATGGTTATCAAATGTTCAGACCTATAGAAAACATTAGAAGAATGAACGATTCGGCGGAAAGACTTTGTCTTCCTACGCTTGACGAAGAATTTACTTTGAAAGCACTTACCGAACTCATTACTCTCGAATACGATTGGATTCCCGATAAACCCGGCACGTCGCTTTATATTCGTCCGTTTATGTTTGGTAACGACGAATCGCTTGGAGTTCACGCAGTTCATAACGCAACTTTCGTAATTATTTTATCACCTGTTGGTAATTATTATGCTGAAGGTCTTAACCCGGTTAAAATCAGTATAGAAAGTGAAGACGTAAGAGCTGTTCGCGGTGGAACGGGATATGCTAAATGCGGTGGTAACTACGCTGCAAGTTTAAGAGCAGGTAAGCGCGCTGCTGCGCAAGGTTTCTCTCAAGTTTTATGGCTTGATGGGGTTGAAAGAAAATATATCGAAGAAGTTGGCGCAATGAACGTTATGTTTAAAATTAACGGCGAAATCGTTACGCCCGAACTTACAGGTTCAGTTCTTCCCGGTATAACTAGAAAATCAAGTTTACAAATTCTTAAAGAATGGGGTTATAAAGTAACCGAAAGACTTATTTCTGTTGATGAACTTATGGAAGCTGCAGAAAACGGAACGCTTGAAGAAGCGTGGGGAACTGGTACCGCTGCAGTTATTTCGCCTATCGGACATTTGTTCTATAAGGGTAAAGACCATATCGTTTCAAACAACGAAATTGGTGAACTAACCATGAAATTATATAACGAACTTACCGGTATTCAATGGGGTAGAAGACCCGATGAACGTAAGTGGTGCTACAAGGTGAAAGTTTAATGTTTGATAAACGCGTAACTGTGTTTATGGGGCATTACGGCAGTGGAAAAACTTTTGTTTCGGTAAATTACGCACTAGCGCTTGCAAAACTCGGCAAAATAGTCAGCATTTACGATTTGGATATAGTAAACCCGTATTTTAGAACGGTTGATGCTAAAAAAAGGCTTTCAGAAGGTGGCGTTGAATTAGTCGTTTCGCCTTTTGCACAGACAAACGTAGATATTCCCGCAATGAATGCAAAGTCTTATCAAATGATTGACGATAAATCAAGATACGCGGTTGCGGATATCGGCGGAGATGATAGAGGCGCGTTGGCACTCGGTAGGTTTGCTGGTAAAATCAAAGAAGAAAATAATTACGACGCTTTGTTGGTGCTTAATAAATTTAGACCAGAAACGCGGGATATTAACGGTGCACTTGAAATAATTAATGAAATTGAAAGGACTGGCAAACTTCCGTTTACGGGCATAGTTAATAACGCAAATCTGGGTAAAGAAACAACTGCGGATGATATTATTAGCGGATTTCAGTTTGCTGAAGAGTTGTCTAAAATCACGGGATTGCCTATAAAATTTACCGCTGTTAGTAAAGACTTGATAAACGATAAAATAAAAAATTTAGATAAAATATTGCCGATAGACCCGATAAAATACGGGGATTGGCTGTAAAGGAGAAAATATGGCAAAAGTTACTTTTGATGAAGAGCGTTGTAAAGGTTGCGGACTTTGCGAAACAGTATGTCCCAAACAAATAATCGCGCTTTCTAAAGAAAAAATCAACTTAAAAGGCTACCATCCGGCAGTTATTACCGACCAAGAAAAATGTATTGGTTGCGCATTTTGTGCAACTATGTGTCCCGATACGGTAATCACGGTGGAAAAATAGAGGTGTAACATGGCAGAAAAAGTTTTAATGAAAGGAAACGAAGCGTTAGCAGAAGCCGCTATAATGGCTGGCTGTAACTATTATTTCGGCTATCCTATTACGCCGCAAACAGAAGTTGCTGCGTATATGGCTAAACGTATGCCCAAAGTTGGCGGAACGTTTTTACAAGCTGAATCTGAAATTGCTGCAATCAATATGGTAATAGGTGTTGCCGCTTGCGGTAAAAGGGTTATGACTAGTAGTTCAAGCCCAGGAATTTCTCTAAAGAGTGAAGGTATATCGTATTTGGCAGGTTGTGACCTTCCCGCACTTATTGTAAACGTTCAACGTGGCGGTCCTGGTTTGGGCGGTATTCAACCTTCGCAATCAGACTATTTCCAAGCGTTGAAGGGCGGTGGACACGGTGACTATAAACTTATCGTTTTAGCACCTGCATCAATTCAAGAAATGGTTGACTTAACTTTCAAGGGGTTTGACCTTGCGGACAAGTACAGAATGCAAGCAATGATTCTTGCTGATGGTACCATGGGACAAATGATGGAACCTGTTAGTTTAGAACTTGGTGAAGTTAAAAAGTATGATAAACCTTGGGCAACCACTGGTAAGGCAAATCACGAAGGTAGAAACGTAGTAAATTCGTTGTCATTGAACGCAACTCAACTTGAAGAATGGAATATCAATAGATACGAACGTTATAAAATCGTAGAACGTGATGAAGTTATGTTTGAAGAATTTATGATGGATGACGCTGAAATTTGCGTAGTATCTTTCGGTATTGCAGCGCGTGTTGCTAAAAACGCGATAATGGAAGCAAGAAAGAATGGAATAAAAGTTGGTATGATTCGTCCTATAACTTTATGGCCGTTCCCCAAGGATGCGCTTAAGAAAGCCGCAAGCAAAGTTAAAGCGTTCTTATCAGTTGAACTCAATATGGGACAAATGGTTGACGACGTTAAACTTGCTATTAACTGTTCAAAACCCGTATATTTTTACGGTAGAACGGGTGGCGTAATTATGACTCCCGACGAAGTATTAAACAAAATTAACGAAATTGAAAAAGGAGAGGCAAAAGAATGGTAGTATTTGAAAAAACTAAAGGGCTTACTGATAATCCCTTACATTACTGCCCCGGCTGTACGCACGGTATTATTCACCGTTTGGTAGCAGAGGCTCTCGAAGAATTAGGCGTAACGGGAAAAACCGTTGGTATTGCATCAGTTGGATGCTCGGTTTTCTCTTATAATTATTTTAACTGTGATATGATTCAAGCAGCGCACGGAAGAGCACCTGCCGTTGCAACTGGTGCAAAACGCGCTAATCCCGACAATATCGTATTTACCTATCAAGGCGATGGTGACCTTGCTGCAATCGGTACTGCTGAAACCGTTCACTCTGCTGCAAGAGGCGAGAATATCACCGTGATTTTCGTAAATAACGCAATTTACGGTATGACGGGCGGTCAAATGGCTCCTACAACTTTACCCAATCAAGTTACTCAAACTTCACCTTACGGAAGAGACGTAACTGTCGTTGGCTATCCCGTAAAGGTTTGTGAAATGCTTTCACAAGTTGACGGAGCGACTTATCTTGAAAGAGTTGCGGTTAACAACGTTAAAAATATTAAAAAAGCAAAGGCAGCTATTAAAAAAGCTTTCCAAAATCAAATTGACAAAAAAGGCTTTTCACTTATTGAAGTATTGTCAACTTGTCCTACCAACTGGGGCTTAACACCTAAGGATGCGCTCAAATGGTTGGAAGAAAATATGGAAACACACTATCCACTCGGCGTTTACAAAGACAAGTATAAGGAGGAAAAGTAAATGAGTAAAACTACTAAAATCCTTATAGCAGGCTTTGGTGGACAAGGCGTATTATTCACGGGTAAAGCGCTTGCTTATACCGGACTTAAACAGGGTATGGAAGTAAGTTGGTTGCCATCTTATGGTCCAGAAATGCGTGGCGGTACGGCAAACTGTAGCGTAACGCTTTCAGATATGCCTATCGGCTCTCCGATTGTTGATAAACCCGACGTGCTTATCGCGATGAATTTACCATCTCTTGAAAAGTTTTACAACGATACGGAAAAGGATGGTTACGTTATTTTTGACAGCTCGTTAATTGTTAAAAACGATTTAAGAGACGATATCAAAACCGTTGGTATACCTGCAACAAAGCTTGCTAGCGATAACAATTTAAGCGGACTTGCAAATATGATAATTTTAGGCAAAGTTATTAAAGAAACTAACGTTTTAACTTTAGAACAAATTAAAACGAGTCTTGCACAAATGATACCTGCAAAAAAAGCAGCTCTTTTAGAAAATAATATCAAGGCTATTGAGCTTGGCTATAATTTTTAACATTAAATAATAATCTATAAAAACACGCGTAAAAAAACGCGTGTTTTTTATTATGCTAAATTGTAGCATTATCATAATAAAAGCGCATATATTGAAATAGAAAGTAAAAAGGAGGATAAAATGTCTTTTTTCTGTAATTTTCAATCGGATAGATGCCCCGGGCAAATAAGCGGCAATCCACTTAATGGGTTGTGTGAGAAAGTGTGTGTTCAAGCAAAAAAAGTTTTCGATGCGTGTATGCAACAAAGCCAACTTAACGACGTGGTGCTAAACATTACAAATTTAACGCCTGCAAATCCTACATATCCATTAACCTTTATAAGTGCAAAAAGTTTAAACTCGCAAGGTGTTATTAGTAATCTTTTAATTGAACCCTTACCCGAACGCTCAGGTTCAGCAAGAGTTAAAGCCGATATAACTATTCCCGTTTCGGTTGCATACGTTGATGCTAATGGTGTGGAAGGTGCAGCAACTTCAAGTATTACTATAACTAAAGACGTAATTTTAAATATTCCGTCAGCATCAATTATGCCGTATATGGTAGAAGCGGTTGTTTCGTTAGTGTCAACGCAAGGCAGTTACACGGGCGAAAATCAATTTACGATAGATGCTTGCGTGTCAATAATTCTTAAAATTGTAATGGAAGTTGAATTATTAATTCCTGCTTATGGTTACGCTGCAATACCGCCTTGTCAAGAATATACGCAAGAAGTTTGTGCGGGCTTTTTTGAACTTCCTATGTATCCGGAATAATACGATGAAATTTTGTAAAAAGCGTAGAGCAATCTGCGCTTTTTTTATTTTCAAAACAAAGTTTTGACATTGAAAATACTTGATTAAGGAAATTTTTAGTGTTATAATTTGATTATGAAAATTTATGCGATAAGCGATTTGCATATATCTACTAACACCAACAAACCTATGGATATTTTTGGTGGTAATTGGGTGGGGTATTTAGATAAAATCAAAGCCGATTGGCAAGAAAAAGTTGAAGACAACGATTTGGTTTTAATCGGTGGAGATATCAGTTGGGCAATGAATATTGACGACGCTGAAAAGGATTTGCAAACGCTAAAAGATTTGAAAGGTAAAAAAATATTAATAAAAGGTAATCACGACTATTGGTGGAGCGGTATAGGTAAAGTTAGAGATATATTGCCTGAAAATTTTTACGCGCTTCAAAATGACAGTATCCGCTTTGACGGTGTAGTCATTTGTGGGACAAGGTGTTGGAGTGTGCCTGGAAGCCCTGATTTTAACGAGCAAGATATGAAAATATATCTGCGTGAAACTGAAAGATTAAAATTATCACTTTCCGCAGCCTCAAAATTAAAGCAAGTTGGCGATAAACTTATCGCGCTTATTCATTATCCGCCCTTTAACGTTAATAGGGATGATTCTTTATTTACTGAATTGTTTGAGAAAAACAAGGTCGATATAGTGGTTTATGGGCATTTGCACGGCAAAAGCGTGCGTGCTGATAAAATTGTAAATAAAAACGGCGTGAAGTATTACCTTACTTCTTGCGACCAAGTAGACAATAAATTAACGGAGGTTAAATTATGAAAGAAAAAACAGAACAAATGACAACTAACAAGACAAAAGTGATTAATTACCTTAAAACTCTACCAAAACGCTACTTCATTACGGCGTTTTCAGGCATGGCGCAAGGCTTATTCGTAACGCTTATTGCAGGCACTATTTTGGCGCAAATAGCAGGCTGGATTGGCGATAATTATATTGGTAATACTTTGGGCATCATTGCAAAATTTGCTAAAATTTTAATGGGCGCAGGAATTGGGGTTGGTATTGCACACGCTTTAGGTAAAAATAAATTGTTAATTTTTGCTTCAGCTGTTGCGGGTATGGTAGGTGCGTGGGCAGACCAACTTATAGTTGGTGGCGGTGGATACGCTACAATTATTACGAAAATGGGCGCGGGACTTCCTGGTAATCCAATCGGGTCTTATGTTTTATCTATGCTCGTTGTTGAATTGGTTGAACTTTATGCAGGTAAAACTAAATTAGATATCATTTTAATACCATTAGGAACTCTTTTATTGTCTTTAATTGGTATATTCGTTGCTTGGCCGTTCATAAAACTTATAGACCTTTTTGCAGAATTGCTTGTAATAACGGTTAGTGCGGGAGAAACGGTAAAAATTATAACGGGTGTTTTTATTGCTATCGTAATGGGTATTTTACTAACGATGCCAACGTCTTCTGCAGCTATTTGGGTAGCTATAGCAACTTCAAATACAGCAATTGCTAATCCTGAAATTTTTGCTATAGCAGGCGGTGCTGCAGTTGCAGGTTGCGCTGCGCATATGGTTGGATTTGCTGTTACCTCTTATAGAGAAAACAAATTTGGTGGACTTATTTCACAGGGTATAGGAACTAGTATGTTGCAAATACCGAACATTATGAAAAAACCTATCATTATGCTCCCTGAAATCGTGTCTAGTGCAATAGCTGGTCTTGTTGCGGTTTTGCTTGATATGAGATGTACTGCTGCAGGTGGTGGTATGGGAACTAGTGGTTTGGTTGGACTTTTTGGTGTAATAGATTCAAATGCTTTATACAACGTTGCTCCTGGTCTTACTGTTTTAGGAATCATACTATGTTTGTTTATTATTCCCGTAGTAATTTCTCTTGCGGTTAGCGAATTTATGCGCAAGAAAAACTGGATTAAATTTGGGGATATGAAACTTCCCGACTAATTATAAAATAAAAGTATAAAAAACTTAAAAAGACGGCTTTTTAGCCGTCTTTTTTGCTAGCGTTTTTTGATTGTGGTTGTAATTATAGCGTAGCATACATACATTAAATTATGGAGGGTATTATGCAAAATAACGTTATAGAACAAGACAAACTTATTTTAGAAGGAAGAAAAAACTTTTCAATGACTGGCGTTCAGACTGTCGACGGGTTTTCCGAACAGTGTTTAAAACTTACGGTATCTGGCAATAAAGTTATTGTTACAGGGGAAAATATTAAAATTACTGCATTTAATAAAAGTACGGGTAATTTAACGGCAGAAGGATTAGTTAACGAAATAAAATACGCGCATAAAAAACAGCCGATTATAAAAAGGTTGTTTAAATAATGTTTGTGACAAAAAATCAATTTTTTATTTTTATTGCTTGTCTTTCTTTTGGCGGTGTTAGTGGTTTTTTCTTTAATATTTCTTACGCGACTAAACTTTTCATAAAAAACAGAATTGTGCAAACGTTTATCGATATAATAATAAGTTTGCCAATAGGTTTTGCTTTTGCAAATTATTCGTTTGCTATGAATTTTCCGTCGTTACGCGTGTATATGCTAGTGGGAATTTTTGTCGGAATATACTTATATTTTAAAAGTTTTTACATAATACTTGCAAATTTGGCTAAAAAGATTTATAATATATTTGAAAAAAAGTTTAAAAGGGCAAGAAATGTCAGAAAAGCAAAACGAAAAAGTACAAATAACCGAAGAAAAGGCAAAAAGGTTAATAGTGGCAAGCACGGTGGGGGCGGTATTGTTGATGGCTATACTTTTAATGGTGATGGTTTATCAATTAATATCCATCGGAGTTAAGAATCGTCAAATTGCCGAATATAATGCTGCTATCGCTAGATACGAAGCCCTTATTGAAGAAGGCGAAGAAACTATAGAAGTAAGACAGTTAGAATGGTGGATTCGTAGGGAAGCCGAAAGATTGGGCTTTGTTTTTGAAGGGGATAAGCCGTATGACTAAAAAAATATACGGTGTTATTGACGTTGGCTCTAATTCCGTTAGATTGATGCTGAGCGACGGCTGTAAGACTTTAAGCAAAACGGTTAAGACGACGCGCCTTGCGCAAGGTATGGTTGACGGTGTTCTCCAGGCTGATGCGATAGAGCGCACGGCTAACGCCGTTTCTTTTTTTTATAAAAAGGCAGAAAACGATGGCGTAAATGAGATTTATGTTTTTGCAACCGCTGCGGTGAGAAGTGCTAACAACGGGCATAGTTTTGTGCG
Organism: Clostridia bacterium; assembly: GCA_017502525.1. Taxonomy (GTDB): domain Bacteria; phylum Bacillota; class Clostridia; order Christensenellales; family Borkfalkiaceae; genus UBA1259. The sequence continues at coordinate 35,198 of JAFVUV010000003.1, forward strand.
TAGAGTTAAAGATTTGTGCGGTGCAGACGTTGACGTTGTTTCAGGGGAAGACGAAGCTGTGCTAGGATATAAAGGCGCGCTAGGTAACAATGACGGTGGAGTTATTGACGTTGGTGGTGCTAGTACGGAAATAATCATTTGCAAAAATCAAACCAAAATTTATGGGAAAAGCATATATTTGGGCGCAGTAAAAACGACTGACGAGTGCGGACAAGATTTTGATTGTGCAAAAGCGTACGTTAAACAAAAAATAAACGAATTTGGGATTGTTCCCAAAAGTAATTTTTACACGGTCGGCGACACGGCTACAAGTATAGCCGCTATGCTTTTAGAACTTGAACAGTACGATGCTGAAAAAGTAAATGGTTATGAAATAACTATTGATAATTTAACAAAGTTAACTGAAAAATTATACGCAATGACAGTTGAAGAAAGGCGCTTGATAAAAGGCTTGCAACCAGATAGGGCGGAAGTTATTGCAAACGGTGCGTTAATTTTACTTGAAATTATAAAAAAATTTGATATTGACGTTCTTAAAGTAAGTGAAAGCGATAACCTAGAAGGGTATTTGATGATAAAAAGGAATTTTGTATGAGTAGAAGAACAAATGTTATAAGTTATATTGTGTCAATGGTTGCAACTTTAGGTGCGTTGTTTGTGGTTGTTTCCATTTGCAATTCTAGATATTCCCAAGAACTTTTACCAGCATTAATTAAATTGTTGGTTGGGGCAATGGTTTCGGGACTATTTAATTCATTAGTTCACGAGTTAGGGCATTTGATTGCGGGTAAGGCTAACGAATTTGTTTTTTCTGAAATGAACGTTTGGTTTTTCAGATGGAAAAAGGTAAAAAACAAAATTCGCTTTAATTTAGTTATGATGGGCGAAGAAGCGGGCTATACCGATATGGTGCCTAAACACGGCGATAATTTGTCAACAAGGCTTAAAAAAATGACTTTAGGCGGTATTGTAGCGTCAGCAATTTTAACAGTTGTCGGCATAGTTCCATTGTTTATAGTAAAACTTCCCGTTTGTGCGTTCTGTATTTGGTCTATGTTTTTGCCTATAAGCGCGTATTTTTTCTTCACGTCAATGATGCCGTCGTCTAGTGGTGGCGTGCGTAATGACGGTGCGGTAATTTATGGCTTAAAGAAAATGGACGACGTCGCTAAAGTAACTGTAAATTTATTAAAAATTCAAGCAGAACTTTACAATGGCAAAACTCCCTCCGAAATTGATGAAAGTTTATATTTCGATCTTCCACAATTGCCTGAAGATGACGTTAATTTTGCAATGTTGTTAAACGCTAGATATACTTATTATCTAGATAAAAAAGATTTTGAGAATGCGTCGAAAACAACCGATCGGTTGCTTTCAGTGCTAGATTACGTTCCTAAGGCTTATAGGTTTGCGATTCAAACTGATGCGCTTTATAATGCTTGCACTTTTGACTATAACGAAAATACGGCTGACGACCTTGCCTACGAACTTGAAAAATTTTTGAATAACGTTAATACCGCTACTAACGTACGTGCAAAGCTTGCTTATCTTTTATACGTTAGGAAAGAAAAAGAAAGCGCTGAAGCGTTTTATAAAAAGGGTATAAGAGAGTCCAAAAAGTATTTCATAAAGGGGCTTGGTGAATTTGAACGTAAACTTTTTGAAGAGATGAAAAAAGACTTCTAAAACTAATAATTATAAAAAAATTAAAACACTCGTAACGTTTTAACTGCAGGGCGTAGCGGGTGTTTTTTGGGTGAAAAATGTTAAAGAATCTTTTTAAGGATTTTGAGATTAAAGAGTGGGTTTTATATTTGGTTTCACTCATTGTTGTGGTGGGTGCAAACTTGTTATCAGATGAAATAGACGTTGTTAACGTAATAGCGAGTATATTTGGTGTAACAATGTTAATTTTCATAGCAAAAGGTAAGGTTTTTGGACAAGTTTTAGCGGTGATTTTCGGGTTGTTATACTCAGTTTCTGCATTGAGAATAAGTTATTATAGTGAAATTATAACGTATCTAGGAATGAGTGTCCCGATAGCCGTTTTTTCAATAATTACTTGGCTAAAAAACCCCTCGGGAAATAATGACGGTGCTGTTAAAATTCGCAAGTTTACGGTAAAAGAATTTTTATTGTTAATGGTATTTGCATTAGTGGTAACTATTGGGTTTTATTTTATTCTTAAAGTCTTGAACACGCCAAATTTAGTGGTTGCAACAATTTCAATTGCAACGAGTTTTTCCGCGTCGTATCTAATGCTAAGAAGAATATCGTATTACGCTATTGCATACTCGTTAAACGATATTGTTTTGATAGTTTTATGGATAATTGCAAGCGTTAATAATCTTGAAAATTTAACGTTTGTCGCGTGTTTTTTTATGTTTTTATTCAACGATTTATATGCTTTTGTTCGCTGGAAATTAAGAGAAAGCGAGCAAACGAAAACTAAAATAAAAAGAGCCTAACAAGGCTCTTTTTTAATTATCCTATATACTCTAAAGAGTGGTAACAGTTAGGGCAAATGTTTTTAGTTTTGGCTGCACAGGTAGTGCAAAATTTTGCACCGCATGAGGGGCAACCAAGGATTTCACCTTCGTTAATTTTGTCGTTACATCCAACGCAATTATCCATTTTTTCTCCTTTGTTTGCTTGCTATAAGTATGTGTAAATTCATTAATTTTATTCCTTATTATAAATTTTTGAAAAAATGATTGAATTTAGATGCTTAAAACTATAAATAGTTTTAATATTTTCAATTTATGCTTGTAAAAAAAATTAAAATATGATATAATTATTATACAAAAATTTAAAATTTTGCGGGTGTGAAATGGAAGAAAAAATTAAGAACGAACTCAATTACGGCGAAAGTCAAATACAAGTCCTTGAGGGGTTGGACCCTGTTCGCAAGAGACCAGGTATGTATATCGGTTCAACGGACGTTAGAGGGCTTCATCACCTTGTTCAAGAAATCGTTGATAACTCTATTGACGAAGCGAATAACGGGCATTGCGATACTATCACCGTTCAAATTAATGGCGATGGTTCTTGCACGGTAAAAGATAACGGTAGGGGTATTCCTACAGCAATTCACCATACCGAAGGAATTTCTGCGGTTGAAGTCGTTTTAACTAAGCTTCACGCCGGCGGTAAATTCGGTGGTGGCGGATATAAAATTTCGGGCGGTTTACATGGTGTAGGTCTTTCGGTTGTAAACGCGCTTTCCGAATGGCTTGACGTGGAAGTTTTCCAAGACGGAAAGCATCACAAGCAAACTTATAATCGCGGTATTCCACAAGCACCGCTTAAAGTTATAGGCGAGGCGGATTTTACGGGGACTTGGGTTACCTTTATGCCTGACGACGAAATTTTTGAAACGGTGGATTTTAATTACGACACCATTAAAACTCGTTTGAGAGAACTTGCATATTTGAATAAAGGGTTAACGATAAAAATGATTGACTTGCGCGCTGAACGTGAGCAAGAAGATACTTTTTACTATGAAGGCGGTATAGCGCACTTCGTTGATGATTTAAGTAAAAATAAAAAGCCAGTATTCGAAAAACCCGTTTATTTTGACGTTTTCTATGGAGATACTGAAGTTGAAGTTGCTCTTCAATACACAGAGACTTATAACGAGGTTATTTACGCTTTCGCAAATAATATCAATACCGAAGAAGGCGGAACGCATTTAGACGGTTTTAAGACAACTTTAACTAGAATAATAAATGATTTCGGTAAGAAGTTAAACGTTTTTAAGGGCGAAGAAAAAGTTTCTTCCGACGACGTGCGCGAAGGTATTGTCGCTGTTGTTTCAGTTAAACTTACCGACCCGCAATTTGAAGGACAAACTAAAACCAAACTTGGCAATAGTGAAATGCGCAACTACGTTACAAAGGCTATGAACGAATATTTTGGCACGTTCTTAGAGGAAAATCCTGCCAAAGCAAGAGAAATTCTAGCAAAATGTATAACTGCACAACGTGCAAGAGAAGCGGCAAGACTTGCCCGTGAAAATACAAGAAGAAAAGGTGCGCTAGAATCAACAACTCTTCCTGGTAAACTTGCCGACTGTTCAGATAAAAACCCTGCTTTTTGTGAAATTCTTATCGTTGAGGGTGACTCCGCAGGCGGTAGCGCAAAACAAGGTAGAGATAGACGTTTTCAAGCAATTTTGCCGTTGCGTGGTAAAATTATCAACGTTGAAAAAGCAAGACTTAATAGGATTTTAGAAAACGAAGAAATTCGCAGTATGATAACTGCTTTTGGTTGCGGTATTCACGAAGATTTTGATGAAAGTAAACTTCGCTACGATAGAATTATTTGTATGACCGACGCGGATGTCGACGGTAGCCACATTAGAATACTTTTGTTGACTTTCTTTTTCCGCTTTATGCGTCCGCTCATTGAAAAAGGGCACGTTTATATTGCACAACCGCCACTTTATAAAGCGACAAAGAATAAAGTTGATAAATATCTCTATTCGGATAAAGAATTACAAGAATATCTTGCTGAAGTTGGTAAGTGTGATATTCAAAGATATAAAGGTCTTGGTGAAATGGACCCTGACCAACTTTGGGAAACCACTATGAATCCGGAAACGAGAACTATGCTTAGAGTTACTATGGAAGATGCGCTTGAAGCAAACGAAACGTTCACGACTCTTATGGGTGATGACCCCGAACTTCGTCGTATCTTTATTGAACAAAACGCTAAACTTGTTACCAATCTCGATATTTAAGGAAAGAGAGGAGAATAAAAATGGCTAAAAAAGAAATAAATTCAGAACTTTCTGCAGAGTTTAAAGCTACTTTAGAAAAAACTAAACTTATAAACGTAGAAGTTAATAACGAAGTTAAAAAGTCTTTTATTGCATACGCAATGGCTGTCAACGTTTCTCGTGCTATTCCCGACGTGCGTGATGGTATGAAACCAGTTCATAGACGTATTCTTTATGCTATGCACGATATGGGCTTAACGTCGGATAAAGCATTTAAAAAATGTGCTAAAATCGTCGGTGAAGTATTGGGTAAATATCACCCTCACGGTGACAGTTCGGTATATGACGCGTTGGTTCGTTTAGCACAAAACTTCTCTATAAACTTTCCGTTAGTTGACGGTCACGGGAACTTCGGCTCAGTTGATGGCGACCCCGCGGCAGCGTATAGATATACTGAAGCAAGACTTTCTAAACTTGCTAATGAAATGCTTAAAGAAATCGATAAAGATACCGTAGATTTCTATCCAAACTTTGACGATACGGAAATGCAACCGGTAGTTTTGCCGTCAAGAATTCCAAATATTTTAGTAAACGGTGCTGATGGTATTGCGGTTGGTATGGCTACGAATATTCCGCCACACAATCTTGCAGAATGCCTAAACGGTTGTATTGCTCTTATGGATAATCCCGAAATAACCGTTGAAGAACTTATGGAATATATCCCTGCGCCTGATTATCCCACTGGTGGCGTTTTGATGGGTAGAGCGGGTATTAGACAAGCTTACCGCACAGGTAAGGGCGGATTCGTGTTGCGTGCGAAATGCGAAATTGAAGAATTTAATAACGGCACGCGTGAAAGAATCGTAGTAACTGAATTACCTTATCAAGTAAATAAAGCAATGCTTATTAAGAACATTGCTGATATGGTTAAAGATAAACGTCTTGAAGGTATTAGCGACATTAAAGATGAATCTGATAGACACGGTATGCGTATAGTTATCGACCTTAAAAAGGACGTTAACTCACAAGTTGTCTTAAACACCTTATACAAACATACGAATTTGCAAGTTAAAGATGGTATAACCTTGCTTGCGCTTGTTGATGGTGAACCCAAGGTTTTAGGCTTAAAAGAGATTTTAACGCATTATATTGCGCATCAGGAACAAGTTATAATTAGACGTACTAGATATGACCTTGCAAAAACTGAAGAGCGTGAACATATTGTACACGGCTTGGTAATTGCACTTGCAAATATTGATAGAGTGATTGAGATTATTCGTCACTCAGCGGATAAAAATTCTGCGTGTGCTGCGTTAGTTGAAGAATTTTTACTTTCAGATAAACAAGCAAATGCGATTTTGGAAATGAGATTGCAACGCTTAACGAGTATGGAAGTTGAAAAACTTAAAGAAGAACTCGTTGAACTTGAAAGGATTATTGCAGACCTTAAAGACATCCTTGCAAATGATGCAAGAGTTAAGGCTATAATTAGAAGCGATATGGAACAAATCAAAGAGAAATATCCTTCTCCGCGTAAGACTGAACTTTCTTACGATTATGGTGATATTGATGAAGCGGATATGATACCCGTTGAAGATATCGTTGTAAGTTTAACTCACTTTGGATACGTTAAACGTGTGCCCGTTTCTGAATATAGGACTCAGCATCGCGGAGGAAAGGGCGTAACCGCACATAAACCCAAGGAAGAAGATTTCGTTGATAATATGTTCGTAGCATCTACGCACGACGATATATTGTTCTTTACTGATAAAGGTAAAGTTTACAGTATGAAGGGCTATCATTTGCCCGTTGGAACGAGAACGGCTAGGGGTAGAGCGATTGTAAACTTATTGCAACTTGGCGAAAATGAAAAAGTTAAAACGATGATTCAGGTTAAAGCCGATATGGAAGGATTTATCGTTTTGGCAACAAAGAACGGCTTGATTAAAAAGACTTCGCTTAAAGAATTTGCTAATATTAGAAAAGTTGGCAAAATTGCTATTAGCATAGTTGAAGGAGATGAACTCATATCAGTTCAACTTACTAACGGCAAAGATGAAATTATTATTGCATCTCACGAAGGCAAATGTATTAGATTTAGTGAAGACGACGTGCGTGCAATGGGAAGAGATACGCAAGGCGTTAAGAGTATGACGCTAAATAATGGCGATTACGTAGTGGATATGGCTGTAATAAAGAACGGTTACGAAGTAATTACTATGACCGAGAACGGTTACGGCAAGCGTTCTGATATAGATGACTATAGACTACAAACTCGTGGTGGTAAAGGCGTAAAAGCGGGCGTATTTAATGAAAAGACGGGTAAACTTGTTAACCTTAAGCTTGTATCTGACGCTGAAGATATAATGATTATTACGGTAAACGGGACGATTATAAGAGTTGCAGCGGCTGATATTAGTAAGATAGGAAGAGATACACAAGGCGTAAGAATTATGAGAATAGATGATTCTAACGTTTCAAAGATTGCAATTTCACCCAAAGGTGACGAAGACGAACAAGAAGAAAGCGAGCAAGAGGAACAATAATATTTATAAATCATAAAGAACAAGACCGCTTTAATTTAAGCGGTCTTGTTCTTTATGAAAACAAAATGAAAACAAAAATTTTGTTAAATTATAAAAAATTTTGCATTAGGCGTATTTTTATATTGACAAACTTATATTTATTTTATATAATAGATAAGCATTAAGAAGTAAATTAATTTGCTGATATGGCTCAGATGGTAGAGCACATCCTTGGTAAGGATGAGGTCACCGGTTCGATTCCGGTTATCAGCTCCATAACCCTTGATAAAATCAAGGGTTTTTTATTTATTAATTGTTGCAATGCGTACAGTATATGAGCTATAATTACTGTAAATAAGAATATTTTTTGTGTGAGAGGTTTAAAATGAAAGTTTTATTGTTAAACGGCAGTCCACATCCTAACGGAACGACCTTTAGGGCTCTTTCAGAAGTCGCTAAGGCTTTAAATGAAAACGGCGTAGAAACGGAGATTTTGACCGTGGGGGATAAACAAATCGTTGGGTGCGACGTTTGTGGCGGTTGCAGTAGGCAAGATAAATGTGTTAAAAATGATATCGTTAACGAAGTTATAGAAAAAATCAATCAAGCTGACGGCTTAGTTGTAGGCAGTCCCGTGTATTATGCGTCTATTAACGGTTCGTTAAAATCTTTGCTTGATAGGGTGTTTTTTGCTAAACGCTCTTTTGCAAATAAACCCGCAGCGGCAGTAGCGGTGGCAAGACGTGCGGGAACAACAGCAACTTTAGATATAATAAATAAATATTTTATGATAAGTAATATGCCTGTTGTTTCTTCTCAATACTGGAATATGGTTTTCGGAAGTAATGCTACTCAAGCCGAACAAGATGAAGAAGGACTTCAAACAATGCGCGTTTTGGGGCAAAATATGGCGTGGCTTATTAAATGTATTAACGCAGGTAAAAAAGAGGGCATAAATCCACCCTTAGAGCAAACGCATATAAAAACAAATTTTTATAAAAAATAGTAATCCGAATAGAATTAAAAACAAAAAAACTCCCTTATGGGAGTTTTTTTGTATTGTTTATTTTGTTTTTTGATTAATATAATCTAGCAAACCACTTGAATTGTTTTTTTGTAAAGGTAAAACCTAAAACTACAAATCCTAAAGCGACTAACAGTCCGCTTTTATCGAGTGATGACAGTAGATTTTCAATTTTTATAATAGAATGAATAAATAAACCAGCAAAACCAACGATATAAGCTAAATATAAAAGCGCAAACGCTAACATTGTAAAGGCTAAAAGAATACTTAATATTTTAAATATAACCCTTAAAATTTGTGAGCGAGTAATAATTAAAAATAGCGCCATTACTACGTCCAAAGCAAGTATTCCAAAATATGCTAGTGGGGCATAGGAATATATCATACCTAAATTTTCAAGTAAAGTTGTTTCTAAGCCAAAAAGTGCTTGTAAACCATATAAAATATTAACTGTAGAGGTCATATCAAAAGATTTGATGTCGTTGATGATAGGCATATGTTGATACAAAAAGGTAAATTCACTACCAAACGTAGCTGGTAAAACTAATGCGATACAACCCAAAATAGCACCGAAGATTGTAAAAAAACATTGCTTAACGTTCACGTTTTTAACGTATTTTTCTTTTTTAGCAGGCGTTGTTTCAACGGCTTGTGTATTTTCTTCGTGATTCATGTTAAACTTCTCCTAAAATTATATTTTAAGCGTTTTTAAAAACGTCTTTGTTTGTTGTGGTAACCTAAAACTATCAATGCACTTTTGAATAGTTTTGTTGTGAATAAATTTTGGTAATTTTTTGTCGATTAAGCAACTGATAGCCTTGTTATAATCTTTAATAATTGCGGTGCAAAAAAACCAAGCTATTGACATATTGATATAATAATTATCGCTATTTAATCGTTCGTATACTAGCGCAACAGAACGGTCGTAATATTCGCTATCTAAATAATACCACATTAAAGTTACTATTGCAAATCGAATAGAATAGGGGTGGCTTGAACTTAAAAGTTTAAGTAGCAACTCAAGAACTTTCGTTTTATAATTTTTAATGATTTTTAAAGCAGAAACTGTTAAATCACAAACCGCCCAATTATCTATGTGTGGTATAAATTCACGCAAAAAAGCAAGTAATTTACTGATGTTTTCTTTGTATTCGCCAAGTAATAATCCGTGAAGTAAAAACTCTTCGTGATAAGTGTGTTTTTCGTTTATAAATTCAAAAAATGCGTTTTTATCTTTAATAATTTCTTTTGCAATTTGCTTAAGTTTTGGCGTTCGCACGCCTATAATTTGATGCTTAGTATCGGGTATTATTTTTTTAGAAAACTCCGCATATTTTACGTCTTTATTTTCCAAAAGCAATTCGGTTATATTGCTCATATTATTTTGTTTCAAGAATGCTTTTGATGGCGTTTATTACCACGTCGGGGAATCCAGCACTAACGGTTTTTAAATTTTTAAAGAATTGTTCTTGTGCTGTTTGGCTTCCGTAAACGTCAGTAATACCTTTAATCATATATAAAGGAATATTATTTGACGTACAAACTTGAGCGATTGCTCCGCCTTCCATATCTCTAAGGCTACATTTAACGTCGTTATTTATAGCGTTAATATCGTTAATATCATTTGTGAATCTATCGGCGCTTGCAAGGGTGGATTTATCTAAAAAGTCTAATCCTTTAGTACAAGTGTTAAAATAAACGGAATCGTACTCTTGAATATATCCTAGCGGAACACCGTCAAGTTCTCTTAAATCAAAATCGAATTGACAACATTTTTCAACGGCGTAATATTTTAGTATATCAACACTATCGTTCATTCCGCCACAAGTGCCAAAATTGATTATAAAATCAGGGGAGTATAAGTCTATTAAAAGTTGAGTGGTTAGTGCTGCACTAACTTTACCAATTCCACTAATAGCTAAAACGACGTTTTTGCCATCTATATTGAATTTGAAAGCTCTTTTGTCTTTCAAATTAAATTCTTCGTAATCATTAATTTTGTTTAATAATTCATTGGCTTCAGAATAAAGCGCAACAACGATACCTATCATATTTCGCCTGCTTTTTTCTTTTTATTATATCATAATATAACGTATGTGTCAATTCAGTGGTGTTCAATAATAAATCAATAATGTTAAAAAATTTTTTAAAAATTATTAATAAGTTATAATTTTGTTTCACGATTTAAAATTCTGTAAGTCGTTATGGAAATTAAACGTAAATTTTTGGATTTTTACCCCTCAATTTTAAAATCGTGAAATCATTAAATATGGTTAAAAACGCTTATAAATGACTAAAATAGCGCTGTTTTTGATAAATTGTGCTGAAAAAAACGCTTGACAAATCTAAAAAAACATCTAAAATATTGAAATGTGTAACTAAGCTGTGTTTTTTAGCATAAAATGATTTACGGAGGGCTAGTTATGAAGTTTAAGCATGGAAAAAATTTAACCTTAAAAGATAAGCGCACAGTGTTTGTTGATTCCACTGTAATTTTAGGCGATGACGTAACAATATATGAAAATAATCGCATTGAAGGTGATACGATAATACGTAGTGGCGCTGTAATTATGCCAGGGTGTTTTATAAGGGATTGTGAAATAGGGCAAAATTCAGTTATTAATAGCAGTCAACTTGAAGATTCAACGGTTGGAAATAACTGCAATATTGGACCTTTTGCTCGTTTAAGACCTAATTCGGTATTAAAAGATAACGTTAAAATCGGTAACTTTGTTGAAGTTAAAAATGCCACGATAGGAAATGGAAGCAAGATAAGCCATTTGGCGTACGTGGGTGACGCGATTATAGGCGCTGACTGTAATGTAGGGTGTGGAGCAATTTTCGTAAATTATAACGGTAGAGCAAAGCATAAAACAACAGTTGGCGACAATTGTTTTATCGGTAGCAATTGTAACGTAATAGCACCTGTAAAAATTGATAGTAAATCTTATATTTGTGCGGGAACTACCGTAACTGAGGATATTAAATCTGACGATTTTGTTATAGGTAGAGTAAGACAGCAAATAAAAGAGAATAGAGCGCACGAATATTTAAAGGAGAATTAAAATGGGATTATTTTTTGGTACAGACGGGCTTAGAGGTATAATAAACGAAGATTTAACGCAAAATATTGCTTATAAAATCGGTAATGCGTTATCTATTTTAACTGAAAATCCAACAATAGTCATAGGTTGTGATACTAGAATAAGCAATACTTATTTAACTCTTGCGGTAGCGAATGGTGCGATGAGTGGCGGAGCAAAAGTCATTGACGTAGGCGTTTTGCCAACTGCGGGAATTGCCTTCATTACTAAAACTATTGGTGCAGATTATGGCGTTGTAATAAGTGCATCTCATAACAGTGCAGAATATAACGGCATTAAAGTTTTTGATAAAAAAGGATATAAATTATCTGATAAAGAAGAAGAAAGAATTGAAAGATGCTTTATTAGAGAAAAAATAAACGTATTTCCTAATATCGGTACTTATACGCAAGATTTTACTTTGGTTAAATTATATAGAAAATATTTGATGGAGGCGAGCAAGGTCTCGCTTGAAGGTAAAACTATCGTATTAGATTGTGCTTATGGCGCTGCACATAGAATTGCGCCTGAAGTATTTAGAAGATTAGGTGCAAAAGTAATTGCTGCTAATTGTGTTGAGGATGGCTTGCGCATAAATGATAATTGCGGGGCGGTGCATCCTGAAAACTTAATTAAGAGGGTTTTTAGATATAAAGCTGATATGGGCTTTGCTTTTGACGGAGATGCGGATAGGCTGATAGCGGTTGATGAAAAGGGTAAAGTAATCGATGGTGATATGATTATTTACGGATTAGCAAAATACTTTAAGAAAAATGGAAAATTAAGATACAATACGGTTGTTGGAACGAGTCATACTAATATCGCGATAGAAGAAGACTTGAAAAAGGAAGATATCGAACTTATAAGAACTGATATTGGCGATAAATACGTTTTAGCAAAAATTTTGGAAAAAGATTTGTCTTTAGGTGGAGAGCAAAGCGGCCACGTTATTATAAAGGATTTAGCAACTACAGGCGACGGGATTTTAACTGCTATAACTCTTGCTAATATGATTATTGAATTAAACGTATCTATGTCTGAAGCGCTTGAAATAGATTTGTATCCTCAATCAAACAAAAACGTTATTGTTGAAGATAAATTCAGAATAATGAACAGTGAAGAATTAGGGAAGGAAGTTGCAAAATATAATACCGAACTTAATGGGTTAGGTAGAATAATGATAAGAGCATCGGGGACAGAACCTAAAATTAGGGTTATGGTCGAAAGCAAAAATAAAGAACTCAACGAAAAAATTGCTAATGGTATCGTAGGTGCTATAAAGAGGATAAACGCAGAAGTATAATTCGTGCAGTTTAGTAAAAATATTGAACAATAAATAAAAAATTTCAATTGCCGACAGGGATAAAATTCTGTCGGTTTTATTTTATTTAAAATAAATTTAAGTAAATGAGAGCGAAAATTATATTTACAAACTTTGCTAAATATGTTATACTTAAGAAAATATAGTGGAGAAATCATATAATCCAAGAAAAGAGGTTATCAAAATGGAAAAAAGAAATTTAACGTTACTTACCGATTTATATCAACTTACTATGATGAACGGTTATCTCAAATATAACCGTAAAGACGAGATTGCCGTGTTTGATGTCTTTTTCAGACAAAACGAGATGATAACCTATTCTTTAGCGTGTGGGTTGGAACAAGTAATTGATTACGTTACTAATTTGCATTTTGGACAAGAAGAGATTGAATATCTTGAAAATTTAGGAATTTTTAATAAAGAATTTATCGAATATTTAAAAGGATTTAAATTTACCGGTGATATTTACGCCGTTCCTGAAGGAACTGTCGTTTTTCCGGGTGAGCCGATTTTGACTGTAAAAGCACCAATATTACAAGCACAACTTATAGAAACCGCTATTTTAAATATTATGAATTTCCAAACTCTTATAGCAACTAAAGCGGCTAAAATTTGTTATGCTGCCAAAAACGATTTGGTTATGGAGTTTGGCTTAAGAAGAGCGCAAGCTCCTGACGCTGGTATTTATGGAGCAAGGGCGGCGGTTATCGGTGGTTGTGACTCAACGTCAAACGTTCTTGCCGGTAAAATGTTTGGAATTCCCGTGGCTGGAACACACGCGCATAGTTGGGTTATGAATTTCAAGGACGAATATACTGCGTTTATGGAATATGCTAAGGCTTACCCAGACAACGCGCTTTTGCTTGTCGATACTTATGATACTTTAAATCAAGGCGTTCCTAACGCAATAAAAGTTTTTGACTATCTAAAAGAGCAAGGGCATAAACCCAAAGGAATCAGACTTGATTCGGGTGACCTTGCGTATTTATCTAAAAAGGCAAGAGATATGCTTGATGCGGCGGGTCATAAAGACACTATAATATGCGCGTCGGGTGATTTAGATGAGTATTCTATAAATTCATTGAAGAATCAAGGCGCAAAAATAAATTCTTGGGGTGTTGGAACGCGTTTGATAACTAGTGCGGATATGCCTGCTTTAGGTGGCGTTTATAAACTTGCGGCAATTATTGATAAAGATGGTGTGGTTACGCCTAAAATCAAGTTATCAAATAATACAGCAAAAATTACAAACCCTGGATTTAAGGATATTTATAGAGTTTACGATAAAGCGACGGGAAAGGCTGAAGCAGATTTTATTTATTTGCGTGGTGAAAAAGAAATAGACACTTCTAAACCATTAGTTTTAACGCACCCAACCGAAAGATGGAAGAAAATTACTTTTGAAAATTACGAGATTCGTTCTTTGCAAGTAGAAGTAATTAAAGGTGGCAAAGTTACATACAAACTGCCAACGCTTAATGAAATAAAGGAATATGCTAAAAAAGAACTTGAAAGTTTTTGGGATGAATATAAACGTTTAGATAGACCACATTTATATAAAGTAGATTTATCCGACGAACTATACGAATTAAAAAGAACTATGCTTGAAAAAATTAGGGGCGCGAAAGTAAACGCGCGGTAAGGGGGAACTGTTTTGGGCTTAAAGAAAGTTAAATATTCTCAAGAAGAAGTAGATTATTTGCTTAATAAATGTAAATTAGAATACGACAGTAAACTTGTAGAGCAAAAAAGCATTAATAGAGAACTCGTCGAGCAACTAAACAGCGTTAAGGCTGAATTAGCTTTGTTAAAAGATAAAGAATCAATAATTTTAGCAACACTTGAAAGAGCGGAAAAAACCGCTATCGAGTTAGAGCGTACCGCAAATGAACAATATGAATTAGAACTTGAAAGGTTGAAAAGGTTCGTTTCGCGTTGGAACGCTTATTTTAAGTCGCTAAAAGATGAATATCCTGAAAGTTCCGCCATAAGAAAGGCTATAAACATAAAAGAGATGGTAGAGGCGGCGTCGATACCGCAAGGCGCAAAAAAACTTATAATGGGTATTGATTCGGTAATAGACGATAAAGAGCAAGAAAAATTTAATCCGAAGGAGAAAATACACGAATATATTGCGGCAACGGGAGATAATGGCTTTAATCTTGACGAAGTGCTTAATCCCGGCAAATTACAGTTGGAGGATTTATGCAAAGAGTTGGGGTTAATGGGTGGAAACGAATAATTTTAGAGGCAATCCCCGTTTTAATATTAGGTTTACTAGTATTTACTGACCAATGGTCAAAAGTTTATTTTTATAATCTTTGGCGGGTTAATTATGATACGGTAATAATTAAAGATTTTTTTACGCTGACGTATACGGTAAATACGGGTGCGGCTTGGGGATTTTTAAGTGATAAAAGTTGGGCACAAACGTTTTTTAAGATTTTAACTTCTATCGCTTTAGTAGTATTCGTTATTTATTATATTTACGCTGCAAAGAAAGGTAAAACTTGGCTTAAATATGCTTTGATTTTAATCGTTGGTGGAACTTTGGGTAATTTTATTGACCGCTTAATTTCAAACGGCGTAGTCGATTTTTTAAGTTTTAATTTTTGGGGATATGCTTTTCCCGTGTTTAATTTTGCGGACACTTTTCTTACCGTTGGCGTTATTATGCTAATCTTTTATTACTGTTTTTTAGATGATAACGCAATTTTTAAGAAAAACACAAATCAAAAGGTAGATGAACAAGACGGAGGAGAAGTTGCAAACGAAGACTTTTCAGATAACGGAAAATAGTGGAATAAGAATTGACGTTTTTTTAAGCGAAAAATTAGAGTTTACACGGTCAAGAATAAAAAAATTATGCGATGACGGTTGTGTTTGCGTTGATGGCAAAACGGCAAAAGCTAACAAGACGTTAAAAATGGGAGAGCAAATTGAAGTTACTATTCCCGATAATAAAAATTTAGATTTGGAACCACAAAATATTCCGCTAGATATTATTTATCAAGACGAACACGTTGCTGTTATTAATAAATCTCAAGGTATGACCGTGCATGCGGGTAATGGGACGGAAGGTTCAACGCTTGTTAACGCATTATTATACCATCTTGACAATCTTTCGGGGATAAACGGCGTTGTTAGACCTGGTATCGTTCATAGAATTGATAAAAACACTTCAGGTTTATTAGTCGTTGCAAAAAGTGACGAAGCGCATTTAAGCCTTGCTAAACAATTAGAAGATAAAACTTGCAAAAGGATTTATATAGCCTTACTAGAAGGCGTTCTTAAAACGGATAAGGGCAGAATATGCACTTGTATAGGTAGAAACCCTAAAGATAGAACAAAAATGGCTGTAGTAGCTAATGGGAGAGAGGCTATTACTGATTACGAAGTTATACAAAGATTTTCAAACTATACGCTTTGCAAATTTTCGCTTAAAACGGGCAGAACGCATCAAATAAGAGTTCACGCAAAACATTTAGGGCATCCGATAGTTGGCGATAAAGAATACGGATATAAAAATCAAAAGTTTAACCTTGACGGACAACTTTTGCATGCGAGCAAATTACAGTTCGTTCATCCTATTACTAAAGAAACGGTTAAGTTTGAATGTCCTTTGCCAGAATATTTTGAAAAAATAATAAAAAAGTTAAAATGAGTTGAATATGGAAATTAAAACCGTACTATTAGATGCGCTTGCAATTGAGCGTGCGCTAAAAAGAATTTCACACGAAATTATTGAGAACAATAAAGGTGTGAACAACATTGTTCTTTTGGGAATTGCTAGAGGTGGTGTTCCCGTATGCGAAAAACTTGCGGAAAATATTTTCAACATAGAAAAAGTAAAAGTTCCTGTAGGTAAATTAGATATTTCTTTGTACCGTGATGATATAAGCGAGTTTGGCGAAGCCAAAGTGAATGGTAGCGAAATTGAGTTTTCGTTAAAAGATAAAGACGTTGTTTTGTGTGACGACGTACTGTTCACAGGGAGAACTGCTCGCGCAGGGATTGAAGCAATAATAAAACTCGGTAGACCAAGAACTATCCAACTAGCCGTGCTAATAGACCGTGGACATAGAGAATTGCCGATTAGAGCAGATTACGTCGGTAAAAACGTTCCTACGTCACACGGTGAAATAGTTCGCGTTTCGTTTGAAGATAAAGAAAATAAAGCCGTGATTTTATACGGCGAAAAATAAAGGAGATAAATAATATGAAAGAAAAAGGAAACAAAAATATTCTTAATGTGATGTCTTATATTGCGTTCGTAATAATTGCATTGTTGATTTTAATGAACAACTTGTTGCCATTAATTGACGTAACCATTGGACCTAAAATTAAAAACGTACTAGAAACTGTACAAAACTTGTTAGTTCTAATTGTTTTAGGCGTTCTCTCGTACAAGTTTACGTTAAGTAGCGCAAAATGGATAAAAGTTCTTTATTGGATTGCGTTAATAATCTTTATAGCAGGAACTGTAATTCTTTGGGCGTAATTTTAATTACTTATTAAGGCGGTATAATCGTGGCAAAACCTTTAGTAGCAATTGTAGGTAGACCAAACGTTGGAAAATCAACTTTCTTTAATAAAGTGGTTGGTAAAAAAATATCAATAGTAGAAAACTATCCCGGTGTAACAAGGGATAGACTTTATGCTGACGCAGAGTGGTGCGGACAGTATTTTACGCTTGTAGATACTGGGGGACTTGAATTAAAATCTACTGACCAAATGTGGCGTCATATTCAAAAACAGGCAGAAGTTGCAATAGAAACTGCTGACGTTATAATTTTATTTGCAGACGCTAAAACGGGGCTTAACGCATCGGATGAAGACGTTGCAATGAAGTTGAGAAAATCAGGCAAACCAGTTGTGTTGGCGGTAAATAAACTTGATAATTATAACCCCGAAAAATTATATGAATTTTATAATTTAGGGTTAGGGGAGCCTTTTGGGATTTCAGCAGAACACGGTACAGGAATTGGTGAATTATTAGATGAAGTTGTCGCTAATTTCAATGGCGTCGGTGAGAAGGAAGATGATAATTCAGTTAAGCTTGCGGTGGTTGGTAAGCCAAATGCTGGCAAGTCAAGTTTATGTAATAAATTACTAGGGTTTGACAGAACTATTGTGTCAGACATAGCGGGTACTACTCGCGATGCAATCGACACTCCTTTTATGTATAAAGACCAAAAATTTACGTTAATTGATACTGCAGGGATTAGAAAGAAAAAAAGTGTTGAAGAAGACTTGGAATATTACAGTGTTTTGCGTGCTTTAGGTGCTATTCGTCGCGCGGACGTTTGCATTATGATGATAGATGCATCAGAAGGAGTAACCGAGCAAGACGTTAAAATTTGTGGATATATTCACGAGCAGGGTAAACCTTCAGTAATCGTTATGAACAAGTGGGATTTAATAGAAAAAGACACTAACACGATTAATAGGTTCAATGTAGACCTAAATGAAGCACTTAAATTTATGGATTATATTCAACCCATTTACGTGTCGGCTAAGACGGGGCAAAGAACGGATAAAATTCTAGACTTGTCGTTAAAAGTGTTAGAAAATGCCGGCAGAAGAATTTCTACGGGACAATTAAACGACCTTATTTTAGATTGTGTTAGAGCCAACGAACCACCGTCGGTAAACGGCAAACGCTTGAAGATAAAATATGCGACACAATTAGGAACGAATCCACCCTCGTTTATTCTTTTTGTTAACGAGTCGGCGTTAATGCACTTTTCTTACAAAAGGTATTTGGAAAACTGTATTCGTAAAGCGTACGATTTTGCAGGAACTCCTATAAAAATCAACGTAAGGGAAAGTAGTGATGATGAGTAACTTTTGGTTGTTGTTGATTTTTGGCGTTGCTAGTTATTTGTTTGGAAATATAAATTGGGCGCTAATTATTTCAAAGCTTAAAAAAACCGATATAAGAAAATTAGGTAGTGGTAATCCTGGCACTCTTAATATGAGTAGAAATTTAGGACTTAAATTTGGTCTATTAACTTTCTTTCTTGATATATTAAAAGGTGCTATACCAACGCTAGTTGTGTTTTTTGTTTGTGCGCAAAGAAAATTTATAGGTACGGATTTTTTAGTTGCTGATTTTGCTGTTTTTCTATGCGGGTTGTGTGCTGTTCTTGGTCATATTTATCCCATTATGCTTAAATTTAAAGGTGGCAAAGGCATTGCGACGACAATTGGTGTGTTTTTAGTTTGCACTTCAGTTTACGGTTGGATGTGGGCTGTAATAACTATAATGGCGTTGGTTGCTGCCGCAATCTTTATTTATTTTACTGAATTTGGGGCAATGGGTTCTTTTATTGCTATTACTCCGCCAGCCGTTGGAAGTTGTATTAGATTGTTTTTAACGTATAATAAAACTTCTTTGGTGGCAACTACAACCTTTCACGTTATAGTTAATATGTTTATTTTTGCAATATGTTTATTCACTTGGTTTGCGCATAGAAGAAACATTGAAAGAATGTTGGCCGGTGAAGAGCATCCTACTTCAATAAAAGAAATGGTTGTAAAAGCAAAACTAAAAAAAGCGCAGGCTAGAAAACAAAACGCGGAAAATCAGGATTTTAACGATTAAAATCTTTATAAATGTGATTTTAAATAATTTTTCATAAGTTAACTAAACCTTTCATATATTACTTGTGTAATGTGTGGGAGGTTTTTTTATGGAAAAGTACAGTATCTATAAAGATATAGCGACTAGAACGAACGGCGATATTTATATAGGCGTAGTTGGTCCAGTGCGTACGGGTAAATCAACGTTTATTACTAAGTTTATGGAAAAGTTAGTGTTGCCAAACATAAATAATAAACTGCAAAAGCAAATTGCTACCGATGAAATGCCACAGTCGGCAGATGGCAAAACTATTATGACCACTCAACCTAAATTTGTGCCTGCCAATGCGGTGAAAGTTCAATTTAAAAACAAGGCTAGTGCAAACGTTAGATTAGTTGATTGTGTTGGGTATTTAGTAGACGGCGCTGTAGGTCATGAAGAAGATGAAAAACCAAGACTTGTTAAAACGCCATGGGACGACAAGGAAATACCTTTTGAAAAAGCTGCAGAAATAGGGACAAAAAAGGTAATTGACGAATATTCAACTATAGGCGTAGTGGTAACTACTGACGGAAGTTTTAGTGAAATTCCGAGAAGCAAGTACGAAGAAGCAGAAAATCGCGTGATAAGCGAATTGAAATTACTAAAAAAACCTTTTGTGGTAGTTTTAAATTGTAAAGACCCACAAAATGAAAATTCGTTAAAAATAGCATCAAAAATTGAAGAAAATAATGACGTTCCGGTTTGTTGTGTGAACGCTGAGCAGTTGTCAGCCGACGATATTAGTTACGTTATGGAAAAAGTCTTACTTGAGTTCCCTATGTATGGTTTCAATGTAAAAACGCCCACGTGGATGCAGGCGTTACCCGCAGACAGCAATATTATTAGAGAATTAATTGATAAATTAAAAAGTGGCTCTGAAAATATCGCTAAAATGCGTGACTTTGGCGCGCTAGATAACGTTTTTGAAGAAAATGAAAATTTTGACGGAATAAAAGTTTCTGAATTGCACTTTGGCGATGGTATGACCGATTATGAAGTTACTCCTAAAGAAGGTTTGTTTTATAAGGTTTTATCTGATGAATGTGATGAACAAATTAAAGATGATTTCGAACTGATGAGTTTTGTTAAATCGTTTTCTCTTGAAAAGAAAAAATATTCAAAAATTAAGGATGCTTTAAATGAGGCTGAAGAAAATGGTTACGGTGTAGTTTTGCCAACTATTTCAGAAATGAATTTAGAAGAACCCGTACTTGTTAAACAAGGTGGGAAATTTGGTGTGAAGCTAAAAGCATCTGCACCTAGTTTACATATTATGAAAGTAGACGTTGAAACAGAAGTTGCACCTATAGTGGGAACGGAAAAACAGGGTGAAGACTTGATAAATTATATAATGCAGAAATTTGAAGATAACCCTGCTGGTATTTGGGAAACTAATATGTTTGGAAAATCTTTGCACGATTTGGTTAACGAAGGTTTAGCAGGAAAACTTAACGCAATGCCTAAGGAGGCGCAAGGGAAAATGAGAAAAACCCTCACAAGAATCGTTAACGAAAATCGTGGCGGTGTAATTTGTATACTGCTATAATAATTTTTTAACTTTGTTTATAAAAACGAATACCCGCGTCGTTATTAAAACGACGCGGGTATAGTTATTTGCTAGATTTAATTAAAATTTTTTCAAGCAAGGCAACAGTTGCATACATAAGCGCGGCTAAAATACAAAGCACAAAAGTTGACGCCATTACTAAATCTAATTTAAAAACTTGCCCACCATAGATAATTAAATACCCAAGTCCTGCACGCGATACCAAATATTCACCCATAATTGAACCGACCCATGCCATTCCAACGCTGATTTTTAGCATGCTAATAAAGGTGGGGAGACTTCCGGGTATAACAAGTTTAAGTAGTATTTGAAACTTGCTTGCGCCCATGGCTTTGAGTAGAAGTATTTTGTTTTTATCGGTGGCTAAAAATCCGTTTAGCATAGTAATTATAGCAACGATTATACCTATTAATACTGCCATAAAAATAATTGCACGACTTCCGCTACCACACCAAACTATTATTATCGGACCTAAAGCAATTTTAGGTAAACTATTTAGCACGATAATGTACGGTTCGGCAATTCTTCTAAGTTTTTCCGACCACCATAATAATAACGCGATTAAATATCCAAGACCTACCGCTATTAAAAAGCCTAAAATGGTTTCGTAAAGTGTGATTCCTAGATGATATATTAGATTGTTTTCTACGAATAAATTACCGATAGTTATTGCTATTTTAGAAGGATAACTAGTTATGAAAGAATCGATAGCGCCTATTCTTGCAAGTATTTCCCAAATTCCGAAAATTGCAATTAAAACTGCAATGCGCATAATCCAAATAAATATAGTTTCCCGTTTAACTTTTTTAACGTAGAGTAAATGTGCATGGGAAAAGGATGAATTCTTTTTCATTAGTTTAACTCCTTCCAAATTTTTTCAAACCAAACGCCGAAATCAGAGCACTCGCGCTTTTGAATCGGGGTATCTCCGTGTAGCCTAGGCCTAAAAATTGATTTCACCTTTGCAGGTCTACTTGTTAGTACTATGATTTTGTCAGACATAGAGATTGCTTCCGATATGTCGTGAGTGACCAAAACCGCAGTTTTTTTCTCAGCTTTTATGATTTTATACACGTCGTCGCAAACGGATAGTCTAGTTTGATAATCGAGTGCGGAAAAAGGTTCGTCAAGCAATAATAATTTAGGGTTAGATACTAAAGTACGAATTAGTGCGGCGCGTTGTCGCATTCCACCTGATAACTGTTCGGGGTAGTTCTTTCTGAATTCGTATAGTCCGTATTTTTTCAACAATTCCATTGCGTATTTTTTCTTTTCTGCTGAATTTATTCCCTTAATTTCTAAAGGCAAATAAACGTTTTTTTCTATAGTGCGCCACGGAAAAAGTTGGTCTTTTTGTAGCATATAGCCTAAATCGTTGTTTTTTAAGGTGACCGGTTTGCCTGAAACTGAAACGCTTCCGACGGTTGGGGTTAGTAACCCCGCTATAATAGATAAAATGGTAGTTTTCCCACAGCCAGAAGGACCGATTATTGATAGAAATTCGCTTTCGTTACAATTAAAGTTTAATCCGTCGATTGCGCAAATTTCGTCGTTCAAAGTGTGGTAAGTTAATCCTACGTTTTTTAATTCAAGCAGTTTATTCATAATTTTATCCGCCGTGTAATTTTTTTTGTTTTATCCGAACACTTCTTTCGCTAAACTATTATCTACTAAATTACTAAAAGATACGCGATTTGTTAATTCTCCCGCGTTTTCCATAACGTCTTGGAGTCTAGTAAAGCTTTGTTCGGTTGCTTGCAAATCGGATTTCCAAGCATCAATTGATTTGTAGCTTTTTACTGATGATTCAATTGAAATTATAGTGGTGGAGGGGAACTGTTTTACGATTGCCTGAGCCACTTCAAGTTCAGTATGGGTATTAATATATTCGTGCGATTTCTTTAATGCCCTTAAAAAACCTTTGAGTAAAGTTTTGTTATTGTTTATATAACTTTCTAAGGCAATGAAAGAAGTGTAAGGAATTTCACCACTTTGTTCACCAACGCTTGCAACGATATGCCATAAACCTTCTTTTTCATATTCAGATGCAGTTGGCTCGAAAACGGTGCAATAATCGGCAGTTCCGCTTAAAAATGCACCGGTCATGTTGTTAAAAGCGACGTCGAAATTGAGAACAAAATCTAGGTTGTTTTCCATGTTTAAATTATTTAACACGTATTCAAAAGTCATTGCGGGAACACCGCCTTTTCTTCCGGCTAAAATTTCTTTTCCGCGTAAATTCGTCCATTCAAAATCTGGTTCGGCAACTCTTGAAACTAAAAAAGACCCGTCTTTTTGTGTTAATTGTCCAAACACTTTAGGTGCGTCTGTTTTGCCTTGATTATGAACGTAAATTACCGTTTCGGGCCCCATAAGACCAATATGCGCCGCGCCTGACAATACCGCGGTCATCGAGCTGTCTGCTCCGCCACCGTTGGTTAGTTGAATAGTGATTTTTTCCTCTTCAAAATAACCGTTTTCAATGGCTAAGTATAAAGGTGCGTAAAATACCGAATGTGTTACTTCGTTAAGTTTTATTACGGTATTTCCATTTTTGCCACCGCACCCGGAAAAGGGAACGATGGCGATTAAAAACGCAAGTATGATTGTAAAAAATTTTCGCATTTAAGAATCTCCATAGTTTTTTATTAATAATTCATATTATGCTATGAATATTATATTTGACAACGCTTTGATAATCGGTTGACTTTAATGAAAATATAAAGTATAATATCAAAGTATTGTAAAAAGGAGAGTATCGCCTTATGGATATGGCAAAAACTTATAATCCCTCTGAGTTTGAAAAAGAAATTTATCAAGAATGGGAAAATAACGGTTATTTTAGGGCAGAAGTTGATGCAAATAAACTGCCTTTCACTATCGTAATACCACCGCCCAATATTACTGGGCAGTTGCATATGGGACACGCTTTGGACGAAACCTTGCAAGATACGTTAATTAGGTTTAAACGTATGCAGGGATATAGTGCTTTGTGGCTTCCGGGCACAGACCACGCTTCAATCGCTACTGAAGTTAAAATTGTTGAACAAATGGCGAAGGAAGGTGTTACTAAAAATGATATCGGAAGAGATGGTTTTCTTGAGAGAGCGTGGGCTTGGAAAGAAAAATACGGCGGAAGAATTATTGAACAATTAAAGACGCTAGGGTCTTCTTGCGATTGGTCGCGTTTGGCGTTCACTATGGACGAAAAATGTTCTAAAGCAGTTAAAGAAGTTTTCGTAAATCTTTACGAAAAGGGGCTAATTTACAGGGGCGACAGAATTATAAACTGGTGTCCTGACTGTAAAACAGCGCTTTCTGATGCGGAAGTTGAATACGTTGAAGAAGACAGTAGTCTTTGGTATATAAAATATCCCGTTAAAGATAGCGATAAATTCATAACTGTTGCGACTTCTAGACCTGAAACTATGCTTGGGGATACGGCTGTTGCAGTTAACCCCAAAGACCCACGTTATGCAGGTATGGAAGGGAAAATGCTCGTTCTTCCTATTGTAAACAAGGAAATTCCTATAGTTTACGACGAATACGTTGAGCTTGAATTCGGTACGGGTGCGGTTAAAATTACGCCCGCACACGACCCGAACGACTTTGAAGTTGGGTTAAGACATAATTTGCCCGTCATTAAGGTTATAGCAGACGACGGCACTATGAATGAATTTGCAGGCAAATATAACGGTATGCCCGCTATGGAGTGTAGAGAAAAAATCGTTGAGGAACTTAGAGAACTTGGCGTTTTAGAAAAAATCGAACCTTTACACCACAGCGTAGGTCATTGTTATAGATGTAACCACACGGTTGAACCTATTGTTAGTAAGCAATGGTTCGTTAAGATGGAACCGCTTGCTAAGCCAGCAATTGAAGTCGTTAGAAATAAGAGTGTAAAGTTTACGCCCGAAAGATTTTCTAAAATTTATTTCAATTGGATGGAAAACGTAAAAGACTGGTGTATTTCACGTCAGTTGTGGTGGGGGCATAGGATTCCCGCATATTATTGCCAAGACTGTGGCGAAATGGTTATTGCAAAAGAAGACGTAAAAGTTTGTTCTAAATGTGGTAGTACGAATATAAAACAAGATGAAGACGTTCTTGATACTTGGTTCTCGTCAGCACTTTGGCCGTTCTCAACTTTAGGTTATCCAGACAAAACTGAAGATTTGGAATATTTCTATCCAACCGACGTGTTAGTAACAGGGTACGATATTATTTTCTTCTGGGTTGCTAGGATGATTTTCTCTGGTCTTGAACATATGAAGAGAATTCCGTTTAAAGACGTGCTTATTCACGGATTAGTTCGTGACTCTCAAGGTAGAAAAATGAGTAAATCACTCGGGAACGGTATAGACCCGACTGAAATTATTGCTAAATACGGTGCGGATACTTTAAGATTTTCACTTGTTAACGGTGTAGCCGCTGGTAGCGATATGCGTTTTTCTGACGAAAAAATCGAAGGCGCGCGTAACTTTATGAATAAAGTTTGGAACGCTTCGCGTTTCGTTATAATGAACGCTGAAGGCAAAGAAGTTAAAGATATTAAAGATTGCAAGCTTTCATCTGCTGATAAGTGGATTATTAGTAAATTAAATAAAACGATTAAAGAAGTAACCATAAATATGGAAAAATATGAAATGGGTGTTGCTCTTGCAAATCTATACGATTTCGTGTGGACAGATTTCTGCGATTGGTATATTGAACTTACTAAACCCGTACTTTACGGTGAAGACGAAAAGAAACGCAACGATACGGTTAGTGTATTAACTTTTGTTTTGGGCGAAATTGTTAAATTGCTACATCCGTTTATTCCGTTCGTTACCGAAAAGATTTACAAGAGTATTCCGGGAACGAAAGGACCGCTTATGCTCGCGGACTTCCCAAGATATAATGCAAAACTCAATTACCGTGCAAGTGTAAAAGAAATTGAGCCAGTTAAAGAAATAATTAAATGCGTTAGAAACGTGAAAGCAAAAGTTGGGGCTGCTCCTTCTAAAAAGGTTACGTTATACGTTAAAACCGAAAATAATAAGCCAATTAAGAACGGTGCAGTTTATATCCAAAAACTTGCTGGTGTGTCGGATATTCAAATTATTGAAGATAAGAGCGCGCTTACTGAAAAGGTCGTAGCTCAAGTAATTGATGGTTTTGAATTATTCGTTCCGCTAGGGGAATTAGTTGATTTTGAACAGGAAATTGAAAGATTAGAAAAAGAACTCAATAGTGTTCGTAGCGAAATTGCTAGGGCAAACGGTAAACTTTCTAATAACGGTTTCTTGGAAAAAGCTCCCAAGTCGTTAGTTGACCAAGAAAGAGCAAAACTTAATAAATATATTGATATGAGCGAAAAGATAGCTCAACAATTAAAGGATTTAAAAGGAGAGTAAAAATTAAATCCATTACTTGTTACTAAAGATAAAAAGCCACCACAAAATAAAAGTGCGTGGTTTTTTCTTTTATAAACTTAATTTTTTTGTAAAAAATTCTTTTTTTTGCAAATTTTTGCCATTATTAATTAAAATTACACCTTTCGCTATTGACATTTATTTAAATATGTATTACTATATATATAATAAAATATAAGGACAGGTGTAATATGAAAATTAAAAATGCCGAATGGCGTAAAAGCATGCAAATCAAAGTTGATTATAACAACATGATGGCAGATTATATTGGTAAAGAACAAGGTTTTACTGCGAAAAATCTTGCTGATAATAAAAAGTTGGCTATTCAAGCTTTTGAAACGGTTAATAAAAATCGTGGAACAGGTATGATGGGTTGGACGGAATTGCCGTACAATCAAAAAGAAATCGTTGACGATATTATTTTAACCGCTAAAAATATTAAGAAGAAATTCGATAACTTCGTAGTTTTGGGTATTGGTGGTTCGGCTCTCGGTCCGATAGCAGTATTCCAAGCATTGTGTCATTTAAGACACAACGAGTTGCCTAAATCAAAGAGAAAAGCTCCTAAGCTTTACGTTGAAGATAACGTTGACCCAGAAAGAATGGTTGCATTGCTTGACGTTCTTGATTTGGATAAAACCATATTCAACGTTGTTACTAAGAGCGGTGCAACAAGCGAAACTATGGCTCAATATCTCATTATTATGGATATCCTTAAAAAGAGATATGGTGACAAGGCTAAAGACCACATGATTGCAACGACTTCTGCACATAAGGGTAATTTAATTAAAATTGCGCAAGTAGAAGGGCTTAAAACTTTCTATATTCCAGACGGTGTAGGCGGAAGATTCTCTGAACTTTGTCCGGTTGGACTTTTACCCGCAGCAGTATTAGGTATTGACATTAAAGCCTTGCTTGCAGGCGCTGCTTATATGGATAAACTTTGCAAGAGCAGAGATATTAAGAAAAATCCCGCACTTGTTACGGCATTATTAGAATATTTAGCAATGCAAAACGGCAAAAACATTTCAGTTATGATGCCGTATGCAGATAGCTTAAAATATATTGCAGACTGGTATTGCCAACTTTGGGGAGAAAGTCTTGGTAAGGCTGTTGATAACGACGGAAATGAAGTGTTTGTTGGACAAACTCCCGTTAAAGCGCTTGGCGTAACTGATCAACACTCTCAAGTTCAACTTTATAGGGAAGGACCTTTCGATAAGGTTATCACTATTATTGCGGTTGAAAATTATCGCAATACGGTTGAAATTAGTAAAGGTTGTGAAGATATTCCTGACGTAAATTTCTTGTGTGGACACACAATGAACGAATTAATTACTGCGGAAAGGAAAGCAACGGAATACGCTTTGACAACTGCGCATAGGTTAAATTATACGATTACTTTACCTGAAGTTAATGCGTTTACTATTGGACAATTGTTATTTATGTTTGAATTAGAGACCGCATACACTGGTGCAATGTTAAATATTGATACCTTTAATCAACCGGGTGTTGAAGGCGGAAAGAACGCAACTTACGCGTTGTTTGGCAAAAAAGGTTACGAAGCAACTAAAGCCGAAATGGATAACGCACCAAAGAAAAATTCAGAATACATTTGCTAATATGAAAAAATCAGTTAAAAATAAAGCCAAAACTAATAAATCAACAGTTCAGGAAAATCTACCGCTTTATTTATTTCATCAAGGAACTAATTATCGTGCGTATGATTACATGGGCGCACATTTTGAAGTCGTTGATGGTAAAAATGGCGTAGTTTTCCGCACATGGGCACCAAACGCACAAAACGTATCGGTAGTCGGTGATTTTAACAATTGGAATCAATCGGCAAATATAATGTCTAGAATTAGTGACGGTGGCGTGTATGAAACTTTTATTGAAGGGTTAAGTGTTTACGATAATTATAAATTTGCCGTTACACATAACGGTAATACTGTATTTAAAAGTGACCCTTATGCGTTTCATACCGAAACACCTCCTTGTACCGCGTCAAAGTTATATCAATTAGAAGGGTATAAGTGGAAAGACGATGAATTTATTAAAAACAAGTCGCTACCTTACGATAAACCGATGAACGTTTACGAAGTAAATTTAGCGTCCTGGAAAAAACATGATGACGGCAGTTATTATTCTTATAGAGAACTTGCTAAAGATTTAGTAAAATACGTAAAAGACTGCGGTTACACTCACGTTGAATTTATGCCTATCACTGAATATCCGTTCGACGGGTCTTGGGGATATCAAGTTACGGGATATTTTGCAATATCTTCAAGATTTGGCACTCCTAAAGATTTTATGTATTTGGTGGATAAATTCCATAAATACGGCATTTCCGTAATTTTGGATTGGGTTCCGGCACATTTCCCGAAAGACGAGCATGGTTTATACGAATTTGATGGAACGGCTTGTTATGAAAATCAAGGTTGGGATAGAAAAGAACATAAAACTTGGGGTACGCGCATTTTTGATTGGGGAAGAAACGAGGTTCAGAGCTTTTTAGTTTCAAGCGCATTGTTTCTTTTTGAAAAATTCCATATTGACGGATTGCGTGTAGATGCCGTTGCTTCAATGTTGTATTTAGACTATGATAGAAAGCCGGGTGAGTGGATTCCTAACGAGTTCGGTGGTAATTATAATTTACAAGCAATTGAATTTTTAAAGAAATTAAATAAAGCTGTTTTTGAAAAAAATCCTTACGCTTTAATGATTGCTGAGGAAAGTACGGCATATCCTATGATAACCAAGCCTATTGATGACGGTGGATTAGGATTTAATTTCAAATGGAATATGGGATGGATGAACGACACGTTATCTTATATGTCTTGCGACCCGTATTTCCGTTCTTCATTACACGATAGACTTACTTTTTCAATGACCTATGCGTTTAGCGAGAATTACGTTTTACCCGTTTCGCACGACGAAGTAGTTCACGGAAAAAGGTCGTTACTCGACAAGATGTACGGAACGATAGAAAATAAATTTTCTTCACTACGTGCTTTTTGGATTTATATGTTCGCACATCCCGGTAAAAAACTTAATTTTATGGGCAATGAATACGGACAATTTAAAGAGTGGGCTTATAAAGAAGGACTTGAGTTTTTTATGCTTGATTATCCAATGCATAATAAATTATTCAAGTTTAACAAAAGATTGAATAAGCTGTATAAAAACACTCCCGCACTGTTTGAAATTGAAGACAGTTGGGATGGCTTTAAGTGGGTGGCTGTTGATGAGCGCGATAACAACGTTATTGCGTTTACAAGAAAAGATAAAAGCGGTAACGAAATAACTGCTATAATTAACTTTTCAGGGTATGATTTTACTAAATACCGTTTGGGGGTTGAAAAGGGTAAATATAAGGTTATTTTGTGTTCGGATGATAAAAGATTTGGAGGCTTAGGAAGAGTTAAAAGAAAAACTATTAAATCTGTTAAGAAAACCGCTCACGGCTACGAGAATTCGGTTTCACTAACTTTGCCGAGTTTTACGGGGATGTATTTAATCAAAAAAGTTGATGAGATTTGTTAATATTTTTAAGGAGAAATCTGATATATGATGAGGAAGAAGAAGTGTGTAGCAATGCTGTTAGCAGGTGGACAAGGAAGTAGGCTTTATGCGCTAACCAACAATATCGCAAAACCTGCGGTATCTTTTGGTGGTAAGTATAGAATTATTGACTTTCCGCTTTCTAACTGCGTAAATTCCGGTATAGATACGGTTGGTGTTTTAACGCAATATCAACCTATGATTTTGAATAACTATATCGGTAACGGACAACCGTGGGATTTAGACAGAAACTTTGGTGGCGTACATATTTTACCGCCATACCAAGGCAAAAACTCGTCTGATTGGTATAAAGGTACAGCAAATGCGATTTATCAAAATATTCGTTTTATGAGTCAATATAATCCCGATTACGTTTTAGTTTTGTCGGGCGACCATATTTATAAAATGAATTATGCATTAATGCTTAATTATCATATTTTGAATAACGCAGATTGCACGATTGCTGCAATCAACGTTCCTATTGAAGAAGCGTCGAGATTTGGCGTGCTTAATACTAACGCTGATGGAAGTATTTACGAATTTGAAGAAAAACCCAAAAAACCAAAATCGACTTTGGCATCTATGGGTATTTATATCTTCTCGGCAGAAAAACTTTATAAATATCTTGAAGAGGACAATGCTAATCCAAATTCTTCAAACGATTTTGGTAAAGATATTCTTCCTAAAATGCTTGCAGACGGTCAAAAAATGATGGCGTACGAGTTCGAGGGCTATTGGAAAGACGTTGGAACTATTGATTCGTTATTTGAAGCTAATATGGACTTGCTTGGCGACAATCCTAAATTTGACGTGGGTGATAATTCTTGGAAAATTCAATCTAGAAGCCCGCTTGCACCACCACACTTTATTGGTGAGGGTGCAAAAGTCGACAACAGTATAATTATGTCGGGTTGTGAGATTTTTGGAACTGTTGAAAATTCTATTTTATCAAGCGACGTTATAGTTAAAAAGGGTGCCGTAGTTAAAAACAGTATAATTATGGGCGACGTTAAAATAGAAGAAGATGCGGTAATTGAGTATTCAATTATTGACGAAAACGTATCAATTTCTAAAAACGCTCGTGTAGGACAACCTAAAACAGATAATAAGGGTATCGCGGTAATTGGAAGAAATACCGTAATCGGTAAAGATGCTATCGTTGAGGGTGGCAAAATTATTGATAAAGACGTTGTAAAGGAGGATAAATAGATGAGAGCAGTAGGTATTATTTTTTCAAATATACACGACCATAACGTTCCAGAACTTGCAAGAATTAGAACGCTTGGCTCTATTCCTTTCGGCGGACGTTATAGATTAATCGATTTCCCGTTATCAAATATGGTAAATTCGGGTATAGATACAGTTGGTATAATTACAAAAAGCAATTATCAATCTTTAATGGACCACGTTGGCAGTGGTAAAGACTGGGATTTAACAAGAAAAGATGGTGGACTTATAATTTTACCACCGTTTGGCGACACTGACAGTAGCAGTTTATATACTTCACGTTTAGAAGCACTTAAAGGCATAACCAACTTTTTGTTCCGTGCGGATGAAGAGTACGTTGTTATGACTGATTGTGATAACGTAAGTCGAATTAATTATAATGAAGTAATTGAATATCACATAAGAAATAGAGCGGATATTACTCTCGTTTACAAGAAATTTGAACGAGGAACTTATCCTGCTAAAAATGCGACTACTTTTGACGTTCAAGATGGAAGAATTGTTGGGGTAAACTATAAAGAAAGATTACAAGACGAATATTCAAACGTATTCACGCACGTTTTCGTTATGAAAAAGTCGCAATTACTTAATATTGTATTAGATAGTATTACGCACAACAAACGTCAATTTATGGCTGACGTTATCGCGGAAAACGTTGATAGCTTAAAAATTATGGGCTTTGAACATAAAGGCTTTTATGCAGGCATAACTTCTTTGCAAGCATATTACGATAGTAATATGAAAATGCTTAATGCGGACGTAAGACACGAAGTTTTTGGCGATAGAAGCGTGTTTACAAAAATTCGCGACTCAGCGCCTACTAAATACGGAAATAGTGCAATCGTTAAAAATTCTATGATTGCAGATGGCTGTGTTATAGAGGGTGAGGTCGAAAATAGTATTTTATTTAGAAACGTTAAAGTTGCAAGAGGGACTGTCGTTAAAAACAGTATTATAATGCAAAATACAGTTTTGGGCGAAAATTGTACTCTTAACTGCATAATTACTGATAAAAATGTTTCTATTAGAGATAGAAAAGTACTTTCCGGTAGCGAAAATCATCCGTTCTATATTGGTAAAGGTATAATGATTTAAGGAGAATAAAATGGCTAGTACAACAAAAAAAGAAAAGACTGAAACTACGGCTAAAACAAAGGGAAAAGACGTTTCTCAAAAGAAAACTACTAAAAAACCAGCGTCTACTAATAAAAAAACCACTACTGCAACTAAAAAAGCAGTGGCAGTTAAAGAAAAAACTGAAAAAATCAAGACTGAAAAGTTGCCTGAAGTTACAGTCGTAAACAAAAAGAAAATCGTATTTTTAGGCTCGGAAGCGGCACCGTTTATTGCAACGGGTGGCCTTGCTGACGTTATGGGTTCATTACCCAAAGCACTTGCTAAAAATCCAAATAATGAAGTTAGCGTAATTTTACCGCTATATAGTAACGTAAACGGCGATTTTAGAAAAGATTTTAAGTTTATAATGGATTTTAAAGTATCCGTTGCTTGGCGTTTGCAATATGCCGGAGTATTCTATTATAAGCATGAAGGCGTTAATTTCTATTTTATAGATAATGAATATTACTTTAAGCGTGAAGGCAATATTTACGGTTTCTATGATGATGCCGAAAGATTTGCATATTTTTCACGCGCTGCTCTTGATACGATTGCAAGACTTGATATTTATCCTGATATTTTGCATTGTAACGATTGGCAGACTGCAGCGTCTATCGTGTATTTGAAAGGTATGTATTACGGTGATGAGAATTTCCGTAGAATAAAAACACTTTTTACTATTCATAACATAGAATATCAAGGTGTGTTCGGTATGGACACTTATGGTGACGTTTTTGGTTTCCCTGAGTCTATTAGAGATTTCGTTGAGTTTAACGGTGACGTTAACCTTATGAAAGCGGCAATAGAAATGAGTGATTTAGTTTCAACCGTTAGCCCCACTTACGCACAAGAAATTAAACACGCTTATTTTGCGCACGGCTTAGAAGATATTATTAATAAAAATTCACATAAACTTTACGGCATATTAAACGGTATTGATATCGATTATTATAATCCCGAAACGGATAAATATATTTTTGCTAATTACTCAACTAAAGATTTAAGTGGTAAAGCGATATGTAAAAAAGAACTTCAAAAAATGATTAATCTACCTGAAAGGGCAGACGTTCCGATTATCGCCGTAATTTCACGCCTTGTTTCGCACAAGGGCTTGGACTTATTGCGTGGCGTAATTGAAAGTTTATTATCTCAAGACGTTCAAGTTGTGATTTTAGGTAAAGGTGAAACTTCTTACGAAAATTTCTTCAGCCATATTGCTAATACTTATCAAGGCAAGTGTGTTTCTATAATTGCCTATAATCAAGATTTATCTAGAAAAATTTATTCTGGTGCGGATATATTCTTAATGCCGTCAAAAATGGAGCCTTGTGGGCTTTCTCAAATGATTGCAAGTAGATACGCAACCGTTCCCGTTGTTCGTGAAACGGGAGGTCTTAACGACAGTATTAAAGCTTATACGGGTGTAAAAGGTAACGGATTTACCTTCCACGACTATAATGCACACGATATGTTATATGTTATAAATGAAGCTATAAGGACTTTTTATGATAAAAATGCGTGGGCGGATGTTCAATCGCGCGCTATGAACACTGATTTTTCGTGGAAAGTTCAAGCAGGGGAATATGAGGAATTATATTGCAAATAATTTATACAGGAGTTTTATAAGAAATGAATTCAATGACAGAAAAAGATGCTTCATCACTAATTAAAAGCAAACTTTCCAAGTATTTCGGGGTTGGGCCAAAAGAAGCAACAAAAGAACAAATCTACAAAGCGGTTGTTATGTGTGTTAGAGATATTTTATTAGAAAAAAGACACGCGTTTAATAAAAAATACCGCGCAAAAAACGGCAAGAGAGTTTATTACTTGTGCATGGAGTTTTTGCTTGGTCAATCGCTTAAGAATAACACTTATAACCTTAGTATTCAAGACGCTTTTAATAGTGCGTTGAAGAAAGACTTTAAGTGCAATCTTGACGACCTTTACGAACTTGAACCTGATGCAGGTTTAGGCAACGGCGGTTTAGGTAGACTTGCTGCGTGTTTTATGGATGCTCTTGCAAGCCAAAATTATCCCGCAATGGGCTATTCTATTAGATACGAATATGGTTTATTTAAGCAAAAGATAGTTGACGGTTGGCAAATGGAGTTGCCAGACATTTGGTTGCCTGGTGGCGAAGTTTGGCTAGCACCTAGACACGATAAAACTTTTAAAGTTAAATTTGATGGTCATATTGAAGAAACTTGGACTGAAAACGGACTTAAAATTGCACACTATGATGCAAAAGAAGTTGAAGCAGTTGCTTACGATATGATGATTTCTGGAAAAGATAGCGAAGCCGTTTCTATTTTAAGATTGTGGAAAGCACAAAACATACGTGATTTCGATATGAAAACCTTTTCTCAAGGTGATTATATCCGCAGTATGCAAGAAGATAATGAAGCAGACCTTATTTCTAAAGTTTTATATCCCTCTGATAACCATTTTGAAGGTAAGTCTTTAAGACTTAAACAACAATATTTGTTAGTATCAGCAGCACTACAAGATATCGTTCAAGACCACGTTTTACGTTATGGTTCTTTAGATACGTTACCTGAAAAGGCTGCGATTCATATTAACGACACGCACCCCGCACTTTGTATTCCTGAACTTATGAGAATACTTATGGATGAAAGGGGTTACACTTGGGATGATGCTTGGAATATCGTAACTAGGACCGTTGCTTATACGAACCATACCGTTATGAGTGAAGCACTTGAAAAGTGGAACGAAGACTTGATTGCAAGAAGACTTCCTCGTATTCATATGATTCTTAAAGAAATTAACCAACGTTTCTGCGGTCAAATGTGGGATAGATTCCCTGGCGATTGGGATAAAATAGACAGGATGAGTATTTTCTCACATAATCAAGTTAAAATGGCTAACTTAAGTGTTGTTGCATCTCATACTGTTAACGGTGTTTCGGCTCTTCACAGTGATATCATTAAAGACAGTATTTTTAAGGATTTTTACGACGTATATCCTGAAAAATTTACTAACGTTACCAATGGTATAGCGCATAGACGTTGGCTTTGCCAATCAAACCCGGAATTATGCTCGCTTCTTAATGATTGCATAGGAGACGGGTATGTAAAAGACGCTTCAAAATTAATCGAATTTAAGAAGTTTGAAGACGATAAAGTTGTGCTTGAAAAATTAAACGAAATTAAACGTCAGAAAAAGTTGCAATTCTGTGAATTTGCCAAGAAAAAGCAAGGATACGTTATTAATCCCGATTCACTTTTCGACGTTCAAGCAAAACGTTTGCACGAGTATAAGCGTCAATTATTAAATGCGCTTTATATTATCTCACTCTATAATGATTTGAAAGAAAATCCCGATATGCCAATGCAACCAAAAACGTTTATTTTCGGTGCGAAGGCTGCTCCTGGTTATTATTTTGCAAAACAAATTATCAAACTTATTTGTTGTTTGAGTGAAGATATCAGAAAAAATCCTAAAATAAATCAAAAATTAAACGTAGTTTATATGGAAGATTACTGTGTTTCTATGGCTGAAAAGCTTATGCCTGCTACCGAAATTAGTGAGCAAATCTCACAAGCGGGCAAAGAAGCTAGCGGAACGGGTAATATGAAGTTTATGATTAACGGTGCGCTCACTATCGGTACGCTAGACGGCGCAAACGTTGAAATGCAACAAGCTTGTGGTAAAGATAACATCTTTATTTTCGGCTTAACCGCTAGTGAAGTTGATAGACTTTGGAGAGAAGGCTATAACTCTTCAGTATTCTTCTCTAACAACAAGAAACTTGAAAAAGTAATAAACGCTCTAAACGTTGGCTTTAATGGTCAATCGTTTAGCGATATTGCACAATATTTACTTACTGGAAGTCCTATTGCAGACCCATATATGTGTCTTGCTGACTTTGGTGCGTTCTGTGATATTCACGCTAAAGCAGATAAAGTTTATAAAGACAAAGCGTTATGGGCTAAAAAGAGCCTTAACAATATTGCTACTGCAGGTATTTTTGCTAGCGATAGAAGTATTAGAGAATATGCCGATAGAATTTGGGGACTTAAAAGGATAAAATAATAAATGACTTTCTTTAATCCACTTGATACCTTTTATAAAAGTCAAATAGGTGCAGTTTGTACTGATAAAGTGATAACGTTCAGAGTTAAAGGTAACTTTAACTCTGTCGTTTTGCTTTTAAAAAAAGACGAAAATATTGAAGATTACGTATACGTACTAGAAAACAAGGGCGAATTTTTTGAAACTAGCATAAAAATTGAAGCTGGACTATATTTTTATTGTTTTTCATTGGGCGATAATAAATTTATTGGGCTTGGGGAAGATTATAAAGGTGTTATTACAAGCGAACCTGTTAGATTTCAATTATCAGTCTATGAAGAAAACTTTACTGTACCAGAGTGGATAAAAGGTGGAGTTATTTATCAAATTTTCCCCGATAGATTTTGTCGTGGCGAGAAAGACAAAACTATTGAAAATGGTAAGATTTTGCACGAAAATTGGCTCGATACACCAATTTTTGCTCCCAATCAATACGGAAAAGTTTTAAACAACGACTTTTTTGGTGGAGATATTAAAGGTATTATTTCTAAACTTGATTACATTAAAAGTTTAGGAACAACCGTTATTTACCTTAATCCAATATTTAAAGCATTCTCCAATCACCGTTATGATACAGGCGATTATATGATGATTGACCCGTTGCTTGGAAACATTGAAGATTTTAAGAATTTAATTAATATTGCTAACGAAAAGGGCATTAAAATCATTTTAGACGGTGTTTTTAATCATACGGGCGACGACAGTTTATATTTTAACAAGTATGGTTCATATGATGGTGTAGGGGCGTATCAAAGCAAAGATTCAAAGTATTACGGTTGGTATAACTTTATAAATTATCCTGATAAATACGATTCCTGGTGGGGAATTGACGTGTTGCCCGCCGTAAATAAAAACAATCCCGATTACGTTGATTTCATAACTGGTGCTGGCGGTGTTATTGACTATTATACTCGATTAGGAATCGGTGGTTGGCGACTTGACGTTGTTGACGAACTACCATCTTTTATAGTAGAAAAAATAAGAGATGCTGCGAAAAAGGCAAATGACCAAGCGGTAGTAATTGGTGAAGTATGGGAAGATGCATCTAATAAAATTGCATATGGTGTAAGGCGAAAATATTTTCAAGGTAAAGAACTTGATAGTGTTATGAATTATCCCTTGAAAATCGCAATATTGAATTTTGTTAAATATAAAGATTCTAAAGGCTTGTCAACAGTAATAAAAGAGCAAATTGACCATTATCCTAATGCTGTATTGCACGCGCTTATGAATATTTTATCAACGCACGATACCTATAGATTAATTACTGCGCTTTGTGGAGAGAACGTAAACGGAAAAACAAAGGCGCAAATGTCGAATATAAGCCTTAGTGGAAACAATTACAACAATGCGAAATTTTTCGTTAAAGTGGCGTCGTTGTTACAATTTACACTTTGTGGTGTTCCTTCTATTTATTACGGAGATGAAATAGGTATGCAAGGATATCAAGACCCGTTGAATAGAAAGTGTTATCCGTGGGGATTTGAAGACCTTGAATTATTAGATTGGTATAAATTTTTAGGAACTTTAAGAAATGATTATGATGCCTTTGTTGATGGTGAATTCGTAGAACTTTACGCTGAAAACGGAGCCTTTATTTTTAAGCGTTGCGGTAAAAATTCTCAAATTTTAATAGCGATAAATCTTGGTGATAAACCTATAGAACTTAATTATGCGAATAAATTATATAATTTAATCGACACTGTTGAATATACGGAAAATTACTTGTTAAAAGAGCATAATATGGCAGTTTTTATAAAAAAATAGTCTAAATATGTTAAATTAGTTGACAGTAAATTAAAAAGGTGTTATGATAAAAAAAATGAATTAAACCGATGAGGTAAAGTAGTAAATATCATTTGGTCTTAAAGAGAGTTTGCGGTTGGTGCGAGCAAATGGGAAGGTGATATTGAATGGATTACCGAGGGTGACGGTGAAAATTAGTAGCCGTTGACGCAGTAAGCCGAGCGTTAAAACGGCAAGGTATGATAGTACCTGAAAAAGGCAAATTTTTTGCGAAAATGGGTGGCAACACGGATAAATTCGTCCCATATAGGCGAACTTCCGTGTTTTATTTTTTAAATTATTAAGGAGAGATATTATGGCAGACAAAAGAATTCCTACAAAGATGTACTTAGAAGAGAGTGAGTTGCCACGTTACTGGTATAACTTAAACGCAGTATTGAAACACGACCCTGCACTTAATCCTAAAACGTTAAAACCCGTAACGGCGGAAGATTTATCAGAAGTGTTTTGTGAGGAACTTGTAAAACAAGAATTAAACGATAAAGACGAATATATCCCTATTCCTGAAGAAATTCAAGAGTTTTATCGTATGATTCGCCCGTCGCCGTTGACTAGGGCATATTGCTTGGAAAAAGTTTTAGATACTCCTGCTGAAATATATTATAAGTTTGAAGGCAACAATACTTCAGGCTCACACAAATTAAACTCTGCAGTGGCTCAAGCTTACTATGCTAAACAACAAGGACTAACTTCTTTGACAACTGAAACTGGTGCAGGGCAATGGGGTACGGCACTATCTATGGCTTGTGCGTATTATGGCTTAGACTTGACGGTATTTATGGTAAAATGCAGTGCTGAGCAAAAACCGTTTAGACGTGCTGTTATTGAAACGTACGGTGGTAAGGTAATTCCAAGCCCGTCTGAAACAACTAAGGTTGGTAGAGAAATACTTAAAGCATTTCCTAATACGGGCGGTTCACTTGGATGTGCAGTTTCAGAAGCAACTGAAAAAGCGCTTGAAACACCAAACTGTAAATACGTTTTAGGTAGTGTTTTAGACCACGTTATTTTGCATCAAACTATAATTGGTTTAGAACTTAAAGCTGTTTTAGAAAAATATAATATTGAACCCGATATGCTTATTAGTTGCATTGGTGGTGGTTCTAACTTTGGTGGTTTTGTCGCACCGTTTATTAAAGATAAGATTAGCGGAACTAAAAATTATAGAATTATTGGGGTTGAACCCGCATCTTGTCCGTCCTTAACGCGTGGTAAATACGCGTACGATTTTGGCGACACGGGTAAGATGACTCCGTTATTAAAGATGTACACCCTTGGTAACGGTTTTATGCCGACCGCAAATCACTCGGGTGGATTGCGTTATCACGGAATGAATCCTTTCGTTTCAAAATTGTATCACGATGGAATTATTGAAGCTACATCTGTTGAACAAACTAAAGTTTTTGAAGCTGCAGTTACTTTTGCGAAATCTGAAGGTATTTTGCCTGCGCCAGAATCTTCGCACTCAATTAGAGTTGCAATTGACGAAGCGCTTAAATGTAAAGAAACGGGTGAAAAGAAAAAAATTGTTTTCTGCTTAACCGGTACGGGATATTTTGATTTGAAAGCGTATACTGCTTATAACAATAAGACCATGACCGATTATATTCCTACGGATGAAGAATTACAAAAAGGATTTGACAGTTTACCAAATATAGAGCATAATAAATAAAATTTTTTAATTATTGCTTGCTTTGTTTAATAAAATATATTATAATATATTCGATACATAAATTAAATGGAGGGTTAATTTAATGGCTACTATCGATAAGGTAAAGGAACTGATTGCTCAACAATTAAATAAACCTGTTGAAGAAATTACGGAAGACAAAGAAGTCGTTAAAGATTTGGGAGCAGACTCGCTTGACGTTGTGGAAATGCTTATGAGTTTAGAAGAAGAATTCAACATTACCGTTCCTGAAGAAGATGCAGTTAACATTAAAACTGTTGGCGACATTGTTAAATTGATTGATGAAAAAATCTAAATTTAATAACAAAAAAAGCGTTGGTACTAGCCAACGCTTTTTTGTTTTATATAATTACTTATTATGATTTAGTTTTTGTGAAAGGTAGGTTTATTTTATCACATAAAAATTGCAACAATATTGCAAGCGGGAAATCGAGTAAAATTACGCACGCAACTATTAAAACGTGGTGCCAATATGTAGATAACGGCATCATAGCTGTAAACGAAAAGAATTCCAAACCGACAAAAATTGATAACAATACTATTGCTAGAATTAGTAT
Organism: Clostridia bacterium; assembly: GCA_017502525.1. GTDB lineage: Bacteria > Bacillota > Clostridia > Christensenellales > Borkfalkiaceae > UBA1259. Next base: position 75,532 of record JAFVUV010000003.1, read on the forward strand.
AGCTGCGGTTGTGAACAATATCGTACGGAATACATTAAATGGTCTACATACGAAGAATAAGTTAATAATTCCCGAACAAAATATTGTAAATACTTGCATTGTGGTATAAACGTCATCAGGGAAAAGACCTAGTGCTTTTTTGAATATTTCTATAATAATTACACTAATGACCATCAAGAACGCGCCAGGTAAAGACTTTTTAATAACGTAACTAATGAATTTCCCTTCAACAATAGAATCATTTGGCTGTAATGATAAAAAGAAAGCTGGTAAACCGATTACTAAAACTTCTAATATTATCATTTGCGAAGCAACAAACGGGTACGTATGCATATAGGGGAGACACAAGGTTATAATACCCATAAGCATTGTAAATAAAGTTTTCATTAAGAATAATGAAGCCGAACTTTGAACGTTGTTTATAACTCTGCGACCTTCATAAACTACTTTGGGTAACGAGTTAAAGTTGTTGTCGGTTAAAACCAAGTGCGAAACGTTTCTTGCTGCGTCACTACCTGCGGCTACGGAAATAGCACAATCTGATTCTTTTAAAGCTAAAATGTCGTTTACGCCGTCGCCAGTCATTGCAGTAACGTGTCCGTTGGCTTTCAACGCTTTGATTAAAATCGCCTTTTGTTCTGGTGAAACTCTACCAAACACGGTATATTCGTTTGCCGCCTTTTCAACTTCTTCGTCGGTTAAACCGTCAAGACTTATGTATTTATCAGCATTTTCTATTCCTACACGTTTAGAAACTTCAGAAACTGTAATCGGGTTATCTCCCGAAATAACTTTTACGGCAACACCGTTATCTTTAAACCACTTAATTGTAGATATAGCATCTTCTCTTACGTTATCGGCTATAATTATTAAAGCTATAGGGGAAAAGTCGTTCGGAACGACATCGTCTTGTAGAGATTTAGTTGAGTGAGCTAGTATCAAAACTCTTAAACCTTTACTTGCGTATTCGTTAACTTGGTTTTTAACCTTTTCATATTCTTCTTTTTGTAAAACGAATTCGGGAGCACCAAAAGAAAACGTTCCTAACTCTTCAAACGTTACTGCTGATAATTTTCTTGAAGAATTAAAGGGGAGAGTTTGTAATGCTTTATAACAATTTGTTTGCCCAAATCGCTCGAATAAAGCGATAGCGGTTTGGTTATTATCTTTAAGTGCTGCAAGCATAGAGCTAATAATTTTATCGCACTCATAATTGTCTTGTAATTGTATAAGTTCTTTAACCGTCATCTTACCATCGGTAATAGTTCCTGTTTTATCAAAGCAAATCGTGTCTACTCTAGCTAACGTTTCAAGCGAATAAAGGTCTTGAACGAGTGTGTTATGTGTTGCTAGTTTTACTATGCCGACAGCTAGTGCAACACTGGTTAAAAGGAACATACCTGCAGGAATCATACCGATTACTACTGTTGCAGAACCTAGAACGGCTTTAGCGATTTCGTTAGGGGAAAGAATTAGCGATTTAATCATAAACGCCGTTGCTATAGGAACAATTATAAAACCAATTACTTTTATAATGAGCTTAAGAGAGCTCATTATTTCAGAGTGCGGTTTTTTATACTGCTTTGCTTTTGCAGAAAGGGTTTGAACGTAGTTGTCTGCACCAACTTTTTCGGCTCTTGCTAGACAAGTTCCGCTAGTAATAAAACTACCAGCCAAAATCAAGTCGCCGACTTTCTTTTTAACAGCAACTGATTCGCCCGTTAAAAGAGCTTCGTTAACTTCGATATCGCCGTCGACGATAATGCTGTCGGTGGGAATTTGATTGCCGATAGATAATTTAATTATATCATCAAGTACGATATCTTGTGTAGGCAATTCAATTTCTTCGCCATCGCGGATAACTACAACACCTTTATTTGCAACAAGCGATAACTTATCGATGCATTTTTTAGCGCGAACTTCTTGTATTATTCCAATAGAGATGTTTGCGATATAGAAAAAAACAAAGAAGAATTGAGAAAGAGATGCATTTGTTGCTAGTAATGCAATAAAGCATATCAAACCAAGCAAGTTAAAAAAAGTGCAAACGTTATTAGTAAAGATATTAAGGTAGGATTTAGAATATTTTTGCGATACTTTGTTTACCAAACCTTGTTCTTTACGCAATTCACTTTGAATTTTTGAAAGCCCTAAGTTAAAGTCAGGGGAAAATCTTTCGATTTCCCCTGTGCTGATAGTTGATTTTTTCATACTACTCCTAAACGATAATGTTGACTAATCTTTTTGGAACGATAATTAATTTTTTGATTTGTTTATCTTGAAGTTCATTAGCTAATTTTTCGTCTTTATAAATAATATCCTTAATTGCTTGTTCGTCGGCAGTGCTAGGTATCATAATCTTAGTACGCATTTTGCTGTTGATTTGAACGGCAACTTCTACTTCGTCAAGTACTAGCGCTTTTTCATCACAAACGGGGTATTTAGAGTAGAAAATAGAGTTTTTATTGCCTAGGCTTTCCCAAATTTCTTCCGCGAAGTGTGGAGCACAAGGAGCTAATAACAATATAAGCGTTTTGAAACAGTTTTTGAATACGGTAATATTTTTTTCAGAATCGCTTAAAGTGTCGTATTTTGCGAGAGAATTTAACAATTCCATTAAACGAGCAACGGCAGTATTAAACGAGAAAGATTCCATATCTTTATCAACAGCTTTAATAGCATAGTTCGTTGCGTAAAGTAAGTCTTTTTCATTTTTACCGATTAAGTTGTTCTTATTGTTTGGCGTTGCGTTAAGTTTAATTGCAAGTCTTTCAATTCTATCTAAAAATTTAACGATTGCTTTAATACCGTCATCGTTCCAAGGACCGCCTTCGGTATATGAGAAACCAAACATTAAGTATAAACGCAATACGTCAGAGCCATTTTCTTGAACGTAGGGGTCAGGAGCGATAACGTTGCCTTTAGATTTACTCATTCTCATGCCGTCAGGTCCAAGAATAACGCCTTGGTGAACCAACGATTTGAAAGGCTCGTCAAAGTTCAAGTAACCCATATCGCGTAATGCTTTGGTGATAAAACGAGCGTATAATAAGTGCATGCAAGCGTGTTCAGCGCCACCAACATATTTATCAACTGGTAAAATTTTGTTAATATGTTCGGGGTTAAACGGTTCTTTAGAATTGTGAGCATCGGGGTATCTTAAATAATACCAACTTGAGCAAACAAACGTATCTAAAGTGTCTGGGTCTCTACGTGCTTCGCCACCACAAATTGGGCATTTCACGCTCATAAACCCTTCGTGTTTAGCTAAGGGAGATTCACCATCGGGGGTAAATTCAACGTCGTAAGGTAATTTTACAGGTAAATCAGAATAGGGAACGGGAACCACACCGCATTTATCGCAATGGATAACGGGGATAGGAGCACCCCAATAACGCTGACGTGATACCAACCAGTCGCGTAAACGATAATTCGTTTTGTGTTCTGCTTGACCTTGTCTAACGAGTTTATTTATAATAGCTTTACGTGCTTCTTCGCTAGTCATACCATCAAATTCGGGGCTGTTGACTAATATTCCGTCTTCAGTAAAGGGTAAATCATCTGCAACGCCAGCGCCTTTAATAACTCTCGTAATAGGTAAGCCGTATTTATTTGCAAAAGCAAAATCTCTTTCATCATGAGAAGGAACACCCATAACAGCACCTGTTCCGTATGAATATAAAACGTAATCAGCTGCATAAATAGGCACGATTTTGCCGTTGATAGGGTTAATTGCATTATGACCAATATAAACGCCCGTTTTTTCTCTAGAAGTAGAAAGTCTATCGATTTCGTTAGCTTTAGCGGTTTCTGCAATATAGGCTTCTACAGCTTTTCTTTGTTTATTTGAAGTTAATTTTTTAACTAACGGGTGCTCGGGTGCTAAAACAACGTAAGAAACACCGAATAAGGTATCTGCACGAGTTGTGAAAACTTTGAATTTGTCACCGCTTTCAGCAGTAAACTCAATTTCGCCACCGGTAGATTTACCTATCCAGTTTTTCTGCATAAGTTTGGTTTTTTCCGGCCAGTCAAGTCCGTTTAGACCTTGTAAAAGTTCTTCAGCATAGTCGGTGATTTTAAAGAACCATTGAGTAAGGTCTTTTTTAATTACGGTATCGCCACATCTTTCGCAAACGCCGTTAACGACTTGTTCGTTAGCAAGAACGGTTTTGCAACTTGGGCACCAGTTAACGGGGGCTTCTTTTCTATATGCTAAACCTTTTTCGTAAAGTTTTAAGAACAACCATTGCGTCCATTTGTAATAATCTTCATTACAAGTGATTATTTCTGCATTCCAATCGAACATTGCGCCCATTTCGCGCAAAGTTTGTTCCATATTAGTAATATTTTGTTCGGTGCTGTCTTTGGGGTGAATACCTGTTTTGATAGCAAAGTTTTCAGCGGGGAGGCCGAAAGCGTCAAATCCCATAGGTTGAAACACTTCAAAACCTTTCATTTTTTTATATCTAACGAAACTATCCGTTGGACCGTAGTTGTACCAATGCCCCAAATGAAGTTTTGATGCAGACGGATACGAAAACATTTCTAAACAATAATATTTTTTGTCATAGTTTTTGGGATTGAAAGTACCTAGCTTTTCTTTTTCCCAAATTGCCTGCCATTTTTTTTCAATTTTTTTAATGTCCATAAAATTCTATGAGCCTCCGAAGTACATTATTTAAAATAATATAGTTATTATATAACATTAGATAAAATTAGTCAACAATAAAATAACGTCAGCGAATAAAGTTGTAAAAAATTATTAATTAACTGCGAAAATAACAATAAAAATTCACGATTTTAAGTTTACAAAGAAACGAAAAAATGCTATACTTTTATTATAAAAAGTAAAGGATTAATATTTTTATGCAATTAAAAAAACCTTATTATAACATTAGTGAAACTGAAAAGCATTATCAAAATTTATATGGAGAAACAACTGATTTTCAACGTGAAAGATATAATAAAGCGTTTGAGAATTTTAAAAAAGTTTTCAATGCTGATTGTGCATACGTTGCATCTTCAAGTGGTAGAGTAGAAGTTTGTGGAAACCATACCGACCATAACGGGGGTAAAGTTATGTCGTGCGCGATTAGTCTTGATACGCTTGCTATGTTTTTGCCAACGGACGACGGAATTATAAGAATAAAAAGTGAAGGATACTCCGATATAATCGTCGACGTTAACGGTGCTGACATTGAAAAGAGGTGCACTTCAGCGGCGTTAGTTCGTGGCGTTGTAGAGGGCGTAAAAAATAAAGGCTATAAAGTTGGCGGTTTCGTTGCTACGTTTACTAGTAACGTCGCTGGCGGAGCGGGAATTTCAAGTTCTGCTTCGTTTGAAGTGTTGGTTAGTGAAATATTGAACTTTTTATATAATGATGGAAAAATTTCGGCGGAAGAAAAGGCTGTAATATCTCAATTTTCTGAAAACGTATATTTTGAAAAACCTTGTGGTTTACTTGACCAAACTGCCATTGCTTTCGGTGGTTTAAAACAACTTGATTTTTCTAACAAAGGGAAAATAAAGGTTTGCGATATTAACGATAGTTTGGCCGATTACGTTTTTGTACTCGTTAATACGGGCGGTAGTCACGCTGATTTAACTGATGAATACGCAGCGGTTCCTAAGGAAATGTTTTCAGTTGCAAATGCTTTAGGTAAGGAAAGATTAATTGAAATAAATAAAGATGAATTTTTTGATAAATTACCGCAACTTAAAGGATTAAAAGATAGGGCCGTTTTAAGAGCAATACATTTTTACGAAGAAAATGAGCGCGTTGAAAAGGCTTGTGATTCAATTGCAAATAAAGATTACGACGGGTTTTTAGAAGCAGTAAAACAATCTGGTATTAGTTCGTTGTGCAAATTACAAAACTGTTTTGTTTCTGGTAGTTCAGTTCAGTCAATCCCGAAAGCGCTTGCAGTTTGTGGTAATTATTTAAACGGCGGGGTAAATAGAGTTCACGGCGGTGGATTCGCTGGTAGCATACTAAACGTGGTTAAAAAGGCTGACGTTGATGCTTTTGTTGAATCTGTTTCAAAGTTTTACGGCAAGGAAAACGTGCTTCCATTAAAAGTTCGCTCAGTGGGAACGATTGTGTTATAAACACTGACAATTTTAAGCGTCATTATGTCTCGCATAATTGAATAAATTAAACAAATTTTAGATTTTATAATAAAATATTTTTTGTTGCCTATTCAAAATTGAACTATAATAACTATGGTTCAATTATTTATAGGCAATTTTTATTTTTGTTTTCATGTTTTTGATTTTTGTTATTTTATTTATAATATTATAAATAATTAAAAAATCGCGCGCTAGTTTCTTGATTAAATTTTTAAAATGTAGTAATATATAGTAGTGTGACGCACTAGATAACTATCCGTCTAAGAAAATTAAAAATTAAGTTATAAATAATTTTAAGAGGTTATTAATGATTTGGTCAAAGGAAGAGACGCTTTCAAGAGAAGAAATTGAAAAAATTCAGCTTGAAAGATTGCAAGAAACTGTAAATAGAGTTTATGAAAAAGTTGCTCCATATAGAGCAAAAATGGATGCTGTAGGTGTTAAACCTGAAGACATAAAGAGTCTTAAAGATTTAGCAAAATTGCCGTTCGTTACCAAACAAGATATGCGAGACAATTATCCGTTCGGTCTTTTTGCCGTTCCGCGTTCTGAACTAGTTAGAATTCACGCATCAAGTGGGACTACGGGTAAGCCAACAGTAGTTGGTTATACTGAGAACGACTTGAAAACTTGGACTGAGTGCGTTTCAAGAATTGCTTGTATGGGTGGCGCTAGCAAAGATGACGTTGCGCAAATTTGTTTTGGTTACGGGATGTTTACTGGTGCGTTAGGCTTGCATTATGGTTTAGAAAATATCGGTGCGACAATCGTTCCGTCGTCAACGGGTAATTCTGAAAAGCAAATAATGTATATGAAAGACTTTGAAACTACGCTTTTAGTTGCCACTCCGTCTTACGCGCTTCGTCTTGCTGAAGTTGCTCGTGAAATGGGCGTTGACCCCGCTAAAGACTTAAAAGTTAAAATCGGCTTGGTAGGTAGTGAACTTTTGACCGACGCTATGCGTGAAGAAATGTATAAGGCGTGGGGTAAAGATATGCTAGTTACTTCTAACTATGGTATGAGTGAGCTTATGGGACCAGGCGTTTCAGGTGAGTGCGAATATCTTTGTGGTATGCATATTAACGAGGACTATTTTATTCCTGAAATCATTAATCCTGAAACCGGCGAAGTTTTACCTGTGGGAGAAAAAGGCGAGTTAGTTATTACTTGTATTAAAAAAGAAGGTATTCCACTTATTAGGTATAGAACAAAAGATATTACCCGTTTAATGTATGAAAAATGCAAATGCGGAAGAACTTTCTGTAGAATGGAAAATCTTTCAGGTAGAAGCGACGATATGTTGAAAATTAGGGGCGTAAACGTATTCCCAAGCCAAATTGAAGAAGTTATTCTCGGATTTGAAGAACTTGGCCCACATTATGAGATTATCGTAACTCGTGAAGGATATACCGATAAACTTGAAATAAGAGTAGAACTTGCACAGTCAACCGATTCTTTCGGTGAGTTGGAAAAACTTTCAAACGGAGTTCGCAATAAGCTTAAGGTTATGTTGGGACTTGATGCAAAAGTTAAACTTGAATCGCCAAACACTTTGCAAAGATTTGAGGGCAAGGCGAAAAGAATTAAGGATTTAAGGAGTAAATAATATGGCAGAAAAAATTATTATGCTTGGTAATGAAGCAATCGCTAGGGGCGTTTACGAAGCAGGTGTTAAAGTTTCTAGTGCGTATCCAGGCACGCCAAGCACTGAAATAAGTGAAAGTCTTGCAAAATACGAAGAAGTATATACTGAATGGGCGCCTAACGAAAAAGTTGCTGCGGAAGTTGCTTTTGGTGCGTCTTTTGCAGGTGTTAGAAGTCTTGCGTGTATGAAACACGTGGGATTAAACGTTGCAAGTGATCCACTTTATACCTTTGCATATACTGGCGTTAACGGTGGCTCGGTTATAGTTGTTGCTGATGACCCTGGTCTAGCAAGTTCACAAAACGAGCAAGATACTAGAATGATTGGTCGTTCTGCACACGTTCCCGTTTTAGAACCTGCAGATAGCCAAGAAGCCAAAGATTTTGTTAAATTTGCGTATGAAATTTCTGAAAAATACGATACGCCTGTAATTTTGCGAACAACTACAAAACTTTCGCACTCCCAAGGCGTAGTTGAACTTGAAGATAGAGTAGAAGTTACTGATAAAGTTTATGAAAGAAATCTCCGTAAATACGTTATGATGCCGGCTTCAGCTATTGCGAGACATTTAGTCGTTGAAGAAAGGGATAATAAATTGCAAGAAGACGGTTGTAATTTTCCTATAAATAAAATGGAAATAAAGGATAACAAAATCGGTTTTATTACTAGTGGAATTCCTTATCAATACGTGAAAGAAGTTTGTCCAAATGCAAGCGTTTTGAAACTTGGAATCGTTAATCCACTACCTAAAAAACTTATTGAAGAATTTATTTCTAAAGTTGAAACCGTTTACGTTTTCGAAGAACTTGAACCCGTTATTCAAGAACAAATTGAATCTTGGGGATATAAAGTAAAAGGCAAAGAATTGTTCACAAAACAAGGCGAATATAGTGCTAATTTATTAAGAAAAGCATTGTTTGGTAAGGATAATATGGAGTTTAATAAAAAAGACGCTCCTAATCGTCCTCCGATACTTTGTCCTGGTTGTCCACATAGAAGCGTATTTTCAGTTCTTAACAAGTTAAAAATTCACGCAGCTGGCGATATCGGTTGCTACACTTTAGGGGCAGTTGCTCCGCTTGGTGTTATCGATAGCACGCTTTGCATGGGTGCTAGTATTTCTTCTTTACACGGCATTGAAAAAGCAAGGGGTAAAGATTTTATAAAAAATTGGGTAGCAGTTATTGGTGATTCAACTTTCTTACATACGGGCGTAAACTCATTGATTAATATGGTTTACAACAAGAGTACTGGAACGGTTATTATACTTGACAACCGTACGACCGGTATGACCGGACATCAACAACATGCTGCGACAGGCCAAACACTTAAAGGAGAAGAAACTTACGCTATAAATCTTGCAGAGTTATGTAAAGCAGTTGGTGTTCCTAACGTTGTGGAAGTTAATGCGTTTGACGTTGTTGAACTAGAAAAAATTGTAAAACAAGCGGTTGGTGGCAACGTACTTACCGTTATAATAGCGAAAGCTCCTTGCGCATTGCTTAAAGGACAAAAATTCCCATATAAATGCGTTGCTGATTCTGAAAAATGTAAAAAGTGTGGAATGTGCTTAAAGATTGGATGTCCTGCAATCACCAAGCAAAGCGACGGCACGGTTAAAATTGATGAAACTATGTGTAATGGTTGTGGACTTTGCAGTAGTTATTGTAAATTCGGTGCGATTCAAAAGGTGGAAAAATAATATGGATAAATTAAACGTAATGATAGTTGGTGTTGGTGGACAAGGCACGTTGTTAACCAGTAGAATTATAGGTAAAGTCGCTTTGAGTGCAGGTTATGACGTTAAAATTAGCGAAGTGCATGGTATGGCTCAACGTGGTGGTAGTGTTGTTACTTTTGTTAGATACGGTGAAAACGTATGTGAGCCGGTAGTTGAAGAAGGGGATGCTGACATTTTAATCGCTTTTGAAAGATTAGAAGCTTTAAGATATGCTCATTTCTTGAAAAAAGACGGTGTTTTGATAGTTAATGATTGCAAAATTGATCCTATGACCGTAGTTATCGGAGCAAATCAATATCCGGAAAATATTATAGAAACATTGAAAGATGAACATAAGGTATTCTCAATCGACGGTGCTTCGGTTGCAAAATCTTTGGGAAACAGTAAAGTTTTGAACTCAGTTGTTTTAGGGCTAGCCGCAAAATATATCGGTTTTTCGAAAGAACAATGGCTTTCAATTATTGAAAAAACAGTTCCATCCAAGACGATTGAAATAAATGAAAAAGCGTTCCTTGCGGGATATGAAAATTAAGATTTATAGAGGGATTTTATGATTTGGAATGAAGCAAAAGAGTGTATGAGCCGTGATGAGCTTTCGTCGTTGCAAGGTGCAAGACTTGTTAAGCTCGTTGATTACGTTTATCACAACGTTGAATTTTATCGTAAAAAAATGCAAGCGGTGGGTTTAGAACCCGGCGATATAAAGAATATTGAGGACATAGTTAAATTACCATTTACGACAAAAGACGATTTAAGGGATAATTATCCGTTTGGTCTTTTTGCAGTACCTCAATCACAAATCGTTAGAGTGCATGCATCAAGTGGTACAACAGGCAAGGCAACCGTAGTAGGTTATACTAGAAGAGATATTGAAATTTGGGCGGAGTGTGTTGCAAGATGTTTTGCAATGACGGGGGTTACAAAGAACGATATTATTCAAATTGCATACGGTTACGGATTATTTACCGGTGGCTTAGGTGCGCATTATGGTGCGGAAAAAGTTGGGGCAATGGTTGTACCTATGAGTACAGGTAATTCTAAAAAGTTAACTACTATGATGGTTGACTTCGGCGCGACAGCTATTGCGTGTACGCCGTCATATTTGTTACATTTAGCGGAAGTATTAGAATCTGAAAACAAAATTAAAGATATTAAATTAAAATATGCAATTTGTGGCGCTGAACCATGGACGGAAAAAATGCACAAGGATATTGAAGAAAGACTTCACGTTTCTGCACACGATATTTATGGCTTAAGTGAAGTTATGGGACCTGGCGTAGCGTGTGATTGTAAGTTTCATACAGGGTTACACGTTTGTGAAGACCATTTTTATCCTGAAATACTAAATAGTGCTACTTTAACTACTCAAATCCCTGGGGAAACGGGTGAATTAGTATTTACTACTCTTACAAAGGAAGCGTTGCCGTTAATTAGGTACAGAACTAAAGATTTAACGAGTATAGATTATTCTACTTGTCAGTGTGGAAGAACTAGCGCGCGTATAAGCAGGTTTAAAGGTAGGGTTGACGACATGTTGATAATTCGTGGCGTAAACGTATTCCCGAGCCAAGTTGAAGCAGCGCTTGTTGACGTTGAAGAAGTTTCACCTCACTATATGATTATAGTTGATAGGGTAAATAATCTTGACACGTTAGAGGTTCAAGTTGAAATTAATCCCCAGTATTTTACTGATGAAATTAGGGGAATTGAAGCTTTGACAAAAAAGATTTCACACGTATTAAATCAAGCTTTAGGACTAAATCCAAAGGTTAAAATCGTTGAACCTCAAACGTTAGTTCGTAGCGAAGGTAAAGCTGTTCACGTAATTGATAAACGTAAATTATATTAAAAAAAGGAGAAAATGATATGGTAGCAAAGCAATTATCGGTTTTTATTGAAAATAGACAAGGAAGATTAGGTGAAGTATTAAACGTTTTAAAAACTAACGGCGTTAATATTCTTTCGTTAAGTTTAGCTGACACAACCGAATACGGATTATTGCGCTTAATCGTAAACAATCCTGAGTTAGGAAAAACTAAACTTGCAGAAGAAGGCTTTTCAACTATGCTAACTTCGGTTTTAGTTCTTAAAATTAATCACGAAGCAGGAAGTTTACAAGGACTTCTTAAAACACTATCAGATAACAATATAAACGTTGAATATATGTACGGGTTATCTATAGATGGCGAAGAAGCGTCAGTGGTGCTTAAAGCATCTGATTTAGTTAAGGCTGAAGAAATCTTGCTTAAAACAGGCGTAAAAACGTTATCTTCTGATGATATTTTAAGTTTATAATATGGTTATTGATTTTCATACGCACGTTTTTCCTGATAAAATTGCTAAATCAACGATTGACGCTCTTCACTCTAATTCGGGAAATATTCCATATACCGACGGAAGTGTTCAAGGTATGCTTGATGCAATGGAACGAGCGAATTGTGATGTTTGTGTAACGTTGCCTGTTTTAACAAAACACACTCAATTTGAAAGCGTAACAAAGTTTGTTTGCCAAATTAATGAAAAATTTTCTAATTGTGAAAGAAAACTAATTTCTTTTGGTGGAATGCACCCACAATGCGAAAATATTTACGAAAAAATGGTTGAGCTAAAAAAACTGGGAATAAAAGGGGTGAAAATCCACCCTGATTATCAGAATACTTTTATTGATGACGAAGGTTACTTAGAAATTCTTCGTTCAGCAAAAAAATTAGATTTGATTGTCGTTACGCACGCGGGTATTGATGATGGCTATATAGGTCAACCTGTTAAATGTCCGCCAAACCTTATTAAAAAAGCAATTGAGCAAGTTGGATTAGAAAAGTTCGTATTAGCGCATTACGGCTCGCATTTGCAATGGAAGGAAGTTTTAGATGTTTTAGCAGGAGAGAACGTTTATTTTGATACCGCGTTTTCTTTGCATCAAATTGACGAAAATACTTTCAAAGATATTCTATATAAACACGGCGACGATAAAATTTTATTTGCTACAGACTGTCCGTGGAGAGATATAAAAGATGATATTGCCATAATTAAATCATTTAATTTGGGCAAGGAAACTGAAGATAAAATATTTTTTAAAAATGCTATTAAATTACTAGGGATTTAGGGTGTCATTATGTATAACAAAAAAGCATATGCGCTAGGTAGTAAGCGCTCAATAATTAGAGAAATTTTTGAATATAGCAAAGTTCGTGCTCAAGAAATAGGCACTGATAAAGTTTATGATTTTAGTTTAGGCAATCCAAGCGTTGAACCGCCCAAGGAAGTTACTGAAACGATAAAAAATTTAATTTCAACTAACAACCAAACTCTTTTGCACGGATATACGTCCGCACAAGGCGATTTAGCTGTTAGAACTGTGATTAGTCAAAATATAAACAGCAGATTTGCTTTAAATTTAACGCCTAATAATATTTATATGACTTGTGGTGCTGCTGCTTCATTGTCTATCTGTCTTAAAGCGGTTATGAACGAAGGAGAAGAGTGCATAGTATTTTCACCTTTCTTTACTGAATATAGGGTTTTTGTTGAAAACGCTGGCGGGAAACTAGTTGTAAGCAATCCTAATTTTGATACTTTACAAATTGATTTAGAAGATTTTAACTCGAAAATTACTGAAAATACGAAAGCCGTTATTATAAATTCGCCAAACAATCCAAGTGGGGTTGTGTATTCAGAAGAAATAATTTTAAAAGTTTGTTCTATTTTAGAACAAAAACAAGCTGAATTTGGCCACGATATTTATTTGATTTCCGATGAGCCGTATAGAGAATTGGTTTATGGTGACGTAAAAGTGCCGTATTTAATGAATTATTATAAAAACACTATGGTTTGCTATTCTTATTCCAAATCATTGTCGTTACCTGGAGAAAGAATAGGTTATATTGCAGTTAATCCAGATATGAATAATTCTAGCGAAGTATATCTTGCCGTTTGTGGTGCGGGCCGTAGTTTAGGCTACGTTTGTGCGCCTAGTTTGTTCCAAAAAGTAATTGAAAAGTGTATAAATGCAAAAGTTAATATTGATGCTTACAAACAAAACAGGGATATAATCTATAATGCTTTAACGGAATACGGGTTTGATTGCGTTAAACCAGACGGGGCGTTCTATTTGTTCGTTAAATCACCCGATGGTGATGCTTATTCAATGTATGAGAAAGCTAAAAAGCATGAAATATTGTTAGTTCCTTGTGATGATTTCGGCATTAAAGGGTACGTTAGAATAGCATATTGTGTCGATAAAAAGAGAATTGAGAATTCACTTGATGCCTTTATGAAACTAGCAAAAGACTATTCGTTATAAACGAAAATTAGCTAATATAAAGTAAAAAAGCGCAGTTTTTACTGCGCTTTTTTCGTATCTTATTTCTATTTTGCTGTTAATTCATATAAATGCGTTTTATAATTTTCCATTGATTTTTTAATTATATCTATTGCAACGTCTTTATCAGAAGCAACGTCAACTGTTGTATCTTTATTTTCTAACTGTTTATAAACGGAAAAAAAGTGTTGCATTTCGTCAAAAATATGTTGTGGAAGGTCGTGTATGCTCTTATATGTATTATAGTTAGGGTCAGTATCTGGTATTGCTATAATTTTTTCATCAACAGCACCACTATCGTTCATTATAATTACGCCTATGGGATAGCATTTTACTAAACTCATGGGTATTAAACTTTCTGAACAAAGAATTAGCACGTCCAACGGGTCGTTATCAGATGCTAGTGTGTGTGGAATAAATCCATAATTAGCGGGGTAATGGGTTGACGTATATAAAATTCTATCAAGTCTTAATAGCCCAGTTTTTTTGTCCATTTCGTATTTTTGTTTACTGCCTTTGCTAATTTCTACAACGGCAATAAATTCTTCAGGTTTAATTCTACTACTTTCAATATCGTGCCAAATATTCATTTTTACACTCCTATCCCAAAAATTTTATATATTATAACATTTAAAATGTATTTTTGCAATATTTTATTAAAAAGTGTACTTTAATTTTAATTATCGTAACTATATACTCAGTTTATAAATATCAATTTATAAATAAAAGTTTTTTACAAAAAAGTGCAAACTGATTTGCGATATTTTTAAATTTTTGATATAATATTTAGCGTGGTTAAAGTATATTATGCAAATATTGAAAATAATACTTGTGATGAACAATTAATTAAGTCATTAAACCCTGTGCGCGCAAAATATGTCGAAAGTATAACTAATTGCGATAGAAAAAAGCAAAGCGTATGGGTGTGGAAACTACTTGAATTTGCGCTAAATGACTATTTTGGACGAAATGATTATAATTTCTCGTTTAACGGAAGTTATTTTTGCGTTATAGATGATTCTAACGTAAATTTTTCACTTACGCATTCAAAGAATATCGTTGCTGTAGCCGTCTCAAAATATGGTGTTGGCGTTGACGTTGAAGCGTGTACAGAAAAAGTGTTAAAGTTAAAAAAACACTTAAATATGAATAATCTAAAACAAATTGACGATAAAACTCAAATTTGTGAACTTACTTTAGAATGGACTAAAAAAGAAAGTTTATTAAAAGCTAAAAATGCTAAAAATTTTAAATACGTTAAAATAAACGATATGAAAAATGATTATTTTTTAACCGTTTGTAGCGACGAAGATTATATAGAATTTATAAAAATTGAATTGTAAAAATATTAGGAGTAATAAATATGAGTGAATGTACGCATGACTGTTCTTCGTGTTCTTCTAAAGATTGTGGAGAAAGAAAAGATTTTAAAGAAAAACAAAACGAATTAAGTAACGTAAAAAAAGTTATAGGTGTAGTTAGCGGTAAAGGTGGCGTTGGTAAATCTTTAGTAACTTCAATGCTTGCCGTTTTATGTAAAAGAAAAGGATTTAATACGGCTATTCTTGACGCGGATATCACAGGACCGTCAATTCCTAAAATGTTTGGCATTAAAAACAAAGCTCAAGCAATGGATGATAAATTTTTATTGCCGGTAATTAGTAAAACAGGAATAGAAATGATGTCTATTAACTTGCTTTTAGAAAACGAAGACGACCCTGTCGTATGGCGTGGGCCTGTTATTGCCGGTGCTGTAAAGCAATTTTGGACGGACGTGGTTTGGAACGAAGTGGACTATATGTTTGTAGATATGCCTCCGGGAACGGGTGACGTGCCGTTGACTGTTTTTCAATCTTTACCTGTAGATGGAATCGTTGTTGTAGCATCACCACAAGATTTAGTTTCAATGATTGTGGGAAAGGCTGTTAAAATGGCTGCAATGATGAATATTCCCGTACTTGGTATTGTGGAGAATATGTCTTATTTTGAATGTCCGGATTGCAAAAAGAAAATTAGCATTTTTGGTGAAAGTAAAATTGAACAAACGGCAAAAGAATATGCTATCGAAACTGTTGCTAAATTACCTATAAACCCAGAATTTGCGAAACTTTCTGATGACGGAAATATTGAAGAATTTAAAGGTGATTATTTGGATTCTATAATGAGCGTAATCACAAAACAACTCTAAAGGATAAATTAAATAATGAACAATAAATCAAAACAAACTTTTAACAATTCGGAAATTGCTGGTTTTTCCAACAAAAAGCGCGGGAATTTTTCTGGCAAACTCGGTTTTGTGTTGGCTGCCGCTGGTTCTGCTGTTGGACTTGGCAATCTTTGGCGTTTTCCGTATTTGGCGGCAAGATACGGCGGGGGAATCTTTATTTTTTGCTACGTTTTGCTCGCTGTTTTGTTTGGCCTTTCGCTTTTGATGCTTGAAATATCGATAGGTAGGTATACGGGCAAAAGTGTTATTGGTGCTTTTACAACTTTAAATAAAAAATTTAAGTGGTTTGGATACGCTTGCGTTATCGTTCCGCTTATAATAGTGCCTTATTATTGCGTTATAGGTGGATGGGTTGTTAAGTACGGCTTTTCTTATATAGTTGGTGCGGAGGGGCTTATCGGACCAAACGCTACTGATGCGACAATTATTTCATTTTTTAAAACTTTTATTTCTGACCCTTGGCAACCGCTAATTTTTTTCTTGGTTTTTGCAGTTTCAACCATTGTTATAGTTGCGTTAGGGGTGCAGAAAGGTATTGAAAAAATGAGCAAAATTTTAATGCCTGCACTAGCAATTATCGCTGTATTCTTAATGGTTTACGTTGCGTTTCAACCAGGTGCTTTAAGTGGTTGGTATTATGCATTAGTTCCCGACTTTTCAAAATTTAGTTTTAGTACGGTTTTGGGCGCATTAGGGCAATTGTTTTATTCGTTGTCAATAGGTATGTGTATAATGATAACCTATGGCTCGTATATGAAAAAAGACGTTAAAATAACTTCGTCATCTACGCAAATTGCAATTTGTGACAGTGCGTTTGCGCTGGTCGCAGCACTTATCGTTATGCCTGCTGTTTTTGCTTTCGGTGACCCTGCAATATTTATTACGCCTGATGGCCGTGGACCATCTCTTATGTTTGTGCAGTTAGCAAACGTATTTAATGCGTTGCCTGGTGGTAGAATTATTGGCGTTGTGTTTTTTGTTTTAGTATTTTTTGCAGCCGTAACTTCGTCTGTTTCTCTTGTTGAATCCATCGTTGCGGTTTTATGTGAAAGTGGAAAAATGAAAAGAATAACCGCTTGTTTCATAGTTTTTGGCGCAATATTAGTTTTAGGTGTGCTTTCATCACTCGGCTTTGGATTGCTATCAGGAGTAAGCTTAAATTATAACGGTTCGACAATGTCGATACTAGATATGTTTGATTTCCTTGCAAATAACATACTAATGCCGATAGTAGCTATTATTACGTGCGTTATTGCTGGTTGGTTGATAGATAAAAATATTTTACCCAAAGAAATTGGTATAGACAAAAAGAAAGGGGCAAGTTTATATTTTAATATAATTATTAAATACGTTGCACCTATATGTATTCTTTTGATACTTATCACAGGGTTGTTCATAACCTTATAAAAAACAAAATGTAAAATAAAAAATCAGTCGATACTTGTGTTCGACTGATTTTTTTAATTATATTGAGTTACAAATATTATCTATTGTTGATAAGTTTAGTTAGTTCAACGGGGTCAACGATTTTGCCATCTTTGTAAACACGCATATTTCCAGAAGCGATTTCGTCGATAAGGATAACTTCACCATTGTTATAACCAAATTCGAACTTGATATCCCATAAGTCTAAACCGATAGATTTAAGGTCGTCAGCAACGATTTTGGTAATTTTTAAGGTTTGTTCTTTCATGCTATTGAACATTTCCATTGACATAACGCCAAGTGCTGATAAACCTTCTGCGGTAACTAGGGGATCGCCTTTTTCGTCGTTCTTAAAAGTGCATTCAACGTAACCACCTTCTAAAACGGTACCGTCCTTAATATATTCGCCGTATCTACGGATAAAACTACCAGTTGCAACTAAACGGCAAATAACTTCCAAACCGTGACCAAATACTTTGCCAGGGAGAACTTCCATCGTTGCATTTTCAATATCAGCTGAAACGTAGTGAGTTTTAATACCCGCTTTTTTAAGCATTTCAAAATAATAAACTGAAGTTTGAAGATTTGCCTTGCCAATGCCTTCAATTGTTAAACCAACGCTGTTTTCACCTGGGTCAAAAACGCCGTCTTTACCAGTGCAGTCGTCTTTAAATTTAAGCATAACATTTCCGTTGTCGAGTTCATAAACGTCTTTAGTTTTACCTGCGTAAACTTTTTTCATAAAAAACCTCTTTTTAATAAAATTATCTTGACTGATTTTACAGTTAATTTATTCACGAAAATATTATAACAAAAAAATATCAATTTTACAATAATCTAAAAGCAGAAAATTTAATTTTTTAGATATTTTTTACGTTATTAAACGCATCAAAAGCAATAAAAGCTTATGATAGGGGAGAAATAGCAGTTGGTAAAAAAGCAGACCTTATTAGGTTGACTAAAAAAGCAGAGTTTGTTGAAGTTTTATCTTTAGTGTAAAATATAAATAAAAAATGATAGAGGTCTTTGGAAAAGAACCTCTATTTTCATTTATAACATAAAAAAATCGTTAGTAAAAAACTAACGATTTGGTGGGCAGGGGTGGATTCGAACCACCGAAGTCGCTGACGACAGATTTACAGTCTGTTCCCTTTGGCCGCTCGGGAACCTGCCCGTGTTAATATTAAATTTGGAGCTGGTGACTGGAATCGAACCCGCAACCTGCTGATTACAAATCAGCTGCTCTGCCAGTTGAGCTACACCAGCAAATTGCTGAAATCTTGAAAAAACTTTTGGTGCCACGGGGCGGAATCGAACCACCGACACAGGGATTTTCAGTCCCTTGCTCTACCTACTGAGCTACCGAGGCATCTTAAGTTTTATTTTTATGAAAATGCTTGTATCGCTACAAGCATTTTCATTGGCGACCCGGAAGGGGCTCGAACCCTCGACCTCCAGCGTGACAGGCTGGCGTACTAACCATCTGTACTACCGGGCCAAATTATTATTTTTTGGTGGGCCTTCACGGACTCGAACCGCGGACCAATCGGTTATGAGCCGACCGCTCTAACCTACTGAGCTAAAGGCCCTCAATACGTCCTGTTCAGTCACAAAAAGTGTTTGCATACTGGTCGGGGTGAAGAGACTCGAACTCCCGACCCCATGGTCCCAAACCACGTGCGCTACCAACTGCGCTACACCCCGCTCATTCACGACGCCTTAATATACTATAATAAATCAAGAAAAATGTCAACAATTTTTACGCGGTTTTTAAAAAATTTTTTATATAATTTTAAATTTCTAGTTTTTATTTACTTTTGACAAAAAAAATGGATAATTGCTGTTAATTTGCAATTTTTTTTATTTTATTTGTGTTAACTTTTATTAGGTAATAACGGAGGTTTTATGGAAATCAAATATAAAAATTACGGGCGCTCCTTAATTGTTTATTTTTATGGTGAACTTGATGAATATTCTGCGTCTGAGACTAAAAATATCGTTGACAGATTAATTGAAGATAATCTTAATTCAGATAAAGTCGTTTTTGATTTATCGGGCGTTACTTTTATGGATAGTACGGGGATAGGACTTTTAATCGGCAGATACAAAAAGGTAAGAAGGTTTAATATTCCTATTTACATACAAGGCGCGTCAGTTGCAACAGAAAAAGTTATTGAAATTGCTGGGATTTACAAAATTATGCCTAAAATTTAACGGGAGAATATTATGGAAAATAAAAATAAAATGAGATTAACGTTTGATTCTTTATCGCAAAACGAATCTTTTGCGCGTAGCGTGGTTTCTTGCTTTGCCTTACAACTCAATCCGAGCATATCCGAAATTTCGGATATTAAAACAGCGGTGAGCGAAGCGGTTACTAATGCAATCGTACACGGGTATTCGCAAGGCTTAGGCGAAATAATATTGGAGTGCGAAATAGACGGAAATAAGTTACATATAAATATAATTGATAACGGAATCGGTATTGAAAACGTTGACCAAGCGTTAGAACCTTTTTTTACCACGCGCGAAGAAGATGAACGCTCTGGAATGGGGTTTACGATTATGAAGAGTTTTATGGACGAAGTAAAAATAGACTCAAAAAAAGGGTTGGGAACTAAAGTTTATATGACTAAAGTAATCAAAACTGATTCGTAAGGGAGTGAGATGCTTAATCAAGAAACTTTGCTTGATTACATAAGAAAGGCTAAAAACGGAGACGAAAATGCGAAAGAAGTTTTATTTGAAAAGAATTCACCATTGCTTAAAAGCATAATAAGGCGCTTTAAGGATAAAGGCGTTGAATATGACGATTTATATCAAATTGCTTGTATAGGATTCTTAAAAGCAATAAACAACTTTGATGAAAGCTTTGGGGTTAAATTTTCAACTTACTGCGTGCCTATGGTTATAGGTGAAATCAAGCGGTATATGCGTGATAACGGGGCGATTAAAGTATCTCGTACGATAAAAATTCTTGCAAATAAAATGAATAAGTTTATTGATGAGTTTTTTTCGGCGCATAACGCACAGCCCAGTATTGAACTTTTATCAGAAAAATTTGGTGTGGATAAAAACGAAGTTGTTATCGCTCTTGATAGCGCTAGGATGCCGTTATCAATTTTTGATAAGTTTGAAGACGATGAAGAAGGACAAGAACTGATTGATAAACTTCCATGTGCGGACGATGAGGAGAATTTATTGACGTCAATTCATTTGAACAATATTATAGATGGTTTAGATGAGCGTGAGAAAAAAATAATAATACTTAGGTATTTTAGAGATAGAACTCAAAGTGAAATTGCAGAAAATTTAGGTGTTTCGCAAGTGCAAGTTTCAAGATTAGAAAATAAAATAATAGAAAAAATACGGCTTAAATTTTAGCCGTTTTTTTTGTATACAATTTTTGCGTTTGCCCATATTAGGATTATGAGAAAAGAAAATCAGTTTGAGTTTATGAAAAATTTAGACGAGCGAGAAACTTTTACCAAAAAATTTAATAAAAAGGAAGAGAAAAATGAAAACTTCTAACGACTGTACTAACCAAAATTTTTTAAATTACGTTAAATCTATATCACCCAAAACCAAGCAAAGGCGGTCTTTAATCAGAGCTTTTTGGGTGGGTGGCGTAATTTGTATGATTGGACAAACATTTAGATATTTATTAGAGTTTGGCTTAGGGTTATCTGGAGATGAGTTATCGTCTTACGTTTCAATGATAATGATATTTTTAGGCGCGCTTTTAACAGGACTTGGTGTATATGACAGAATAGGTAAATATGCGGGTGGTGGTTCAATCGTGCCGATAACGGGTTTTGCAAATTCAGTCGTTTCTCCAGCGATGGAATTTAAGACCGAAGGTTATATATACGGTACTGCGGCTAAAATGTTTATAGTTGCAGGACCTATTATCGTTTTTGGAATTGCAAGCAGCGTTTTAGTTGGAATTTTATATTTTATTGGATTAAGGATATTTTAAATGAGAAGAACGATTTGTTTTAATAATAAACCAGTAATTATAGGCGCTTCATCTATTGCTGGGCCTAAAGAGAGTGAAGGCAGTATAGGGAAATTTATAGAAACGACACTTAACGACGATATGTATGGAGAAGATACCTTTGAAAAAGCGGAAAGCAAAATGCTTTTTACCGCTATAAAAAAAGCAGTAGATAACGCCCATAAAAAAGAAGATGAAATTGATGCAATTATAGCTGGAGATTTGCTTAATCAAATTATAGCGTCAACGTTTGCAGCAAGAAATTTTCCTAGTGCTTATCTAGGTATTTACAATGCTTGTGCTACTTTTGCCGAATCGCTTACTATAGGCGCAATGCTTATTGACGGAAAGTATATGAATAACGTAGTGTGTTCAGCAAGTAGTCATTTTTCTTCTGCTGAAAGACAATACAGATATCCGTTAGAATTAGGTTGTACCAGGCCACCACAAGCGCAATGGACTGTAACGGGGGCTGGTAGCACGGTAATTGGTGCGAAAGGAAGTGGACCTAAAATAACTTCTGCAACAATTGGTAAAGTAGTTGATTATGGTGTAGTTGATGCAAATAATATGGGTGCAGCTATGGCGCCTGCCGCTGCTGATACTCTCATTACTCATTTTAGGGAAAGCAATTGTGCGCCTTGTGATTATGATTTAATCGTAACGGGAGATTTAGGTACTTTAGGTTCTAGAATATTAAAAGATTTATCTTGGGAAAAAGGTTACGATATTGAAAAACAACACGTTGATTGTGGAGAATTAATTTACAATTTGTGCGAAAGCGAATATCAAGGCGGAAGCGGTGCGGGTTGTAGCGCCGTGGTATTTAATTCATATTTAATGGAGCGTTTACGCGAAAATAAACTTAAAAAAATTGCGTTTATGGCTACTGGGGCGTTGTTATCGTCAGTTTCGTCACAGCAAGGCGATAGTATACCTGGAATTGCGCATTTGGTAGTTGTGGAGAGTTAGTTATGGTGTTTGAAATATTTTTAACGTACTTAAAAGTTTTTGTAGTTGGCGGAGCGATATGTACGATTGCACAGTTGTTTATAAATTATACTAAAATAACGGCTGGGAAAATTTTGGTTTACTTTTTGCTTGCGGGAGTGTTATTGCAAGCGGTAGGTTTATATCAATATTTGGTTGATTTTGCAGGTGCCGGAGCGACCGTGCCTATATGTGGTTTTGGTTATTTATTAGCAGATGGGGCAATAAAAGGCGCTAAAATAGGATTATTTGAAGCAATTACAGGCGGAACAACTGCCGCTGCAATGGGTATTACTGCCGCAATAATTTTTGGATATATATTTGCATTAATATTTAAATCTAAGTCTAAACGAAACTAAATGAAAATATAATTTAATATGATTGAGTGCACTTCTGAGTATATTTGGTATAAAAAGAGAAAACGCAAATTTAAACTAAAAAAGTTTTTTGCGTTTTTTTGCGTTTTATTATTGCTTAGCGGAAGCGTTTTATATTTTAAATATTTTATAAGCGAGCAAATTTTTAAATTAAGCGCAGATTATGCATATTCTTATTGCACTCAATCGGTTAATAGCGCGGTATTAGATACGTTAAATAATCAAGTTAAATATTCAGACCTAGTACAAGTAGAAAAAAATACGCAAGGCAATATTGTTCTGATTAGCGCAAATTCGCACAAGGTAAATTATATAAGTAGAGAAATTGCACAGTCGACTGAAATACGACTGAAAAGTAAACTTGACGGTGGCGTTCCTGTTCCGATTTTTGCTTTTTCTGGGATAGGCTTAATATCTGGCTTAGGAAATTGCGTGAACGTAAAAACTCTTAACGTTACGAACGTTGTTTGTGAGTTTAATTCATCATTTACAAGCGTGGGTATAAATCAAACGTTGCATTCAATTTACGCTGATATAAAGTGTGAAGTGCGTTTTAGTATACCATTTAACAATAAAATTGAAAGTCACAAGTCGTCGGTTTTAATTACGGAAACGATTTTGGTGGGGAGTGTTCCCGATATATATTTAAATGGTAAAATATTTGGATAAAATTTACCTGCTTTTTAATTTCATACTTGACTTGATTATAAAAATGAATTATACTATATTAAATTTATTTAGTATTAATTTTTAATGGAGAAATAGTATGAATAAAAAAGTTAGTAACGTTGAGCAACTTTGTTCGGTACGTAAATTAAAGTTTTACGACGGAAAAGAAAATAACGATAGAATTTTAGAGGTAAATAACGGCTGTTTATCTTTTATGCTTTTACAAGATAGAGGGCTTGATATACACAGTTTATATTATAAAGGTATGAACGTAAGTTACGTTAGTAAAAACGGAATTTGCGGTTTTGAAACCGATTTTAGACATAGGTTCAATGGCGGTATGTTGTATACTTGTGGGCTTAAAGGGTTGGGGTTAGTTGGTAATGAACCTATGCACGGTAGATATCATAATACTCCGTCTAATTTAGAAAGCATAAAATGCGACGAAAATGGTGTTGAAATCGTTGCTAGTACTTATGAAAGTACGTTTGGGAAAAAATTAAAATTAACGCGAAAAATTTCTTGTGAGCAAGGCTCTAGTAAAATCCTCATTGAAAACACTATAAAAAACGAGGCGTTTACTGACGATAACTACTGTATTTTGTTCCATATGAATATTGGCTATCCTATGCTAGATAGTGGTGTTGAAATAGTTGCACCTATTAAGGACACTGTTGCTAGAAATGATTGTGCGCAACAGGGAATTGACGAGTGTTTGATAATGTCTGAGCCGATTGATGGTGGAAGAGAACAATGCTATTATCATTTTTTAGAAGAAGGGAGAGTTGAAGTTGTAAACCATAAATTGCGTAAAAAAATAATATTTACTTACGATTTAGATAAATTGCCTTATTTT
This sequence comes from Clostridia bacterium, assembly GCA_017502525.1. Taxonomy (GTDB): domain Bacteria; phylum Bacillota; class Clostridia; order Christensenellales; family Borkfalkiaceae; genus UBA1259. The sequence continues at coordinate 99,912 of JAFVUV010000003.1, forward strand.
GTTGAGTGGAAATATATGATTAGTGGCGATTACGCACTTGGTATTGAGCCAACTACAAGTTTGCTGGATGATAAGTTTGCTCTTAAAACCATAAAATCGCAAGAAGAAGTTAAAATTAACGTAGCGATTGAAATTCAAGAATTTTAAATAAAGATTAACGTTGGAATTTGATTATGAATAAGAAAAATTTATTAAAATTATCTCTAATTACTTTTATAGTTGGTTTAGTCGTATTAGCTATAGCTTATTTCTTTTTTCACTTTGTAACCGATAGTGGCATTACTTTAGTTTGGCATCCCGAGGCAGGTAAACCTTTCGTTACGGAACTTATTGCCGATTTTGCCGTGCTAAATCTTTTTGCAAGTTTTATTAGTTTATTAATCGCACTAATTTTTTTCAAAACTGAAAACAAATAATAAAAAAAATCCGCTTAAACCGCTGTTCCGTTAGGGATTTTTTATTTAGACAAAAGTATAACCCACTATACTTCGCAAAATGCGAAATGTAGTGGGCTTTTCTTATCCACAAAAGATTGGATAAATAAGTGATATTTTTAGCCTTGTGGCTAAAAGTGATATGCAAAATAAGTTTTGCGTTAGATTGCTCCTTGCAGTCGCAGTTATATTAAATAAATCCACAACTCGCCAAAGGCGAATAAAACTGCCGTAAGGCAATATCACTCGTCATTAGACGAATATCACAAATCCGCAAGGATTTATTTAGTTGTCGCAATTCCCTACGGGAAGAGCGACAATGCGGATTTTTTTATTGCGATTATGCGTTCAAAATCAATCATAACTTAATCAATTATGCAATATAATATTGTAAGCGTTATGGGCTTTGGAGGCATATGTTTGTATTTAAGAAAAGAAATTTAATAATAATTAGTGTTTTTGTTGTTACTGCGCTAGCGTTCGTTGTCTGTTTTAGTGCGTTGTCTAAAAAAAGTGTTGACCAAACTTCTGTTAATAAAATAAGAATAGTGCTAGATGCTGGACACGGCGGGATTGATGGTGGTGTGTGTGGCGTTAAAACAGGGGTTAAAGAAAGTGAAATTAACTTAAAAGTCGTAAAATCGCTAGAAAAATATTTAATTAGCGCAGGTATGGGTGTTACACTAACGAGAAACTCTGATGCGGGACTTTACGGCATGGCAACGAGTAATTTGAAAAAGAAAGATATGCAAAAAAGAAGAGATATTATTAAATCTGTAGAACCTCATTTGGTTGTTAGTATACATATGAATAAATACAGTTTGTCAACTCGTAGAGGCGCACAAGTTTTTTATAAAGCGGGAGATGAAAGAGCAAAACTTTTAGCAAGCAATATTCAAACTTGTTTTAACGAGATGGAAGAGGCTGTTAGAGAGTGTTCAATTTTAACGGGGGATTACTACGTATTAAACTGTACTGAATATCCATCGGTAATAGCGGAGTGCGGTTTTTTATCTAACCCAGAAGACGAAGCGCTTTTAATTACAAAAGAATATCAAGATAGCATTGCGTATAACGTATTTAAAGGAATTGTTGGATACTTATCTGCGTTATCGCTAGATTTGTAAACTTTTACGATTAAAATAATTAAAATTAAAACCCGAATATTAAATATTCGGGCTATTTTATTGTATTTTTGATAAAAGTATTGTATAATTATATAAATAGAAAATGGGGTAAGATTTAAATTGTTTAAACTTGGCGAAATTATGGATAAACAAAAAGCAAATAATCTCAATCCGATTGTACTTGCTTTTGTTGGTGATGCCGTATATTCATTATTCGTGCGCGAAAGGTTGACTTTTGAAAGCGATTGTAAAACAGGTGAACTTAATAAACTTGCAACTAATGAAGTTAACGCAACCGCACAAGCTGAATTCGTTAAAGAAATTATTTCATCTCTAACCGAAGAAGAATTATCAGTTTTTAAGCGTGCAAGAAATGCTAAAAAACCAACGAAATCAAAGAGTGCAAGTATATCCGATTACAATTCGGCTACTGGTTTTGAAGCCGTGTTGGGATACTTGTATTTAACGGGACAAAACGATAGATTAAATTTAATTTTAAATAAAGGAAATATATAATGAAAATTGAAGGAAGAAATTCCGTTTATGAATTACTCAAAACGGACAAGGAAATTGATAAAATTTTAGTTCAAAAAGATTTGAAAGACGATGCAAGTAAAAGATTGATAAACGTTATTAAATCGCATAAAATTAAATTGCAACCGGTTGATAAATACGTGATTGAAAAAGAAAGCGAAAGTAAACGTCATCAAGGTTTTATTGCATACGTTTCCGATTATAAGTATTTTGATATTGATGATATTATTGAAGATACAAAAGACAAAGATGGATTGGTTATCGTATTAAACGAAATTTTAGACCCGCATAATCTTGGTAGTATTATTAGAGTTTGTGAGTGTGCTGGCGCTGATGGTATTATTATCGGTAAAGATAGAAGCGCGTCGGTTAGCGATACGGTTATGCGTATTTCTGCAGGTGCACTTAATCATATTAAAGTTGCTAAAGTTACTAATATAAACAACGCAATCGATTTATTAAAAGATAATGGATATTGGGTTTACGGCGCAGAAGTTGGTGGCGGGAACATTTACAAATCTGATTTATCTGGCAAAATTTGTTTAGTTATCGGCGGAGAAGATAGTGGCGTAAAAAGGCTCACTAAAGAAAAGTGTGACGGGGTAATCTCAATTCCTATGTTTGGAAAGGTTAATTCGTTAAACGCGTCGGTTGCATGTGGTATTGCAGTTTATGAAGTCGTGAGACAAAGAGTATTAAAGGATAAATAAAAGTGGATAATCAAGGGGATAAAGTTAAGTTTGACGATTTATCTGATGAGCAAATCGCAGAACTTGCCAAAACGGATAAGAATAAAGCGCTTGAAACTTTGCTTTTTCGTTATGACGGCGTAATACGTAAAATAATTCGTAAATACATATTCGGCGGTAGTGATGATTTGTATCAAGTTGGTTCTATGGCATTGCTTTCTGCAGTTAAAAACTATAATGGCGTATCCAAATTTGAAAGTTTTGCATACACTTGCATAAACAATGCTATTAGGTCGGAACTTAGAAAAAATAATTCCAAAAAAAATTCTCCGCTTATTGATTACGTGCCTTTAACGGGTTACGGTGACGGAGATTTAGATAAGACTGAAATTATTATCGACGTTAATCTAGGACCTGAAGCAACATATTTAGATAAAGAAAAAAAACAAGAAATAGAAAGTCTAATTAGAGACACGTTAAGTCGATTAGAATATAAAATTTTGGCGTTATTTTTACAAGAATATTCTTACGCTGAAATTGGTGAAAAGGTAAATAAATCTGAAAAGGCAGTAGATAACGCCTTGCAAAGAATTAGAAAAAAACTCCGCTTAAAACTTAGCGGTAATTAAGGAGCTAAAATGTCTTATCTTGCGTTATACAGAAAATACCGTCCAACTACGTTCGAAGGATTAATCGGGCAGGAACATATTGTTAAAACGCTAACTAATCAAATAAAAAGTGGGCGTTTAGGACACGCATATTTGTTCACGGGTACTCGTGGGACAGGTAAGACTTCTGCTGCAAAAATATTTGCAAAAGCTATAAACTGCACGAATTCAGTTAATGGTTCGCCTTGTGGCGTTTGTGATGTTTGCGTGGCACTTTCAGACCCTTCAAATATTGATATTATTGAAATTGATGCAGCATCAAATAACGGCGTTAATGAAATTAGAGACTTGAGAGAGAAAGTTCAATATCCGCCCGTAAATTGTAAATATAAAGTATATATTGTTGATGAAGTTCATATGTTGACGGGCGCTGCGTTTAACGCATTACTTAAAACACTTGAAGAACCGCCTAAACACGCTATGTTTATTTTAGCAACAACTGAAGTGCACAAAATTCCAGCAACGATTCTTTCAAGATGTATGCGTTTTGATTTTAGATTGATTTCAACAGAAAAAATTGCTGAACTTATATCTAAAATTTACGACGAGCAAGGCAAATCTTATGAAAAAGAGGCAGTTGTTGCAATTGCGACTGCAGGCGACGGTAGTATTCGTGATGCGCTTTCTATTGCGGATATTGCAATTTCATATAATTCAGGTAAACTTACTTATAACGACGTAATGGAAATACTAGGTTCGTCTAACGGGCAATTGTTATGTCAATTTGTTTCAGCGATAATTAACTCCAACGTAGGAGAAGTTTTACAAATTATAGATAATTTGTCTTCGCTTGGCAAAAGTATGGGCGTTTTAATAAAAGACGTTTCTTCTACCATTAGAGATTTAATCATTGTTAAAACTTGTGCTAATGCAAACTCTATATTAGGTATTCCTGACACAAAGTTTAACGAATATAAAAAGATTTCTGATTCTACCAACGAAACGAGACTTTTAAGGATTTTGGAAATTTTTTCTGATGCGGAAAACGCGCTTAAATACTCTAATCATCCAAGAGTTATTTTTGAGATGGCGGCAGTTAAAGCATCGCGACCAGAAGAAGATTATAACATAGAAGCGTTAATGGCAAGAGTTCAAACTCTTGAAGATAAAATTGCTAAAGGCGTTTCAGTCGTTAACGTTTTGCCACAAAATTCAACTATAAAAAACGATGAGAAATTAATCGAAACACTTCAAGAAAGTAATATTGAAGAAAAAAATATTAAAGCAGAAGTTGTTACTGTACCAGGAGAAGTGCAAACGGGATATAACGCTAAAGCTAATAGAATTTCTATTCAATCGGTTACTGTTGAAGAATTAAAGGGTAAACTGTTGCATAATTTGCGTAAAAACGGAAGTGAAATGCTTTGGAATTTATTACAAAGTATAAAAATAGAAGTTTTAGGTAATATGCTGGTTTTAACTGCGAATAAAGCGGATGACCAAGAACTTCTTGATAAAGCGCCCAGTCGTATGCGTATTGAGGACGCACTTGAAGAATTTTTACCGTTTGAATTACAGGTAAAATTATCTGAAATGGAAAAAACGCTTGACGCGGTTGACGAAGCTACGGATAGAATTAAAAAAATTTTTGGCGATGATATTGTCATTATAAAATAAATTAAAAGGAGATTTAATATGGCTTATAGAGGTGGATTTGGCGGTTTCGGGGGTGGAAATCAAATGCAAAATCTTATGAAACAAGCTCAAAAAATGCAAGAAGAAATGCAAAAAGCACAAGCAGAAGTTGAAGAAACTATCGTTGAAGGCACCGCTGGTGGTGGATTAGTTAAAGTTACTATGAATGCTAAAAAAGTTGTTTGTGGTATTGAAATTAAACCCGACGCTATTGATATGGACGATATTTCTATGCTTGAAGACCTTTTGGTTGCAGCGCTTAACGACGGTTATTCAAAAGCTGATAAAATTTGCGCTGAAAAACTTGGCGCGTTTAACGGTTTAGGATTATAAAATGAAAGTTTATATAGAACCAATCGGGAGATTGATAAACGAATTTTCAAAACTTCCCGGAGTTGGGGCAAAGACTGCACAAAGATTTGCATATAAAGTTGTAAATATGAGCAAAGACGAAGCAAAAGCATTTGCCGATGCAATAATTAACGTTAAAAATAACGTGCATTATTGTAATATTTGCGGCAACTTTTCCGAAGGTGATATTTGCGAAGTTTGCAAAAATCGTTCTTCTGAAATAATTTGCGTAGTTAAAGAGCCTAAAGACGTTATTGCAATTGAAAAACTCAACGAATTTGACGGAGTTTATCACGTTTTACACGGCACGATTTCACCGCTCGACGGGGTAGGACCTAACGATATTAATATCAAAGAATTGCTTAACCGTATAAGTAATGGAAACGTTAAAGAAGTTATAATGGCTACTAATCCGGATGTTGAAGGCGAAGCAACAGCAATGTATATTTCTAATCTTTTAAAACCGCTCGGTATTAAAGTTTCGCGTTTAGCTCATGGTATTCCTATCGGCACGGACTTGGAATATGCTGACGAGGTTAGTTTGGCAAGAGCGTTTGTCGATAGAAAAATTCTATAAAAATAGGGGATTTAAATGAAAATTTCTGTTTTAGGTTGTGGTAGATGGGGCTCGTTTATTGGTTGGTATTTAGTAAATAACGGACATAAAGTTATTCAATGGGGCACGGAAGGTAATTATACTTTTGACGTACTTAAAAATACCGGGAGAAACGAATACGTTGAATTAGACGAGCGTATTATTCTATCTAGTGATTTAGAGTTTGCAATAAAAGAAAGTGATGTTTTGATAATTTCTATAAGTTCTCAAGCGCTACGCTCTTTTATGAAAAGGGTAGTTGAACACGATATCCAAAACAAAAAGTTCATTTTATGTATGAAGGGCATTGAAGTCGACACCGGTAAAAGACTTACAGAAGTAGTGAAAGAGAGTGGTGTGGACGAAAACAACGTTGCCGTTTGGGTTGGGCCAGGACATATTCAAGCATTCGTTAAAGGTTATCCTAATTGTATGGTCATCGACTCTATTAATAAAGAATTAGTAAAATATCTTGCAGATAATTTGCGCGGTGAATTAATAAGATTTTATTATGGTGATGATATAATTGGTAGCGAAATAGGTGCTGCCGCTAAAAACGTTATGGGTATAGCAGCAGGAATGTTGGATGGTGGTGGTTACACTACCTTAAAAGGTCCGCTAATGGCTCGCGGAGCAAGGGAAGTTGCTCGCTTAATTAAAGCAATGGGCGGGAACGAGTTATCTGCTTATGGGCTATGTCATTTGGGTGATTATGAAACTACTTTGTTTTCTGAATATTCAAATAATAGACGTTTTGGAGAGAAATACGTTAAGGGCGAACCATTTGAAAAACTTGCTGAAGGCGTAAGTACGGCAAAAGCTATGAAACGTTTAGGTGAGATTTACAACGTTGATTTGCCAATTACGAACGCTGTTTATTCAATATTATATGAAAATAAAGAACCTATGAAAGTATTTTTAACCTTGTTTTCACGAAGTACTCGAAAAGAATTCTAACAAATAAAAAAGACGGGAAATTTTCCCGTCTTTTTAACTATAACTAGATATTATTTCTTGTGCTTGCCTTATTATTTCGGATTTTAGTTCTTTGGGAGAGATAACTTCTATGCCACTGCCGAAACTGATTATTTTACTGACTAATCCTTTGTCAAAAGGTAAATTTACCGTTGCATAGTGTTTGCCGTTTTGAGTAGTAATTTTTTCAATGCCTAGCCACTCTTCAACGTCGGATAGGCAATCTTTATTGATTTTTAACGTAACTTCTTTTGCTTCTACGCTGTTGTACCAAAAGTTGAACGGTAAATCTTTATCAGGGAGTGTGCGCCTAACAAATTTTTCTTTTAGCATTGTTGCATGCTCAATTCTACCTGTTTTGAAGAAACGAAATTCGTTTCTTAAATGACAAAAGGCGTAAACGTACCAAATACCTTGCTTAAACACGATAACGTGTGGCTCTATTATTCTTTCTGTTATATCACCGTTACGGTCGTGATATTTAATAAAAAGTTTTTTATTGTTTTCTATACCATTTTGTAAAACTACTAATTTACTTTTATAACCAACCGTATCACCCCAAGGGCCTGCGTCTATAATAAGATTTCCGCTTTTTATGTCAAAGCCACTATATTTGTTTCTTATGCTAGATTTAAGTTTGTTTATAGCATTACTTAAAAGAGTATTAGGCACGCTACTAGTTATGGCATAAAGCGAATTGATTATTTGCTCGTATTCGCTTTTTGTAAAGAATGTAGAAGAAAATTTAAACGTATCTATTATAGCAAATCCACCTTGATTTCCACGAATAGTATTAATGGGAATACCAGCAGATTCAAGCCCGTTGATATATCTATGAATACTACGGACGCTAACTTCGTATTTCTCTGCAAGATAAGAAGCTTTGACACATTTTTTCGACATAAGTTCAAATAATATTCCAAGCATAATTTCAAATTTCATAATGATTTTCTCCTATTACACATATTTTAATATATAGATAAATTAATGTCAACAAAAATAAAAAATTATTTTTAATATGACAGACGTGTGTCAATAAATGTTGTTATTATATGAGTAATAGGAGGTAAAACAAATGATTGATTATATTTTTAATTTGTTTTTTTCTAAAACCAAAAATGCTCAACCACTTACTATAATAAAAAATAGGGAACTTTCAAACAAGTTTAGGCAAATTTCAATAAAAAAACAAGTGGAAGTTTCCACTTGTTTATCTGAATATTTTAAGGATAGAAACGGTTTAAATACAAAAGAACGATTAAATGCGTATTAATTTGCAAAGTCTGCAATAATTCTAGAAATTTGCCTGCTTGCATCTTTTATTGGGAATTTTTCAAAATTTTTCATTAGATTTAATCGGTTTGCGTAAATAGAGTTTATTGCAAAAGTCAAGGATTCAGAACTTAACGCTTCTTGTGGAAGAACGCTAACTAACCCCAATTTTTGGAAATAATTTGCGTTAAGTAATTGGTCTCCGCGTGAGGCACTTTTAGGTAACGGAATTAAAACGGTTGGTATTTTTAAGCTCATTAATTCAAATAAGGTGTTTGAGCCTGCACGGGAAACACAAACGGAAGATACGGCAAATGCGTTTTCAATTTTATTCATATACTCCGCTTGAAAATATCCTTTTGGAGTTTTTTGTTCAGTTAAATTGTTTTTTCCGCATATATGAATTACGTCATATTTAGGCAAAAGTTGTTCAAGGGCGTTTCTAACGGCTGTATTAATTGTTTTTGCGCCTTGACTACCGCCTGTGATTAACAGTATAGGCTTGTTACCACTAAATCCAAATAAAGACAATGCTTCTTTTTTAGAAACGTTGAAAAGGCTTTTTCTTAACGGAGAACCAACGTATTCGCCGTTTTTAATGCTTTTAGCAGTATCTGGAAAACTTGTTAAAACTTTCTTTGATAATTTAGTGGAAATTTTATTTGCAAGTCCTATAGTATAATCGCTTTCATGTGATATGATGGGGATTTTACGTTTTGCCGCAGCGATAACTGTTGGTACGGAAACGTACCCGCCTTTAGAAAATACTACGTCAGGCTTAATTTTATCTAAAATTTTACCTGCTTGAACTATACCAGAAAAAACTTTTAATGGGATACTAAAATTTTTAAGTTTTTTTACACGGTCAAGTTTTGCGCAATTTATTGAAAAATATTCTAAATCCGTATTTTCAATAATTTGTTTTTCAATACCGTATTTACTACCGATATAATATATTTTGTCAAAATCATTTTTTAAATAGGGTAGAAGTGCAAGGTTGGGCGTGCAATGACCAGCTGTTCCACCACCCGTTAAAATCAAAGTAGCCATATATTATTTATATGCGTAATATTTTTTAAGGTATACTTTATAGTAAAAAAATACTAGGTTTAGAATTATCTACACCTAGTATTTTTATTTTAGACTATTTTTAATTTTGAACTACTAATTGTTTTTCTCGTCATCGTTACCAAAAACTTCAACGTCGCCGTAAACGTAATCATCAAGTGTTTGTTCGGTTTCCGTATTAGTTTGTTCTACTTCACTATCAGTTGTTTCAAGTTCTTCTTCAAGTTCAACTTCTTTGATAGCATCAGTTTTTTCTAACTTATCTTCAACTTTTATTTCTTGTGTTTTAACGTTTTTGCTACGAACACGGCTCGTTACTTTATAGTGTGACTTAGCATCATTTCTATTTGCTTTGTGTCTTCTTCTAATGTTTTTAATAAATAACATTGCGATTGCGACAACTAGAGCAACTATTAGAAGGACAGAGGAGAAAGATAGCCAGAAGGTTGACGGGTCGGTTTCGGCTGTGCAACCACCAGAAGTAGTTTCATCATCATTAGTATCATTAGCAAATGGGTCGATTTCAACGGGGTCTATCGTGTTATAAACCACATAAATCATCGTTGCGTTTTCTGCCCAAATGTAATTATCTTCATATTTAACGTGTTTACTAGTATCTTTTTGAGTTTTGTTATAACTCTTTTCAAGTTCAGTTAACGGACGTTTATAAATGATTTGACTTGTAATTTCTTCATCGTTGTTTTTGTATTCGTTATAAAGAGGATTGCCAGATTCAACAAAAGCATAATTTGCTTTAGAGGGTTCAACAAATGCACCCGAAGTTGAAACGCTTATATCTTTAATGAAAACGTAACCGGTTGAATTTTTTGATGCGTTCTCAGGTGTTGCATCACGGCTACCGTTCCAAATTTCAACGCGGAAGTTTCTTCCTGTTAGGCCTGTTGCAACAAAGAAATCAACTGTAACCCAACCATTATCATCCATCATATCAGAAGTAACGGTCAATTGAAGATTTTTAACTTCATCAGAGGTGGGGTTCTTAAATTCTATAACGTTTTTAACAGTATCAGAAACGTCAACTAAATAAACGTTTGCAAAAGCATTATCAACAACGCGTAAGGTAACTGAAACTTTAGCGTAGGAGCTTGCATTAATTGTTTTTGCTTGTCCTATAAATCCATAACTATCAGCAACGTTATTGTATATCATTATGGGTTGATAGTTATCTTCAGATGCGTTAAAGTCGAGTGCGGTTTTAATTCCACTTGAATAATTATTTAAATGTTTTGTGCTAATTAAACCAGCCAAGTTTCCATTAGCATCACCGTTTCCAATCCTAGTATTGATTGATTTAGAAGTTGATTCGGTTTCTTCATTAATATAGAAGTGATTTGCTGTTATGCCTTGATAACCATAAACGGTAGTGGGGCCAGTCAAAATTTTTCCGATATCACTTGGGTTGGTGGTTAAGTTGTAACTTTCACTATTAGAACTATCAGTGTAGTCGTTATCTAAGCCAGCATAAAGGGCAACGCTACCGTTTGAAGAGTTAGAGAATAACTTGAACATTTCGTAATTATTTTTGTTGCTTTCGTCGTCAAGTAATTCATTGTCGCCTTTTACAATTGAGATGTCAGAAATGGTAACGCTACCACTAGCAAAATCATTTTTATACTTGGCTGTTGATGAATCGGTAGGGCCAACTACTAATTGAATTGAAAAACTTCTAGTAGCGTTTTGATATTTTACGCTATCGAAATTGTTTTTAATGGTTAAACTAACTTTTTGTAATTCATCGCTAACTTCAGAAATGGTTGCAATACCACTACGCAATTCGATATGTGAATTATATTTGTCTAATACGTTAACGGTGATATTGGTAGAACCAAACTTGTTTAGTTTATTTTTGATAAAGAATTCTACGTAAGCGTATTTTTCAGTTTCAACAGTGAAATCACCGCTATCAATGTTTAAGGTGTAAGTAGCGTTTGTTAAAGTGATTTTTTTATCGGTTGCATTAAACACGTTGGTGTTTGCACCTTGTGCATTACCAACGAATTCTGCTTTTACAGAGCCGTCATAGTTAACGGTAGCGGTGGTTTTATTGAAGTCATAAGCCGAAGCATCTAAAGAGAGGTTAAGAACTAAGTTGTTATCACCAAGGTCGTTAGCATCTTTAACTCTTTTGGTTGTGCTTGTGTAATCTAATAATAAAGTTTCAACGTTTGAGCCTTTAGCCGTGTTGTAATCAGAAGTTTTATCAGCGGTATATTTTATTACCTCAATATCATCAAAGTAGGCAGTGCCTTGTGTTTCATAGTTAAGACTGTAACCTAATCCGAGAGAAAGCTTAAATGAAGTTTTGAATTCACTATCACCTTCAACGAATAGGGTATATTGCTTCCAAGCACCATTAGTATTAATATTTATAAGCGCAACGTCTGCTTGGGAATTGCCGTTAAATGAACTTGCTAGTCTTATGCTTGCGCCGTTATTAGAAACGTTCTTTTCGGTATACACCCAAACCTTGATTTGAGCATTTTCGCCTTTTTCTAAAGTTACTTCAGTTGAAGACGCTATTTTTTGTGAAAGACCAACAGAAGCGCTGTTAACAGTTGCATAGTTATTCATCATGTAAATGATGCGGTCTTTTGAAGTGTAAGCATTGCTTGAAGCAGGACCGGGATTGGGGAGCTTGGGCTCAATATAGTTTTCAATTATATACTTTTTAACGTCTTCAGCTTCGTGGGGTTGATTGTCGTCTTTGAGTTGATTTTTTATATCTGTTTTATTTACGCCTAAGTATTTCAAAAAATCCGAATCGCTATATAACTCGGATAAAACTTCTTGCCAACCATCTTCAGTAACTTTAATTATGCCTGAGTTTACTGAAGAAGAGTTGTTTGAATAAGTGTCTTTGCTTTTAGACCAACCGGTAACCGAAGTTTTAATGTAAGAAGATGTGGCAACGTCCATAGTCCCGTAAGAGAAAGTGGGGTTGCTGATTAATCCGTCGTCCTTTTCGGTATATGAATATTTGGGAGGGGTGGTGGTTGATGATTTATTACAAGCAACACCGAATAACGATAAGCATAAAATACCTACCATTAACAATATTAAAATTAATTTAGAGTTGTTTGATTTGAAGCAATTGTTTCTCGACATGTTACACCTTTATCTTAATAAATTAAATATGCTATTCTACATATAAAACAATTATAAAGTATTTTAAAATAAAAATCAACTATACGAAACAAGTTTATTGTTTATTTTGTAATTTTTTTGTTAAAAGCTTATAGTTTGCGCATATTACTTGTATGGATAAGAAAGTTAAAAATAAAAGCGAGCTAATGACTAATAAAAAATTTAGATTATATTCCGTGCTTGCGGGATGTTTTGCAGGAATTATAAATGGATTGTTTGGGGGCGGTGGCGGAATGATTGTAGTTCCTATGCTTACTAATTTATTAAGAAGAGAAGAAAACCGTGCCCACGCCACCGCTATTTTAATAATTTTACCTTTGTCCATAGTGAGTGGGTTGTTTTATGCTTCTTTTGGGAATTTGGATTTGTCAGTAGGTGTGCCCGTTACTATTGGTGTTACAGTCGGTGGGGCGTTGGGAGCCCTTTTACTTTCCAAATTAACGTCAAAATGGATTGGCGTAATATTTTCGGTAGTTATGGCGGCAGCGGGCATAAAATTGCTGTTGTTCTAATAGGTGGTTAAAATATGGAATGTATTTGGTATGTTGTTGCTGGTGTTTTAGGCGGTGTTCTTGGTGGTATGGGGATGGGTGGAGGAACTATACTTATCCCGCTATTGAGTATATTTTACGCTGTGAGTCAGCATACTGCTCAAGCGGTTAATTTAATAAGCTTTTTACCAATGGCGGTAGTTGCGCTTATTATTCATTTGAAAAATAAGCTAATAGATTTTAAAGGAATTTTATGGGTAATTATTCCAGGCGTTTTGTTTTGTGTGCTTGGTTGCTACTTGGCTAGGGCGATTTCGGGTAACGTTTTAAGAAGATGTTTTGGTGGTTTTTTGGCGTTACTTTCAATATTTCAATTTGTTACGCAAATTATATCTAAAAAATAAAAATATTTGTGCACATTGTATAGTTGTTAAAAATTCACACGTGCAACGTAATTTTTGATTATTAATTAATAATTAAGGTTTTTTGTAAAAAATATTAAGACTTGTATGAAAAATTTTATTAAAAATATTCAAATAATGTTACAAAAGAACATGCTCAAAAAAAACTGCACAAATTTTAAAAAAACTATGTACAAACTTGATGGCTTATGTTATAATATGTAAAAAATTATATATTATGGCATGGTGAATACATTGGAAAGAATCGCAATAATTGACTTAGGCTCGAATACGGCAAGATTGTTATTAGTGGACGTTAAAGATAATGGACATTTTCAAATAGTCGACCAACTTAAAGAAGCACCCAGACTTGGGGAAGGTATGGAGCGTGATGGTTTTTTGAAGCCGGCAAGAATTCAAGAAACTATTAGAACTCTAAAAATGTTTAGAAAACTTTGTGACGTTAACGGCATTGAAAGGATAATTGCCGTTGCTACGGCCGCTGTTCGTCGTGCAAAAAATCAACGCAGTTTTCTTGATGAAGTTTCTGCAACTTGCGGTATTAAACTTCGCGTTTTGAGTGCTGAAGAAGAAGCTGTTTACGTTTATAGAGGTGTTATTAACACTATGGATATTCCCAAGGGGTTAATCCTAGAAATTGGTGGTGGTAGCACGAAAATAGTTTACTATAACAGACGTAATTTACTTAACTATGAGACGTTGCCGTTTGGTGCTATTACTTTAACTGAGCTTTTTGCTGGCGACGGTCTTTCATCTAATGAACAAGCGGAAAAAATTGAAGAATTTTTCACTGAGCAATTAAAGAGAATTGAGTGGCTTAAAGATATTGACCCTGAAACTCAAATGATTGGTGTTGGTGGTTCGTTTAGAAATCTTTGTCGTATGACTAAGATTATGAAAAAATATCCGCTTAAAGCAATCCATAATTATGTTGTTACTAATGATGACTTTAATCACGTTTATGATTTGTTAAAAAGTCTTGATTTGGATAGAAAGAAGAAGATTAAGGGGCTTTCAAGCGGTAGAGCAGATATTCTTCCGAGTGCGCTTGCTGCAATTTCAGCCTTCAAAAAGTACTTGAATCTTGAAAAAACTGTAATTAGTGGCAGTGGGTTAAGAACGGGAATGATTTATAATTACGCCGTTCCTTCAACGTTAGACAAGCCTATTTCGGACGTTTTAACTTATAGTTTAAATAATTTGATTGATTTTTATGGTTGTAACGTTAAACATACCGAACAAGTTGTAAACTTGTCCGTTCAATTATTTAAACAGTTGCGCGTATTACACAAATTTCCAAGGCAGTACTTAAAAATCCTAAAAGTTGCTGCGTATTTGTATGATGCTGGCAAACGCGTAGGATTTTATAATTTTGAAAAACATAGTGGTTATATCATCTTAAACTCAAATATTTACGGAATCAGTCATAGGGATTTGGTAATGGCTTCGTTTGTTGCGTCTAACACAGCGATTGAAGATATTAATCCGTTCGATTGGGCGAGATATCGTGATTTAGTTTGTGACGAAGACGTGGATGCTGTTAGAAAGATGGGTATAATGCTTAGAATTGCAAGTTGTTTGGATAGGAGTTTATCTTCAGTCGTTAAGGGTATTAACTGTGATATCTTGGGTGATTCAGTAATTATGAAGACTGAGGTTGACGGTGATGCTTCTCTTGAAATTAATTCGGCTTTAGAAATTGGGGCAGATTTTAGAAAAATATTCAAGAAAAACTTAGAAATTCTTTAATAAATCAAAACGACGCTTTTGTTGGCGTCGATTTTGATTTTACAATAATATTAGGGGTGTAGTTATGGCTACTCAAAAATTAGCTATAGATTTTGATAGCGTTTATACGAATATTTATTTGCTTGGTAGCGGTCTTGTGTTAAGCGAGCCTACGGTTGCGGCTGTTGGGTTGGATGAAAAACGTGAAGTCAAAGCAGTTGGTGACGAAGCCAAAAAGCTTATAGGTAAGACAGCGAAAAACACAAAAATAGTGTTTCCCGTTTTTGAAGGGGAAATCGTTAATGAAAAGGTTGCTGTCAATCTTTTAGATGCCTTTTTGAACAAAATTTGTGCAAAAAATAGTTTATTCGGCCCGCAAGTTTTGTTTCCTGTTCCGTGTGGTGTTAATGCGGAGACAATTGATAAATATAAAAGAGTTGCAAAACGTTGTGGAATAAGTAAAACGTATTTTGTAGAAGCGCCCATTCTTTCGGCATTGGGTCAAAGAATACCTTTGAACGATGCGTCTCCGTGTTTTGTTGTTGATATGGCGGGTGGAACTACGAATATTGCAGCTGTTTCGCTAGATGGCGTGATTGCGGGCATATCGGTTAATTTTGGTGTGAATAAAATCAGTACGGATATTATTGATTACGTTGCTGAGCGTTTTGGTTTGCAAATAGGACTTTTAACTGCTGAACGCTTGAAAAACGAAATCAGTAGTCTTGATGAATTTGATGCGCTTTCAACTATTGTTAATGGAAGAGACGTTAAAACGGGTGCGCCACGCTCTATTTCCTTAAAAGCAAAAGATATCTTTGAACCAACAAAGAAATATTATGACAAGATAACGGAACTATCATTGGCAGTGTTAAGAAAATTACCACCAGAGGTTTCAGCGGAAATAAGACATGCGGGGGTATATGTTGCAGGTGTTGGTGCTAGTGTTTACGGTTTAGAGAAATATTATGCAAATAAATTTGGTATAAAAATTAACGTTGCGGAAAATGCCATGATGTCGGTAGCGCTAGGTGGTGGAATTGCAATCGGTGATAATGATTTGTTAAAGAAAATTTCTTTGCCGGTTTAATTTGTATGCGACATAAAGTCACACTTTTAGCCATTTTTGGCTAAAACGTGTGACTTTTTTTTGTTTAAAATAGTACCCAAGGTGAATCATGAGTAGGAAAATTGTTATTACGTCCGGTAAGGGCGGTGTGGGAAAGAGCACGTTAACGGCAAATTTAGGTAAGACTCTTGCGGGAATGGGGTTAAGGGTTGCTTTAATTGATGTTGATTTTGGATTAAACAACCTTGATGTGATATTAGGGGTGGAAAATAAAATAACGTACGATATTGTCGACGTTATAGAAGGGCGTTGCAGAATTAAGCAAGCGCTAGTTGACGGTTCTGCTGGGGAAAATTTATTTATTTTATCATCTGGAAATAATATTTCGCCCAACGTTACCGGGCAAAATTTGAAACTTATAATTGACAGTATCGATTATTTATTTGATTACATTATTATTGATTGCCCAGCGGGTGTTGACTTAGGATTTCATAGGGCGGTTTCTATTGCTGACGAGGCGATAGTTGTTGCTACGCCGGGTTTGCCAAGTTTAAGAGATGCAGATAAGGTTTTATCAATATTAAAAAGCTATAAAATGCAAAAAATCTATTTGGTTATAAATCGTGCTCGCGGGGACTTAATTATTAACAAGAAGATGATGACGCCAAGAGATATTGAAGCTCTGCTTAACGTTGGATTAATTGGGGTGTTGCCAGAAGAAGACGTGGTGTTTTTGTCTTGTGGGGGAAGGTTGCCTAATAATTCAGCCTCAAAAAAAGCATATAAGATTTTGGCAAACAATATACATAAAAACGCTAAAAAAATTTACGACACAACTAATAAATATACTGGGTTTTTAGGTAGCATTAGAAGGAGTATAAAAAGAAGTATATGAAGAAGAAAAATGCAGAATTGATGCGAGTTCAAAACTTGATTGAAAGTGATAGACTAAATCTAGGTGATGGGTTTGAAAAACTTTTTTTGAATGATTTGTTAAAACTTTTACGTGATTATTATGACGTTAGGAATACGCCAGCTTTAAATATAGACAAGAATATAAAAGGTTATTCGGTAAATATAAGCTTTGATGCTACGGCGATAAAGAACGTGAATTTTCTACCCTAAATATATAGTGTTATACTAGTGTTTTTTTGTGTTTTTATGTGTGATATAATAATGGTAAATAAAAATAACGCGCTTGTGGCGCGTTTTTTATTTTGCTATAACATTAAATCGCTAAATTTTAGTTGACGAATTTAGGCCTTTACAATTGACAATATATTTAAATAATAGTATAATACTATCTATAAAAATAGTGATATTTAGTTTCAAGGAGTTAGCGCAATGAATAAAAGGTATTATTTAGCTATAGATATTGGCGCTTCAAGTGGGCGTCATATTCTAGGATATATGGATGATGGCAAATTAATATTAGAAGAGATATACCGCTTTAAAAATGGGGCGGAAGATAAAAATGGGAAGTTGGTTTGGAACGATTCTGCTTTGTTTAATAGTATCCTCGAAGGGCTTAAAAAGTGCAAAGAGATAAATAAAATTCCTAGTTTTATCGGTATCGATACTTGGGGCGTTGATTACGCATTGCTTGATGAAAACGATAAACTTATCGACGAAGTTTTTTCATATAGAGACGATAGAACTCAATCGGTAATTGATAAAGTTCACGCAATAGTTAGTGTTGAAGAATCATATGAAAGAACGGGAATGCAAAAACAAGTATTCAATACGATTTATCAACTTTATTGCGATAAGATTAGTGGTAAATTAGATAAAGCAAAAAGTTTTTTAATGATGCCTGATTATTTGCATTTTTTACTTACCGGAGTTAAGAAAAATGAATACACAAACGCATCTACAACTGGGTTGCTTAATGCAAAAACTAGAAATTGGGATTATGAAATTATTGATAAATTAGGTTTTGATAAAGATTTGTTCAAACCATTATCTTTGCCGGGTAGTATCGTTGGAAATCTAAAGAAAGAAATTGTTGAAAAAGTTGGCTTTGATGCTATGGTTTGTTTGCCTGCAACTCACGACACGGCAAGTGCCGTTATGGCTGTTCCTGATGATAAAATGCCGTTATATATTTCAAGTGGGACGTGGTCGCTTATGGGTATTGAAACTCCCGATGAAAATACTAGTGAAAAAGCTCAAACGTCTGGGTTTAGTAACGAAGGTGGGTATGGTAAAAGCGTTAGATTCTTAAAGAATATTATGGGTTTATGGATGATTCAATGTATAAAGAAAGAATATAACGACAAGTATAGTTTTACTGATTTTGTTGACGAAGCTAATAAGGTTAAAAATTTTGATAGTATCGTTGACGTTAATGATTTATCTTTCTTTGCGCCAAAGAGTATGATTGACGCCGTAAAAGATTATTGTAAAAACACAAATCAACAAGTACCGGAAACCGTGGGTGAAATTGTTCTTTGCGTTTATAAAAGTTTGGCAAAATGTTATGCTGACGCTGTCGTTCAAATTGAGGATATTACAGGTAAGAAATTTAACGCAATCAATATTGTTGGCGGTGGATGCCAAAACGTTTTGCTTAACGAACTTACGGCAAAAGCTACGGGTAGAAAAGTTGTTGCTGGTCCCGTTGAAGCAACTGCGACTGGTAATTTGCTCGCGCAAATGATTGCCGATGGTGTATTTGAAAACTTATCACAAGCAAAGCAAATTGTTAAAGATTCATTTGGAATAAAAGAAATTTTAGCTTAAGAGGAATAGTATGAAAAACGTTTTTGACGTATTAAAAGAAAGAGGATTTATTAAACAAACCATTTTTGAAGAAGAATTATATGAAAAACTAGGAAGTGAAAGCGTTCCTTTCTATATTGGATTTGACCCTACGGCGGATAGTTTACACATTGGACACTATATTCCTATTATGGCAATGGCGTGGATGCAGAAATTTGGGCATAAACCTATTGCGTTGTTCGGTGGTGGTACGGGTATGATTGGCGACCCCTCTGGCAGAAGTGATATGCGTCAAATGATGACTGTTGAAACTATTAACCATAATATCGCATGCTTTAAGCAACAAATGTCGAGATTTATTAGTTTTGAGGGCGAAAATGCTGCAATTATTGCGAATAACGCTGATTGGCTTTTAAATCTTAACTACGTAAACTTTTTACGTGAAGTTGGCGTGTATTTTTCAGTTAATAAAATGCTTACTGCTGAATGCTTTAAGCAAAGAATGGAAAAAGGGCTCACTTTCCTAGAATTTAACTATATGCTTATGCAAGGTTACGATTTCTTGCACTTGTTTAAAGAGTACGGCTGTGTTTTGGAAGTTGGTGGGGATGACCAATGGAGTAATATGCTCGCAGGCGTTGACCTTATTAGAAGAAAGGAAAAGCAAAGTGCTTTTTGCTTGACTTGCACGCTTTTATTAAACAGCGAAGGCAAGAAAATGGGTAAAACTCAAAAAGGCGCGCTTTGGCTTGATGAAAATAAATGTTCTGTTTACGATTTCTATCAATATTTCCGTAACGTTGAAGACGTTAAGGTTGAAGAGTGTATGCGACTATTAACCTTTATGGAAATGGATGAAATTAAAGAGTTAACAAAATATAATGATGAAAGAATGAACGCTGCCAAAGAAAGACTCGCGTTTGAAGTTACTAAACTCGTTCACGGTGAGCAAAAAGCGATAGAGGCGCAAAAACAAGCGCGTGCTGCGTTTGGTGGGGGAAACGCAAGTGATATGCCCACTGCAGAAATTGATTCTTCATTGAAAGGTGTTGCGGATATTCTTGTTGCTGTTGGACAAGCGAAATCAAAAGGCGAAGCAAAACGTCTTATTGAAGGCGGTGGCGTATCTGTTGACGATACTAAAATAACAGACCCGTTTGGTTGTGTTTCTGACGAACTTTTGGCAAAAAAAGAGTTTATACTTCATAAAGGTAAAAAAGTTCATATTAAAATTATAATAAAATGAGTAACGGATATTTTACCGTATTAAACGAGTGTGAAAACGTTATTATTATTGAACGTTCAAAATTTATTTGCGCTATTAAAGGCGTCGCGGACGAAAAAGAAGCTAAAGAATTCATTGACATTGTAAGAAAAAAACACTCTTTGGCAAATCACAATTGCTATGCGTATATTGCGGATGATAGAGGATTAGTTCAAAAGTTTTCCGACGACGGAGAGCCACAAGGTACTGCGGGACTTCCAATGCTTGAAGTTTTAAAAGCCAAGAAAATATATAAAACCGTTGCGGTTGTTACACGTTATTTTGGTGGTGTGAAGTTGGGTACCGGTGGACTTACTAGAGCTTATTCTAGTTCAGTTAGCGAATGCTTAAATATTGCAAAAATTGCCGATATGCAACAAGCTTCAGTTTTTGAAACTA
This sequence comes from Clostridia bacterium, assembly GCA_017502525.1. GTDB lineage: Bacteria > Bacillota > Clostridia > Christensenellales > Borkfalkiaceae > UBA1259. The sequence goes on from JAFVUV010000003.1 coordinate 120,519, forward strand.
AAATTGATTATGAAGGCTATTCAAGATTATTAAAATTAATATCTACAGACGGGATCGTGACTTTAGAAACTTCGTTTGATAATTCAGTTATTGTTAAATTTGCCGTTAAAATGATGATGGTGGATGGTTTTGTAAAAAAATTAACAGATGCTTTTAATGGTAAAATTAATTTGAACGAAATCGGTCGCGGTTATTATAATTTCAAGTAAGATATGTCTAAAATCACCTTAATTTCTATACAACAGAATAATAAATCAAGATGCAATTTATTTGTTGACGGGGAATTTTTTGCGGGTGTAACTTTGGAATCAGTTATTAAATACCGCTTAAAAATCGGACAAGAGATTGAGCCTAATAAATTAAAAGAACTGCTTGATGAAAGTGAAAAAGAGCAAGCCTTGGCTAAAGCCGTAACGTTTGTTTCAAAAACGTTAAAAACAAAAAAACAAGTCAAAGAATATTTGTTAAAAAAAGGTTATTCCGAAGACGTTGTTTGGTATTGTATTGACAAATTAAAAGAATATTCTTATATTGACGATAAAGAATATTCTAGAAGATACATTGAAAGCGTGTCGAAAAATCAAGGGCAAAGACTTGTGGAATATAAGTTGATGGCTAAAGGCGTTAAAAAGGATGACATTTCTTTTGCTTTTGATAATTGCGAAATTGACGCTAATGAAAATGCAAGAAACGTTGTGCATAAATATCTTAAAAATAAAGAATTAACTAAAGAAAACCTTGCAAAAGCATATAGATATCTGCTAAATCGCGGGTTTTCTTATGACCAAGCAAGCTACGCTATAAAAAATTTTGAAAAGGAAGATTGATGGAGCGAATTTTAACCACCGAACAAATGCGTAATGCAGATAAATATACTATTGAGAAGTTAGGTATTTGTCAAGATGAATTGGTTTATCGTGCTGGTTCTTGCGTTGCTGAAGAAATTATGAATAGGTTTCGTGGCGGGCGTGTTTTGGTTTGCGTTGGCAAAGGGAATAACGGTGCGGATGGCAAGATTGTTGCAGAGATTTTATCAAAAAAACATGGTTTTTCAGTTTTAACACTAAATGTTTCAAACGGTATATTTAAGCTTTTTGATAAAAAATTTGATATTATAGTTGATTGCATATTCGGTACTGGACTAAATAAAGCAGTTGAAGGTAAATATAAAGAAGCTATAGAAAAAATTAACTCATCGGGCGCGTACGTTATTGCTTGTGATATTCCTAGTGGGCTTAACGGCGATAGTGGATTAGCGATGGGGGTTGCTGTTAAAGCTAATTTGACTATTGCTATCCAAGAATATAAAATAGGTCATTTTATCAATGACGGGCCGGATTATTGTGGAGTTGTCGTTGCAAAAGATATAGGAATAAGTATTTGGGGAGACGATTACGTTACTCGATTGAATTCTTCATCAATAAAAGATTTTTTCCCTAAAAGAAAAATAAATTCTAATAAAGGCGATTATGGTAAGACGTGTGTGATTGGTGGTAGTAAACGTTACAGCGGGAGTGTTTTACTATCTGCAAATGCGTTATGTTCGCTTAAAATGGGCGTGGGGTACACCACTCTTGTCGTTCCTGAAAGTTTGTTTTCTGCGTATTTAGGTAAAGTGCCTGAGTGTATTTTAAGTACGATACCCGATATTGATGGCTTTTTTGTGTTTAATGAAAATAGTTTGAAACCGTTTTTAGAGTACGATAGTATTGCGATAGGAATGGGCGTAGGTGTTAGTGAAAACGTTTATAAAATTATTTCGTTTCTTATAAAAAATTATAAAGGGAATTTGCTTATAGATGCTGATGGGATTAATTCTATTGCAAAATACGGGCTGGAAGTTTTAAAACAGCACGATTGTAATATCGTTTTGACTCCGCATATTGGCGAATTTGCTAGATTAATAAACGCTGATAAAACTTTAATAATAAACGATTGCGTAAAACTTGCTAAGGATTTTGCCAAAGAATACGGTGTAACCTTGCTGGTTAAAAGCAATACGAGCATTATTACTGACGGGGAAAAAGTATTGCTTAATACTACAGGTACTCCTGCTATGGCAAAGGCGGGAAGTGGGGACGTTTTAAGTGGCTTAACGGTGGGACTTTTAGCAAGAAATAACGACGTGTTGAAAGTATCTGCTGTTTCTGCCTTTATTTTTGGTAAGGCAGGCGAATATTGCGTTAAAGAGGTCGATAACGAATATACTATCGTTGCATCAGATTTAATTAACTCTATACCTAAAGTGATAAGTAAATTTTGTTAATTAGGTTACGAAAAGCCCAAAACCACCGTTTAAAAGCAAAAACAAAATATAGTAGTTTATCGCCATAAATACAGGCATTAACACCATCATAAAAAGGCTTTTTAGCCTATATTTAAAGATAAACATAAAGATAAAAATACCGGTTGCTCCTCCAAGAAGTCCCGCGATAAGAAGTTTAGAGTCGCTAACAGTAATGCTTTCTTCATCGCCGTCTTCTCTAGCTTTCTTTTGGAACCGGAGCATTAAAACACCGTAAAGATTTATTGCTATAACGTAAACTATTATAATAAGATAAATTATAAATGGCATAAAATAATCCTTTAAATTATTTTGAACAAAACTTAATAAATTTATAATATTTATGGAAATTTTTACGAAACTTTGATAAAATATAAAAAAAGAAAAGGAAACTAATTATGAAATGCATGTATTGTGGTTGTCTAGATAGTAAAGTTATTGATTCTCGTTCAGCGGAAGATGGCACTATTATCCGCCGTAGGCGTGAATGCACAAATTGCGGAAAGCGTTTTACTACTTATGAAACGGTTGAAAATACGCCGATTTTCGTTGTTAAAACTAGTGGTGCTAGACAAGCTTTTGACCCGAATAAAATTAGAAACGGTATTATTAAAGCTTGTGAAAAACGCCCAGTACCTGCAAGCACTATTGATAAACTTGTTGATGATATTCAAAAGAAAATCTATAATTCTTTAGCACAAGAAATCACTAGTAAAGAATTAGGCGAAATGGTTTGTGAAGCATTGAAAAATATTGATGAAGTTGCTTACGTTCGTTTTGCGTCAGTTTACCGTTCGTTTACTGATACCACTTCTTTTATTAAAGAACTTGAAAAAATGGTTAAAAAGGATAAATAATCTACAAAAGGTGAAATTATGAATAAATGGGATGAGAGATTTATGCAACTTGCAGAAACCGTTGCTGGTTGGTCAAGCTGTTATCAAGAAAATAGACACGTTGGAGCAGTGGTTGTTAAGGATAAAAGAATTTTAACCACCGGATATAATGGTGCACCAAGTGGTATTGAAAGTTGTGCAGAAAGAGGGGAGTGCTTACGTCGTGTAAGAAATATTGCAAGCGGAACAATGCAAGAAGTTTGTTATGCGGTTCACGCTGAACAAAATGCAATTATCCAAGCTGCGAAACTTGGTGTAAGTTTGGAAGGCGCAGTAATGTACGTTACTCATCAACCTTGCGTAATTTGTACCCGTATGATTTTGAACTCTGGCATTAAAACTGTAATCTATAAAAACGGCTATCCTGATGAGTTTGCATTAGAACTTTTCTCTAAATCGGACGTGAAATTAATAAAATATTCAGAATTATAAAAAAACTAGTGAAATACACTTGCTAAAAAATTAAAAATACGCTACAATATAAAAGCTGTGTGAAAAACAGTTAATTGTAGCGAATAAATGGAGAGCTATCGAAGGGGTTATAAAGTAGGCGTGTCGTGGACGCAAGTCCTACGCGTAGTGAAACGGAGTAGCAACCCGTGTAACGGTTTCCTTCACAAAACAAAATTTAATAGCAAGTAAATGGAGAGCTATCGAAGTGGTCATAACGAGGCGGTCTTGAAAACCGTTTGGGTGCAAGCCCACGGGGGTTCGAATCCCTCGCTCTCCGCCATGGAAAACCTAAACCATAATTTGGTTTAGGTTTTTTATTTGTGTAGGAAAGGGATTTGAATTAAGGAGAAAATTGCTTGCAATTTCCCGTTAGGGTAAACAGTAGACACCTACTGTTTATCGGATATGGTCGCACAGGCGAGAATCCCTCGCTCTCCGCCAATTGAAGTTTAACCCCAACTTGTGGGTTGGACTTTTTTGTTCGTTTGGATAATTTTTATATTTAAAATATAAATTAAGTGAAATTTGGGTAGTTCTATTGATTTTTTTGTGTAAAAAGTCTATAATATATTTGTAAAAATACTTTAAATTAAATCGAGGCAATAATGAATAAAAAATACAAATTGGGCGTGATAGGGGCTGGATTTATGGCAACTGCTATAATTAGCGGTGTGATAAGTTCTAACGTGCTAGATGCTAATGAAATTGTAGTTAGCGACCTAAACGCTGAAGCACTTGAAAAGTTGGCAAAAAAGGGTGTTTGTACTACTCAAGATAATTTTGAACTTGTAAATAGTTCAGAATTCGTTTTGTTTGCTGTTAAACCGCAAAGTTTAAACGCAGTTCTTGATGCTATTAAAACGGCTAAGTGTGAAAAATTTATTTCAATAATGGCGGGAGTAAAAAAAGATAAAATTAAGTCTGTTTTTGGGGATTCTTGCGTTGCTCGTTGTATGCCTAACACCCCTTGTGCTATTGGTTGTGGGGCAATTGGAATTGATTGCACCGACTTTAAAGATGAAAAAGATATTATATTTGTTGAAAATTTATTCAAGTCTATTGCTGAAGTTGTGTTTTTGCCAGAAGAAAAGATGAATGCTGTTACGGGAATTAGCGGAAGTTCGCCCGCATATTTCTATCTATTCCTTAAGGGGATAATAGAAGCTGGAGTGAAATACGGCATTGAATTTGAAGATGCTAGAAAACTTGCGACGGCGACAATGATTGGCGCAGGTAAAATGGTGCTAAATAATCCAGACAAAACTCTTGATGAATTAATTAATGCTGTTTGTAGTAAAGGTGGGACAACTATTGAAGCTATAAAAACTTATGAAGAATTAGATTTGTCATCAATTACCGATAAAGCTATTAGTGCTTGTATAAAAAGGGCATCGGAGTTGGAAAAATTATAATGAAAAAAGTTGAAATATATACCGACGGTGCGTGTAGTGGTAACCCTGGTAACGGTGGATACTGTGCGATACTAATATATAACGGTGTGGAAAAGGTTATAAGTGGTTCAGAATTAAACACCACCAACAACAAAATGGAGCTTAAAGGTGCAATAGAAGGGTTAAAAGCCTTAAAAGAGCCGTGTGAAGTAGATTTATATAGTGATTCACAATATCTTACGGACGCATTTAATCAAGGCTGGTTAACGTCTTGGCAACTTAACGGCTGGCGAAACGCGTCTAAAAAGGAAGTCAAAAACGTTGAATTGTGGCAAGAACTTATAGAATTGACCAAAAAGCATAAGGTTAATTTTATAAAAGTTAAGGGACACGCTGATAACGAATATAATAATCGTTGTGACAAAATAGCTGTAAATGAATATAAAAAACTAATTAATTAAAAATTATTGGCTTAACTTTTTTAACTGCAAAATATAATGTAGTATGAAAAGTAACAAGTTTTTAATTACCTTGCGCACAATATTATCTACCGTATTAGTAGTAATGATTGGTTGTACTGGAGTTGTTTTTGCTGTTTTATATATTGACACTTTTAAATTTGATTCTAAAGAAGCTGTGACGGCAATTTCTGTAGGACTTATTAGTGTTTTGTGCGTGATGACGGTAACCTTTTATAATAATAAAAAAAATTTTATTTATAAACTTTTTTTTGTTATTGTTTCACTTTTGTCTATAACTTTAATTTCTTTGTATTTTTTAAAAATTAGCGGTTTTTTACAAAAATTTGATTCTGTGCAAAAATTTAGGAATTATATTCAATCTTTTGGTGGCTTTGCGATTATAATTTTTATTTTAATACAGTTTCTGCAAGTTGTTATACTGCCAATACCATCTTTTATAACGGTTGGTGCAGGTGTTTTACTTTTTGGCGTTTTTTGGGGCGCTATATATAGTTGTATAGGAATTATATCGGGTTCACTCGTGGCGTTTTACGTCGGACGAAATTTAGGCGTTAAAGTTGCTGTGTGGTTAATAGGTGAATCGAACTTGAATAAAGGACTATCTTTAATAAAGGGTAAAGATAAAATCGCATTGACTTTTATGTTTTTATTCCCGTTTTTTCCGGATGATTTGTTATGCTTTGTTGCGGGGATAACTTCGATAAGTTCCAAATTTTTTATTTCAATGATTTTCGTTACAAGGATTATTTCCGTGTTCGCTTCTTCTTATTCGGTAAATAATAGTTTGATACCGTATAATACTTGGTGGGGAATAATTTTATGGGTAGTATTTTTTATTATTACAGTATTATTATCTGTTTTGATATCTAAAAAAGGCAATAAAATTGAAAATCTTTTTAACAAGCTTAAAACATAATAAAATACAGTAGTTTTTATATGATATTATGTCAGACAAAACAATATGAAAATTCTAATTTCTAACGATGATGGTATCAATAGTAAAGGGCTGATTGCAATAGCCGATAAATTGTCTAAGAACAACGAAGTATTAGTAGTTGCTCCTGATGGAAACAGGTCCGCAATTTCGCACTCGTTGACTATTGGCCGTCCAATAAAAATAAATAAAGTACATATAAGCGATAATTTTACAAGTTACGCGATTTCTGGAACTCCCGCCGATTGTGTTAAAATGGCCAATATTCTTATGCCGGACTTTAAGGCTGATATCGTGGTTGCGGGAATTAATAAAGGGCATAATATTGGCTCTGATATTTTATATTCTGGAACAGTTGCTATTGCTTGTGAGGCGTCGTTTTTTAATAATATTTCTTTTGCGTTTTCGGCTTATAGCTTAGGAGAGAGTGATTTTTCGCTTTATGCTGATTACGTTGAAAAAATCATTAGTAAATTATTACCTATTTCAAGCGTTGGTTGTGTTTGGAATATTAATTTCCCTGACGTGGATAAAAAGATTTTAGGAGTTAAATTTGCACCGCTCGGAAAACATTTGTATTCAGACCGTTACGTTAAAACGTTAAACGGTGAGTATTTGCTTGAAGGTGAAATAATTAACAATGATGAAAATTCTAAAGATTGTGACGTTGAATTAATAAAAATGGGATATATTACTGTAACTCCGTTATTATTCAACAAAACTGACTATAACAAATTATCTGAACTAAACAGTGATATTTTTAAGTAAGTACTTATAACTTATATTTGTTTAATTGTATTTATAGTTTTACTTATAAGTTATTGATTTATTTTAAATAAAATGTTAATATGTCTAGTAGTATAAGAATTTAGGTGCTATGATGCAAAAAATTGTAATTGTCGGTGGTGGTGCGGCTGGTATGATAGCAGCCTTTTCCGCGGCGAATAACGGTAAATCCGTTACCTTAATAGAAAAAAATGAAAAATTAGGAAAGAAGTTATATATAACAGGCAAAGGTAGATGTAACGTTACCGCTAACGTTAACGTTCCTGACTTTATGTTAAACGTCGTTTCTAATCCTAAATTCGTTTATAGTGCAATAAATAATTTTACACCGCAAGATATGATGAGTTTGCTTGAAAATCACGGTCTAAAGTTAAAAACCGAACGAGGCAACCGTGTTTTTCCCGAAAGTGATAAATCAAGTGACGTTAATAAAACGCTAGAAAAAGCTTTGATTAATAGTGGTGTTGACATTATATTGAATACAAAAGTTTTAAAAATCTTAGTTGAAGATAATGTTGTTAAAGGTGTTTTGACAAACAATGGTGAAATTCCATGTGACACAGTAATCGTTTGCACGGGTGGTGTTTCTTATCAAACAACGGGGAGCGATGGGGATGGGCTTAAATGGGCTGAAACATTTGGGCACGAGATAATCCCTGTTAAACCTTCTTTGGTGGGAATAGAGCTTAAAGGTCAAGATTTTATTGAAGCGCAGGGTTTATCATTAAAAAACGTTTCGTTAACGGCAAAATTTGAAGATAAAACTGTTTTTACGGAATTTGGTGAAATGTTGTTTACTCATTTTGGCGTTTCTGGTCCAATCGTCTTATCTTGTTCGGCTAAAATTAATAGGTTAGATTTAAATAAAATTAAACTTGTAATAGACTTAAAACCCGCGCTAGATTTTGATACTTTAGATAAAAGGTTGTTGCGTGAGTTTAAGGAAAACAACACAAAAATAATTTCAAACGTAATGCGTAGTTTATTGCCAAAAGCATTAATTGAAATCGTTTTATATCGAGCAGGCGTTCCTTTAGATAAAAATTGTAGCGAAATTAGTGCGTTGGAGCGTCAATCGATAATTAAAACCTTAAAATATTTTGAATTTTGCGTTAAAAAATTGCGTCCTATCGACGAGGCTATCGTAACTGCAGGCGGAATAAACGTTAAACAAATTAACCCAAAAACTATGGAAAGTAAACTTATTAAAAATTTGCATTTCGCGGGCGAAGTTTTAGATATTGACGCTTTTACGGGCGGATTCAACTTGCAACTTGCGTTTGCAACAGGCTACGCCGCAGGAAAAAATTGTTAATGCTATTATTTTAATATCGTTACCAACTGAGTTTTACTATATAATCACAATCTATATAAACAAGTTTGAAGGAGTACTTTTATGGATAAAATTATTCGTATCGCACTTGACGGCCCGTCTGGGAGTGGTAAAAGCACCGTTGCCAAAAAGTTGTCGTCTAAATTAAATATTTTATATCTCGATACAGGGGCTATGTACAGAGCAACTGCATTAAAAGCGTTGAGTCTTAATATTGATACTTTTGATGAAGAAGGTGTAAAAACATTCATATATGATATAAATTTAGAAATTGAATATATTGATGGAACGCAACATACTTATTTGGATGGTGAAGACGTTTCAGAAAGAATTAGAGAACCACACGTTTCAATGGCGGCTTCTAATATTTCAAGTTTAAAATGCGTTAGATTAAAAATGGTTGAAATGCAAAGGGAAATAGCATCCAAAATGTCTTGTGTTTTAGATGGAAGAGATATTGGGTCTTACGTTTTACCAAATGCTGATTATAAATTTTATATTACCGCAAGCGTAGACGTGCGCGCGGATAGAAGATTTAAAGAATTAACCCTTAAAGGGCATAAGGTTAATTTTGAAGAACTTAAACAAGAAATCGAACAACGAGATTACAATGATAGAACAAGGGAATTTTCTCCGCTCGTAAAAGCGCAAGACGCTATAGAAATTGATACTTCATTTATGAACATTGAACAAGTTCTTGGAAAAGTTTTGTCTATTATTGAAAAATAAGGTTTTATATGAATTTTTTGCAAAAAATACCACTTTTTATTTTTAATTTATTGTATCCGTCTAAGATTTACGGGAAAGAAAATATTCCTGATGGAAGCGCTGTGTTTGTGTGTAATCATTATTCAGCGCTTGATTGTGGGTTCATTGCAAAAGCATATAATAAAGATGTATATTTTTTAGCGAAAAAGGAGCTTTTTCAAAAAAAATTAATTGCTAAACTTATTAAGTCGTACGGTGGAATACCTATAAATAGAGAAAATCCGGATATTAAATCTTTGTTTTTGGCAGTTAAAGTCTTAAAAGACGGGCATAAACTTACTATTTTTCCAGAAGGTACTAGAAATAAAACTGGCACAAACAAGTTGCTACCTATAAAAGGCGGAACAGTTGTTTTTGCGGTTAAAGCAAAATGTCCAATACTTCCAATAATGATGTCCGGGAAAACACGTATATTTAAAAAAATACGCATTATTATTGGTAAGCCTTTTACCCTAGAAGAGTTTTACGACAAAAAGCTTACGCCTGAATTAATTGATAAAATGGGGCAAATCGTTTACGATAAAATGTTTGAGCAACAAGTTTTGCTTGAAGATATTATAAGTAATAAAAAACATAAACGAAAAAAACAATGAAATTATTTATAGGCAAAAATTGCGGATTTTGTTTTGGTGTAAAAAGAGCAGTTAACCAAGCACAAAAATTACGTGGAAAAGGTAATTACGTGCTTGGTGAAATTATTCATAACGATTCCGTTGTTTCAAAACTAAATAGTATGGGCGTCAAGACGGTGGATAATTTGATGAACGTTCAGTTTAGCAAGGGCGATACTTTATTAATAAGAACTCACGGTGAACCGCCGGCAACCTTTGAAAAAGCAAACGAATTGGGGTTGAAGGTTATAGATTGTACTTGTCCGTTCGTTAAAGAAATACAAAATATTGTTCATAAACATTATTTTGATGGTTATAAGATTGCGATAATAGGCAAGGCTGAGCATCCCGAAATAAAAGGTATAAATGGTTGGTGTAATAATAGCGCGCTGATAACGGAGAATGCCAAGGAATTATCAGAAATAAATGCTGATAAATTATGTGTTGTTGTTCAAACAACCTATTCAGAAGAAAAATTTGATGCAATTATTAAAAATTTTACTTATAGCAAGGCAAAAACAGTTGATATTTTCAAAACAATTTGCTATACTACTAAAAAGCGACAAAGAGAAGCTGAAATTATAGCAAAGTCCTGCGATGCCGTTATGGTTTTGGGGGGCGCAAACAGTAATAATACAAATAAACTTTTTGAAATTTGTTCAAAGTTTTGTTCAGTCGTTTTTCGGATGGTCAACCCTTCCGATTTTAATTATGAAAAAATAAAAAGTTATAAAAAAATAGGGGTTGTTATGGGTGCATCGACACCAATAGAACAATTCCAGGAGGTCGTCTCACATATGGAGAACATTACAGAAGAAATCATCACTACGGAAACTGTTGAAAGTGAGGTTAAGGAAGAAGTTAAAGCTACCGAAGTTTCAGCAAAATCAGAAATGGAAAAAGCTTTCGACAATATTAGACCGGGCAAAGATTTAAAAATCGGTCAAATTGTTTCCGCTATTATCACGTCTGCTAAAGACGACGGACTTACTTTGTCAATTAAAGACGCTAAAAGAGATGATTTATCTTTACCTAAAGCTGAACTTTTAGGCGAATATGATAAAACAGCTTGGCAAGAAAAAGTTGGCCAAAAAATTCGCGTAATGGTTGTTGCTAAAAACCCCATCATTTTCTCTGAAAAAGCGATGGAAAAAGTTTTGAAAGAAGAAGCTGAAATTGAAGAAATTAAAAACGGCAAAATCTTTGAAGCAGTAATTAAATCAACTAATAAAGGTGGTCTTAACGGTGAGTTTGGTAGTTACAGTGTTTTCGTACCTGCATCACAAATCAAACTTGGTTTCGTTAAGGACCTTGAAAAATACGTTGGTAAGACCTTAAGACTTAAGGCAGAAAAAGTAGAATCAAGAGGGGCTCGTCGTCAAATTGTTGGTTCGCAAAAAGTTATTCTTGAAGCTGAAAAGGCTGAACGTGATGCAATTAAGGCTGCTAAAGAGGCAGAATTCTTTGCTAGTATTCAAGAAGGCGACGTTGTTATCGGTACACCTGTTAGATTTACCGCATTTGGTGCTTTTATAGACGTTAACGGATTTGATTGTCTTGCTCATATTTCAGACCTTTCATGGACCGGTTGTAAAGATTGTTCAGAAGTTCTTGAATTAGGTAAAGAATTTGAATTCAAAATTTTGAAGATTGACGCAGAAGCTAAGCGTGTTTCTGTAGGTTATAAGCAATTACAACCCAAACCTTGGGATTGTGTTGCTGAAAAATATAACATTGGTGACGTCGTTAAAGGAACGGTTGTTAGACTCGTTAACTTTGGTGCTTTCATTGAAGTAGAAAAAGGTGTTGATGGTTTAGTTCACGTTTCACAAATTTCAAATCAATGGTTAGAAAATCCTGTAACAGCATTGCAAATTGGTCAAGAAATTGAGGCTAAAATACTTGATATTAATCCTGAAAAGGAAAAAATGACCTTATCTATTAAAGCTTTACTTCCTGAAATCGAAAAACCCGAACAGGAAGAAGAAAAGGTTGCTAAAGGTAAAAAACGTAAAGCTGTTAAAGAGGAAGAAGATGCTGACGAACTTCACGAATGGAAAGACAACGATGACGGTGGAGTTTCTATCGCTGAAATGATTGGTAACACTGAAAACTAATTTAACTAATTTAAGCAGGTTTATTATTAAACCTGCTTTTTTATCTGTATAAATTTTAAGGCGCGGTAATTCGCGCCTTTTTATTTTGGTTAAATATGTAATAATTTTTATCAATTAAAAATATAAATATATTGATGAGCTTAGATTTTTTACCAATAAATATATTAACGTCATTACAAAAGTTGAACTTGGACAAGCTTTATGAGATAAGACTAAGAAAAGATTATCCAATCAAAGTTTGTTATGAAGGTATTTATAGATATTTGTCAAAAAATGGCGTGACAATTTTGGCAACTGAGTCAATTATATGTAATCAACAAGATATTGAAAATATAATAAACAACGTAACAGAACAATCTATTTATGCATATAATGAAGAAATTAAAAACGGATATATAACTACTGTAAACGGAATTCGTATAGGATTAGGTGGAGATTGCGTTTATGACAATAACGGACTGGTAACATTAAAAAATTTTAGGTCGTTAAATATTAGAATTGCACATGTGATTAAAAATTGTTCTTATAAAATTTTTGAACGAATAGTTTTAAACAATGAAATTCAAAGTACGCTGATTATTTCGCCGCCATTTTATGGAAAAACTACAATATTAAAAGATTTGGCAACTCAAATTAATAATAGATATAATTATCCATTGTTAATAATTGATGAACGTGGGGAATTTTATTCTATTTCAGGCGAAAATATTGATGCAATCAGATATTCGGACAAGTATTTTGCTTTTAATAATGGCTTAAGGGCTTTATCGCCCCGAATTATAATAACGGATGAACTAATAACCGAAAGCGACTGGCTGTGTGCTAAAAGCGTGGTGGATAGTGGGGTGAAAATAATTGCTAGTTGTCACGCTAAAAATATGGAACAGTTAACGGGAAAAAAGTATTTTTTAAATAGCATTTTTGACAAGTATATAGTGTTAAACAACTATGGATTTATTGATGGTGGATTCACAATATATAATAAGGATTTTACTGTGCAATGAGAATAATAATTGGCATTATTTTATTAATAATTAGCGTTTTAATCGGATGCGGTTTGGCGCGTAAGTTTACTAAGCGACGAGAATTTTTTAATTCATTTAAGGATTTTAATTTAATAATTCAAAGGGAGATTTCTTATTCTCAAAGTTCAATTCCTAAACTTTTATCTAGTATAGAAAATAATGATGATTTTTATAAATGTATAAAACGTTATTACACAAATAAAGAATTTTACTTTGAAAGCACTTATTTAAATTCACAAGAATTAAATTTTTTTAAGCAATATTTAATGCAAATCGGTAAAAGTGATAAGACTAGCCAAGGGAAGTTAATAGAAAGTATGGGGGAACAATTAAGTGAAAAATTATCAGTTGCTACGGAATTAGAACAAAAATACAAAAGTTTATATATTAAATTAAGCGTTTTGATAGGGCTTATTGCGTTTATAGTTTGTTTGTAGGGATTTATGCAAGTTGATATTATTTTTAAAATAGCTGCTATTGGTATTTTAATTACCGTTGTTACGCAAGTGTTAAAAAAAAGTGATAGAGATGATATAGCAACGCTAGTTTCATTAGCAGGATTAATTATCGTATTATCTTTAGTTATTAATATGATAAGTGAACTGTTTGAATCAATTAAAAACATTTTTAATCTATTTTAATGTGGCAAATTATTATAATCGCGCTACTTTGCGCTATAATCACGCTATATCTAAAAAGCGTTGGAAGTGAATTTTATATTTTCACATTAATTGGTTCAGGTATAATAATATTTATATTTATAGTAAGTTATTTATCAACGATTTATGAATTTATAAATTATTTAATAACTCTGTCTGGAATAGATAAAGAATACTATTTAATTATACTTAAAGTTACGGCAGTTGCTTATTTGGTTGAGTTTGCGACGGACGTTATAAATGATATGGGGATAGGTGGACTTGCTAATAAACTCATTTTCGCAGGTAAAATTATAATATTGTATTTGTCAATGCCAATTTTTTATGCGATTATAAGGCTTTTAACGGAGTTGATAAGATGAGAATTAATAAAAAAGTATTTCTAAAAACTATTATAATTCTTGTTTTATTTATAGTGTTGAACGATAAAACAATATTAGTAAGTGCTGATGCGGTTTCAGATAGCGTAAACGAACAGTTGAATAATTTAGATTTATCTGCTTTGGAAAATTTTTTTAATTCAATAAATACGTTCAATGAAATAGGGTTTGCTTCTTACTTGAACTCAATTCTAAATGGTGATTTCGTTTTAGATTACGGAGCTTTCTTTTCCTTAATAATAAAAATTATTTTTGATAACGTAACGACTTTTATGCCGACGTTTATTAGTATAATTGCGATAAGCATTTTTTCGGCTATAATTAAACAGGTTAGAAGTTCACTTATAACCGATAGTGTTGCGGAAATTGCTTTTTACGTTTGTGCGTGCACAATTGCTGTTTTGTTGTTAGGACAACTTATAAATATTTTCACTACTGCTAAAATAATCATTGAAAATATAGCGATTTTTACTGAGATTGTGTCACCCATAATCTTAACTTTGATGCTCGCGGTAGGTGGAAACGTATCAGCAACAGTCTATAAACCAACGGTAGCGTTTTTATCTAATGGAGTAATAAACGTTGCTCTTTACGTTTTGTTTCCACTAATAGTTTTAATTACTGTTTTTTCTCTTGCATCTAATTTTAGCGATATGATTAAATTTAATAAATTTTCTTATTTAGTCGGTGGAATAATAAAATGGATAATTGGCATAACAGCAACAGTATTTGGTTCTTTTTTATCAATACAAGGGATAACAAGCGCATGCTATGACGGAATATCATTAAAAGCAACTAAATATGCCGTTTCTAACTCAATACCACTAATTGGTGGGTTTATCAAAGACGGTTTTGATTTAATCATAGCCGGTAGTGTAATTATAAAACACGCAGTAGGGTTATCTTGTGTTATAGGTTTGTTTTTTATTTTATTATCGCCGATTTTATCTATTGCGACCTTTTCAATCACTTTAAAATTAGCTTCAGCTATTATTGATTCGGTTGCGGATGCTAGACTTGCAAACTTTTGTACTTCAATAACTAAAAGTTTGGGATATGTTACGGCGGTATTACTTTTAGTAGGTTTTATGTTCTTTATAACAGTTTTACTGATGGTATTTTCTGCTAATGCTTTTTTATAGGTGTACTAGTTCTGTTATGAAATCTTACGTATCTAATTTAATAATTTCTTCGTTTGTTTTTACAATATTTATTTTGATAATTCCTAGTGGAAAAATGACAAAATCTGTAAAAACGACAATAGGACTGATTTTGATTATTTTAGTTTTTAGTCCACTTGTAAAATTAAAAAATATCGATATTAATATGAATGATTTTATATTTAAAGATGACATTGAAATTCAAACTAATTTTATAGAGTACGTTTATCAAGAAAAAGCAAAATCATTAGAAAATAATTGTGAAAATATATCCAAAGAATTGGGTGTAAGTAATGCAGAATTTAGTGTGGTTTACGCGATAAACGTCGAAAATCAATTTGAAGTTGAATATATAGAAATAAATTTAAAAAACGCTGTAATCAATTCGGAAATCGAGCATATAAATATTATTGAGAAAGTCAAAAAAAATATTTCCGAATATCTTGATATAGACTATAAAAACGTGGTGGTTTATGAATAGTTCGGATAGTGTGAAAGAAAGTAAAATTATTAATCTTTTTAACAAAATAAAATTAAACAAAAAATTTCAAGTCATAATTGTAATTGTAATATCATTAATAATCGTTTTTGGTTTAATTACTAGTAATAAAGAAGTTGATAAGACTAATGAAGTTGCTGTAGACGAGATATCGTCTTACGTAACTAATTTAGAACGTAGATTAACTAACACGCTAAAGACGGTAGATGGTGCGGGGAACGTTTCGGTCGTTATCACGGTTGAGTCTGGAATGGAGACAGTTCTTGCAATGACTACGACAACAAAACAGACTGTAGGCGGAACTGAAACTGTTGAAACTCCATTAATAGTAAATGGCAAAACTGTTATCGTAAAGGAAGTATATCCTAAAATTGTTGGGGTGTTAATCGTGGCGCAAGGCGCGAAGAATATTGCCGTATTGAACAAAATTCAACAGGCAACCACATCGCTACTTAATATAAATCTAAATCAAATTGAAATATTAACAATGAAATAAGGAGAAAAATTATGTCAAAAAAGAGAAAAATTGTTGTTTTATCGTGTATGATTGCTTTACTTGCCGTTACCGCCGTGTTCAATTTTATTATGACTACGAGCATTGTGGACGGACAAGAAAGCGCAATTGTGAGTTCGGCGAATTATTTTTCGCAGTATAGGAGTGAGCGATTAAATACTAGAAATGAAGAATTATTGCAACTTGATTCAATTATTGCTTGTTCTGAAAAAGGAAGTGCAGAGTATTCTGATGCGCTAAATATGAAGATTAAACTTACTGATATTACAGAAAAAGAACTTTTACTAGAAAGTTTAATTAAAGCTTATGGCTTTGAAGATGCCGTAGTAGTAATCGGTTTAGAGTCTGAAAACGTTAACGTTATAGCAAAATCTACAGAACTAACAACCGATGACGCTATATTAATTTACTCTATAGTTGCCGAAGAGACTAATTCTTCGCCTGAAAACGTAAAAATTATACCTATTTCTTAAAAAACACTATGCAAAATAAATATTTTATGATACAATAAATAAAAGAATTTATTTATCAGGGGATATTTATGGCTCGTTTTAAAAAATTACCGATAAACACTAACGAAGGTAAACTAGTTTATAGTGATAATATTATAGATGGAATAGTTTTGCTTGCTGTAAAAGAAATTCCGTTCGTGCAACTTTATGCAGGCGATATTAGAAATAAAATGCATAGCCCTGCCGTTAAATGCTCAAAAGCAAGTGATGGCGTTCATGTGGACGTAATGGTTAAGGTCCATTTTAGTCAAAGCATTTCGGAATTAGCTTTTAGAATACAAGAATCAGTTCGTCATAACGTTGAAGCTATGACTGAATATCATATTGCTAGCGTAAACGTAAGCATTAAAGGTGTATTTTTTGATAACGATAAATCTTCTAACGAAATATGCAAGAAAAATAAAGGTTGCAAAGAAAAAACTAAAAAAGCTAAAGCTAAATATCGTGTGAAGAACGTTAACGTTTATGTAAAAGATGCTACAGTTGAAGATGCAATTAAACAAAATATTGCAGTTACAGAAGAAAAAATACAAGATATAGAAGATAAATAAGAAGGTAACTAATGAGAAGTTTAGCTAGAGAGGCAGTGTTTAAGTTGTTATTTTCCCAGCTCTTCAATCCGAGTGATGAAGGGCTTTTTACTGTTTTATGCAAAGATTTATCCGACAGTAGTCAGCAGTTCGCAAACGAACTATTAAACTGTGTACAAAACAATATACAAAATTATTTAGAAAAGATTGAAAATCTTGCAATAGGGTATAAAATCAATCGTTTATATAATGCAGATAAATGTGCAATTTTAATCGGTATGGCTGAACTTGATAATTTCAAGCAAACTCCCGTTGCGGTAGTAATTAATGAAGCAGTTAATTTGGTAGCAAAATATTCAACTGAAAACAGCACTGATTTTGTAAACGGAATTTTAGCGGCTTATTCTAAGGAGATTTAATATGGCTAATATCATTGATGGTAAAATGTTGGCACAAAAAGTTAAGGATGAATTAAAGGAAAAAGTTGCTAATTTTAAACGAGAATTCGGCAGAGATATAACTTTGGCTGTAATTTTGGTTGGCGAAAACCCCGCATCACAAGTTTACGTTAAAAATAAAATTAAAGCTACAGAATATGTTGGTATGAAATCGCTTTCTTTTTATTTGCCTGAAAATGCAACTGAAGAACAGGTAAGTGATACCGTAAAACAACTCGCCGAAGACAAGTCGGTTGACGGGATTTTAGTTCAACTTCCATTACCAAAGCATCTTGATGAAAATAAAATTTTAAATCTTATTCCAGCAAATAAAGACGTGGATGGTTTTTTAGCCGAAAACGTTGGGAATTTAATGCTTGGTCAGCCTTGTACGGTAGCTTGCACGCCGTTTGGGGTGTTAAAAATGCTACAAAGCGAAAATATTGAAATGTCTGGTAAAAATGCTGTAGTCATTGGCCGTAGTAATATCGTTGGTAAACCAATGGCAATGCTTTTGCTTAAAGAAAATTGTACGGTTACTATATGTCACAGTAAGACTAAAAACTTAAAAGAAGTTTGCAAAAATGCGGATATTTTAGTTGCTGCTATAGGTCGCCCCAAATTCGTAACCAGAGATATGGTTAAAGATGGTGCGACTGTAATTGACGTTGGAATTAATAGAACTGAAAATGGGCTAGTTGGTGACGTTGATTATGAAAACGTTAAAGAAATTGCCTCATACATTACGCCGGTGCCAGGTGGCGTTGGACCTATGACGATTGCAATGCTTTTAGAAAATACTTATCTTTGTGCTGTTAGAAATGTTAAGTAACTATAATCAAACGTACAACGAATATTTAAAAATATTTGAGAATAATCTCTCCATCGTTTTTAATTCATTATCAAAAACCGCGCCCGAAACTATTAAAAATGCAATGACTTACGCAGTTGTTGATGGCGGGAAAAGAATTAGACCAGTTTTATCTTTGGCATCTGCAAAATTGGTTGGATTAAATTTTGATGAAATTAAAGAATTTTCAGTCGCTATTGAGTGTATACACTCTTATTCTTTGGTTCACGACGATTTGCCTTGTATGGATAATGACGATTATCGCCGTGGAAAGTTATCAACGCATAAAAAGTTTGGGGAAGCGAACGGTGTGCTTGCCGGTGATGCATTATTAAATTTTGCATTTGAATTGTGTTTAAATAAACCAAATTTTAACGCTAATGACGTAAAAGCTTTAAGGTTTTTATCTGAGTGTGCAGGTTATTGCGGTATGATTGCTGGCCAAGTTTTGGACCTTGAAAGTGAAGGTGCAAATGCGGACAAAGATTTGTTGTATAAAATTTTTGAAAATAAAACGGCCAAACTTATTATTGCTCCGCTAATTATTCCATCAATATTAAAAGATGGTAAATATTATAAAGAATTATATGAGTTTGGTTACAATTTAGGAATATTATTCCAAATTACCGATGATATCATTGACGTTGAAGGTTCGCTTGAAGAAATAGGAAAAACACCTAATAAAGATGCTGAATCTAATAAGTTGACTTCTGTTAAGGTGTTTGGACTAACTGGAGCAAAGGAAAAAGCAAATTTACATTATCAAAAATGTAAAAATGCTTTACAGAGTGTTCCTAATAGTGAATTTTTACTAGAGTTCGCCGATAAAATTTACAAAAGAAAGAAATGAGATTAGACCAATATTTAACTGAAAAAGGCATTTTTGAAACGCGCACAAAAGCAAAACAATCAATTGAGCGTGGAGAAATTTTTATTAATGGTAAATGCATAAGTAAGGTTTCTTTTCAAATAAACGAATTTGTTAATTATAAGGTCGAGCGTATTTGTGAAAATAGTTTTGTTTCTATTGGCGGGTTTAAGCTGCAAAAAGCGTTAGTGGATTTTAATTTTAGCCCAAAAGATTTAATAGTTGCGGATATTGGTGCGAGCACGGGGGGATTTACCGATTGTTTATTGATAAACGGAGCGAAAAAAGTATACGCTGTTGACTTAAACGACCAACTTTTGCACGATAAATTACAAAACGATAATAGAGTTGTTTCTATTATTAAAAATGCTAGAGAACTATCTTCTAACGACTTTAATGAAAAGTTGGATTTAATTGTTGCCGATTTAAGCTTTATATCGGTAACGTGTGTTCTTGAAACCTTTTCAAATTTGCTATCAAATAATGCAAAACTTATCATTTTAATTAAACCGCAATTTGAAAACGGCGAAAAAAAGAAATTTAAGAACGGCATTATCAAAGATGAAAAGATTCAGCTAAACGTGTGTAACGAAGTATATGATTACGCATTACAATTTGGTCTTGTTCCACAAAAATTTACTATAGCGCCTATAGTTGAGGGTAAAAACGTTGAATTTTTAATGATGTTTGAAAAAAACGGCGCGAAAAAACTTATGAAAAACCAAATTGTTTTTTAATTTAAGCACAGGGGGCTTTATGAAGGTTTACGTTTACGACAACAAAGAAAAAGATGCTGGCGGTATATGCCTTAATAAACTTTTACAAGTGTTAGGGCAGTATAACGTCGAATTCGAAATACTTTCAGATGATGACTTGCTTGGTGATGGTTATGCTGAC
Organism: Clostridia bacterium; assembly: GCA_017502525.1. Classification (GTDB taxonomy): domain Bacteria; phylum Bacillota; class Clostridia; order Christensenellales; family Borkfalkiaceae; genus UBA1259. The sequence goes on from JAFVUV010000003.1 coordinate 140,905, forward strand.
GCCGTGTTTACTATTGGTGGAGACGGAACTATTTTATGGCTTACCGAATTTGCAAATAAAAACGCTATTCCTATCGTTGGAATAAATATGGGTAAACTTGGATTCTTGTCTGAATTTGAATTAGGTGAAGTTGAAGAATCGGTTCGTCTTTTAGTTAACGGGGAACTTAAGCGCGATGAAAGAATTACGTTAAAAGTAACTATTGGTGATATCGTTTGTCGTTCACTTAATGATTCTTATATTCAAAGAATATATCAAAAAGAAGTTGGGTGTATGACGGCGGATATTTTAGTAGATATTGACGGGGCAACTACTGAAAAAATTAAAGGCGATGGTGCTGTAATTTGTACTGCTACAGGTTCAACGGCATATTCTTTATCAGCGGGTGGTCCAATTATTGCTCCAAACGTTGATGCTTTTGCGGTTACTCCCATTGCCGCCCACGCATTAAATAAAAGACCAATCGTGTGTTCTGCTGATTCAGTTTGCACCTTTGAAATTATGGGTAAAGCACATTGCGGTTTGTTCGTTGACGGAAGATTTATTGCTGAAGTTAAAAAGGGCGACGTGATAAAAATGCAAAAATCAGAAAATAAAACAATATTTTTAAGAAAAAAAGATTTTAATTTTTTCAATAGATTAACCGAAAAATTAAAAGAAAATAAATAATTTTGAGCGATTATGAGTAAAAAAGAAAGATTATTAGCTATCAATAACTTAATAAATGAATTTGAAATTGACACTCAAGAGGAATTAACTGAGAAATTAAACGAATTAGGATTTAACGTTTCTCAAGCAACCGTTTCACGTGATATTAACGAATTAAATCTTATAAAAGTTGATGGTGTCAATAAAAAATTCAAGTATAAAACAGTTGATACTAATATAATTTTATCACCCAAGATAGTGGATTTGTTTAAACACGTTACTACATCTATTGCTTGTGCAAATAATCTCATAGTAATAAAAACACTTTCTGGAAACGCAAGTTCAGCCGGCATGGCTTTTGATGAAATGAAATTTCCGCAAGTTTTAGGCACTGTTGCTGGGGACGACACGCTTTTAGTAATTGCAAAAACTAATTCTGATGCAGAAATTATAATTAAAAAATTAAGGACGCTTTAAATGTTAGAAAAGCTCATTATAAAAAACGTAGCGCTAATCGACAGCGCCGAAATAAATTTTATTAAAGGGCTTAACGTTCTTTCGGGCGAAACTGGTGCGGGTAAATCCGTAATTATTGAATCGCTCAATTTTGTGCTTGGTGCAAAAGCGGATAAATCCTTAATTAGAAATGGTGCAAACGAGTGTTTGGTTCGCGCTGAATTTAACGTTTCTGATAATACAATTCTTAAAACAGTTTTTGATGACTTAGAACTTGAATATGATGATACGCTAATAATTTTACGTAAATTTAGTGTTGACGGTAAAAGTACAATAAAAGTTAATGGTGAGACTGTTACTGCGTCTATGCTTAAACGTATTACGGTAAATTTAGTTGACGTACACGGACAAAGCGAACATTTTTATTTGTTAAAATCATCTAATCAACTGAAACTTTTAGATAAAATCTGTGGGGAAGAAATTAACGTCGTTAAGGCAGAGTTGTTAAACGAATATTCTCAATATAAAAAAATTAAAACAGAACTTGAAGAGCTTGGCGGTGATGATAGTGCAAGGCTGACTAGACTAGATATTCTTGATTATCAAATTAACGAAATTGAAAATGCAGATTTAAAAAGTGGCGAAGAAGAGCAACTGTTAGAAATTAGAAACCAACTTAACAATCAAGAAAAAATTATTTACGCTTTAAAAACCGTTAAATGCGCAATTGATGATGAAGGTGGGGTCGTAGATATTTTAAGTAACGCTATTCGTAGCATTTCTTCAATCAGTGATTTGAGCGTTGAATATTCTAACTTATATGACAAACTATCGTCTATTTATTCAGAAATTGACGATTCATCAGAAATAACTGCCTCGCTTTTAGATTCGTTTGAATATCCTGAATATAATTTAGACGAAATTGAGAATAGGCTTGACCAAATAAAATTATTAAAGAAAAAATACGGAAACGATATTGAAGATATTTTTGCATTTTTAAATAAAGCTAAAGAAGAAAAAGATAAGTTAGAAAACTTCAATTTTATTGCAGAAAATCTCTTAAAACAAAAAGAATCTTGCGAAAAGAAATTGTATAATCAATATAATGTTTTAAGTGAATTAAGGCGCAAATCCGCACGAGACTTTTCAATAAATATTTTAAACGAGCTTTCAGAATTAGGCATGAAAAAGGCGAGTTTCGCAGTAACGTTCAATGGTTTTCCCTCTATAGAAGATTGCAAATTCAATAGTGCGAATGGTATGGACGAAATTGAATTCAATTTTTCTGCAAATTTAGGCGAGCCGTTAAAACCCTTGTCGGCGGTAATTAGTGGTGGCGAAATGAGCCGCTTTATGTTAGCTGTTAAAGCACAAACAGCTAAATATAGTGATGTTTCAACTTTTATTTTTGATGAAATTGATGCAGGTATTAGTGGTGTAGTTGCTAAAGTTGTTGCTGAAAAGTTTGCTAGAATAGCTAAAGACGTTCAAATTATAGCGATTACGCATTTGCCTCAAATATCTTCTATGGCAGATAATAATTTATTAATTGAAAAACGTGATGATGGCGAAAAAACTTTAACGTACGTAAATAAATTAGATAATCAGCAAAAGATAAACGAGATAATAAGACTAACTGGCGGAAACGCCTCAAGCGACGCTGCTAAAATTAATGCTAAAGAATTAATTGAACAAGCTGAAAAATTTAAAAATAATTTATAATCCGAGACAATTTTGTTTCGGATTTTTTGTATAAAAAAAACTTAGTTGCCTATTCTAAAAGGGTAGGTGTTATATGAAGAAAAAATTTAAGATATTGTGCTTTATATTATCTTTAACGTTCGTTTTATCTTTATCCTTTACAAATAAGGTTTATGCAAATCAAAATGATATATATCTTGGTGGATTTCCTGCCGGTTTTTCTCTCTCTACAAATGGCGCGTACGTTGCTGGATTGTGCGACGTCGTTACTAGCCACGGAATTGAATCTCCTTCAAAAACTGCTGATATTAGAGTTGGTGACGTTATATTTAATATAGATGGCAACGCTATAAATGATGCTTGTGATATTGAAAAAAATATTACTAACAAAAACGAAATTTGTTTACAATTAAAACGAGCAAAAGATATAATAATCAAAACAGTTAAAACTGCTAAAGACGTTACCGGCAATTTTAAATTAGGTTTATTTGTTCGCAATGACGTCTGCGGTATAGGAACTGTAACGTTTATTCAAAATGGAAGAATAGCGTCTTTGGGGCATCCTGTAATAGGCGATACAGGGGAAATTTTAGAAATTAACGAGGGCGGTGTGTTTGATTGTAACGTTACTGGTTACGTAAAAGGAGAAAGAGGTAAAGCTGGTGAACTTAGGGGTGTTTTCTTAAAAACAAATTCGGTCGCTACAATTGATAAAAATCTTATATCTGGTGTATACGGCAAGCTAAATGATAATTATAACGTTAAAGAACTAAAAAAGGTAGAAGTTGACACTGCTAAACCTGGTGATGCAAAAATTTATACAACCATTGAAGGCAATAAACCTATAGAATATTGCATATCAATAGTTAAAGTTGATAATTTATGCGAATATAAAAATTTCGTAATTAAAATTACTGATAAAAAACTTTTAGATAGTACGGGTGGAATAGTGCAAGGGATGAGTGGAAGTCCAATAATTCAAAATGGAAAACTAGTCGGGGCTGTTACACACGTTTTCTTAAACGACCCAACACGTGGATTTGGTATAAGTATATATAACATGTTAAATAATTAGTAAAATAAATGCAAAACGCATTAAATTATGTGTGACATAATGAATTAAAAATATAATATTGCAGAGAATATTTTTAGATACGGAGGTATATGTTTATGAAAAAAATATTTTCTGCATTTTTTATTTTGCTTGCTTTTTTATTGACCATAACTAGCTTGTTCGGATTTTCAGTAAAAGGTACTGTTTTTGCATTGACTAGTGAATTTGATAATAATGGATTTAAGAGTAAATCAGTTTACTTAATGGATGCATCAACGCAAACTGAAATTATACAAAAGAACAGTGATGCGAGAATGCCTATTGCAAGTATGACTAAAATTATGACTCTTTTATTGTGTTTTGAAGCAAAGGAACGTGGTGAAATTTGTGAAAATGAATTAATAACTGTTAGCGAAAGGGCTGCAGGTATGGGCGGTTCACAAATATTTTTAGAAGCTAACGGGCAATATCAAGTAGAAGAACTTCTAAAAGGTATCACTATTGCATCTGCTAATGACGCTTGTGTTGCAATGGCAGAAAGATTGTGTGGCTCTGAGGAAGAATTTGTTGTTAAAATGAACGAACGTGCGAATGAACTACAAATGAATAACACTTGTTTTTCAAACTGCACGGGGCTACCAAAACAAGGACAGTATTCTTCTGCAAAAGACGTTGCGATAATGTTTAACGAACTTATTAAACACCAAGAATATTTCAAATATTCTAGAATTTGGATGGATGAAATAAAGCATCCTAAAGATAGAATTACTCAAATTTCAAACACTAACAAATTGATTAAATTTTATAACGGCTGTGATAGTGGTAAAACGGGTTATACGAGTGAAGCAGGACATTGTCTTGTTGCATCGGCAGTTAGAAACGGTATGCGCTTAATATCCGTAGTTATTAGCGCGCCTGAAAGTAAAACCAGATTTAGCGAAGTTTCGTCAATGTTTAACTATGGTTTTGCAAATTACGTTAATAAGATAATTGTAGATGCTAAAAAACCTTTAGAAATAGAAGTTAACGTTTTAGGTGGCAAAAAAGACGTTTTAGAAGTAATACCTGAAAATTCTTTGTATTTGTTTTCTAAAAAGAACGATAAGCGTGCAGTTGATATCGACTTTGAACCGATAACAAAAGTTAAAGCGCCTATAAATAAAGGGGATGTTGTCGGAGTTCTTAGAGTTTATGAAAATTCTGTTGAAATCGCTTGTATTAACGTTTTGGCAAATGAAAGTATATTACAGAAAACGTATTTTGAAATAATTCAAGGTATAGGTAATGAATGGTCTTTTATTTAAGTTAACTTAATTGTATTATAAGATTGTATTATCGTTTCAATAATTATTTATTAAATCATTAGAGTTGACATTTTTGAGTTTTTTGCTTAAAATAATAAAAAATGATTAATGGTGAATTATGAACCAAAGAACAACGCTAAAAATAAACGATAATGGACAATTAGAAATCGGCGGTATAACTTGCGAAAAATTAGCTCACGATTATGGTACGCCTTTATACGTTATGGACCAAGCTTATATTGAAGATATGTGTTCAATATTTAGAGACACGCTAAAGCAAGAGTATGGAGACGGCATTATTGCTTATGCATCAAAAGCTTTTTGTTGCAAATCTATTTACAAAATTATTAATAAAATGAATATAGGTGCCGACGCTGTATCTGGCGGAGAGCTTTATACCGTTTACAAAGCTGGTTTTCCTATGAGTAAAATCATTTTTCACGGTAATAATAAAACCTATTCCGAATTAAAACTAGCACTTGAATTAGACGTTGGATATATTGTAATAGATGCTTATAGTGAAGCTGACCAACTAGATGAGTTGTGCAGTAAATTTGGCAAAAAACAAAAGGTTTTAATTAGAGTAAATCCTGGAGTTGAAGCTCATACTCACCATTTTATACAAACAGCAAAAATTGATTCAAAATTTGGTTTTTCCATCATTAGTGGTGAAGCCGAAAGCATAGTAAATTACGTTAAAAATAAACCAAATTTATCTTTAGAAGGACTACATTGTCATATAGGTTCACAAATTTTTGAAGAAAAGTCTTTTTCTCTTGCGGTAGAAAAAATGACGGATTTTTACCAAAAATTAAAAGAACATTTTAATATTGAATTCAACGTGTTAAATTTGGGTGGTGGATTTGGTATTTGGTATTCGGACGGCGATAAGGCGAAAACTTGTGATGAATACGCCTCGTATATTAAAATCATTACAAAATCACTAAATGATTGCATACAAAAAAAGGGATTGAAAAAACCATTTTTGATTTTAGAGCCAGGGCGTTCAATTGTTGGGGAGGCTGGTATAACGCTTTATACTGCTGGGCGTATTAAACGTATCGACGGCGTTAAAGACTATATTGCGATTGACGGGGGTATGTTTGAAAATCCACGTTTTGCTCTTTATCAAGCAAAATATACCGTTGTAGCGCCTAATAAAATGAACTTACCTAACGATAAAATTTATTCTATTGCAGGCAAATGTTGTGAAAGTGGCGACATTATTGCGGAAAATTGTAATTTACCAGAGATTAACGAAGGTGATTTGATAGCCGTTCTTTCGACAGGTGCATATAATTATTCGATGGCTAGTAATTACAACCGTAATTTAATTCCGCCAGTTATAATGGTTAAAAATGGACAAGCAAATTACGCTGTTAAACCGCAAAGTTATGAAGATTTAATAAGAAATGATATATAGATAAAAAACGCTTACGTTTGTTAAGCGTTTTTTTCTTGCATTTTTATAAAATATGATATATAATGTATAAGTATTATAGGGTAAAAAATATGATTGATAAAGCAATTGAGTATATTTCCATATTTTTAGCGTTAATGTTGGTATTGCCGATTCATGAATTTGCGCACGGTTTTGCTGCGGTAAAATGTGGGGACATTACGCCTAAAATTTATAAAAGATACACGCTTAATCCATTTGCGCATTTTGATATATACGGACTACTTTGCTTCGTTATTGCGCGTTTTGGTTGGGCAAAGCCGATGCCTGTTAATCCTAATAATTTTAAAAATTATAAATGGGGTTGTTTTTGGGTTTCAATTGCAGGCGTTTTAGCTAATTATTTATTAGCATTTGTTGCGTATCCGTTGTTTTTCTTGTCGTTATACGTTCCACAGTTTGGCTACTTTACAACGGTTTTACAGTTGACTTTATATTTTACGTTTTCAATGTGTTTATCTTTTGCCGTATTTAATCTTATACCGGTATATCCGCTTGACGGCTTTAGATTAATAGACGTTTTTTCTAAAAGGCGCAGTCGTATATATAATTTTTTACGATATCGTGGAATTTACGTTTTATACGGTTTTTTTGCTTTAAGCATAATTTCAGATATTTTAGAACTTGCTTATCTTGATATATTAGGTAATTTTTTAAGTATTGTCGTAGGATATATTAGTATACCTATTGAGTTATTTTGGGGGTTAATCTTTTAATGGCTGAATTTGAGTCGGTTGTAGACTATTCCACAAAACTTGATAATTTTGAAGGCCCTTTAGACTTGCTTTTACATCTTATTAAAGAAGCTAAAATAGAAATTAAAGACGTTTTCGTTTCACAAGTTACAGAGCAGTTTTTACAGTATATTGAGGGTGTAGATAATCTTGATGTTGACAAAGCAAGTGAATATTTAAATATGGCTGCAACCTTGCTTGAAATCAAGTCAAAATCAATTCTTCCTAAAATTGAAGAATATCTTGACGATATCGAAGACCCGGAAACCGCGCTTATCCGTCAACTTGAAGAATATAAATTATTTAAGGAAGCAAGTGAAAAATTAAAAGGGCAAGAGAACGTAGATAGATTTTATAAAGAACCTGATAAATCTGTGGGCGACGTTAAAATAGTATATAGTGATTTTAACTTGGATGGGTTAATCGCTGCATTTTCTAAATTGTTAATGCGCGTTGACGATAAAAAAAGGCAAGAGAACACACTCAAAGAGATTCCCAAAGAAATTTTTACAGTAAGAGATAAAATCGATCATATAAGAACTGTTTTACTGGATAGAAAAGAAGCGAGTTTTTTTGAAATGTTTTCAAGCTATTACACAAAAAACGAGCTTATTACAACTTTTCAAGCAATGCTAGAACTGTTAAAACACCAATATATCACAGTCGTTCAAAATGGAATTTTTGACGACATAACTATAACCTTGAGGGACGATAGAAATGAAGAACTTGGAGAAATTGACGAGTATAATTGAATCAATTTTGTTTGTTTCCGGCACGCAAGTTGCAATTAGCGATATTGCTGAAAAACTTGAAGTTTCCGACAAAGAAATTTTATCCGCCGTTAAATTATTACAAGAAAAATATTCTAATGATAGTGGTATCCAATTGTTGCAATTCAATAAAAAATTGCAATTTTGCTCAAATCCCGTTAATGCTGATGAAGTTTCGTCTGTGTTAAACCCAATAAAAGAGCGTGAACTTTCAAAAAGCATGTTGGAAGTTGCTGCAATAATTGCATATAAACAACCGGTAACTAGAATAGATCTTGAAGAAATTCGTGGTAACAGCGAGTACGCAGTTCAAAAACTTTTAGAGCTTGGCGTAATTGAGCCCGTGGGAAGAAAGGATGCTGTTGGTAAACCCGTGCTTTTTGGAACTACGGATAAATTCTTAAAGCGTTTTCAAATTTCTTCATTAGACGAGTTGCCTGATTACGAAGAATTGATTAATAAAATTCAACTTATTCGGGGCGTACAAAAAGACGACGATTATCTTTACAGTAAAGACGTTTACGTCGAAGAAAGCGTTAGTACAGAAAGTGGTTCTTCGAAAGAAGTTGCTCCTACAAAAGTCCAAACTGAAGATTTTGATTTGCCGGATATTGATGATGAAGAAATTCCAGACTTTTTAATCGGTGAAGAAGTGGAAAAATTCTAAAATTTTAATTTAGTTACATTAAGCCTTGCTAATAGCAAGGCTTTTTTGTATAAAAGACAGGCATTTGCAAATATTAAAAGTAGTGTTTAATGCAATTTTGATAATTTTTATAGTATTAATTTTCCCTATATTTATAAACGTGAAATTTCACTATTCTCTACAAGAAAAAAAGATGTTTTATTATATAAATTTATTTAGTTTTATAAATTTATTGAGTGGATACGTAGAGCGTATTGAAGAAGGCTTTGCTGTGCATGTTACAAAAAATAAAGCAATTATTATAGAATACTCAAGTCTTTTAACTTTTAGGAAAAAAGTTAAGCCGTTAAAAGATTATCATTTCGTTAAATTCTATACTGATATTCAAATAGGCACTAATGATAGTGCGGTTTTTCCTTTTACGGTATCGTTTCTAGTTCAAATGATTCAAAATTTTTTCAGTTGGTTTTTTTATCACAAAAAACCACAATTAAAAACTGAAACAAACGTTTTTTTAATTGAAGGCGAAAATAGATTAGAGATTTTTTGTAAAGTTGTCGTTGTGTTAAACTTGCTTATGATGATAATTAGCTTAATAAAAATTTTAACGGAGAAAATAATTTATGCAAACAGGAATAGAAAACAACAAAATTAATAAAGCGATAGAAACGGCTATTAAAAGTTTAGGTACGATAATTGACGTTAATACTGTGGTAGGTAAACCTATAAAAACAGAAAACGGCGACTACGTCGTTCCAATATCTAAAGTTACGATTGGTGTGTTGGCGGGTGGCGGTGAATATGGCAAAGTCAACATTTTTAAAAAGGGAAGTGATTTACCATATTCGGCAGGTAATGGTGCAATAGTTTCCGTAAAACCTTGTGGTTTTTTATTAAAAGAAGGGCAAAATTATAAATTGCTTTCAATTGCGGAAAATCCTTATGAAAAATTAATTGAAAAAGCATCAGACTTTATTTCAGAACTAAAAAAGGTGCCTAATAATGAAGAAATTAACTAATAAATTTTTTATTTGTTTTCTTTTAGTTGTTGCTATATTTTTTTGCTCGTATAAGACAACTGATATTGTTAAAGCTGAAAACAATTCTAGTGAAATAGTTATGGAACTAAATTCTCACAGAATATTATATGCAAACAATGAAAATGAAAAAAAATATATGGCTAGCACGACAAAAATTTTAACGGCTATAACAATCATTGAAAATTGTAATTTACAAGATATAGTTACAATTACGAATAATTGTGTGGGCATAGAAGGTTCGAGTATATATTTAGAAGTTGGCGAAAAGTTAAGTGTAGAGCATTTGCTGTATGGGTTAATGTTACGCTCTGGAAATGATTGTGCACAAACGCTTGCGCTACATTGTTGTGGAAGTGTTGAGAAATTTGCTGATTTAATGAATGAAACAGCAAGAAAAATAGGTGCTTTTAATAGTAATTTTGTGAATCCACACGGACTACACGACGACAATCATTATACAACCGCATACGATTTAGCATTGATTTCCTGTTATGCGATGAAAAACGATAATTTTAGAAAAATCGTATCTACAAAAAGCATTAAAATTCCATTTACTACAAGAAATTATGATAGACATTTATTAAATAAAAATAAAATGCTAAAAGAGTTTGACGGTTCAACAGGTATTAAAACGGGATACACTAAACGTGCAGGGAGATGTTTAGTTAGCAGTTGTTTGCGGAACGGTATGGAACTAATTTGCGTTGTATTAAATTGCCCACCAATGTTTGAACGTTCTAAATTGCTTCTTACTAACGCTTTTTCTGATTATAAACAATATAAACTTATCGAAAGTGATAATATTATTGGTTTTTGTAAAATTGAGAACACCAGCGAGAAAATTCCATTATGTATTAAATCCGATATTATATTGCCATTAAGAAAAAACGAATTAAGTCAACTTAAAGTCGTTTATGATTATCCCAAAATCGTTTCTAGTAATATTGAAAAAGATACGGAAATAGGTAAAGTTAAAATTTATTGTGAAAATAACTTGATTTTTGAAGAAAAAATCTATACTATAGTATAGAAGAATAAACATAGTAGGTAACAAATGAGAATAAATAAATATTTAGCATATAGTGGAGTAGCCTCAAGACGCGGTGCGGACCAACTAATTAACGACGGACACGTAAAAATTAATGGAAGAATATGTTCGCCTGGTGACGACGTTGACGTGGGAGAAGATAGCGTTACCGTAAACGGCAAATTAGTTAACGTTGTAAAAAAATACGATTATTATATTATGAATAAGCCTAAGGGTTACGTTTGTACAGTAAAAGATGATAAGGGTAGAAAGACTGTTATGGATTTACTGCCCAAAGGCTCTAAACGTCTTTTCCCGGTTGGTAGATTGGACTATGATAGTGAAGGACTGCTAATATTAACAAACGACGGAGACCTAACTTTTAAGTTAACGCATCCTAAAAATGAAGTTCCAAAAACGTATTTAGTTAAAACAGAAAAACTTGTAAGTGATGAAGATTTAAATAAATTACGTTCAGGTGTAGTTATTGATGGCGTAAAAACAAAAAAATGTAATATTAGACTAATTGAAAACACTAAAACCAGTTCAAAATTGCACGTAACGATAACAGAAGGAAGAAATAGACAAGTTAGAAAAATGTTTGAAGTTATCGGTAACAACGTTGATTTCTTAAAACGTATTAAAATAGGTGATTTAACATTAATGGGGTTAAATCGTGGTGAAGTAAGACAATTGTCAGCTAGAGAAATTGATTATTTATTGAATTTATAAAACTAAGCCGTTCGAATAATTCGGACGGCTATTTTTATAATACTTGTTATTTCGTTGTTGATTAAATGTAACAACATAGAAATAGTTTGCTAATATAAATTTTATATTTTTACATTTCGATAAAGAACGTGTGTAATTATTGAATTAACACACGTTCTTTTTGTATAGCAAAATCTTGTTATGTATGGTTATTATAATTGTTTAGTAAAATAAAAAAATAGTATCAAGAGTAAACTTGATACTATTTTTGGCAGGGGAGACGCGACTCGAACACGCAACCGGCGGTTTTGGAGACCGCTGCTCTACCAATTGAGCCACTCCCCTAAAAAGAACAGTCTTATTATATAAAAAAACTATAATAAAGTCAACAAAATATTACTAATATGCTGAAAATATATTTATTAAATTTGGATTTAGACTGTTTGAAAAATTTTAATGTTGATTAATCAATTTTTTACTAATTTTACACGTTTTATTTTTAGAAACTAATAGTTTTGCAACGAAATGTACTACTATTAGTAAGAAAATTATGGATGGGGATATAAGACTAACTAAAATAGTTTTAATATCCGAAAATTCTACTCCTAGAAGAAGATTTGCAGCAAAAGTGATTAAAACTAAATTAAATACAACTATAAGTGAGATGAAAACTGCATCCGCTGAAGGCTGTTTATTAGTCGATTTATTTGGTTTGCTTGCATAGATAATTGCGTTAATAAACGCTGGCATAATTAAACACAATAAAGTAATTAAAGTTGCCGTTGTTCCGATGTTTAAATAGCTAGCAAAAATCATTTTAAATGCAAAAAATAAAATGGTTGAAATTAAAAACATAATGGTAGAGGTGATTAAATTTAATTTATTAATTAAAAGAGTTTTACTACCAATAAAAGAATCTTTTGATGAAATTTTAAGTTTATAGCCTTCTTTAGCCGCTTTTAAAGTTAAATCACCAAAATCAATTTTTCCATTATTATTACGTTGCGCATTATAGTCGGTCGTATCTAACGTTTCGTTAAATTTTTGAACTTCTGATTTTTCGTTAGAGCTTTCAATTTGAGATAAGGTTTCTAGTTCCTCAACTTGTCTACGTGCTGTCGTGGGCTGAACCATTTTTCCCAAAATGCTTCTAAAATTAATATCTTGCGCATTGTCGTTAATCGTGGTTGTTGATTCTGTCTCAGTCGTTGTAACGCTTTGAGACAAAATGTCAGAAGAATTATTTGGTGTGGTATCAAGATTGTTTTTTTCTATTTCAACGATTTTCTCGACTTCTACAATTTTTTCAACTTCGACGATTTTTTCAATAATTTGTGGTTCGCAAACAGGTGCAGGGGAACAATCCATTAATTTATCAATAATGGCGCGAGAATAAGACCAATTATTTAAATTGGCTTCAACGGTGTTTCTGCCACTTTCGGTAAGCTTGAAAAATTTTCTACGACCGCCTTCGCAATCGTTCCAATAAGAGACAACGTGTTTTAAATTTTCTAAACGTTTAAGCGAACTGTAAAGCGTCGCTTGATTTAATTTATATTCGCTTTGACTTTTTACTTCAACGGCATCACTAATTTGCTGAGCGAACTTATCGCTATCAAGCAAAGTGTGTAAAATTATCGTATCAATATGACCGCGAATTAAATCACTACTAATTGCTTGTGGTTCCATTATAACTCCAAAAAAATTTTTATTTAATATAAGTATATTATAAAATAAACTACAAGTCAACAAAATATTAAAATTTTAACCAACAATTTTGTTGCTGATATAATCATAACGAAAATCATAAGTAAAACACTAATTATTTAATTGATTTGTTTTTTAGAAATTTTCTTATTTAACTATGCGTAAAAGTTGTGTTTTGCGCATAGTTAGGTGTGTTTCTCTATTTATCCCCTAGTTTATAAATTTACGTTGATTTTATCAAAAATGCTCTACTCTATTTAACATAATCGTTAAATTTAAACAAACTCTTTACTTTTCTTTTGTTAAATAGTATAATAAAAATATGGTTAAGAACACTTTTTATGAACAACGTGAAATAGCTTGCATTAAACGACTTGAAGTTATTATTGATTCTCTACCTTATTATGTTAGAGATTTTTTCGTTGGAATTGAATTAAAAACTTCTGCCCTTACTCGTCTTAATTATGGATATGATTTGAGGGTTTTTTATGATTTTTTATCTAAAAAAGTGTTTAAAAATAAAGCCGTTATTGATATTTCATTAAAAGATTTAGCCCAACTTGAAGCGTTTGACTTTGAATATTTTCTAAGTTATTTAAGCCATTATACAATCAATGGTAAAAATGAGCGATGTACCGAAACTGGAAAAGCAAGAAAATTGTCAACTTTACGTGCGTTTTATAAATATTTTTTCAATAGAAACGCGCTTCCCGCTAATACCCCATCTAAAGTTGAAATGCCCAAAATTCACGAAAAAGAAATTATTAGGCTAGATTCTAATGACAAAGTTGATGAAATTGGAGATATGCTTTATACTGTCGAAACCGGTGACGGGTTAACTAAAAAACAGCGCTATTTTCATAATGCAACAAAGTTTAGAGATGCGGCAATTATAACTTTATTTTTAGGCTCTGGTATACGTATTAGCGAGCTTGTTGGATTAAATGTTGAAGATATAGATTTTAATAAAAACAGCTTTGTAGTAACAAGAAAAGGCGGAAATCGTGCGGTATTATATTTTAACGATGAAGTTGCTTCTGCCCTACACGACTATATTGATTTAAGAATTGAAAATAAAGAAATTGATGAGTCCGAAAAAGCGTTGTTTTTATCTCTACAAAATAAGCGTATAAGCATAAGAACGGTTCAAGAATTAGTAAAGAAATATGCAAGACTTGTTTCACCGCTAAAAAAAATAACGCCACACAAGTTGCGCAGTACTTTTGGCACCAATTTGTATAAACAAACGGGCGATATTTACGCTGTTGCCGCGTGTTTAGGACATAAAGACGTAAATACAACCAAAAAACATTACGCTGCTATAACTGAGGACGTAAAACAAAAAGTATCAAAAAATTATAATATTAAATCGGATAACTGAGTGCAAGCTCAGTTATTTTCTATTATTTTAGTAATTTTAATTATTTTGTAATTTTTATCAGGTTCTATACACTTACCGCAACTGTCGCACATTTTGTTCGGGTCAAGGTCGCACTTATCGCATTCTCCACAATTTATGCACTCTCTTTCATATAATTCGCATTTTTTATTATTCATAAAATCCTCTCTTTAAAATACAAACATTTGTTTGACTTATGCGTTAATTTTTGTTATACTTAACATATGAAAAGAAATATTGATGAAAAAATTCAAAAAGTATATAATTTTACCGTTAAGTATATCAACGAAAACGGTTTTCCCCCGTCTGTTCGTGAAATATGCTCTAAACTTGGCATTAAATCTACCGCAACAGCTTACAGTTATATTGAAAAATTAAAACGGCAAGGTCTACTCGAAAAAGCTCCGCTAAAAAAACGCGCATTAACCGTGCCTCACGACAAAAAAAGTTATAAAAGTGTACCTTTAGTTGGTGTAATTGCTGCAGGTTCGCCTATTTTTGCGATTGAAAATTTAGAAGGATATATCCCTATCCCCGACGATTTTAAAACTGATGGTGATGAATTTGCATTAAGAGTTTATGGCGACAGTATGATTAACGCAGGGATATTTAATAATGACATTATTATTGTAAAAAAACAATATACCGCAAACAATGGTGAAATTGTAGTAGCGTTAGTTGATGACAGTGCAACTGTAAAGCGATTTTATCTTAGAAACGACAAAATTGTTTTACATCCTGAAAACGACACAATGTGTGACATGATTTTTGACAACGTCGTAATTTTAGGCGTTGTAAAAGGTTTAATGCGAAAATTTTAATAATTTTTTATTAAAAAGCACTCGAATTTGGGTGCTTTTAGAATTTTAAATTTTTTAATGCTATTTTGCAATGTTCATAAGTTAATCCACCCTGCATATATGCAATATATGGTGGCTTAATTGGCGCATCGGCTGATAACTCAATGGATGAGCCTTGCACGAAACATCCGGCAGCCATTATTACTTGATTTTCGTATCCAGGCATATCCCATGGTAAAACGTCAACGTGTCCATCTACGGGCGAATTTTTTTGTATGTTTTGAATGAATTTAATTAAGTCGTTTTCGTTGCCAAATTTAATAGCTCTTATAATATCCCTAGGGATACTATTTATTTCGGGAGAAGTTTCATACCCTAATTCAGTTAAAACTGCGCCAAATAATAAAGAGCCTTTCATTGCTTGAAGAACGGTGTGTGGTGCTAAAAATAAGCCTTGATAGTAATATTGATATCCAAATGAGTAAGAACCAACTTCACCACCGATAGAAGGCGCAGTAAGTCGATTTTGTACTAGTTCAACGTATTTGGAATCGCCTACAATGTAACCACCGCTCGGTGCAATGCCCCCGCCAATATTTTTAATCATAGAGCCCGCTAAAAGATTTATTCCAACTTCTATCGGTTCATATTTTTCAATAAATTCTCCATAGCAATTATCGAGCATTATGCAACCGTTAAAGTCTAAACTTTTGACGAAATTAACAGCATTTTTAATTTCGTCTATAGACATAGCATTTCTCCATTCGTATCCACGTGAACGTTGCATATAGACCATTTTAGGTTGACCATTTTTATCAAAATACTTTTTTATCTCGTCTTTATTTATAAGCCCATTTTTTAAATCAATACAAGTAAATTCTATGCCAAAATCTTTTAAAGAGCCGTTGCCTTCGCCATAAATTACGTCGTTTAAGGTGTCGTAAGGTGTTCCAGAAACACATAAAACTTTATCGCCCGGTCTTAAAACGCCGTAAAGGCATAAGGATAATGCGTGTGTCCCAGAAACAATATTAGGCGAGCAAATTGCTTGTTCAGCACAAAAAATATCAGCAACGACGTTATTTAATACCTCGCGTCCTTCGTCGCCGTATCCGTAACCTGTAGTACCTACGAAATGACGTAAAGCAATTTTATTTTTTTGAAATGCTTTAAGTACTTTTTCTTGGTTAAATAAAGCAACTTCTTCAAAATACTTGAATTTATCTTGTAAATTTTGTTCGCATTTTTCAATTAAAATATTATCTATCATTTTAGTAAATCCTTTACAATTTCGTGTGCTAATTCATTAATCGGCGCAGGTTTTAGTAATTTTAGTTTAGGCAACCGCTTAAAAAAAGTAATTTGACGTTTAGCGTAATGTCTTGTGTTCAATTTTATTTTATCTATGGCTTGTTCTAAAGTGATTGTATTAGTTAAATAATCTAGAATCTCCTTATAACCAATCGCTTGAAAGCATTGATTTTCTTTAGTTACACCACTAGCTAATAATTGAGAAATTTCTTTAAGAAGGCCGTTTTCAATCATCAAATCTACACGTTTGTTAATTCTATCATATAAAACTTCTCTTGGAAAATCTATTGAGTAAGCGTTATAATCGTATTTCGGAGTAAAATCGTCAACAATTTCGGATTTCTTAAAACCACTTTCATATATTTCTAAAGCACGAATAACTCTTTTGATATCATTAAAATGTAATTTTTCTGCGGTTACTGGGTCTAACTTTTTTAGAATCTCATAAACGGCAAGATTACCATTTTCTTCAGCAATACGCTTATATTTTTCCCGTGTAAAAGAATTATCTTTACCGTTTCCGTATGATAAGTCGTATATTAAAGAGTTGATATAAAAACCTGTGCCACCACAAATAATAGGAATTTTACCTTTCTCTAATAAAGATTGAACAATTGGCTCAGCCGTAGCTTTATAATCACTAACCGTAAAATTTTCAAACGGCTCAACAACGTCAATAAGATGATGTTTTACCCCATCCATTTCCAGTTTAGTTGGCTTTGCCGTACCTACGTTAAGATTTTTATAAATGTACATTGAATCGGCGGAAATTACTTCTGTATTAAGTAATTTAGCGCATTCAACTGCGAGTGAAGATTTCCCTGACGCCGTAGGGCCACAAATAATTAAAATTTTATTGTTTAAACTATTCTTTTGAACCATTTATCTATTTCCATACGACTAATTTTTACCAACACAGGTCTACCATGCGGACATTTTAGCCCTAAATTTTGCTTTAATTTACTAGTTAAAAACTCTATTTCACTATCGCTAAGCTTATCACCTGCTTTTACAGCAGATTTGCAGGCTTTTTGTGCTAATTTTTCAGTTAAAATATCATTTACGGTTATAGATTTTAAACCGTCTAAATCAGATAGAATCTCGTTAAAGAATTTTTGCAAATTCATTTGAGTTAAAAATGATGGAAGAGCAGAAATTTTAATTGAATTTCTACCAAAGTCACAAATTTCAATACCTAATGCATTTAAAACGTCAATTTTTGAAATTATAAAATCATATTCGCTATTATTCACGGTTAAAACAAAAGGCAATAATAACGGCTGAGTTACAATTTGATTATTTTTTAACGAATCGTTGAGTTTATCAAATAAAATCCTTTCGTGTGCCGCGTGTTGGTCGGCAAAATATAAATCAGTTCCGTCTTCAAAAATTAAAAAAGTGTTCAATACTTGAGCAACGAATTTTAAATTACTACTCAGTTTGATTTCTTGTTGTAAAGCGGATTCTCTAGTAGTTTTTGCTATTAACAACTCTTTCTTTTTTGTTAAACTTTCAAGAAAGGCTTTGTTTTCCTCAAAGATATCTACTGCTTTATCTTTCTTTTCGTCAATATCTTCAAAAGCATAATCAACGTTATTTCTTCTTTCTGAAAAAATTACTTTATCACCACGTTTAATATCCAAAATTTCTTTTTTGAATTGTGAAACGTCGTTTAATATGCCATTATGCTTAACATAATTATTGCGATTATCGATTGTATTTAACTGATTATTTGTGTTATTGCTAACAATATTTAGAGCTTCGCTTGAGCCGTCTAGCACTTTAGATACGACGGAATAAAGTGCGCCATAAACGATTTGATTATTTATAAATCTAACGTCAAGCTTGTTTGGATGAACGTTCACGTCAACAATTTCCGTTGGCATTTCAACGGAAAGAACGTAGAATGGATATTGCCTTTTCATCATGTAAGACGAATATGCATTTGTAATTGCAGATGAAATAGTTTGATTTACAATGTATCTACCGTTGATAAAAACCGTTTGGTAACTTCTATTTCCTTTCGTAAAATACTGTTTACCTAAATAACCACTTATTTTTATACCGTTTTTAATTGTATCAACGTAATAACAATCTTTTATTATTTGTGCACCGTAAATACTAACCATTGCTGATTCAAATCCATCACCATAAGATTGATATATGGTTTTTCCATCTGCTACGTATTTAAAAGAAATATTTGGATTTCCTAAAATAAATCTCGTTATCGTATTCGATATTTCACTTTCTTCAGAACGTTCACTACGCAAAAATTTCTCTCTTACCGGCGTGTTGAAAAATAAATTTTTTACGCAAATTTGAGTTCCATCAGACGCTCCACAATCTTCAACAGGAGCAATTTCTCCACCGTCAGCAGAAATTTGAGCGCCAAGTTCTTGGTTTTTAGGCTTTGATACTATAGAAATTTTGGATACTGATGCAATAGATGCTAAAGCCTCGCCCCTAAAGCCTAATGATGAAATATTATCTAAATCACTTAATTTAGAAATTTTGCTAGTTGCGTGTGGAAGCAACGCCTTTTTTAAGTCGTCTTTTTCAATTCCGTGACCATTATCAGTAATTGTAATTGATGAAATGCCACCATTTTCAATAGCGATTTCTATGCAAGTTGCCCCTGCATCAATAGAGTTTTCAACTAGCTCTTTTACAACTGAAAATGGGCGCTCAACAACTTCGCCGGCAGCGATTCTATTAAATATTTTACTACTAAGTAAATTAATTTTACCCATATATTAATCCTTTAACTTATCTTGTAAATCAGTAAGCACGTTAAATGCTTGCATCGGTGATAAATTATTTATGTCGATATCTCTAATAATTCTTTCAACTTCTGAAAGCTGTGATTTTAAGTCAACTTGCTCTTCTTGTTTGTTGTAATTTTTATTTTTACTAAAACTTGATTTTTCAAGTTTTTTCAATATGATTTTAGCATTTTCAGTGATATTTTTGCTTACGCCAGCAAGTTCAGCAACTTCAATACCAAAACTTCTGTTTGCACCGCCACGCATTATTTTGCGTAAGAAAACAATTCCACCTTGCATTTCTTTAACAGTAATTTTATAGTTTTTTACGCCGTCAACAACACCTTCTAGTTCTGTTAATTCGTGGTAATGGGTTGCAAACATAGTCTTTGCTTTAATAACATTAGTTACGTACTCGACAACTGACCAAGCGATACTAAGTCCGTCAAAAGTGCTTGTTCCACGCCCTATTTCATCTAGTATAATTAAACTTTTTGACGTGGCGTTGTTAATAATGTTTGCGACTTCGGTCATTTCTACCATAAACGTACTTTGGTCGGAAATTAAATTATCACTCGCCCCAATTCTAGTAAAAATCTTATCAGTTAACGGGATTTCAGCAGTTTTTGCAGGAACGAAAGAGCCGACGTGTGCCATAAGTGTAATTAGCGCTATTTGGCGCATATACGTACTTTTACCCGCCATATTAGGTCCTGTTAAAATCATCATACGATTTTCATCGTTATCAAGTAAACAGTCGTTAGGCACAAACCTTTGTTTAGATATTTTTTCAACAACAGGGTGTCTTCCATCAACTATATTGAGTCGGCTGTTTTCTTCTAAAATTTGTGGTCTAACATAAGAATTTTCTTTAGCAACTGTCGCAAGAGAAATTAATACGTCAAGTTCAGCTATAGCATCTGCCGTTTGTTGTAAAAGAGTGATTTTTGAACTTAAAAATTCTTTAATTTCTGCATAAAGCGCTGATTCTAATTGCGTTGATTTTTCTTCACTAGAGATTATTTTAATTTCTAATTCTTTTAATTCTTCGGTAACGTATCTTTCAGCATTTGCTAAGGTTTGCTTTCTTTGGTATTCAAACGGAACTTTGTCCTTAAACGAATTAGTAACTTCAATATAGTAGCCAAATACACGGTTGTAACTTATTCTTAAGTTTTTTATTCCCGTTTTTTCTCTTTCCCTATTTTCTATTTCAGCAATACACGCACGACTATTTTTGCCAAATTTTCTCAGTTCGTCAAGTTCGTCGTTATAACCAACCTTAATATATCCGCCGTCTTTGAGAGTATTTGGCGTCTCTTCAGAAATGGCGTTGGTCAAAAGTATTACAACGTCGGTAAAATCGGCTGTTTTTTCTGAAATATCCAAAATATATTCCGATTGTAGTCCCAAAAGTTGAAATTTAATGCTAGGAATAAGCTCAAGAGACTTTTTAAGTGCGACACAATCTTTAGGCATCAAATTTCCGTTTGAAATCTTGCCCGTAATTCTTCCAATGTCTCTAACTGAAGCTAATAAATCTGATAACCCCTGTCTAATTAGCGTGTTAGAACAAAAAGATTCAACGCCGTCTAGCCTGTAATTAATTTTTTTGACGTCGTTAAGTGGTGCTAGAATCCAACTTTGAAGTTTTCTGGCCCCCATACTCGTTTTTGTTTTATCTAAAAGCCATAAAAGAGAGCCGTATCTTTTACCGTCGCGCAAAGTTTTTACAAGTTCTAAATTTCTTATCGCGTTAACGTCAAGCATCATAAAATCTTCAACGTTTTCTTTTTTTATAAAGGTAATATTAGATAAGGCGTGTTTTTGCGTTTCGTGTAAGTATGCTATTAAAGCGCCCGCAGCTGAAATGCTTTCATCGTCATTTTCTATTCCAAAAGGCGAAAGCGTCAATGTGTTCATTTGTTTTTCTAAAGTCGCTCTAGCATTGTTTAAGTTGAACTCGCTTTCGGTAAAGGCATTAAATTTCGGCAAAACTCCGTGAATCACCAAAGGAACTTGCTCGAAAACTTGAGCACATTCTTTGTTTGAAATTATTTCTGCAGGAGCTAATCTTACTAAAGTATCTAAAAATTCACTAACAGCGTTAGTGTTGGTAAAACTTCTAACAAAAAATTCACCAGTAGTTATATCCGTCCAAGCAAGCGCAAATTTATTGTCTTTAAGATAAGCTGAACATAAAAAATTATTCACTCTTTCGTCAATAAGTTCGTTGTTTGTAACCGTTCCTGCCGTTATAATTTTAACCACGTCACGCTTAACAAGTTTTTCACCGGCTGATGGGTCGCTGAGTTGTTCACAAATAGCAACTTTTTCGCCAAGAGAAACAAGTTTTGCGATATAAGTGTCTGCGGCGTGGAAAGGAATCCCGCACATTGGCGCACGCTCTTCTAGCCCGCAATCTCTACCGGTTAACGTCAAATCAAGTAGTTTTGAGGCTTTAACAGCATCATCAAAAAACATTTCGTAAAAATCACCCAAACGGTAAAACACGAAACAATCTTTATGCTTTTCTTTTACTTGCAAATAATGTTGCATCATTGGTGAAAGTGCCATAAATTTACCTAACTAATTCTCCCATTAACGACATGCCACCCGTTTTTAATATTTTTACAAAAACGAATTGCCCTATCATATCTTCTTGACTTGAAAAATAAGCCATTCTACCGTGTGTATCACGCCCTAAATACATATTTTTCTTTTCGTCAAATCCTTCACATAAGATTTCGATAGTCTTATTCAAATATTCTTCAGACTGTTTTCTATTTGTTGAATTTTGCAACTCAATCAATTTCATTATCCTGCGTTTAGAAACTTCTTCATCAATTTGACCGTCCATTTTTGCTGCGGGCGTTCCATCTCTTTTCGAATAAATAAAAGTAAACGCCCCGGAAAAACCAACTTTTTCAACCAAATCAACCGTGTCTAAAAAATCTTCTTCTGTCTCTGTTGGAAAGCCAACCATAATATCGGTTGTAATCGCAACGTCAGGAATATATTTACGCAATAGATTAATTTTTTCGAAATAATCGTTTCTTGTGTATTTGCGGTTCATAAGTTTTAAAATTCTATCAGAACCAGCCTGAACGGGTAAATGAACTGTGTGGCAGACTTTATCGCTTTCGCTTATTGCGATGATTAACTTTTCAGTAAAATCTTTGGGGTGGTTAGTCATAAATTTCAACCTAAACTTCCCTTTAATTTTGGACACTTCCCTAATCAAAGTCGCAAAATCTGTATCTTTTAGGTCGTTTCCGTATGAATTAACGTTTTGACCTAAAAGCGTAATTTCTTTGTACCCTTCTTTAATTAGACTTTTACACTCGTTTACAACGTCTTCAAGTTTTCTACTTCTTTCACGCCCCCTAACGTATGGAACTATACAATAAGTACAAAAATTATTGCATCCGTATGTGATGTTAACCCAAGCATTAGGATAACTTGTTCTAGTTTTAGGCGTTCCTTCTTTAATAGGGCCTTCTTTTTCTAATACGTCTATAATTTTCTTTTTAGATGATAGTTTGCGTTTTAATAAATTAGCAAAATCTTCTAGGTTGTGGGTACCAAATATTATGTCAATAAAAGGAAATTTTTGATGCAACTCATTTGCAAAGCCGGGCTGTTGAGTCATACATCCACCAACAGCAATGATTAAATCTTTTTTCTTGCGTTTGAGTTGCTTTAACGCGCCTATATTCCCCTCGGCTCTATCTTCAGCATTTTCTCTTATACAACAAGTGTTGAATACGATTATATCCGCATCAACTTCGCTATTTGCCTCTTCGTATCCAAGGCTTGTTAAAATGCCTGCAATCTTTTCAGATTCATGCAAGTTCATTTGACAACCATACGTAGTTATAAAATATTTTTTAATACAATTTTCCATACTAAATATCATACCCTATTTATTTCAATTTGTCAATTTATAAATGCTATTTAGAATAATAAAGTGCGCTAAATACATACTAATTTCGTATGAAAAAAAGTTTAAAATTAGTTGCAACGTTTTTATGTTTTGTTTTTTTAGTATTTTCTTGTTTTCTTTTATATTATTTTTACATTACAAGTACCGTTAAATTAGATAAGAATAAACTTGTTAATTTAGAAAGGACAATTACCTTTTTAGATAGTGATGGAGCAGTTGTTGCCGAACAATCAGGTGGAATAATGGTAACGGAAATAGAAAATATTCCACCTCACGTTAAAAATGCGTTTATAGCTATTGAAGATAAACGTTTCTACGAACACAATGGCGTAGATTATAAAAGTATAGCAAGAGCAGTTGTAAATAACGTAAAAACTTTATCTTTTAAGGAAGGTGCTTCAACAATAAGCCAACAATTGATAAAAAACACTCACCTTACAAACGAAAAAACTTTTCGGAGAAAAATTTTAGAATTTAAGCTAGCAAAAAAGTTAGAAAAAGCCTATACAAAAGACGAAATTTTACAAACATATTTAAACACGATATACTTTGGAGATGGCTGTTATGGAATAACGTCAGCAACAAGGCATTTTTTTAACAAGGATGTATCTGAATTAAACGTAAACGAAAGCGCTATGCTTGCAGGAATAATTAAAGCACCATCAACCTATTCTCCTATACACCATCCAACGAGAAGTAATAAAAGAAAAAATATAGTTTTAAGTGAAATGTATAAGCAAAAATATATTTCTGAAAAAGAATATTTGCAATTCAAAGATATTGATGTGGAAGTTCAAAATAACGTTGATAATAAATCAGATTTTTTAAGTTTTGCAAATATTGAATTGTCAAAAATTATAAATGACTCACCCTATTTTGATAATAATATTAAAGTTAAAACTACACTTAGCGTTAAGTTGCAAGAAATAATTGATGAAGTTATAACAGATTATACTGATGACGTTAATGCGGAAAAATCAGTAATTTTATTAAATAAAAATGGTGAAGTTTTAGCGTATAATTCTACTTGTGGCGACGTTAGGCGTCAATTAGGTTCAATAGTTAAACCGATTTTGGTTTATGCACCAGCAATAAATGAAGATATTGTTACGCAGTACACTTATGTGGAGGATGAAAAAACTAACTTTTCGGGATATTCTCCATCAAATTATAACGAAAAATATTATGGAAAAATCACGGTTAAAGAGGCTGTTGCGACAAGTTCTAACGTTTGCTCAGCAAAAATATTAAATTATTTAGGCGTTGAAAACGCATTAAAATACGCAAATAAAACGGATTTAACTTTTACTGAAAACGATAGAAATTTAAGTATAGCATTAGGCGCAAGTGAAAAAGGAGAAAAACTTTCAACAATTACAGTTTGTTACAATATTTTTAATAATAATGGCTTTTACACTTCTCCCTTATGCGTTAAAAGCATAACGGACAAAAATGACAAAATGCTATATAATAACTATCAAAAATCTACAAAATTAATTAATTCCGATACAGTTGAAATAATGAATGAAATCTTAAAATCTACAGCAACCGACGGCACAGCTAAGAAATTATCTAGTTTAAATTTTGATTTATATGCTAAAACGGGCACGGTTGGTAATAAAAACGGAAATACAGACGCTTATGTAATTTCTTATAACAGCGAATATACTTTAGGAATTTGGCTTGGGAATAAATACGGTGAAGTTATGGGTAACGACGTCACGGGCGGAACTATACCTTGCTTAATCGCACGCGAAATTTGGGGCAAGATTTATAAAGAAAAAAGTTGTCCACCACCTATTACTTCTAATACAAAATTAAACGAAGTCAAATTGGATAAAATTTCATACGAGCAAGACGGGAAGTTTGTTTTAGCAGATGACAACGCACCTGAAAGATATGTTTTTCATGCAAAACTAAAGAGTAATTATATGCCAAAAATCAAATCGTCTAGATTTACAAAACCCGAAATAGATAGTTATACAATATCAATAGTAAATAACTGTGGAATTAAAATAGAATTATGCCACGCAGAATATATTGATGCGTTGGTTTATAGGCTTGATGAAAAGAAAAATAAACTCGTTTTCAATACTGAAAACAACGTTTCAGCTTTTATTGATAAAAATGTTACTTGTAATAAAATTTATCAATATATTATAATTCCATATTATAAAAGCGGGGATAAAATTTTTATGGGCAAAGAAATTTTAACGAAAAAAATAAAATCGCCAAACTTTGAGTTTGGCGAAAATTGGTGGGATAACGATTTTAATTAAAAATTAATTATAAAACGTATTTTTCAATTTTAGTAAATGCTTCAGCAATTAAGCCTTCAACGTCTAACTTGCTTTCAGCTTTAATTACCCTATCGAGATTTGGCTTAATTGCTGGGAATTTTGGCAAGAAAACGGTACAACAATCTTCGTATGGTAAAATTGACGTTTCATAAGTATCAATTTTTCTTGCAATTTCTATTATGTCTATTTTATCGAACATGATAAGCGGACGCAAAACAGGCATAGTAACCACAGAATTTGACGAAGTGATACTTTCAATAGTTTGGCTTGCAACCTGTCCTAAACTTTCACCCGTGATAATTGCTTGACAATTTTGTTGTTTTGCAAGTCTTTCTGCAATTCTCATCATAAATCTACGCATCAAAGTTATCATAAATTCTTCGGGACATTTTTCGTGAATTGCTTCTTGAATATGAGTAAATGACACAACGTATAGGTTAATTCCCCCGTTATATTCGCCAACCTTTTTAGTAAGTTCAATAACTTTTTCTTTTGCAGCCTCGCCCGTATATGGAAAACTGTGAAAATGTATGCAATCAAGTTTCATACCTCTTTTTGCCGTTAAATAACCCGCCACGGGGCTATCAATGCCACCTGAGATTAAAAGCATGCCTTTGCCTGCAGAACCTACCGGCATACCACTTATACACTGAACGGTATCGGAGTAAATAAAAGTTTTTCCGTCTTCTCTAATATCAACGTTAACAACAAAATCAGGATTTTTAACGTCAACTTTTAATTGTTTAGGATAGGTTTCAAGAATTTTTCCGCCTAAAAGCATTGATGCTTCCATAGAACTTGGCGAAAAGCTTTTATCAGCACGATTTGTTGCTACTTTAAACGTGCCCTCTTTTTCTTTACAAAGTTCTAAAACCGCTTGTTCAATTTGAGTGAAATCATTATCAACGACTAAAGCCGGACTAAAAGTATGAATACCCGCTATCTTTTTTAATTTTTCACAAATTATTTCGTAATCGTTTTCATCAAAATCTTCTATTAGGTATCTACTGTGCATTGTGGTAAAAGTGCAATTAATATCCTTTGTAGAACGTTTAATGTTTTCTTTTAAAAGCTTTTCAAAAAAGCCACGGTTTTTTCCTTTTAAGTGTATTTCACAATATCTGATTATTATTGCTGTTTTCATTTGTTCATAATTCCTTTTAATTTATATGCAACTTGATTTATTTTTTCTACGGCTATATTTGCTTCATCTAACGTGCTTTCTGTTGAAAAACTAAGTCTTAATACACCATCTAAAATATTGGGTGTATAACCACACGCTTCTAATACTCTACTATATCTATTTTTTGATGAACACGCAGAACCGTTACCTATTACAATATCAAACTCTTCTAACGAGTGCATAATTACTTCGCCACGTAATCCGATTGCTGAGACAGATAAAATATACGGACTTGAATTTTCACCTGAAATGATTTTAAATATTGTTTTATCTAAATTATTTATAAAATAATTTTTAATTTGTGTTATTTTAGAGTAGTTTTCTTTAATTAACGAGTATTTTTCTTCGCCAGCATATTGGAAAACTTTTATACCGAAAACGTTTTCTGTTCCGCTTCTTAAACCACCCTCTTGTCCACCGCCAATTATTAACGGTGCAACGTTTAGATTCTTTTTTCTAATTAATGCACCAACGCCTTTTAATCCGTTAATTTTATGCGCGCTAATCGAATAAAGGTCAACGTCTTGTGAAAGTCTATACGGCAATTTACCGTACGCTTGAACACCATCAACGTGAAAAACTATTTTATTATTTATTGTTTTAATTTTTTTTGCAATAGCATTTACGTCGTTAATTGCGCCAGTTTCATTATTAACGTGAACAATTGAGACGAAATCAACATTATTATTTTGTACAAAATCAAAAAGTTCTTCAGTATTTACGCTACCATCAGCGTTTAAATCTATAAATTCAACCTTTTGACCGTTATTTTTTAATTCTAAGAAACTTTTATAAACTGCCGCGTGTTCACCTTTATCGGTGACAAAAAGTCCACGTTTAACGGTGCGCAAAATTGCGGTGTTATCACTTTCAGAGCCACACGAAGTAAAGATAACTTCATGAGAAGTCGAGCCCAAATTTTTTAAAATTGATTGCTTTGCTTCTTTAATGTGTTGCGCACATTTTAACCCACCTGAATATAAACCGGATGGATTAAAAAAATATTCACTATTATATATTTGCGCTTTATTTAACGCAGTTGTTGACGGCTTTGTAGTTGCCGCGTTGTCTAAATAAATCATTTAAATTATCTCTTATTAATTTCTTTTAGATATTCATCGTCAATTATACCTTTATTGGCGAATTTCAATATATTTACTATAAACGTTTCCGTGCATTCAAGAACGTAAAGTGTCTTTACTGCATCTTTATTAACAACTAAATAAAAGAACTCTTTTCCCTCAGACGCGATATTATTGGACGTTAAAATCATTTTATCTATTCCGGTCATAACAGAATATTTTTCATAAACTTCACTACCATATTTGCCTAATTTTTCTATATCGGAACTGTCGAATTTTGCAATAAATTTTCTTTTAATATTTTTAATAACTTTTGAAAACCTAATAGAACCACTTACAAAAGTATAATCATAATCAACGTAAAATTTATTTTTCATACGCCCTAAAAACAAGCCTGAGCAGAAAAAAATCACAGCGGGAATTAGTACAAATATTAAATTTAGTATAATATTTCCTGAAAACAACTTAAAAAACCAAAAAACAATAAATAACCAAAATCCAAAAATAACGTAAGATAAAATAGATAAAATTTTAAAAACGTTATATTTTAACTTAGCAGTCCCTTGTTCTTGTATAAGCGATGATTCTTCGTAAAAAACTTCTTTCATATTAACTCCATTTTAACATAGTGAGAAATAAATACAATTATTTTAATTTAATTATAGTAACGCCGTTTTCCCCTTCACCGTATTTACCACGCCTAAATTCACTAACGTTTTTGTCAGTTTTAAGGTAATCTCTAATACTCTTAAGTAATATACCTTCACCAACGCCGTGAATAACTTTTAACTCTTCAATATTGTTTATAACGCCTTGGTCTATAAAATTTTTAACTTCATCTATCGCTTCAAGCGAAGTTTTTCCTATAACGTTAATTTCAGTTTTTGGCAAGTCTCCACGTGTGTTCTTAAATATTTTAATTTTTTCAGTAGATTGTTTTGGTGGCTCTGAATTATAAATATCCTTGTATTTTATAACAGTTTTAACGCTTCCAAATGCAACTTCTGCTTCCTTTTTACTTGGTTTAACGGCTATAATTTGCGCAAACGCGCCCAAAGACTTAACGTAAACCTTGTTACCTACTTTTATTTCGTTATCTTTAGCAGAAATTAATTCAAGTGGTTGATTTTCATTATCGAAGTCTAAATATCTACTGTTTTTAAGTCTATTTTTCAATTCACTAGCTCTAAAGACCTCTTTACTTTCTAAACCAACCGTTTTTAAGATGTTCTTCAATTCGTCTATAATTTCTTCGGCTTCCGAAAGCTTATCAGCAACGATACGTTTGGTCTCGTGTTTAGCGTTTTGATATATTTTTTCGCGCTCTTTTATTATAAGCTCTTTTTCTTGCTTGATTTTTTGCAGTTCGTTTTCCTTTTCAGTTTTAACAAGTTCTAACTCGGTAGACAATCTTTCACTTTCTCTACGACTAAGTTCTGCTTTTTTTAAAACTAATTCAAAACTAACTTTATCTTGCGATAAGTTTGATAAAGCATCAACTATAATACTTTCATCAAGTCCTAAAGTTTTAGCAATATCTATCGCATTAGAGCTACCTGGAATACCTACGTTTAATTTATACATAGGCTTAAGCGTGTTGGCATCAAATTCCATTGATGCGTTTTCAATTTTATCACATTCAACTGCAAATTCTTTAAGTTTTGAATAGTGAGTAGTTATAATACCAAAGCAGTTTGAATCTAACAGTTTTTTTATAATTGCTAAAGCGAGCGCACTACCTTCTTCAGGGTCTGTACCAGCCCCAATTTCATCAAGTAAAACTAAACTTTTTTCGTCAACGTTGTTAATTATACTAATGATATTTTTAATATGCGAAGAAAAAGTCGATAAGCTTTGTTCAATACTCTGTTCGTCACCTATATCGCAATAAACGTTAGAAAATACAGAAATTATGCTATCATCTTCTGCAGGAATATATAAACCGCTCATTACCATAACTGCAAATAGACCAACCAGTTTAAGAGTTACCGTTTTACCACCCGTATTAGGCCCAGAAATTAAAAGAAAATTATAATTTTCACCAAGATTTATTGTTACGGGAACTACAACTTCCTTTTTGATAAGCGGATGTCTGCCCTTATTTATTTTAACTATTCCTTTGTTGTTTATAACGGGTCTAGTGCATTTATTTTTGAAAGAATATTCCGCTCTAGCAAAGCAATTATCTAATTCAATTAAGTTTTCAGCATTATATCTTAACGCGTCAGACATATACGAAACTTTTGATGATAACTCTGCTAAAATTCTATGAATTTCTTCAGTCTCATCAAAAATTGCACGTTTTAGGTCGTTGTTTAGTTCCATAACGTGCTCGGGCTCGATAAACACAGTCGCCCCTGAAGACGACTGGTCGTGGATAAACCCTTTAACAAAACTTCTATACTCGCTTTTAACAGGAACGACGTATCGGTCTTGGCGCATCGTAACAACACTGTCTTGTAAATATTTGCTAAGCCCACCACGCATATATGAATTAAGTTCGGCTCTAATTTTAGCGTTAATATTGTTTATTTGGCGTCTGATTGCATATAATTTAGGTGAAGCATTATCACTAATTTCATCAACCGAGATAATTTTATCTGTAATTTCCTTTTCAAATTCCGCATCAACGAAGAGTCTACTAGTGATTTCTTTAATTAAACTTAAACTTTCATCGTTAACCGTTTGAATAGAAGCTTTTGCAATTCTTGCACTTTTTAAATTTGATGCAACTTTTAATAATTCAGCATTATTAAGAGTACTGCCTATATCCACGCGTTTCAACTCATCCGAAATATCATCAAAATAATAAACGCCACCCGTACTATAAGTGTATAAATATTTATAGGCCTCTTCGGTTTTTTTAATTAAATTTTCGACTTCAGAAAGGATAGTTAAAGGCGCGAAAGAAACGAGCTGTTCTTTCGTTTGATTTAATACGGCATAATTACTTACGTCGTTCATAATTTTATCGTATTCAATTGCTTTTAACGTTTTTTCTGAAATCATAAATAACTATCTTAATTCTGCGTTTAATTGTGTTCTTAATTCTTTTAATATATTTTGAATATTTACATCAATTTCTTCAACGTTTAACGTTCTATCGTAACTAATAAAAATCAAGTTAAACGCCATACTCTTTTTACCCTTTCCAACTTGTTCGCCACGATAAATATCAAATAACGAAACGTCATCCAAATTTTGTCCACCCGCATTTTTAATGCACTTAATTATTGAAGCACAAGCAATTTCTTCATCAACAATAACAGCAAGGTCTCTTTCAACAATAGGATATTTTGAAATAGGCTTAAAAATAATTTTATCGTTAAAATATTTTTTAAGTTCACTATAATAAATTTCCCCACCAAAAACGGGTTTATCAGAGTCTAATTCATTTAGTACGTTTGGATGAATTTGTCCAATGTAACCAATCGTTACGCCGTTAATTAATATATCTGCAGAACGAGTAGGATGTAAGAATTTTTTATCGGAACGAACGTATTCAATGTCAACGCCATTACAAAAATTATTTAAAATTCCTTCTACCACGCCTTTAGCCGTAAAGAAATCTTCTTTTTCTCCAAAAGTAACAAATGAAAGAACTTCGTTTTCTACCGGTAAATCGCTGCTTGTGTCGGTAGGATTATATACTTTTGCAAATTCAAAAAGTTTACCTTCAAAATTCTTTCTAGCAATATTATAACAAGCGGCGCGAACTGCCGACGGAATCAAGGAAGTTCTCATAACGGCTAAATCTTCACCTAGTGGATTCAATAATTTGATAAATTTATACTTATTAGAGGTTTTATCCAAATTGAATAAATCGTATTCTTTTTCAGAAACGAAAGAATAACTTAACATTTCATTAAAGCCGTAACCGATTAATAAATCTTTAAGTTTTTCGATTTTCTTTTGTTCGTCGTTTAATCCACCGTTAGTAATTGACGAAGTTTTCAATAAAGTAGGTTCAATATGGTCATATCCGTATTCCCTAATAATTTCTTCAGCTATATCGGGGTAACTTTCCATATCTTCTCTATAAAGAGGTACTGTAACGCTTATATCATCTCCCTTTACTACCGTCTTAAAATCAAGCCTGTTCAGTATATCGATTATTGTTTTTTCGGGTACGTCAATACCTAAAACGGCATTAATTTTAGAAATTTTAGTGTTGATAACTTTATTTTTAATTTCTTCAGCACAAATATCGTAATTATCACAAGAAATTTTACCGCAATCAAGTTGCTCTATAAGGTTAAGCGCGCGATTTAGACCAAGCTCAACGGAGTAATAATCGACACCTTTTTCATACCTTGAAGACGAGTCAGTTCTTTGCCCTAACGCTTTTGACGTTTTTCTAACGTTATCTCTTGCGAATTTAGCACACTCAAACACTACTTTTTTAGTCGTAGATTTAATTTCACTATTGAGTCCGCCCATAATACCCGCAAGTGCAACGGGTTTATCTTTATCGCAAATAACTAAATTTTCACAATTTAGTGCGAATTCTTTTTCATCTAAGGTAATGATTTTTTCGTTTTCTTTTGCTCTTCTAATTACGATTTCGCTTCCACTTAAATCAGCTAAGTCAAATGCGTGCATCGGTTGACCTATTTCAAGTAAAACGAAATTAGTAATATCAACGATATTGTTAATAGAGCGTAAACCCATTGAAGAAAGTCTTCTCTTTAACCAACGCGGAGATTGTCCTAATTTAATGTCTGAAACGTATTTTGCCATATATCTAGGGCATAAATCTAACGCTTCATTAGTAACTTTAACCGTATTTAGCGTGGACAATTCTTTACAAACTGAATAGTCGATAGAGGGCATTTTTAAAGGTTGTCCAAGAACTGCGGCAACTTCTCTTGCTAAACCTAAAATAGATTGACAATCAGGACGATTTGCAGTTACGTTTATGTCAAACATAACGTCTTCTAATTCAAGCAATTCTTTCACTTCAACGCCAAGAGGAAAGTCTTTGTCTAATATCAAAATACCATTAACAGATGCGCCTTCATACCAATCGTCGTTTATACCTAATTCTTCCCCACTACAAAACATTCCGTAAGAAGGTAATCCGCGTAATTGTCCATTATAAATTTTTTCGCCATTATTAAGAGTAGAATTATCTAAAGCAACGGGAACAATTGCACCTTCAAATATATTTGTTGCTGCGGTTATAATTTGTAATTTGCCAAATTTACCTGCGTCAACTTGGGTTACGGAAAGTTTATCTGCATTTGGGTGCTTTTCGATTTTTTCAATTTTACACGTTACAATTCTTTCAATATGTTTTGCAACGTAAGTCATTTCTTCAACTTCAAAACCGCAAGAGAATAATTTATCTTTCAATTCTTCCGCAGTACAATTTATATCAACGTAATCTTTTAACCAAGAGAGTGGTGCTTTCATTATCTTATCTCCTATTAAATTGTTTTAAGAACTTAACGTTATTTTCAAATAAAGTTCTTATATCTGAAATGCCGTATTTAATCATAGTAATTCTTTCAATACCAAGTCCAAACGCCAAGCCAGAATATACTTCTGAATCAATTCCACTCATTTCAAGTACTTTTTTATTAACAACGCCTGCGCCTAAAATTTCAATCCAGCCCGTTCCTTTACAAAGACTGCAACCTTTACCATGACATTTGCAACACGTTACGTCAACTTCTACGCTAGGCTCGGTAAACGGAAAATACGATGGTCTAAAACGAGTTTTAGTGTCACCGTCAAACATGATTTTAACAAATTCATCCAAAAGTCCTTTTAAGTCACAAAGAGATACACCTTTATCAACAACTAATCCTTCAATTTGATGGAACATTGGAGAGTGCGACGCGTCATCATCAGCTCTATATACCCTACCTGGACTTAAAATTTTAATAGGTGGTTGTTTCCTTTCCATAGTTCTAACTTGTCCGGGAGAAGTATGTGGGCGTAAAAGAACGTTATCAGATATATAAAAAGTATCTTGCATATCACGAGCAGGGTGGTCTTTAGGAATATTTAGCGCTTGAAAGCAATAATAATCCGTATCAATTTCAGGTCCTTCAAACACTTCAAACCCCATGCCACAAAACGCATCAAGGATTTTATTCTTTACTATATTTAGCGGGTGCAAACTTCCGTTTTTGTTTACCTTACCCGCTAAACTAATATCAACAGCCTCACTGTCAAACTTTTCTTGCATTTCTTTATCTTTAAGTTGTTTTTCTTTTTCGTCAAACAACGTAGAAACTTCAACTTTTAAATCATTTACCATTTTACCGAATTCAGCACGCTTGTCGGCAGGAACGTCTTTCATACCGCGTAGTAGCGCAGTAACTTCTCCGTTTTTACCAACGTATTTTGCTTTTAATTCGCCTAAAAACTTACTTGAACTAATACTTTCAAGCTCTCTTTTTGCACTCTCTTTAAGCGCATCAAATTTTTCTTGCATAATATCCTCCTAAAAATATAAAGACACCCTAAATAGGGCGTCTTAAACGCGGTACCACCTAATTCACCTAAATCATTAAAAAGGCCTTATAATTTGATAACGGAAATCAACCGACGTAGCCTACTGTTATTTCGGTACGCAACTCCAAAGTGAATAACAAGTTCTAGCAAGTAAAAAACCTTTCAGCCCACGAGTTTTTCTCTCTTAACTGCCATTAAACGAGTCTATCTTTTTCTACGCTTTTACTCATTATAATAATTTTTTTATCAATTGTCAAGACTATTTCAATGCATTATAAATAATTGATATTATATTAATATTTTTTTATAATATCACATTGTTTTCTTTTTAAAATATCATAAACTATAACCTACTTTTCTTGACCTAATGCTATTTTTGTGTTAACATTATATTATCTAAGTTTTAGGAGAATTGTTATGTACAGTAGATACGAATCCGCAAAAGAAATCTATTCTAAGCAAGGCATTGACACCGAAGCAGTTATTGAAAAACTTAAAAACATTTCGGTTTCACTTCATTGCTGGCAAGGTGATGACGTTAAAGGTTTTGACCAGGACGGTCCTTTAACAGGTGGTATACAAACCACAGGAAATTATCCAGGAAAAGCAAGAACGCCAGAAGAACTAATGGCTGATATGGAAAAAGTTATGGCTCTTTGTCCTGGCGCTAAAAAAATTAACGTGCACGCTTGTTATGCAATCTTTGAAGAAGATGGTTTTGTTGATAGAGATGCTTTAGAACCGCGACACTTTAAAAAATGGGTTGAACTTGCTAAAAAGTTTGGTATTGGTCTTGATTTTAATCCCACTTTCTTCTCTCATTCAAAAGTTAAAAATGGTTTAACTCTATCAAGTCCCGATAAAGACACTAGAGATTTTTGGATTAAGCACGGTCAAGCTTGTATTAGAATTTCTGAATATTTCGCTAAAGCAACAGGCTTCCCTTGTGTTATGAACATTTGGACTGGCGATGGATATAAAGATATTCCTGCAGATAGAATGGGTCCTAGATTACGCTACAAGGAAAGTATTGAAGCAATTCTATCAGTTCCATTTGATAAAAACCTTGTTAAGCCTTGTGTCGAAAGCAAAGTTTTCGGTATTGGCGTGGAAGCTTATACAGTTGGTAGTGCTGAATTTTCGCTATCCTTTGCGGCTATGCACGAAGGGTGCTTACCACTTATGGATAACGGACATTATCACCCCACGGAAGTTGTTTCTGATAAAATCCCCGCATTGCTTACCTTCTTCCCCGAAATTGCGCTACATATTACACGTCCTATTCGTTGGGATAGCGACCATACGGTATTGTTCGACGACGAAACCAAAGAAATGGCAAAAGAAATAGTGCGTTGTGATGCGCTTGATAGAGTTTATATGGCGCTTGACTACTTTGATGCAAGCATCAATCGTATAGCATCTTGGGTAATAGGTTTTAGAAGTTGGCAAAAAGCACTACTTTCCGCAATGCTTACCCCTAACGCAAAATTCAAAACGTTACAAGATGAAAATAAACTTTCTGAACTTATCATTGCGCAAGAATCTGTAAAGGTTTTACCTTTTGGCGACGTTTGGAACGAATACTGCAATCGTTTAGGTGTCCCCACCGATTGCACTCTTTGGGATGAAATCGCTAAATACGAAAGCGAAGTTCTTTCAAAAAGAGTATAAAATTATTCAAAAATACTAATAGCCGACGGCATTTGCCGTCGGCTATATTTTTATAAAAAAACAAATTATATTAAACATAATTAATAATTGTTTCATTTGTATTTCACTTGTCAAATCACATATTATTAATTATCTAATTTTTTGTAACAAAACTAGAGTCTCGACGTGCTTGGTTTGCGCAAACATATCGAATGGACGTACTAATTCAATGCTATATCTTGGCTCGTAATTTTCAGATTTTTTAATTTCACCATTGATAACTTCTAAGCTACCTACCAAAAGTCCTACGTCGCGCGCTAAGGTTGACGGTTTACAAGAAACGTAAACAACCTTATCCGCACCACTTTTAATAATCGCATCAATAACTTTTATATCGCAACCTTTTCTGGGCGGATCTAATACAACGCATATTTTTGAATTTTCTTTACGTTCTTTTTCTATTATACCCGGTAGTAAATCTTCACATTTCCCTAGATAATTAGTTATTTTATTTTGCAAGCCGTTTTGAATAGCAAGTGCGTTTGCACATTCTACCGCTTCAGCAACTATTTCTATGCCAAATGCCTTTTTTGCATTTTTAGAAATTAATGCCGTCATAAGACCTGCGCCACTATATGCATCAATTACTACAGTTTGGTTGTCAGCATCAACAATATCCCTAACCGTGCTATAAAGTTTAGAGCAAACGGAATTATTTACTTGCATAAAACTTTGAACGCCACTTTTATATTTTACACCAAGCATATCGCCTAAAAATTCCTTAGGTCCGCACACGTGAATAAATTTAGTTCCGTAAATAACGTTTGTCGCCTTATCGTTAACGTTAAGATAAAAACTAAATTTATATTTTACGTGCTCTTTTAGTATTTCTATTAATCTTTTTAAGCCACGCAAATTTTCACTTAAAACTACGGCTGTTATAATAAGATTTCCTTTTATTTCTTTAACCGTAATTTCACGAAGTTCTCCACTATTAGTTTGTTCGTTATAACCACGAATATCTAATTCTTCAACAAATTGCTTAAATGCTTTTATAATACTTTCAGTCCAAAGCGCGTTTATTAAACAATCATCTATAGGCACTACCCTATGTGAATTTTCCGCATAAAAACCAATAAGCGTACCTTTGGGGCTATCAACTACGGGTAATTGCAATTTATTTCTATATCTAAAACAGTTATCACCTTTAACCGTAGGCTTAACTTCAACGTTTAATGCTGCAATTTTTTTAAAACACGTGGTAATTGTATCTTCTTTTATTTTTAGCTGATTTATATATTTAACGTGTTGTAGTTGGCATCCACCACACTTTCCAAATACGGGGCAATCTGGTCTAATACGCATTTCTGCAGGCGTTAATACTTCTAAAACTTTGCCGTAAGCACATTTAGAAGTTACCTTTAAAACTTTGAATCTAATTTTTTCGCCAACCAAAGCAAAAGGCACGAATATTATCGTACCATCTTGTTTGATAACGCCCTCTCCATTTGCGCCAAGTCCCACAACTAGGCCAACTCTTTCCTCATTTTTAACCATCTCTTTAGTAACCTATTTTAATATTTTACTTAAATAATAATCAGCAACTTTTCGCACAACCACGATAAATCTATCATAAACCACGTAAAACACTATGGCAATTCCGCCCACTAAATATATTACGTAATTTTGTAAATTAAACGGGATTCCGTCCAGAACACCCTGCATTATGTTAATATAATAAAAATACAATCCATACGCTACAGCGACAAACCATAGCAGACCGATTATAAATCCAACGATTTTGTTAAAATTTTTATCCATCAACTTATATTTTATCAAAGGATAAATTCCAAAGAACGTAAAATAAGCGGGAAACACTAATGATAACAAATTAAAACCACTAAATAAAAAGCCTATAACACCGCCAATGAGATACGCAAGGGCGCTTGCCTTAAACGATTTATAATAAAGTGGCAATATCGTAAAAATTGAACCTATAACAACGGCAAAAACATCCGTCGCTTCAATATATGCACCTAGAGTCAAGAATATTGAAGTTAGCGAAGCAGATATAGCCGAGATTGCAATTAATTTACTTCTCATTACCTACAACACATAGTGCAAAGCAAATCCATACAACACCAAGTTGCGCAGAACGATAAACACCCGTTGGTGTCACCACCCATTTGCCTATTATCTACTGACTCAGCATTATTATACATATTGCCAGATTTGAATTGCCTTTCGTTAAACTCCATCTTTTGTTTTAACTTTGTTAATTCGTCAGCATACTTCGCGTTATGCGGTTCCATAGTTAAAGCAATTTCAAGTTGTTTTTTGCTTTCGTTAATCCAATTTTTTTTGTAAAAAACAACTGATTGCAAATAATGCCACTCCGCATTTCTATCAGTAATATCATCTAAGAGTTGTTGTGCTTTAGTGATATCGCCATTTTTGATATAATTTGTTACGTCTGAAAAGTCAATTTCAACACGTCCGTTTTCAGTATTAGAAATTTT
The DNA here is from genome assembly GCA_017502525.1 of Clostridia bacterium. Classification (GTDB taxonomy): domain Bacteria; phylum Bacillota; class Clostridia; order Christensenellales; family Borkfalkiaceae; genus UBA1259. The sequence continues at coordinate 179,579 of JAFVUV010000003.1, forward strand.
TCTAGCTTCGGTTATTTCGTGATATGCAGCTTCAAGCTTGGTTAAGTTTTTAGCCGCTTGGTTTCCAACTTCCCCCTCACAAAATCTTTCGTTAGAATATTTTGCTTTCAATTCTTTATACGCATTTTCAATTTCTTCATCAGTTGCGTTTTCAGTTAAATTTAATATTTTATAGTATTCTTGCATTTCTTATTCTCCATTATTCGCTTAGTTTCCATTTTAAGCCCAAAAATAAAAACGTTATCAGTTAAATCGTGATTAAATTTATATTTAAGTTCTTTTGATAATCTTTCAATATCATTCAAAAGTGTTCCGAATATAAAAATCAGTTCACTTTGCTTTAATTGTATTAAAGTTTTTTTATCAGCAACGTCATTATAAGCGTTAACAAATACGTTAAAATTATTCCCTTTTATATCTTTATCAAAATCGTCGAGCGCATCAATTAAGTATATCCATTTGCCTAAATTATATGCTAGTTCACCAACTTGTTCGGTAAATTTCTCTTCGCCAATAAGCTCGCGAACTACTTCTTTCATCATATTTCCAAACGGGTCTGCAGACATGTCAACACTGTTGCACCCCATTTTTTCATACTTTAAAAGTTCATCATATCTATTTTTTACAATTGAATCCAAATTGGGCTCGTGTTTTTTTGCTTTTTTATAACAGGATTTAAAAAACGCCCTTTTTGCACGACCTTTATTATTATCAACGACGTCGTCGTTTAATTTATGATAAGCAAGGATAACGTTAAGGGCCGCAATTCTATCAGTAAGCGAATCTGGTATAGCAACAGGTCTTTTTCTAATATGATGAATTATACAGCGTTGGCGGGTTATTTTCACGTCTAAATCGCAAAGATTATGTAACAATACTGACAAAAAAGTCAAATCGTAATTTAAAACCAGTCTACCTTTATTTCCGCAACACTTACCAATGCCCTTACAAAGCCCACAATACATAGCCTTATAAAGCACGGTATCTTTTACGTACATATTAGGAATATCCGTTTTAACGTATCCAAACATACTATCCTCTTTTTCTTAAAACTAACCCAACTTTTTTATAAACTTTATTTAGCGTGCGGTATGCTAATTTTTCCGCTCTTTCAGCTCCGTTTTTAAGAACTTCATCTAAATATGCTTTATCGCCTAGCAATCTATTTTTTTCTAATCTAATCGGCTCAATTTTTTCAGTAACAACTTCGCCAACAGCTAGCTTAAATTCGCCGTAACCTTTACCCGCAAATTCTTTTTCCGCTTGTTCAAAAGTTTTATCGGTAAACGCACAATAGATTGATAATAAGTTACTTATGCCTGGTTTTTCAGGGGAATAAACGATTTTGTCATCGCTGTCAGTAACTGCACGCTTAAACTTTCTTAATACCGTTGCGGGGTCATCGTCCATAGATATAAACGCATTTAAATTAGCATCTGATTTGCTCATTTTTCGTTCTGGTTCAGCAAGACTCATTACCCTTGCTGCCGATTTACCAATATAGCCTTCAGGAATTTTGAACGTTTCGCCAAAACGGTTATTAAAACGAATAGCCAAATCCCTTGCTAATTCTAAGTGTTGTTTCTGGTCTGCACCGATTGGCACGAGTTCGGTTTGATACAATAAGATATCAGCAGCCATTAATACGGGATAATCCATTAATCCCATATTAATATTGTCTTCGTGTTTTTTACTTTTATCCTTAAACTGAGTCATGCGAGAAAGTTCGCCAGGATAGCAAATCGTATTAAGCACCCATGCAAGTTCTGTATGGGCTGAAACGTGTGATTGCGCAAATAAAATAGATTTTTCCGGGTCTATACCGCAAGCCAAATATAACGCTGCTAGTTCGTAAGTATTTTTTCTTAAAACTGCAGGGTCTTGTTTTACGGTAAGCGTATGCAAATCGGCAAGCGCAAATACTCCGTTATAATCGTCTTGAAGTTTCTTAAAATTACGAAGTGCACCCAAATAATTACCTATAGTTAATATTCCGCTTGGTTGAATTGCACTAAATAATATCTTCTTATCTTCCATTATATATCACCTTTCTTTAAGTATTATTGAATTTATTTAGCAATAAAATCTAAAACAGCGTTAAAGGTCTCGCCCTTTTCAATCACTCTAGTAAATCTTCTTTCCTTACTCTTCAAACTTAAAATTTGTTCAGGAACTGGAAGTGCCGTTTCTAAAGCAAGTTTATCCGAAGCAACGAAAGCGTCGTTTGGCGCTTTGCCTTTTAGCGAGAATAAAACGTCGTGCGCGAATTTATAAGGACTTGCAGTTGAAAGTACGACCGTCGGTTTGTTGTTGCCACTATAATCAACAAAACAATTGCGAACGTCTACCGCAACGGCAGTGTGTGGGTCTAAAACGTAACCAAACTCTTCAAAAAATTCTTGAATAGTTTGCTTGCAAGTCATTTCATCCGCATAATTAGCAAAAAATTCCGCATTAAGCACTGATTTTTCTTTTTCTGATATAGAATATTTGCCGCATTTTTTAAGTTCAAGCATGCGCACTTCGGTTAAAGAAGCATCTCTACCGCTTAATTCAAAAATTAATCTCTCTAAATTACTTGAAATTAAAATATCCATAGACGGAGAAATGGTTTTGAAAAATTCTCTATTAGCATCGTACGTTCCACTTGCAAAAAACTCGCTTAATACGTTGTTTGAGTTTGATGCGCAAACTAACTTATCAATAGGAAGTCCCATTTGTTTTGCGTAGTATCCTGCAAGAATATTACCAAAGTTTCCGGTAGGAACTACAAAATTAACTTTATCACCCATACTGATTTCTTGAGAATTAACTAAATCACAGTAAGCTGAAAAGTAATAACAAATTTGTGGAACAAGTCTGCCGAAGTTCATTGAGTTCGCACTAGATAAAATAACGTTCTTTTCTTTAAGACTGTCATTAAATTCTTTGCTGGAAAAAATATTTTTAACAGCAGTTTGACAATCATCAAAATTGCCGTTAACTGCAACAACGTTAACGTTGTTTCCTTCCTGAGTACACATCTGGGTTTTTTGCATATCACTTACGCCTTCACTTGGAAAGAAAACCATTATCTTAATCCCATCAGCATCCTTAAAACCTTCAAGTGCAGCTTTACCCGTATCGCCACTAGTTGCAACTAAGATTAGAACTTCTTCTTTAATACCACTAATATCGCAACCCTTTCTTAATAAATACGGCAACAACGTCAACGCTACGTCCTTAAATGCAAGCGTAGGGCCGTGAAATAACTCCATAATAAAAAGGTTTTCATCAATTTTAACAATCGGCGCAGCATCCGAGTCTTCAAACTTGGAATAAGCGTTTTTGCACGCGCTAAGCAATTCTTGTTCGTCATACTCTTCCAAATACTTTTTTAAAACTAAACATGCTCTTTCAGCATAATCCATATTAAGCATAGTTTCAAATTCTTCTTTTGAAACTTGTGGAAAAATTTCCGGCACAAAAAGACCACCGTCTTCAGCCAAACCTTTAGCAATAGCCATTGCAGAACAGGAAACTTCAGATTTACCTCTAGTGCTAATAAATTTCATAACAACCTCGTAACAATACAAAAAGTCGGATGTTTTCAACATCCGACTTATATTTTACTACATTTTAAGTATAAAAATCAACTTAATCAACGTACTTTAATACAAACTCTGGCAAATCTTCTTTAGAAGCGCTGCAAGTTACTACGAATTTAACGTCGTAATCTTTTTCAAGCTTTTCCATTGAAGCAAAAATTTGTTCTAAATCAGCAAGTTTTTTACCCGTAATTCTTGCAATACCATCAATATATATGTATTCGTTGTCGCCGTTTGCAGCAACTATTCCCTTAATAAAACCGTTCAAAGCATCTGCACATTTAATGTCAAAACCAGTAATGTCTAAAAATCTGATAGTGTATTTAATATCGTGTGTATATCTTTTGGTATCAGTTATAAATATAACGTGCCCTTTCGCCTTTTCAATAGCGCCGTTGGCACATTCTATAATTGCCTTAGTTTTGCCTGTCCCTTTGGGTCCGTAAATAATTTTCATTGGAAATATTCCTCCTGATAAATATCTTATCTAGTTATATTGTATAACACTTTTTTGAAAATTTCAATAGGTTTTTAAAAATTTATTAGTAAAAATCAAAAGATTTTTTGTGTTTTATAATTCTAAAATAAAAATCAGCCCTAAAATAATGTTAGGACTGATTTTTTAGCCGTTATTTAAGTAAATTAATAAACGAAATTAGTCTTGTTAAACCTTCTTTTATGTCTTCAATAGAAATTGCATACGAAAGTCTAATACATTCGTCGTTTCCAAATGCAATACCAGGAATCAAGGCAATGCCTTGTTTTAATGCACAATCAGCAAACGTTAAAGAACCATTGATTTCTACACCATCGTATTTCTTTCCATAAAGTTTAGAAACGTTAACGAATACGTAAAACGCGCCTTTCGGTTGAACACACTCTATTCCATCAACGTCTTGAAGCATTTCAATCATAAGTTTACGGCGTTCGTCGAAAACTTTTTGCATTTTTGCAATAAATTGCTCACCTTCAGGAGCGGTAAGTGCCGTTACTGATGCGTATTGGGAGATAGAACAAGCGTTGCTAGTGGTATGGCTTTGCATACTTGATATTGCTTTTGCGATACTTAAGGGAGCTGCAAGGTACCCGATTCTCCAACCTGTCATTGCATAAGTTTTTGACATACCGTTGATGATAATTGTCAAATCTTTCATCTTTTCACTATATTGTGCTATTGAATAGTGTTTTTCGCCTTCGTAAACTAATTTTTCATAAATTTCGTCTGAAATAACGTAAATTCCTTTTTCTTCAGCAACCTTAGCTATAGCTTTAATTTCTTCTTCAGAATAAATCGCGCCGGTAGGATTATTAGGCGTATTTAAGATAAGACATTTTGTTTTATCAGTAATAATTTCAGCAAACTGCTCAGCGGTCATTTTATAGCCATTTTCTTTTTTAGTTTGAACGTAAACACATTTTCCACCTGCAAGTTTTATAAGTTCAGGATATGTAAGCCAAAACGGTGACGGCAATACCACTTCATCCCCTTCGTCAACAATAGCGCAAATAGCGTGATAAAGTGAACTTTTTGCACCTGAAGAAATGACAATTTGGGCAGAATCGTAAACGAGATTATTATCTTTCAAAAATTTATCGCAAACAGCTTTTTTAAGTTCTAGCATACCAGCAGCAGGCGTATATTTTGTAAAACCTATATCCAGCGCTTTTTTTGCAGAATCGATTATATATTCAGGCGTATTAAAATCAGGTTCTCCAGCACCAAAACCTATAACTGATATTCCATCTGCCTTCATCTTTTTTGCCTTTGCTGTAATTTCCAACGTTAAAGAGGGTGCAATTTCTTTTACTTTTCTTGAAATACTCATTATAATTTTCTCCTTAATTATTCTTCATCAGTTCCTGCACTTAATTTTAGTTCCCTATCGTGAATAGCAAGCGCTTCAACCATTTCGTCGATATCGCCCATCATAAAACTATCTATAGAGTGTAAAGTTAGACCTATTCTATGGTCAGTTACTCGGCCTTGTGGGAAGTTATACGTTCTAATTCTTTCAGAACGGTCACCCGTACCCACTTGATTACGACGGTTTTCAGAATACTCTTTATCATATTGAGATTGATAAAAATCGTAAAGCCTACTTTTTAATACTCTCATTGCTTTTTCACGGTTTTTAGTTTGAGAACGTTCATCTTGGCACAATACTACGATTCCCGTAGGAATATGTGTCATACGAATACAAGATTCGGTTTTATTAACATGTTGTCCGCCAGCACCACTACTGCGCAAAGTATCAATTCTCAAATCTTTTTCGTCGATATTAACTTCAACGTCTTCAACTTCGGGTAAAACGGCAACGGTAGCCGTAGAAGTGTGAACGCGTCCTTGCGATTCAGTTTCTGGTACTCTTTGAACTCTATGAACACCACTTTCAAATTTTAATTTTCTATAACAATCTTTACCCGTAATTGAGAAAACAGCTTCTTTGACACCACCTAGTTCGGTTGTGCTAATATCCATATCCTCTGTCTTCCAACGGTTTTTTTCAGCGTAACGAATATAAAGTTTATATAACTCATATGCAAATAAACTCGCTTCTTCGCCACCAGCTCCCGCTCTTATTTCCATAATAACGTTTTTATCGTCGTTAGGGTCTTTGGGTAAAAGTAAAATGCGTAATTCTTCAGATAAGGTTTCAAGTTTTGATTTACAAGTTAACAACTCGTCTTCCATAAGAACTTTCATTTCAGCATCAGTTTCTAATGGAAGCATTTCTTTAAGTTCTTGTTGTTCTTTTAAAACTTTTTTATATTCTGAATATTTTTCTACCGTTTCAGTTATTTCTGAAAGTTCTTTTGTATAAGCACGCCACTCGTCAATTCTAGAGATAACTTCATTATCACTAACGAGTTGGTTTAACTTATCAAATCTTTCTAGCATTTTATCAAGCTTTTTAAACATTAAAGCACCGCCTTAACAATTCTTTCTATATTTTCGTAATCTTTTATAATTTCAACACTAGCGAATCCGTTTAACATTTTTGCTATTTGATTGGCTTGTCCTATACCACACTCCAAAAACAAAATACCGTTTTCGGTTAAATGGTCTTTAGCATTATCTGCAATTATTTTATAAAAATCGTAACCACTAGCACCACCGTCTAATGCCAAAATAGGTTCAAATTCTTTTACTTCTTTTTGTAATTGATTTATATCTTCAGATTTAATGTAGGGGGGATTAGAAATAATAACGTCAAATTTTTTTTCATTTCCGTCGGAAATCTCTGAGAACATATCACTTTCAATAAACTCAATTTCAGCGCTATTTAGCGTTGCGTTGTCTTTTGCAAGTTTTAGTGCATCACCACTAACGTCAATAGCTGTAACCCTAGCACCACTTTGCTTTTGCACGGCAATAGCTATTGCACCACTTCCCGTACATAAATCAAGCACTTTGCTCTCTCTATTTATATATTTGAGCGCATTTTCAACCAGTAATTCTGTCTCAGGTCTTGGGATAAGCACCCTTTCATCAACTTTTATTGTATAGCCATAAAAATCAGTATCGCCTATGCAGTACCACAACGGTCTACCCGTAATGCGTTCTTCAACGATTTTGTTTATTTTTTCTACTTTTGCGGGATTAACTAAATCTTCACAATCAAGTTCAGAACGTTTAATGTCTAAAGTTAAACTGATAATCCACTCAGCTTCGGCTTGTTCTTCAATACCGTTTGCGGATAGTTTATCTTTAACTTTTTGTAATAAGTCTTTGCGCTTTTGAGCTGTAACAAACTCTTCTTCAGGAATTGTTGAGTCGTTATCCATTTCCATAACTGACTTAAACGCAACTATTGCAACTTCAAGCATTTTATCATCAGGCTCACGCGTGGTTATTCGTTGTAACAACATTCCAGGTAATTTCAAAGGATAAAAAAGCCAGAATTTAGTCTTAGCTAAACCTTTAAGTAATTCATATGAAAGCCCCGCCACTAAAGGTAACAATGCCAAATGCAATAAAACGCGATAAATCTTTTGCATTTCTACTGATATTAACGATTCTACTAACGCGGAAACTAAAATACTGATTAGCATTACGAAAACCATAAAAGTAGTTCCGCACCTATCGTGAATACGTGTGCATTTTTTAGCGTTTTCAACGTTTAATTCTAGCCCACGTTCATAGCACGATATAGTTTTATGCTCAGCGCCGTGATACATAAAAGTTCGTTTTATATCTTTAAGTAAAGAACTAAGTACAATATACAAAAGAAATATAATTAGTTTTAAACCACCTTCAATAAAGTTGGTAGCCCAAACGTCGAATTTAACACAAAATAAACGTTCAAGCCCGTCGCAACAAAGTTGCGGTAAATATATAAAAAGCAAAACGGCAAGAGCAAGCCCTAAAAGCATTGAAATAGTTGCAACCACACTCATTACGTTTACTTTAAGCTTTTCAGCCAACCACTTTTCAAACTTTGAAGGCTCCCCTTCACCGTAAACGTCTGCTGAACGCATTAAGGTTTTGACGCCAACTATCATTGACGTTACAAATGAAACCACACCACGCACAATAGGCAGCCTGAAAAACAGACTGCTTTCTTTTTGTGGTTTTATTCTCTTTGATTCTTTTCTGATAATCCCGTCACTATCACGCACCGCTGTAACCATAGCTGAATTACCGCGCATCATAACGCCTTCCAAAACCGCTTGTCCACCGATAGACGTTTTAGTACAAGATTTACTTGAATTTTCTTTTTCTTTCATATTACAAACACTACAACTCATCGTTTGTAAGATATAAAAAAGGCTTTAAGCGTATAAAAATACTCTTAAAGCCGCGCAATATAGCGTACTATTTTGCTTTGCCATATCTCTTGTTGAACTTGTCAACACGGCCGCCGGTATCAACCAACTTTTGTTTACCCGTAAAGAAAGGATGACATTTGCTGCAGATATCAACTTTAATAACGTCTCCCTTTTTCGTGGAACCGGTCTTAAAAGTTTCGCCACAAGCACAAACTACCGTTACTTCATGATAATCCGGATGTATAGCTTCTTTCATAACACACCTCTTTTTGTAATTTACTCAGTCATTATATTATATTTTTCAAATATAGTCAACTATAAATACGCTTTAATTTAAAAAAAACAAAAACTTTTAATTATATTTTTACGAGAATAATTTGCTTGATTTTTTTTACGTTTTGTAATATAATGTATAAAATTTCTACTTTTTTTGGAGATACTATGAAAGGCTGGAAAATTATTAAACCTTTTTTGCTTAAAGAAAGTGAATCTAACGAAACAGTTGATTCAACTTCTATTTCAAAGGTTAAAATAACTAAAGCTTTAATAACTTTATCTGACGTTTTGCGTTATTCTGATGAGCTTGACGGTGAATCCGTTATATTAGGCAATTCAGGAATCGGCGTTATTAGTGAGACAGACGCGAACCTTTTTGGTTTAGAAAAAGGTCAACGCGTATATATTGAACCTATCGTTACTTGTGGAACGTGTGAAAATTGTAAGAAAGGCGACGATTCACATTGCACAGAACTTAAGCGCGCAGGCATTGATTTTGACGGGTTTTTATGCGATTTTGCTACAGTTAAGGCTGAAAATCTGTTTGCACTACCCGATAGCGTAGCTGACTTTAACGCATTGTTTTTAGACCAAATATCACTAGCCATTTCTGTTGTTGACAAATTAAAGATACAAAAAGGTGATTACGTTGCAATAGTCGGTGCAAATAATTTCGGCAATATTTTAGCACAGCTACTTATTTATTACCAAGCAGTACCGATTGTCGTTACTAACAATTTAGAAGATTATAAAATTGCCAAAGATTCTGGAATATATTACGTTTTAGGGCCCGACGATAACTGGCAAAAAGAAGTTGCAAATATAACTAGCGCTCGTATGACTAAAAACGTTGTTTATATTTCCGATTGCGATATTCCCACCACGAAAGCCTTTGCCCTTGCATCTTTTAATGCTGGTATTGCTTATACGGGTGTTTCTAATAAAAATAATTCGGTGTCGTTCGCTCAAGCAATTAAAAAACAATTAAAGATTTATTTTATAAATAATAAACACGGCAACACGGCGGCAAGTATCAACCTAATCGCAAATAAAGCAATTAACCTTTCTAATTTAAAACTTGACACAGCACCTTATGATAAAGTACCTGAAGTTTTACAAAATATGCAAAAAACACTTGAAGAGAAAGGTAAAATTTACGAAACTGTTATTGATTTAGTTTAGTATATATATTGATTATACGATAAAAGACGGGATAAATTTCCCGTCTTTTTCGTTTTAAGCTATTATCGTTGTTCTTTTTTGCAGAAAAAAAGTTTTAACAATTTACGTATTATCATTGGCGGTTTAATGCAACATATTTTCATAGATTCCACCTCTCGATATATTATATGTTGAATAAACTTAAATTTGCCAAATAAAACTTAAATTTCGCGTAATTCTTGTATTATTTTTGCCCTATCAGGTTCGTTAAATACTGTACTACCTGCAACTATTACGTTCGCGCCAGCATCTTTTACTAATTTTACGTTATCTTTCGTGATTCCGCCGTCAATTTCAATATCAATATCCTTACCCGACTTTTCAACGAGTTTTGCTACTTGTTGAATTTTTGGTAAAACGTCAGGAATAAACTTTTGTCCACCAAATCCGGGGAAAACACTCATAAGTAATATCATATCACACAATTCAATTACGTCTGCAATTTTATCAACACTTGTATCGGGATTGATTACCACACCACATTTTACGCCTAAAGCTTTTATTTCTTCTAAAGTTTGTTTCAATCTATCTCCGCACGCTTCTTGATGCACTGTAATTATATCAGCACCCGCTTCTGCAAATTGTTTAATATAATTCCACGGATTTACTATCATAAGATGCGCATCAAATACAGCTTTTGAATATGGTCTTACTTCCTTAATCATCTTAGGACCGAACGAAATGTTTTTAACAAAACTGCCGTCCATGACGTCAAGGTGAATTACGTCTGCTCCCGCGGTAGTAATATCACGTATTTCCGAGCCAAGTTTCGCAAAGTCTGCCGACAAAATTGATGGTGCAATTTTAATTTTTTTCATAAATATTTCTCCTTTTTAATATATCGTTATATATTTCAACGTATCTTTCGTAACGTTTTTTTGATAATTTTCCTGTATTTACCAGTTCTTTAACCTTACAATTAGGTTCGTTTATATGAGAGCAACCTCTAAATTTACACTCGTGAGAAACTTCAAAATATTCAGGATAACACTCTGGTAACTCGTCAATTTCCACCATAGCATCTATCACTGCAAACCCAGGCGTGTCTACTAGTTTAATATTTTGGTACTCAAATATTTCCGAACGCGTTGTAGTATGTTTTCCCCTTTGAATTTTATCGCTAAGTTCCCCAACTTTTAAGTCCAAATTAAACATAGCGTTAACTAACGAAGTTTTTCCGACTGCACTTTGCCCAGCAAGTACTGTTAATTTGCTTTTTAATTTATCCTTAAGTTCGCTAATTCCCGATAAAGTTTTAGTGCTAATTTGCAAAATTTCAACACCTAAGCACCCATATTCAGCTGTAATTTGGTTAATAAAATCATTGTCAACGTCAGATTTGTTGGCAACAATAATAAATTCCACACCTTCTTTTACCGCATTTAAATATAGTTTATCCAATACGAAAAAATCAGGCTTGGGTTCGGGCGATACGACGGCAACTATTAACTCAATATTTGCAACGCTTGGACGGATAAAGCGGTTTTGTCTTTGTAAAACTTTTACTATTGTTTTGTTTTCAAACTCAACAAAATCGCCAACTAATATACCGTCACCTTGTTTTTTTATTAAACCACGCGCACCGCACTTAATTAATTTATCATCGTATTTTACCGAGTAACTATCGGTATGAACTTTATAAATTTGCCCTTTCAAATTTTTCTTCCTTATTCTTTAGTTTGGTCTAAATAACGTTGGCGCAATTGACCACAAGCGCCATCAATATCTTCCCCCATACGTCTTCGCAAGGTTGAAGATAAACCGCCTTTTTCTAAAAGTCCTAAAAATCTATACGCTTCTTTATCGGTTGCGCTTTTCAGTTCGTTTTCCTTTACTTCGTTAAGTCTAATTAAATTAACGTGACAAGGTCTACCTTTAAGCAATGAAATTAACTTGTTGGCGTGTCTTTCCGTATCATTATTGCCTTTAATTAGTACGTATTCAAAGATATATCTTCTGCCAGTTTTTTCAAAGTAATATGCGCAAGCATCTAAAATCTCTTTAATTTTATACGCTTTAGCGACGGGCATAATTAATTGCCTTTCTTCGTCGAACGGCGAGTGCAAAGAAACGGTTAAGTTAACCGTGATATCTTCATCGGCAAGTTCACGCATTTTATGTGGCAATCCGGAAGTAGATAAGCTGATATTTCTCGGACTAATATTTATTCCATTTTTATCAGAAACTAATCTTAAAAAACCGACTGTATTATCATAATTATCAAGCGGTTCACCACTTCCCATCAAAACAATATTAATAATTTTGCGTTTATCGCCAATTCCTCCACATAAATATCTATTAACGGCAATTACTTCACCTAAAATTTCGCCACTAGTCAAATTCCTGACAAGACCATTGAGACCTGATGCACAAAATGCACAACCCATCCTACAGCCAACTTGCGTAGAAACACAAAGTGTGTACCCATATTTGTATTTCATCAACACGCCCTCAATCACGTTGCCATCGTTAAGCAAAAATAAAAATTTTTCAGTTCCGTCAACGGATTTTAGCGATTTAATAATAGATACCGATTGAGCATCGTAATGTTCAGCTAAACTATCCCTAAAATTTTTAGATAATTCAGTCATTTCAGAAAAATTTAATCCCAAATGCAAGGCCTTAAATATTTGCCCCGCACGGTAACTTTTTTCCCCTAACTCAACTACTAGATTTTTAAGTTGTTCAAACTCGTAATTTAATAAACAATCTTTCAAATTCAATTCACTCTCTTTAATTTTGCGACGTAAAAGCCTAATCCCCCTGAAATATCAGGCAAAAAAGAACAAGTTCCATTTACGTTTTCGTGTGGTAAAACACTGTTAATTTTGCAAATTTCATAATTAACGTTTTTATTTAGAAAATTAGCAACAATATTATAATTTTCATCAGGCAAAATCGAACAAGTCGAATAATACAAGTATCCACCTACTTTTACATATTTTGATACAGTGTCTAATATTGTAATTTGTTCGTTATTTAACTCGGTTATATTTTGTTCTGTACGATTTAGTTTTATATCGGGATTATCGTTTACAACACCTAAACCACTGCATGGTGCATCACACAAAACAGCGTCAAATTTTTGCTCGTATTCAGAATAATAAATTTTGGCGTTCTTTTGTTCTTCAAAAATATTACTTCGTTTCATACGGGTTTTATATGCCGTTATCAACTCAACTCTATGCTCATGCAATTCCCACGAAGTAACCCTAGAACATTTATAAGATAACCTTACACTCTTGCCTCCAGGAGCAGAGCAACAATCAAGCAAACTTTCACAAGGATCCACTAAATCGCAAATAGCAACGGAACCAAGTGCTTGATAAGTGTAAATCCCTTTATCATAATCCTCGTTTCTTATAAAGTTTTTAACTGTAAAAACGTTATTAAATGAAGTATTATTATACTCAACCCCTTTTTCGGTCAAATACTTCTCGCCATCTACGCCATAAAAAACTAAGCAGTTATCGCAATATTCCGTGCCAATAATTTTTTCCGTTCTTGGAAAACCAAAACTTTCCACCAAACGTTTTACGGCAAATTCAGGATATGAATATTTTATAGATAAATACTTGATTTTATCGTTTGGAAGTTCAATTTTGGTATTTATAAACTTTCTTAAAAATGCATTTACAAAGCCAGCCGTTCCACCTTTACCCATTTTTTTAACAAGTTCAACAGCGTTTTTAGTAACAGCATATTCTTTTTTACCCAAATATTTAATTGCATACATCGAAATTTTAAGTACCGTTCTTATTGCTAATTTTGGCGATTTCTCAGTTAACGCACTTAAATAGTAAGATAACTCAATATCCTTATCTAAAACACCGTAACAAGTTTTAATAGTTAATGCCCTATTTTTCTCTTCAATAAAAGTTGATGAAATAGCTTGCTTTATAAAACTTTTTTCACTATATACTTTAGTTAATATGGCGTAGCAATCGTAAAAATAATTTACCATTATTTTAATTCCTCGCCAACAATGAACCTATTTCCTAATAAGAAATCTTTTATTGCCATTTGTTTTCCACCCGATTTTTGCACTACCTCAAGCGATAAAGCGTTATTTCCACAAGCAACAACTAAATTTTTATCAGCAACTAAAATTTCTCCAGGTTTTCCACTAGAATTAACAACTTTAGCTTGATAAATTTTAAAAGGCTGTCCTTCTAAAAGGCAATACGCAACTGGAGATGGATTAAAAGCTCTAATTTGATTGTAAATATTTACCGCATCGTTATTCCAGTCTATCTTTGCAAGTTCTTTAGTAATAATTTTACTAAAAGACGCTTGTTCGTCGTTCTGTTTAATAAAACTTGCTTTGCCGTTTTCTATTAATTCAAGCGCTTCAATTATACTATCAGCGCCTAAATCCGAAAGTCTTTCAAAAAGTTGTCCGCAAGTTTCGTCACACTTTATTTCTAATGGTTTTTCAAGCAAAATATCCCCCGTATCAATGCCGATATCGGTTTTCATAATGGTTATACCTGTAACCTTTTCGCCATTTAAAATAGCGTAATGAATAGGTGACGCGCCTCTATATTTAGGCAATAAAGATGCGTGTATATTTATAACGCCAAGTTTAGGGATATCTAAAATTTCTTGCGATAAAATTTGACCGAAAGCGCAAGTAATCATAATATCTGGTGCAAGATTAATCAAATCTTGTACCCCTTCAACCCTAATTTTATCATATTGAAAAACGGGTATACCGTGAGATTGCGCAACCACTTTAACAGGCGGTGCAGTTAACACGCGTTTTCTTCCCACGGGTTTATCTTTATTCGTAACTACACCAACCACTTCTCTACCGCTAGAAATAATTTTTTCTAATGGTAAAACGGCAAAATCAGGTGTTCCTAAATATACAATTCTCAAACTTAATTCTCCTGCAATTCTTCAACTTTATCCACGTAAATAATTCCATCCAAGTGGTCGTTTTCGTGACAAAAAGCACGTGCCATAAGCCCTGAAGCCTTTACCGTGAAGGGTTTCCCAAATCTATCCTGAGCACTAACAATAACTTTATTAGGTCGCGTAACTATCCCATGTTTGCCTTTTACGGACAAACAACCTTCCTCGCCACGTTGAGAGCCTTTTTCACTAATAATTTTAGGATTGATACATTCAAAATAATTATCGTCAACCCAAACTATAAAAATTCTGCGCAATACTCCAACTTGAGGAGCAGCAAGCCCGCATCCGTCAGCCTTAATTAGCGTTTGTTTCATATCATCTAAAAGCTCGTGTGTTTTAGGTCCAAAATCGGTAACTTCAAAACTTTTTTTTCTAAGCGTAGGGTCGCCTATTTGTAAAATATTTCTGATTGCCATGTTAATCTTCCTTATTGTTTAAGTTAAATTGTTGGAATTTACTTCCATTGAAATAGTAACTAATCGCGATTTATACTTATCAGCGCCTGCAAATATTTCATCTAGAAGTTTTCTATCGTTTGCTGTAACGCGCATTAGTACTTGATATCTAAATTTATTTTGTAGGCGTTTTAGTGGAGCTTTCATACATCCAAAAAATCGGAATTTATTTCTATTCAAGTTATAAATTAAAGTTAATTCGTCGTAAACAAATTTTGTAGTTTCTAATGCTTTTTCATCTATTTCGCTACTTATTAACACTCTAACCACATCCGTAAACGGCGGAAAAGCTGTAGCTTTTCTAATTGATATTTCTTGTTTGAAAAAATTCAGGTAATCGTAATTTATTGCGTATCTTAAAACAGAATTATCGGGAGAATAAGTTTGCAAAACTACTTTCCCTGCTGATTCCGCCCTGCCACTTCTACCGGCAACTTGAGTTAAAAGTTGAAAGGTACGTTCTCCGCTTCGGTAATCGGAAAAATGTAAACTCATATCCGCATCAAGTATACCGACTAAAGTTACGTGTGGAAAGTCGTGCCCTTTAGCAATCATTTGTGTTCCAACTAAAATGTCTGCTTCTCTTTTTGAAAATTTATCTAAAATTCCAAAATGCCCTTCTTTATTTTGAGTGGTATCTCTATCCATACGCAAAATTTTTGCTTGCGGATACAATTTTTGAAGTTCACTTACAACTTTTTCCGTCCCTGTTCCGCCATAACGAATAAATGGACTTCCACACTCTGTGCAAGCTGAAATCATCTTATATTTAGCACCGCAATAATGACACAGTAACGATTCATCTTCTTTGTGATAGGTTAAAGAAACGTCACACGATTGACATTTTTGAACGTGCCCACACTCAGTACAAATTACTGTTTTTGAATACCCTCTTTGATTTAAGAAAATAATAGCTTGATTGCCTTCATCTAAACACTCAGTAAGTTCCGCCTTCAATATTGAAGAAAACGGCGTATTGTTGCCACGTCTAATTTCCTTTCTCATATCGGCAATTTCTACTGTAGGCAATGGTTTTTTGTTAATTCTATCAGGGAGTTCAATGAAATTATATTCTCCTTGCTCCGCTTTTAGAAAACTTTCAACCGAAGGCGTCGCACTGCCTAAAACTAATTTTGCGTCGTTTAGTTTTGTTCTGTATTCAGCAACGTCAATGGTAGAATATCTGGGTGCAGATTCACTAGTATAACTACCATCGTGTTCTTCATCAATTATAACGAGTCCTAAATTTTCAACCGGAGCAAAAATTGCACTGCGCGCACCAATTGCTATGCGCGCCTGACCATTACGTAACCTCCACCACTCGTCAAATCTTTCGCCAGCTGATAGTCCACTATGTAAAATTGCTGCGTCGTCTCCAAACCTTGAACGAAGTTGCTTTAACATTTGTGGTGTTAAGGCAATTTCGGGCACTAGCATTATCGCAGTTTTGCCTTTACAGATAGTTTTCTCTATCAAATCTAAATAAACCTCTGTTTTTCCACTACCGGTAACGCCAAATATAAGACTTGTAGTTTTTTCCGTATTTATAACACTATTAACTGCAAACGCTTGTTTGGGTGTTAAAACCACGTGTTTTCTTTCATCCGATAACTTTTTATAGGGTGAACGCAACTTCTTTTCGTTACTTATCTTTGCTAAATTTTTTGTAACGATAGAATTTACCGCGGAAGCTCCAAATTTTTCGGAAAGCATAGTAAATGAGCTTTTACCTTTCTCATTTAAATATTCAAGCAATTCCTTTTGTTTAACTGCAGTTTTTCTTAGACTATTTATAGTACTTTGTATGTCGTTACAATTTAATTCAACGTATCTAACGAACTGTTCTTTTACTTTCCCCTTGCGCATTTCGGAAGGCAAAAACAATCTAAGCGCAGCAGCGCGCGTAACGTAGCAAGTTTTACAAACGTAGTTCATTAGTTTTACCGATTCTTCAGTAAGCGCAGGCGTTTGTTCTATTAATTTTAATATAGGTTTAATTTTTTCCGGTGGATATTCGCTGTCGTTTTTTACGCCGATTACAATTCCTTCAATATTTTTCCTACCGAAAGGCACGACAACACGACTACCAATAGAAATTTGGCAGTCGCTAAAAGAATATTCAAAAATTTTATCAACCTCAGCATTGTTGATATCGACTATAACGTCAGCAAACATCTTTTACCTATGAAAAACAAAATATGTCCACCATATCAAGATGAACACATTTATATTGATTTAGTCGTTAGTAGCAATCAATTTGCCATCTTGAATTTCTTGTGCGGCAACTGATAACGGTTTTTCTTTGTTTGGTAATTCGGTATAGCCTTGGTTTTGCGCTTGTTCCATAAGTTGTCTAGCGCGCTTACTAGTAACTACACAAAGTTCATATTTAGAACCAATTTTTTGTGCTAATTCGTCAATAGGTGGTTTATGTATCATTTTTATCTCCTTTTTCGGACTCAAATTTTTGATTTTTCCGATTTGATAATATTTTCTATTTCTTCCACGGCAGTAAATAAATCATCATTTACAACCGTGTAATCATACAAGTCTTTTTTGCCAAGTTCGTAATCAATTCTTTGCATACGAGAATTGATTTTTTCCATACTTTCAGTATTTCTTTTTATAAGTCTATTCCTAATTTCTTCGACTGATGGTGGTTCAATCATGATAAGCAGGGCTGTTGGATAATTTTTCTTAACTTCAAGTCCACCGTTAACGTCAATTTCAAGCAAAACGTCCTTTTCTTTAAGTGAGTCTAAAACAAATTGTCTCGGAGTACCGTAATAATTATCAAAATGTTCCGAATATTCCAAAAAACCATTATCTTCAAGTTTTGAAATAAATTCACTTTTTTCTATAAAAAAATATTCTCTTCCGTTAAGTTCTCCGTCTCTAGGCTTTCTAGTAGTACAAGAAATACTCAAAGATACGTTTCTATTTCGCTCAATAAGAAGCTTTGCTATCGTTCCTTTTCCCACACCCGACGGGCCCGAAAGAACTACTAATACGTTACGATTACTCAAGATTTTGCACCTGTTCCCTTACTTTTTCAATCTCGTTTTTGAGTTCAAGCGCGTATCTTGTAACCTCAATGTCGTTAGATTTTGAACAAATAGTGTTGGTTTCTCTATTAAATTCCTGCATCAAAAAATCAAGTTTTTTACCAGCACCGTCACCACTTATAATGGTACGAAATTGTTGAACGTGAGATTTTAATCTAGTCAACTCTTCGTCAATATTTACCCTATCGGTATAAAAAGCTACTTCACTAAGAAGCCTTGCTTCGTCATACTTAACGTCTTTAAGGAACTCTTCAATTCTAGTTTTTAATCTTTCTTTATACTCTAACGCAACAAGTGGAGCACGTTCGGAAATCTTATCGGCAAGGCAAGTGATTGTATTCATACGCGAAAGCATATCCAAAACTAATTTTTCTCCCTCAACTTTTCGCATTTCGTTTAACATAACGCACGCTTTTTCAACGGTTTGTTTAACGATAATAGCAAATTCTTCAACGTCAACAATAGAATTATCCGTAACAACGTCAGGAGTGCGCATAATCGAACTCACGTTAAAATCGTTTTCAATACAAAGTTTTTCCGCGATAAGCTTGCTTGCGTTAAAATAACTTACGGCTTTATCAAGATTTACAGAAATATCCGCAGTATTTTCACGGGTGTCTGAAAAATTAATAAACAAGTCAATTCTGCCACGTTTAACGAAAGTTTGAACTGTTTTGCGAATAGAATCTTCAAGAGCAATAAAAGCACGTGGGGTTTTGCAATTTAAATCAAAATTACGATTGTTAACCGTCTTAATTTCTACCACTAGATTTATTCCATTATCAGCATATTCCGCTCTTCCGTAGCCGGTCATACTGTTCATACTAATCTTCCTCCGTAAGTGAAACTGTATCTATAATTTTAACATATAATTTATATTTAATCAACTTTTTATAAGTAGTTTAAATGTATCTTCATCAATTATTTTTATATTTAATGCGCGTGCCTTATCTAATTTACTACCCGCGCCTTCACCAGCAATAACTAAAGTGGTTTTTTTAGAAACGCTAGACAAAATTTCCCCGCCTAATTCTTCTATGATTTTACCAGCTTCATCTCTTTTAAAATCATGTAACGAACCGGTCAAAACTACTCTTTCTCCACTAAAAGCACCTTCTTTCTTTTGTGTTTGATAATTAATTTTAACGCCCAAACTTAAAAGTTTATCAATTTCTAGTTTATTTTCTTCACTAGCAAAATATTGCACGATACAATCTGCAACCACATCTCCAACGTCGTCAATAGTTAGCAAGTCGGCTTTAGTTGCTCTCATTAGATTATCGAGCACAGAAAAACGTTCAGACAAATCTTTTGCAGTTTTTCTTCCGACGTTTTCAATACCTAAAGCATAAATAAAGTTAGCAAACGAAACGGTTTTTGATTGCTCAATTGCGGTTATTAAATTTTCAGTTTTAGCATCTTTATATCCTTCTAAGCCACGAACAGCTTCTCTATCAAGACGATATAAATCACTAAAATTTCTCACGCTAAATTTATCAAATAATAACGCGGCGGTTTTCTCACTAAACCCCTCGATATCGACGCCGTTTTTGCTTGCAAAATTAACTAATTTAGCAACTACTCTTTGTCTACAATTGTTATTTGGGCAAAATAAATTCGCACCGATTTCAACGAGTTCTGTATTGCAATAAGGGCAAGCTATCGGCTTCACGATATCTTCACAATGCGAATAAATTTCAGTAGTTCCTAAAATTTCGGGTATTACTTCATTACTTCTTCTAACTAAAACCCTAGCGCCTTTTTTAACGCCTTTTCGCATTAAATCGCCATAATTATTTAACGTTGCTTTTCTAACGGTAGCACCTGCAAGTTCGGTTGGTTCTAGCAGTCCTAACGGAGTAAGTTTGCCCGTTCTTCCGACTTGCCAAATAACGTCCTTTAAGATTGTAGTAACTTCTTCTGCCTCAAACTTAAACGCAATTGCCCAGCGCGGAAATTTATCAGTTGAGCCTAAAATGTTCCTCAAATTAAAATCATTTACTTTAATAACTGCGCCATCAGTTAAAATATCTAGTGATTTCCTATTGATTTCAATATCTTTTACAGCAGACATAACGTCCGAAATTCCATTGCAAATCTTAAAAAACGGATGCACTTTAAATCCGTTGTTTCTAAGAAATTTAACACACTCTGCCTGCGATGCAATTTCACCGTTTTCAATATAGTTTACGTTATAAAACATTATTTCTACACGGCGTTTTTCGGTTACTTTGGGGTCTAAATTTCTAATCGCCCCCGCTACTGCGTTGCGCGCATTTTTAAGTGGTTCGTCAGCTGTTTTGTTGTATTCATCTAGAACGGAAAGGCGCATTATTGCTTCACCTTGAACTTCGATTTTCCCCTTAAAATCAATAGTTAACGGGAAACTTTTAACGGTTAAAACTTGAGCTGTAACGTCTTCTCCTTCCACCCCGTTTCCACGAGTAGTTGCCCTTACAAACATTCCTTGGTCGTAAGTTAAACAAATAGTTAAACCGTCAAATTTATATTCTACCGTATAAACTATTTCTTCGTTATATTCTTTTCTAATCCTTTTGTCAAAAGCTTTAATTTGCTCAAATTCAGTTGCTTTATCTAGACTATAAAGCCTTTCCAAGTGCCTATGTTTCTTAAAAGCAGAAATAGGTTCACCACCAACTCTTTTAGTTGGCGAATTAAAAAGTATTACACCCGTTTGTTTTTCCAATTCAACCAAGCGGTCGTAAAGAGCGTCGTACTCTTTATCAGACACGGTAGGATTATCTAAAACATAGTATTCGTGAGCGTATTTATTTAAGAGTTTTACCAACTCTTCCATTTGTTTCATCATAATATCTCCATAGGCGCAAATTTTGCCGAAAGTGACTTTATCCCCACCCCTTTAAAGGCGACGTCAACTATTAAATTATCCCCACTACCTTTAGTGTTTATAACCGTACCTTCGCCAAATTTAACGTGGCGGACTTTTACACCCGTTTTATATTTTTCGTAGTTTACAGAAGTGTTTGCCTTAGGCTTATTTGCCTGAATAAAACTTTTTGCATATTGTGAAGAGTATCCACCACTTGAAGAAGTATAACCACTATCTGAATCATCTTCATATCTAGAATATTCTCTCGACGAATATCCGTAAGAATTTTCCTTGCGTCTAATTTCCTCATCAGCTCTACGCGGAAATAAAATATGTTGCGCTTCTTTTAAGAATCGCGATTGAAACATATTTTCGCGTTTACCATACATATAACGACTCATTGCTCGCGTAAGATATAATCTTTCCATAGCACGAGTTATTGAAACGTACATAAGACGCCTTTCTTCTTCCATTTCACTTTCATCATCAACACTTCTGGCAATAGGCAAAATCTTTTCATCAAGCCCCGCAACGAAAACGTTTTTATATTCTAATCCTTTTGCCGCATGAATTGTAGCGATAGTTACGGCGTCACCGTTATTTATATCATCTGTATCAGAACTTAAAGTTACAGAATTTAGGTAGTCCGTAAGTGTTGAGCCGGGATTATCCTTCTCAAATTGTTCAGCGGAGTTTTTAAGTTCACTAATATTATACAATCTTGAAGTGTTTTCTTCACTCTTTTCGGCAAACTGCTCTAAAAACCCTGTGGTTTCTAAAATATAATCAATAAGTCTAGCTACCGAATTATTTTTCGCATAAGCCTTAAAGTTATCAAGCAAATTACCAAAATTAAACAATTTTGTTTTTGCTGCCGAACCTATTGATGTTTGCTCAAGCCTAAAAACACCATCATAAAGCGAAATAGACGCAACTTGACAAAATTCACGTAGTTCCCTTAAAGTCTTATCACCTATGCCACGTTTAGGAAACGAAACACATCTTAAAAAAGACTCGTTATCGTTAGAGTTAACTATTACTTTCAAGTATGACAGAACGTCTTTAATTTCTTTACGCTCAAAGAACCTAAAGCCACCAAAAACTTTGCAAGGAATACCGTACTTCATAAACTCTTGCTCAAACGCACGCGATAAGGCGTTGACTCTCATAAATACGGCAAAATCGCTATACAATAAGTTAACATTACGTTTCATTAAGTTTATAATTTGCATAGCAACGTAAGCAGCCTCGTTATTTTCGTCGGTTCCCACAAAAGTTTCGACCTTTACACCTTCGCAATTATCAGTCCAAAGTTGCTTTTGTCTTCTTTCAACGTTATTAGCTATTATGCAGTTAGCCAAATTTAAAATGTTTTTAGTAGAGCGGTAATTTCTTTCTAATTTATAAACCTTTGCACCTCTAAAAATATCGTCAAATGATAAAATATTTTCAATTTTTGCACCACGCCAACCATAAATACTTTGGTCGTCGTCACCAACAACGAAAATATTGCCATGCTTTTTACAAAGAGCTTGTGCGATTGCAAACTGAACTGTATTTGTATCTTGAAATTCGTCTATGTGTATATACTTAAATTTATTAGAATAATACTCTGCGACTTCAGGATGCAAACAAAAAAGTTCATAGGTCTTAAATAATAAATCATCAAAATCTAACGCGTTTGAACGAGCAAGCTGATTTTCATAAGCAGTATAAATTTGAGTTATTTCTTCAGAAAATCTAACGCTAGAATTTTCCTTTTTCCACTCAAGTGGTTTTAAACAGTCGTTTTTAGCCGTTGAAATTACGTTTTTAGCCGTTTTAAGTAAAGCGTCAGCATCTAATCCCGTTTCCTCAAAAACACGCTTTAACACCTTTTCTTTATCAGTTTCGTCGTAAATAGTAAAGTTTTTATCGTATCCTAACTTATCTATATCTTTACGCAAAATTCTAACACACATACTGTGTATGGTAGAAACCCACATATCGTTGATATCACCGACAATCTTTTCTAAACGTTCTTTCATTTCCCCAGCGGCTTTATTTGTAAAAGTTATTGCCATAATTTGATGCGCTGGAACGTTTTTCTCCATAATCAGGTATGCAATTCTAGTTGTTAAAACGCGTGTCTTACCACTGCCTGCACCAGCTATTACTAAAACAGCACCTTCTGTATCAAGGACAGGCTTTATTTGTTCTTCGTTAAGTTTATCTAATAATTCTTGAATTTTAACCATAAAAATATTATAACATATTGGTAAAATCTTTTCAAGTGTGCAATAACAAAAAACATTTTACCTTTTAATTTTCTTGCATTAAATTCTTGCATATGTTAATATTTATTAGAGGTGAATTTATGCGTAAAAATTGGTTACAAGGAAAAACTGTTGTTATAAGCGGTGCAAGTGGCGGTTTAGGATTTTCCGTCGCTAAATTACTTATAGAAAAATACAATTGCAAAGTTATTGGAATTGCTAGAAACGAGAAAAAATTGCTTTCAGCAATAGAAAGTTTAGGTGATAAAAAATCAAACTTTACTTTTAAACTATTCGACGTGTCTATAAAAGAAAATTGGATTGACTTTTATAACTATTTAGCCGAAAATAATACGCAAATCGATTTACTAATTAACAATGCCGGTTTCATGTTGCCATTTGCCAAATTTGATAAGTATTCAGACAATGAAATTGACGAAATTATTAAAACTAATTTCACTTCAATAGTGTACTCTACAAAAACGTTATTACCTTTAATAAAAAAATCATCCACCCCGGCAGTAGTCAACATTTCAAGCGCGGCAGGTTTATGCGCCGTTGTTGGTGAAAGTATGTATTGCGCAACTAAATTTGCCGTAAAAGGTTTCACCGAAACTCTTCAACAAGACTATAAAAAACAAATCTATGTTGCTGGAATTTACCCTGGTTTTATTAGAACAAATATTCTAAGTAGACAAAACGGGAAGGCTAAAGACGGTAAACTAGTTAAACGTTTTATGTATCCGCTTGATAAAGCAACTAAAAAAATAGTTAAACGAATTGCAAAAAAGAAAAAACGCATAGTTTTCGGTTTTCAAGGTCGTACGATAAGTTTTATAAGTAGATTTTTCCCAAAATCTGCGCCAAGTATGATAACAAAAGTATTAAAAGCATCAAAACTTGATATGTTTGATGACGTTTTTAACTAGAATGCGGAGATAAAAATGAAAAGAATTTTAACAATACAAGATATATCGTGTGTAGGTAAATGCTCATTAACCGTTGCCCTACCAATAATTTCCGCTTGCGGAGTTGAAACGTCGGTTTTACCTACCGCCGTTTTATCAACTCATACCGCTTTTTCTAGCTTTACCTTTAGAGATTTAACTGACGATATTAAAAATATAAGCAATGAATTTACAAAACAAAATATTTCTTTTGATGCCTTATACACAGGTTATCTAGGCTCATTTAAACAATTAGAGTTGGTTTCAGACCTTTTTAATAAATTTAAAACTAAGGATAATTTTATTTTAGTTGACCCTGTAATGGCTGACCACGGCAGACTTTATAAAGGTTTTGACAAGAATTTTGCAAACTCAATGGCAAATCTTTGCAAACTTGCAGATATTATCGTGCCCAACCTTACTGAAGCGTCTTTTATGCTTGACGAACCGTATATTGAAAAAGATTACGACGAAAATTATATTAAAAGTTTGCTCAAACGGTTAACCGCCTTAGGCTGCAAAAAAGCGCTATTAACAGGTGTATCTTTTAATGAAAATCAGTTAGGCGTTTATGGTTACGATAGTATTTTTGATGAATATTTTTATTATCATCGTAAAAAATTACCCGTTAATTTTCACGGCACTGGCGACGTTTTTGCAAGCGCACTATGCGGTGCTCTAACCATAGGAAAAACACTTAAACAAGCAGTAAAAATTGCCGTTGATTACACGGTTGAGTGCATTAATGAAACAGTCAAAAATCCTAACGCTAACTGGTATGGCGTTGAATTTGAAAAGGCTATTCCATATCTAATTAACACTATAAAATAATTTTTCACATAAATAATAAAACGGCTTTTGCAAAATTGCAAAAGCCGTTTTATTATTTAATAGTTTACTCAACTAAATCAATAAATTTTTCAGGAACGTGAAATCCTTCACACATCGTTGGACTTAATGCTAAAAGATTTTTATTCTCAATTCCTCCCTCAGTTTCAATCCTAAACGCATTGTATTTAATCCCAATTTTTTCATCATAGCCGATTTTTTCTAGCGGAACACTAAATTTCAATTTATAATCGTTGCCCAAAATTTCAACTTCTGATTTCAAAAAGTTATCTTCTTCCGAAATAGGCGTTAATTGAATATTAAAATTGCCAGAGTTATGTATTTTACACAAAAATTGACAGTTGTTTGGCGCTACTTCAATTTCAAAATAATCCGAAAGATTTCCTGAAGTGCAGATAAACGCTTCACAAACGTCACCTAAATAAATGGGGGCGTTATACTTATTATCTTTACTGAAAAATTTTGAATTTTTGCAATAAAAATCGAAAATTAAGTGCGTTTTTGTTTTAATAACGTCAACGGTAGTTAAAAATTCTGGAAGTTCTTCTCCCGTTCTTGTGTTTTTTAATTGATATTTCATAAAAACCTCTAATAAATTACTTAGTTATAGTTACTTTATTAAGCGCTCTAGGTGCATCGGGATTATTACCGATTAAACAAGAAATCTTACAAGCAAGCATTTGAGAGAAAATAGCAAATGCAAAAATACAAACTTCTTCAGGAACACCAAAGTTAATAAGCGCATCGTTACACTTTGCAAATTTTCCTGTAAGCACGCAATCATTTGTTACTAATAGCACAGGCGCTCTTAAACTAATCATTTTTTCAACACAATTAATTTGGTCGGTACGAACTAAAGTTTGTAATTCTTGGTCCCCGTTATTTTTTGCCGCGTAAATGATTACAGGTGTAGCATCGCTAACCATTGCCATAGGTCCGTGATAGAAATCACTACCCGCATAACCTTTCATTTGAATATAACAAGTTTCTTGCAATTTAAGAGATGCTTCTAAAGCAATCGCATAAGTCATACCACGTGAAAGAACAAATCCACTTTGCATATCCTTAAATTTATCCGCATACTTAGTGGTTAGCACGTCAATTTCGGGAATAACTTTTTGTATTTCTTGTTTAAGATTTTTAAGATGAAGTAAATTTTCTTTATTTCCCGAAAGTTCAGATGCAAGCCATAAAGTAACGAATAGTTGCGCACTAAAAGTTTTAGTCGCAGCAACACTACTTTCCAAGCCAGCGTTAAGATACAAATGATATTTTGCTTCTTTAGCCATCGGGCTTTCAAGGTCGTTAGTTATTGCTATAGTTATTGCACCTTGCTCATTTCCCTTTTTTATGACTTCCAACACGTCCTCAGCCCTACCACTCTGACTGCAACCTATAACTATGCTGTTTGAATAATCTATTTTACCCCTGTATAGCGTTACAACGCTAGGCGCAGATAAGCCTACGGTATAATGTGAATTAACTTCCAAAACGTATTTAAAGAAGATTAAAGCATGGTCACTTGTCCCACGAGCCGCAGCGACAAAGTTGTTTTTACCACTAGTTTTTATGTCGGCAACTAGGTTCTTCATAACGTCAGCATTAACCGTTTGTATTTCGCCAAAAAGTCTAGGAGTTTCGTTGATTTCTTTCCACATTAAAGTTTCACTATGTCTCATAATAAACTCTCCTTTAATTTATTGTACCACCGACCTTTAACTTTGTCAATGCTTAACTAAAAAACTTAACTATTTATTTCGGGTAAAGACGCTGCCGCTATACTTTGTCCAACACGCTTATTCGACTCATCCGGCATAGTAATATTAATATCTTTAAACTCAGGGAATTCTTTAGCGAGAACTTCTTTTGCCTTTTCAACGATAAGCGCACCGCCTTCGCCACTCGTAACTCTGCCCAAAAGTAACAAATGTTTAATTTTGTAGAATTCAGAGTAATATGGGATTGCATATCCTAAATAAACACCGATATCTTCGTATATTTGTCTTGCCATTGGGTCGCCGTCAGCCATCAATTTTTGTATGATTTTTAATTTTTCTGCCGGCGAAGTATTTTCAGGGAACTTATAGCCTGCTTTTTCAGCAAGTTTAATTACACCGTCTTGTGAGAAATATTTAACACCACAGCCGTAATCGCCACTCCATTCGTCAACCATAGCATCTTTACTATAATCAACAGGTACGAAAGCAACTTCAGACAACCATCCGTTAAGCAACCCTTTATCATTGATATAGCCAACCGCTTCGCTAGTTCCCATAGCGATACCAAGCACACAGTTGTCGTTTAAATCTATAGCTCCAGCAAGTGCAGTAACGTCACCGTCATTAGCAACTTCAAGCGGAGCGTTAAATTCTTTTGCAATATCTATATACATATTTTGAACGTGTGGCTTATAATCTTCCTTGGGCACTTTTAAAAATAACGATGCAACCATTATTTTGTTATTAATGTATACACCCGCACTTGAAACGCCTATTGCATCAACTCTAGGCATTTTTGATGCTGCAGTTTGCATAGCCGCTTTAATACCTTCATAATGGTAGTGATAGTCTGAATTTGTTTTTGGGAACCAAACAACTTCTTCACTATAAACGACTTTACCGTCAACGACTGCACTAACCTTTCTATCGCTTCCACCTGCATCAAAGCCAATTCTGCAACCATCAAGATGCCCGCCTATTTTCACGTTACAAGTACTTAATTTAGGAAAATTTTCTTCAGTAGATTTAACAACCTCAAATTCAGTTTCGTACACTGTTTGCATAAAATCCACGTCAAATGCACGCTTGCCACTTGCGGTATAATCAGCCTTAATTTTTTCATAAACGTAATCGTCTCCACAAATATAAATTTTATAACCGCCAACTACCCACAAAATAGATTTAATAATTCTTTCAGCTATTCCGTAATTTTCTTCTTGCTTATCTTTTGATGCAAAAATATCAAGAGTGTAAACGTAATTATAACCATCATTACGTTCTACACAAATCTTTAACAATTTCTTTTCAGACTTTGCAACATTTTCCTTAAACGCCTTTAAAACTACACTCATTGGATTAAAAGAGTTATCATACACGGGAATAAATTTCATAATTATCTCCTATATTATTGTTTATAATTACATTATACAACATATAACGTTAATGCAATTTATAAAAAAAGATTAACAATTTATACAAAAGGACACTTTTACTTGATTTTAAATTAATTTCGGTGTATTATTATAAATATGGAAAATTTATATAGACAATATGAAAAAAATAGTTTGCCAACTTTGATTAACGTATCCGGTATTTACACCATACACTATTTTAAATATGGTAGAAATTTTCGTATTCAAAGCGAACGCCATAACTTTTGGGAAATGGTATATATTGATAGCGGAAGCGCAAAAGTTCTTGCAGAAAATAAGGAACTCACCTTAAAACAAGGCGAGGCATATTTTCATAAGCCAAATGAATTACACACAATTTATACAGACGAAAAATTTGCTAATTCAGCAATAGTTTCGTTTGAATGCAAAAGTAGAGTCCTAAAACTTTTGTCTGATAGGATTCACGTTTTAGACGAATACCAAAAATCTTTATTAAACAAAATTGTCCAAGAAGCAAAAATTAGTTATAAAGATAAACTTAACGAAATTTATTTACTTAAGATGTCTAAAAAACATCCCGCTCCATTTGGCGGAGAACAAATAATCAAAAACTCTATAGAATTACTATTGATTTCTCTTCTACGTACAAATACTTCACAAAAAATTTCCACAACGGATAGCAACTTAAATTTCAGTTCTAATAAAATAGTTGAAAGCGTTAAAAATATACTTCAAGACAGGTTAGAAAACGCAAACACTATAAATCTTGATGAAATTTCTTACAAATTAGGTTTTAGCAAAAGTTATATTAAATCTCAATTTAAAAAACAAACAGGTACTTCTATCATCCAATTCTTTATAGAATTAAAAATAGATAAAGCTAAAAAAATGCTTAGCCAACAAAAATTTACTGTTAGCGAAATCGCAGATTCTTTAGGCTTTAGTTCCGTTTTTTATTTCAGCAGACAGTTTAAAATACATACAGATATGTCCCCCACCGAATACGTTAATTCAATAAAAGCAGATAACGTTTTATAACATAATATTCAAACAAAAATAAAAGCACCTAATCAACAAATTAGAGTGCTTTTTAATTAATTTAATTAAAATTTATTGCCTTAACAGTGCTGCTGCGCCTATAATACCTGCGTCGTTTCCAAGTGTCGCTACAATAATGTCTGTTTTAGGTGCATATCTATATCCGTAATTGAATTTTTCACAATACTCTTTTAGCGGTTTAGTTAAATTTTCTCCTTGCGCACTTATACCGCCACCAATTACAAACGCATCAGGACGGAATATATTTAGCATATTTAAAATACTTTCTCCCAAGTAATAAATATAATTATCTTTTACTTTTATAGCTGTTTCATCACCTTTTTTCGCACACTCGAAAGCTGTTCTTCCATCAACGTTACTAATTTCTCCTTGAACAAAGTCCCACATTATACTGTTTTTATCTTGCAACATTGCCTCTTTAGTTTGCTTAATTAATGCCGTTGCTGATGTATAACACTCTATACACCCGCGTCTACCGCAAGAACAAGCCTCCCCGTCCAAAAATAAAGTCATATGCCCCAATTCCGCGCCACGAGAATGACCGCCTTCATAAAGTTTTTTATCAATAACTATACCACCGCCAACACCCGTGCCCAAAGTAAACATTACACAGGAATCGTAGTTTTTTGCAGACCCGTAAATAACTTCTGCAAGCGCAGCAACATTCGCATCGTTTGAAAGTTTAATATCTGTATCAAAATCTTTTTTCAAAATATCAGCAAGCGGAATACCTTCCCAACCTAGGTTTGGTAAAAATTCCACAACACCTATTTCACTAGATACAGCGCCAGGACAACCTATACCTATACCACGAATATCTTTTACTTTTAATTTCATTTCGCTTAACAAATCTTTTATTTGCTTAACCATATTAGAAATTATTTGCTCGGGCGTTCCTTCCGTTTTAATTCTGGACTGTACAATAATTTTACCATTATCATCAACAATTCCAGATTTAATACTCATCCCACCAATATCAATACCTACTGTATACATAATATTCTCCCTAAAAGATTAAACTTTTATAATTTTTATACATATATTGTATTATAAATGCTAGTAAAAAAGTAATAATTTTGCTTAATAAAAAAAAATTAAAAAATTTTAAAAAAAATTAAAAATACCCCTATAAAACGCTTGCCTTTTATTTATAAATTTGTTATATTATATCAGCAATAGCGAGGCAGCACGGGAGCATAGCTCAGCTGGGAGAGCATCTGCCTTACAAGCAGAGGGTCATAGGTTCGAGCCCTATTGTTCCCACCAAA
>JAFVUV010000011.1 GCA_017502525.1 Clostridia bacterium
AAAAGACAAAAAGGAACCAAGCCTCTACAGACAGCTGGTTCCTTATTTTTTTTATTATTATATTTTATTATTATATAATATTTTAACCATCTTGTCAATTATTTATAGAAACAAATTGCTTTTAACTTTATAATAGGTTATTTACAAATACATTGACTTAAAGTGTGTGGGACAAAATCTATCGTGACGTTTCCCTAAAAAATTGCACTAAAAAAGACCTATAAAAGCGTAAAAATGCTCTTATAGGTCTTAATTTTTTCTGTAAAACGCTGATTTTAGCGTGAAAATATAAAAAATATAGGTCTATAAGCAAAATACTTATAGACCCATACAAGTGGTTGCACATCCGCAAAACTAATTGAAATTTTTAGTTATAAATGGTCCGTCGGCTTGATTTTGAGTTTGTAAACCGTAAACACAAAAGGCGAGGAATTCCTCGCCTTTTATGCTATCATTTAGTTATATTTACAAGTATAGCGTCTAATTTATTTTGTGTGTTTATAAATGACTTATAGATTTTATTTATCCCAGCTTCACGAGCCATACTAATTACAAGATTTTCTTCCGCTTTGTCCATACGCAAACCAAGAATAATTCCGCTAGGAATCCACTCTAAAACGGGTGATTTCATAGAACAATTAGTAATTATACGCCATTCTTCATCGTATTTATGACATTCTTTTTTTATCAATGTTATACGTTCACGTTCCCAATTACCATTACACATTCCTTGATACAACTCTTGCGGAATGTCCACCTTGGCAAGTTCGCCAATCTTATGCAACATAACGCGTTTTGCAAATTCTGTCGCATTGTAAGGCATATCCGAATAATAAACAGGGTATAATGGAGTTCCAAAATTTATTATCCCGCAGTTTTTGCATTTTTCTTGTTTTCCACATAAAAAGTTCTCATCTTTTTCCATATCGTATATCAATGCAAATCCTTTATGCCTATCAGCATATTTTAACCACAAAGACTCATTAAGCCCATTTTCAGAAAAACAAATCGACCACGTATCTTTTTTTAGTTCATCACGCAAGGATAGTGCAGAACCGAGAAAATTTTCTATAAGTCCATTTTTTTGTGCTTCAATAATATTTTCTACTGTAAAGTTTTTCTTTTGCTCTTCCGTTAAAACGTTCTTTAAAAGAAACTTAGTTTTATCTACAACATATTCCGCATTTTTACGTGTATTGAAAGATTTTAGGTATTCTTCTTTTATATTTTCAATATCTATATGCAAAAAGGTATCAAACGGGTCATCATAATAATTTGCCGTAGAAAAATAGAGTCTGTTAGTTCTGAGCGCCTCTAAAGTGTTCATACTCACAGAGCGATATCTATATAAATATTTGGGCGTTATTATTTTCTCAAAAAGTTGTTTTGCTTCATCCTGCGGATTTTCGCCTTTTAGAGAACAAAGCGTTTGCCAAAACAACTCTCTTTCTTTTAAATCCATTACTATCTTCCTTGTTGTTACTTTTGTGCTTTTGTCACATTACTTCCTGTTTTAGGTGGAGGCGGTGGCGTTGACGAACCCGTCAAAGGTTGATAACCATTATTAGCCCCAGGTTTAGGTTGATAGCCTCTATTATCTCCATTTTGTCTAGGTTGATATCCTTCATTAAGTGAACCCTTTTGTTTATTCATTGTTTTCTCCTTTTTTTATTTCAATATATTTAATTTGATTTTTTGCTACATAAAACCCTGCACTTTCTTCATCCAATATCCACGTACCATCATCAGTTACTTTATAACCTTTCTGCACATAAATGTCCCTTTCTTCCTCATCCGAAGAGGTAAATGAGTCTTTTGCATACCATCCATACAGCTTAGTATCATCTACAAGAGTAATAATTACAAATGCTGATTCCTGTTTCGAAAAATAATAATCCCAAGCAGTAGGCGTTGAATGAATTGTCTTCGCTCCAATCTTTTCTAATAATCGCTTAGCCAAATTAGATTGTTTTAAAAATGCAATAATTAATCCTAAAATAGCGGAACCTAAAACGGATATTGCAACTAATAATAACCAAAACCAAAATGTTGAAACCAAATCACTCTCTAAAACTATCTTATATAGCCATGACCATATAGCGCAATGCATTATGCTAAAAATAATACATTTCAATAAATATGTAAATTCCCTAAATCTTTTTGGCGGATTTGTAGAATCTATAATACTATTAACAATAAAGCCAGGCAAAACGAATATCGCCGTATAAAAAACAGCGTCTAATGACTCTATCATAATGGATTATACCTCCAAGATGCTTTCGTCGCCACAAATGTTGCGAATCTTGATGCGAAGAGGTTTCTTTTCGCACTTAATAGTTCCATCCCAAAACTCTTTTGTTTTTGTGCCGTTCACAATAACATAACCGAGCTTATCAATCTTGATTTCACTATCAGAATGCCATTCACCCGAACTTGCCGTTGTATCAATAGAAATAAACTCAATAAGTTCAAGTCCGTCTTCACTTAGAAGACACTTCTAATTCATCTAAATCCAACGTGTTAAAAACACCATTCTTAAAAAGCTCAAACAACGGTTTATTGTCACAAGCAATTTTAAGAAACAAATACGTTTTTATTGCATCAACTTGAGCGTCACGCATTTGGTTAGTTTTTTCTATATATTCAATGAGTTCTTTTACTACACAATCGCCAGCAAACCACTCATCTCTTTTTTTAGTTATCATTTTATAAAACATAATGTTTTCCTCTTGTTTTATTGCAACGTTTTAGTTATTTCTATAAAAAACTCTTTGCTCCATAAGTCTAATTTTGACTTGTCTTTAACAAATGGTAGCACGTCTTCTTTTGCTTGTGCAAAGTCCATATTAGAAAATCTTTCGTTTAATAACTGTTTTAAGTTCTCTATAGTCAAGTCGTAATCTTCAGCAATATAATTTGATTGCACCAACTTAGCCTTTAAGTTGACAAGATTTACCTTAGCACCCATTGCTAAAAAGAATACGTAGTCGTAAAAATCTCTTCCTTTTACTCTTGATTTCCAATTTCTACATAAGCAAGCGTGAATTTTACCCGCAAAAAGCGACGGCATATCGTAAAGCCTTACTTGATACGGTGACGGCAATAAACTAAATTTCGTTTCAAAAGTTGCACCCATAGGAGGATTTATATCAACCTCAAATTTAATACTAATTAATTCATCTTTATTGATAATATTCGTGTCGTTAGACTCTTCGTAGAAAGTTAGAATATGTTCTTTAGTATTTCCTTTCAAAAAAGCCGACTTAACGTTAGAATCAAAGGATTTTGCTTTTTCGCTAACGCTAAAATTTAGCCCTAAAGACTTAGTTTCGTTCTCTATATAAGAAAAATATTTAGTCAAGTCAAACTCAGGGTTTTGCGAAACAAGTGAAAAATCTAAATCTTCACTAAATCTATCTAACCCATAGAAAATCCTAAGCGCAGTTCCGCCGTAAAAAGCGGCATCTTTAAAAAAACCGCCACGAGAAAGCCCACAAAGAACAACTTCTTGCACTATTTCTTTAATAGCGTTTTTCTTATCTTCAATATTTCTTATTTGATATTTTGAAAGCATTTGAGCTAAAACTTGTTGCATATTATTTCTCTTCTCCTATAAGCTTTACTAATAAATTTAAGTTCGTTGAACGATACAACGGTGCCATTTTTAATATATCTTCCTTATTTAACTTGTTAAAAGCCTCTTCGTTGATTCGCAAATCTTCAAAAAGCAGATTTTTTAATTCTTTAACACTTGTAACAGGCGATATTGTATAAAGCTTATCACAAAGCGCCTTTTCTGGTGTTGCTACTTGGTAGGAATACTGTCCATTCATAATAGCGATAACACCTAAACTAAAAACTTCTTTTGGAACGTCTCTATAAATAAACGTTCCAAATCTATTTTTATACGTTTTTATTTTCCTCTTATTAAACGTAGCACAAGTAATCGTATGATAAACTGCTTCAGGAATAAGCCCACGATTGTGCAAAACAAAATCAAAAGATATATACGATGGACCGTAAATAAATTGCGCCAAATTGTGTCCGCTTGCATTCGGGTCAGTTTCATATATCCCTTTAACTAAAGGAAACAATTTGCCATTTTTAACGTCTCTTAAAATTCTACCCTTGGGGTCAGAAAGAGAACTATAATATTCTTTTAGTTGTTGTGTTGTAATAATCATTGATTTCCTCCAGATAGTTGTATTATACCACACTATTTGGAGGAAATCAACAAGTTTGCAAAATATTTGCTCCAAATAATTGTGTTTTTCGCAACTTTCTGGAGCAAATCTCACTTTCGAAACTTTAAAAATTTTTATTTTTCGAAAGCGACGTAAAGGTTATCACAAGTTTTATATACTTTTCGTGACAAGTTTTTAACTCTATCTTGCACGTTTTCTTACACGATAACTTACATGGTTGTGTCAATAGGGTTATAAATCAATTTTGAGACGCAATAAAGACAAATTTCTTATTTTTCACATAATATCATACAATATATGACATAATCTGTCATATTTACTGTGTTATACTCAAAAAAAAAGGAGAAAAGTATGAAAGTTAATCGTGCGTATAAGTTAAATAAAGAAAAGCAACCTGCCGAAGAAAAAGGCAAGTTTCTTTACTTCTTTTATAACAACCACAAGTTGGATTGTATTGCCGTAGACGAAGAACAATGGGAAAAGTTAGTTGAATTAGATACCGAAATGTATAACGGCAATCGTAGGCATAAAGACCACTCGGTTAAACTAACCGATAACGTTAAGCCTGCCGTTGGTGCGGATAACGGCTTTTTACATAGTAAAAAATTTGACTCTGAAGAAGATTTCTTACGTAAAAAAGATATTGAAAATCTTCTACACAGAGAATTTAGCGAACTTGACCGTGACATTTATGCCCTTTACGAAGATAATTTTACACAAAAAGAGATTGCCAAACAAGTAGGCTTTTCACAAAGCGAAGTTTCTAAACGATTAACTGAAATGTTCTCCGCCATAGAAACGGATGACTTAAAAGGTCAAACTCAAGATGACGATGAAATTTACGCTATAAAGCAATGGCGTAAATTCAAAAATAAAGGCGTTACCGATGGTGACGAAGATATTTTGTGGGACGTGTTCCGTGTAGAAATGCCATTGCAACTACAAGAATATATTTGTTCTTGGTTTTATAGTTATAAAGAATACTGCTACTTTGCCATTAAATATCTTGTTATGAGGGCTTGGGAAAAGTATAACGAGTTAGAACTTGGAAACCGATTGAACGAACTACCACGCCAAGTGAGAGAGTGGTTTTACGAATATTACGAATACGAGCCACCGTGTTTTCAATGGTTGTTTATTGCTTTCTTTGAACGCATTGAAGAAATGAAAAAACAAAATCAACCACGCCCTACTGACGTAAACTTTCAAAAACTTTTAGATAAGTATAACGAGATTGTAAAGCGACTTGAGTGCACGGCAGAAGAGTTTTACAAAGAACGTATCGCAAAACCTTACGTTGAAAAACGGAATAAACGCTATCAAAAATATCTTGACGAAAACTATGTTTTAGTTGTTGATGAGAACGATACACGCCCAATAAAAGAGCAACTTACAGCGTTTATGGAACATTGTAAAAAACTCGATAAAAAGTATAAAAATAAAGTTGTTACAAAAAAATTAAAAATTACGGAATAATTTCGGCGTTTTAACCGCTTGATATATGGAGGGGTAATTTAGCCAACCTTGGAGCATCAATTTAGGTGCTCCTTTTTAATTTGCGCAAGTAATGAACACTTGCGCTTTTTTGTTTCCTAATGAACGGGATTTTAAGTTGGAAATCAGCCCTCGGCAGAGCGAACGGGATACAAAAACGAAGTTTGTATCTTAGTGAGATATGGCTATGCAATAGCCGTGTCAAAAAAACTAAACGCTCAATAAATAACTGACAACGGTCAAAGGAGGTGAAAATTATTAGTTATCAGGTTATAAGAGTTCAAAAGTTTACAAAAAATTCGCTCGGGAAAATCGGTGCGGAAACCGAAAGAACAAGTAGAAGCAACCGAAATGCAGATATTGACACGGAACGAACTCCGTTAAATTTGTATTTTAAAAAGTCCACAAACGGTATGAACGCCGAATGGAAAAGTATCGCCACCAAAACAAACGCTACTTTTAAGGACACGAAAAAGTCGGTTGCTTTTGAAGGAATTATAGTAACGTCGGACAAAACGTTCTTTGAAAACCTTGGCTACGTGCAAGGCGAACAGCCACCAACAAAAGTTTTAGAGTTTTTTAACGATTGTTACAAATTCGTTCTTAGAGAAATCGGTTATAACGGAACGGACGAAAATATTTTGTCTGCCGTTATTCACTTTGATGAAACCACACCACACTTGCAACTTTATTACGTACCGATAGTAGACCAAGGCAAAAAGAAAGTTTATGCAAAAGGTAGTGACGGAAAAGTTTTGCGAAACGAAAAAGGCTCTCCCATACAAGCAAAAGATATTAACGGAAAAGGAATATACGAGTACAATGCTCTACCTTTCCCTAAAATATGTTCTTCTGACTTTTGGGAACATCGAGGCGGACAAGTTTCGTTTGGAAATTTACAAGACGATTTTTACGAGCAAGTTGCTTGTCGCTATGGCTTAGACCGTGGCGAGATTGGAAGCAACAAAAAACACACAACTAAATACGAGTGGGAAATGAAAAAACTTGAAGAAAAGAAAAACACCCTTTCAAAAGAATTAAAACCTTTGGAAGAGTATTTAATAGCGTTTGAAGATGCTATTAACGGCAAAAAACCTTTCTTTAAAAGTGGACTTGAAAAACAAGTGGTCGGCTTAATTGCTAAATACAAACTGCTTGAAGAAGAAAAGAAAACGACCGATAAGGACAAAGAGTATCTCTTTAATGAACTAAGAAAATACGAAAAACAAATTCCCGAACTACAACAGCATAAGGAGTTTTTGAAGTTCTTATCTAAGTACGCACCAAACGAACTTGAAGAAGTAAAATTGGTTGCTAAGCAACGTGAAAGTCTTTCAAGAAAACCCACGAAGAAAAAATTTAATAATTTTATAAAATATTAATCAAAATTGCTTGCTTTATTCCGAAATTTAGGGTAGGATACACAAACACTTTTTTGGGGTGTCTAAATAAAAATCCTAATGAACGGGATAAAACCTTAATTAAAGAGTAAAGCAAGCCACAAACCAATCAAAAAAATTAAGGAGGAAAATTGTGGTTTATGGTTAAAGATTTACTAACAAACACAACGCACTATATAAAGTGTAGTTTATTGGTGCTCTACCATCAGGAAAGAGAACATTGTATCCGCACAAATAAAAAATTAAGGAGAATTGAAAAGACATTATTTAGACGAAATTAACAAAGTGGAAATAAACCTTTCCACAAACGAAACGGAAACCTATCCGTTTGAAGCAGACCAAAACACTATTTTAAGAGCCGCAAGCATACTTGCAAACAAAATTTTAGACTTCGCAAACCAAGGCGGAGATGTTAAAAACATTACGCCGAAAACACTTTTCGGCAACAAGGAGGAATTATGAAAAAGAAAGCAGTAATTTACGCAAGATTTAGTTCACACGCACAAACCGAACAATCTATTGAAGGTCAACTACGTGAGTGCTATGATTTTGCAAAGAGAAACGATATTACCATTATCGCCGAATACATAGACCGTGCGCTTACGGGCACGTCGGATAAACGCCCGCAATTTCTTAAAATGATTGACGATAGTAAAAAGAAGCATTTTGAATACGTTTTAGTTTATCAATTAGACCGTTTTGCCCGTAATAGGTACGATAGTGCAAACTATAAAGCAAAGTTAAAGAAAAACGGCGTTAGGGTTTTATCGGCAAAAGAAAACATTTCAGACGACGCAAGCGGAATACTTATCGAAGGCGTTTTAGAGAGTATGGCGGAGTATTACTCCGCCGAACTTTCACAAAAGACAAAGCGTGGCGTTAAAGAAAGTTTACTTAAAGGTCATTTTATTGGTGGATACACCCTACTCGGTTATAATATCGTAAACAAAAAGTGGGTAGTAAACCCCGCAGAAGCAGAAATCGTTAGAGACGTTTTCAATCGTTACCGTAACGGCGAAAAAGGAAAATCAATAGTCGATAGATTAAACAGTCAAGGCATTAAGCCTAAAAACGGAAAAGCATTTACAATGACGGGGATTTGCCGTATGATACGTAACGAAAAGTATATAGGAATTGTGACTGTTGACGGGACAACCTATCCCGACGTCGTTCCACCTATCGTTGACAAAAGACTATTTAAGGAGTGCAATTTGATTATGGATGGACATAAACATAGACAGCGTGAAGTTTACCACGAAAACCCTTACATATTAAGTGGCAAAATGTACTGTGGGTATTGTGGCAACACAATTACAGCAGAGACGGGAACGAGCCACAACGGAAGAGTTTACCACTACTATAAATGTTTTGGAAGAAAGTCCGATAAAAATAGTTGCAGTAAGAAAAACGTTAAGCAAGACTATATTGAAAGCGTAGTTTTTGGTGCAACCGTTGAATACGTTTTAACGCCAAAAGTTATTGATAAAATTGCTAAAACGGTAGTTGATAATTTTAACGCTGAAATTGAAAAGCCAACGGCACTACTTGCTTTTGAAAAAGACCTAAAAACGGTTAAAAAATCTATTGATAAAATTTTAACTGCGATAGAAGAAGGAATTTACACTAAGTCCACAAAAGAAAAACTTCTATCACTTGAAGCCACGCAAGAAGATTTAGAAGCGAAAATTGCCGTTGAAAAGGCTAAACAAATTAAGCCGTTAGAACTTGTTGACGTTAGGACTTTTCTTAACTACTATGCAAGGAAACAGTATGAAAATGGGCAAGAAAAAAACGAGTTCTTTAACTCGTTTATAAACCGTGTATTTTTATTTGACGATAAGGTTATTATTCTCTATAACACCAACAAGAGAGAAACAAAGCGATTAAACAAAAAAGAGT
The DNA here is from genome assembly GCA_017502525.1 of Clostridia bacterium. Classification (GTDB taxonomy): domain Bacteria; phylum Bacillota; class Clostridia; order Christensenellales; family Borkfalkiaceae; genus UBA1259. The sequence goes on from JAFVUV010000011.1 coordinate 8,999, forward strand.
GCTTAGAGATAATAAACGGCAAAAACCTAGAAGAAATAAAAGAAAACTCGTTTGAACGAGAAAAGTTCAAACGAGTATCTAGTGGTTGCGGGGAGGGGATTTGAACCTCCTGACCTTCGGGTTATGAGCCCGACGAGCTACCAAGCTGCTCCACCCCGCGATATTTGCTCCCTTGAGATGCTTATTTATAATATACCATATTTGCTTTTTTGTCAACCGTATAAACTAAAAAATTTTAAATATTATTTTGTTTACACTTGTATTTTTGCTTATACTTTGTTACAATGTTACTATGTTAGTTGATTTAAGTCCTTTTGTTAAGCCAAATTCTACTGTTGCCGTTGCTCTTTCGGGCGGACGCGACTCAATGGCTTTATTACATTATATGCTTTCGCTTAAGCTAAAATACCACTTTAACGTAATTGCCTTAAACGTTGAACACGGTATTCGTGGCGAAACTTCTAAAAACGACACTTCTTTCGTTAAAAATTATTGCAAGCAAAACAACGTTGAACTTTTATGCTTTTCTGTTGACAGCATTAAAACCGCAAAACAATATAAACTTTCTATCGAGCAAGCGGCAAGAAAATTACGTTACGATTGTTTTTTTAATGCTATCAACGACAAAAAGTGCGACGTGGTTGCAACGGCACACCACCAAAGCGACCTTTGTGAAAGTGTTTTGTTAAATATTTTGCGTGGCTCTGGCGTTAAAGGTGCCATAGGGATTAAATCTAACTTTGAAAACAAAATTATTCGTCCATTTTTAAGTGTCAGCAAACAAGAGATTGATAACTACGTTAAAGAAAACGATATACCTTTCGTTACTGACGAAACAAACTTTTCCGACGAATACACACGCAACTTTTTACGTCTTAACGTTATGCCAATTATCAAAAAGGCTTTTCCCGAAGCTGAAAAAAGCATTGCAAGATTTTCTGAAATTTCTGAAATCGAAAACGATTTTATGGAAAGCACTGCACTAAAAGCCGTTAATATTTCTAGCGACGGCGTTAAAATTACTCTTCCCCTACACCCTGCAATTTTAAGCAGAGCTACCATTATTGCTCTTAAAAATTTAGGGGTTGAAAAAGACTGGGAAAAAGCGCATATAGATGCGGTGATTAACCTTTCAAACTTAAATAACGGTTCAAGGATTAATCTTTTAAATGGCATTATCGTCGCAAAAGAATACGGCGAGTTAACCTTTTATAAACAACGCGCTTCATCTGATATTGAACTTCCGTTCAGCGTTGGCGTTATAGATATATACGGTCAATCGGTTACGATTGAAAAGGTCAAAAAACCGCAAGACCTAAAAGACGGTTTTTACGCCGACCTAAACAAAATACCAAATAGCGCGGTAATTAGATTTAAGCGCGACGGCGATACGTTCACTAAATTCGGTGGCGGAACAAAACCGCTTGGAGAGTACTTGTGCGATTTGAAAATCCCGTTAAGAACGCGCGATTTTATACCCGTGATTGCCGACGGAAAAACAATTTTAGCAATAGTGGGCATTGCCATTTCTGAAAAAATTAAAGTTGAAAACCACACGGTTGAAACGATTAAAGTATATTAAATTTCAAACTACAAAGGAAAAAATTATGGAAAGCAATTTAAAAATTTTATTAACAGCAGAGCAAATTCAAAAGAGAGTTAAAGAGCTTGCAAATCAAATCACGCTTGATTACTCAAGCATTGACAACTCTATTCGTCGCCCCGTTTTTATTTGCACGCTTAAAGGCGCGGTTTACTTTTTCGCAGATATCACCAAAAATATTAAGCGTCCGATTATGCTTGATTTTGCAAAACTTTCAAGTTATAAAAACGGTATGGTTAGTGGCGAAATGGAAATGCAAAGCGACATTACCACCGATATCGAAGGGCGCGACGTTATTATCGTTGAAGACATTATAGATAGTGGCAAAACGCTAGCATATTTTATTGACGTGCTTAAAAAGCGCAATCCTAAATCAATTAAAATTTGTGCTTTCTTGGACAAAAAAGAACGCCGTGAAATCGATATTAAAGCAGACTACGTTGGCTTTGATATCCCCTGCGGTTTTGTTGTTGGATACGGGCTTGATTACGCTGAAAAATATAGAGAACTTCCATATCTAGCAGAAATTATAGACCCCGAAAAAGCTTAGAACTTTTTGTAACACGTGGGCGTATGCAAAATCTATTGCATACGCCCACTTTAAATATTGACTATACCTTAAAAGTATGATATCATTTATTTTATGAGTAGAAAAAGCGCAATTCTTAAAACGGTGGCGATACTGCTTACCATTATATGTATGTGTTTTGCCATTACAACTTGTACGCCGACAGAAAATTGTAGTACAGTTAAGCACGAAATTACTTTTTGTTCGGACGCGGGAATTTACTCTAAAATTCAAGTTGCACAAGGCAAAACAATAATTAAACCGGAAAATCCTCAAAAACAAAATTATATATTTTTGAACTGGTGTGTCGACCAAGAATTAAATATTGAATACGACTTTTCAAAATCAGTTTACGAGTCTTTTTCTCTTTACGCCAAATTCAAGATGGACGGCGTTGCAGTTACAAACGAAATCACCACGAATACGATAAAAAGCATCGTTAAAATTACGAATACGAGTTATAACACTAATATAATAGGCATGACGACTGAATACGTTACTGGGTTAGGCTCTGGCGTTGTTTATAAAATTGAAAACGATTGGTTCTATATTCTAACCAACTGCCACGTTGCCATAAAAAAACAAAATTTTTCTCGTTTAAGCCTTACCGTTTTCGACTATATGGGCAGAGAATTTGATGCCGAGTTGATTAGTGCAAACGCAAATTACGACCTTGCCGTTATAAGATTTAAACAAAAAACCAACGAAAAAGAAAAAACTGATGCGATAGCACTAAATTTTGCATTAAACGACCCCAAAATAAATGACGACGTTATTGCGCTAGGCTCGCCACACGGACAGGTTAACGCAATATCATACGGAATCGCAACACAATTTAAAAAAATAACGCTCTCTGAAACATCCGAATATTATAGTAACGTTCAGTTTGACGTGTTGCAACACTCGGCATATATAAACAATGGGTCTAGCGGTGGACCGTTACTCAATGCTAATCTTGAAATAATAGGCATCAATTATGCTGGCGAAAACAACGGCGAAAAAGGTTATTCAATACCGGTCAGCAAAGTACAAGAATTTTTACTATCCATTATTTAATGAAAACAAGATTTAAAAAAACACACCCCTAAAGCAAACTGCTTTAGGGGTGATTGTTTTAACTTAACTATACCGTAAAGTTTTTATTTGTTAACGCTTTTTTCAAGCAATGATTTGATATCCTTTAACAAATCTTCGGTAGTTGGGTTTGCAAGTCTTTCTGCTTTTGCTTGTTCTTCTGCAAGGCGTTTTTCTTCTTCAGCCTTTGCTGCTAATTCTGCTTCTTTTTTAGCAAAATATTCTTTAACAGCCTTTCTATCAGAAATTTTAACGCCTGCGGCTTTAAGTTCTTTTCTTTCCTTTCTATTAAGCGTGTTTTTCTTAATTTCGTCGGTAAACTTTAAGTTTCCAACTTTTAATTTGTTAAAAATTCTAACGATTGAGAACAATACCAACGCAATAAGCAAGAAGTTAATTATAGCATTGATGAACGCACCCCAATCAATATAAATTGAAAGCGTTAAATCTGCAACGTTAGGGTCGGTTGCACTTGGAACGTATTTTAAATAAGTTAAAATCCCGCTAAGCGAATTGCTGCCGAATATGAGCGCAAGTATCCAGTTGATTATAGGCTTTAAGATAAAATTGCTCATACCATTTACTATTGCAGTAAACGCACCGCCGACGATAACGCCGACTGACATATCAAGCACGTTTCCGCGCGTGATAAACTTCTTAAATTCTCCAAAAAAGTTCTTCATAAGTTTCTCCTTTTTATATAATCTTGCGTTATTATATTCCGAACACAAGTTTTGATACGATTGATGCGATTGAAATCAAAATCAAATACAAACTAAACCATTTATAGTTGGCTTTTTTAATAACTTTAAGCATTACTTTTATTGCGATATAACCCGTGATTGCCGCGGTAAGTATACCAAATAATAACGGTAAAATTTCTACGGTAATTCCTGCTTCAAGTAAATCAAGTCCCGAAACGAGCGCTGCGCCCAAAATAACGGGAATACTCATAAGGAACGTAAAATTTGCGTTTTGGCTTCTTTCTACACCCATGAAGCAACCTGATGATATGACCGTTCCACTGCGCGAAAGCCCGGGGACGATTGCTACACCTTGCGCCAAGCCCATAACTAACGTGTTTTTATAACTTAATGGCAATGCTTTTTTATATTTTTTACTTATCCACTCCGAAACGAATAACTCGCCTGCCGTTAAAATAAAGGTTATAGATAGCAAAATTGCAGAAAGATTATCGCCACTGTAAAATGCGCCTTCAACGTGTTCAGCTAACAACATACCCGTAAGACCAGCGGGAATAGTTGCAATAATTAAATAAATGAGTTTGGGGTTAAACAACGGGCGTTTTTTAACGGATTTGCCGTTAGAATCTAAAACTTCAACTGCTTTAGGGCGCTTAAACAGTCCTAAGATTTCGTTAAAGAACACAATAAAAACTGGAATTAGCGTGCCCACGTGAAGCATTACGTCAAAGAAAAGCCCCCCGCCGTTTTCATTAACACCTAGCCAACGTTGAATCAAAATCAAGTGTCCGCTAGATGAAACAGGCAAAAACTCTGCAAAACCTTGCACCGCACCAAGAACTATCGCTTGCCAAATTTGCATAAATTATTCTCCTTTAATAAGTTTTATAAACTCTTTAACAGCAAAGGTCAAATTATCTTGTTTAGGAAGAGCAAGCCCTATTGCGCGCGCTGGCAACGACGGATTAGTTTTGATTTCCTTAAGACTTCCCGCATCTAGTTCGTGATTTACGAATTCTTTGGGTATGCACGCAATACCTATTCCGTTTTTAGCAAGTTCGGTCATAAGTTCTAAGCTTGCAAGTTCGATTTCAGGATGAAGGTGTATGCCGTGAGAGTGCGCAAAACTAACAATTGCTTGCCTTGTTGCAGTAGACAATTCCAACATTAAAAGCGGATAGTCTTGCAATCTTCTAAGGTCTATCGTATCGCCGAAAAGTTCAGCAAATTTTTCGTTCGCGACGAAAGTATCGTGCAACTGCATAACCGTATTTGAAAGGTTAATATCGCTATCGTCGATAGGCAAGTTTACAAAACCTATATCGCCTTTACCGTTTTTGAGCATTTCTATCGTTTCGCTTGAGGTTCCGTTTTGTAAAATCAAATTTACGTTAGGATATTTTGCGTGATATTCTTTTATGTAAGGTATAAGAACGTGCGTGCTAACCGTATCGGATGCACAAATTCTAACGATACCCGTTGCAGTATCCTTAAGTTCAGAATATTTACTTTCAGCTTCGTCAAAAAGTTTTAACGCCTTTTCAACGGTAGAAAAAATTTGTTTTCCGCCCGTTTCGGAAAGTTCCATACCCTTGTGCGTGCGGTTAAACAGTTTTCCGCCGAGTTGGTTTTCAAGTTGTTTTATAGCCTGCGAAACGGCTGGTTGCGAAATATAAAGTTCTTCCGCCGCCTTAGTTAAACTACCGCACTTTGCAACCGTGTAAAACACCCTGTAAAGTTCTAGATTGACCATAACTTTCTCTACTTCCCCCTTTTAATAACTATTTGCCCACGCAAAACTTTGCGAAAATATTGTTAATTATATCTTCGGTTGCAGTTCTGCCCGAAATTTCGCCAAGTGCGTCCCAACCGTCTTTAACGTCAATAGCAAGAACGTCCAGCGTAACTACGCCTACAGCGTTAAGCGCACTAACGAGCTTTTCTTTTGCTCTAATTAACGCGTCGTAATGACGTTCTTCGCAAAGGAAATCACCGTTTAAGTCCACACCCGCACCTACCGTGCGGTCATAAATTAAGTCTTTTAATTGCTCTACGTTTTCGTTCTTTAATGCTGAAACGTAAATATCCGCCCTATCGTCTTTAACCGAACATTTATCGGTTTTGTTTAACGCAACGATAAGGTTTTTATCTTTAACAAGGTCGTAAATAACTTGGTCTTGTTCGTTTATATCCGAACCATCCAAAACGAATAAAATCAAATCGCTTTCGGCAAGAATTTTTTTAGACAAGCCTACTCCCAACGCTTCTATTTTATCGTCGCTCTCGCGAATACCAGCGGTGTCCGAAAAATTAAAACGTACGCCTTTAATTTCAATATTACCTTCTACTATATCGCGCGTTGTCCCCGCAACGTCTGAAACGATTGCTTTTTCATAAGATAAAAGCGCGTTAAGTAAAGAACTTTTACCCGTGTTGGGCTTACCGACTATACCCACCGACACACCATTTTTTAGCGTTCTGCCCGTGCGGTAAGTTTTAATTAGCGCATCAATTCTATCGATAACCGTTTTTAAATCACGCGTTACCGCCTCAGTTGAACTTCTTTCTAAATCTTCTTCAGGGAAGTCCATATCACAATCTATTTGCGCAATCGTATCGGTTATTATATCTTGCAACGCATTGATTTCGTCGGTCAGTTTTTCTCTATATAAATAATACCCCGCCTTAACGCCACTTACCGATTCGCTGTTAATCATATCGATAAGCCCTTCGGCAGAAGAGAGCGAAAGCTTGCCGTTCATAAACGCGCGTTTGGTAAATTCACCGTTAGTTGCAAGGCGCGCTCCAAGGCTTAAAATCTTTTTTAAGATGCCTTTGGTTATAGCTACACCGCCGTGACAATGAAATTCAACAACGTCTTCGCCCGTGAAACTTTTAGGACCTTTAAAATATACGCACATACCGAAATCGGTAAAACCATCGGCACAAATTTCGCCAACGTATAGTTTGTAAGGCTCAAAGTCTTTCACCCCCGTAGAACCTATGGGAGTGAACATTTTTTCAGCTATATCAAGCGGACTGTCTCCGCTTATTCTTATAACGGCTACGCCACTTGCAGATAACGCCGTGGATATTGCCGCAATATTTTCAGACTTCATTAATTATCGTCCTTTTTATCGTTTGAATTAAAATCCGCAAAAGGTTCTTCGGGATTATTTTTCTTCGGCTCAAAATCTTGGAAGGGATTGTTTTGAGCGTTTGCATAAGTGTTGCCGTATCCGTTTTGTGTATAAGGATTATTCGGGTTATTCGGATTACCTTGCGGTCCACGCGGGCCGTAACCATACGGGCTATACGGACCGTAATTTTGATAACGCGTGCGCAAATAATCAAAATAATTTAAGGGTTGTTTGTTTCTGATTATGAACACGAATATCGGGAACGCACCGAATATTGAAAATATCGTTGCAAGCACGAAGTGTTGTGGCCAGTACTTTTTGAACACGTTGAAGAACAACACGAATTCTATAATTGTTACGCACAAACTTAATACGTCGCTAAATATCGTAATTAAATTGAGCCATTTTTCAATAAATACGAACTGATAAGGATAAACGAACGCGCCGTTTACAGCCGTCGTTTGCATATTTATAAATATCCCAGAAATCGCCTGATATTGAACGAAGCCTTTGCCTATTAAATTTTTAGCACCGCCTTCATCAATCGCAATATAAATATTTCTTCCTTCTAAAAGGTTGCCAACTAATGGAAAAGCAATTAAAAACTCATACGCAAAAGAAAGCAATATAGATGCTGTAGTCAATATGGTAAACACAATCGCCCATTTTCCTATCGTGCTTTTAAAGAACTTAACCTCTTTTATTAGCATTGCAAAAGGATAAATCCATAACCCCGGGAAAAAAGCTAAAAACGCCGCTTTAATTTTGGCTTTTTTCGCAAGCATAAATACGCCAATCGTTCTAAAAACGTAAAACGCAATAGGTACTAAAAGCGTTGCGAAAGTTGCTATAATTAGTTCGGTTGCACCTATCACTTGTTCGCCAAAGGTGCTGTTAAAATAAATCATCAAATACTCCTCGTTCAAGTTTATTTGCCATTATTGTAAACGGCTATACTTGAACTGTGCTTGAATTAGTATGCTCTTGCAAAGATAACTTTATGCTTAGCAGGTTTACCGCAAATAGCGCAAACTTCAGGCACGCCTTCTTCGTCACACATAACGCGCGCAGTAGCCGAAGCCGTTTCTTTAACTTTATCTTCACATTCTCTACAACCACACCAACCCGCTTTGACAAAGTTTTGACCTTCAACGCCTTTCAATATTTCGTCAAGGCTTGACGCTTCAACAATCTTAGCGTCTCTACGAACTTCCGCAGCCTTAAGCATATCTTTTTGGATAGTATCCAAAAGCGCGGGGATAGCAGTTGCTAACTCGTCGATAGAAACCGTTTGTTTTTCAAGCGTGTCACGACGCATCAAAACCACTTGATTGTTTTCAATATCGCGCGGACCGATTTCTATACGCAAGGGAACGCCTTTCATTTCCCATTCGTTGAACTTCCAACCGGGGCTCATATCACGAACGTCGGTTTGTGCACGAACACCCGCTTTAATTAAAACAGATTCTATCTCTTTTGCTTTTTCTATAACGCCACCTTTATGTGCAGCGATAGGAATGATAATCGTTTGAATAGGAGCAACACGCGGAGGCAAAACTAATCCCCTTTGGTCGCCGTGCGTCATTATAATAGCACCTATCATTCTCGTAGAAGTTCCCCAAGAAGTAGTATAGCCGTGTTTTAATTGACTATCTTTATCAAGGAATTTAATATCGAACGCTTTAGAGAAGTTTTGACCGAGATAGTGTGAAGTGCCTGATTGCAAGCTTTTGCCGTCGCGCATCATAGCTTCCAAACCGAAAGTGGCAACAGCACCCGCAAACTTTTCTTTTTCAGTTTTTCTTCCGCAAAGAACGGGTAGCGCGAGAGTTTCGTTCATAAAATCTTTATAAACGTTAAGCATTTTTATAGTTTCTTCCATTGCCTCGTCTTCAGAAGCATGAACGGTGTGTCCTTCCTGCCACAAAAATTCACTAGTACGAAGGAAAGGACGGGTAGTCTTTTCCCAACGCATAACGTTACACCACTGGTTCATAATTACGGGTAAATCTCTATAAGATTGTATCCATTTTGAATACATCGTTCCGATAACCGTTTCGCTGGTCGGACGGATAGCAAGCGGTTCTTCAAGCTTTTCGCCACCGGCGTGAGTAACAACTGCAACTTCGGGCGCAAAGCCTTCAACGTGTTCAGCTTCTTTGGTGAAGAAACTCATAGGGATAAGCAACGGAAAGTAAGCGTTTTGTGAGCCAGCTTCTTTGAAACGGGCGTCCATATCCTTTTGAATATTTTCCCAAATAGCGTAACCGTAAGGGCGTATAACCATAGTGCCTTTAACGGGGCCGTAATCAACGAGTTCGGTCTTTAAAACTACGTCAGTGTACCATTGTGTAAAATTGTCGTTAATGTCGGCAATTTGCGTTACGAATTGTTTTTCACTCATAAAAAATCTCTCCAAGCATAATTTTCCATTATTATTGATGATAACATTATAACAATAAAGAATAAATATATCAAGTTTTTTTCTTTAATTTTGTAGAAAAAGGCTTGAAAAACAAACTATATTCCTATATAATATATATTGCATTACGTTGGCGGTCGTTTAGCGGCAATAATTTTTCCACCGCTTTTTATCTAAAACCGCATATCTTCAAGGAGGATTTAACATGGATAACGTAAAACAACTTACAGTTAACGCTATTAGGGTGCTTTCAGCTGAAGCTATCCAAAAAGCAAACTCCGGTCACCCCGGACTTCCCTTAGGCGCTGCCCCCATCGGCTACGCTGCATTTACAAACATGACTTTCAACCCGAAAGACACTAAGTTCGACAATAGAGATAGATTCGTTCTCTCTGCAGGTCACGGTTCTATGCTCGACTACGCACTTTATTATCTTTTCGGTTTCGGTCTTACTAAGGAAGATATTATGAACTTCCGTCAACTAGGTTCACGCACGGCTGGTCACCCCGAATACGGCGTATGCCCCGGCGTTGAAACAAGTACCGGTCCGCTCGGCCAAGGTATTGCTAACGCAGTTGGTATGGCTATTGCTGAAAACTATCTTGCTGAAAAGTTCAACAAAGAAGGCTTCCCCATCGTTGACCACTATACTTACGCTCTTTGTGGCGACGGTTGTATGCAAGAAGGTATTGAAAACGAAGCAGCTTCACTTGCAGGCGCGTTAAAACTTGGAAAACTTATCGTGTTATACGATGATAACGACATCACTATCGAAGGCGACACCGACATTACCTTTACCGAAGACGTTGGCAAACGCCACGAAGCTATGGGTTGGCAAGTTATTAAGGTTAAAGACGCTAACGACCTTAACGCACTTAACCGCGCAATCAAAAAGGCTAAAGCCGAAAAAGAAAAACCCTCTCTTATCGTTATCAAGTCACAAATCGGTTACGGTTCACATTTAGTTGGACAAGCTAGTTGCCACGGCGCACCGCTCGGTGAAGAAGGCGTTGCAACATTAAAGAAAAACCTTGATTGGACTTGCGAACCCTTTGAAGTTCCTGAAGAAGTGTTCAAACACTGCAAGAAGTTTGCTAACAAAGGCAAAAAGGCTCAAAGACAATGGAAAGCATTATTCAAGGCTTACGAAGAAAAATATCCTGAACTTGCTAAAGAGTATATCGCTTGGAAGAAAAACCAAATGCCCGACCTTAAGAGCATTGAAGAATTGTGGCAATTTGAAAAAGACGACGCTTCTAGAGGATATAGCAGCACCGTTCTTAACAAAATCGCTAAATACGTTCCCAACCTTATCGGTGGTAGTGCAGACTTAGCACCCGCTAATAAATCTTATATGAAAGGTCGCGGTGACTTCGGTCCTAACGACAAAACCGGTTCAAATATGCACTTCGGTATTCGTGAACACGCTATGAGTGCTATCGTAAACGGTATGTATCTCCACGGTGGTCTTATCCCCTACTGCGCAACGTTTGCAGTATTCTCTGATTATATGAAGAACGCAATGCGTATGAGCGCACTTATGGAATTACCCGTTATCTATATTCTTTCGCACGATTCAATCGGCGTTGGTGAAGACGGACCTACCCACCAACCTATCGAACATCTAACCGGACTTCGCGCAATGCCCAACATGAAGGTTTATCGCCCTGCAGACGGCAGAGAAACTACCGCTGCTTGGATTGGCGCTCTTACCGGCAAAGAACCTTCTTGTATCGTAGTATCTCGTCAAACCTTACCTATGCTTGACGGAACGGGCGAAAAGGCGTTCAAGGGTGGTTATATTTTAGCAGATAGCACCAAGAAAACTCCCGACGTTATCATTATGGCAACCGGTAGTGAAGTTACTCTCGCCGTTGGCGCAAAAGCAAAACTCGCTGAACAAGGTATTGATGCAAGAGTCGTTTCTATGCCTTGCGTAGAAGAATTCGAAAAACAATCTGAAAAATATAAAGAAAGCGTTCTTCCCAAGTCAGTTCGTGCAAGAGTTGCCGTTGAAGCAGGCGCAACTATGTGCTGGTACAAATACGTAGGTATGGACGGAAAGATTGTTGGTATCGACCAATTCGGCGAATCAGCACCCGCTAAAAAGTTGTTTGACAAATACGGCTTTACCGTTGACAACGTTGTTGCAGCAGCAGTTGAAGTTGCAAGCAAGTAATTCTTAAAACTAAACTTTAAGATACGCAAAAAGGATTAACGAATTTTTTCGTTAATCCTTTTTTAATTTTTATTCGACACGATTTAATCACTTTAGATTTTGCATAACCACTTGAATTTTGGGGTAAAATATGTTAAAATTAGTTATCAAAATATAAAATCGTGCGTTTTCTGGTTGAAAAGGTATGATAAGCTCGTGAAGTACGAGATAAATGGGAAAAGGTTTAAGTTATGAAAATTAAAATGCGCGAATTATCTTACGAACAGGTTTTAAAGCTACCACGATTAAAGCACAAAAAACCCTTGAAACCAAGTCGGTTTCTAGCAACACTCGTTCGTGTTTTATCTGCACCAACCTTGCGAAAAATAAAATTTTCTTACACGACTGAACGTATGGAACTCGTGGGCAAAAAACCTTGCCTTATTTTAATGAACCACTCAAGTTTTACCGATATGAAACTTGCGTTCGGCATATTCTACCCAAGAAAAATGGGAATAGTTACTTCGGTTGACGCTATGACCGGTTTTTTAGGCAAAATTATGCGCGGACTTGGTTGCACGCCAACGCGTAAATACGTCCCCGACTTTTCGTTAATTAACGATATAAAATATATGCTCCACAAAAACAAAACCAGCGTGCTCATGTATCCCGAAGCGGGATATTCTTTTGACGGACGCACGACTACGCTTCCAAGAGGACTAGGCAAATTGATGAAATTCTTGAGCGTCCCCATCGTAACGGTTATTACTAAAGGAGCTTTCCATCGCGACCCGTTATATAATATGCTTCAAATTAGAGACGTTGAAGTTAGCGCGCACGTAAACTGCATCGCTACTGCCGAAGAAGTTAATCAAAAGTCGGTTGAAGAACTTGATGCTTTACTAGACAAATCTTTTTCTTTTGATAACTTTGCGTGGCAAAGAGATAATAAAATATCTATAGACGTTCCTTTCCGCGCAGACGGATTGCATAGAATTTTATATAAATGTCCGCACTGCCAAGCAGAAAATCAAATGGAAGGAAAAGGCGTTTATCTAACTTGTAATGCTTGTGGCAAAAAATGGAAAATGGATAAATTCGGTCAACTTGAAGCCATTGAGGGCACAACCGAATATCCACATATACCCGACTGGTATACTTGGCAAAGAGAGTGCGTGCGCAAAGAAATTGAAGACGGCACTTATTTTTTAGACGTCGACGTGGATATAGTCGCCCAAGTAAATCTTAAATGCGTTTATAAAATTGGTGTTGGACGCTTATCACACAATGATAACGGTTTTCATTTGGTAGGTGCAGACGGAAAACTAGATTACACTCAATCATCCACTTTTGCACATACTCTATACGCCGATTATTATTGGTATGAAATAGGCGACGTGATAGGAATAGGCAATAATGAAATTTCATATTTTTGTTTTCCAAAAGAAAACGTTTCAGTTACTAAGGCACGCCTTGCCACCGAAGAACTTTACAAATTAAAAAAGTTAAAAAACAATAAAGTTTAAGCAAAAAACCCGATAGGATTTACCTATCGGGTTTTTATTACTACTTGGCTCACCATGACGTCCGCTTCGCTACCGTCGCCTACACTTCGTTTCGGGCATAAGCGCAAGCCGTTACGTTGATTACCAGCAAAAAACCCGATAGGATTTACCTATCGGGTTTTTTGCTGGCGCACCATAAGCGGCTCGAACGCCTAACCTTCGGTTCCGTAGACCGACGCTCTATCCAATTGAGCTAATGGTGCAAATTTTTATTATCCGTTTAGGCTGTCTAACGTAGACAGCCTAAACATTATATGATAATTTTTTTGCTTTGTCAAATAAATAAAGGCTTTTATTTTAAGATTGCTTTAATTCTTCTTACGCCACTTGATGAGCTTTCTTCTTTTTTAATGATAAACTTGCCTAAATCACCGGTGTTTTTAACGTGTGGGCCACCGCAAATTTGTTTATCTACTCCGTCAATGGTGTAAATTGATACGATTTGGTCGTCACTTTCAGCGTTGAACACACCATACGCACCTGCTTTAACTGCGTCGGCATACTTCTCTTCAGTTTTCACCACGTCGATTTTCTTTTCTATAACTTCATTTACAAAGTCTTCAAGCGTTTTTAATTCTTCAGGCGTCATCTTGTGGTCGCAGTTGAAATCGAAACGCAATCTTTCTTCCGTAATATTCGAGCCTTTTTGTTCAGTACTCGTACCAAACATTTTTCTTAAGCCCGCAAGCATAATATGAGTTGCCGTATGATATTTAATAGTCGCTTCAGTTTGTTCGGTCAAACCGCCTTTTGCTGCTTGCGCTTGTGCTTTAGAAAGTTCTTGGTGTGCCTTAAACGCTTCGTTAAAGCCCTTTTCATCAACCGTTAAACCACGCTCTTCGGCAAGCTCAATCGTTAATTCTAACGGATATCCGAAAGTATCGTAAAGCCTAAACGCTTGTTTGCCTGAAATTTGTGTTTCGGGAACGTAAGACGGGTCTTTCTCTTTCATAAACGCGTTCTTTCTTTCCATACCCGTAATACACTTGTCAAATTCTTTCAAGCCAGCGGCAAGCGTTGCTTCAAACTTTTTGATTTCTTTAGTAATTTCATCAAGAATATAATCTTCTTTTTCCACAAGTAACGGATACGCTTCATCATAAATCTTTTCAATGAAGATTTTAGCAACGCCAAGCATTTCAGTAGCGTCAACACCAAGGTTTTTGCAGTATCTTATAGCACGGCGAAGCAATCTTCTCAAAATGTAACCTGCGCCCGTGTTAGACGGAACGATTCCGTTTTTGTCACCGATAAGCATAACGGCAGTTCTGGTATGGTCTGCAATAATACGCATAGCCTTTGTATCACTTGCATTTGCACCGTAAACTTTTCCCGACGCTTTTTCTAAATGCGCAATGGTATCTGCAAAAAGGTCGGTTTTATAACCATCGTCAAGACCGTTAAGGAATAATAACAACCTATCTAAGCCGAAGCCCGTATCAACGTTTTTATTTTCAAGTTCAGCGTATTTACCGCCTTCCAACTTTTTATATTGCATATAAACGTCGTTGCCGATTTCAACGTATCTACCGCAATCGCAGTTCACGTCACACTTGTCACAGCAAGGATTATCGTGGCGGGGATAAAACCATTCGTTATCAGGTCCACAAGGCGTACCTACCGTTCCTTCAAGTTCCCACCAGTTGTTTGATTTATCTAAATAGAAAATATTTTCAGGTTTAATTCCAAGTTCTTTTAAGTAACTTGCGGTTTCTTCATCTCTCGGTGCAGCGTCGTTACCTTCAAAAACGGTTGAACAAATTTTATCTTTATCAAACCCGAACACTTCGGTTAAAAGTTCAAACGACCATTTGGTTTTTTCCTTTTTAAAGTAGTCGCCTAAACTCCAGTTACCCATCATTTCAAAAAAGGTAAAGTGCGTTGCATCGCCAACCGACTCGATATCAACCGTTCTAACACATCCTTGAACGTTACAAAGTTTAGTCCCCATCGGGTGCTTTTTGCCAAGCAAGTACGGCATTAAAGATTGCATACCCGCAACGTTAAACATAACGCCCGTCGTACCGTCGCCGATAAGCGAAACGGCACCGATATTAACGTGTCCGCGTTCTTCGTAAAATTTTATCCATTTATCTCTTAATTCTTTTGAAGTAATCATTTTTCGTTCGCTCCTATTTTTTAGAAAGTTCATAGCCGTCTTTAGCGTCTTTAACTAAGTATCCCATTTGTGCAAGTTTATCGCGAAGTTCATCCGACTTTGCCCAGTCTTTATTCTTTCTTGCTTCAAATCTTTCGTCCGCAACCGCTTTAACTTGTTCGGGGATTTCTTCTACGGGATGTTTTTTCTCGTAATCGGTGATAAATTTATCAGCGTCTTCGTTAAATAGTCCTATCAAAGAATAAGTTTTGCGAATTTGTTTAGCATCGGCAGTAGCGGTTTTATCTCCCGCGTTAACCTTAGCTTTTAACGTCTTAAATATTCCATAAAGATTAGAGATTGCAAGCGCGGTATTAAAATCGTCGTCCATGGCTTTGTTGAAAGAACTATCAATTATTTCGTCCGCAACGCCGTCGCCGTTAAGTTGTTCGGCACTCTTTAAGATTTTATAGAAATCGTAAAGGTGCTTTTCAGCGTCGGGGAATAAATTATCGGTAACGTTTATATCGCCACGATAGTTGGTTTGCAACAGAGCGAATTTAATGGTTTCAGCAGAGTAAGCGTCAAGCAAATCTTTTAAGAATAAACTGTTGCCGAGCGATTTGCTCATTTTCTGACCGTTTACTTTAATTAAGCCGTTGTGAATCCAAAAATTAGCAAACTGTTTACCGGTTAATGCTTCAGTTTGAGCAATTTCGTTTTCGTGGTGCGGGAATATTAAATCTCTTCCGCCACCGTGAATATCTATTTGTTCACCAAACGCTTTTTTGTTCATAGTAGAGCATTCAATATGCCAACCGGGGCGACCTTCACCCCACGGTGAAGTCCAACTAGGTTCGCCTTCTTTAGCAGATTTCCAAAGCGCAAAGTCGAGCGGATTTTTCTTCATTTCGTCGTTATCAACACGCACTCCGTTCATAGCGTCTTCTAAATTCCTGTGCGAAAGTTTGCCGTACGACGGGAAACTTTCAACCGAGAAATACACGTCGCCCTTTTCGGTTGGATACGCGTGCCCCTTTTCAATAAGAGTTGAAACGAACGCGATAATATCTTCAATACTTTCAGTTGCCTTTAACCACACGGACGGGTCGTCAACCTTAAGCCTTGCCATCTGCTCGTCAATATTTTTAATCATTTCTTTTGCGTAAACGTCGGCAGGAATACCCGTTTGGTTAGATTTTGCGATAATTTTATCATCAACGTCGGTATAGTTTCTAGCGTAGGTTACGTCGTAACCGATTTTTTCAAGATATTTTCTAATTATATCGTAAATGAGCGCTTGATAAGCGTGCCCGATATGAGCTTCGCCCGAAACGGTAATACCACAAGCGTACATTTTAACCTTGCCTTGTTCAAGCGGTAAAAATTCTTGTTTTTTACCCGTTAAAGTATTATAAATTTTCATAGTCCACCTATAATAAAAGTCTATTTTTCTTCTTTATCTTTCTTTAAGTCTTCAATCATTTTTTCAAGGCTGAACACTTTTTCACGCAACGAACAAATTTCTTCGTGAATAGGGTCGCGTTTTTCTTGTTCCAAATTTTGCACTTTTTCGCCGTTAATTCTAACCACGTTGCCTGGTACGCCAACCACGGTAGCATACGGTGGAACTTCCTTTAACACTACTGCGCCCGCGCCGATTTTAGCGTATTCACCCACGGTAAATCCACCCAAAATTTTTGCGCCCGCACTTATCATTGCGCCCTTTTTAACGGTTGGGTGACGTTTGCCCGTTTGCTTACCCGTACCACCAAGCGTAACGCCTTGATAAATAACCACACCTTCTTCAATTTCAGCCGTTTCACCGATAACCACTCCTTCGCCGTGGTCGATAAACACTCCCCCCGCTATTTTTGCCGCAGGGTGAATTTCAATACCCGTGAAAAACTTTGCCATTTGACTGACCGCCCTTGCGCAAAGGCGGAGTTTTATTTTATGCAGAAAATACGCAAACCTGTGCCAAGCGAGTGCGTGCACACCCGAATAAGTTAGCCAAATTTCAAACTTACTGCGCGCCGCAGGGTCGTTTAGCTTTGCCGCGCGTATATCTGCGCGTAATCTTTTAAACATAATTATCTTCCTTTTATGATACCACCATACGCTTATATTTAGCAAGCGTAATTATACGGTTTAATAAACTTTAGTGCCGTTTTGTTCGATAAACGCTTTGAGTTCTTTTGAAAAGTTTTTATCCACGACCATACAGTTTACGTCTGATAAAGACGCAAAAGTGTAAGGCGTTTTTTTATTTACTTTAGAACTGTCTAAAAGCATAATAACGTTATCTGCTTTTTTTATTACCGCTCTTTTGACTTCTGCTTCAGCTTGGTTTCCGCAAGTGAAACCGCCAACGTCTTTAATAAAGCCAGTCGCAGTCATTACCGCCGTTTGAATATTGATTTTATTAATATAATCGTGGCAAGTGTTACCAACCGTAATAAAATTATTTCTTCTCAAATCCCCGCCAAGTAACGCTACTAACGGTTTTTCTTTTCTTAAAATAGTTTCAGCAATAACAAGCGCGTTAGTTAAAACGTAATAGTTTTCGTCAGGCAACGCACGTGCAAAATAAGTGGTTGTTGAACCACCGTCAATAAACACGCAACTGTTCGGCTCAACGAGTTTAACCGCTTTATCTGCAATCTCTAATTTTTCCGCAGTGTTGTAAACGATACGTTCGGAAAAATCTTCTTCTTTTGCTCTTAAAACGGTGTTTACTGAAATTGCACCGCCTGAAATTCTTATAATTGAGTTCTCTTCTTCAAGTCTATTAAGGTCGCGACGCAAAGTCATAGAAGATACGCTTGGAAAAGCACATTCTAATTCGTGCAAAGTAACTTTCCCGTTTTTATCAATAAATTCTTTGATACTAAGCAATCTATCTTTCATAATATACTCCTTTACTAGATATATTTTAGCACTTTTTTGGTTGAGTTTGCAAGAAGAAAAGAACAAAATTAACATCTTTTTGGTTAAATTTTTTCACACAAGCACTTTTTTGTAATTTTATTATGCAATTTGCGCCTAAAATCATTGATTTTAAGAACAAATATATATATAATGGTAAGTACGAATTATTTAACGGAGTTTTTATAATGTTAGATTTAAGAAGAATTCAAGAAAACAAAGAAAAAGTTGCTGAATTATTATCTCGTAAAGGTTTTATTGCAGATTTTGATACCGTTTTAGAACTTGACAAAGAACGCAGAGCAATAATCGGCGAAGTAGAACAATATAAAGCGCAAAGAAACAAAGTTTCCGCGCAAATTCCCACACTCAAAAAGGCAGGACAACCCGTTGACGAAATTTTTGCCGAAATGCGTGCTTTAGGTGATAAAATTACAGAGTGCGACGCTAAAGCAAAAGAATTAGAAGAAAAAGTTTTCGACTTGCTTTCTCGTATGCCAAATATTCCCGACGAAGATTTGCTCGCCGGTGAAAAAGAAAATAACGCGGTTATTAGAGAAGTTGGTAAAAAACCCGAATTTGACTTCCCTATGCAAAACCACGTTGACCTTTGCACAAAGTTAGGTATAATCGACTACGCCCGTGGAACAAAACTTTCCGGCGGTGGCTATTGGCTATACCGTGGCGACGGTGCAAGACTTGAATGGGCGCTTTTGAACTTTTTTATTACAGAACACTTAAAAGACGGTTACGAAATGATTTTGCCCCCACACCAACTCGGATATAACTGCGGTTTCGGTGCAGGTCAATTCCCCAAGTTTGCCGACGAAGTTTATTGGCTTGACTGTGATGAAGATAGAAAGAAAAATCGCTTTATGTTGCCAACTGCGGAAACGGCGCTAGTTAATATGTACGCAGGCGAAATTATCGACGAAAGCAAACTTCCGATGAAGTTTTTTGCATACACCCCCTGTTATCGTAAAGAAGCAGGTTCATACCGTGCTGAAGAACGCGGTATGATTAGAGGACATCAATTCAACAAGGTTGAAATGGTACAATACGCTCACCCCGAAAAATCGATGGAAGCGTTCAACGAATTAGTTGATAAAGCCGCAAGCCTTATTGAAAAGTTAGGTCTTCACTTCCGCGTTAGCAAACTTGCCGCAGGCGACTGCTCTGCTTCAATGGCAAGAACTTACGATATTGAAGTTTGGATTCCAAGTATGGGCATTTACAAAGAAGTTAGTTCGGTAAGTAATGCAAACGATTATCAAGCGAGAAGAAACAATACCAAATACCGCGATAGCAAGACGGGTAAACCCGCATTTTTACACACGCTTAACGGTTCGGGCTTAGCTACTAGCCGTGTATTCCCTGCTCTTATAGAACAATATCAAAATGCCGACGGCTCGATTACTATTCCCGAAGTACTAAGACCGTTTATGGGCGGACAAGAAGTTATTAAATAAATTTAATAAACCTATATGATACAAATAGTGGCGCGAACAAAATTGTTCGCGCCACTTCTTTTTATTTTTTTATTTTTTTATTCTTCGTTTTTAACTTCCGTTACCGCAACCGCAGGTTGCTCTAAACACGCTTTTTTCTTTCTTCTAAAAATTTGATTTCTAAACAATATTAAATTCATAACGATAAAATATACGACCAAGATAACCATAGTTAGCGGTACGTTAGAAGGTGCAAACGTCGCCAAAATCATCATCGGAAAACCGAACGCTATCGCGGGCAAGGTTTGATAAACCAAATTATCCGCAGCGGGCGTTTTAAATTCCCCGTCGATTTCTCTCAAAAGTATTACACCCGTTGACGCCGTGCCGGTAAGCATTCCGTACATTGCCATAAATTGTTCTTCTGCGTAATCTTTATACAATACTTTTACAACTATTCTAT
This sequence comes from Clostridia bacterium, assembly GCA_017502525.1. Classification (GTDB taxonomy): domain Bacteria; phylum Bacillota; class Clostridia; order Christensenellales; family Borkfalkiaceae; genus UBA1259. The sequence continues at coordinate 29,170 of JAFVUV010000011.1, forward strand.
TGTAAATATAAGTAACAATAAGACCTGCTAATGCAAGAATAATTATTACGCCCCAGTACTTTTCTAATAGACCTAATTGAATTGCCGCAATACCTGCAACTACCATAATATCGTAAAATAAATTACTAGTTCTGGTCAACAAGAAATTATTAGTGTATTGTTTTTTTACGATGTTTTTCTTTCTTAAAAATTTTAATACCGTTTTAACTATTACCGCGCCAACAACACCTAAAAGGAAGTTAAAGCCGTAAATAGTATTGCGCATATTTTCGCCCTTCAAAATAAGGCACAAAAGGCACATAAACACGTATGCGATTGCGTATGAAATAATTATCAAGGCAAGTTGAACGGTTAACTTATCGATACTGCCTTGCATAGAAATTTCATTTTCGCCTTCAACTTGACCGTTAAATCTTGATTGTGCTTTTGAGTTGAGTGGAAGTTTACCTTTCCTTTTAAGAACACTTAAATGAATTACACCGCCAATACTTGCCGATAAAAAGCCGAGCGCCGCGATAGTTAACCCAAAACTTCTGCCACCTGCTAAACCCATATTTTGATAAATATTGCCGTAATTCAAGGCTTGCCCCGTTCCTTGTCCAAAGCCAAAACATAAAAGCGCGCCTGCCGCAGGGAAGAAATCGGTTATAAATAAAGTAGCAATAACGGTTATGGTTATACCTACTATTGCTTGAAGAAGATATGTTGAAACGGTTGTAACGCCCGCGTTAAAAACTTCACCGACTCTTCTTTTAGTAATTTTGTTGTTTGACGACCTAAGCGTTGATGCAATAAAGCCTAACGCCAAACTGTGATATGTTATAATTTCTAAAACCGCGTATCCGTTACCGCCGAATATTGCAGAATTAAAAAACTCTTTGCCCGTTATCGCACCGTAAACTTCTGCGATAATCAACAGAGTTAATCCACCGATTACCGATACGGGAATTAGCGAATTTCGCATAAACGGAACGCTTTTTTTAATGACGTTACCTAAAAGTAAACTACCAAATATAGTTATTAATATAAATATCAATCCCCACGCGGAAAAATCACTAAAATCACCCATATTAAATAATCTCCCTTATAATTTCGTATAAGAATAAGAATCGCAAAGCACAAAATCTTTTATCGCCAACGAGTTGCAAAGTCGTTCCGTCAGGCAAATAAAAATTAATTTTCTTTTTGCCTAAAACGGTTACGCCGTCAAGTTCTTGCCAATCAAACGCATATTTTTGTTTGTCGGTTTTAACCTTAAAACCCTGTTTATTAGCAAAAATATCCACCTTTCCTTGTCCGTGCCATTTTTTATCGTAAATTAGCCTTGCCTTTAAGCCTTTTTGATTAAATTCTATTTCGCACCCGTTTAAAATCGCAATTTTTAATTTTTCTTTCTGGGCATTGTACCACTCGTAAACGGTAGAATAAGGCAAAACTCCGTCAACCGCTTTGATTTTTAAATCCAAAGTGTATTCGGCAACCATTTCACAATTCTTGCAGTAAAGATAATTACCTTTAGAATACAAACTTTCAAAACTATTACAGTTTGGGCAATAATATAGCGCACGTTCTAGATATTCCGCCCTTTTTCTGCTCTTAAATTTTTGGTCGCTTTCGTAATCGTTTGAGCGCAAAGTGTCAACGATTTTTTGGTAAAGTTGTTCTAACGGCATTTGTTGAACTTGTTCGGTCGGAATAATTTCAACCGTTCCAGCGCTCATTTTACCACGTCTAATTTTACCACCCCATCTTGGGTCGGTGCCATAACCCCCGTCGATTTTATATAAAACTAACGGAACTTTTGCCGTCTTTGCAAGTTTTGCAGTTGATATATCTATTTTCCAACTTCCACCGGAAAAAGTTCTATTCCCTTCAGGGAAAAGTGCAACCGTGCCCCCTTCTTTTAACACTTTAAGCATATTTCGCACGGCACTTAAATCGCTTTTTGATTTTGATTTTGAAATAGGCTTCATAAAATTTTTCATAAGCGGGCCTAAAACGGGGTTTAAAAACAAATCTTCTGAAGCAACAAAATAGATAGGGCGCTTAAAAGAGCACGCCACTATAAACTGGTCGTACGTGGTTTGATGGTTGGCCATGATAAGCGCAGGACTAGGCACTTTTTTCTCGTCTTTATTCGGTTTTAATCTGTAGCGAAGCCTAAAGAAGGGCTTAAATACACCCCTTAACAACGCAAAAGTAAATTTGTGATGTTTTCTTTGCCACTTTTTTCTTTTTGTATTAGCCACTTTTATCCTCCATTAACCATCCGCTATTATTATATAGTGTATAGAATTTTTTTTCAAGTAATTAACCGCTTTTTTCTTTACAATCAAAATTTTTTAAGTAATTTTTAGTCGATTAAAAGAATAATTATAAAAATTTAAAATTCACTTTGATTTATTTTGCAAAATGCGTTTCGTTTTGTTATAATCGCCTTAATAGATTTTTACGGAAGATTAATATGACTTTTACCATAATTATTGCCTCGCTTACCGCCGCCACTATGATTTCGGCGGTTTTAATAAAGCCTTACGCCACGATAAAAAATTTTTCTATCGGGCTTTATTGGGTTGTATGTTTAATAGGTGCAATCGCAATGCTTGCGTTTAACAGACTTCCCCTTTCTTCCGCTATCAACGGTATTACCGCTCAAACTTCGGTCAATCCTATAAAAATTTTAACGCTGTTTTTATCAATGACCTTGCTTTCCGTTTACCTTGGCGACGCTGGTTTTTTCGATTATATAACGGAAAAAGTTTTTCTTAAAACCAAAGGCAGCGCTTTTAAACTTTTTATTCTTTTATACGCGGTGGTTTCGGTACTAACCATTTTCACTTCTAACGACATAATAATTTTAACCTTTACTCCGCCTATTTGCATCTTCGCAAAAAAAGCAAAAATTTCACCTATTCCTTTTTTGTTAGGCGAATTCGTTGCTGCTAATACTTGGAGTATGACGCTTATTATCGGCAACCCCACAAATATTTACCTTGCAGGTAGCGCGGGTATAAATTTTATAAATTACCTTTCAGTAATGTGGTTGCCAGCACTTTTCGGTGGACTTACGGGACTAATAACTATTATACTTTTATTCAGAAAACAACTTTTCCGTCCACTTCCTAAAACCGACAGTTTACACCACGGTGCACCGCATATGATTATTAAACATAAAACCCCGTTAATAGTTGCTATCGTGCATTTACTCGTTTGCATAATGCTTTTGGCGATTTCCGACTTAATAGGACTAGAAATGTGGATTATTTGCTTAACGCTTGCACTTTCTATGACCGTGTTCGATTTGGTTTACGATATAATAGTTGAGCATAGCGCAATCCCGGTTCTTAGGTCGCTTAAAAAAGAGCCTTACGAACTGATACCTTTCGTGCTTTCAATGTTCATAATCGTTCTCGCGTTAAAAGAGTGCGGGGTTACGAGCGCTCTAAACAAACTTTTAATAACCAACTCAAAAACCGACGGCGTTACTTTCGGCGTTCTCTCCGCATTATCGGCAAATCTTTTAAACAATATTCCTATGAGCGTATTATTTGAAAGTATAATCGGCGGTGATAGCGTCCCCGCGCTTTACGGCGCGATTATCGGCTCTAACGTAGGCGCGTTTATAACGCCTGTAGGTGCGTTAGCAGGTATCATGTGGAATAAAATTTTATCACGATACGGTGTAAAATTATCTTTTATTAAATTCGTAATTTACGGAGTTGCAATAGCCGTTCCCACGCTTTTTGCGTCTATCGGTGCGCTTATGCTAATCTTATAATAAGGTGTGATATGACTTTACTTTTAATTATTATATATATAGTTTTTATCGGCTTAGGCTTACCCGACTCTGTTTTAGGCTCGGCTTGGCCGGCTATGTTTCCCGACTTTAATCTCCCCGTCGGCTCTCAAAGTTTTTTAACCGTTTTAATCTCTAGTGGCACGGTGCTTGCAAGCTTCTTTTCTGCAAAATTAATAAATAAATTTGGAACGGGAAAAATCACCGCTTTCTCATCGCTATTATCCGCGCTGTCTCTTTTAGGCTTTTCCATATCAAACTCTATAGTTTGGTTGTGCCTTTTATCACTTCCGTTAGGGTTTGGCGCGGGCGCAATTGACGCAGCACTCAATAATTACGTTGCCGTGCATTACAAGGCAAAACATATGAACTTTTTGCATTGTTTTTACGGGGTGGGCGTTTCTCTTAGCCCTTACTTAATGTCGTATGCGCTATCGTTTGATAATAATTGGCGATTAGGTTTTAGAATTGTATTTTTTATTTTACTTGCTATTGCAATCGTTTCTTTTTTAGCTCTTCCGCTTTGGAATAAAACAACTAGCACCCCGACCGAGCAACAAAAAGAACTCCAACCGCAAAGCTTATCACTAAAACAAATGGCAAAAATGCCAAAGGTTAGAATTGCTTGGATAGTTTTCTTTAGTTCGGTAGGACTTGAGTTTTTGTGTGGCATTTGGGGTTGCACTTATCTTGTTAGTGCGGAAAATTTATCCGAATCAAGCGCCGCAAAAATGATAACTCTTTATTATTTAGGCATAACTTTAAGTAGGCTTATTTCAGGGTTTATATCTTCAAAATTTTCCCAACAAAAAATAGTCGCGATAGGCTACGGCGTGGTTGGTATTGCGTTAGCGATACTGTTCTTGCCTTTACCACCTATCGTAAAAGGTGTTGCTCTGCTTTTAATCGGTTTAGGTAACGGTCCTACCTTCCCAAACCTTGCGTTCTTAACGCCTAAGTTTTTCGGCAAGGAAAAATCTCAATCTATAATGGGCACTATTTTAGCATCTTGCAATATTGGTATTTTACTTGTGCCACCTATGTTCAGCGTACTTGCTCAATACGTGGGTTTACAGACTTTCCCTCTCGTACTCGCCTTAATTTATATCGTTATGGCAGTCAGCACGATATTTTATTTGAAACCTATTAAAAGAACTAATTTTACTTTGCCCCTTGCATAGTTTTTAGTTTTGTGTTAATATAACCATATAGTTTAACGATTAAAGAAAGATTGAAAAAGGAATTATTATGAAAAAAATAGCGCAATTTTTTAAAGTTAGTGAAAATGAATATATAAAGAGCGCCTCTGTCGAAAGTTATAATGATATTATCTTGCCTAAAAGAGCGACTTCAGGTAGCGCGGGTTACGACTTTTTTGCGTCCGAAAATTTTAGTTTAGAGCCCAACCAAACTATAAAAATTCCAACGGGTATTCGTGTTAAAATCGACGAAGGGTGGGTGCTTAAAATTTATCCGCGCAGTAGTTTAGGCTTTAAATATCGCTTAAGTTTAAATAACACGGTTGGCATTATTGACAGCGATTATTATTATGCTGAAAACGAAGGTCATATTTTTATCAAAATGACTAACTGTGGCGACAAACCTTTAACGGTAGAAAAAGGCAAAGCGTTTGCACAAGGCATTTTCGTTGAATACGGAATAACCGTTGACGACGATGCAACCACACTTCGTACAGGTGGATTCGGTAGCACGGATAAAAAGTAATGATAAAATTATATAAACTTACACCCCACTAAACAAATAAAAGTTTAGTGGGGTGTCTTATTGTTCAATGTTATATTTATATTGTATATTTATAAAGTGATGATTTTGAAACGCCACGTTCTTTTGCAACGCGCTTTAAGGCTTCTTTTTTATCAAGCCCTTGACTTAAATAATATTCTATATGCTCTTTTTCGGTTAAGTTTAAGTTTTGATTTTCTTGTTTCCCGCCTTCAACTAATATAACGTATTCGCCTTTCGGCTCTGACGGTAATCCGCAAGACAAGTTAAACCTTTCTGCGCGTTCGTGAAGTTTGGTTATTTCTTTTACCGCAACGGCTCTTCGTTCGCCAAAGACCGAATATATGCTTTCAATATCCTTTTTCACGTCGTGTGGGGCAGAATAAAAAATTAGCGTCATATCTAAATTTTTATACTTTTCTAAAAACTCTTTTCTCTCGGAATTTTTAGTTGGCATAAACCCTAAGAAACAAAATCTTGAACTATCCAGCCCACCAAGTACCAACGCCGAAACAAAAGCACACGCACCCGGCACAACCGTAAAATCCAAACCGTTTTCAACAAGCATTTGCGCCAAAATATTACCGGGGTCGGAAACGACGGGCATACCGGCATCTGTTATAACGGCAACGTTTTTACCCGCTTTTAATTTTTCTATAATTTTTTCGCCCGATTCCCTTTCGTTAAATTTGTGATAAGCAAACAACGGTTTTTTTATGTCGTATGCGTTAAGCAACCCTAAAGAGTGCCTTGTATCTTCGCAAGCAATCTCATCAACGCTTTTTAAAACTTCAAGCGCGCGTAAAGTTATATCTTTTAAGTTGCCTATCGGCGTTGCCACAAAATAAAGCATAATTCTCCTTAATTAGTAAGCGTGTTTTCTATAATCATACCGCTTTTACCACCTTTAACACCTTCAATTAAAAGCAAATACGGTTTTTTATTTAAGCCCGAAACGAACTGTAATCGTTTTGGCTCAATATTATTTTTGCGCATTTCAGATATAATATCTGCAAGTCTATCCGCGCGATGCACCATATTAAACCTACCGCCAAACTTTAACGCTTTTGAAACGGCTTTTATAAGTTCACTTAGATTTAAAGTGATTTCCGCGCGACAAACAGCAATACACTCTTTATCGTTAACCGCACCGCTACCTTCTTTTTCGTAAGGCGGATTGCAAGTAATTAATGAGAATTTGCCGTTGTATTCATTTGAAATCTCTTGAATTTTACAATTAACTGGGTTAAATTTATCGGTCAAATTATTGAATTTTATAGACTTAACGGAAAGGTCGAATAAACTTTTTTGCATTTCAAAAAGGGTAACCGATTTTATACTGTCGGCATTTAACCCGTAAAGGTGAAGCCCGACGATACCACTACCCGAACAAAAATCCGCAACCACATCTCCCTTTTTAACGCGCGTAAACTTAGATAACAACACCGCGTCCGAAGTGAAGCAATATAATTGGTCGTCTTGATAAATTTTTAAATCCAAAACGTTTAAGTCTTCTAATCTTTCCATATTATATATATTGTATAAGGTTTAATTTTTTAGCGTTTGCCTTTTTAAATGATATTTTTGTATCAAAAACGAGTTTAATAAAATAGTAAACTAACCCAAACGAAGTGCCAAAACTAAAATTTAAGGCGCAGTATTAAACCGCGCCTCCGTTCTAGTTGCCTTGATAGTTTGCTACTTATTATTCTTCTGAAATAGCCTCTACGGGGCAGCCTGCAGCACAAGCACCACAGCTTACGCAAGATTCAGCGTCGATAACGAATTGACCTTCGCCTTCGCTGATAGCGCCACAAGGGCAAGTATCTGCACAAGCACCACAAGAGATGCATTGGTCACTAATCTTATATGCCATTAGAGTATCCTCCTGAAATTTTTATCAAATATATTGTAGCACAAACTTTTTCATTTGTAAACTACTAATCCAATATTTTCTTTATATCTTCATTGACTTCTTCGTCGTCTTCGTCTTTTTGCTTTCCGCCGTTAACCTTTTTGAATTCTAGCCTATCAACGGGAAAGTCTTTATATACTTCGCTTCCGTCGCCCTTGGTTATCTTTACTTTAGATATGAGTTTTAACATATCGTTTGAAACGACTACACCGTTTCCTTCGGGCGTGCCTACCGTTCCGCCAACTTTGGGCATTTTACTATATACTTCCGAATAATATTCGTTTTCGTATTCTAGACAGCACATAAGTCTTCCGCAAAGCCCACTTATTTTGCCGGGGTTAAGATGCAAGCCTTGTGTTTTAGCCATTTTTATTGAAACTTTACCAAACTCGCTCATACAACTTGCGCAACAGCAAGTTCTTCCACAAGGTGCGATTCCACCTAAAATCTTAGTCTCGTCGCGAATACCGACTTGACGCAATTCTATGCGCAAATGAAAGCGTGCGGCAATCACTTTTACAAGTTCACGGAAGTCCACTCTACCGTCGGAAGTAAAGTAGAACACCACTTTTTTGCCATCGAACGCGTATTCACAACCGATAAGTTTCATATCTAATCCCATCTCGGTTATCTTTTCTTGCGCGAAATCCATTGCTTCTGGAATTTTCTTTTCGTTGTCTCTAACCGTCTTTTCATCCTTTTCGGTCGCCCTACGAAGAATAGGTTTTAAGGGATGAACTATTTCTTTATCGTCAACTTCTTTCATCCCAAAAACAACCGTGCCGTATTCAAGACCTTTGGCGGTTTCAACAACTACACCCGTTTTTTCGGGGTAATTTTCTTCACCCTCTGCCGGTGCGAAATAGTATACTTTGGCGGTGTTTTTAAATTTCACGCCTATAATTTTTGCCATTTATATTTACCCTCCAAAATTTGGAACAACAACCACTCGGTAAGCATAGTTGCATTTGCGTTGAATTTTTTACGCATCGAAGCTTCGGTTATTTTTTCAAGCGCGCTGAGTATCGAGCCTGTTTTATAACCTTTTGCTCCCTTAAGTTTTTCTAAGGCTTTGACGTTGCTGATTAAACTCTCTTTACCCTCGAAATAAACGAGCAAATCTCTATATAACAATTCCATTACCGATAGGAATTTATTAAAATCGCATTTGCTTGAAGTAATTTTATTTGAATATTCAAGCACTTCACTACTAGATTGCATATCAACGATAACTTCTAAACAAAGTTCCGTCAATTCCTTAAGCGTTTGGTCGGAATAATTTAAAATAGCCGTCCCAACCGTGCCGTCCCCACACGCGATTGCTGATAGTAAACTCTCTTCATCAGGATAATCCTTTTTTAAGGCGTTAAAAAGTTTCTCTGCGCTAAAAGACGGTATTTGCAATTTTTTAACCCTTGATTTAATAGTGGAAAGCAAGGGAAATTCACTTGTTGAACCGATAAGAATATGTACATTTTTAGGTGGTTCTTCAAGCGTTTTTAACAGTTTGTTTTGCGCTTGAGTATTCATAGTTTGAGCGTTAGTTATTAAAAATATTTTTCTTTCGCTCTCTATCGGCTTAACGAAACTTTCGCTAATGAGCGCGTTTACTTGCTCGCTAGTTACCGTCTCGCCATCGGTTGGATACAGTATAACGTCTGCAAACCCGTTAGATTCTATCAGTTTACAAGTTCTGCATTTACCGCAACAGCCCCACTCTTCACAATCAATAAGTTTTGCAAAAATTTTTAAATATTCAGTTAAATTCTCGCCGTCAGGCGTTAAGAAAAGATAGGCGTGCGAAAGCCTGCCCGAATCTTTATCACCCTTGACGGTTTTATACGCGTTCGTGTCTTTAATAAGCCCTAAAAGGTCTATCATATAATACCTTTTTCTTTAAGCGCTTTAATAATTTTAGCGTGGGTTTCGTGTTTTTCACCGCTAGCGTCTATAACTATAAACCGCTCGCTATCCCTTTTTGATAGTTGTTTATAGCCGTTATAAACCTTTTCGTGAAATTCCATACCCGAAAGTTCCACTCTGTCGCCTTTGTCCACGCCACCCTTTCTCTTAAACGCTTGTTCGGGCGGTAAGTCTAGAAAAAGAGTATAGTCGGGCATAAAGTTTTTTATAGCGTAATCGTTAATCTTTTCAACGAAATCAACGCCGAGTCCACGCGCATAACCTTGGTACGCAAGCGAAGAATCAATATACCTATCGCAAAGCACTAATTCTCCGGCTTCAAGTTTTGGGCCTATAACTTCTTTTAAAAGTTGCACCCTTGCGGCAGCGTATAAAAGCGCTTCGCACTCATCAGTCATAGCGACGTTTTTACCATCCAAAATAACCGAGCGAATTTGTTCGGAAACTTCGGTGCCACCCGGCTCGCGAGTTAAATAATATTTTATTCCGTTGTTTTTTAAGTAATCTTCGAGATAGCGTATTTGACGGGATTTTCCTACCCCTTCACACCCCTCGAAAGTGATAAACGTTCCTTTCATAATTAATCCAAAATATCGCTACATTGTCTAACTATAGTATTGATAAAAGAAATTGCTTCAAACTCCAAGTCATATTGATATTTCCAAAAATCAAACGCCATTATGACTAAGTGGTCAGCCTTTCCATCACTACCGATTAATGAAAAGTATTCGGTTGGGTTTGTTTTTGTTTCGCCAACGCTAGGATTGTAATCTTTAAGCGCGGATACGTTCAAGCCGTAAATTTGTTCTTGTTGGTTTTTGACAAATTCTTCGTATTTTTCTTTTTCTTTATCGTCAGTTGATAACGCTAACGCTTGCTCATACTTAGTATAGCGGAAGAACAAGTCCGGATGATTAGCTTCCGCTAAAAGCAATTTTTCGAACTGAGCCACTTCAAAACAAAGTTTTTCTATCCTTTGCTTTTCAAGTTCAACGCCGTCTTCAATTTGTTTTTGGGTGCGGAAACGATTATCCTTTTTCATCCTTTTTTTGAAATGCGCTTCAATTTTATTTTCGTCTAAATTTGCGTACGAACTTGCTAAGTCAAGGTCTGCGTCAGAATTTTCCGTGTAATCGGTTGTCGTTTTCAAACTATCAAGCAAGAAATTGTCGCGCAAATAGGTTTTAGCATCCTTGAGCATTTTTTGATAAGAATAACCGTATAAATTATCTACGATTAACTTTGCTCTAACAACTTTATCGAGTGACTCTTCGTCTGCTTCTTTACTATCGGTAACAATAACGTCGCCTTCTTGAACGGAAAGTCTAGTAGATAAAACGTTGAAATCAGACGAAAGCCCTTCGCTTGTATAACTTAAAACGTCATAAGAAAACACTTTCTTATCAATCATTAAATTGTATAGCTTATGCTCACCTGCACCGTATACGTTTTGGTCGTAATAATACTTAAACTCTTGCCCTACGGTTAACTTAACCGAGCCGATTGTATAGGCAAATTCCCACGCAACCATTGCTACTACGGCAACGATAATCATTATTATCCACTCGTACGCCAAAAAGTCGGATAGTCTTTTTTTAGTTATCTTGTTATCCATGTTCACCTTAATTATTTTTTAATAGGTTTCATTGTTGGGAATAAAATTACGTCCCTAATAGACGCACTGTCCGTTAAAAGCATAACTAATCTATCCACGCCAAAGCCTAAACCACCCGTCGGGGGCAAGCCGTATTCGAGCGCGGTTACAAAATCTTCGTCCACCTTAGCGTCGTTACCGCCTCTAGCGCGTTTTGCTTCAACTTGCTTAACGAATCTTTCTTTTTGGTCGATTGGGTCGTTAAGTTCTGAGAAAGCATTACCCATTTCTCTTGCGTAAATAAAGTATTCAAATCTTTCGGTAAACGCTGGGTTAGACGGTTTACGCTTAGCAAGCGGAGAGTTTTCTACGGGATAATCGTAAATGATTGTCGGTTGCACCAACTTCTCTTCAACGAAAGCGTCAAAGAACGCAATCAAAACGTGTCCTTTAGTCGCCTCGTCCCCTTCTTCAACTTCAACGCCCTTTGCTTTAGCAACTGCGCGCGCTTCTTCGTCGGTCGCCCAGTCGTTATAGTCAACGCCAGCATATTTTTTAACTGCTTCAATCATTGTCAAGCGTTCCCATTTCTTGCCCATATCAATATCTACACCTTGATAAGTGATTTTATCAGTTCCACAAACTTGAACGGTAATCGTGCGATACATATCTTCGATTAAATCCATCATATCTAGATAATCGCTGTACGCTTGATACATTTCTACCGTGGTAAATTCAGGGTTGTGCGACCTATCCATACCTTCGTTACGGAAAATTCTGCCAACTTCATAAACCTTATCAAACCCACCTACGATAAGTCTTTTTAAATAAAGCTCTGTTTCAATGCGCAAATACATATCGATATCGAGCGCGTTGTGATGAGTTTTGAACGGTCTTGCAGCAGCGCCGATTTCAAGCGGTTGCAACACGGGGGTGTCAACTTCTAAATAGCCTACGCCGTCAAGATAATTTCTGATTGCCGAAAGAATTTTTGAACGCATAACAAACGTTCTTTTTACTTCCGGATTAGCGATAAGGTCAATTTCTCTTTGACGGTATCTAGTATCTTCGTCTTTTAAGCCGTGATATTTTTCAGGAAGAGGAAGAAGTGATTTTGATAAAAGTTCAATGCTTCTTGCGTGAATTGAAACCTCACCCGTTCTAGTGGTGAAAACTTCACCCGTAATACCAACGATATCGCCTATGTCGTATTCTTTAAATGAAAGATAATCGTCGCCTAAATCGTTAATAGAAAGATATGATTGAATAGTGCCTTTACCGTCTAAAATAACAGCAAAAGACGCTTTACCCATAATACGTTTTGAAATAAGTCTGCCTGCAATACCAACTTGCTTGCCTTCGTATTCAGCATAGTTGTCTTTAACGTCTTGGCTGTAAGCAGTTCTATCGTATCTAACCTTTTCAAAAGGATTTTTGCCAGCCGAAACTAACGCTTCTAACTTTTCGCGTCTAATTTTTAAAATTTCGCTTAAATCTTGTTCTTCTACGGCAACGTTTGCCGTTCTGATTTCGTCCATAATATTCGTCCTTAACTGTTTAAAATTATTTAACTTCTTTGATGGTGATTGTGGTAATTCCTGCAGGAACGACAACCTTAACAACGTCTTTAGCCTTATGTCCTAAAAGCGCGTTGCCGATAGGCGATTCGTTAGAAATTCTACCTTGTTCAACGTCCGCTTCGGTAGTACCAACTATTTCATAGGTCAATTCTTCTTTTGTGTCTTCATCAATGAAAGTAACTTTGCTGCCAAGAGAAACCGTGCCTTTTTTTGCTTCCTTAATGATAACTGCGTATTTGAGTTTGTTTTCAATTTCTAAAATTTCGCCTTCAATCATTGCTTGCTCGTTTTTAGCAGCATCGTATTCAGCGTTTTCCGAAAGGTCGCCAAATTCTCTTGCGGTTTTAATTCTTTCGGTGATTTCCGCTCTTTTAACGACTTTTAAGTACTCTAAACGTTTTTCAAGTTCCTCTTTGCCTTCTTTAGTAAGCATTACTTCTTCTGCCATAATATGACCTCCGTATAATAAATCAGATTTTGTTTTAATTTTTGTGAAAAGGCGTATCATACCCCTTATAAACACTTAACTATGTTATTATATAACATATAAGCCTTATTGTCAAGCACAAATATGCGTTTTACACGCCCTATAAATACTCGTAATGCTTATAAAAACTATTAAAAATTCTTAAAAAGCCTTAAAAAGTTGTAAAAAATTACTAATATTTGAAAAAAATTTCCAAAAACCTCTTGACAAACATAATTTTTGTGCTATAATGCAAAAGTAGTTTGAAGAAAAGACCTAATAAATTGACCCAAAACACGTATTTTTCAAACGAATTTCCGCCAGACGGGCGGTGCGCTAGGGATGAGCGCAAGTGCGGTATGAGGGGACCGCTTAGGTGTTTTATTCAGCTTCCGCAAAATATGGCGGTAGAAATATTCCGAATAATATATGAGAAGAAGGTTGCGTTTCACGCAACCTTCTTTACTTTCCGAAAGTTTTTCTTTTTTGCGCGTTTTCGCGCTCCACTCAGCGTCCCCTTTCGATAAAACGCTTTTTTTACTTTTGTTGATAATCGCCACAACAAGTGCATTGGTCACCGCAACCGCAAGTCACTTTAATGCTTCCGAGTTGGCAGTTTTTCCCTTCAACGTTGTGTCTGCAACTTTTAACGTCGCATTCAATACAAAAATTCTTTTCCATAACGCATCTCCTTTTTTTCACTATGGTTATTATGTACTTCTTTTTGGTTTTTATACGCATAAATATTGCTCATATTATTATTGACATTTTTTACGCTTTGGGTTAAAATAATTATCGAACTAAACTTAAAGGAGATTTTTACTATGAAAGTAGTTTTATTAAAAGACGTTAAAGGTTCTGGAAAAGCAGGCGATATTATTGACGCTAAAGACGGCTTTGCACAAAACTTTTTGATTAAAAAGGGACTTGCAAAACCTGCGGACGCGCAAGCAATGAACGAAAACAAGGCACAAAAACAAGCACAAGAATTTCACCGCCAAGAAATGCTTAAAGCCAACAAAGCTTTAAGAGAAAAACTTGACGGCACGGAAGTTACTATTCAAGTTAAAAGCGGTGCTGGTGGCAAATTCTTCGGTAGCGTAACCAACAAGGAAGTTGCCGATAAATTACTAGAACTCGGTTTTGATATCGACAAAAAGAAAATCGTTTTGCAATCCAACATAAAAACGGCTGGCGTATACCCCGTTACCATTAGAATTTCTGCTGAAGAAACGGCAAAAATTTCGGTAAACATTATCAACTAAATATTTGCAAAAAAGCCGTCACGGAAATTTTCTCCGTGACGGCTTTTCTTATACTTTTCATATATCATTTGTTTTTCTTATGCTCTTCTAATAGCCTATAATACTGTTCTATACAAGTTTGCGCCGAGGCGTTCCAGCTTTTTACAAGCGTTTTATTTGCCATATGCGAAATCTCCTTTAATCTTTCTCTATCGGTTATTGCCGATATGATTTTACTTGAATAATCTTTTACGTTGTTAGCAGAAATATAGCCGTTTATACCGTCATTTATCTCTTCGCTAACGCCCGTATTCTCTATTGCAATCGTGGGCGTAAACTGGCTTGCCGCCTCAAATTTTGTCAGCGCACAAGAGTCTTTAACCGACGGAAACAAGTGCAAATCGGCACGGCGATAATAGCACTTCAAAAGGTCTCTATCAAAAACTTCTCCTGCCATAACGATATCGTTAATTATGCCTAATTCTTCTGCTAAATTCACGATATTATCTTTGTCTTTCCCCCCGCCAACTATTAACATTTTAAATTGAACGCCAGCCTCTTTTATTGCTTTTAAACTTTCTAATAAAAAGCCTATATTTTTGCACTCCATTTCTAGTCTTGACGCAAATACGAAAACGTTGTTAAAACTATCACTAATTCCGTGTTTTTCGTATATGATTTTGTTTGCGATGGAAATATCAATACTCTCCGTCATGTCGGTAGCGTTTGGTAACACTTGCATAGGTCTATCGACACCGTTTTTTCGATAGTTTTCTTTTGTAATATTACTAACGGGCATAACCAAATCAGCTTTATTTACTATTTTGTATCCGCGTTTAACTAAATTTTTACAAATTGGTTTAAATTTTATATAAGTTGGATATTCGCTATCAAACATGCCGTGTCCGTGATAAACGATAGGCAAGCCGTTCTTTTTTGCGTATTTCATAAAAAAGGTACTCATGCCCCAAACAGAGTGAACGTCCACCACGTCTATTTGCATTTTTTCAATCAACTTTTTAAGTTTTTTATCAATCGCCGGAACTGGTTGACTATCGCCCCACGACTTAGGTATAGGAAAACTTTTAGCCCTAATAACAGGATACGGTGCGTTGTCTTGATACCCTTTTACCGCACCTGTAAACACGGCAACGTTAACCTTTCCACTTGCCATAAACGCTTTTGCCAAGTTATCCACCACGAAAGACACCCCGCCAAAGGTAGGAAAAAATATATCCGTAACTATCGCTACGTTAAGTTTGTCTTTACTATAGAAATTTTCTAATAGTTTTTCGTTGTGAATTTGCATATAAACCACCCTTTTAATTCTTAAACATATTAACATAATCGGCTTTTCCTTGTCAAGTTTTGGTTGCTTTTGTTTTTTCGTTTTTAAGTTGACATCAAAATTAGTTTGTAGTATAATGACATTACTATGGCTGAGAAAAAAAAGATTTCATCAAAAATCAAAGATTATCAAACCAAAGAAAAAAAAGCGAGAAAAGAACTTCTAGACGTTATCAATACGGAAATTGATAATTCTAAAAAACCCAAAGAAGTCAATATAGTAAAAGCCGATTTCGTTGAAGCTAAATCAAAAAAATCTTCAGCCAAAACTATGGTTGTGGAAAGAGTATGGGGCGTTAACAAAGAAAAAGACGCAATCATAAGTAAAAAACAACGAATTTTCAAAAGACTTTTTACGGCTGCTTTTATTGTTTTCGTAGTAGGCGTATTAATTTACACCGCTTATAACGACTTTTTTGCTCCGGGCGAAAACAGAAAAATACCCGAATGGAGCGATTTTAAGGCTCTTTTAATAGACAGCTGGTATTACCTTGTCGTTGCGCTTTTGTGTTTACTTGGCGGTCTTCTTGCTAAGGGTAGTAAACTTGCTATTATGTGCAAAAAAATGACCGGTAAAGCACACTTTAAAACTTGCTTTGAAACAGGTATTATTGGAACTTATTACAACAATATTACCCCGCTTGCCGTTGGTGGCCAGCCGTTTGAAATTTATCACCTTTCAAAACACGGCGTTCATGGTGGCGTTGCATCTTCATTGCCTATCGCGGCGTACATAACCAACCAACTTTCGTTCGTCTCTCTCGGTGGTATATCCTTAGGATTATACACTTCTAACGTATTGAAACTACCTTCGTCGCTAGCAGTGTTTACCGACGCTTTTACCGTAATGACGATTATCGGTATGGCTTGTTGTTCAGTGATGCCATTGCTCGTGCTTTTGTTCTGTTTCATGCCAAAGACTTGTTCAAAGATAGTACAGTTTGTAATGTACCTAGGCGGAAAACTGCGTATCGTACGCGACCCGAAGAAAACGACGATTAAAACTATTAAAGTTATAATACAAAATGCAGAATGCCTTAAGCAACTTTCAAAAAGCCAGTTTATCTTGCTCTCCTCTTTCTTTTTAAGTTTTTTAGAGCATATATTAAACGCGTCAATTGCTTTCTTCGTATTACTCGCATTTACCTTCCCCGGTGAATTATTCGGGGGCGCAAATCCTAGTTTTGAACTTTTATATTTGCAAGTTCTACAAATTTGCTTTATGTTGTTCTTGTCGGTATCGTTTATTCCAACCCCCGGCAACTCTGGTGCGGCGGACTTATCTTTCTTTAACTTATTTAAACAAGGGTTACCCGCTGGCTTTGCCTTCCCCGCGATGGCTGTTTGGAGATTCTTCTCGTTCTATAGTTCAATAATAATCGGCTTTACTTTTGCTAGCATTAAAAAGAAAAACGATAAAAAACGCGAAGCAAATGCGGTAGAACAAACTTCTAAAAACAACGAACAACAAGTTGAAGTAAAACCAAACGATACAAACGACCAAATTACTTCCCTCAATCCGACTCCATCTAAGACGGACGACGCTACAAATTAGTAATTATTTAACGACTTATAAAACCTCACCCCACACGGAAAGTGTGGGGTGAGGTTTTTAATTTCATTATTCTCTTTTTTATTTTTTCTTGTTTTTATTCTTTCTTTTATTCTTTTTAAGTTGCTCTAATTCTCGTTGTTTATTTTTGTAGTTTTCAATCACTTGTTTATACTTTTCAACCACTTCTTCGCCAACCATATCCCAACTGCGATAAATAGTTTTACGCGCGTTATCACCCGCTTGTTTTACAAGTTCCGGGTTAGAACAAAGTTCGATAAGTTTATTCGAAAAACTTTCTATTGTCTCATCACACAAAAACCCGTTCACACCGTCTTCAACCAGTTCCGCACTACAAGAAGACGCAACGACTAACGACGCTTTATTATGCGCCGCCGCCTCTACTTTTGCAACAGGCGCCATATCGCAAGTTGACGGATACAATATCAAATCACTTCTAAGATAATACGCTTGTAACATTTGGGAATCGGATACTTGACCTGTAAAAATACATTTATCGGTAATTCCCAACTTCTCTGCATAGTCGTATACTTCTTGATAGTCGAATCCTCCGCCCACGAAGAGCATCTTAAAATCTTCACCCTTATCTTTAAGCACTTTCAACCCGTCGCAAATAAGTTTAAGGTTTTTATACCAAACCATTCTGCCAAGGAAAAGGAATACGTTTTTTTGTCCTTTTAATTCGTGCAACTCGTTTACTTTTTCAATCAACTGCTCTGCGTTGTCTGGATAAGTAAAGTTGGTTCCGTTACGAACGACAACCGCATCGCCCTTATAACCGTAACTTCTTAAAACGTCCACCGAACGTTGACTAACCGTCCAAACGCTATCCGCCTTATTATACACTTTGATAATGTATTTAAGTGCAAAGTTAACCCAAAATTTGTTTCCTTTATAAACCCTTTCAAAATCGGCTTTGTATTGCGTATGCAAAGTAGCAACTACGGGAACTTTGCATTTTTTGCCAAGTTTTAATGCTATTCTTCCCATAGTATACGGTGAGTGGGCATGCAAAATATCAAACTTTTCTTTTTGCATGCGTCTTTTAAACTTCAAATCAAAAGCGGGAACACCGCAACGATATTTTTCCGGCGCAGGAAGAGAAAAGCATCTAACAACTTCAAACTCATCCGTTTCTTTATATTTTTTTGCAGGTTTAGGTGTGGCAAGATAACTGCACTCTATTTTATTTACGCTTTGCGCGTAATATTTAGATACGTTTATCGCACCGTCAACAATAGGATAATACGTATCTATGAACTGACAAACTTTCATATTGTTCTCTCTTAGTCTTTTTTCTTTAGGGCGGGAATTGTGGACATATCAAATTCTTCGCCTTCAATTTTAGCAAAAAGATTAATAGCGTTCTTTACCGCTTGGTCCATATTCAAATATCTATAAGTTCCCAATCTACCTAACAAATAAAGGTTTTTGTAGTTTTTAGCTTCTTGTTCGTATTTATCGTAATCAACCTTATTCCTGCCCGTAGTAACGGGATAGTAGGGTATGTTTCTGCCTTTTTTATGATTAACTGCGTATTCTTTAACGATAACCGTACTGTCTTTGGGCTTGCAAGTAAATTTAGTAAACTCCGTAATTCTCGTATACGACGCAGACGTGGTATAGTTTACCACAGAGGCGGGTTGGAAAGACGATTGTTTTAATGTTTGGAATTTAAATTTAAGACTTCTATACGGCAAAACGCCGTACTTATAGTCAAAAAGTTCATCCACGCAACCGGTATAAATAAGCGTTCCGTCAAGAACTCTACCGCCAAAATAAATTTGACCGTCTTTTAATGCAATTTCTTTCTTAAGGTCGGTTTTAAGTTTAAGTTTAATTCTTGGATGACGCAAAATATTAGAAATCAATTGCGTAAAACCCTTTTGTGGCATAACTTGATATTTGTCGCTAAAATAACCGTCGTCGTTAGAAACTTTTACGGGGACTCTGCCCATAATGGTTTGTCCTAACTGCTCGGGTTTACATCCCCATTGTTTCATAGTATAAATATAGAATATGTATTTATAAACGAAGTCTGCAAACTCGCGCAAAAGGGGATTTTCACTCTTTCTAAGTTCTAAAATAGGAATTTGATTACCTTCACCCACTTCAGTTTTTAGCGCTTCTTCGATACACAAAGCCTTTGACAGTGGGAAAAGTGAATATAACGACGTAAGGTTAAACGGCACGGGCACGTATTTATCCTTTCTAACCCTTGCAACAACCTTGTGTTTATATTCGTTCCACTCGGTAAATTTAGACAAAAACTCAAAAACTTCTTCATCGTTGGTGTGAAAAACGTGCGGGCCGTACGCTTGCACCAAAATACCGTTTTTGTCATAATAATCGTATATGTTTCCACCTATGTTTTCGCGTTTATCTACGACTATTACGTCCTTGCCACTTTCGGCAAGTAATCTCGCAATCGTCGCACCTGAAAGGCCTGCGCCCACTACTATAACTTTCTCCATATCGTTTCCCTTTAATATACAAATGAACAAATAACGCTAAATCGCGTCTTTAATAAGTATTATTTTTTATTTTTAAGTTCTTTTACGAACTCAGCAATTCGTTCGGTTGCTTCTATCAAGTCCTTTATGCTGTAAGCATAAGAGCACCTAACGTAATATTTACCAAAATCGCCGAAAGCATTACCCGGAACAACTGCGACCTTCTTCTCTTCTAAAAGTTTCGTTGCGAACTCTTCGCCTGTAAGTCCCGTGCTTTCAACCGAAGGGAATATGTAAAATGCACCTTTGGGTTCAAAACACTCTAGCCCCATTTTTTTGAAGGCATCACACATTAAACGTCGACGCTTATTGTACTCGTCGCACATTTCCCTAACCGTTTCAAAATTGTTCTCCCTTCCGCTTTTTAAGGCTTGAAGCGCAGCATATTGCGAAAAAATCGGTGCACAAATGGTGGTGTACTGATGAATTTTAAGCATTGCCGAAGTCAAATCGTTGTTTGCGCATACAAAACCTATACGCCAGCCGGTCATTGCGAACGCTTTTGAAAAACCGTTGATTAAAATCACCCTGTCTTTCATTTCTGGGAAAGACGCGATTGAGCAGTGTGGTGCACCATAAGTAAGTTCCGCGTAAATCTCGTCAGAAATAACGAGTAGGTCGTATTTTAAAATAACGGGAATAATCTTTTCGATATATTCTCTTTCCATAATGCCACCCGTTGGGTTATTAGGATAAGGAAAGATAATTGCTTTGGTCTTTTTGGTTATAACTTGTTCTATCGCTTCAGGCGTAAGTTTAAAACCGTTTTTGCCGTCCGTAGGAATAGGCACGGCAACACCGCCCGATAGTTCTACGCACGGTTTATAAGAAACGTAGCTTGGGTCGGGAACTAAAATCTCGTCGCCTTCATCAACTACCGCGCGCAAAGCAAGGTCAATCGCTTCGCTAGCGCCAACCGTCACTATAATATCGTCGGATGAAAATTCCACGCCGAACGAGCGCATTAGATATCCCGAAATTTCCGTGCGCAGTGCGGGAAGCCCTTTGTTAGACGTATATTGCGTATATCCGCGCTTAATAACGTTAATACCAGCGTCGCGGATATCCCACGGGGTGATAAAATCAGGCTCGCCCACGCCAAGCGAAATAACGTCTTTCCTCTCAGCAACGATATCGAAAAACTTTCTTATCCCCGAAGGTTTAATATTTTTTGCGTGTTTACTTACAAAATCTCTCATGCTTGTATAAGTTGTCTTCTACTTTCTCCACTCTGTTTGGTAACCTGCCCTTCAATTTTATATCTTTTCAATATAAAGTGAGTTTGGACGCTAGTTATCCCTTCGATAACGCTAAGCTTTTCTGAAACGAATTTAGCGATATCAGTTATGTGATTGCCTTCAACGAAAACCGCAAGGTCAAAAACCCCGCTCATAAGATATAAACTTTGAACTTCGTCAAAATTGTAAAGTTGTTCGGCGTAACTGTCAAAACCTTTAAGTTTTTGCGGTGCAACCTTTACTTCGATAAGTGCTTGAACTTTTTTGTCAGCAAGAGCCTCGTTATTGATTATGGCGGCATACTTAACTATAACCCCTTCCGCTTCAAGTTCTTTCACAGCGTTCGCCACTTCGTTTTCCGCGACAGCGGTCATGGCGGCAAGTTGCGCGTAAGTGTATCTTGCATTTTCGGTAAGAAGTTTAACTAATTCTTTTTTAAGTTTTTCCATAATCCCTCCGAGTGATTTTTCCAATTTTATTCTATTATACATTGTACATTTTTAAAACCGTTTTGTCAATACAAAAGTTGATTTAATTTATTTATTGTGTTACAATAAATTCAAGGAGTTATTATGATAAGAATTTGGGCAAAGGTTTTAGTTAAAGGAAAAATCGCTAGTCAATACGTTTTTGAGCGCGATAACGAAATAGATTATTCAGAATTTTTCGATTACGTTAGGGAGATTTGCGAAAACTTAGATATCCCCACCCCCGTAGTCATAAAAACTCATCTATTTAATTTTGCCAAATATAACGTTTTAAGATTTGGGGCGGACGATTTTTTAGAACCTATCCCGTTCGATAAACTTATTTTAGAAAATATATTTTCGTAAACCGCATATTTCCCCTATAACTACACAAACTTTTTTGTAAAGGGGGTAAGTATGAAGATTACGACTATCATTGCGTTCACGTTAGTGATTATAGGCGCACTCGTTTGGCTACTCGTTGGGTTGTTTAACTTCAACCTTGTTGCGTTTATTTTCGGCGCAGGCGGTGCTGCGATAATTTCGCGTTTAATATATTCACTAGTGGGAATTTCGGCATTGTGGATGCTCTTTTACTGGGCGGTATATCATCCGTTCAGACATATCGACTAATTAATCGAAATGTTATTAAAAAGTGGCTAACCTTTATTAAGGGTAGCCACTTTTTCGTTTGATTTTTACTTCTATTTTACATTTTACTTTTTATTAAATTTTTTTGCTATCGCAAGGTAAACCGAACAACCTAATGCGTAAACTGATAGCGTTTGCCCTGCTAGTAATAAACATACTTGAACAATGTAAACGTACTCAATCGCACCGTAACAGTACACCCAAATTACAGGCAATAAAAACGCGTTTAATAACACGGGGAAAAGTCCGCCGACAAAAATTTTAAGAAAGGTGTTTTTTATAAGTTTGCCAACGCCTAAAGTTAATATTGATGCGCCCAACGTGATTAAACTGCCAAGCACAACGTCTAACGGTGCGCACGCCGTTATCAAATTAGAAAAGGCGCAACCGATAAACAATGCCGGAACAGCCTCTGGAAACAACAAGGGCAAAACGGCCAGTGCCTCACTCAAACGAACTTGCACCGCGCCACTCGCTATCGGGGCGGTAATAAGAGAAGTTACGATATATAAGGCAGAAATAATGCCTGCCCTTGCAATTTTGACAGTAACGTTTTTATTTTTTAACATGAAAAAACCTTTTCTACGAACAACACTTGCCCAAAGAAAAGGTTTTATTATTCCTATTTCTCGGTTGTTTTATAGAAGTGTTGTCCGAAAACCTTCTTAAGTCAATTATAGCGATTTGCACCCAAAATAGCAAGCGTTTACTATCTCTTTTTTATAAAAGTAACGCCGAGCAAATTTTTGCTCGGCGTTACTTTTTAACTTAATTGAGATTTTACTTTTGAAAATTTAGTTTTTTGTTCTTGTAAAACTTGTTCGGGCGCGCTTTCAACTTGATAATAGCCGTGCTCGGTCATTTCAAAAAACACTTTGATTTGGTCGTCAGTCGCTTGATTCCAATGCTCGCGAATAAGCGTTCTAAACCCCTTGCTTACCCCTTCGGTCATAGCCGTTGAGTAAATCTTAACAAGACTTTTTTCAAGGTTTAACATATCTTGTAAACTATCTTTTTCGTTTAGCGTAATGTCTGCTTTATAATTATCCATAATTCCCCCTTACAATAAATCAAAAAGCGCGTTAAAACGCCTTTCGTGGTTATCCGCTATTTTGTTAAATTCTGACGCAAGTTTGCTGTCGGTCAATATTCTCGAATACAATCTTGCCTTTTTACACGCTGATTCTTCCATAGTCATAAGGTCGGAAATAAGCGTTGCTTCTTTTGTCGTAAGCATATTTTTATTGCTCATAAAACACCTCCGTTTTTTGTTTCTACGCTTATTTTTACCCTTTAATTTTTTTCTATACACTAAAGCAAAATAATTTGAACAAATAAAAACCGCAACGCGAAACAAATCGCGTTGCGGAAGCCTGTTAAACCGTCTTATAAAAGTCTAAATTAAAAAACACCTTTATTATATTTAATCATTGCGCGGAAAATTAGCACGAGTCCAATTGCAAAGCCAACCACCAAAACACCCGTAGATATCCAAGTCAAAACAGTAATCTTAGTGTAAAATTCAATGGCGGAAACAACGCTTGCAACACAAACTGACGCGCCCATAATGATACTACCAAGTCCAACTTGCTTGCCGAAAGGAATTCTATCTTCTTCACTAACCCTTTTCCTGTGATATTTGTGCATCATAGAAATATTGCCTTTAATATTTATTGCACCTATTATAATTATTCCAACGCCAACTAAAAAGGCTACTATAAATTCAAGCATAACTACTTCCTTATTTTTATTCCATTATTTAATATCATTATAGCATATAAATTAAAAAAACGCAACTTTTTATTTTATGACGATACTGTCATAACCGATTTGTTTGTTGTCATAATTCTGTTTGTTATCACAATAGCAAAAAAGACCTTAAAAAGTATTTTTTTTAAAGGTCTTTTTCTATGTGTTTTTGTGAAAGGGCTATGAAAAGGATACAAAATTGAAAGTGGATGAATTAAGCAAAAACGGATGATTTTTTTGAAAGCGGTTTCAATTTTAATTATTCGGCTGAAACCTTAAGCCTGTTTGGTTATTCTTTGCTTTCTCCAATATGTGTAATGAGTTCTTATTGTCTTGTGTATGTGTCAAATACCCAGACCGAGTCCTGAATTTCGGTGGGGCTATATGGATGATGATAGAGCCCGTTTATAACGATGCTGTTGTCATTGTTATCGAAGCTGCCGCGGAGATAGAAATCGGGCGGATAGTAGATGCTGACGGTGGTGTCGTAGTTATCCTTGTCGGCCTTTCTTACCTTCTCATAAATGTCGTTTTCGATATAGAGATAGAGCGTTTTTCTGTCCTCGGAAATATTGAAGATTCCCTCAACGACTGTCTCGCCGTTTGTGTAGATGAAGAGCGAGAAGCTCTGATTTATCAGGGGCAGTACAAATAAGCTCTGGCTGCTCTCTGCGGTGTAGGTGCCCTCGGGCAGACGGTACTGTCCGTCGTTATAGATGTCCTTACTGTAGGACTTATGAGAATTGCCCTCCAGCACGTAGGTTCCGAATTTGTATGGCATCTTGCCTATGCGGTAAACGTGAGTATAGACCGTGCCGTCTGTGAAGCCCAGGTCCTCCTCGGCGTAGATGATGCTGAACTGTGTGAAGCCATTGTCAACGCCCTCGGCGTAGCAGCTGATCCAGTCCTCATTCGCCTTGTCGCTTCTTGTGAGAATGAAGGTCAAGGGAGTCTTTGCATCGTCGGAGCTTCTGTATATAGATCTGAAGCCGCCCTGATATTTCAGCGCGTCGTCCTCGTAGTAGCTGAAGGTCATAACGCCCTCCGAACCGTCAAAAACGAAGTAGGTATCCTCCTCGTCCATAAGTAGCCACTTTCCCGTGGAGGCATCCATTTTTTCGTCATAATTAACCGTACCGTCAGGCTTCTGACCGAAAATCAAGTCACATCCCGAAAACATAGCCAAGACAGTCGCGACAATAAGTAAAAGCGCAATAAATCTTCCGTTGATTTTTTTCATGGTATTTCTCCTTTCCTTTGTCTACTAAATTTATGCTGCGAGTTTATATAATGTTTATATCATATTTTTCCAATAATTTCAACAATATTTTATCCTTTGCCAGCTATATTGTAGCGATTAGCTCCATAAATTTAACGAATACCCATAATTTTAACGAAAGCAAAAAAAGCCCATTCGCTGGGAGTGCAAAAATTCTCGGAAGATAGGCTCTTTTTTATTATAATATTCAGTTTTACGCTTTCAAATGGCAAAAATACCCCTAAAAATCAATAAAAACGCAGAATTGGCACAAATAACTGTATCCTATTCTGCGTTCTTTTTTGGTGCATCCGCCATATTCCGTAGTGTATCCACAACGCAGTCTTATTGTATCATAACAATACTCAAAAATCTACCGTTTTTTACTGTTTTTTGTTGCCTTTTTGGTTGAATTCGGTTGCAAAGAAATTTTTTTCTTAACCCCGAAATCGAAACCGTCGAGTCGAACCCATAACGCCACGTTTACGCCCTTATTTGATAGTTTTAAGTTTACATTTGTACCTTTTATTTCCATAACTTTTTTGCTCCTTATGTATTATGATTTTAGTGCTTTTTTGCTTAAAATTGAATTTGTAAGCGGTTAAAGTCAAATTCCATATTTCTTAGAGTAAAGGGGTATCTAATGTTATCTATACTTTCATAAACAGTGCAAGTAAGCGGTGTTTTTAGTCCTGCTAATTCGTGAAGATTGATTATTGTTTCAACGGTATCAACATTTATTTTTATTTCCTTGATAAGCGTTTGTAGTAATTCTTGCTTCAAGTAGAAGTCTATTCCGTCTAACACTTTCTTAAAATCAAGAACTTTCTTTCTCAAAGTTTCCTTGTTGATTCGGGGCAAGGAACTTCTTTCCGCTTTTATTTCGTCTATTATTAAAGCAATTCTATTTGCTTCGTTTCTTTCTTCCGTAATGTTGTTAGATATGACGGTGGCAAGTGTCTTTCCCTTATTTTTGAGTATTATATCGTTAAGACTTGAAATCAACGCTTCTTTTTCTATTAACTGCTTTTTTAAGTCGGTTAATTTTTCCGTTTGACTGTCGTGTAGTTTAGTAATACCTTGTCTTAATAACAGTATAATATTGTCGGTATTTCGTAAGGATAAAAATGCTTGGGTTAATAGATTAACTATGTATCTATCTAAGTAAACAACGTTTATTGATTTTCTTCCTTCGTGTTTTGGCTTTCCATTGCATACATAGGAAAAATAGGCTTTTCCACGAGCAACACTTTTTCCGCCTGCTACTGCCGAGCCACACATACCGCACGTTATAAGTCCCGTTAAAAGGTACTTTCCTTTTTTTCGTCCACGTCCGTTTTTCTGCATTCGGCTATCTAACTTTACTTGTACTCTTTCAAACACGTCGGTTTCTACTATTTGGGGCATACCGCCAACTATTCTTACAACTTCCGATTCGGGTTTTCTTTGTCGTCTCCATTTTTCACGGCAAGGGGAACGCTTATAAAGGTTGAACACGTATTCTCCGATATATTGTCGGTTTCGCAATAAATCGGTTATGTTGTATGAAAGCGGTCTGCCGTCTCTCCGTCTATAACCTTCGGCATTAAGAATATCAACAGTTTCTTTGTATGTATGACCTTCATCAACCAAGTGGAACATTTTATATATTGCTTCGGCTTCTTTTGGTACTATTCGATACCTTTTTTGAGCGACTTCGTACCCGTATAAAGCAACGCCAGAGTGTGCTTTACAATTTTTCGCATTCTCTATTTGTCCGTTAAAGGCTTCTCTTGAAAGCCGTTTACTGTATAGTGCCGCCATACCCATACTCATTAGTTTGAAGAAATCGCCTTCGGGTGTATCATCAAAATTTTCAACTGTACTTATGACCTTAATTCCGAGTTTATCTAAATGCTTTTGAGCAGATAATGCAAGTTCAACGTTTCGAGCAAATCTATCCCATCTATGTACTATTACAAGGTCAAAGTCGCCCGAATAAGCGTCCTGCAACATTTGTTGAAATTCTTCTCTATTGCCGTCCGTACCTGTCCTTGCTTCGTCCTTATACTCTTTGATAACAGTTATATTGTTTGCCTTGCAGAACTTTCTACACTCGGCTATTTGAACTGCTATGCTTGATTCTTGTTGTTTGTCGGAACTATATCGGCTATATATAACGCCGTTTAGTCTTACACTCATAATTTCACCTTTAATAGAGCAACCAATAACCCCATTTTTGGGGCGGTATCGGTATGGTTTCTATTCCTTTTTCTTTTAGTAGTTTATATGTTTCCCACGCTTTATTGACGTTTCGTGAGTATCGTATAACGTCGGTTAATATAACGTGAGTAAATGCCTTTTCATTTGCTTTTCGTATTAACGCTTTTAAGCCGTTTCCGTATTCGTGTATTCCTGAAACATTTTCATCTTCAAACACGGCAACTATATTAAGGCTTAGTTTAATACATATATCGGTACAACGCTTTATTTGAAACTTTGTTGCATTACCACCGCCTTGTTGGTTAGTTCGTGCATAAATACAAACACGTGTTCCTTTTTTAAGGTCATCTATACACGGAAAACGTACTAACGGCGGTATAGTTAAAGGCAAGTTCCAATAGTTAGTAAACGGTGCTATTGTATTTGTGGGCGTTTCTCGTTCGCCCGTTTTATGATTATATTTAAGTTCATACATTTTGTTTTGGCTCCAATCTTTATATAACCACTCAAAGTATCTGCCGATAACTTTTATTAGTCTGTTCCACTTGGGTGGTAGTAGGTTTGTGCCACGTTTTTCAATAGTTTTTCCGTTATTAAAGAGCATTGTTATTTGCCACCACGTATAAGGGGAAAGGTTTGTAGGTTTAGAGTAGAAGTCGTTCCATAGTTCTATGTGCTGTATAAAAAGCCGTGCTTTAAGTTGGCTTGCTTCTTCTTTTCCAATTGTATATGGTGGGGATATGGTAGTTTGCTTGTATTTAGGGGAAGTAGTAATTATACCGCCGTTATCGGTTAAATCAATTTTAAGGCTCTTAAAGTCTCCGCACCCGTTAACGTATGATAAGCAAAATTGTTTTAGGTTGCTATAAGCATTTATATCTAACGCTTTTAACATTTCGGGGCACTTGATACATTTACCGCAAACACGATTTAAGCGGGTATCGTAAGGCTCTTTGTTTATTTCATCATTAAGGCTTTCGATAGTGAACGTATAACCTTTTAAATTCGTTTTTGTACAAAACGGGCAAGTTGTTTTTATCATAGTTTTCTCCTTGTAGAATAGATAAAAGCCGAACGGCTATTCCGTTCGGCTCATCTTTTAATTATGTAGTTGTATTTCTATTTTGTCATCTTTGACTATTATTGTTTTTATGAACGCCCTTATTAACTTTCTTGTGATAGTTATGTCGTTAAACAGTTGGGTGTCGCTTATTATGGGGTTTCCGTTGCCGAGTCCGTTTAGGTAGTTAATGTAGTTATTAAGGCTTTTTTGTTTACGATTAAGTACTTTTATGATTGAAACGTTGTCGGTAATGGTTTTTTGTAGTGCTTGTGCTAAATCTTCGGTTGCAAGGCAGTATTTTTTAGATAGTCGCTTGTTTTCTCTTTCCAAATCTTGAACACGTCGGTTAAGTTGATTGAGTTGGTCTTTGTGCTTTGATAGAAGATTTGTTAAAGAGTTTCCTGATAGTTTGCCTGCTTTTAAGAAAGCGTTAACTTCTCGGTGTATTACTTTCTTAACGGTGTTTTCAAGGTGTTCCGCATTGATTTTCTTGACCTTACAACCGTTTTTTCTTCTGCTATCCGAACACACGTAATATCTGTATTCTTTTTTTCCACGCTTGCTTTTAGTCGTTTCGCCGAATACTTTCTTTCCGCATTCGCACTCAATTATTCCTGATAATATGTATTCGGGGTGAGCGTTCTGCTTGTTTCTTCCGATTTCCCTTTCATCTAAAAGGTCTTGTACTTCAAGGAATAACTTTTTGCTTACTATTGCTCTTAAAACGGTGTTATCGTTTCTAACTTCTGCTTGTTCCCCGAGTAATACTCTCCGTTTCTTTCGGTTAACGGGGTTTCCGTTCTTATCCTTTCGGCAGTAAACGTATATTCCCGCATATTTCCAGTTTCGGAGCATATCGCTTATAGTTGACTGTTTGAACGGCTCGCCCGAACGGGTTAAGTATCCGTTGGCAGTTAGTGTTGTAATTATTTCTTGGTAAGGGGTTTTCTTTACCGCAAGGTCGAATAACAGTTTAATGGCGGGTGCTTCGTTAGGCTCTATATCAAATTGCTTTCCGATGCATTTTAGACCGTAAGGGGCTCTTCCACCTGCTGATTTTCCGCTTTGAGCACGTAAGTGTAGGGTTTGAGCCGTTTTCGTTGCTGCTGTTCTTGCTTCAAATTGAGCCATTGCAAAGCATAAGTTTGAGTAGAATTCGCCCATATTTGAATTTTCGTAGTACACGTTGCCGAAGATTAAAAACACTTTGTACTGTTCAAGTTCTTTTTTAATGTTGTCAAAGTCGCCAATGTTTCGGGTTAATCTTTCGTGGTGGTATAGAACTATAACGTCTATATTACCGTTTTTGACTTCTTTCATCATTTTGGTTAAGCCATCTCTATTATCTGTAAACATACCGCTTTTTGCTTCGTCTTTATAGATATGACAGTCTTGTAAGTTAAGTAGGTTGGGGTAGTTAGATATAAGGCTTTTACAGTCGGTAATTTGAGTTTCTATTGACGTTGCCGTTTTATCTTCAGAAGATTTTCTTGCATATATTGCAGTTTCTAACTTTTTCTTATTTGAGTTGTTAAACTGCTTTGCAACAAGGACGGTTTGCATTAACGTTAATTCTTTGGGTTCAAGTTGTCGCATTATCGCCGTCCTCCTGATTTGCAAGGATTTCTATCAATAATTCATTGACAACGTTAATTCTTTCGTTTGAGCACAATGTTCTTTTGGTGTTTGTTAATGGAATATTACCGCTTTTTTCAGTTATTACTTTTCGTGGGAAGATATATTTACGCATTATCGTCATCTCCCTTGAAGAAAGCATTTATTGAATCGTCATCATTCCAATTTGTATTATCAACTTTCATTTCGAGTTGGACTGGCTGTTTAGGTTGATTTTCTTCCGTTAAATCTTCTTGAATTTGTTCCGATTCCATTTTGAATTTGAAAACGTTGCACCATATACCATTGATGAGTTTTCTTGTTCTAATGGTAGTTTTTCCGTTCTTTTTCTTTTCTTCCGTTCCGATTAGAATTCCACGTTTTTTCAATTCGTTGGTGGCGGTGCCCCATTCGTTAAAACCTTCCGCTTTCAAAATCTTTTTTAAGCGGTCTTCGTGTATTATTACAGTCCATTCGTCATCTTTTATATTGATAATACCTTCATTAGTTTGTTTTGCTATGGTTTCGTTAGAAAAAGTACCGTTTCCTTTATAATGAGTTTTAAGATAATTAACGTCAAAGCGTGAATATTTATATTCTTGTGCATAAGTTTTTATAATGTTTAACAGTTTTTCGGCGGGGTTTCTATCGTCAACGGTATCTTGTTCGCTTTCAATTAACGGCTCTATAAGTTCTTCGGTAGTCCAAGTAAACGGGGAATTGAAACATTGTTTTACAAGTTCGCAAGATAGATATATTGAAGCAAGTCTTGTTGCTATTCTATCGCTTAACCCGTCTTTCTTTGTCATCAAAGGTTTAACCTTATTAAGTGCTTTTTCATATTCGCTTTTAAGCGTTTCTATGGGCATACTTACTATATAGTCTATAAAGGTTTTTCCCGTTAAGCCATAGTTGGCGTTTACTATTGTTTTTATTTCTTCTGCACTTTCTGCCGATTCCGTCCATTGAACGTTTGTTGCATTTAACAGTCTTGGATAGGTACCTTGTTGAACTTTCATTGATTCCATTAATGGGGTTTCTGAACTTGCAATTACTATTCCCGACCAACCGTCAATATTTCTATTCCACTTTTCACCGCAACGCATTTTAGTTTCTTCTTGTGATATTGTATAAAGTAGTTCGGTTAAGTTTATGTTTGAGTTTTGTTGCAAGTCGTCTATTACTCTTGGCAGACCGTGTATTCCTTCCAAAGCGTCAAGGAAACCGTTTAACGTGCCAGAATGTGGAAGTCCTAAACCGTGTTTTGTGAAGACGGGGGAGCCGAACGGACTTAATAGTAGTTGTTCCATAGTGCTTTTGCCCGTTGAAGATTTTCCGCTTACATTTAGAACTATTGTTCCCAAGTCTGCAATTCGTAGTTTGTTGATTAGAGATATTACAACGGCACTAAAACCGAGACAGTAAGCAAGGGCAAGTTCCTTTCGGGAAAAAACGTGTTTATTAAGCATTTCTTGGTATTTGTCGATATCTCCTGCTTGGAATAAGAAATCACGTTTACACTCTGATACTTTTCCGTTTATGTTGGTTTTGTCATATAAGAAATAGTATTGTCCGTCTATATTATGCCAACCAAGTTTGGTGTGATATAGTTGATAATAATTTGAAGTGAAAGCAACCCTTGCTTGGTGGGTTAATAACATTGATATATCGTGAACTTGATAATGTTTTGCAAAAATGTTGTTAGCGTTTAATGCTTTTATTAAGTTTGAAAGGTCGTTTAATAAACTTGTCGGAATTTCTGCATTGAATTCTTTGCCTCTATCGTTTACATATAATAAAATAGAATCTTCTTCGTTTGCCGTGATGTTTTTTATTAAAGATTGAACTCTAAAAAACGGGCAATCATCTGGTATTGAAACTTCTCTCCCTTCATAATTGAAAGAGTCATTGTTTTTGTTTGGATTTAACATATTTATTCTCCTTATTTGGAGTACAAAAACAGGGAATAGGTTTCCAATCTTTCATTCAAAGGTGGCTTTATTTCATTATATCTAATTTAGATATAAGCCTTTACCTTGTAGAGCCCTTTAAGCACGGCGGTAAGGGTATTTGTGCTTAAAGGCTCTAAGTTTGTACTTTTAGTATAAATTAGTATTCGTATGAAAACAGTACTTGGTAAGAATCGGGGTATTCAAAGAAATATATTGTTTCATTTATAAAGTTCTTGAATTCTTCTCGATAGTCATAAAAATAAATTGTAGTGGGATATTCTTCTTGGAATACTTTTATTATGAGCATATCGTTGCTTGCTTCAAACTTAAACACTTGTAAATAATCTGGGTTTTCAAAAAGTTGTTTATGGTTTTCTACAATTTGCCAACAATATTGAATTACATCGGGCGCAATTTTTAATACTATATCGTAGGTCGTAAACATAGGTTTTTTAGGCATATAAGTCTCCTTTGTTGTTTAATAATAGAGTATTGAAACATTAAAAAAACGAGGAAATGAACGCACGAAGTCAAGCCGAAAGAACCTTTCGACTCGCAACGGGAACATTTTTCCTCGTCAATATATGTTTCGATTAAATTAAATACATTTTAGATAAAATAATAAATTAAGTTGATTAGTAGTAGTTTTAACCAACAGACAATAAGCGTTTATTATTTCACCTCCAAAAAACGCTTGTTATCAAAATATTACAACATTATAACACATAGAAAACCTTTTTGTAAAGCGATTTTAAGAAATTTCTATTAAATCTTGTAAATTTTTCTCTCTTTCGGGACTTACAACAAATCTACATAGTTTATCTTCGGGGTTTTTCTTGCCGTTTAAGTAGTTCTTAAAACCTTCGCCAACACGTACTATAACCCTTTTTCTATCTGCCATTTCATAAGTTTTGTGGTCTAATGGACTTACCCACGTTTTGCCTTCATAACTTCTTGGCTCCATAGTAAGGTAATTTTTCTTTATTACCTTATATCCGTCATCAACGTATTTCATAGTAAGTTTTTGTTCTTCAAGAATAATATTTAACACCGTGTTAATGGGTAGTTCGTATTTTTGAGCGATTATTCTCGCAAAAGTTAGTTGGTCTATTGTTTTAACGGGTGCTTTGATTGTGTTAGTTCCTTTTTTCTTTTTCGTAGTAGTTTTTGCCATTTTTATTCTCCTTAATATTCTTTCGCAAACAGCATTGTACTGTGGTCGCCATCATCAATAACGAAGATTTTTTCGTTTAGTATTTCTTCGTATTCTTGCTTATAGTTGGTATAGTGAGTTGTACCAAAATTTGGGTTTTCTTGGGTTTGCCTTATCGCAAGCGTATCTTCACCGATTTTTTGAAAGGTAAATACTTGCAGATAGTCAAGTTTACTACAAAACTTTTTTTGTAGTTCTATCGCAGACCATATCGCAACCTGCAAAGTTTCAGGCACTCTATCACTAATACCGCACGTTATGTATCTTTCATTGTCAAACATAAATTTTTCTCCTTTTTTCTTTGCTTTTGTATTAAACCGTGTAAATTTGGGCGTTTTTGCCACGCTCTCACATGTTTATAGTGGGGTATGGTATCGGGCAAGGGTTAAGTTTTTCGTTGCAACTCGGTATCGTTCTCGTCCACAAACGGCACACGTTCGTATATAATCACGCCGTTGCCCGAATCTCCGAACACAAACACCCGTTCTCGCCACGACTCGCCGCTCACGGCTGTTATGCACACATCCGATTCGGGCATATTTTCGCCAAGCGAAAATTCAATAGTGGCTTCGTCCGATTCCTTTCGTGTTTCGGCGATTATAAGGTATGACGGCGTTGCTCCACCTTTAATGCAGTCTTCAACTGCTTTTATGGAATTTTCAAGTGCCGTCTTAAATTCTTGACTATATTCTCTTTTGGAAATATAGTCGTTTAATTGTTGTTTTGTTTGAAATTTCTTCATCCGTTCTCCTTTTTTGCATTAAAAAAGGGCTAACGGTTTTTATTCCGTTAACCCAAGTTTTAAGTGTTATTTAGTTTATTCTTTTTCGGCTCGAATTCTATTATTCATAGTTATAATATATTGTCGATAAGCCTTAATTACCATTAAACAATTTTTCATATTCTTCTTTAGTTAAAATAGTTTTTCCGTCTTTATCTATGTATTTTTGCTCTTTCAACCAATCAAAAACTTCTGAAGCGAGTGGAAAGCCAATAAATAACTTACTTTGCAATGCTACACGAGAAATACCACCTTCTTCAAAAGCAAATTTTAAGCCTTCTATTTTATGAATAATTCTATTTGCTTTTTCAAGCCCTATTTTCCTTGCTGTTTGTGCATTTTCAAATGCCTTAAAATAATTCTTTTCAACGTAATCGCCATTTAAGTACATACAAGCCATTCTATAATATCCGATATGTATATTGTTTTCGGAGGCAATCTTATATGTTTCAAAAGCCTTTTTATAGTCTCTTTCAATATCCAATCCGTAATAATATAAATGAGCAATGTGGCAATATGCTTTTACACAACCTTTTTCAAGTGCTAAATTATAATATTCGAGTGCTTTTTTAGAAGATTGTTCAACACCTTCACCATGAGCATACATATCTCCAATAAGAGAAAACGCATCGAATTCGCCGAATTTAACAAGTTCATCTAAACATTTTTTAATGCTAACATAGTCTTCGGTCTTGTATATTTCAAAATATTTATCCCAAAGTTCTTGTATATCCATTTTTATTCTCCTTGTCTTCTTTCCATTGTATTTTTACAGTATTCCTTAAAACTCATTGCTTGATAAGGGTTTAAGGCTTCGCAAAGTGTTTCTATTAAATACTTGTTTTGTTCTTCTATATAGTAATTTTTTGAAGATTTAGACCTTTTGAAGTAATATTCTCCACAAGCAACGATATGGTTTAATGCTAAGTCGTAAAAGTTTTCAAAATCTTCCATATCACAATCTTCATTAACGGGTAGAGCACAGTATAAGTCGTTAAGAACGCTCCACATTTCTACTGCACGGGTACACTTTTCAATCAAATTTTTCGTTTCGGTGTTTTTAATAGTATTAACGTCAATCTCTTCTAAAAGAGTTTCTATTCCAGCAAAATAGAAGTTGTTATCTGACTCAATAAAATCTCTAAAATCATTGCCTTGTTCGTCAAGCATTCTATCGGGGTAGAACACGTTTTCTAAAAGCATTCCATTTTCTATTATGTACTTGACTATATCACGCTTTGAAAAGGGGTTATATGATAAATCTTCAAGTTTTCTTTCTATATCCACGTTAGATTTGAGTATAAAATCTGCACGCTCTCTCTGCTTTTCGGTAGAATTAAACTCCCTGTCGTAAACATATCTCGCATAAGCGTTGAGATTGTTTGGGATTTCCGTTCTCTTTTCGCTTGCTTTTTTAAGTTCCACCTTAAAAGAGATAGACCGCACCTTGTTTTCGTCAAAACGTACTCTATAAGCACCGTCTATAATTCTTTCAATAGTACCACACCCTAAAATCTCGTGTATAACGGTATCGCCAACGTTGAATTTTGCCTTTTCAGTTTGTATCGGGAATTTTGGGTTAAGTTTGTTTACGTAAGACTTTGCCCATTCGGCATAGTCGGAAGTAATTATTCCCGTTTTCTTAAACGCCTTTTCGTCTATGTCAAAGATAAACCTTGACGGAGCAAGTTGCATTTGACCGCTTGAATTTATTTCGCAATCGGTAAGTACGAGCCTTTCTTCCGCACGTGTCATTGCAACGTACATAAGCCTTCGTTCTTCTTCCATTTCTTCAAGTGTGTTTGTTTGAGAAGAAGGGAATATTCCTTCGTTTAGTTGGCACACGAACACGTTCTTAAACTCTAAACCTTTTGCAGTATGAACGGTCATCATTTTAACGCTATCTGTTTTATCGCTTCTATCACTACTTGTAATTAACGCAACGTTATTTAGATAGTCGGAAAGCGCAACCTTTTCTTTGGCTTCCGTTTCGTATTCACGGATAGAGTCTTTAAGTTCGGCTATGTTATCAAGCCTTTCTTGGTCGCCGTCTTCCATAAGCATTTTTTCATAACCCGTTTCTTTTAGAATATAGTCAAGTAAATCGTTTATGGAATACTTTTCTTTAAGGTCTTTTATGTTCTCAATAAGTTCAACGTATTCACTTGCTCCCGTACCCGTAAACATACTGTTAAATCGATTATTATATAACGCCGTATAAAGAGACGTTCCGTATGCTTCGGCTTCTTCACGAAGATATGCAAGCCTTGTTTTGCCTATGCCACGAGCAGGCACGTTGACAGTCCGCAAGAACGAAACGTCATCAGTAGTTTCTGCCATTTCAAGATAAGCAATAACGTCTTTTATTTCCTTTCGTTTATAGAAAGCAAACCCACTAAATATAACGTATGAAAGTTTGTTTCTAATCAACGCTTCTTCTATTGCGCGGGAATTATTGTTGTTTCTATAAAGCACGGCGCAGTCACTCAAAGAGCCACCCTTTTTAACTATATCAGTAATTTGTTTTGCAATATAGTTGCACTCATCTTTTCGTGTTTTGGCGTGGTGGTATTCTACCTTTAAGCCGTCTTTTTTAACGGGTTTTAATTGCTTTTCAATTCGCTTTGTGTTTTTAGTTATAAGTGAATTGCTTGCTTTTAGTATTTGTGGTGTAGAGCGATAGTTAGTATCAAGTATGATAGTTTTAACGTCCTTAAACTTCTTGTCAAAGTCAAGGAAAAAGTTAACGTCTGCACCACGAAACGAGTATATAGTTTGGTCTGGATCGCCCACTATAAACAAGTTGCCGTTATTCTTTGAAAGAAGCGATACTAACTCATACTGTTCGGGGGAAACGTCTTGAAATTCATCTACTTGTATATACTCAAAATAGTTGCTCCATTTGTCGTTAAATTCCTTGTCCGTCTTTAATAAATACAAAGTAAAGTTGATAAGGTCGGCAAAGTCTAAATAGAAATTTTTTCTTTGCGCTTTTAAGTATTCGTTTATGATAAAATCAGTTGAAGTTTTATTCTCTACGTTAAGGTTTGAAAAGGTTTTAACACTTTCGCTTGATATAAGTTCGGGCACGTATTTAAGGTCAAATTTATAAACTCCAATTCGTTTAAGCACGTTTGAAAAAGTATTGTTTTTTAGTTTTAACCCGTTCTTTTCATATATCTCACGTAGTAATTCTTTTTGGTCTTCAATATCTAATATCTTAAAGTTTTTCGGGTAGTTTAATCTATGTATATCAAAAGATAAAATCTTTCTACAAATGCTATGAAACGTGCCTATATAACCGCCGTCTTCATCGGGCATAAAGTCCCGAATTCGCTTTTTCATAACGTTCGCTGCCTTGTTAGTAAAGGTCACCGAAAGTATATGTTCGGTTGGCACGCCCAAAGCCTTTGCTATATACACGTATCGGTGGGTGAGCACCCTTGTTTTTCCGCTCCCTGCACCTGCAACAACCCGAATATACCCTTCCGTTTCTTTAACGGCAGATTGTTGCTCGTTATTTAACTTGTCTAATATTCGTTTTGTTTCCATAGTTTTTTCCTTTTGTTTTTTCTCTATTATATGAAGTCTTTATGTCTAAATCAGTCATATTAAAATTTGTTTTTTGGTTAGTATTACATAAAGTGGAATATACCATTTAAGAGTGCAAGTATAAACCAAACAATACCGATTAGAATTGCAAGCACTAAATCTATTGCAATTATAAGTACAACAATTACAATGTAAAGAACTGCGCCTAAAATGTTTACTATTATACCTGCCAACCAACTTACTGCCAAAGGCAATTGCCAAACTTGTTCTACAAATATCCAAAAACTTGGTGTAAAACTTCCCCATAACCAATGCCAAACAGCAATAAACGGAGTCCAAATAACGTTTACGCCTTCTAAATGAGTTCCATAAACGTCGACGCTACAACCGCTTAACGTTAGTAATACAATACTTAAACAGGCACATATTAAAATTCTTTTCTTCATTTTTTAGTTTCCTTTTGTTAGTTAGAGTAAAACACCCAAGAGAACAAAATCTCTCGGGTGTTAATAAAAGAAAGTTTACTCTTTTTTGTTTTTATCTTTTTGAGATTGTTCAAAACTTCCTACCCATTTTTCAATGTCTTCGAAATCAAGTGCTTGACTATTATTGCTTAATGCACTATCTATCAACGGGATATTATAATCAATTTCAAATATATTAACTATTTGCCTAAAAGCGAAAACTTGGTCAAACTTCTCCAGTTTTCTTATTTTATTCCACGAATTAAAGTTAAAGAAAAGGTCTTCAGGGGAAAATTGTGGATTTTGTTTTATACATTATCGCTTCATTAAACAGTTCTTCTTTGCTCATAATTATATCTCCAACTTACCCCTTGAAAAATAGATTAATTTCGTAATTAACTTCTATGATATGTACAAGTTAGTTTTAAGTCGCTTACCTTTTCTCTTAAATACATTTCGCCGTCAACATTATAAAGCCAAAATAAAATTCCATAATTTGGGTCTTCTTGATAAAGGAAGATTCCTGCACGACCGTCTTCTTTACCATAATCTTCTTGAACTTTTGTCGGCGACAAATATCTATAATTGTAAGTTGTTTCATCTGGATCATAGAGCACAGCAGAATCTTTGTATATTTCTAAACAAACCCAGCCAGATGAATTTGAACCTTCATAAGTTCCATAATAATTTTTTGGGTCATCATTGTAAGATGCTCCTTTTAAGGACGACGATAAAATTAAAGAAATTATCCCTATTACTAAAATTACACCCCAAAAAGCAAACATCATATACAATTTCGTGTTGAATTGTTTTTTATCAAATTGTTTTTCCATAATAATCTCCTTAAAATTCCTTTGGTGGTTTCGTATTGTCATAAGTAATTATACCACGATAATCATATACAATTTTTCCACCTTCAGATGTCGCTCTATTTTCCATTGTTTCGCCGCATTTTGGACAAACATATGTATCTAAATAAACGTGTTTGTAAATTACAGTTCTTTTTGTTAAACTAGTATTTCTTTCTGTTTGAGTAAGTTGTCTACTTGTAGTTTCTATAAATTGCCTATGGTGTTCTCGTTTAGTGCCACATTCAGGACAAGTGTAATACATTTTACGATACATAAGAACAATTCCTATTATCGCTCCAAATATCTCAATAAACCCAGTTGCTTGCAATATCGTTTTTCCAATTCCGCTTGGAATAGTTAAAGTTAAGATTATTCCTAATACCATAAAAAATAAAGCACAACTGCAAAGAATTATTAGTATGGTTAATTGTTTTTTTGGTAAGGATGAATTTACATTGCTCGACACATGTTTTATCGGTTGATGTCCATTTTGACTTTCTAAAATAGATGTTTCATTATCATTGTCTATTGTACTTTGTTGATTAGTATTTGTTTGCTGTTCTTGATTCTTGTCTTTCAATAGTACGACTATAAGAAGCGGTATTCCTATAAAAGGTGCAAACATTGAAAGAAGTACTAATAAAATTATTTTTGTATTTTTATTCATTTGTTTTCTCCTTATAAAATTTTCTAATTAAAACTATTTTTCCGTTATCTAGTTGGATAATTTTTCATAATGCTTAACTTTTCTGCTGTATATCTTTTTTGAATTTCACATCTTTGAGCAGGTGTTTTTGCCTGTCTCATCTCATTTGTTTGACGGCGCAGAGCGTCTGTTAACGCTTCTTTTTTTGTCATTGGTTGTTGATTTGATTTGTAATAATTCATAATTTTTTCTCCTATAAAAATTTTCCTATAAATAAAAAAGTGCGCCTACCGAAGTAAACGCACAAAAAACGCAAACTCCGTAGTCGCCAAACCAATATTATATAAAAGGTGTATTCACACTTACATAATTAGAATTTGCATTTTTATCAAATTCATTGTAAGCGTGAAAAAAGCATACTTTTCTTTTAAAATAGAAAAACACACCTAAGTTTAATATATAAAATTGATTTGGCAAAATTATTTTACCACTTTTTGTTATATATGTCAACTGCTTTAAGAATTTACTCGTCTTATCGTCGACAAAAGTGAAGTCAAGCGATTTTCTGAAAAGTATGGTAAAATCTTATCGTTAGAGTCGGTAAAGCGTAAATATGTTTTCTTTACATACTTATCAGGGTTGCCATATTGAACAACGTATCGAAGTCCAAAAGCAAATTCTTTTAAGCCAAAAAGCCTTTCAAGTGGTGCGTTCCACCCTTGCAGAACGTTATCGCTTCCGTGCAAAATAAATATCGAACGGGTTTGTTTTTCATCATACTTTCGTTGATATTTTATAACGCTTTCTAACAGTTTTAACCCTTCGCCTAAATTCGGGTTGCCGTTTGTTGTTATTCTCTTAAAAGGCTCAATGATTTTTGCTTTGTCGTTATAACCGATTATATGTAGTTTTGCCCTGCCTTTCTCAAAGTTCAATGCTCGTGAATATTTGTTAAGAATAGTTTGTAATTTTTCTTTGTTCCTTTGCATTCTAAACGAAGTATCAACAAGTATATATATGTTTGTGATTTGTTTCATAGTAGTTCTCCTTTTTTGTATTTAAAATGAAAAAAGGCACTTGGTTTTGTCAAGTGCCGAAAATAGAGCCGAGCGTTCCCGCTCCACCCCCGAATAATAGTTTTTGCCGAATTTAGTTATTTATTAACCCCTTTCGGGGCAGGGAATTGTTTTGCATTTCCACTAAACCCACTTTTACCACCGAGTTTATGTGTATGGCTTATAAAAGCGGGGCGTTTTTACCACCGTTTCCACTTATTCCACTGTTTTTGTATATGTGCCTTATATAAAAGTTTCCACCTTTTCCACTTTTACCACCGAAAAAGTATATGCTCCCTTATAGACAAGGGGCGTAAAAAACGTGTTTATTGTTGCTCTTGGGGTAGTCTATTTTTCATTTTCCAGATTTTTGATTTTTAGAACATAGAAAAAACCCTTAAACGTCTATTGCAAAAGCAAATGTTTAAGGGTGATGGTGGTGTACCCGCCGAGACTCGAACTCGGAACGGTGCCGTCGGAGGGCACTGTTTTATCCAATTAGACTACGGATACGGGAAAATGAAATTATATGACCTTGATAAACAAGGGTTATAAAAAACGTGTTTACTGTCGCTCTTGGGGTAGTCCGTGATTTAATCTTGCGAATTTTTATTTTTAAGATTAAGGAAAAGTTAGACTATACCTTATATAATAGAGCGACGTTGTGGGTATATTTCGGGTTCAGGCCGGGATTCGAACTCGGAACGGCGCCGTCGGAGGGCACTGTTTTATCCAATTAGACTACGGGTGCATAACTGCCGCTCAAAAGATTTTAAGCGGCAGTAAAATTTAATTATTCTTCTTGGTTTTCTTCTTCTTTGTCGTTTACGGTTACTTTTATTTGCAATACTTTCTTAACCGTGGACTTCATTACTTCAACGTCAAGATTTTTGTGGCTAAACTTTTTGCCTGCGTGGGGAATTTCTTCAACCTTTTCTATTACCCAACCGCTGACCGTACTAGCCTCAAAATTATCTTCCTCGCCCTCTAGCCCTAAATATTCAAAAGCGTCTGATATGGGCGCGTTTCCGTCGATAACGAAAACGTTTTCAGATATATCCTTAAAGTAGTTTATTACTTCGTCGTGTTCGTCGTAAATTTCACCAACAAGTTCTTCTAAAATATCTTCTAAGGTTATCATACCAAGCGTTCCGCCGTATTCGTCTAAAACAACTGCGATATGTACTTTCTTCTTTTGAAGTTGACGGAGCAGGTCGGAAATTTTAATATGTTCGGTGGTATAGAAAGCGTTTTGCATAATACCGTCTATACCCTTTTTGCCTTTCAAATACGCACAGTAGAAGTCCTTTTGGTGAATAGTTCCGATTATCGTATCAACGCTATCTTTATACACAGGCAAGCGCGAATAACCTTCGTTATCGAAAACTTTTCTAATCTCGTCCATAGTCGACGCAACGTCAACCGCAACGATATTTACCCTTGGAACTAAAATGTCGCCGACTTCTAAGTCGTCAAACTCTATAACCGAACGGATAAGTTTTGTTTCTTCGGTTTTAAGCGTGCCGTCTTCTTCAGCCTCTTCAACGATAGTCATTATCTCTTCTTCGGTAACGACTTCGGCATTTTTAAGGCGGAAAATCTTAGCGAGTAGCCATTTCCAACCGCCAAAAATCATATTTAGCGGATAGAAAATATAATAGAAAAATTTTATGAGTGGATAAAACGCCATCGCAAATTTTTCAGGATAAGTTTTTGCAAGGAACTTTGGTGTAATTTCACCAAAAATCAAAATCGCAATAGTCATTACCGCGGTTGATACTAAGGCCGACGTAGCGCTATCAACAATCAACTGCGCAAAGAATAACGTTGCCAAAGTCGACGCGGAAAGATTGACGATATTGTTACCTATAAGCACGGTGCTTATAAACTTATCGTAGTTAGTTTCAGCAAGGTCAAGAACTTTTTTTGCTTTCTTATCCCCGTTTGAAACGAGTGTGCGAAGTTTTATTCTGCTTGCGCACGAGTAAGCGGTCTCCGTAGATGAAAAGAAACCTGACATTATTACCAATGCAATAATTGCAATAAATAGCCCCGTATTAAAGGGAGTTCCTGCTAGTAATAACGTTTGCAACGGAACAGAGCCGTCTGATGGCATAAAATCCTCCTATAAAAAGAAATTGTTTTATTGTATGCAGTCGCATACTTGTATAGCATTGTATCACAAAAATATCGTTTAAATCAATAAAATTATAGGGTTTTTACTTAATTTTGCTCGTACGCGCGAAATATTTTCAATTAAACGGTCAATCCGTTGAATTTTTTTGCCGTTTGTGTTATCATATTTTGGCAAGGAGATTTTTATGAAAAAAACTGTTGTCGTTGGAATGAGTGGCGGTGTAGATAGTTCTGTTGCCGCACTTCTTCTTAGAGAACAAGGCTATAACGTTATCGGCCTTTTTATGAACAACTGGGAAGAAAAAGACGAGTGCGGTGCGTGTACGGGTGAAGAAGATTTTACCGACGTACGTCGTGTCGCAAGCGCTATCGGTATCCCTTACTATTCGGTTAACTTTGCCAAAGAATATATGGACAGAGTTTTTTCGTATTTCCTTTCTGAATATAAGGCAGGCAGAACGCCTAACCCCGACGTTTTATGTAACCGTGAAATAAAGTTTAAAGACTTTAAGCAAACTGCAAAACGCTTGGGTGCAGACTATATTGCAACCGGGCATTACTGCGATATATTGCACGATAACGGCGTGCATTACCTATTAAAAGCAAAAGACCAAAACAAAGACCAAACGTATTTTTTAAACCAACTTTCACAAGAACAGCTTGACGGCGTGTTGTTTCCACTAGGTAAACTTGATAAGTCTGAAGTTCGCCGTATTGCCGAACAAAACGGACTTGCCACCGCAACTAAAAAAGACAGCACGGGTATTTGTTTTATAGGCGAAAGAAATTTCCGCGATTTTTTACTTAAATATATCCCCGCTCAAAAAGGTAAAATAATGACTTACGACGGTAAGGTTTTGGGCGAACATTTAGGACTTATGTATTACACTATCGGTCAACGCCGTGGCCTTGGCATAGGCGGACAAAAAGAAGACGACGGCAGTAGATGGTTCGTAATTGAAAAAGACTTAAAAAATAATATTTTATACGTTGCACACGGCGCTGAAGATAAACTTTTCAGCAAAGGTTTATATATGAAGGAGTGCAACTGGATACCATTTACCCCTGACAAAAAAGACTTTGAATGTACGGCTAAATTCCGTTACCGTCAA
Source organism: Clostridia bacterium (assembly GCA_017502525.1). Taxonomy (GTDB): domain Bacteria; phylum Bacillota; class Clostridia; order Christensenellales; family Borkfalkiaceae; genus UBA1259. The sequence continues at coordinate 72,868 of JAFVUV010000011.1, forward strand.
CCCGAACAAAAATGCACGGTGCATGTTCGTGACAACGGCATAACAGTCGACTTTGCCGAACGCCAACGCGCCATTACCGAAGGTCAGTTTGCCGTATTTTACGACGGTGATAAATGTATCGGTGGCGGTGTAATAGAAAAAGCGATTTTCTAACGACAAAATTTTTTAATAGCAACTTAACACCCCCTGCTTAACAAAGCAGGGGGTGTTGCTTCTTTTGTTTTTCTTTAGTTTATTTCGTGCCGAAGATACGGTCGCCCGCGTCGCCAAGACCAGGTAATATGTAACCGTGTTCGTTTAAGCAACGGTCCAAAGTAGAAATAAATATATCTACGTCGGGGTGCTCGTCAGCAACCTTTTTAACCCCTTCGGGCGCAGCGATTATAGATAAAAGTTTTATCTTTTTGCAACCGCGTTTTTTGAGCATTTTGATTGCGTCGGCAGCGCTACCGCCAGTCGCAAGCATCGGGTCAACAACCATAACGACTTTTTCTTCAATCCCCACGGGAAGTTTGCAATAATATTCTTCCGGTTCTAAAGTTTCTTCGTTACGGTATAAACCGATATGCCCAACCTTTGCCGCTGGGAACAAAGAAAGTATTCCGTCAACCATACCGAGCCCTGCACGCAAGATAGGTACGATTGCGATAGAGTTTTCTTTAACTACCGTTTGCTTTACCTTTTCTAATGGCGTTTCAACTTCAATTTCTTGAGTGGGAACGTCCTTAAAACTTTCGTACGCCATCAAAGTTGCAATTTCTTTTATGATTTCACGGAATTGTTTCGTATCCGTTTCTTTGTTTCTTATAATGGCAAGTTTGTGCCTTATAAGTGGGTGGTCTAAAATATGAACTTTATTGTTTTCCATAATCAATCCTTAAAAATTATTCAGCGTCTTTTTCTTCAATTTCTTCTTTTTTGCTAGCCTTTGAAGTAATTAGGTTAACAATAATACCGAGAATGAGTGCAACGGCAACAGATTTTAGCGGAATAATACCGAACGTTAATGCCATACCGCCAACACCTGCAATCAATATAACTGATACTGTGAAAAGATTATTATTTTTGTTAAGGTCTACTTTTTGAATCATCTTCAAGCCTGATACAGCAATAAACCCATAGAGCGCAAAGCAAACGCCGCCCATTACACAGTTAGGAATAGTTCTAAGCAAGATTACAAACGGTGCAAAGAAAGCCGACACGATACAAATGATTGCAGCTGTTAAAATAGTTACTACTGATGCATTTCCAGAAATAGCAACGCAACCAACAGATTCACCGTAAGTGGTGTTAGGACAACCGCCGAAGAACGCGCCCACCATAGAGCCTACGCCGTCGCCAAGAAGAGTTCTATGAAGGCCAGGGTCTTTAGTAAGGTCGGTTCCGATAATTGAAGAAATGTTTTTGTGGTCAGCAAGGTGTTCTGCAAAAACGACGAACGCCACGGGAACGTATGCAGATAAAATACCAACAAAGTAAGTTGCCGTAAAGGTTGGGTCAGAAAATCCCGAAAATGCAGTAATGAAAGCAAAGTTAGGAATCCACGCATCTAGAGAAGTGATTTCTGCAAAAATACTGAAATTGATAATAACAAGTTCAGGAACTTTTGCTAATATGCCGATTAAAGTAAAGATTGTTGCAGCAACGTATCCCGCACCAATACCGATAATAAACGGAATCATCTTCATCATTTTTTTGCCGTAAACTGAGCAAATAATAACAGTCAAAAGAGTAATTAAGCCACAAACAAGACTTACTGTGCTCGTACCGTTCATAACCCAAGCAGAATTTCCAGAGTCCCAAACAGCGCCTTTAACGATATCGTTTACAGCGTTAACTGAAAGAGATAAACCTATAATAGCAACGGTCGGTCCAATAACTGCGGCAGGCATAACTTTGTCTATCCATTTAACACCCACATACTTAACAACGATAGCAATTATAACGTAAGCCAACCCCGCCAAAAATGCACCAATAATTAAACCAAGGTAGCCAACGCTCATTGCAACGCCGCCGCCAAAAGCAGCGAACATAGGCGTAATAAACGCAAATGACGAGCCTAAGAACACGGGGCTTTTAAATTTAGTGAACAATAAATAAACTAGCGTACCTACGCCCGCACCGAATAATGCTGCAGATTGACTCATTCCGTTGCCTACGATAGCAGGAACTAAAATGGTTGCTGCCAAAATTGCAAGCACTTGTTGGAAAGCAAACACTAAAGTTTTAACTAAACCCGGTTTGTCTTTCACACCGTAAACTAAGTTAACGTTTTTCATTTGTGAATTCCCCCAAAAAATTTTTTACTAATAAAAAAATGAAGTTATTTAAACTTCATTAGCTTATAATTTAAAATTTTAGATAATACGACAAGGAGCTTTTATAAGTTCTATACGCTTTTACAAAAGCAAATCCTTTCATACGTAATTTCTCCCTTTCCATATCTATTTTATTATAACAAACAAAAAAGAAAATTTCAATACTTTCTTAAAATTTTTCTTATTAAAAATTTATAAAATTTTACCCTTTCCAAAAAACGTTTGAAAAGGGTATAGTTTTATTCAGTTGTACACGATTTTTGGTTAAACTACTCGCCTTGCCGTTATATAATAACCCCAACGCGTGTTTGAAATAGGCTCTATTACGGCGTGGTCGGTTGCCGTGTGTAAAATATAATTATTGCCAAAATATATTCCCACGTGTCCTATCCTTTCCACACCCGTTTTGTGCTGTCTTGACGCGTTAGTGAAAAACATTAAGTCGCCACGCTGTAGTTGACTTTTCTTTACTTCCACACCGTTGCTTGCTTGCGCGCGCGAAGTCACGTCTAACAACACGCCGTTAGATATATAGTATATATATTGTACTAAAGCCGAGCAATCGAATTCGCCTTGAACGAAGTTTGTGTTTAACTTACCGTTCCCCCAATGGTAGCGCTGACTGCCCCAAACGTAAGGATAGCCCAAAAGTTCACTACCTACGCTAATCGCATTTTCAATATTGTCTTCGGCAGACTCAATCTCCATAACCGAACAATACTTTGAGTGGATATATGCCTTTTTTTGCTTAAAATTAGTTAAATAATAGTCGCCTTTTTTCTCAACAAGTTCAACTGCATCGTTTTTATCTAAACTACCTAAAACTGCGCTTGAACCGTTAGGCGCACTACGCACCCTAAGCCCGTCCACCGTAGATATCAAATAATACTTTTTCTTTTTTTCCTCCTCTTCATCTTCCGGTGTTTCAGGGACTAACGGAAAATCAGGCAATACTTCACCACCGCCAGTCGTCGGCAAATCAATATTAGTGTCTTTTACGGTGGTACAACCGCAAAAAGTAATAGTTAAAACCAAACACAAAACAAAAAATATTTTTTTCATGATTTAATTATATATTATAATTAAAACACGGTCAATAGGAGGTTTTTGGCAAAAAACAATCCGTCCCAAGCCAACAAATAATGGCTTGGGACGGTTTTTATCCAATGGTTATTAAGTTTCTTCAAGGTGGATAGTAGTATTCTTTTTTGTTTTGAGTATAATCGCGTAAACTACAATTGCAAGTATCGGGAATATTGCCCCAGCCAACATTCCGACTTTTAATCCAAGTTGCGTTGCCGTTAAACCTAACTTGGTAGCAAGGTTAATCATACCGCTGTTCGTAGAAACCAAGTCCGTAACTACGCCCACCAACTGCGGACCAACGGACGCACCGAAATCTCCCCCCGCCGCCATTATTGCATAAGTGAACACGCCACCCGTAGGCACTCTTATCGTGCTAACGACTAAACTACCCGGCCAAAGCATTGCAACGGTAAACCCCGTAACCGCACAGCCGACTAAACCAACGATAGGTTGATTAATAAGTGCAACCACAAGATAACAACACGCCGAGCCGATTGCCGAAAGCAACAAAACTTTTTCCACGTTTTTGCCAAACTTTGCATAAAGTGAACGCCCCAACCCCAAAAACACGGAGAATACCGCAACGCCCAAAATATCGCCCCAAACTTTTGGTATTCCGAGCGCCTGTTCTAAATAACTTGACGCCCATTGCCCCATAGTACATTCACTTGCACCACCCAAAAAGATTGCAATAACGCACAACCAAAGTTGCTTTTGTTTTAATAATCGCATAACGCCAGAAACTTTTTTTGGCGTTTCCATTTTAGGCAACGTAGTTCCGTAAAACAAGAAAACAGACACTAGTGGAACAAGCGTAAAAATATACGCTAAACAAAGCCTGCCGATGCTTGCAAGCTAAATCAAGGCCTTAATCTTATATCATATTACCTATCCACGTCGCGTAATTAATATAGTAATAGTGATTTTCAATCAAATCAATCTCCGCTTTCCCTGAATACGTACTTTGTATTTCCCACATTTCAGTTGCCGTATTATATTCTAATGTCGTTCTATAACAATCCACTTGCTCACCGTCATATGAAGATAAGCAATATTTGTCTTCATACGTATATAAGTAGAATGTAGTATCGTTTATATATCGATAAACGAAGGTCAAGCCTTCCGTAATTCCATTGCTTAAATGCTCCAAATTACCACCTTTAATCTTTGTATGGGGATACAAAATCTTTTCTTTTTTAATTGCCGCTTCAACTTCTTCACCTTTTTGATTGTTATTTTTATCGTTTAATCCGTACCCCTTATTCAAGTCAACAAGGAAGGATGATAAAAATGTCTCGTAGTCGGTATTGTCTTCTTCACCCCAAAGATGAAAATGGAAATCTAATATGGATTGTAAACTTTCAGTAGTTGTTGGCGTGTAACCATTCTTGAATGCAAACGTTATGGTAAATTCAAGCGATTTATTCGCATCGATTCTTTGATATTTTTGCAATGTATGAGTAAAGGTTATGTTAGAATTCGTATATCCGCCGGCAATAGCCGCATCATATCCAATACTATCAAAAGCGTAATTATCAGGTGAATTATTATATAGCGTTATCGTTAGAGTTTTTGCGTCATTACTATTTGCTAAAACAACTTCACTATTTAACACGGTTGAAAAATAGGTGTTAATGGTAACGCCTTGCGCTTCGGAAACGTCTGAAATGAACACGCCTTTTTGCATGGAACCCGTGATAGTAGCTTCTAAACTGATAGTAGAGCTTAGTTGTGCATACCCCACGCCAAGAGTTAAAATAGCAAGGGAGAGCAGTATATAAATCAAGCATTTAAATAAATTCATACACGCCCTCCCTTAATGTTTTTTCATTTAATTTGTATTGAAGTATTGTTATAACTCCTTTTATATAATATTTTTCAGCATAGTATTATACTTAACTATATGTACCCGCTTTTGGTTCTGACCATATTCTTTCTGTTGCATTAAATATACCATTGGAAGCCGTTTCTTCACTATAAGTAAGGTCAGCAAGGAAATAAATCCTGCTTCCTTTACCAATATAGCGATCCCAATTTTCATCCTTCACAATCGCCTGCCATTGCTCGTAGGTACCCTCATACAGCAAAGTGATTTGTTCATATTTAAGAATAACTCCTTCTTTATCTGCAAATACATCTGCACCAATGGAAGTAATACTCTTAGGAATCCATACAGTTTTAAGATCACTGTATTCTGCGAAAGCACTGCCCACAATTTCAACAACCGGCACTCCATTTACACTGCTCGGAATATCAACATTTTCATTTGATTGATCATAGCCGGTAACAGCATAAACATCGTCCATACCATCTCCATTTGTGTCTAAGCCTTCAATCGTCATGCCTTCATACTCAGTTTTTGGCGCTACTTTAGTAAAATTAAATTTGATAATATACTCTCCTGCCGTGAAAAAAGAAACAGTAAATATCAAAGTATCATCACTCGCAATCTCAACCCCAACCACCATGCTTTCAGATAATTTAAATCCCTCTATAGAAGACGTGTAATCTAAATAATAATATTTATAATTTGTTGGGTTAGTAATTGATAGGTTGATAATTCCCCCCTCTTCTGCCGTAAGATTTATCAATGTTTCAGAATAGCCTTTAACGGCAACACCTGCGTTTGGTGTCACGTCCGAAAAATACAATGTTGTATGCGTATGATTTAAGACGCCAATTGCAGTTATCTCGTCGGTCAATTGTGCGTATCCAATGCCAATGAAAGCCGTAGAAAAAGAAAGCACTATGCCAATCAATATTTTTAATATTTTCATACGTGCCTCCTTTTTCTTTGATGATTAGTCTTTATTTTCCGTTTTGTGTTTTAGCATCTTACCAACGTTAAGTTTTACTACTGATGTGTTTTTATCTGTTTTTCCCAAATAAATTTCTTTTATAAAACCTTTTTTGATAAGCGACTCAGTATCTTCGTAAGGAAGCGTAATAATTTCTTGTTGTTTGTCCGTACGGATTATACTAAGCCCGCTCATCGTATCTCTAATAAGTTCCAGCGCATACTTAACAGAACGGTTGCTTCTTATTTTAATAGCAACGGGAACTTCCGCAAATTTTTTCTTATCAGAGCAATCTACAATAGAATATTTACTATCAACGTAGTTGTTTGGTGCAAGATTAAGATTGAGCCATAAGGTTTTCCCTCGAACAGTCAACTTTGCACATTGTATTCTTCCTGCGCTAAAGGTTTCTGCATTCCAGCTAGTTCTTGCTTTGACCTTTTTATAAGCAAGTAATTCTTGCTTAATGATTACGTAATTGTTTTTCAACGTTTCTTCCGCTTGAATTAAACGGGAGGTATAGGATTTTTTATAAGTAACATATGCTATATTTTCTACTGACTCAACCGTTTCTATCGTTTCTGCCGTATCCAGAACGGTGGTAACCGCAATCTCTTGATTTATAGCGATATTAGGGTTATTTATATTCGTTTCTTCTTCAACCTCTATTTCGTACAAGTACAATACTTTTTCCGCCGTTGTAATAAAGAACTGAGAACAAGTTTTATCTTCGTTTTCGTACATTAAAAGGGGAGACTGCAGCGTATCGCGTATTTCAAGCAACCCCTTAAATGAATTAATCTTCAATACCTGATAACTAGAAAAGTCGAAAGGAGTTAATATTTGTTGTATATAAGAATCGTAATTAGAAATTAATTTTTTAACTTTTCTTGCATAATCTATATGTTTGTCTATCGACAAGAATATATAAAGCACAAGAATAATTATAGCGAGTAAATCTAAACACCCCAACACAATAGCGGATATTTTTAAATTTTCAAAAGAAGATATGTCTTTTACTATAATTTTTTGCTCTCCCGTGGGGACGGTTGCGGAAACCGACGGCGAAACCACCGTTTGCATTAAAGGTAGAGAAAGAGTAATCGTATAAACGTCTTGGTTATCGTTTTGGAAACTTTCGCACATACCGATTACGTTAATCGTCATTTTAACGAGTAAAATATTCTCAGTATTTTTCAAGTTATACGTTCTATTAAACTCATCAGCTTTTTTGTTGAATTTTTGATAATCAAATTCAACGAGTTTTTTTATGTTTAGTTCATCGCCGCTGCTATCAGACGTTTCCTCGTACAAAACTTCGTAAAAAGAATCGTAGATTTTTGTTTTGCTTGCCTTATCTTTTACGATAAGTTGAGCGTCTATTTTATAAGTATATTGAAAGTTTACGTTGTCGATTTCCATTTTTACGTCATAAGAAAAGTCGGCAGTCATTTTGTTGATTAAAGATGCAACGTAAGCGTGGCTACCGTTCAAATATTCTTCTTCGTAAAAATCATTATCCGCCAAATACGCTCGATAAATAACTTTGCCTTCTTCCGTATAACCTACGTATGCATTTTTATTGTTAGAAATAAAAAGCGTTGAAGTAATTATAGTGGCAAGTGTAAGAATACCTACTATAAGCATTTGAATCCAAATAAATTTTTTACGCTTTCTTTGATATTCATATCTTTTAATTTTTTCAAGTTCCGACATGTTAATCCTCCTTCGTGCTCAATTGGATGGAACGTTTTATGTAAATAATGACCTAACCCATAAACTTGGGTAACCCATATATTTTATTTTCAATTTTATAATGCCTACGATTTGTGCATCGGTTATATACCCCGAATCAACGCTATCGTTAGCGTCGCCCTTTGTGTAATATCTAATTTCCCCGTTGATGTTGTTAATTTCAACGATACGGTGAACGATTAGTGCGTTATCTTTATTAAACACAATAACGTCTTCCGCTTTTAACGTTTGTTCGTCGTAGGTTTGGTAAATTACTGCATCGCCTTTATCTATTGCACCTGTCATACTCTCAGTTGCAATCACGAGGATTTTATATTGAAACACACCTGAAATTAGCATAACAAAACTTATTGCTAAAATCGTTGCTATCGTTGTAAGGGCAACGTTAAATCTTCTTTTTGTTTTTGCAGTAACCTTGCTTTTTGTTTTATAAACAAGGCTAATTATCAAATAAATTCCAATAGGAATTACGATTTTTGCAAAAGATAGTAATGCATTCGAAATTTGCGGTCTAATTGCAAAAATATAAGGATAAATAAACAGTATAAGTTTGTATGGCACTACGGCAATAGCACCAAATTTTTGAGATATATGATGATATAAAAAGTTTGCGGATATGCAAGGTAAAACTACAAGCCCCAACGTATCCATAAAATTTTCAAAATTTGAAAATACTTGAACTTTCGTTAAAACTAATACGTCTATCGCTACGTATATAGCGTAAGCGATAGTGGTTATCAGTTTGTTTTTTTGCGCTATAAATATGCTTCTTGCTATTTCAGTGCCTATAATAATCGCTACGATAGGGATAACGTACAACCAAAGTGACGAGTATGATACTGCAACTTTGTAATATCCAAATTTAATACCGCTAATAAAATATAGCGCAACCGAACATGTTGCGAAAGCTGTTAAAATAAGCGCAACTTGTTTTTTGGGTAAACTGTAAATACTCCGTTTTTTAATAAAATAACGTATACTTATGGCGGATACTACGGAAAAAACCGCCAAAGCATGAATTTGTGTGGTTTTGTTTTGCACAAAACATACAAGAAGGAATACGACAAAATAAACTGTCGCAAATATGTATAACTTTTTTTTATCGATATTCATATTTTTCCTCCTTGTCGTTTTGTGTCAAAGACTGTTTTAGCATTGATGTTACAATACTATGCGATTGCTTGTTTTGCATAAACTTTGAAAGTAAAGTCTGCATTAAAACCTGTTTCGTCTACTTGTGGATATGCTGTCATAGTAATTGTAATAATAACGTCAAGCGTTCCATTAGCATCGATAGTAGTAGCGCCATTTTTTAACTCAACAGTTACATTATAGTAATCATCAACCGCAGTTGTAGTAAGACTTTGAACTTCTACGTCTTTTGCGGCGTATTTAAGGTCGTTTTTAACAGTTGCCGTAATGGTACAGGCATCGTTAACTGCCCACGTAGACGTGTCTACAGAAAACTCTAAATCCGTACCTTCATCCACAGTAATAGTTACGTTTCCATTGACGGATTCTGCGCCATCCCAAGTAATCGCAAACGTTGGACCGTATGTAATTGTACCCGTACCATTGATAACGCTAGTAAGCGCTGCAAAACCAACACCGATGCACATAATAGCTACAAGCAAGATTGCAACAACAAAGTTTCTTCTACTCTTCATAGTTTTTTTACCTCCTTTTAATATTTATAGTCAATCGCAAAAGATGCGACGTTCTATACATTTTTATATCAGTAGCGCATTTACGCTACTTGTATCTGGAAATTTTAGATAAGTCATCATTATACAGTAAAGCACGTTAAACACGTGTGCTCTATTTGTTTCATTATCTACAATTTCACCGTTATACACCCGAATTGCAAAATCGAGCAATGCGTTAAAAACGCTATGCATAATTGCTCTTACATCGGCTTCTTTTTTGAATAATGCATTAAAATTATTTACTATCAAATCAAAATGTTTAGTATGTTTTTCTAAAGATTTACCTTTGAAGTAAATTGAATAGTAATAGCGAACGTAGCATCTACAACGGGCTTCGTTTTTTAATATAAACTGCCACGCCATAAGAAAAAATTGATATAACTTTTTCTTCGTGTCAATTAACAAATCACTTGAAGTGGCAATAGCTTTGCAAAACATTTCCGTTAATTCTTTATCCAAAGATAAAAACGCTGATTCATATAACTCTTCTTTGCTCCCAAATAACCGATATATGTAAACTTCGTTCATCTTTATATCTTTTGGCGACTCTCTATAATGCGCAAGATTTTTCGTCGTTGCTTTTTCAAAACCACCTTCCGCTATAAGATGGATGGCATTATCTATTAAGATTGCCATGATATTTTCTTCTTTACTCATTTTCCCCTAAACCCTTTTTCTCCACAATCCAATCAAGCGCTCCTTGTAGTAAACACTACACGTAGTTATAAAAAATACTCCTAATAAGGAGCAGGCAAAAAAGAAGCACAACTCATAAACAACGTAACGCTTGTTATGTTGTAAAAATCAAATGAGAACTTCGTTTATGAGAAACTTAAGATAAAAAATTGCATAGCAAAATAGCCTTTCCTTTTCAAATCGAATCAGAGTTGATAGAAACGGCTTTTTTCACTATGCAAAAAATAAAAATTATTAAAAAACTTCTTATATATGTATGATAATCGCTTGCATAATTATATGAATTATGCTATTATAATGTCTCAAAAAAAGTTCTTTACATTACAATAAGCAATGTTTGAATACATAACAAGCGTTATGTTATAAGGGCGGCGTAAGTCGGTCTTTTTTTATTTAAATAATCAATCTCATATTTTCCATTTTGCGCTTGTGTTCCGTGGCGGTAGTAATAATATAAATTCTAGTGGTGTTTATGCTTGTATGTCCTAAAATATCCGCTAGTTTTGCAATATCTTTTTCTATTCCATAAAAAGTTCTAGCAAATAAGTGGCGGAGATTGTGTGGAAATACTTTACTCGGTGACACGCCCGCATCTTTGCATAACGCTTTCATATCTCTCCAAATATTATGCCGACTTACGGGTTTCCCGTTTTTCGTCACGAATACCGCACCCGATTTTATATTTTGCCTTTTTATATATTGCAATAATTTTTTTCGTAGCTCTGCAACAATAAAAATGCGCCGATTTTTGCCTTTACAATTCACGAATGCTTCACTTTTATGCACAGCTTCCACTGTGATATATTGCAATTCACTTACTCTAATACCGGTTCCACAAATCGTTTGTATAATAAGATTTAATCGTTCGTTGCTATTCCTTTTTGCTGCTTGAACAAGTCGCATATATTCTGCTTTCGTTAATTCCTTTTCTTCGGGACAGAAAGCGGATTTTTGTATTTTGTATTGTTTTACACACAAATCGTACCACCCGCAAAAACGAAAAAACACGTTTATAGCCGCAAGCATTGAATTTGCACTTGTAGCTGTATACTTCGTTAAAAGATGCGCCTTATATTTAAGCACCTCACTTTTAGTAAACGTATTTTCGCCTACGTAGTTATAAAAAACCTGCACATCGTGCAAGTACTTTTCTATCGTCGCCAAACTTCTTTCTTCGTATTTTAAATGCGTTTTAAACTTATATAATTGCTCTTGTTTTAACTGTCGTTCCATTTTAATCCTCCATTTATAGTTTTCTATAATTATTTTACTATAAACGAGATTTAATACCTTAAACTATTTAATACAAAAAATCAGACTCCATCGTGGAATCTGATTTTTTTCTTCGCTTGAAAGTGCAATTTCCTATAAATATTTAATGTTTCAAAAAATCCCTTATAGGGAACGCCTTTTGTTATCCATTTCTTTTTTGGTGCCGCTGGCCGGAGTCGCTTCTCTCGAGCCTCCCGATAAACGGTGGGTGTCCACCGTTTACCCTAACGGGAAAATTGCAAGCAATTTTTCTCCTAATTCTCCCCGTCCATACAAGCACGCAACGAAAAAAGGATAGGTTTTGCCTATCCTTTTTTCGTTGGTGCCGCTGGCCGGAGTCGAACCGGCACGGTATCACTACCACTGGATTTTGAGTCCAGCGCGTCTGCCAATTTCACCACAGCGGCTTTTTATTCTGTTTTTTGTTGCAAATTGCAAGTATTTTTGATAAAATTATTAGGTAAAATACTTTTATAAGTTTTTTCACTTTTTTCTTGCTATAAGATAATATCACAATTTAATTTAAATAGCAAGCATATTTTGGGGTTTTTTTATGGAAAAATTAGTATTGATTGACGGAAACAGCCTTATTAATCGCGCTTTTTACGCTATGCCTTTGCTCTCGACTAAAGACGGCGTTTTTACCAATGCGGTTTACGGCTTTATGAATATGTTCTTTAAAATGACGGCGGATATTAACCCGACTTTCGTTGCCGTTGCCTTTGACCTTAAAGAACCTACTTTCCGCCACAAACTTTATTCCGATTATAAAGGGACTAGAAAACCTATGCCGGAAGAACTTCGCCCTCAAATTATTCTTTTGAAAGATTTGTTAAAGTTTATGGGGGTTACCGTTATTGAAAAACCTGGTTCCGAGGCCGACGATATTATAGGCACAATTGCTAAACACACCAAAATTCAAACGGTTATTTTTACAGGCGACAAGGACTCTTTCCAACTCGTCGACGATGAAACTGAAGTGCATTTCACTAAACGCGGTATTACCGATACCGAGATTTACAACGCCGAAAACTTTACCGAAAAAACAGGTATTACCCCAAAGCAAATTATCGACCTTAAAGCGTTGATGGGTGACTCTTCAGACAATATCCCAGGAATTCCTGGTGTCGGTGAAAAAACCGCGCTCAACCTTTTACAAACTTACGGCTCGGTAGAAAATTTATACGAAAACACCGACGAACTTAAAGGCAAATTGCAAGAAAAGGTCGTTTCGGGCAAAGATTTGGCCTTTTTATCCAAAACGCTTGCAACTATTGACTGTGATTGCGGTGTTGATACCGACGTTGAAAAAATGCGTTTTTCTATGCCTTTATCTAGCGCAGTTAAAAAACGCTTTATGGATTTAGAATTTAAAAGTCTTTACAAGAAAAACGAACTTTTTGAATCTTCCCCCACCGACCAACCGTCTATACCTGAAACAATTAATTCTGAAATTAAAGTAATAACCGTCCAAGATTTAGGCGAACTTAAAGCAATTTTCGACTTTGAAAAAACCGCTTTTTATTTGTCGCAAAAAACGTTATATCTGTGCGACGGCAAAGTAGAATATCAAGTTCCTATTCAAGAAAATCTTTTGGATTTAGGATTTAACCTTTCGGAAGTTATATCGGTTATTGCACATGTTTTTACAGGCAAAAAACCGCTTATTGTTTTCAACAAAAAAGACTTGCGCCATTATTTGAAAAACAACTTTGACGTTGAAATTACCGCCCCCGTGGAAGATTTATCGCTAATTAAATACGTTGCGGACTTTACGGGGCGTGAAGAATCGCTTATCAGCGTGCTTAATGACTACGACCTTTCGGACAAAACGCCGTCCGCATCGCTTTTTGCTCTCTATCAAACGCTAGAAACAAAGCTTAAAGAGTTAGACTTGGTCGACCTTTATCGCAAAGTTGAACTTCCCCTTTCCGACGTGCTTTTTGATATGGAAGTTGCGGGTTTTAAGGTGGATATTAACGCGCTTAATAGTGCGGGCGAAAAATATCGCGCAACGCTTAACGCTTTAGAAACGGAAATTCGCACGCTAGTTGACGAGCCAAACTTAAACGTCAACTCGCCTATGCAATTAGGCAACGTGATTTTTGAAAAACTTAGGCTGGGTAAAGGCAAAAAAACAAGCCGTGGTTATTCTACCACCGCGGAAATTTTAGAAAGCCTTGAAGACAAGCACCCCGTTATTCCGCTAATTCTAAAATACCGTCAACTGCAAAAACTACACTCGACCTACGTTGAAGGTTTCAAACCTTTAATCAATAAAAATACGGGATTAATACACACTTCTTTTAATCAAACGGTTACGGCGACGGGCAGGCTTTCTAGCAAAGAACCTAATTTGCAAAACATACCCGTTCGCGACGACGAAGGAAAAGAAATTAGAAAATTTTTCGTGCCCAAATCAAGTGAGCGCATTTTAATCGGCGCAGACTATTCTCAAATTGAATTAAGACTGCTTGCTGCGTTTTGCGGTAGTGAAAGTTTAATCAACGCGTTCTGCGACGGCAAAGACGTCCACGCATCTACCGCGTCGAAAGTTTTCGGCGTTCCGATAGAACAAGTTACCTCGCACCAACGCTCACAAGCAAAGGCGGTTAACTTTGGTATTATTTACGGCATAAGCGAATACGGTCTTGCCAAAAACCTTAAGATAGAAAATTATCAAGCGCGCGAATACATTAAATCTTACTTCGAGCAGTACCCTGAAGTAAAATCGTATATGGAACAAAACGTTGCCTTTGCCAAAGAAAATGGTTATGCAAAAACTTTACTCGGTAGGCGCAGATATATTGCAGAACTTTCATCGCCCAACTATAATATGCGCCAGTTTGGCGAACGCGTGGCGATGAACATGCCCTTGCAAGGTAGTAGTGCAGACATTATTAAACTAGCTATGCTTGGCGTTAACAAAAGATTAAAGAAAGAAAAATTAAAGTCCGAACTGATTTTACAAATTCACGATGAACTTATCGTAGACGCGTTTATATCTGAAAAAGACGCCGTTGAAAAAATACTCGTTGAAGAAATGGAGAACGCCGTTAAACTAGCCGTTCCGCTAACCGTTTCGGTAGGTGGCGGAAAAACTTGGTTTGACGCAAAATAAGAATTATGAAAAATAAAAAAATTGCTATTACCGGCGGTATAGGTAGCGGTAAAAGTACGGTTTCAAAATTTTTAGTCGAACTCGGCTATAACGTTTTATCTTGTGACAAAATCGTTAGCGACCTTTACGAAAAAAGAAAGATAAAACTCCTATTAAAAAAGATTTTTCCCGATGCGGTTAAAGGCTTTTTTAACCCCAAAATCGATAGGGTAAAAATCGCTTCAAGCGCTTTTTCCGATAAAGATTTGCACTCGCGTTTAACACTTACTATTACACCACTCGTTATGAAAGAAGTGGAGAAAAAATGCCAAAAGCTTTCGGGCGTAATTTTCGTAGAAGTGCCGTTACTATTCGAGTGCAATTATCAAAATTTTTTTGATGCAGTTTTAGTTGTTAAACGTGATAAACGCGCGCGAATTGATAGCGTAAAATCACGCTCAAATTTAACTGAACAGCAAATTATAGAGCGCATAAACAACCAAGTAGATTACGACACTATTGACCTATCCCCCTACACCGTTATAATAAACGACGATATAAACGCCTTAAAAGATAAAATTCAGTCGGCAATAAACAATTTAATAAAAGATTAAAAAATATTAGCCACGGTCAAATTGTTGACCGTGGCTGTTTTTTTGTTTTTTAGTTGAAAATCTTAAGATTTTAAAATGCGAATTATATTTTCAGTTCAAAATAAAAGTGCGTATCGTCTTCCCTAACCTTTATTAGACCTAACCTGCCGATTAATTTTGCCGAGTTAAAGTTTTCTTTATAACATCTTGACTTTAAAGTTTTTGCACCCAAAACCTTAAAAACGTAATCTTTTAACGCGCTTGCACTTTCTATCGCATAGCCTTTGCCTTGATATTGCTTAAAAAACCTGAACCCCATTTCCACTCCGCCATAAAAGTCAAAGTTATGCAAAACTAATTCGCCTATTAATTTCCCGCCAAGCTTTATCGCAAACGAAAATTCTTCTTTCCGTTCTTTTAGTAACTTCTGAAAATTGTAAAAATATTCGCTTGTGGCCTCATTGTCTCCCAAATCTTCCCGATAATCGTAACCCCAAAGTTTGTTTACGTTTTCGTCAAGATAAAGTTTTTTATACTCTTCACTATCCGTTCGTTCAATTTCGGCAATTTCAAGTCGTTCGGTTTTAATATTTATAGGCGACTTTATTTTGTCAAAAAGCGTGCCGATTTCGATTATATGTTTACATTTAATTAAACATGGTTTGTATTGCAGTTTAGAAGTCCTAAGCCCCAAATCGCCACAATCTTCTTCTCGGTTTATATATCGCACACCATCAATAGCAAACGCTTTAGCAAACTCTTTTGCCATAACGGGATATACCCCTTGATAGTCTTTTAACGCTTTTTCAATATGAACTATTAAAGTATCGTTTACAATTTCCCCAACCGAAATTGCAATCACTTTTTCGCCCACTTCCAAAAGTCCGCAAACTTGATTTAATTCTTCGGCGTTCTCTATCAGTTCAAGAGCGGTTTTCTCTTCAACTTTTTCCGTCCAACCGCTAATATTTCTACCCGATTCATATTCAATTAAAAATGCTTTTACGCGCTCCAGGTCCGACTTAACGATTTTTTTGAACTTATAATCGGGATATAGTTTTTGAAATTTATTAACGTGGTTTCTTTGTCCGCTTAATTTTTTGCCCGCATACGATTTAAACTGTTCGGCAAAGTAAATATAATCACACCAATCGCGCTCACACCTTACTTTTGCTCCGTAGTAACGCGAACAAAGTTTTTGCACGTAAAAGTCGTCTATATAGCAAAAGGTAAGTGGCATAAAATTTGTTAAGCAGTGCTTCTCAATCTGCTCTAACGCACCGTTTTCGTCAGCACCCATAGGGTAATAAAACGCATCGGCGTGGTCATGTCCACTCTCTTTAAGTATTAGCGTGTCGTTATATATTGCGTATTCCACCTTAAATTCATCCCGCCAAGCGTATTTCACGCCCAAAGAAATGTCGCAAAATGATATGGGCGACATTTCTAAATACGGCTTTATTACACGAACGTCTTTAAGTAATTTTTTAAATTCAAGCATAAACTTTTTATTTTTCAACTTATGTAAATTTATTCCAATAATTAAACCCACCGCTTGTTTGCGACGGGTTTATTTGCTATTACTTTTTATTTTTTGCTGTTTTTTAAAAACTCTAAAAGTTCACTCAATCTATCAAGGTCGTCACGCGTGTAGTAATCGATATATATGCGCCCTTTTTTGTCGTTACCAATAGCATTTACTCGCGTACCGAACACCCTTTGCATGTCGTAAATCAATTCTTTTAGTTCAGCGGATAATTCTTGTTTAATCTTCTTTTTAGCCTTTTCTTCGGGCGGAGTAAAATAATCTTTAACGCGTTTTTCCACTTCACGAACAGAAAGTCCTTCTTTAATGGATGCTTCAGCTAGTTTGATTTGGTCAGAACCAGGCATTGAAATAAGTGTTCTTGCGTGTCCTGCTGAAAGGTGTCCGTTTGCGACCATTTTAATAACTTCAGGCGCAAGGTTAAGTAGCCTTAACGTGTTAGCGATAGCAGGACGGGACTTGCCGATTCTATCCGCAAGTTCTTCCTGAGTCATACCGTAATCGTTCATAAGCGAACGCATAGCAGTTGCCGCTTCTATAGGGTTTAAGTCTTCCCTTTGCAAGTTTTCAATAAGCGAAATTTCTTTTATTTGCCTTTCGTTATAATTCTTAACGATAACGGGAACTTTATCAAGCCCGGCAAGTTTGCTTGCTCTAAAACGACGTTCGCCCGCGATAATCATAAACCTATCGCCACTCTTGTTAACGATAATAGGCATAATCACGCCGTGTCTTGCTATACTATCCGCAAGTTCTTTCAGCGCAGTTTCATCAAAGACTTTACGCGGTTGATTAGGGTTAGCGAAAATCTTTGAAGTTTCAATTTCCGTTACACCTTCTCCCTTTTGTCTGGGCTCTTCATCAAAAAGCAGGCTCTTACCGTAATCTTCTTCGGTTTCCGAAAATAACGCGGATAACCCCTTTCCTAATCCTCTGTTTGGTTTCATCTTAACTTTCTCCGTTAATTTTTATTCGCCTTTGTCGGCTAATTTCTTTTTGACGGTTGTCTAGATAAAAATTCTTCCGTCAACGCTAAATACGCTTTTGCTCCCGAACATCTTGTATCGTGCAACATAATAGGAACGCCGTGGCTAGGTGCTTCTGCCAAACGAATATTTCTGGGAATAGCTGTTTCAAAAACTCTCTTGCCAAAAAACTTCTTTATTTCCGCAGAAATTTGACGTGAAATTATTGCGCGATTGTCGTTCATAGTCAATACAACACCCTCGATTTTTAATTTTTCGTTCAAGTGTTTAACAACAAGTTTGATTGTATTCATAAGTTGACTTAAACCTTCAAGCGCATAGTATTCACTTTGAATAGGTATGATTACCGTGTCCGCTGCGGCAAGTGCGTTTATGGTCAAAAGTCCCAAGGACGGAGGACAGTCAATCGCAATAAAGTCGTAACTTGGACGAGCCTTTTCTAAAACTCTTTTCAATACGTGTTCTCTATCTTTAACGTATACTAGTTCCACTTCCGCCCCTGCCAAGTCTATGCTTGACGGCAAAATATCAAACCCGTCTACACAAGTTTTTACAACAGCGTCTTCAATAGGCATTTCGTCAATCATAACGTTATACACAGAGTTTTTAACTTCGCTTTTAGCAAAGCCTAAACCGCTTGTTGCGTTACCCTGTGGGTCAAGGTCAACTAATAAGCACTTATACCCTTTCTTTGCGAGATACGCTGACACATTCACGCAAGTTGTCGTTTTGCCAACACCGCCTTTTTGGTTTGAAAAAGCAATTATTTTTCCCATAATACACTCTCCTCTCGTTTGTCTATTGCTCTTTTATCTTAAGTCTTACCGAAATAAAACTACCTTTTAGTTATTATCTTTTTCATTTTGCTTCGGAGTGTCTTTTTCAACGTTTTCTTCAGTTTTTTGTTCTTCTTTATTTTCAGGTTTTTCTTTCACAATAACGTCTTTTACAGATTTTCTATTGAAGGGGTTTTCTTGAAGCGTGCGTTCATTATCATCCATAAACTTCATAATTTCTTCAGCCGATTTGCCATCCATAATCATATCGACTTCTTCGGTGAAAATAGTTTCCCTTTCAACTAATAGCCTTGCCATAGTGTCGAGCAACGCCTTATTTTTAGCAAGCAACTTTCTTGCTTTTTGCAAACCGTTATCAATAATAATTCTAATTTCTTCGTCGATAATAGCTGCCGTTTCTTCGCTGTAATTAACGTGCGACGCCATATCTCTACCTATAAACACTTCTTTATCTGAGCCGTAAGAAATAGGTCCTACTTTATCGCTCATCCCCCACTCGGTAACCATAAGTCTTGCACGTTTAGTTACTGCTTGAATATCGCCGGAAGCACCAGCCGATATATCCTTAATAATAAGTTCTTCTGCAACTCTACCACCAAGCGTCATAACGATATCGTCTAAAAGCTTAGCTTTAGTAATGTGGTTGTCGTCGCTATCAGGTCTAGTCATAGTGTACCCCGCCGCTTGACCGCGCGGAATAATTGAAACTTCGTGCACGGGGTCGCAGTTAGGAAGAAGTCTTGCAAGAATAGCGTGCCCAGCTTCGTGATAAGCGGTAATGCGTTTATCCGTTTCGGTAACAAGCCTACTCTTCTTTTGCGGACCCATTATAACTTTGTTAATACCTTCGTAAAGGTCTTTGTTAGTGATATGCTTTCTATTTGCACGCGCAGCGAGTATTGCCGCTTCGTTAAGCAAGTTTTCAAGGTCGGCGCCCGAAAAACCGCTAGTCATTCTTGCTACCGTCTTAAAATTAACGTCGGTTGCAAGAGGCTTATTTCTTGCGTGTACTTTTAATATAGCTTCACGCCCACGCACGTCGGGTACGTTAACGTAAATTTGTCTATCAAATCTACCTGGACGGAGAAGTGCAGGGTCTAAAATATCCGCACGGTTGGTTGCTGCCATAACGATAATACCGTCGTTAGATTCAAAGCCGTCCATTTGAACGAGAAGTTGGTTAAGCGTTTGTTCTCTTTCATCGTGTCCGCCACCCATACCCGTGCCACGTTGACGACCAACAGCATCTATTTCATCAATAAACACGATACAGGGCATACTCTTTTTAGCAACGTCAAATAAATCTCTAACTCTTGAAGCGCCAACACCAACGAACATTTCAACGAAATCCGAACCGCTTATCGAGAAAAACGGAACACCCGCTTCGCCCGCAACAGCTTTAGCGAACAAAGTTTTACCCGTTCCAGGAGGCCCCACTAAAAGCACACCCTTAGGAATTCTTGCCCCAAGTTCAGAGAATTTTTTAGGACTCTTTAAGAAGTCAACAACTTCAGCAAGTTCTTCTTTTTCTTCTTCAGCGCCCGCAACGTCGGAAAAGCGCACCTTTAAGTTGTGGTTTACTCTTGCGTTGGTTTTAGCAAAATTCATTGCGCTCTTCGTTCCGCCTTGAGTTTGCAACATAATCACAAGGAAGATTATTGCAATAACCGCACTGCCCGCAAGTGGCAAAAGTGAAGTCCAAATAGAACCCGCGTTAGGATTGGTGTAGGTAAAATCAACGTTTGCTTTGTTTAATAAAGATTCAAGTTCGTCAGTATTTAACCTTGCATAGTTAGTTACGAACTGAAGCGTTCCCAAAACTACGCCACCGCTGTTTGTAAGTTCTAAATCAAAATTAACTACATACCCGTCAAAGACAACTTTCTTTATAGTGAACTTATCATAAGTTGTGCTATCAAAAGTTTTCTTAATAGTTGGAGCGTTAATTTTGGTAGATAACTCTTCTTTTGTAATCACACCGTCTTGCATAACGGATTCATTGCTAATAATAGAATAAAATTCTGAATAATTTACGGACGCGCTAGCGTTAACACAGTTATTAAGCGACATAGCGGCAATCGCAAGAACTATGAAACCAAGAACAATCCATAATAGTTTGCCTTTTTTAGCTTTCAATTTACAAGTCTCCTTTTACATTTATCTAAAATAAATTATACGCAAAAATGTTTAAAACAACCTTGAATGTCAAATTTTTTTGGTAGATTAAATATTTATATTTAATATTATACTATATTTATTAGTAAAATACAATAGATTTTACTATTTTTAGCAAAACGGTTTAATATTTACTTTTTCTTCATATAGCGCAAAACCTATTAATTTGCGCCATATCTATAAATTTTGTAGCGCGTTTTATAAAAATATAAACTATTTATACGCGCTAGTTGATGTTGTGGTTTGATTTTAAAAAAATTATAAGGTCAAAGTTAATAATTTTAAGACAAACAAATATAATCGTCACCATAATTTGTTCCACGTGAAACTATTAAAACGTTTAGAAAAATACTTAATAAGCCAAATAGTCGTTCAGAATTCAAACTAAAAACGACACGTTGAACGACATAATTACAATTTTAAAAAAGCCATTTTAACGCTCTGAGGCAGAATGGCTTAAAATTTTTCCTGGGGAAAATTTACGTCATTTTGTCTGGTAGTTAACGATTTTTATCAATAAAAACTAGGTCAAACAACTACCACACGACAAACAAACTTGCAAAACACAATAAAAGTATCACTAAAAACTTATAAAATATACGTCATTTTTATTACTCGCAAAACAACGGCCTTAAATTGTATCAATTTCAAAAAACTACACAATCAACAAAAATTATTACGCACCACATTAAATTTTTTTGCATTTTTATCTTGCGCAACAAATAAATAGCCACCTAAAACAATAATAGTCCACACAACAAGCAAAACAATTTGAAAAAACGCAAAAACCAAGGTTTCACGTGGAACAACATAAAAAATATTACCAAAACTCGTGTTTCACGTGGAACACTGCAACAATAAGACTAGAACTTATGTTTCACGTGAAACATAATAAGAACTAAGATAACAGGGTGAATAACTGATATGTTTAATCAAAAACTACAAAAAACAAAGTGTATAACCGCGCACTTGCGTGGTTTTATGGAACTTTATACAAAATATCGTTAATTTTAAAGAATAAAACATTAAAAACATAACAATGCTGAATAATTACAAAAATAATTTAATTAAACTATTATTAACTTATAAAACAAACTTAGAACATTGATGCGTAATAGTATATATAAATACAACAGAAAACTTCAACAGGTTTTTAGTTTCTTCCTTATAAACGCGCGCCTTTTTTGGCGCATAATATTATTATATGGCGCAAATATTTTACTTTAGTTTGGTAAAGTGTGGCTAAAAAAATTAAGGCTGTGTTATTCACACAGCCTATTAATATTAATATGAATTGATATTTGTGGTTAATATTATATAATCAAATCTTTAACAAATTTTACAACGTTTGGCGTAGATATGGTGTTTAACACTACGTTGTATAGGTTAATCCTAGCAATAAAACTTGCAAACGTTGAACTTTGCACTGCAGAATACACTTCTTGAACAAACTGAATTGGAATAATGCCTAGTAACATTATTATCAATTCAAGATAAATTATTCCACTCAATATCCCTAGTACAAAACCTAACGTTTTATCTAAAGCGGCTATTAATTTTATCGTATGCAATTTTGTTACAAACTTGCTTAAAATATAAAACAAAATCTTAAACACCAAAAACAACGCAACTGCTGATAAAATTAAAACCACGTAATAAGCGAACGTCGGACACAAAACTTCGTAAACCGTTGTACTCATAGGTAGCGAAGTTTCATCAGCAACGAAAACCATTACTAGATTTATCATCCAAACCGGCATTCCTTTTTGCGTCAAAAGCTCTCGACCTTGTTCGTTCATAAGTTCACCGAGTGTGATTTGCGACGCGTCAGCACCTATTAATTTTGATAGCCATCCGCCAATGCCGTGCGAAACCGTTTCAACTAAACCGAACCGACTTTGTAAAAATACGGTTACAGACGAGCACAACAGAACGGCAAACAAAAGGCTGAATATCGTACCAAACGCGGAAACAAACTGTCTTATAAAACCTTTTGAAAACCCATATACCGCAAACGCCACAACGAAAATTACCGCAACAGCATCGACAACAACGGGCAAATTGACCGCTAATAAATTATTCATTTTATTTCTTCACCTTAAAATTACTCTTATTAGAGCATTTAAATAATACCACACAAAAGATTTTTTAGCAAGAAATATCGTAAACTTATTTTTTCACAAAATAGTATAAAATTATTGCTTTTTGTAAATACTCTACACGATAAAAATCTAATGGAGAAACACCATGGCAGAAAAAAACTTTTCATTTAGCACCTTTAACGCACACGCTAGCGACGGCATTTTCCAATCGCTTATTGATTGTAATCAAAAAAGCAAAAAGCCGATATTCATATGCATCGGCTCAGATTTGGTTTTAGGGGATAGCCTTGGGCCTCTTGTCGGTACTTTTCTGCGCGCCAGAAACGTTAAAAGTTACGTTTACGGCACGCTTAATTACCCTATAACCGCGAAAGAAGTCGATTATGCAAGGACTTATTTAAAACAAATGCACCCAGACTCTATCGCAGTTGCTATAGACGCAGCGGTTGGCAATGCTGATGACGTGGGATTAATTCGCGTTGTAAATAAAGGCTTAAAGCCCGGACTTGGCGTAGATAAAAACTTAGGTTCGGTAGGGGACGTTAGTATTATTGGCGTCGTCGCAGGAAAATCTTTACAAAATTACAATCTTTTTAACTTGACAAGGCTTAATCTTATATATAAAATGGCGGAAAAAATTGCCGACGGCATAGAAAAATATCTATCATATTTCTTAACAAACAATCAGTTTCTACAAAACAACACGTTTGGTGCTTAATTTACATTTAATAAAGTAACGGGCGGTGGTTTAATACCACCGCCCGTTAATATAAATTACACGATATTATTTATTCAACAAGTCTAAAGAAAAGTCTATTCTTCTTAAAGTTTCATCTTTACCCAAAATATCAGCCACTTCAGTCGCTCCGCCAGCCGTTGATTCTTTACCCGTGATAGCAATTCTCACTATCCACAACAACGCTTGTTTCTTAATTTCAAGATTAGCCGATAGTTCCACCAACGCGCTAAATAAGTTTGAGTTATTCCAGTCGTTTAATGCGTTTAACGTATCTTTTACTTTCGGCAAAACTTCTTTTGCTAGTTGCGCGCTAGATTTTTGTTTTTGGTTTTCAAAAAGCGACAAATCGTATTCACTAAATTCTTCTAAGAAATCGATTTTATCAGCTATTTCAGAAAATATTTGAACGCGCCCTTTTGCGATTGCAAGTAATTTATCTTCGTCATACTTGCCGTACGCTTTGCTCTTTTTCAAAAATTCATATGCGCGCGCCTTAAATTCTTCACTCGTCATTGCCTTAACGTATTCGCCCGAAAGCCATTTCATTTTGGTTTCGTCAAAAATAGCGGGGGATTTACCAATTCCTTCTAACGAGAAGTTTTCAATCAATTCTTGGAGACTCATTTTTTCAACGTTGCCCTTAGGACTCCAACCGAGAAGTGCTATATAGTTAACGATTGCTTCCTTAACGTATCCCTTATTTACAAAATCTTCGTAACTTGCGTCTCCGTTTCTCTTTGACAATTTGTGTTGTGCGTCTTTCATAATAGGGGGCAAGTGAATATATACCGGGCGTTCCCAGCCGTAAGCGTCGTACATAAGGTTATATTTTGGCGTTGACGACAAATATTCAATACCGCGAATAACGTGCGTAATACCCATCAAATGGTCGTCAATTACGTTTGCAAAGTTGTAGGTGGGCATACCGTCGCTCTTTATTAAAATACCGTCTTCAATATCTTTATAATCAACGCTAATTTCACCGTAAACTAGGTCGTTATAACTTCCCGTACCTTCAGCAGGCACATTTTGACGAATAACATATGGTTCACCGTTTGCAATTCTTCTTTCAATTTCTTCTTTAGAAAGATTCAAGCAGTGCTTGTCGTAACGCATATTGCCCGCATCGTCTTTTAATGTTTCAATTCTCTCCGGCGTACAGAAACAATAATATGCACCACCAAGTTCAACTAATTTTTTAGCGTATTCGGTATAAATGCTCTTTCTTTCGCTTTGAACGTACGGTCCGTAATTACCACCAACGTCAGGTCCTTCATCATACATAATGCCAGAATCACGCATCGTATCGTATATGATTTGAACAGAACCGTCAACGTATCTTGCAGTATCCGTGTCTTCAATTCTTAAAATAAAATCTCCGCCCTTCATTTTGGAATACAAAAATCCGTAAAGAGCTGTGCGCAAACCGCCTATATGCAAATAACCGGTGGGGCTGGGTGCAAAACGCGTTCTTACTTTATCCATTTTAACTCTCCTAAATTCTTTCTAATACTCTATTTATGTCTGCCTTTTCGGCAATTCTTTTTAATCTGTCTGTACTGCGATAACTATAAAACTTATCCCCAACGATAACGTGGTCTTCAAGACGCATTCCACACATTGAACAAAGCATATAAATTTTTGCGGTTGCTTTATCGTCTTCATCACTAGGAAGACAGTCTCCACTAGGGTGGTTGTGCGCAAGCAATAATCTATATGGTTTGTTTATAGTAAGCAATTGCGCCAAATCGGACATGTTTGCACTTACCGAAGCGGATTTGTCGTCAGAAAACCAGTATTGAGTAATAACTTCATAATTCTTTTTAAGCAGTAATAGTACAAACTTTTCGGTTTTTTCGTTTCTGAAAACGTCGCATAAATAATTGGTAAACTCGTAATAATTCCCTATATATAAGCTCTCTTTTTTCTTTTGTGCAATCACTTTAAAAATAGTGCCGACAAGCATAATTTCAACCGCTACTTTTTCGCCCACTCCAGCAACTGCCATCAACTCTTGTTTAGACGCGCCGAAAACTTTATCAAGCGAGCCAAAAGAACTTATAAGTCTATGTGCAGTTTCGTTGGTGTTAACTCTCGGAATAGCGTAAAACAATAAAATTTCTAAAAGTTCGTGTTCGCTGAGCGCATCCGCGTTCTTCAAAAATTTATCGGTCAATCTTTTACGATGTCCAACGTGTAAATTTTGGTTGTTCATATTTAATATTTTAACATACTTTATCAAAAAAACAAAATAAATAAAATATTTTTATTCAATTATAAACTAATATCCTAAAAATATAGTATAATATAGTAAAAAATCGCACGGAGAACTGTCTTGCAATTAAACGAATTTTTAAGCGACTTAAAAACTTTAATTTCCTATCAAAGCGTAAACGCAAATAAAACGCCCACCGCGCCGTTTGGCAAAGAGAACTTTAACGCTCTTTCTTTTTTCTTAAATAAAGCCGAAGAGTTTGGTTTTGAAACGGTAAACTACGATAATTACGCAGGCGAAATTATTTTTGGCGCAAACGAAAGCAATTTGGAAGAAATCGGTGTTATCGGTCATTTAGACGTTGTTCCCGCATCTTCTATCGGTTGGGATAGCGACCCTTTTACTTTAACTGAAAAGGACGGATTCTTGTTCGGCAGGGGAGTTAGCGACGATAAAGGTCCGTCTCTATTAATTCTCTACGCGCTGAAAGAGTTAAAAGATAACAAGATACTTCCTAAACGCAAAATTCGTTTTTTCGTCGGTTGTAACGAAGAAGACGGTTGGGCGGATTTAGACTATCTTAAAACTAAAACCACCTTGCCCGAATACGGCTTTTCGCCAGACGGTAATTTCCCATTAAGTTATGCTGAAAAGGGTGTTTATCAACTGCAATTTAAGTTCCCTGCACTAAAAAATTTTTACGAGATTAAGGGCGGGTCAGCCGTAAACGCCGTGTGTGATTACGCATCAGCCAAAAGCGTTATTACGCCCGATAACGCGCTGTTAAAAGAGTTTTCATTAGGTTTTAACGGCGAAGTTATTGAAAGTTTCGGTAAAGCGGCGCACGGCTCTATGCCACACCTTGGCAAAAACGCTATAAAATCGCTCGTGCAGTATTTTGGTATATGTGGTGAAAACACGCTTAAAATGGAAAAACTGTTTGACGGTCTTGGGCTGTACGCCTTAAAAAACGAACAAGGCGAAGTTACTTTTTCACCTAACGTTATAACAAGCGATAATAAAAACGTTTATATCACTTGCGATTGTAGAATTCCTGCACCACTTTGCTTTGACGACGTTAAAAAAATCATAGACGGCTTTGGTTATGAATACAAACTTTTACCGCACACTTTACCGCCCGTTTTAGTAGAAAAAGACGGTTGGTTAGTTCAAACTTTACTTAATGCCTATAACACGATAACAGGCGAAAATAAACAGCCTGTTAGTTTGTGCGGTAGTACGTTTGCACGCGCTTTCAAAAAGGGTTGTGCTTTCGGCATAGAGTTTGGTCGTTATCAAACAAATATTCACGACGCAAACGAGCGCATTAAAATTAGCGAAGTGTTGGAAGCGTATGAAATTTATCTTTTAGCGTTAAAAAAACTTGTTTTAGACAATTAAATTTATATAAAAAGGCAAAAATTAAAGTTGGTTACTGTTTTAGTTGAATAAATTTTAGTTTTGGTGTAAGATATAATAAATATATACTTTTGGTGAAAAAAATGAAATTCGATATAGAATTAGTGGGCAAAATCGGCTCAATGGCGTTAATTAACAAAGAGAATAACATATTAGACTATACATTGATTGCAAGACTATCATCTGAACTCAAACCCGGTTATATTTGGGTTACTAGCGGTGCTGCGGAAACGGGAAGATTAGATTACATTAAACGCAACGGTAGAGAACTTAAAGGCTCGCCCGAAGACGTTAAAACCGACTATTCGGCACAAGGTCAGTCAATACTTATGTCAACCTATCGTCAATACGTTGACAGCAAATATTCACTCCGTCAAGTTTTGGTTGAGCATCAACACTTTAACGACGAGCAAAAGCGCGCGCACCTTAAAGATATGCTTATCCGTTGCAAAGAACAAAACGCTATTCCGATAATTAATTATAACGACCCGATAAGCACGGAAGAAAGCCGTAGGTTTGAAATTCAGTCGTTAAAAAACAAAAACAAAAAGGTCGTAGAATGCGTGGATAACGACGAAACAGCATCTCAAATTGCTTGTCTTGTTAAGGCTGAAACCTTGCTAATTTTAACAAGCGCGGAGGGTATATACCGCGAAAGCAACGACCCATCAACCTTAATTAGCGAAATAAGTGGTTCAACCGTTTACGAAGTTTTAGATAACGTTACCGAGTGTGAAAATTATTGTAACGGTGCGTCGCGTGCGGGCGCAAACGGGGCAAAGGCAAAATTAGAATATATTAAAGACGCAGTTAAAAACGGAACTAAAGTTATTATAGCGTCGGCAAAATATCCGATAAAAGATATTTTATCAGGAAAAGCAAAGGCGACGAGAATAGGCGTAAGATAAATACAAAAAGGAGCAATTTTATATTGCTCCTTTTTAGTTTTAAAAGGTTTTATTTTTTCCATATACTTACATTTAAATAATGAATACTTCAGAAAAACCTACACATAATAATATCAGGGAGGAAAGTTATGAGAGATAATAAAAATAAGTCTAAAACCAACGGCAAAAGCCAAAATCAAGGCGCAAAGAACTGCAAATAAATTAAAGAAAAATACTTTTATAAGTGATTTTGATTTAAACGGTTCTTATACGGGAGTCGATGCTTTTGATAAGTATGAAAAACCCGTTCAAGATGCCGATGACC
Organism: Clostridia bacterium; assembly: GCA_017502525.1. Classification (GTDB taxonomy): domain Bacteria; phylum Bacillota; class Clostridia; order Christensenellales; family Borkfalkiaceae; genus UBA1259. The sequence continues at coordinate 101,383 of JAFVUV010000011.1, forward strand.
TTTAGGTAAAAATCTTAAAAAATTTTTTATCCTTAAAAGATAGAAAAGACGAAAAACAAAAAGTTTATCGTCTTTTTTATTTTAATCAAAATTGTTAAACGTATAAATTTTTTATTAAACGCTTTACAAAAACATATATTTAAGTTATAATTATAACGCTTTTTAAGTCGGTTATACGGTCGCGGGGGCAGGGAGAGCCTGTCAATGAGGAAAGTCCGAGCGTTTTAGAAACAGGGTGCCGGAGAAATCCCGGTGGAGGCGACTTTAAGGAAAGTGCAACAGAAAATTACCGCCTATTTTTTAGGTAAGGATGAAAAGGTGCGGTAAGAGCGCACCGCCCTTGCGGTAACGCGAGGGGCTGTGTAAACCCCACCCGACGCAAGATTGACAAACCGTTTCACACGGGAGTTTCACCGAAACGGTTTAACAAATATCGCTGGGGGATAACGGTAACGTTATTCGTAGATAAATGACCGTACACGACAGAACTCGGCTTATAGACCGTCTTAAAAAGATTTATATGGAAAGAGCAAGGCTAAACCTTGCTCTTTTCTTTTTTCTTTACCTTTACACGAACAATCTTAAAATTTCCGATTTATCCATTGCTCCTACTGCTTTTTTATAAAGTTTTCCGTCCTTAAACACCATAAGCGTTGGAATAACTTCTACTTTATACTGCACGGCAAGTTCCATTTCTTCATCAACGTTTATTTTGCCTACTTTATATTTGCCGTCAAACTCGGTTGCAATTTCTTCTATCACGGGTGCAATCATTCTGCAAGGCCCACACCAAGTTGCCCAAAAGTCAACTAACACGGGCACGTCGCTTTCTAATACTTCACTTTGAAAATTGTATTTCGTAAACTTATATTCCATAATTTTTTCTCCTTTAATCTTTTGTTTTATAATATAACAAACAATGGCAATACCCTTCAAAATCAGGGTCTGCAATTTGTTTTTTAAACTCTTCGCACATACATTTATATTCTTCCGTTCGATTTAACCTGCAAGGACAATATCCTCCCGTCCTTTTCAAACCTTCTCTAATAGTATCAACAACTTCTTTATTTTCGTTAAGTTTTACTGCCATATTTTTCTCCTAGCCTAATATAATATCAAACGCAAGCATTAAACAGAATCCAAAAAGTAACGCATACGTTGCACCACGCTGACTGCCGTGTGAGTGTGTTTCAGGTATCATTTCATCGCTTATAACGTAAAGCATCGTACCACCTGCAAACGCCAAAGCATAGGGCAGAATAGCAGTTGAAATGCTAACCGCAAAGTAACCTATAAGCGTTCCTATAACTTCAACCACACCTGTAAGCATTGCGTAAATAAAGGTGCGTTTTTTAGAAAGCCCCGCCGCAAGCATAGGCGCGATTATAACCATACCTTCGGGAATATTTTGTAATGCGATACCGCCGGCGATAAGTAACGCCTCCGTTTGATTGCCCGAACCAAACCCAACACCCGCTGCAATACCTTCGGGTAAATTATGTATGGCTATTGCCAAAACGAACAACAAAATTTTATTAAGTTTAGCGTTATTTTTGTGTTCTTCTTCGTTTAAGCCGGTAAATTTATGTAAGTGGGGGACAAGTTTATCTATTAAGTTTAAGCAAATCGCACCCAAAAAAATTCCACCGATAGTTATCCACAACCCGTACGGTCCACCATATTCCGTTGCCGCTGGTAAAATAAGCCCGAAAACCGCGGCCGCAAGCATAACTCCCGCAGCAAACGATAAAACGATATCGCTAAATTTATGAGAAGTTTCTTTGAATATAAATCCTATTAATGCGCCTATTACGGTTGCACCGCCTACACCTAATGCCGTTAATAATACTATTTCCATTTAGTTACCTTTTTATTATGATAATTGTAACATAATTATAAATTAAATTGCAATAAAAAAGGAACTTTTTACAAGTTCCTTCTATTTTTTTATTTATCTTTTAGACTGTTTCCAAGGTAAGTGCCGAAACTTAAAGTTGTTTTTCTTTTTGCTTTATCTTGTGAAAAACCACTTCCGTTTCTTCTTCCGTCTTTGTTACCGCCCTTAAAGTTGTTTCTTCCACCCTTTTTACCGCCACGGCTATCGCGTCTATTTCTGTCGTTATTGTTTCTGCCTGCGTTATAAGGTTTAGAAAATTCGTCCTTATCGTTCGGTACGATTACAACGTATCTTTCTGGTTCCTTACCTTCAGATTTAGTAGTAACCGTTTCGCTTTTTGATAAAGCGGTGTGAATAATACGTCTTTCAAACGGACTCATCGGTTCTAAAATAACTTCTCTTCTCATTTCAGTTGCTTTTTGTTCTAATCTTTGAGCAAGTTTAATGAGTGTTTCTTCACGTTTGTCTCTATAATTTTCGCAGTCAACAACAACTTTCTTGTATTCTTTTTTGCCGATATTTGCAGCTGCACCAGCCAAAGTTTGAATAGCATCTAACACTTCACCACGGTAACCGATAATTGCAGAAGTATCTTCAGCAGTCAAAGTGATAGTCGTGTTTTCACCCCTTTCGGTAAGAGTTGCGGTTGCATTCAGTTTCATAATATCAATTATTCCTTGAACGAATTCAACTGCTTTGTCTTCATCTGTTTTCTTTCTTTTAATTTCAACTACGGCTCTTCCTTTCATTCTTCCAAAAAGACCTTTAGTTGGTTGTTCGATAACGGTTATTTCTATGTTTTCTTCAGTTAAGTTTAACTCTTTTAAACCGTTTTCAATGGTTTCTTCAACCGTTTTACCTATAAACTCCATTATTACCTCCACGCTAACTATTTAATTCTTCCACGGATATTCTTTTTCTTATTATCCGCCGTACCCGAAAGGAAATCACCCGTTTCCTTATTCACTTTACCTTTTGAGTTAGCTTTTTCTTTCTTTTTATCTTTTACGTTTTGCTGTGGCTCTTCCTTAGGAACGTAAACTCTTCCTCTTACAGTAGTATTGTTGCCTTCGCCAGACATTGATTTTTCCTTTTTAATTTTTTTGTCTACCAAAAAGTTAATTAAAAAGGTCGTTCCTATACTTAATATATTACTTAAAATAATGTATATTGAGAACGCAGAAGTATACATAAATGCGAATATAGCCATCATAATAGGCATCATCCACATCATAACCTTTTGAGTTTGCGCGCCTTGTCCATCAACCGTTTGTAATTCCATTTGCGCTTTTTGAGACTTATTCATAACGAACTGCATCAAGAAAGACATACCTGCAGTTAAAACTACTAAAATATAGTAACCGTTAGGTTCGGTCTTTTGTTGAGATAAGTTTGCCGTCAATAAGTCATAGTTTGCATCACTAACGTCAGTTCCGTTGTAAGCGGCAGCTCTTTTAAAGTTAGCCCAATTGCTTTCTAACGGATGAGCCGTAGGACTATCGGTAATCCAAATGTTTTTAATCCACAAAAACCCTTCTTGTCCGTCGACATAAGTCTTTGCAGCCATTTCGCTTTGTATTGAATTTATAAACGTAGAAGTATAAATTAATTCGCTATCCAAATAGTTAAGTTCATTGTCGTTTTGAACTAACCAACTCTTAAACTCGTTAATATCGCTAAACGGGGCAGGGGATTCAGCCGTTGCTTTAGCAATTTCAGCATCAAACGCCGTTTGAAGAGCTAATGCGTAAGCATCAGTTAAACCGTTACCGTTTTTATCTAATAAATTATTATTGATTTCATTTATAGGCGCACCTTGTTTAATAGAAGTCGTGTTATATTCATAACCACCCCAAACGGGTGCACCGTTAGTTATATCAAAGTTTTGCGTAACTGAAATATAACTAGTATCAGTATCAACAACTAATTTATAAGAAGTAAGTTCACCACTAACGATAGTTTCAACCTTAGCGTTAACAACACCGTTTGCATATTCTTTTTCCGTCGTATTATCAGTAAATTTTGGTACGCCGGATTCAACTTTAATATCGTTTCTAATAGCGTCGCCTAAAACTATACTATAATCTTGGTTACGAACAATATATTCACCGTCTTCTTCAATACCTACGTAAACAACGTTATTATAAGATTGAGTCATTGCATAAAAATTTTCTCTAATCTTAAATTGTGAATACGCTGTAAAACCGTTAAGAGCAACGATAAAGATAACAAGCGTTAAAATAGTCGGCAAACAAGCGCCAAACATAGAATAACCGTTCTTTTTATAAAGAGCCATCATTTTTTGGTTATATAACTCTTTATTATCCGCATATTGTTTTTGTAATTTTTCAAGTTCCGGGCGCATTTCTTCCATTTTCACGGAATTTCTACGCATAGATGCTCTTGAAACGAAATCGAAAGGCAAAGTAATCAACTTTAAAATGAGCGTAAACAATACAACGCCCACCGTAATTGAAGATGTTATTGATACAAGCCAAACCATTATATCAACTATAAAGTTACCTGTAATCGGTTTATCAAATACAATTATACCCATTTTAATATACCCATTTAACTATGCTTTTTTTATCGGGAACGGGGTCGAAACCACCCTTACACCACGGCGTACATCTTAAAATTCTTCGCACACCTAAAAAACACCCTACGAAAAACCCACGCTTTAAAATCGCTTCCAAAGTATATTGAGAGCAACTGGGAAAATACATACAAGTTCCTTTTGAAAGAAACTTCTGATAAAATTTTATAAGCGCAACGCCTAAATACTTCAGCATATACTAATTAAAAAAACCGCCTTTCTTAAACATTTTATTCATACAGTCTTTAAATTCAGCAAGTGAGTAGTCCGTTTTCACCTTTGGTATAAAAACAAAAAAGAAGTTTTGCCCTAAATTCGGTATAAAACTTCTGAAAGATTCCCGCAAAAGGCGTTTTATTCTATTTCTTTTAACGCTTCCACCGTGTTTTTTGCTTACAGCAAAACCTGCTTTAATTTGCTTTGACGGAAAGAAAACAACCGTTAAACTTTCCGAATAAAGCCTTTTGCCCTTTTTAAATACCAGATTGAAATCTTTTTCTTTTTTTAACCTGTAATCAAAGGTCATTTTCATGCCTTAAGCAGAAAGCTTATGACGACCTTTATTACGACGTCTTTTTAATACGTTCTTGCCCGAACGGGTTTTCATTCTTTTTCTGAACCCGTGAACCTTGCTCGTCTGTCTCTTTTTGGGCTGATAAGTTTGTTTCATAATATTTTCTCCTTAATATTAAGTATTTTTTTCATTTTGCTATACTATTGTATAGATATTTTTAAATTTTGTCAATTAAATTACGCGTTTATTCTTACGGGAAGTAGTAAATATAAAAATCCTTCGTTACCCGTAGCCGTAATAATACACGGGTCTATAGGCGTATTTAGATTTAAATTTATAAACTCTTCAGTAGCAATCTTCAAATATTCAGATAAATATTTACCGTTAAACGCAATCGTCATATCTTTTCCGGATAGATTTACGGGGATATTCTCGTTTACGTTACCTATTTCAGATTTTGCGCTTACTATAATACCTTCTTCACTGATATCAAGTTTAATTACGTTATATCTATCGTTTCTAACTATAATCGACGCTCTTTCAATACTATTTAATAAAGCTTGTCTATTGATAGTTACCACGTTTGAAAAAGAAGTAGGTAAAATATGATTATATTTAACGAATTCGCCTTCTATCAATCTTGAAATTAAAACGGTGTTTTCAAGTTCTATAAATAAGGTATTCTTTTGAACGGAAACTTTTAAAATCTCATCTTCTTTCTCTAAAAGCCTAATTATTTCTAACAATGCTCTTGAAGGAATAACTACTTTCATATCCTTGCTAGCACGAACAGGCTTTTTAACAACCGACATTCTAAATCCGTCTAAAGCAACTACGGTTAAGATATCAGATTGAATTTCAAATAAACAACCTTTAAGGATAGGACGACTATCGTCCGCAGAACAAGCAAAAGAAGTTCTTTCAACAACGTTTTTAAAATCTAATTGAGAAATTTCAAAAAATGCGTCTTCTTCTTGCTTTTCAATTTTAGGGAAACTTTCCGTAGGGAACACTTGAAGTTCACTTTCAGAAGAAGAATATTTAATTTGTAATTGTCCATCGTAAAGTCTGCAAAGTTCAACTTGTTCTTTTTCTAACTTTTTAGCAAAGTCAACGAAATATTTACCAACAACGACGGTTTCACCTTCCATTAAAACGTCTGCTTTAATCTTTTTTTCAATGGTTAATTCAGTATCGGTAGCAAGTAAAGTTAAACTATCGCCTTTGGCGGTAATTTTTATACCTTCTAAAACGGGGTTAGCAGCTTTAACAGAAAGAGCTTTACTAACCTTTAACACTGCATCAGATAAATCAAGACCGTCGCAAATAAGTTTCATATTTATTCTCCAAAAGAAAAGCTTTTACACACTTTTCGCTATTTTAATTTTATCTTATTATATTATATAATATAATAAATAAAAAATCAAGAGAAACAGTCTTTTTATATATTAATTTTTTAGGCTAAATTATTGACGGTCATAGCTGAAATTTTTTATTTAGTTTTAGTTTTCTTTTTTATTTAAAATATATAAATAAGTAGTATTATTAGTAGTGTGTGTATAATTGTTGATAAATAGTTTTTTGTTAGTAAATCATTATAAAATTAATTATTTAATAAAAGTTAATTTAAAGTGAAATAAAAATTAGTTTGTTAGTTTAAGTGGACAACTTTTACGTTAAACGTATCAAAAATAAAATAGAAAATTTTTTATTATAACTACAAAGTTTTATTAAAAAAGTTATTGACCTATTTATTAACTTATTAAAAAATAAAACGTTAATAAAAAAATAATTGTTAATTAATTTATTTTGTGTTATACTCTTTCTATGAGAGAAATTTTTAATGAGTTTTCGGTAAAGGTTAGTGATTTACAAGCGGAATTGTTTGAAAAATATTTTAATCTTTTAATCGAGTATAACCAAAAATTTAATATTACGGCAATTACGGATAAGAAAGAAGTTTACGTTAAACACTTTATTGACAGTATTTTGGTTGTGGATAAGTTCATAACTAAAGAAAATTTAAGTATGATTGACGTGGGTTCAGGCGGTGGGTTTCCCGCGATTCCCGTTAAAATTATGAGAGATGATTTATCTTTAACTTTACTTGAGGCAACGGGAAAAAAATGTGAGTTTCTTAAAACTGTTGTCAAAAAGTTAGGATTAAAGAACGTAACGGTTATTAACGATAGAGCCGAAACTTTAGCTAAAAACGAAAATTACCGCGAAAAGTTTGATATTTGTTCAGCACGTGCAGTTGCAAGGCTAAATACGTTATGTGAATATTGTATGCCGTTCGTAAAGGTTGATGGAAATTTTATAGCGTATAAAGGTGATGCTGAAGAAGAAGTAACTGAAGCCCTAAACGCAGTAAAAATTTTAGGCGGAAAAGTTGAAGAAACTTATTTATACGAATTAGACGGGGCAAAAAGAACTTTAGTAAAAATTAAAAAAACTAAAAATACCGATAAAAAATATCCGCGTGGAAACGGAAAGGAGAGAAAAAATCCACTGTGAAAGAGTTATTTATAAATAAAGCGCGCACGATTGCCGTTACCGGACATAGAGATATTTATAAAGATTTCGATAGAGAAAAATTAAAAAACTTATTTTTGGAAATAGTTGAAAAAGGGTTTGACACTTTTTTAGTAGGTATGGCAGTTGGGTTTGATACCGTTTGTTTTCAAATTTTAGAAGAAATAAGAAAAGATAAAGATATAAAAATTATAGCTTGTATACCTTGTTTAACTCAACCTAATAGATTTAGTTTAGAGCAAAAGAAAGAATATTACAGGATGTTATCGGTTGCCGACGATAAAAAAATATTATCGGAAGAGTATACGCCTAGATGTATGCAAAAACGAAACGAATATATGGTAAACAACGCTTTTGCATTAGTAGCCTATTTAAAAAGAGATTACGGTGGAACGGCAAACACGGTAAGATACGCAAGAAAAAAACAAGTTCCGATAATATTATTTAAATAAAGCCACAAAAAAAACGCTTTGGTTAATTTTCCAAAGCGTTTTATATTTTTACGTAATATTATAGGAATTTTTTATAACCTTCACCGTATTTAACACATCGTGAAATTCTTGATAGCGTTGCTGACGAAATATCTGTTTTAGAAATGATTTTTTCGTAAGTTTCACCGTCTATTAAAAGTTTTGCAGCCTTAACGCGTTGCGCCATTGAATCAAGTTCTTTAATAGTGCAAAGGTCTTTGAAAAAAATTTCACAATCTTGTTCAGTTTTTAGGTTTAAGATTGCGCTGAATAATTCGCCGTAAGAATTTTTAATATCTTCACTCATATTTATTCACCGTCCTTTTCAGAAACGTTAGACAAAAAGTGGATAAGTTTTTCAGACTTTGGATTTTCCATAACTTCTTTAGGTGTGCCTTGTTCTTCAACAACACCGTCTGCCATAAAGATAATTTTATCAGAAACGTTTTTAGCAAAACCCATTTCGTGCGTTACTATAATCATAGTTCTATTATCTTCTTTTAACGAGCGGATAACCTTTAATACTTCGCCGGTGAGTTCTGGGTCAAGGGCAGAAGTCGGCTCGTCAAAACACAAAATTTTGGGTTTTAATGCAAGAGCGCGTGCGATAGCAACGCGTTGACATTGTCCACCTGAAAGTTCACAAGGATAAGCGTTAATTTTTTCTGATAAATCGATTTTTTTAAGCAAAGAAACAGCTTCTTCGTTTATTGATTTTTTGCCGTTCTCCTTAAACTCTAAAATCTTTTTCTTTATTTCAGCACGAGTCAAACTTGCATCAGTTTTTGCTTGTTCTTTAAGTTGTTTTTTATAATTTTTAACGTCGTCTTTTAATAAAAGCAACGGGGCAATAGTGATGTTTTGTAAAACGTTGTATTGCGGAAAAAGATTAAAAGATTGAAAAACAAGTCCAAAATTAAGCCTTTTTTCGCGCAAAACTTTTTCGTTGTCTTTTACTTCAATTTTGCTATCATATAAGACCTGACCGTCAAGCGTCATTTTACCGTCGGAAGGCGTTTCTAAAAAATTTATGCAACGCAAAAGCGTGGTTTTACCCGACCCGGAAGAGCCGATAATAGAAACCACTTCACCTTGATTAAGGTCGATATCAATACCTTTAAGAACTTGAGTATTACCGAAAGATTTATTAAAATTTTCAATTTTTAAATACGACATAAATTATACCTTGTAGTAAGAAAGTTTTTTCTCAAGCCAACCGAAAACGAGAGTAAGAATGCCAACGAACAAAAGATAAAAAATACCAGTATAGAATAGTGGCCAAATAAGTCCGTAAGCAGTAAAATCTTCTGCATATTTGAGTATTTCTGCTACCATAATAACCCTTGCTAAAGAAGTGTCTTTAACTAAGGTTATAATTTCGTTACTCATAGGTGGAATTATGTTTTTTATGACCTGTAAAATAATAATCTTAAAGAATATTTGAGTTTTGGTCATACCTAAAACTTTACCTGCTTCGTATTGACCTTTAGGAATAGCTTCAATACCCGAACGGTAAATTTCCGAAAAATAGCAAGCGTAATTGATACTAAAAGCCACAAGCACGGCAATAAATCTTGGTAATAAGGGTAGGTGAAATAATAAACCCGGAACGTAATAAATAATTATTACTTGTAACATTAACGGAGTTCCCCTAATAATCCAAACGATACAGCGCACGAAGATTTTAAGTGGCTTAAATTTACTCATAGAGCCGAACGCAATCAAAAGTCCCAGCGGTAAAGCCGAGACTAATGTAAGCGCAAATATTTCGCAAGTCGTTAAAAAACCTTGCAAAAGTTTTAACGTAATGGTTATAAAATCCATAAAAATTCCTTAAATTATTGATTAACCGAAGTATTTAGCAAGTAGAGTATCGAAAGTGCCGTTTGCTTTAAGAATATCAATAGCTTTTTCGATAGCGAAAGTGGTAGCGGTATCTTGTGCTCTGCAACCGATTCCGAAGTATTCTACTTCAAAATCAACGTCAACGTAAGTAAGGTCAGGGTTAGCTGAGCCTTCGCCAACTAAAACGTCTGCCATAAGTTTATCGATAACAGCAACCTTGTTAGAACCACTCTTAACTTCAAGAAGCGTGTCTTTTTGAGCAGAAACACCGGTAGGAGTAATGCCTAAACCTTTAACGGTAGAATCACCAGCAGAACCCGTTTCAACTAAAACCTCAAGACCGGTTGCATCAAGACCTTTTTTGGTAGCAGACGCGCTGAATTTTTCAGCATCGGCAACTTTACAAACGATAACTTGTTTATTTTCTAAGTAAGGATTAGTGATAGACATAGCTTGTGAAAGTTCTTCAGTAATAGTCATACCGTTCCAAACAACGTCAATTTCTTTAGAGTTAAGCGACATAACTTTGTTTTTCCAAACGATTTCTTTAAATTCGTATTGAACGTTTAATAATTCACAAACCTTAATAGCAAGTTCAGTATCAAAACCAACAAAAGAATTATCAGTTTCATCAAAGTAGTTCATAGGTGGATAAATAGTGTAGCCGATAACTAATTTACCGTCGCCAACACCGATATCAGAACTTTTAGAACAAGCGGTAAGACCAAAGCAAGCCGAGAACGCTAAAAGAAGCGTAAGCATAAGTGTAACAATTTTTTTCATAAAAGTATCTCCTATTAAAATTTTATTTACTTTATCATAATAAAGTGTTAAAGCATAAGTATTATACTTTATTACGCTAAAGAAGTAAAGCGTTTTAACGTACTTTTTTAAAATTTATAAAAAATATTTTTATGAAAAACGGCTACTTGTCTAATTAGGTAAGTAGCCGTTTTAATTACTTTTCTTTTATTTCAATTTCAAAATTTTGTCCATTTTCAAAAACCAATTCAATTTTTGAAGTGGAAGACGTTAGTTTTTTCAAATTAAAAAAGTCTTTAATTAAAATAGAAATTTCTTCCAAAAGTAAGTCTTTTTGAATTTTCATTTGTTACCTCCAATAAAATTTTTATTTTTTCATAAACTATTATACCACTCTCTATTTTGACAAAACCACATTTTTGACGAAAAAGAGAGTAGATTAAAGTAAAAAGGTTGTTTTAATTTGGTGTAATATGTTAAATTTTGTCGAAAGGCTACAAGAACTAATGAAAGATGAGAGTTTAAGTAAAATAGAACTTTCTAGAAAAACGGGGATTATACACACGACTATATCGGGTATTTATTCAGGCAAGCATAGCCCTAATTATAATAGTTTTATTAAGATAATGTTATTTTTTGATTGTTCTGCCGATTATCTTTTGGGTAAAGATGAAATTCATACTGAAGAAAAACTTTACAACCCACAGCCATTTTCTTTAAGGTTAAGGGAAATGCTTAAAGAAAAAAGTATTTCACAAGAAAAACTTAAAAGAGATTTAAATTTATCAGGTTCTGTTCTTTACAAGTGGTTGAGCAATAAAGCGCAACCATCTATGCACAGCCTAGTTGAATTATCCAAATATTTTGATTGCTCAGTTGATTATTTAATAGGTAGAAGGAAATAAAAACCTTATCTAACGCGTGCGCGCGCGTACATTATTATATAATAAATAAAAACGCCAAGGCGAAATCGCCTTGGCGTTTTATTGCTTAAACTAAATTAGTCTTTTTTAGCAAGATTTTTATAAGTTTCAAGTCTTACTTTGCTATCTTTTTCAGTCTTTTCAAAGAGTTGTTGTGCAAGTTCAGGACGCGCTTTCATAAGTGAAGCGTATCTGGTTTCGCCAAGCAAGAACGACTTATAATCTGCAACCGGTTCTTTACTGTCGAGTGAGAACGGATTCTTTCCTTCGTCAATAAGTTCGGGGTTGTAACGGAAGAGTTGCCAGTAACCGCAATCAACTGCCTTTTTCTCTTCGTCTTGAGATTTGGTCATATTGATACCGTGGTTGATACAAGGTGCGTAGCAGATGATAAGTGAAGGTCCGTCGTATTTTTCTGCTTCAACAAGGGCGTTCATAAGTTGTTGCTTATTTGAACCCATTGAGCATTGTGCAACGTAAACGTAACCGTAGCTCATTGCCATCATACCAAGGTCTTTCTTCTTAACTCTCTTACCTGCAGCGGCAAATTTAGCAACTGAGCCGGTAGGAGTTGATTTACTTGCTTGTCCACCAGTATTTGAGTAAACTTCGGTATCGAGAACGAGAACGTTAACGTTTTCACCGCTAGCAAGAACGTGGTCTAATCCGCCGTAACCGATATCGTAAGCCCAACCGTCACCACCGAAAATCCAGATTGAAGGTTTAACTAAGCAGTCAAGGTTACCCTTAATATAATCAAGTCCTTCAGCCGTTTCGGTTTCGAGCGCGCTCTTAACCATTTCAGCAGCAACTTTAGATTTTTCAGCATCTTCTTTATCAGCAAGCCAAGCAGAGAAAGCAGCGTTGGTCTTTTCGTTTACGCTATCGAAAGTAGCGCGCATATCTTCTTCGATTTTAGCACGACGAGCTTTCATAGCAAGGTTCATACCGTAACCGAATTCAGCGTTATCTTCAAACAAGCTGTTTGCCCAAGCAGGTCCTTTTCCTTGTTTATTAGTGGTGTAAGGACAAGTGGGGGCAGAACCACCGTAAATTGATGAACAACCAGTTGCGTTTGCAACAATCATTCTATCGCCGAAAAGTTGTGTTACGAGTTTAACGTAAGGTGTTTCACCACAGCCTGCGCAAGCGCCTGAGAATTCAAACAACGGTTTGTTGAATTGGCTACCTTTAACGGTAGTGGGTTTGCAACCGGGGCAAGCAGAAACGTTAACTTCGGGAAGTTGTTCGCTAAATTCGTAGTTTACGGTTTCTTCGTTAACTATGCTACCAAACGGAACCATAGTGAGTGCCTTTTCTTTAGAAGGACAAATGTCTGCACAAACGCCACAACCCATACAATCGAGCGGAGAAACTTGAATTCTGAATTCAAAGCCCTTGTTACCGGTCATTGCTTTGGTTTCAAAACTTGCGGGCTTGTCAGCGCCTTCAGCGATAATTGCAGGTCTAATACAAGCGTGCGGACACACGAAAGCACATTGGTTACATTGAATACATTTTTGAGCATCCCACTTAGGAACATTTACGGCAACGCCACGTTTTTCGTACTTAGTCGTACCCGTGGGAACTGAACCGTCCGCATTAAATGCAGAAGACGGAAGTTTATCGCCTTCAAGAACGAGAATAGGATGTACGATATCTTTGAAGTATTTGTTATCAGCAACTGCAGCCATAGGAGCGCCCGTTTCAGCAGTTTTCCAGCTTTCGGGAACTTCGATTTTAACAAGGTTTGCAGCGGCAGAGTCGATAGCGTTATAGTTCATTTGAACTACTGCGTCGCCTTTCTTAGCGAACGACTTATAAGCCATCTTCTTCATATAGTCAACTGCTTGTTCGTAGGGGATAATGTTAGCAACCTTAAAGAACGCAGATTGTAAAATAGTGTTTGTTCTGCCACGGAGACCGAGTTCAGAAGCAATCTTAATAGCGTCTATAACGTAAAGGTTGATGTTTTTGTTTGCAATATCTCTCTTAACGAAAGCGGGAAGAACTTCTTCAAGTTCGCTTGCGTTTTTAGCAGAAGTATTGAAAAGGAAAGTACCGTTTTCTTTAATATCGCCCGTCATATTGTAACGGGTAATGTACGACGGGTTAGAGCATTGAACGAAGTCAGCTGCGTCGATAAGATAAGCCGATTGAATAGGTGTATCGCCGAAGCGGAGGTGAGAAACGGTGATACCGCCTGATTTTTTAGAGTCGTAGAAGAAGTAACCTTGAACGTACTTGTCGGTGTGGTCGCCGATAATCTTAATTGAGTTTTTGTTTGCGCCAACCGTACCGTCAGAGCCAAGACCCCAGAACTTACAAGAAATCGTACCTGCAGGTGCAGCGTCGTATTTTTCCGAGAAGTCGAGTGAAGTGTTGGTCAAGTCGTCGAAAATACCAACGGTGAAGTGGTTTTTGGGTTGGTCTTGTTCGAGGTTCTTGTAAACCGAATAAATCATAGAAGGATTGAATTCCTTGCTACCTAAACCGTATCTACCGCCAACAACTTTAATATCAGACATACCCTTTTCAAGAAGAGCAGAGCAAACGTCAAGATATAAAGGTTCACCGAGAGAGCCTGCTTCTTTAGTTCTGTCAAGAACGGCAATCTTTTTAACGGTTTTGGGAAGTGCGTCAACAAAACTATCGATAGCGAAAGGACGATAAAGTCTAACTTTAAGCATACCAACTTTTTTGCCTTCAGCGTTCATTTTGTTGATGGTTTCTTCAACAGCGTCAGCACCGCTACCCATAAGAACAACGATATTTTCAGCGTCGGGAGCACCAACGTAATCGAAGAGATGATAACTTCTACCGGTAAGAGCAGAAACTTTATCCATCATTTCTTGAACGATAGCCGGCGTAGCGAGATAATACTTGTTAGCAGTTTCTCTGTTTTGGAAGTAAATATCGCTGTTTTGCGCAGTACCTTTTTGAACGGGATGTTCAGGGTTGAGTGCGCGTGCGCGGAAATCTTCAATATCTTTCATATCAACGAGTTCTTTCATTTCGTCGTAATCGATAACGTCGATTTTGCTTACTTCGTGGCTGGTTCTAAAACCGTCGAAGAAGTGAAGGAAAGGAACTTTTGATTTTAAGGTTGAAAGGTGTGCAACGAGTGCTAAGTCCATAACTTCTTGAACAGAGTTACTTGCGAGCATAGCAAATCCCGTTTGACGGCAAGCCATAACGTCTGCGTGGTCGCCGAAAATGTTAAGTGAGTGTGCAGCGAGTGCACGAGCACTAACGTGGAAAACCGTGGGGAGAAGCTCGCCCGCGATTTTGTACATATTCGGAATCATCAAAAGCAAGCCTTGGCTAGCGGTGTAAGTAGTGGTAAGTGCGCCTGCGGTAAGTGAACCGTGAACGGCACCTGCAGCACCTGCTTCCGATTGCATTTCTGCAAGGCGGAGTTGTTGACCAAACATGTTTACTCTGCCTGATGCCGACCATTCGTCAGCAACTTCAGCCATAGGAGAAGAAGGGGTTATCGGATAGATAGCCGCAACTTCACTGAAGGCGTAGGCAACGTGACTGGCGGCGGTATTGCCGTCGATTGTCAATTTTTTCATATATAAAATCCTCCGTAATGAATATTACTGTAAATAAATTTACCAAAATGTATTATACAATCAAAACTTTAAATAGTCAACGCAAAACAAAAATTTTTTAAATATTTTAAATATTTTTAAATTTAAAATACGTGCGTGCGTGAATTGTTCTTTAGTTTGCTTGTAAAATACCGTAAATTTTGATATAATTTTCTTTAGATTGTAATTTGGGGAAGAATTATGGCTTTACTTGAAGTTCAAAACGTAAGTTTTTCTTACGACAAACTGAATAAAGTTATAAAAAACGTTTGCCTTTCGGTAGAGGAGGGCGAATATATTGCCGTTATCGGTCATAACGGCAGTGGCAAGTCCACGCTTGCTAAACTTTTCAACGGCTTGCAAAAGCCGGACGAAGGTGAAGTTATCGTGGACGGTTTTTCCGTGCACGATAAAAAGTCAGAATTTGAAATTAGAAAACGCGTGGGCGTAGTTTTTCAAAACCCCGACAATCAATTAGTTGCGTCCATCGTTGAAGACGACGTGGCTTTCGGCCCTGAAAATTTAGGCGTGCCGAGAAAAGAAATTGGCGAAAGAATTAATTTTGCGCTTTCTGCCGTGGGTATGGAAAAATTTCGCCACGCAACGCCCACTAGACTTTCGGGCGGTCAAAAACAAAGGATTGCAATTGCAGGCGTACTTGCTTTAAAACCTAAAATTTTAGTGCTTGACGAATCGACCGCTATGCTTGACCCTAAGGGTAGAAAAGAAGTTTTAGACGTGGTTAATAAACTTAATAAAGAACAGAAAGTTACAGTGATTGCGATAACTCACTATATGGAAGAAGTTATCGACGCTGATAGGGTTATAGTAATCAATGACGGCGAAATTGCTCTGTCGGGTACGCCCAGAGAAATTTTTGCTCAAAAAGACGTGATAAAAGGGTACGGTTTAGAACTTCCCTTTTCTGCGTATATTGCTGAAAAATTAAAACAAAAAGGGGTTAGTTTAAAGTCGGATATTTTGGACCAAACTGAACTCGCGGAGGCATTATGCGCGTTGAAGTAAAGAATTTAAGTTTCGTTTACGGACAAGGCGCAAAGGCGCTATCCGTCCGTGCTTTAGATAACGTTTCACTCACCATTGAAGAAGGCGAATTTTTCGGTATAATCGGTCAAACGGGCAGTGGAAAAACCACTTTCGTTCAACATTTAAACGGCTTGATTAAGGTGGGAAAAGACTCGGGTTCAATTAAAATAGGCGAGTACGATTTAAGTGATAAAAAGTGCGATTTTAAATCGCTTCGTTCTAAGCTCGGCATGGTTTTTCAATATCCCGAACAACAACTTTTCGGTGATACCGTGTTTGACGACGTTGCTTTCGGTATAAAGAATTTTATGCCCGAAAAAAACGCTGAAGAAACTGAAATTTTGGTTAAAGAAGCGTTGGAGATGGTCGGTCTTGACTATCAAAAAGTTAAAGACAAATCGCCTTTTGAATTGTCCGGTGGGCAAAAACGCAGGGTGG
This sequence comes from Clostridia bacterium, assembly GCA_017502525.1. Taxonomy (GTDB): domain Bacteria; phylum Bacillota; class Clostridia; order Christensenellales; family Borkfalkiaceae; genus UBA1259. Next base: position 118,006 of record JAFVUV010000011.1, read on the forward strand.
CGATAGCCGGTGTTATCGTAACGAAACCTGAAGTTTTGGTGCTTGACGAACCTGTTGCCGGGCTTGACCCCGTTGGCAAAAGAGAGTTTTTTGCGCTACTTCATAAGTTGCACAAATCGTTCGTAAAAACGGTTATAATCGTTTCGCACGATATGGACGCAGTCGCTGAAAACTGCACGCGCGCAGTTGTGTTTTCGCAAGGAAAAGTGGTGTGCGAAGGCACGCCCAAAGAGATTTTTTCCGACCTTGAAACGACTAATAGTTTAGGGTTGGGTTTTCCCGTTACCGCGTATTTAACGGCGCGCTTAAAAGAAGTGGGCGTAGATATTGATAGCGACTTAACCGTGGACGGATTTGTCAATGAAATTATGAATAAACTTTGCGGAGGTAACGAGTAATGAAAGACGTTTCTTTCGGTCAATATTATCCCGCGAAGTCGTTCGTGCACAATATGGATGCACGCGTAAAAATTTTAGCGGTTATTGCTTATATAGTCGCGGTTTTTTTGGTGCAATCGGTAACCACGGCGCAAGGCGTCGCTTTTCAGTTCTTAGGGTTCGGCGCTTGCTTGCTTTTCGTGTTAATTGCCACTTTGTGCGCAAGAGTTCCGTTCGGTAAAGTGCTTAAAAGTATAAAAGGTATAATGTTCTTTATCGTTTTATCCGCGATTTTACAAATATTTTTCAACGCAAGTGGTAACGTTTTGGTAAAGTGGAGTTTTATCACTATTACCGACGTTGGACTGCTTAACGCAGGGTTTTTGGTGGCGAGAATTTCGCTTATAGTTTTGGGCGCAAGTTTATTGACGCTCACAACTTCGCCCGTCGAAATTGCCGACGGTATTGAAAGTTTAATGTATCCGTTAAAATTTATAAAATTTCCCGTGCACGAGTTTGCTTTGATTATGAGTATCGCACTTAGATTTATTCCCACGTTGCTTGATGAAACGGATAGAATTATCAAAGCGCAAAAAGCAAGGGGCGCAGACTTTGATAGCGGTAATATTTTAAAGCGTGTAAAGGCGTTAATGCCCGTGCTTATACCGTTGCTTATAAGTTCTTTCCGTCGAGCAGACGAACTTGCGGACGCTATGGATTCAAGATGTTATTCGGGCAGTAAAGTGCGTACTAAATATAAAAAAATGCGCTTAACGTGGCGCGATTTAGTAGCAACCGTTGCAATCGCAGGATTGATATGCGGGGTGGTCGCTCTTAACGTTACGGGCTTTTTAGCCGTGGTGGTTTTATTATGAGAATTAAACTTACCTTAACTTACGACGGCACTAATTATTGCGGTTGGCAAGTTCAGCCTAACGGTACTTCTATTGAAGGCGTTTTAGAGAGCGCGATTGAAAGCGTTACGGGTGAGAAGAATATAAAAGTAACCGGTAGCGGTAGAACGGATGCGGGAGTACACGCGTTAGGACAAGTGGCGCACTTTGACACGGATAGTTCAATCCCGCCCGAAAAGTTTTATAAGGCGATAAACACCAAACTTCCAGCCGATATAAAAGTAATCAAAAGCGAATTGATAGACGATAATTTTAACGCCAGAAAAAGCGCAAAGAAAAAAACTTATTGCTATTCGTTTTATTTGAGCGAAACCGATTTGCCGTTAAAGGATAGGTATTCTACAAGGTTAGATTACACGCCGAAGGTCGATAATCTTTTAACACTTTGTAAAGGATTCGTTGGCGAGCACGATTTTAAATGCTTTAACGCAAGCGGTGGTGGAGCAAAAACGACGATTCGCACCATTTATTCTATAGAGATAGAGCAAAAAGAAAATGAACTTAAGTTTTTCGTAACGGGCAACGGCTTTTTATACAATATGGTTAGAACTTTAGTCGGAACTTTGTTAAGATTTGAAAGAGAACAAGCCGATAAAACTATAATCAAAACTATGCTTGAAACGGGGGATAGAACGCTTTGTGGAAAAACACTTCCTGCAAAAGGGCTTTGCCTTGTAAAAGTGGAATATTGATAATAAATTAGTGGCAAAATTAAAAAGCGACACAAGATATAGTGTTGCTTTTATTTTTTATTAAAAAAAGCGTTCGAAATTAAGAAAAAACCGACAAAACTGCGTAAAAATGCTTGACTTAAATTGCAAAATATTTTAATATTATTAGGCGTTTATAAAGGAAAGTCCGTTTTCTTTTCGGGATTAGCCCTCCTGATTCGCTCGAAATCGTGTACGGGCGGACGGCAATTTCTTTAACATAATTATATTATCTAAGGAGAAATCACTATGAAAACTTATATGGCACACGCCGATAACGTTGAAAGAAAGTGGTACGTTGTGGATGCTGAAGGCGTAGTTCTTGGTAGACTCGCTAGCAAAGTTGCAGCAATCCTTCGTGGTAAAAATAAACCCACTTTTACCCCCAACGTTGATACGGGTGACTTCGTTATCGTTGTTAATTGCGACAAAGCAGTTTTAACCGGTAAGAAGCTCGAAAAGAAATATTACAGATATCACACGGGTCATATCGGTGGTCTTAAATCCATCCAATATAAAACCCTTATGGCAAACAAAGCTGACCTTGCTGTTTACGAAGCAGTTAAAGGTATGCTTCCCAAGAACAGTTTAGGCCGTCAAATGATTACTAAACTCAAAGTTTATAGAGGCGCTGAACACAACCATCAGGCTCAAAAGCCCGAAGTGCTTAAACTTATTTAATGAGGTGGAATTATGGCAAAAGCTACATCTAAAAAGAAAGTTCAATATTGGGGCACGGGCAGAAGAAAAAAAGCAATCGCTCGCGTTCGTTTAATTCCCGCTGGTGACGGTACTATCACCATTAACAACAAGAGTCTTGACGAATACTTTGGTCTCGACACCTTAAAGTTCATTGTTCGTCAACCTTTAGCTTTAGTAGAAGCGTCTGCTAAATACGACGTTGCAGTTAATGTTTGCGGTGGTGGTTTCACCGGTCAAGCAGGTGCAATCCGTCACGGTATTGCTCGTGCGCTTTTACAAGCAGAACCCGAAACTAGAGCGGCACTTAAGAAAGCAGGTTTCTTAACTCGTGATTCAAGAATGAAGGAAAGAAAGAAATACGGCTTGAAAGCAGCTCGTCGTGCTCCCCAATTCTCAAAGAGATAATTTGCGGAAAGCGAACTCAATTCAAAACGAAAAGCAAGGAATTTTCCTTGCTTTTTATTTTTTTCTTGTCGATTATTTTTGGAGTGCACTGTTTTTTTCTTTAACTCTTTTGATAAATTCGTCGTGCGAATTCATTGTTGAAAGCATAGAACTTTGCAAGGGGGCATAAGTCTTTTCGGGCTTTTTTGGTTGCGGTTGATTGTTTTTGTTTTGTTGATTTTTGTTAGAAATCATAGACAAAACGTCGCTTAGCGGATTTTGTTCCGCGCTTTTATCTTGCGTGGGGTTGTGAGCAAAATTACCTTTATTTTGCTCGTAAAAGTTGAAAAAAGAATTTAAAAGCTTGAAAACGCCAAATTTATCCATTTTATCCCCCGTCTAAAAATAAAAACAACGAAAAAAACCCTAAAAATTATTGCAAAAATCATTATAGTAGTTTATAATATATAACTGTATAACTATTTATATTCGGTAAACTCTGAAATGTTTACCATAAGTGTTGGAGTTTTTATGAGAAAGAACTTTTTAAGAATTTTATGTGGCGTGATTTGTGCGTGTTTTTTGTGTTTAACGCTCGTTGCTTGCGGTGGCGCAGGTTGGACGGCGTCTTCACTTAACGACCCCGGTGCAACGGATGGCGCAGATTATGCTAGGGCAGGTTTCATTGCTGAAACCGAAAATTATATCTATTACTTGAACGGCGTTGCTACTACTACTGACGACAACGCTTTCGGCGTTCCTGTTAAGGGCGCGCTTATGGCTGTAAGTAAAGGCGACCTTACTTCTAAAACCGAAGTAGTCGTTCCAAAACTTTTCACGTCGAAAAATTACGAACAAGGTTTGTTTATTTTTGGCGGTTACGTTTATTATGGAACGCCTAGCACGGATAAAACCTCTTCGGGCGCAATCGCAACTTCGGACATGGTGTTTACTCGCAGTTCGCTTGATGGAAAGGCAACTACGGAAGCGCTTTATACCGTTGGTTCACACTCAACTGATTATAGATTCGTTGAAAGTGACGGAGTAGTTTATATCGTTTATTACGATACGGATGATTCTGCAATCGTTAGCGTTAATACTTCTACCAAAGAAGTTAAACAAATCATCAAAACTGATGCTAAAGTTGAAGCTGACCCCGTAAATGGTGAATATGGAGAAAGTCTTGGCGCATACAAATTCGTTGGGGACAAAGTGATTTATACGGTAACCGTTTATACCGAAATCTACAACGAAGAAAAACTTGAAGAAAATGAAACTTCTCGTGAAACGGCTACTTACAATAAAGTTTACTTGTTTGAAGCTGGAAAAGAAGCTGAACTCTTGTTCGACGGTAGAGAAAGTGGAACGTCTTATGAAATTAAGTTTGTTGACAAAAAGACCGAAACCGTGTTTGTTAGTGAAACCAAAAACACTTTGACCAAAACTTATAGTTATCAATTAGGTGAAACGCTTGTAAAAGGCATAGAAGTTAACGCGGATTATTTGAACAATACAAACGTTTTGGTCGGCAACAACGTTTATACTTTAACTGAAGGAAAAGTTTACTTTGACAGTATTGAAAAGGATAGCGTTAACAAAGAATTAGTTGCTAAGTGTGAAACTATCAGCTCTTTACTTTTTGAAAAGGACGGATATATTTATTATCTCAACAGCGATAACAAAATTTGCGCGATTGAGTTAAACGACGTTGATGCTGAAGAAATCGTTATTACGGAAAATTCAGTTGCTAACACTTGGTATGCACCTGCAATCGTAACGCTTGCTAATAAAGACTATTTGTTCTATGCGGATAGTTCTGCATACGGTTTAAATTACGTTAAATACGTTGAAATCAACGTGGTAGAAAAAGATACTGACGAAGACGGTATCAAAGACACAAAGGTAAACGACAGCGAATCGCAATTCCTTGGCAAAATTTCCGCTGAAGACGGCGCAAGTATGTTTAGCGCAAAAGTAAACAACCTTTCTAGCAAACTTGAAGGTGGCGCAATCGTATTTGATACCAATGATGACGGAGAATACGTTTTAGAAAACGGTTCTTTAGTATGGAGCGCTCTTAAAGACGTGTGCGCTGAATACGAAACGTTATCTGCTGAAATAAAGGCTAAAGTTGAATCAAGCGTGCTTGAAACTTTGAAAAAATATGAAAAGGCAGTGGAAAAAGCAAGCATCTACAACAAGTTGGACGGTGTGTGGGAACACAAACAATCAGGTGCAGAAGACCAAACGAAAGATGCTGAACTTAGGGCGATTTATAACCAAGTAAAAGATGAACTTACTGCTTTTGAAGCATCTAAAGAATTCAACAATATTAAAGGGCTCATTAATAATAACTTTAAGCATCTTTTCCAAACGGCAAAAGAATTGTTTGAAACTGAAGAATAATAACGCGAAATTTTAAGTAAGCGGGTTGCAAATGCAACCCGCTTTATTTTTGTACAAAAATTTTAACTTATCAACAATAAACTACAAAATTTTACCTTTATAAACAAACAAAAAGCAAGCAAACAACTGACAAATTTTAATATTGTACAAAATTCGACAAATATTTTACAAAATTATATTAAATCATTTGCTTTATTATGTTTAATGTTGTAAAATAAAATCGAAAGTAAAAATTCCCAAAAGCAAAAGGGAATTAAAAAAGGAGAATTTATGAATAAGCAAACCGTATTTTTGTTGCAAGACACCAAAGAACTTAACGACGAACTTTCGATAAAATTTGTAAACGAAGAAAATTTTGAAGTGGTGGGGTGTGCAACGGACGGTATTTCCGCTATCTCCGTTATCGCTGAAAAGAAACCTGATTTTTTAATTACGGGTTTAGTCCTTGCCGGTTACGACGGTATGTCGGTTATTACAAGGATTAAAGAGATGGAACTAAACACTAAAATAATAGTGCTTAGCGCAATGACTAGCGACGAAGTGGTTACAAAAGTTATTTCGGCTGGTGCAAAGTATTTTATGGCTAAACCGTGTAATTTTCCTGCATTAATAGGAATTATGAAAGCGTTTGCTAATGGTAAAGACAATTTTAAGCCTAATCCGACGAGTTATTTTCATAGAATTTCTTTGGAAGAGAAAATTAGCAAAATCTTTATTAACGTTGGTATACCCGCGCATATAAAAGGATACAACTTTTTGCGTGAAGGCGTTAAAATGGCTGTTGAAGACCCGGAAATTATCAACAACATTACTAAAAGACTTTATCCGTCCATAGGCGAAAAGTATAACACAACTGCAAGCAAAGTTGAGCGTGCTATTCGCCACGCCATTGAAGTCGCTTGGAATAGGGGAAGAATAGAGACGATAAACAATATTTTAGGCGTGCGCGCGTACGTCGGTGCGGAAAAGCCGACTAACGGCGAGTTTATCGCACTCGTTGCTGATAAAATGTTGCTAGAAGAAGCTTAAACAAACCCTTTTATAAACGTCAATAAAACACTAAAAAAGGCAGAAAACGACTGATTTATAGCAAAAAACAGTCGTTTTTTTATTTGATTGTATACCCAATAATTAAAAATTAAAAAAATTTAAAAAAATAATATAAAAATAGTTTACAAAAATAATA
>JAFVUV010000012.1 GCA_017502525.1 Clostridia bacterium
ATTCGATTACTTCTTCAAGCGTTAAACCTTCCATTTCAATCTTCTCCTTAACCGTAGTGTACTATCGTATTAATACGAATATCACTTTTTATAAAAGAAGTCAAGCTGTTTTTATAACTTTTTTGAATTTTCTTCTAAAAAACTTTCATTTTAATCTCCTTTACCGAATTTGTAGCGGTTATACTTTTCGTTTTGCTGTGGCTGTGGGGAAGATATGAGTTGTTCTTCTTCCTTGCGCTTAGCAATCATTTCTTCTTCAATTTCTTGCAAACGGTTACGGTAGTTGTTTGTTTCGGGCATAAACATTTTAGCCACAGCAGAGAATAGTCCCTGCATATAACCTTTGATTTTCTTATTAGAAATAGCGATATTTCGTTTAAGAAACTTATCGTTGGTTTTACGCTTGAATTTTTTGTCGTAGGTATAAGTGTTGTCTTGGATATATTTTGCCTTTTTAAGCACGATATTACCAAGCCTACGCCTATAATCCCAACGTAGTTTTTCTATCGTGTGAATTGTGCCTACGCCGTGTAAATCCGTGTGATTAGGAAACAAGTCCGCAGTTTGCATTTCTTCTTTAACTTGATTAGCATAATACTTGCCCATAATGCCTTTTAAGGCTTCTTCTTTCTTGTCCATTTCTTTTACGAAACTTTTATGTGCGGCGTACGCATTATTGTCGCAAGAGAGCAAAAAATCTACCGCCTTATCAATTTTTTCTCTAAACGGTGCCATCTCTTTTGATGCGTAGAACCAAGGCTTGTCCTTAGGTAATTCTTTTGCAAGTTCCTTTAACGTTTTTGCGGCTAAATCCTTAAAGTGAGCCTTTTCAAACGCTACCGATTTTGAAAAACTTTGAATAACTTCATCTCGTTTTTTGTCGAGTTCGTCGTTAATGGTGTAAGCATTTAATCGCTCGGTCATTTTTAGTATGGAATCTTTAGAAATTTTTCCTTTGGCTCTATACTTATAACCAGCGGCACGCTTGTTCTTAATTTTCGGTGCTCGTTCCCAAAAAACGTAGTGGATATGTAGGTGATCGGGCTTGTCTAAATGAAGCGCACACATAAGGTCGATATTGTCCTTGTCAAAGCCTGCGTCTTTGTAAAATTCATTGAACGTTTTCTTAATAAGGTCAATACATTTTTCAGGCGTGTCTATCTTCTCGGAGTTCTCTTTATTGAACGAGATAAACCCGTGCCAAATATTCTTTTCGCCCGTTTGCGCGCGTTTTTTCATTTCTTTGACTTCTTGCTTTGAAAGTAAGCCGTTTTGGTTGAATACGCCTGTGCTTTTTTGCAAATATTCAAGCATCGTAAACTTTTGAGTTTCTTCGCCCATAATTTTGCCCTCAGCCGTCATATACTTGTAGATATTGTTATCTTGACCTGACATATCGAAGAAAGCGCGGTCTTTTGCGTGCTTGTCAATATCCGCTTGCGACGAACCTTTTTTAAGGCGATAGGGAGTATATGCTATATCGAAAATTACAGGTTGGCTCATAGCGGTTTATCTCCATTATTTGACCGACGGGCAAAGGGAAAGGTGGGTATCCCACTTTCCAAAGGCAAAATGCGGTTGAAACTGCATTTTCTTAGCCTGCTACCTAAAACCTTTATTTGGCTTCCGTTTTGCTTCATAGTTTGCTTGCCTTAAAAACCGCAAGTTCAATCTCTTTTCG
>JAFVUV010000013.1 GCA_017502525.1 Clostridia bacterium
ATAAATACGAATGGAAATCGCTCGTTGAAAAAGAGAAAGACAACTTCTACGCATACTCTTACGTTTGGAATAAAGACGACGAGTGGTACTCAGAATTTGGAACTGTAGGTATTAAAAGCGCTTGCGGTGGAATTAGAAGATTTTGTTAAAAGGAGGTTATTAAAATGAGTGTAAATTGGAAATGGGAAGACGAAATGGGAACTGTTGAATGCAAACAAGGCGATAACGAATATACGTTAAACGTTTATAGAGCCAACTGCTTATGCGTATTAGTTTACGAGTACGAAAAAGACGGTAAACGCTATTACGATTACGGCGGGCATTTCAACGACTTACAACACTTAAAAGTGTGTGTTGGCTTATCTAAAGATTGGAAAGGTGAAAAGGAAAACATCTATAAAAATCTATGGGTAAAATGGAAACTTAATACTTATTACAAAGAAACTTTTTCGATTGTAAAGCCTTTAACTCAAGCAGGTTTTACAGTCGAACTTTTTTATAAGGAGGCAAACTAATGAATATTCAAGTAACTCACGATGGCAAAACTTACAACTTTGAAAACGGCTCTGAGGCGTTTATTTTCGACATAGGAACTTGTCACGAAATGCGAGATAATCAACTTATTGCCTTTGTTTCGCTCGTTCACGAATGTTATCTAAAGGATGAAAGCGATATACCGCTTGGCAAATTTAGCGACTACGTTGCAATGAATTGGGATAGATTGAAAGATCTATCCCCTAGAACTATTTTATGTGATTTTTACAATAATAATTTTTAAGGAGATTACGCAAATGAAAGAATTTAAAATACAAGCACATATACATTCCCTTGATGGAAAAATGGACGAAATAACAGTTCTTGCTCCACAAAAACTTTTTGGAAAACTTATTCCACACTCATATATCGTTAAATATAAAGATATAACTTGTACGGCAATTTTTAACTATTTTTCAAACGCTTATTACTGTGATGACGTTTACGGGAAGGTGACACAATGGGAGAAATAAGACAAAACGCTGGATATAAAATTATTCGCGTAATTAGTTTTGGCGAATTTGAATACGTGCTTGGCGAAAATCAAAAGTGCGAATTCGTTACTTGGAGATACACGCACGGAACTTACTACTTCGGACACTATATAACAGACTATAATAAGGCGTTAATCGACTTATACACCCGTGTTTTAGCAGAAACACAAACAATTTTAGAAGATATTAAGAGGTAAACAAATGAAAAATAAAGAAATAATTTTATACACAAACGACGATACGGATACAGCGTTTGAACTTACAAAAGAATACCTTTTTGAAAATTATTCAGACAAATATGGATGGGGAACGCCGAACGACGTTCCTCATTCTTTAATTTATGACGAAATTGCCGAACAAAACAGTATCGGTTGGTACGACTTTACTCACGAACTTAAAAAGATTATAAATAACGGTTACTATCTAATGACTGGCAAAGTTGGAAGATGGAACGGCACTTTCGACGGTGGAAAATTTATAACTGACGTTAATGAACTGCTCTCATCAATCGATTATCTTGACGTAGTAACTTTTACAGACGAAAACGGGCATTTCAAAATTAAAGGTTGTCACCACGACGGAAATGACTATTTCGAGTTAAAGCAACTGACTAAAAAAGGTATTGAACTTGCCGAAAAATACGGCTTTGCAAGAGATAGACAACTTCATAAAACGATTATGGAAAATAATATTTACTCGAAATTACCAAAAATAGCAAAACAAATGGGGTGGTAAAAATGAAATTAAATTTAGTAGCAAAGAACACTTCGCAACAAGCGATTAAAGACTATTTAGAAAATAACGTAAGCCAAATTCTCGCCGACAAGATAAATAACGGCG
>JAFVUV010000004.1 GCA_017502525.1 Clostridia bacterium
ACAAGACCCGTTTACGGGTAGCAAGTAAAATATGCAGGACTGGCAGGTCGTTTAAATACGCACTTGTGCGTAAGCCAGAATAGTTTAGGGCTAATTGCCCGAAAAAGAAAAACCACCAGCTAGGCTGGTGGATATTTATTTTAATTTTAAAATAATGCGTATCGTTTGAATATAACTGATAATACAAGTATTTTTATAAAAATGGCGCATATCATTATCGTTGACATACTGATTTTATTGTGCTATAATGACGACGAATTACTTGTTTATTGTGCGCGCGGACGCAACGCGTGTGTGCGCGAGGAAAAGTTTTGTTTATTCAAGGAGGATTTATCATGACGCGTGAAGAAGTAAAGAAGAAAATTTACGACAAAAAAGTTAAAAAAGCTTTAAGGTCGTACCGCTTCCGTCCTTTCAAGAATTTTATTTTTTGGTTGACCGGTGTATTAACTAGCGTAGCGGTTGTTGCAGGTGCGGTGTTTGTGGGCGTTAAAGTTGTGCCTATCAAAACGTATACGGGCGGCATGGAAGAAGGTTACGTTAGTGAAGAAATTGCGTCTAAAAGCATATTAGACGTGTTACTTAACTATAATCAATACGGTATGTCCGATATTCCGGGCATAACTAATTCACTCGTTGAAACTATTGCGGGTTCTATCGCTGGTAATTATATTGCAATAAATGCAGAAAAGCTCAGCACGGTTAAATTTAATCTAGATAAAGACGGCGGAAAAGCAATGATAGAGGGGCTATTAAACAGCATCACGCTTAATCCCGAAGGTCTTAGTTCGATAAATGAAAGCATTTCTAATCTTTCAATATTTAACGAGTACGAAGAAACTACTGCGCCTGAAGAATCAAACGGAACTTTAGTTGATACTTCACTTGCAAAACTTTACTATTGCGAAGATAAAGACGTAGAGCAAGATAACGGCGGGAATCAACCGGCGTCGGCAGAATCTGCGCAGACCGTGAAATACGTTCGCGCTTACGATGATAGCGGCAAAAGACTTGCTAAAGCGAACGCTAAACTTTATTACCCTGCACTTAAAGACGTGCCTATTTTAGATATCACCCAAATGATTGATAAGTTCGTTGATAGAATAGATATCGGTGAAGTTGTCGGTATTGTATTATTAGAAGTTAAAAATAGACAGCTTTTTTATGATTTTATAGAAGCACTTTCGGAAAATAATGTTGAAGTTCTTGAATCTATTGTAAACTCAAATGAAAAATCAAAATTCACCATTAAAAGTGTTTTAAGTGAACAAATTGACTTGTCTGAATTATCAAGCATAAGTTTATATAATTGGGGGACCAAAGTTGATGATGCTATTTTTGAAGGTAAATTAGAAAACGGCAATATCAAAGTTGATGCTGATAAAAGTAGTACTGCAGGAAAAACCGTTTATATGCTAAACCCAGCACTTTATTACTATGAAGTAACTGATGGCGACTTTGATAGGGCATTTGATGATAACGGGGAAAGAATAGAAGCGTCTGAGGGCAAAGACTTATACTACGCAAACCTTTTGGATACACCATTTTCAGATTTGAAAACAATGCTTAGTGAGACAATTAACTCAGTAAATGTGGGAGAGTTGCTTAGAGATACATTTAAAGATAAATTGCAAAAAGAAAATTCGTTGACGCTTACTTTGATGGATAGTTTATCTGGAAAGAAAGTAAGTGACCTTGATAATTTAGCAACAGATTTGTTGTCAAAGTTCACAATGGATTCATTAAACGTAGACCTTGGTGCATTTACTAAACTTTCAGTTTTCAGCGAGTGGGAACAAGTTAAAGCGTTAGATATGCCTATTAAATCTAGCGAAACTCAAATTTCAAACGGCACAAATCCTAAACTTTATTACTACGTTGTTGATAACACGGACGTAGGTGAAGGTGGAAAACTTAACGATACGGCATATGCGCGCGCATTTAATGATGACGGCAGTGTAGTAGAAGGCGTAACAAGTGCAACCGCGCTTTATTATGCAAAATTATCTTACGTTGGTTTTATGGATATGGCTGAATTAATGCAAGATAGAATTGGCGCTCTTAAAGCAATAGAAATGCTAGAAGCCTTCGGTGGCGCAAGCTTTAATGGTGGCGATTTGTTCAGTTTAGTTTTAGGCGATAAGACCATAAGCGAACTTGGCAGTATATTTGGTGCAGATATTTATTTGTATTGGGTAATGCCATATAGTGCAACGACTAAAGATACTTACGAACTAATTTTAAACGCAATGGGCAAAGAGTTTACTGATTCTACTATACAATCGGTTGCAGAGTCTATTACTATTGATGATTTGACAAACACCCAACTTGATTTTAATAACATACCGGTTGGGGAATATCTTGATAACGCAACGCTAACTTTAATTTGTAAAGCAATCAACTCGTATAGAACTAGTGCTGAATATAAAGCGCAACACGAAGGTCAAGCAGGCAAAGAAGTAAGCACTAGCATAATTTCTATCGGGGATATGAAAGATTTTAGCACCGATTACATTTTGCTTAAAGACGTTGCTAACGGAATGGGCGATAATATAAAGGAATTGATTTGTCAATTAGTTAACGAGACCGACTTTGATAAAATTACCGTTAAACATTTATCGAATATGAATTCGTTTGACGGCGTAACGCTCAACACCGTATTGCCTTACGAAGATAACGTTGCTCTGTATAAAATACTTTTAGAAGCAACTACAAGTGTGGACGTTTCGGCATTAAACGCCGTACAACTTAAAACTGAGGCTGAGGCATTAAGCATTAGCGCATTAAGTAGATTTAACATTTCAAACGTAAGGCTTGCAACTGCAATGCCTAGTATTAACCCAACGCTTGAAAAGATGATAAAGCAAATTACTAAAAATGATGATTTCAATTCTATTAAGATTTCAAATTTAAGCGGAACGATTTAAGTTGATAACATTGATTTATCACTAGTTTTGGGTGATTATAACAGCAACAAAAATTTATACAATATCTTGTTAGAAGCGTCTGATAATACCGCAAACCAAGAAAACGCAAGTACTCTAAAAGCGTCTGCGCTTAGTGGTGGTAACTTTGATTTAACAAAAGTTAAACTCGGAACGGCTTTGACCGAAAACTCAGGTAACAAGATTTTAGAAATGCTCCGTACTGATGATAGCGTAACGCTTGGCAACATTGGCGAAAAACTTAACGCGATAACACTTTATAAAATTTTCGGTGAAGATTGCTTTACAAATAAACAAAGTGAAGCAATTCAAGACACGGGTTTAGTGTTTAAGTTTGTAGAAAACGCTACGGGGAAAGACAGTCAGGGCAATACTTTAACAGGGAAGGCGTTCGTACACGTTAACGACGCGGAAGAAATCGCTCAACTTCAAGCTAGTGGCGAAGCGTGGTATATCCATAAAAACGACGGTATTTGGTTGTTGCTTTGCTTTGACAGTGGCGATATAAACAGTAGCGGTGCAAATGCAGGTAGACCTGAAGAGTATTTTATTTCAAATAAAACGTTTGGCGATTTAATTAACAGCAACAGCGGAGAAACAAACTTTATTTCAAAAGTTATCGAAAATGCTAAAATTCGTCAACTTATGGATGCGGGAATGTTAAACATTGAAATTAAGCCTATGCTTTATAACTTGACAATTAATCAAATAATTGCAATGCTTAACTCTTATTTGGGATAAGAGATAAAAAACAATTGACAAATATATTAATATTTGATAAAATTATGGAACTTGGGTAAATTTACCCGAACAAACCTTGCTTACGGGTATCCGTAAGCCGAATAAGACCAGGAGGTAAAAAATTATGACGAAATACGAAATGCTTTTCATCCTTGACGCGGCTCTTTCTGACGAGGCAAAAGACGGGATTATTTCAAAGCTTGAAGATTTGGTTGCTAAAAACGGTGGTGCTGTAGAAAAGACTGACCGTTGGGGCGTTAAGAAATTACAATACCCCATCAACTATAAGTCTGAAGGTTATTACGCTTTAATGACTTTTGAAGCACCCGCTCCGTTCGTTGAAGAAATGAAACGTGTTGTAGGCATTACTGACGGAATCATAAGAAGATTGATTACCAAGATTTAAAACAAAGGAAACAAAATTATGAACAAAGTTATCTTAATCGGCAATTTAACACGTGATCCTGAACTTACCGAAACCCCAAGTGGCGTAGCGGTATGCAGATTTTCAATCGCAGTTTCAAGGGATTACGCGAACAGTGACGGCAATCGCGAAACAGATTTCTTTAACATTACGGTTTGGCGTGGCAGAGCAGAAAATTGCGGCAAGTATTTAAAGAAAGGTAACAAAGTTGCAGTTATCGGTAGTCTTCAAACCCGTTCTTATGAAGATAAAGACGGCATTAAGAGAAACGTTACCGATATAATTGCGAACGAAGTGGAATTTTTAACTCCTAGAAGCGCACAAGGCGAAGGCGAATTTGATGCGCCCGTTATGGCTTCAAAGAGAGAGCGTCCACAATTAGAAGCGATTGACGACGACCGTCTACCGTTCTAAAACTACATTAAAAGGAGAATTAAAATGGAAGAAAATACCGTAGTAACCCAGGCGCCTGCAGAAACTGCAGCTGCTCCTAAGGAAGGGAAAAAATTCGTTAAAAGAATCCCCCGCAGAAAGGTTTGCGCTTTCTGTCAAAATAAGGTAGAAGCCATTGATTACAAGGATATCAACACCCTTAAAAAATACGTAACCGAAGGCGGAAAAATCCTTCCCAGACGTATGACCGGCGTTTGCGCTAAACACCAAAGAGTATTAGCAAAAGCAATCAAACGTGCAAGAGTTGTTGACTTGTTACCCTTCAAAGGCGAATAATTTAATGACGAATTAAAATTGACCGAGCATTTTTTGCTCGGTTTTTTATTTTATATGAAACAAAAATTAGTGTTTTTTCGTTAAATATATAGTGAAAAAATTTGTTTGTAGATATTGACAAGTTTATTTTTATACTGTAAACTGTATATAAATTCAAAGGAGGCTTAAAGTTATGGCAAAAAATACTAAATCAAAAAATAAACAAAAAGGACTAAAATTAATCGGGTTAATCTCGCGTGCGTTATCCGTGCTTTTCGCATTGATGGCGGTACTAATGATTTTTGCTCCAGCAATTAAAATGACGGTTGGTCAAGAAGTTGTTGAATATACCGGTTGGGATATAACTTTCGGTTTAACTGAAAGCGTAGTATTAGTAGGCGCTCAACAAATATTTGTGTTTTCATTTATGAACTTTTTAACTTACTTGCTCGCTTCGTTAGGTGCGCTTAGCGCAATTTTGACTTTCCTTAAACTTGGCAATAAAAAGGTAACTTTTGTTGCGGTAGTTTCTCTACTCGTTGCGGGAATTTTATTCTTCTTCGCAGTTAAGTTCTGTATGCCGGGAGATAATTTCGGAACTCAATTAGGCGGATTGTTAGGTACAAATCCTAAACAAGGTTTAACACTCGCCATGGGGGCAATCGTTTCTGGTATTTGCTCAATTTTATCCGCACTTGCAATTTTGGTTAAACCCTTTTTAGCTTCAATCAAATAAAATACTAAATTAATAAAAAAGCCACGGCGAAATATTCGCCGTGGCTATTCTTTTAAACTTAGCACAAACTGTTATTAATCAACAATTAGTGAAAAATTATAACAAAAATTTACAAATTTCGAAAAAATGTGTGAAAAATTTTCAAAAAAATCTAAAATACCCGTAAAAAATGCTTTACATTTAGTTTAGAATATAGTAA
This sequence comes from Clostridia bacterium, assembly GCA_017502525.1. GTDB lineage: Bacteria > Bacillota > Clostridia > Christensenellales > Borkfalkiaceae > UBA1259. Next base: position 5,754 of record JAFVUV010000004.1, read on the forward strand.
GATATCATTGTCGAAAGGGAAACCTACTCGGCAAACGAAAATCGCTCATCATTTTCCCCCTTATCATATATTATTCAGGAAGCAGTTAACAGTGTTAATTGCTTTTTGAATTTTAAAGCACTTGCGTGAGATTTTAATTTACAACTAATTTTATTTGTAAATTTATTTGTTTTTGTGATATAATTTATAAAAAACTTGAAGGTGAATTATGACTAAAGGTGAAATCGCTAAAAGAAATTTTGAATCGGGGTTAAACTGTGCGCAAGCCGTTTTGCTTGCTTTCAAAGAGGAAATGGGGATGGATGAAATGGCGCTTAAAAAACTTATTATAGGTTTTGGTGGCGGATTTGCTAGACAAAGATACGTTTGTGGTGCTGTTTCGGGTATGACTATGGTTTTAAGTTATCTTAAATCGGATGGTGAAGATAAACTTGCTTGTTACACGATTGTTAAAGATGCTTGCGAAAAGGTAAAACAAGAGTTGGGCAGTATTGTTTGTAGTGAATTAATGCAAGATTCGGTAAACGGAAAGCCAAAACGTCCTTGCGGTGAAATTTGTCAAATAGTTGCCGATATTACTAGTCAATACTTAAAATAGGTTAGCGAAAGATAAACTAAAATTTATAAAAACCCATTGTAAAAGATAATTTTATATGTTATTATAATTTTGACAATAATATATAAAGGAGGTTTTTATGGAAGATATTAAAATAAATGAAATGGAATTAGAACAAAACAATAAAAAAGCACCCGTTAATAATAAAAAAACTTTTCTTTTGGTTTGGAAGATAATAGTTGGCGTGCTATACGCAGGCATAACCGCATTTTTAGTGTGGGGGTTGATTGATGCGTTAAGCGGACTCAACGCTCCGCCACCCCAAAGCGGGCAAATTGATACGGCGGGTTTAGGCTTTGCATTATATTTAGTTTTGGTGGTTTTAATTTTAGGCTCTTGCGCCTATATAGCAAACGCTATTTTTTCAATAATAGGTCTTGTGGTTGCTAGCAAAAACAAGGCAAATAAAGGCACGAAAATTTATTTTATAGTCTTTATCGCGTTGCCGATTATTACGGAAATAGTTATTTTCTTATTGGGCAAAGCTTTGGGCGCTAACGGGTAAAGGAAGATTTGATGCAAATTGCAATTATACTTAAAGCGCCGTCTATTGACTGCGTGGTCAAAGAAGAAAACGTAATATTTGCCGACGGTGCGTATAGATTTTTGGCGCAACTAGGCAATAAAAAAGTGCTTGCCGTAGTTGGCGATTTTGATAGTTTAGGACGTACGCCAAAAGGTGAAAATATCGTTTCGTTAGAAGTGGAAAAAAACTTTACTGACGGAGAGCGTGCGGTTAGACTCGCCAAAGAATACGGTGCGGATGAAATTACGATTTACGGTGCTTATGGTGGCAAGATAGAGCATATTTTAGGAAATATAGCGCTACTTAAAATTGCAAAAGATTTAAACCTATCGGCAACAATAAAAGATGAAAACGGCTGTACGAAACTTATAAGCGAAAAAACCACGTTAAACGTTAAGAAAGATAGTGTTTTGTCGCTTATTCCATACGGTGGAAATTGCGAGTTTATAAAAAGTGAAAATTTATATTATCCGCTTGATAATTTAGTTTTAACGCCGTCGGACACAAGGGGAATAAGCAACGTTGCACAAGATGAAAACGTGGTTATTGAAATAAAAAGCGGTTTAGCACTTGCTATTTATATTGAAAAATAAAAAAGAAAAAAGCGTTCGCAGTTTGCGGACGCTTTTTGGCTGAGATTAAAGTTTGTTATTTTGCGTTTTTATTCAGTTCGTTGACGAACGATTTTGATGAGAAAACTATTACTCCCACGATAAGTACTAGCGCTATATCAATAAAAACGAAACTGTTATACGCAGAACTGTAAACCCAAGGGTTTACTTCGCCTGCATACGTCGCAAAGGCGAAAACGCCTGATAACAGGTGTGATAAAAATCTTAATAAACTGCTCATTAAACCACCAAGAAGAAATGCGATTTGTGGTAATTTTTGAAAAACTTTAAGCTGTGCAAACGCGCCTGAAAGCCCTATACAAGTAAACGCCACGGGGTAGTCTAATAAAAACTGTGCAGGGTGGATAAGCCACGGGTCTTGCACTGCTTGTAAAATTCCGTAAATAAAGCACACTAACACGCCTTTTTTAGTTCCGTACATATATGAAAATATCATAATTGGCAATAACGATACTAAAGTTATCGAACCACCTTGTGGCATTTTCCAAAGAGTGATGAACGAAAGTCCAAAACTCATTGCAACGCATATGCCTGCGGTGGCGATGCAACGCGTATCAAACGCTTTGTCGTTTTTATTCAATATAAACGCTAGTGCTAAAACGGTTATTATAAGCAAACCTGCAGAAACGTAAAGAACGGGCGAATTTGCTGAATAATAACTTTTTATTTGTTCGTAATATACAGCGAGTAAAACCCCGCAAACAATTAACGCTAAAAGGTCTATTGCACCAAAAACACTTAAACAAGTTTTGAGTGTTTTTTTGGATTTTTCAGGGCGTGATAGTTTTACCATAATCGCCGTTACCGTACCGCTTATTAAAATTAAAGATATAAGCACGGTTAAGGGAATAAGTATATAGCGAACGGATAAAATCATTTCGGGGTCTGAGTATTCGGCAATAATTTTCATTATTAAACAACAAATACCTAGAACCGCGAAGAATATAAACAATATAAATAAAATGCATTTAATTATTTTTGTTGAATATTCTTTTTTGCCTAAAAACACGGCGATACAAGCCAACAAAGACGCAATAAGAACGCCTATTGCAAGCCATTTAGCAATCGGTAAAAAAAAGTCGATTGCAGAGTTTGATAAAAGATTGATTAGCATAAAAACCTCCTTTAATTAAATTTAATATCGCCGTTGCCAAAATAAAAGCGCACCCTTTATTCGGGTGCGCTGAAATAATCGATATAATTTGCATTTCCTTCAAGCATTACCTTGCGGATTCAAATGGTATAATCTCAGCCTTACGGCACCCATAGCGAATATTTAAATTTGATTAACCTAATAATATCACTTTTATTTTATTGCGTCAAGCAAAATTATGTGATAAAATGTTTATCCAAAACAAAATTTCGTTGTGATTTTATTTTAACAAAGAAGATTTATAGGGGGAATAAAATATGTATAAATTTTTTGGATTCTTAAATAGGATGAAATATATTAAGCGTTGGTCTCTTATGCGTTCGGTGCGTGAAGAGAATATTATGGAACATAGTCAGCAGGTTGCGGTTATCGCGCACGCGCTTGCACTTATTAAAAACAAAAATTTTGGCGGTAGCGTTGACGAAAAAAAGGTCGTACTTCTTGCACAATACCACGAAGTAGGAGAAGTTATCACAGGCGATTTGCCAACCCCTATTAAATATTTCAATCCCGAAATAAAATCGGCGTATAAAGATTTAGAAAAAAACGCTTGCAAAAGACTTATAAATATGTTGCCTGAAAATTTGCAAGGTGAATATTCGCAGTATATAGAGCCTGACGAAAGTAGCGAAGAATACAAAATAGTAAAATGTGCTGATAGACTTTCTGCATATCTAAAATGTGTTGAAGAGATAAAAGCTGGAAATTCGGAATTTAAGAAAGCGAAAACGTCAATACTGAACGAATTGAAAAGTTTAAAGCGTGAAGAAGTGGATGCGTTTTTGAAAGAATACGCGCCCGCATACGAACTGTCTTTAGACGAGCTTGATTAAATTTGTGCAAATTATACAATATAATAAACTTTATTTATGTAAATTGCCATTGTTAAAAGAACTGAAAAGTAGTAAAATATAAGAGTAAATAAAATGTAAGGTTGTAAAACAACCACGGAGGGAAATCATGTCAAGTTTAAATCTTAAGAACATCTACAAGGTTTATCCGTCAGGCGTTACCGCTGTTACGGACTTTAACCTTGATATTGAGGACAAGGAATTTATCGTATTCGTTGGACCTTCAGGCTGTGGTAAGTCTACCACTCTTCGTATGATTGCTGGTTTGGAAGAAATTTCTTCTGGTGAACTTTATATCGACGGCGTTCTCGTAAACAACCGTGCACCTAAAGATAGAGATATCGCGATGGTTTTCCAAAACTACGCTCTTTATCCGCACATGACCGTTTATGACAATATGGCTTTCGGTCTCAAACTTAGAAAAATGCCTAAGCCCGAAATTGACCAACGCGTTAAGGAAGCTGCAAGAATTCTCGGTATCGAAATGTACCTTTCTAGAAAGCCTAAGGCTCTTTCTGGTGGTCAACGTCAACGTGTTGCACTCGGCCGTGCAATCGTTCGTGAACCTAAAGTATTCCTTCTTGACGAACCGCTTTCAAACTTGGACGCAAAACTTCGTTCACAAATGAGAACTGAAATCACTAAATTGCATAATAGACTTGCAACTACTTTCATTTACGTTACTCACGACCAAGTAGAAGCTATGACCATGGGTACTAGAATCGTAGTTATGAAAGATGGTTTTATGCAACAAGTTGATACTCCTATCAATCTTTATGATTATCCTATCAACCAATTCGTTGCAGGCTTCATCGGAACGCCTCAAATGAACTTCTTCACCGGCAAACTTACCGGAACGAAGAGCAAAGTTTACGTTGAATTCGGTATGGATAAAATCGCTTTACCTAAGGAAAAGGTAGCGCTTATTTGCAATCTTGATAAATATCTTAACACTGATAAAGAAATCGTTTTCGGTGTTCGTCCTGAAGACCTTCACGACGAAGAAGCATGGGTTGCTGATTCAAAGAATCCTACAATCGAAGTTAAAGTTGACGTTGTTGAAGCACTCGGTTCAGAAACGCTTCTTTACTGCAAGACCAAGTCTGAACAAGCACCCGAAGGTGAAGAAAACATTAAATCAATCGTTGATGACGTAAGTAACCTTATCGCTAAGGTTGACAGCCGTTCACCAAGCAAAGCAGGCGACAAGATTAAGATTGCTATTGACGTAGCACACATCCACTTGTTTGATAAAGAAACTGAAGTAACCATTCTTGCTCGTAGCGAAGAAAATAAAGCAGAAATCGAAGAATTGCAAGCTAAACGCGAAGAAGAAGCTGTCAAAAAAGCAGAAGAAGCTGCTGCTAAATTAGCTGCTGAAGAAGCAAAGGCTGCTGCTGAAGCTGAAAAACAAAGAATCAAAATGGAGAAAAAACTTGCTAAGAAAAATAAAGTAGTTGACGCTCCTGCAGAAGAAGTTGTTGAAGAAGCTCCCGTAGAAGAAAAACCTGCTGAATAATTAAATAAACGAATAGTTTAACCCCGTGCTAAAATTAGCGCGGGGTATTTTTATGGAGACGAGAGAGCAAGTTGATTTAAATGCTTGACGAAGTTCTTGTGTGGAGATATAATAGATTATATATTAATTAAAGGAGATTTATTATGAGAAAACTCGTATCAATTTTGCTCGCTTTATGTATGTGCTTGTCTATCGGTGTGGTTTTTGCAGGGTGTGATAAGACTCCGCCGTCAGTAACTTATACCGTTACGGAAGCTGAATGGAAGACCAATTTAAATTTAACTAAAGGTCAGCAGCAACCACAAACGCTCTCTTATGGCGTTCAATCGTTTGCATCACAGCCTTTAACGGAAATTACTTCATATACAGTGTTTGCAGAAGGTATAAATGCAGGAATTCCTGGTTCAGCTTTATTAAAAATGGCACCTAATGGTATGTTTGTTGAATTTTATGTCAATGGGACTTTCAAAGAAAGCGAAAGTGGTATTTTTGATAATACCAACGTATTATATCAAAGTGTAAAAATCAATATGATGATGCTTGTTCCTTTTGCAGATTCTTATAGTCAATTTACTTTCGATGACACAAAAAATGCGTACGTTGCACAAAATATAACGTCTATATTGGTTGATGATTACGACATTAATAATACTGAGACCATTTATCATAAGACGGCAGAAGTTTCATTTATAAACGGCTATTTGAATACCGTTTCTTTTGAAATGACTGACATCAATTTTACAGAAACAGTTGCAACTTTCACTTTTACTTTTTCAAACATAAACAACACTACTGTACAAGGCTAAGATAGCTTAGTGAGATATTAAAAAACGGCGGTTTAAGTTTTGAGCTTAAACCGCCGTTTTAATTTGTTAAATTTTTATTTATCCTAGAATTGCGATTGCTATCGTGCAGTATATAATTAAACACAATACGTCAACTATAGTGGTCATAAACGGGCTTGCAACAACAGCGGGGTCAAGTTTGAACTTTTTAGCAAACAAGGGGAGTATGCAACCGATTAATTTTGCAACTACGATACTAATGAGTAATACGCCCGAAACGATTAAAGAAACTTCAAGCGTTACCGCGTTGTAAAGACTATCTATAAAGTACATTTTCAAAAAACAAGCTACGGCAACTGTTAATCCTAAAATCAAAGCGGATAAAAGTTCTTTTAACACTACTCTGAAAAAATCCTTAAAGTTAACTTCATCAAGCGCAAGCGCACGAATTACCGTTGCGGAAGATTGGTTACCTGCGTTACCCGCCGTTCCCATTAGCATAGGGACGAAAGCATATAAAAGTCCGCCGCCTATTACCGTAAGGCTACTTTCAAATTCAGATAGTATCATACTTGTAAAGGTTGCTGAAATCATTAGTAGTAATAGCCAAGGTACGCGAGCTTTCCAAATACTCCACACCGATTGTTTTAGATAGGGCTTTTCGGTAGGTAAGATAGCTGCCATCTTTTGAATATCTTCAGTTGCTTCTTCTTGTATTACGTCAACCGCGTCGTCGACGGTTACGATACCGACTAAACAGCCTTCTTTATCAACAACGGGCAGAGCCAAAAAGTCGTAACGCGAAAATTTAAGTGCAACTTGTTCTTTATCTTCAAGCGTTTCAACCGTAATAACGTTGGTGTCCATAATATGCGCTATAAGGTCTTGTTTTTCGCTTAGCAACATATCGCGCACGGTTACTACGCCTATAAGTTTTTTCTTTCTGTCCGTAACGTAACAAGTGTAAACGGTTTCTTTATTAATACCTGTGCGTCTTATTCTTTCAAAAGCGTCTTCAATAGTCATACTTGCCGATAATGAAACGTATTCGGTTGTCATCATTGAGCCGGCAGAATAATCGGGATATTCTAGCAACGCGTTTATTTGTTTACGGTTATCGGGGTCTGCGTTTTTAAGTATTCTTTTTACGACGTTTGCCGGCATTTCTTCAATCAAGTCAACCGCGTCGTCAAGGAACATATCGTCGATAACGGCTTTAAGTTCTTTATCGGTAAACGCTTTTATAAGCCTTTCTTGAGTGTCTGAGTCAGTTTCAACGAATACGTCGCTGGCTTGCTCTTTAGGTAAAAGTCTAAAAAAGCGTAACTGGTCTTTATCGTCAAGGTTACTTTCCATAAATTGTGCAATATCGGCAGGTTCTAAATCAAGCGTTAAAATACGTAAATCAGCAAATTTACGCGTTTCAAAGAAAAAACTGAGTTTGTCAAAAATCATATTTATTTCTTCGTTCATAAAAGACCTCCTTTAATGCAAGTTTAAAAACAAAAAACCTGCGACATAACGGCAGGCAAAAACAAAATATATCACAAAAATCAATTTTTGTGTATAACCATACTGGCTTTAGCACCGTAGGGCAATGAAATCACGTTAAATCACGCCTTGTTTTCGACGTGGTTTGTTCATACCATCTCATAGTGTCTCCACTATTTCGCGGCAGTAATCCGTATCCCTATGGTAGCCTTACCTACCGGACATTAAATTATAATTTTAGTTTACTCAAACTTTCTAAGTTTGTCAACGATTTTAAATAAAAAAATTTATAGTATTTAATTTTTACTTTGGAGTATCTTCACCGTCTATTTGAGTGTCGTAAACGACCGACGGATTAGAATTTCTTACCGCCATAATAAATTGGTCGTAATCTGCGGGTGAAATAACTATCACCGTATATTTTTCATCTTTAAAATATACGACTAACTTATCGCTTTTTTTGAAGTGCGTTATTTGAATAATCTCTTCTAAAGCGATTTTGGTTTTGATTATGCCAAAACGTTGGATTAAGCAATCATTTGAAACTTCGTATCTACCGCAAACCGCTATGCTTATTGCCAAAACGCATAAAAATAAAGTTAGTAAAATCATAATAGAGTGGCTTATAATTTTAATTGCACCTAACTTTACCGTTTCGATAAGTGCGTATATATTCCACACTAGCCCCGATATACAAAGCGCGCCCACGATAGCAAGCAACACCCAAACTAGAGTGGAGTATTTAAATTTAAAAACGTCTTTATTTTTATTCATACTTATATTGTATAACAAAGAAAGAGAAAAATCAAGAGTGTTTTTAAGATTTTTTGCCGTTATTTAGTGTTTTGTATCGCTTGCAAAATTTCGTTTTATAATGTATAATCTATTTATTATCTAATATGGAGACTACAAATGGTTAAACTAATTCAAAAAGGTGTATATTTAAAGAACGGAAAATTGATTCGCGCTAAAGGCGTTGACGAAAATGCAAGAAAGGGAACGATGGCTTATAAAATTTTATCTGCACATAACCTTTCAAATGACGATAAAAAATTAAACGTTAAGTTCGACGAAATTACTTCGCATGATATTACTTACGTTGGTATTATTCAAACGGCAAAGGCTAGTGGACTTGATAAATTTCCTTTGCCTTATACCTTAACTAACTGCCACAATTCACTTTGTGCTGTAGGCGGAACTATCAATGAAGACGACCACGTTTTCGGTTTGTCAGCCGCTAAAAAATACGGTGGGGCGTTCGTGCCTCCACACCTTGCGGTTATTCACCAATATATGCGCGAAATGCGCGCTTTTTGCGGTGGCATGATTTTGGGCTCTGATAGCCACACTCGTTACGGCGCTCTCGGTACGCTTGCCGTTGGTGAAGGTGGACCCGAACTCGTTAAACAGTTACTTAATAGAACGTACGATTTAGATATGCCTGAAATTGTTGCGGTAAACTTGAAAGGAAGATTAAGAAAGGGCGTTGGTCCACACGACGTTGCGCTTGCGCTAGTTAAAGCAACTTTTAAAAGTGGTTTTGTTAAAAATAAAATTTTAGAATTCGTTGGTAACGGCATCAAAACTTTATCTATGGATTTTAGAAACGGCATTGACGTTATGACCACTGAAACTACTTGTCTTTCATCAGTTTGGGTAACCGATGAAAAAACTCAAAAATATTACGTTGACCACGGCAGAGCGAGTGCTTATAAACAAATGAATCCTGAAGAAGGTGCGTATTACGATAGGGGTATCGTTATTGACCTTTCTAAAGTTGAACCTATGATTGCGCTTCCTTTCCACCCGTCTAACGCGTATACCATTAAAGATTTCTTATCTCGTCCGTACGAACTTCTTAAAGAAGCCGAAGAAGCAGGTCAAAAACTTCTTCCCGAAGGCAAGGGGCAGTTTAAGCTTACCGATAAAATTAAAGACGGCAAAGTTTACGTTGAACAAGGTGTAATTGCTGGTTGTGCCGGCGGTATGTATGAGAATATTGCAGAAGCATCAGAAATTTTAGGTGATACGCCAATCAATAACAGCGATTTTACTTTGGACGTTTATCCGTCAAGCCAACCGGTATACAAAGGACTTGTTGAAGGCGGTTATATCGGCAGACTTATGAATAACGGCGCAGTTGTTAAAACTGCTTTCTGTGGACCGTGTTTCGGTGCGGGCGACGTTCCTCAAAACAACGGACTTTCTATACGTCATACAACTAGAAACTTTGAGAGTCGTGAAGGTAGTAAACCTGCAAACGGTCAACTTTCAGCCGTTGCTCTTATGGACGCAAGAAGTATTGCTGCAACTGCTAAAAACGGCGGTGCAATTACTTCCGCTATGGAAATGGAATATAAGAACAAAGTTAAAAAATACCGCTTTGAAAATAAAATTTATAAAGCGAGAGTGTTTAACGGCGTAGGCAAATCGAACGTTGACACGGCTTTGGTTTACGGTCCTAATATCGCTGATTGGCCCAAGATGGAAGCACTTAAAGACAATTTATTGCTTAAAGTTGTTTCCGTACTTAACGACCCCGTTACCACGACAGACGAACTTATCCCGTCGGGCGAAACTTCGTCTTACCGTTCAAACCCCTTGAAACTTGCAGAGTTCGCTCTTTCTAGAAAAGACCCTGCATACGTTGGTAGGGCAAAAGCCGTTCGTGACGGCGAGTTCCCGATAGAACTTGGCTATGATAAAAACGTAACTACTTACGGTAGCGTGGTTTGTTCAATTAAGCCTGGCGACGGTTCTGCAAGAGAACAAGCGGCTTCTTGCCAAAGAGTGCTTGGCGGTGTTGCAAATATTGCAAAAGAATATGCTACTAAGCGTTATCGCAGTAACCTTATTAACTGGGGTATGTTGCCGTTGCTTGCTGATAAAAACGATTTTGCCGTTGGTGATTACGTATACGTTGAAGGCATAAAAGATGCTATTTTATCGGGTGCAAAAGAATTTAAGGCAACCGTCATTGGAGAAAACAAACGCACGATAACCTTAAAAATGGATGCATTAACCGATGCGGAAAAACAAATAATCTTAAAAGGTTGCTTAATCAACTTTTATAGGGGATAATACTTTATAACGTAAGCTAATGCGCTTTGCTTAATTTGCAAAGCGCATTATTTTTTTAACGTTCAGAGCATAAAATAGTAAACGGAAAATTATTTTATTAGGAGTTTTTATGGGCTTTATTGATGACGTTAAAAAGTGTTTTTCTGCTGACGAATTGCCGATTGAACCCGTTTTTAGAGCGGTTATGTTTGGCGACTCTGCGCTGTATTTAGAAAACGTAAGGTCTATCGTTAAATATACGCCTGAAGAAATTATGATTTCACTAAAAAAGGGTGGACTTAATATCGTTGGAAGTAATTTATACGTTAAAAAATATTGTGCGGGGGACTTGGTAATTTGCGGAAAAATAAAAACTGTAGAGAGAATATAGCACTCACTTGCACTTACAAAGTAGAAGGGCTCAATTTGGATAGGTTTATCAATCACCTTAAAAAACAGGGCGTTTCGCTCTACAATATAAAAAAAATTGGCAATAATCGGCTTATTGTTACCGTTTCCTTTAACCAAAGTCGAAAATTTTTTGCAATCGCAAAAGAATTGTGTTATAATATAAAAAAACTGCGCGACGGGGGAAAGGCGTTGCCGATACTTAAACTGTATCGGTTGCTCGGCGTTTTTATCGGTTGCGTGTTAATATCGGGCATTGTTTGGTTTTGTAACGACGTGCTTTTAGGCGTATCCTATTCGGGTAGCGGAAGTTTATATAAAAGAGAAGTTTCTGCCTATCTAACCGAGCGTGGTATAATTCCTTATACTCGCTTCTCAAGTTTTAGTACCGAACGGTTGGAAGACGAGATTTTAGCATCTAATCCGCACTTGTCGTTTGTCAGTTGTAAAAAAGTCGGCTCAAGGCTAGTTATCGACCTTGAACTTTCTAAGGACAAAGTTGGAACGTTAAACGGGGACGTTTATTCATTAAATAGCGATACGGACGGTGTTGTCGAGAAGGTAAAAGTTTATCGTGGTACGTCAGTAGTTAAAATTGGCGATAGCGTAAAAGAAGGCGATTTGCTGGTCGACGGTTATGCGGTAGTAAAAGAGCAAACGGTAAAAATAAACGTTATTGCTTCGGTAACGCTAATTTGTCAAAAACAGTTTAAATTTACTTTTGATACTAAACTTGGCGGCGAGCGTGCGTTGATTTTTGCAGAAGAACAACTTTTCGGCAAGGAAATCGTGGATAGTGCGGTTACCATAACTAAAAATGGTCAAAAATACGATTACATTGTTACTTTAAGTTACAGACACGTTTTGTGCGTGGGATAAAAGGTGTGTTATGAGAAAAACTAAATCGCGTAAAATTTTGCCTTGGGAAACCAAGAACATTATTCTTAACGTAATCACTTACGTTATAAATATGGGCGTGTTATTCGCGTTGTTTATAGGCACGTTATACCTAAACAGCGTTACTGATTCGACCATAGATTTTAGCGCGCAAATAAAAAACGCAACTAACTTTTTGCACTTTTTCGTTTTACTGTCGTTAATAGTAGGACTTACTGCGCTGTACTTGTTTTTTGAGGATAGAGATTTTTTACGCAGTGCTGTAAATAGCGAAATGTTATTTTTAATAATTGAAATATCGCTAATAGTTTGTTACGTTAGCGGAAGTTATTTGAACATTTACGTTCGTCCATTAGCATTAGCAACCTTGCTTGCGTTATTTTTATCCGATAGAAGAAAGGCGATTTTTATCAACATCGTTTATTGTTTATTAACGTTCTTGTTCGACTCGCTTAGTGGAACTAAACTTGATATAGGTCAATATCCTATGCTTATTATGGGGTTTGCATCGGGTATGTTGGCTGTGTTTACGATGGATAAGGTGTATTCTAGAATTAAGTTGCTTATGATGAGTTTGCTAATAACTTTGCCGTCGGTATTTTGTATATTGACGCTAGTTATAAGTAATGCTGATGTAAATACTTGGGAAACGATTTTGTTCGGGGCTTGTTCAGGTCCGTTTGCAGTTAGCGCGTTTATAATTTTACTGCCTATATTTGAAACTACTTTTACTAAAGTTTCCAACTTCAAACTCGCTGAACTTACAGACCACAAATCCAAACTTATTAGAAAACTTATTCAACAAGCGCCGGGAACTTTCAACCACGCGATAGTGGTATCGAACATTGCTGAAGCGTGCGCCATTGCCATAAACGAAGACGCGTTGCTAGCAAGAACGTGCGCGTATTATCACGATATAGGTAAATTGCGTCGTCCCGAATTCTTTAAGGAAAACCAAGCGGATGGATACAACCCACACGACGATTTAACACCGGAACTTTCAACCAATATTATTAAGTCGCACGCGCAAGACGGCTATCAATTAATACTTAAAAACCGCTTGCCAAAGATTATTGCAGACGTTTGTATTGAACACCACGGAACTTTGCCTATCTTATATTTTTACGGCAAGGCTCAAAAATTTACCGACGGGGAAGTGGATATTGCGCAATACTGTTACGCAGGACCTAAGCCTAGCACTAAAATCGCGGCTATTATTATGATTGCCGACGGATGCGAGGCGGCGGCACGTTCGCTTCAAGACCGTTCGCGTGAGAACGTTAAAAAGGTGGTTAGAAAAATTGTAAACGAGCGTATGGAGTTAGGTCAATTTGACGATTGCGAAATTACGCTTAAAGAACTTAATATTATTATCCATACGGTTGTTAACAACTTAACGGGTATTTACCACAGCAGAATAGAATATCCCAAGGTAAACCTTGACGGGATAGAATTAAATAACTAAAAGGAAAATCGGTATTATGGGCAAATTAAAAATAGAATGTTTAGATAGAAAGGTGAGATTGCGTAAAATTGCAAAAACCGTATATAAGACTTTAGGACAAACTTCAAACTTTAAGGCAGAACTTATTTTTCAAGACGGGGAAGGCATAACCGCACTTAATCGTAACACTCGTGGCGTTGACAGTATTACCGACGTTTTATCATATCCTAGTCTTGACGGCATTAAAGGTAAAATTTTAAAGCCCGACGATTGCCCCACCGAACTTGAAGGTAAGTATATATTTTTGGGTTCTATAGTTTTGTGCGAAGAAAAAATTCGCGCGCAAGCGTTGGAATACGGGCACAGCGAAGAAGAAGAAAGAGAATATTTAATTACGCACGGATTATTGCACCTTTTCGGTTACGACCATATGAACGAAACGGATAAAAAAGAAATGCGCGAAATTGAAAAACAAATACGTTTTATTTTGCGTGGGGTTAAGGAATAATGAAAAGCGGTTACGTTGCAGTAGTTGGAAGAGCCAATGCGGGTAAAAGCACGCTTATTAACGTTATGGTCGGCGAAAAGGTCGCTATCGTTTCGCCAAAACCCCAAACCACGCGCGATAGAATTTTAGGTGTTTTAACCACTAACGATTATCAAATTGCGTTTATAGACACGCCCGGTATATACAAGGCGGACAACCTTTTAAATTCGGTTATGCAAAAGACGACTAGTGATAGTTGTCAAGACGTGGATGCGGTGTTGTTCGTTTTAGATGCGCACGAAGGTATAAGCGATACCGACCGCGCGCTACTTAAAAAATATTCGTCTTTATCGTTGCCTTGCGTTCTTGCACTCACTAAAATTGATATTATGCCCGAAAGCCTATTGATTTCAGAGTTGAAAGAACTTGCGCAAGAAAATTTAGATATAGTTCCCGTTTCGGCGCGTAAAAACAAAAATATTAAAGAACTAATTAAAGTCGTTTTGGATAAATTGCCTGACGGGCAAAAATTATTTGAACAAGATATGATATCCGACCGTTCGGAAAAGTTTATGATTTCCGAAATAATGCGCGAAAAAATCTTGCTTAAATTCGATAAAGAAATCCCACACGGAATTGCGATTATCGTAAATAAATTTGAACTTATGGAAGGGGGAAGAATGTACGAAATTTCTCTTGATATCGTATGCGAAAAGCCCAACCATAAAGCAATTTTAATCGGCAAAGGCGGTAAAGCCATAAAAGAAGTTTCGTCTTTTGCAAGACAAGATATGGAAAAGTTTTTGGATAAAAAAGTTTTCTTAACTACGTACGTAAAGGTTAAAGAAGATTGGCGAAACAGTAATTCTTTATTAAGGCAATTAGGTTACGAACAGGTAAAATAAAGAACAGGTAAAATAAAAAAGATAACGCGTGCGGTAGAGCATAATTATTTTCCTTTTACGCATACTTTGGTAAAAGGGGGCGCGGATGAAAGAAAATCGCACGAAATCTCCAGCGGATAACGCGTGGGAACTGTTTGAAAAGACGGGTAACGTTTCATATTATCTTTTGTATAAAAAATTAAGATAAGGTACGAAAATGGAAGAAAAATTAAGCGGAATCGTGCTTGGCGGAGTAAACTTTGGCGAGAACGATAGAATACTAAATATTTTCACTCTTGAACAGGGTGTTGTTTCCGCTAAAATAAAAGGTGTAAAAAAGGCGGGCGCAAAACTAAAATTTGCGTCAGAGCCTTTTTGTTTTGCCGAATTTATCTTTATGAAAAAAGGAACTATGCGCACGGTAAAAAACGCAAGCTTGCTTGATAGTTTTTATCCCGTGAGAGAAAATATCGTTAAATATTTTTGTGCGGGGACTGTGGTTGAATTTTTAAAGCGTTTTTATAAAGAAGAAATGATTTCAGAACAAACTTTTTTTCTTTCCGTTGACGCACTAAAGCAAATTGCTTATAGCGAACAACCTAAATCTGCACTCGTAAAATTTCTAGTTGACGCGCTATTTGTCGCCGGCTACGGTTTGCGTACCCACGATTGCGCTCTATGTGAAGAAGAAATAAGCGAAAGACCGTTTTTTGATTATAGAACGGGCTCTTTTTACTGCCTTGAGTGCGCACCGGATGGGGCAAGGGAAATTTCAGTTCACACACTTTCCGCTTTAATAAAAAGTTCTGTTAGCGAACTATTAGATGATGACGTTGGAACGGATAGAGCATTAAAATTGTTAGAATTTTACATACAAAATAGGTCGGAAGAAAACTTAAAATCGCTTAAAGAACTGATTAAAATTTTGCCGTAACGACGCGCCATAATAATATTTATATAATCATTATAATTCAAAAACTATAACATATAGGTTGAAATATTTTTTTATTTATAGTAAAATAAACAAGTGATATAAAATTAATGCATATCTAAAATTTTGGAGGAAAAAAACAATGAAGTATGTTTATTTGTTTAGTGAAGGCGACGCTTCAATGCGTGAACTTCTCGGTGGAAAGGGTGCAAACCTTGCTGAAATGACCAAAATCGGTCTTCCTGTTCCCCAAGGTTTCACAATTAGTACCGAAGCTTGCACTAAGTATTATGAAGACGGCAAACAAATTAACGATTCTATAATGGCTGAAATCATGGAAAATATCGTTAAGATGGAAGAAATCACCGGAAAGAAATTTGGCGACCTTGAAAATCCCTTGCTCGTATCTGTTCGTTCAGGTGCAAGAGCGTCAATGCCCGGTATGATGGATACCATCTTAAACCTTGGCTTAAATGAAGAAGTTGTTAAAGTTATGGCTGAAAAATCTGGCAACGCTAGATGGGCTTACGACTGCTATAGAAGATTTATCCAAATGTATTCTGACGTAGTTATGGAAGTTGGTAAAAAATACTTTGAACAACTTATCGATAAGATGAAAGAAGAAAAGGGCGTTAAACTTGACGTTGAACTTACCGCTGACGACCTTAAGACTCTTGCTGAACAATTTAAGGCTGAATATAAAGCTAAAATTGGTAAAGACTTCCCGTCAGACCCCAAAGAACAACTTATTGGTGCTGTTAAAGCGGTATTCCGTTCTTGGGACAACCCCCGTGCTAACGTATATCGTCGTGATAACGATATTCCTTATAGTTGGGGTACGGCAGTTAACGTTCAAGCAATGGCTTTCGGTAATATGGGTGATGATTGCGGTACTGGTGTTGCTTTCACGCGTGACCCTGCAACCGGCGAAAAGAAACTTATGGGTGAATTCTTAACCAACGCACAAGGCGAAGACGTTGTTGCAGGTGTTCGTACACCGATGCCTATCGCTCAAATGGCTGAAAAATTCCCTGAAGCATTCGCTCAATTTGAAAACGTTTGCAAAATTTTAGAAGACCACTATAGAGATATGCAAGATATGGAATTTACCGTTGAACACGGCAAACTCTATATGCTTCAAACCAGAAACGGTAAGCGTACTGCTGCCGCTGCTCTCAAAATCGCTTGCGACCTCGTTGATGAAGGTATGATTGATGAAAAACAAGCTGTTTTGATGATTGACCCCAGGAACCTTGACACGCTTCTCCACCCGCAATTCGATGCTAAGGCATTGAAGGATGCTAAGCCCGCTGCTAGAGCGCTCGGTGCATCTCCTGGTGCTGCTTGCGGTAAAATCGTTTTCACCGCTGAAGACGCTAAAGTATGGAAAGCTAGAAAAGAAAAGGTTATTCTCGTTCGTTTAGAAACCTCTCCTGAAGATATCGAAGGTATGAAAGCTTCACAAGGTATCTTGACCGCTCGTGGCGGTATGACTTCACACGCTGCAGTTGTTGCTCGTGGTATGGGTAC
This sequence comes from Clostridia bacterium, assembly GCA_017502525.1. Classification (GTDB taxonomy): domain Bacteria; phylum Bacillota; class Clostridia; order Christensenellales; family Borkfalkiaceae; genus UBA1259. Next base: position 22,968 of record JAFVUV010000004.1, read on the forward strand.
TTGTTGTGTTTCTGGTTGCTCTGCAATCACCAACTTCAACGAAGAAGCTAAGACTTTTGAACTCGCAGGTAAAACTTATAAAGAAGGTGACGTTATTTCTATCGACGGTTCAACCGGGAACATTTACGACGGCGCAATTCCTACTGTTGACGCTACTATTTCAGGCGATTTCGGTAGAATTATGGCTTGGGCTGATAAATATAGAGCACTTGGCGTTCGTACTAACGCTGATACGCCTAAGGATGCGGCTAAGGCACGCGAATTAGGTGCAGAAGGTATCGGTCTTTGCCGTACTGAACACATGTTCTTTGAAGGCAACAGAATTGATGCTTTCCGTGAAATGATTTGTTCGGATACCGTTGAAGAAAGGGAAGCTGCTCTCAATAAGATTCTTCCTATGCAACAAGGTGACTTTGAAAAGCTTTACGAAGCTTTGGAAGGTAACCCCGTTACTATCCGTTTCCTTGACCCACCGCTTCACGAATTCGTTCCTACTTCTGAATACGATATAGAACAACTTGCTAAAGCACAAGGCAAGACAACTGCTCAAATCAAAGCGATTATCGCTTCATTGCACGAAGCTAACCCGATGATGGGACACCGTGGTTGTCGTTTGACCGTTACTTATCCCGAAATTGCTAAAATGCAAACGAGAGCGGTAATTCGTGCGGCTATCAACGTTCAAAATAGACATCCCGAATGGAAAGTAGTTCCTGAAATTATGATTCCGTTAGTTGGCGAAGCAAAAGAACTTAAGTTTGTTAAGGGCATTGTAGTTGCTACCGCTGATGAAGAAATTGCTTTAGCAAAATCTGACCTCAAATATGAAGTAGGTACTATGATTGAAATTCCTAGAGCTTGCATCACTGCTGATGAAATTGCTAAAGAAGCAGAATTCTTCTGCTTTGGTACAAACGACCTTACTCAAATGACTTACGGATTCAGCCGTGACGACGCTGGTAAGTTCTTAACCGCTTATTATGACACCAAGATTTTTGAAAACGACCCGTTTGCAAAAATTGACCAAAACGGCGTAGGCAAACTTATGGATATTGCAGTTAAACTTGGTAGAGGCGTTCGTGAAAATATGCACTGCGGTATCTGTGGTGAACACGGTGGCGACCCATCGTCAATCGAATTCTGCCACAAAATCGGTCTTTCATACGTTTCTTGCTCACCTTTCCGCGTACCGATTGCAAGACTTGCTGCTGCACAAGCACAACTTAAAAATCCCAGAAACTAAGTTTTTAAGTCAAATTAGTTAAATTAACGCCCGAGACAATTTAGTCTCGGGCGTTTTTCATTAATTTGTCTTTATAAATTCATAGAGTTACTGCATATAATGAAAGTATGTTAAATAAAGCAGTAATAAATTTAAATACTTTGCGTGATAACGCTAAAAAAATTAAAAAAACTCTTAATGACAACACTCTTTTAAACGCCGTTGTAAAAGCGGATGCATACGGGCACGGGGCGGAGGCAATATCAAACGCGCTATACGATATAGTCGACAGTTTTTCGGTTGCCTTGCCTGAAGAAGGCGTACGATTAAGACTAGCCGGTATAGATAAAGATATTTTGTGCTTTTCACCGTGTGGCGAGTGCGACGCGGAAATGGCAATAAGGTATAATCTCACTTTAACCGTAACTAAAGTGGAGCATATTAAAATTTTAGATTATTTTGCTAAAGAACAATCAAAAAAAGTAAAAGTTCATATAAAATACAATACGGGTATGAACAGGCAAGGGGTGGACGGCTTAAAAAATTTAAAACTTTTGTTACAAGAAATACGTAATAGCCAAAACGTTGTTTTAGACGGTTTTTATTCGCATTTTGCAGAGACAGGCAAGAAAAATTTGCTGAAAACTGCTCTTAACAATTTTTTACTTGCAAATAATTTAGTTAAGCGTTATAATAATAAAGCAATCAGTCATATATCTTCAAGCGGTGGTTACCTACAAGGCGTTCATTTGGATATGGTTAGAATAGGATTATTGCTTTACGGATATACTCCGTTTCGCACTAAAAAAATAAGCGTTCAGCCTATAATGAAAGTTTACGCACCGATTATTGAAAAACGCACTATTAAAAAAGGGCAGTCTGCGCTTTACGGAAATTATCCTGCTAAAGAAGACACGGATATTGCGCTAGTACGATATGGTTACGCTGACGGGCTTAATCGAAAGCAAGTTAAGGGGCAGTTTAATAATCGTTGTATGGACGTAACTGCGGTAATAGACGGTAATGAAAGCGAGTGGGGATATCCTGTAATGATTGATGCAAACGAACTTGCTCTTAAGTACGGCACGATTAGTTATGAAGTTTTAACAAAAGTGGGTATTCGCGCAGAAAAAATATATTTGAGGTAGTTATGAAGTTCTTTTGGCATTATGTTAAATCGGCTATGGTTCCATTCCTGTATTTAATTTTTATGGCTTTTATTGCTATGGGTATCGTTATGATAAACGATAACTTATTATATTTAAAAATAATTTTAAGCGTGTTAAACATTTCATTTTACGCTTATATAGTTGCAATGGTTTTTTATAAAGATGGGGAAACTGCTTTAAAAACGCGACTTGCAAACGACCTTGAAAGAGTTCAAATTGTTAAAACAGGCGAAGATAGACCGCTTAAACTTATAGAATAGTACAAGCCTTGGAAAGGTTTTATTACGGGATTATTTGCTTGTATTCCTTGCGTGATTTTGCTTATCGTTCATACCATATTGATATTTGGCGTTAGTATGGAAATAACGGGGGCGGGAGCAATTACAGGTTTTTTATATATGATGTTTTTCTCGTTAAGCCGTTTGGTATTAAGCGCGGGTGCTCCGTCGCCATATTTATATTACGTTTGTTTAATTTGCTTGGTGGTTATACCTTTATGCACGGGGATACCTTATATGCTTGGGGCAAGAAAGATAGAAAAACAACAAGAAAGAATTAAAGCGCGTCAACGCGAAATTTACGGAGATGAAAATTGAGAATAGTTGGCGGTCAATTTAGGGGAATAACTTTAACTGCTTTTGACGGCGATAAAATAAGACCTACCTCGGATAAGGTTAGGGAAAGTTTTTTCAATATTATTCAGTTTGAAATTTTTGGGAAAAGTTTTTTGGACTTGTTTTGTGGAACGGGCGCAATGGGGATAGAGGCGCTTTCGCGCGGTGCTACTGACGTTGTGTTTAACGACGCGTCAAGGGAAAGCCTTAGTATTCTTAAAAAAAACTTGGCTAAAGTAAAGGCTGTTGACGGATATAGAATAACCAACTTTAACGCTGAAATGTTTTTAAAAAATAGCGCGCAAAAGTTTGACTATATTTATATCGACCCACCATATAAAAGCGGTTTAGGTTTAACGTGTTTGCCACTTTCCGTGAACGCGCTAAACGATAACGGTAGAGTTGTTTTAGAGGACGAAAAATCGTTCGAAGGAGAAATTGAAGGGCTTACCGTAACCGATAAAAGAAAATACGGAAGAGTGCATTTAACTTTTTTTAAAAAATCAAATTAGATAGATACTCTAGGAGATAAAGTGTATGAGAACTTGCGTTTTTGCAGGAACTTTTGACCCCTTTACAACGGGGCACGAATACGTCGTTAACAAATGCCTTGCAACTTTTGACAAGGTTATTATTGCGGTTGGCGTTAACGTGGATAAAAAACCATTGTTCACGCTTGAACAGCGCAAACACATAATTAACGCCGTTTATAAAAACGATAGTAGAATAGAAGTTTTATCTTACGAAGGCATGCTGGTTGATTTTATGAAAGAAAAAGGCGTAAAAGTAACCGTGCGTGGGATAAGAAACGAAGAAGATTATAAGTATGAAACGACTATGTCGCGCTTTAATCAAGATATGTATTCTGATTGTATAACTATGTTTATACCCACCCCAACGAACTTAACTTACGTTAGTTCTTCGGCTATTAGAAATATTTTAAGTCTTAAAGGCGATATCTCAACTTACGTTCCCCAAAACGCCATTGAACTAATAAGTAGTTTTACTAACCAAAAATAAAAGAGATTATTAATCCTATAATAAAATTCAATACCGCTGACGTTACTTTGGATAAAAGAAACGGGGCGGTTTTTATTTTTGCCTTTTTTAAGTATGCAAGAGATTGCGCTAAAACCGAAAATCCCCCGAATCCACATAAACTTGCACAAATAGGCAAGGTAAAAAGTGTTTTGCCGTTTACTGAAAGTGTTTTTAAGCCCTTGGTGCATTCAAATAAACCTAAAGTAATAGATTTTGAAGTGTTTTCGTTGCCAGTGATTTTTGTTAGTAAAAAAATAAAAGGTTTAAGTATGCCAAGTGATAATAAAACTTCAGTTAAAAGATAGAAGACCGTTATTAGTCCGCCGACGATTAGAACGGAAATTACGGCAGAGTAAATACTATCGTATAAAATATTGTCCGACTGTGTAGTAGTGAAATTTGAAAAATTTTTTATAGGCGACGTTTTTTTATAAAAGGAAAATAAAAAGCCGTTGATTAGCGCACAAAGCATATGGGTTACAAAAAGTTTAATTCCGAACGCACGAGAAGAAAACATTATCGTACCTACGCTAGAAATTAAAAACATAGGAGAAGAAGTGGAGCAAGTGCAAGATGCTCTGATTGCCTCATCATCGTTTAACGCGCCCGAAAGTTTTAAGTCACTCACGGTTTTTGCGCCAAGCGGATAGCCTGATAGCGTACTAATTAAAAAGGCATAACCGACACATCCACCACAATTAAACAATCGTTTGCTTAAAGGAGATAAAAAAGCGCCCACCTTTTTTGTGAACTGCAATTGTGAGAGTGTGGCGGTAATAAAAAAGTAAGGAAATAATGAGGGGATAACGCACGCTATCCATAGGCTTAATCCGTCGGTAACCGCATAACCGTACCCACCGCTAAGCGCAAGCAATATAGATAAGCAAAACAACGTTAAAAATACTGTCGCGCTAAAAAAAGAGTTTAATTTTTTAGTCATATAATTATGTTATTAGCACTTGAAAAAAAGTATGAATTATGTTAAAATATCTATATGGATTTATTTGATTTTGTTAAAGAAAAACAAGTTAGTGCACCGCTAGCCGAACGGATGCGTGCAAAAACTTTATCAGAGTTTATAGGGCAAGAGCATATAGTTAGCGAAACGGGGTTATTGCGTAGGGCAATTAAACTTGACCGTTTGGGTAGTTGCATTTTTTGGGGGCCTCCCGGATGCGGTAAAACTACTTTAGCAAACGTTATAGCAAACGGAACGGATGGGAATTTTGTTAAACTAAACGCAGTAAACAGCGGTGTTGCCGACGTTAAAAAGGTGATTGAAGACGCGCAAAACGCTCAAAAACTTTACGGCAAAAAAACCTATCTTTTGCTTGACGAGTGTCATCGTTTTAACAAAACTCAAAGCGACAGTTTGTTGCCGGCAATAGAACGGGGCGATATAATTTTTATAGGTTCAACAACGGAAAATCCCTATGCGTCAATGACACCTGCGATAGTGTCAAGGTGTCGCGTTTTTGAACTTAAAAAACTATCTGAAGAGAACATTAAAGGCGCATTGATTAAAGCGCTTAACGATAAACAAAACGGTTTAGGTGGTTATAATTTAGTGGTCGAAGACGACGCGCTAAACCATATTGCACGTGCGGCGGCGGGGGATTTACGCGTGGCGTATAACGCGTTAGAACTTGCGTGCCTTACCACTACGCCTGATAACGATGGAAAAATTACCGTAACGTTAAAAGATGCGGAAGAGAGTATTCAGCAAAAGGCGCTGTCTTTTGACGAAAACCTTTATTATGATATTCTTTCTGCTTTTTGCAAGTCGCTTCGTGGAAGTGATTCAAACGCGGCGCTATATTATATGCAACGTTTAATTAAAGGTGGTTGCGACCCATTACTTTTGGCAAGACGTTTGGTAGTTCACTCGGCGGAAGACGTGGGTATGGCTGACCCCAATGCGTTAGTGGTTGCAACTAATGCGCTTATCGCGTATCAAAATTTAGGATATCCCGAAGGACTTATACCCTTATCGGAAGCAGTAATTTACGTTTGTGAAGCGGAAAAATCCAATACGGTTGTGCAAGCAATGTATTCGGCGGGGGAAGATGCGCTTAAAGTTAAAGACGACAATATTCCACCTCATCTAAAGAATTATGAGTTTGCTAGTCGTGAAGATAAAAAGAATAAAGCGAACTATAAATACCCTCACGACTTCGGCGGTTACGTTGAGCAACAATATTTACCTGATGCGCTAAAAGGCAAGGTTTATTATCAACCTAAAAACAACGGCTACGAAAACGTGGTCAAGGAAATAAGAAAGAAAAAAGGCAAAAAAGACTAAAACTAAAACAAATAAGGACGATTAATATGGACTACGCATTAAAATTATCAAAAGAATTTACATTACGCGCCGACCACTCGGCAAACATTATTAACTTGATTGACGAAGGTAATACTATACCTTTTATCGCAAGATACCGTAAAGAAATGACGGGGTCGTGCGACGACCAAGTTTTAAGAGAATTTGCAGATAGATTAAAGTACTTACGCAACCTTGATAAAAGAAAACAAGAAATCTCCGATTCTATAACTGAACAAGGTAAAATGACAGACGAAATTATGATTGCGCTTGCAGGGGCGGAAACGTTAACCGAAGCGGAGGATATATATCGTCCTTATAAACAAAAGAGAAAAACGCGTGCTAGTGTTGCTATGGAAAAGGGACTTGCTCCGCTTGCCGAATTCATTTTAGAACAAGATATGAACGTGGACGTAAAAGCGAAAGCCACCGAATTTATTAGTGAAGAAAAGGGTGTTGAAAACGTACAAAAGGCTATCGCAGGCGCGTCTGATATTATTGCAGAGCGTATTTCTGATGATGCAGAACTAAGAAAAACTTTGCGTAAAAAGATTATGGAAGTGGGCGAACTTTCTTGCAAACTTTTAGAAGGAGAAAATGCAAAGACTTACGATATGTATGCGGAGTACAGCGAAAAAATTAGCAAAATTCCTTCGCATAGAATTTTGGCGGTAAACCGCGGTGAAAAAGAGGAGTGCTTAAAAGTTGGAGTTGCGGTTGATACCCAAGCGTTTGTGGATGCTATCAAATCGATTTATGTTAAAAACGATGGCGAGTGTGCAAATATCGTAGCAAATGCGGCGGCTGATGCGTATAGCCGTTTGATATTTCCATCTATTGAAAGGGAAGTTAGAAGTGAATTAACCGAAAAAGCAAGTGAACAAGCAATCAAAATGTTTGAAGTTAATCTTCGCCCATTGCTTTTACAGCCACCACTAAAAGGCAAAATTATTCTAGGACTTGACCCTGCGTATAGAACTGGTTGCAAAATCGCGGTAGTTGATAGTGAAGGCAATGTGTTAGATACGGCAGTTGTTTTCCCAACTCCACCCCAAAATAGAATTGAAGAAGCGCAAAAAACTTTACTTGCGCTCATTAAAAAGCACGGCGTTTCGGTAATTTCAATCGGTAACGGTACTGCAAGCAAGGAATCTGAAATTTTTGTTGCGAATATGATTAAAGAAAGTGGGTTGGACCTTTCTTACGCAGTAGTAAACGAAGCGGGCGCGTCAGTTTATAGTGCAAGTAAACTCGGGGCGGAAGAATTTCCCGATTATGAGCCTGCGCAAAGAAGTGCGGTTTCTATTGCAAGAAGATTGCAAGACCCACTAGCAGAACTTATTAAAATAGACGTCAAGTCTATCGGCGTTGGTCAATATCAACACGATATGCCCGAAAATAGACTTGAAGAAGTTTTAGGTGGAGTAGTTGAGGATTGTGTTAACAGCGTTGGTGTTGACCTTAACACTGCTTCGGCAAGTTTGCTCTCATACGTTGCGGGCTTAAATAAAGGTATTGCTAAAGAGATTGTTAAATATAGAACGGAAAAACCTTTTGTTAAAAGAGAAGATTTGCTTAACGTTAAAAAACTCGGCGCAAAAGCGTTTGAACAATGCGCAGGATTTTTACGTATCGTTGGCGGTAACGTTTTAGATAACACGGGCGTTCACCCTGAAAGTTACTCTGCGGTTGAAAAATTATTATCGTTCACAGGATACACTTTAGAAGACGTTGCAAACGGTAAAATCAATGATATTAAGGCAAAAATTGAACAAAAAGGTTGGGATAATGCAGCTAAAGAGTGTGGCGTTGGCGTTCCTACCGTTCAAGATATAGTTAGTGAATTGTTAAAACCGGGTAGAGATATTCGCGATAGTTTGCCAAAACCCATACTTCGTAGCGACTTAATGGATTTGTCCGACCTAAAAGAAGGTATGGAAATAAACGGTACGGTAAGAAACGTTATAGATTTTGGTGTGTTCGTTGATATCGGCGTTCACCAAGACGGTCTAGTTCATATCTCACAAATTTCTGATAACTACATTAAGCATCCATCAGACGTGCTAAAAGTTGGTGACTTAGTTAAAGTCAAGGTTTTAGGCGTGGATGCGGTTAAGAAAAAGATATCTCTTACAATGAAAACCACTGAACTTCCGCACGGATTAGCAGTTGGCAATCAAAAGACTGATAGAGAAAGAAAACAAGGTCATCGTGATGCAGAAAAACGTCGTAATGACCAAAAGAAACAAATGACTGATGAAGAGTTAAAGCAATTATTGCTCAAAAAATTCGGTAGATAAGATAACAAATAAAAGTCGAGATTAAAAACTAATCTCGACTTTTTTATTGAATCACTATTGATTTTCTCCTTAATGCTCCTCCGCCTTGCTACGGAGAACTGCGTTCGATTTCCCTTGCCCAAATAAACAAAAATACCAAACAGCATAAACTGTTTGGTATTTCTGGTGATTCATCGGGGAGACTGCTCCGCTTCGCTACGCAGGACTAAGTTCATCAAGGGAAGTCCGTCAAAGGCGTCCGCACCCACGGGGTTAGATTGTACCACAATGAATAGCAAAAACCCTTAAATCCATAAAGGATTTAAGGGTTTCTGGTGATCCATCGGGGAATCGGCGCCTGTGTGCCCATACCCGATAAACAGTGGGTGTCCACTGTTTACCCTACGGGAAATCACTAACGATTTTCTCCTTAATTCGATTCCCCTTGCCCAAATAAACAAAAATACCAAACAGCATAAACTGTTTGGTATTTCTGGTGATCCATCGGGGAATCGAACCCCGGACACCGTGGTTAAAAGTCACGTGCTCTACCGGCTGAGCTAATGAATCATTTATTGGTGCACCTTCAGGGACTCGAAGCCGTTTTGACTAAAAATTTATGCGACAAAAATTCAGGGATTTTCCAAATATTTTTCAAAAAAACTAGTAAAAAACAGGGGTTTTACAAAACCCATGCGCCAAAATTGCGACAAGTAAGGTCAAAATTAAGGTGCGACAAAAACCCATTTCCGTTCTTAAAAAATCAGCTTTATTTAAAGTGCAATTTTAAAGTGCAAAACGCATTTTTAAGTTGCACTTTAAGATTTTAAAATAAAAATTCGGCATTATACATTGTTCCGCAAAAACGAAATAAATATTCCGTAAACATATTGACATTGTTCCGCAAAAAGAGTATAATGTTCCGTATAAGGAGAAATTTTTATGGCAATGAATTCAAAACAAGCGGCTGAAAAATGGAATATTTCAGATAGGCGTGTTAGAACGCTTTGCGCTAACGGTCAAATTAACGGTGCGTATCGTATCGGCAAGATTTGGTATATACCCGACGGTGCGGATAAGCCAAAGGACGGAAGAATTAAGACAAGCGAAAGTTTAGTTTCCTTAATAGAAAAGAAAAAGGTGGAACTTGATGCGTGTCGTCCGCTAACCGAAGGCGAAGTTCAAAGGCTTTACGAAGACTTTATGATTGAGTACACGTATAACTCAAACGCTATTGAGGGTAATACTTTAACACTTCGTGAAACGGACATGGTACTTCGTGGACTTACCATTGACCAAAAGCCACTTAAAGACCATATGGAAGCGGTAGGGCATAAAGACGCTTTCTATTTTGTGGTTGATTTAGTTAAAGAAAAAGCTGAACTTACTGAATACGTTATTAAGCAGATACATTCGCTTGTTCTTGCCGATAAGCCGATGGATAAAGGCACTTATAGAAAAGTCCCCGTTCGTATTATGGGTGCTTATCACGAGCCTGTTCAACCTTATTTAATAGAGCCTAAAATGAACGAATTGCTTACCTGCTATAAAAACGATAATAGAAATATCGCTGAAAAACTTGCTTATTTTCATATTCAATTTGAGGGGATACATCCTTTTATTGACGGAAACGGCAGAACGGGTAGACTACTTGTCAATTTAGAACTTATGAAAGCAGGCTATCCACCGATTGATATTAAGTTTACCGATAGAAAAAGATATTACGACGCATTTGACGATTATCACGTTAAAAAAGATTTATCAGCAATGACAAAACTTTTTGCAGAATACCTAAACGCAAGACTAGACGAATACTTAAAAATTTTGAAATAATTTTTATATAAGACAGACGTTGTCATAAAAGAGTGCTAAAATCAAACTGATTTTAGCAAAAACCAAAAGGAAGAAAAACAAATGACTATTAATGAATTACAAAAACAAACAAATACTAACATCCAAGAAAAAGCAAACCTTATTTGGGAAATAGCAACCCACCTTGTAGGACTTTATAAACCACACGAGTATGGCAAGGTAATACTTCCTATGACCGTGTTAAAGCGTTTTGACGATGCGCTTGCACCAACAAAGAAAAACGTTTTAGAAACGGCTGAAAAGTTAAAGGCAAGCAACTTTGACGGACAAATATTTGACGGTGCATTATGCAGAGCAAGTGGTTATTCTTTCTATAATTATAGTAAGTTTGACTTTGCTCGACTTCTTGCCGACCCTGATAACTTGGAAGAAAACTTTAACGACTATTTGCAAGGTTTTTCTGATAACGTAAAAGACATACTTGCGAACTTTAAGTTTGTGGACGAAGTTAAGAATATGGTTAAAGGCAACGTTTTATACGTTGTTATTCAAGAGTTTAACTCTAAAAAAGCCGATATGTCGCCCGACAAAATCACTTCTGCGGATATGGGTTATATCTTTGAGGAACTTATTAGAAAGTTTTCAGAAAGTTATAACGAAGAAGCAGGGGCGCACTTTACAAGTAGAGATATTATTTATCTTATGACCGAACTTTTGGTTGCACCCGAAAAAGACGAAATAATTAAAAACGGTTGCTATAAAACGGCTTACGATATGACTATGGGCACAAGCCAAATGTTGGGCTGCCTAACCGAAAGATTGAAAGATATAAACGTAGATGCCGAACTCACTTGCTTTGGTCAAGAGTTTAACCCCGAAACTTACGCTATCGCTAAAGCCGATATGCTTATAAAAGGCGGTAACGCAAGTGGAATGAAGTATGGCGATACGCTCTCTGAAGACGCTTATTACGGCTATGAGTTTGACTATATAATTTCTAATCCGCCTTTCGGTATCGATTGGAAACGAGAAAAAGATGCCGTCGAAAAAGAGGCTCGCCTCGGCTATGACGGTAGGTTTGGTCCGGGACTTCCACAGATTTCTGACGGACAACTTTTGTTTATGCTTAACGGCGTAAAGAAGTTAAAAGAAGGTAGCGGTAGAATGGCTATTATCCAAAATGGTTCTTCATTGTTTACGGGTGATGCTGGTAGCGGACCTTCCGAGATTAGAAAATATCTTATTAAAGAAGATTTGGTTGAGGCAATTATTCAACTACCAACCGACCTTTTCTATAATACGGGTATCGCTACTTACGTTTGGGTTGTTTCTAAAAATAAAAAAGCAAATAGGCTTGGCAAAGTTCAACTTATTGATGCAAGTAAATGTTTTGTTAAACGCCGTAAAAATATCGGTAATAAAAGGGTGGATTTAGATAACTCTTGTATAGAACTTATCGTTAAAGCTTATAACGAGTTCTCTAATAACCTTTATGAAAATGCAAACCTTGTTGTTGAAAGTAAAGTGTTTGAAAACGAGTTTTTCGGCTATACAAAAGTAACCGTTGAAACGGCTATCGCTGACGAGAACTGCAAACCTATCTTAAAGAAAGGCAAAATGCAAGCCGAAAAAGGCAAAACCGACACCGAAATAATCCCACTTAAAGACGATATAGACGAATACTTTGAAAAGAATGTTTTGCCTTATAACCCACTTGCGTTTATGGATAGAGCAAAAGATAAAATTGGATACGAAGTACCTTTTACAAGGCTTTTCTATAAATTCGTTGCGCCAAGAAGTAGCGAAGAAATTTTTGAAGAATTCAAAACTCTTTCTATTGAAGAAGAAAAACTAATGAAGGAAATTTTGGGCGAATAAATGGAAATTAAAACAAAAGCAGAACAAGATTTGATAAATAGAAAAGAAATAGTAGATAAAATTTGTTATTTAGTTAATGAGTTGAGAATAGACTCTAATTTTTGTCTTGCTTTGAATGGTGGCTGGGGTAGTGGTAAATCTTTTGTTATTGACTATGTGGCTGAAGAATTGCAAAAACAAGAAGAATGTATAGTAATAAAATATGATGCTTGGAAAAATAATTTTTATACTGACCCGCTAATAGCAATTTTATATTGTGTTTTAGATTCTGTTAAAGAGTATTTTCACTACACAGAAGACATAGTAAAAAAATTTAAGAAGGTAAAAGGAAGTTTTTATAAAACATTAGTAGATTTTGTTCAAAAAGCAAGCGAAAAAGATGAAAAAATAAAAATTGGTTATTACGTTGTAAAAAAAGTTTATGAAATAATATCTTCTATTAAAAGTAGCATAGTTGATGATAAAAAATTTGAAGACTTTAAATCTTATCAAACACTTTTAGCGCAAGCACAAACAGTGTTGAACGAAATAACAGCATATCCATTGATAGAAAACAAACAGACAAAGCTGGTGATTTTAGTTGACGAAATTGATAGATGTTTACCAAATGAACAGTTAAAAGTTTTAGAGAGATTACACCATTTGTTCGAAGTGAAAAATTGTGCAGTAATTGTTGCTATAAATAGAACAAGCGTCACTCAAAGTTTCAAACATTTGTTTGATAATAATGGCGAATTATATTTACATAAATTCTTTAAGTATAATTTTACTTTACAACCTTGTAGTGAGATATTTTTGGAAAATTCATTTCAAAGGATGAAAGATGAATGGAATAATATTCTCCCTGCCGACCTTCAACTTTTGGCGGAAGATATAGATTATATTTAGCGCTACGTTGTCATGCTATTTCATGATAATACAGGAATAGATTTAAATGATAGAGAATGTGAAAGATATTTGGAAATATTTAGTAACATTAGTAATAAGATAGAAGAAAAAAATATCAATTTTTATCATTTGTGGTTTGTAGCAGTTGTTGTGTTTTATAAACTATATCAAAGTGGAGATTATAGAGAATATCTAAATGGTAGAAAAGATTACGAGCTAAAAGATGTGGCGGTTATTTCACATTTAAGGAATTCAGATTTGCAACGACATTATGAGGCAAATTATTATATACGAAACAAATATGGAAGAGAAGAACCTCAATATATTAATATATATTATGATGATAAAATTAATGATATAAATTATATGGTAAATCTATTTTTATATAGAAAAAACAGTAATAATGCTGTTGTAAATATATTTGAAAATAGAGGAATGAATATTTTGTGGAATCAAGAAGAATTAGAACAAATAATGAAAAACATAGAAAATTTGTCATAAGGTGTACGAATGAAAAATGGTGGAATTGAATGGATAGGAAATATTCCTAATAATTGGGACGTTTCAAAAGTAAAACATTGTTTTTATATTTCAAAACAAAAAGCTGGAGATAAGAATCCTACAATTTTAAAATTAGCAAGAAGTGCTGTGCAGATAAGGGATATTTCTACTAATGAAGGACAATTAGCAGAAAGTTATGAAAACTATAATCCTGTTAAGGTAGGGGATTTATTATTGAATCCTATGGATTTATACAGTGGAGCAAATTGTAATGTTTCCGAAATTGAAGGTGTAATCAGCCCTGCTTATCAAAATTTGCGCAAAAAAGTAGAATTGAATCCAAAATATTTTGATTATTTTTTCAAGATTCAATATTGGACTATGGCTATGTTTGCGCATGGTAGAGGAATTTCCTTTGATAATCGTTGGACAATAAATACAGAAACTATTTTAAACTATTATATTCCTTTTCCTTCGTTTGAAGTTCAAAATTCTATCGTTAATGTTTTGACGGAAAAGCTTTCTCAAGTTGACGAATTGATTGCAAATCAAGAAAAGCAGATTGAAAAGTTGAAAGAATATAAGCAGTCGGTTATAACCGAGGCGGTCACCAAAGGTCTTGATAAATCCGCCCCCCTTAAAGACAGCGGTATCGAATGGATTGGCGAAATTCCTGAAAGTTGGAATGTTTTTCAATTAAAAAACATTTCAACAATTAAAACAGGACATACACCATCTACTGCGCATATTGAAAATTTTAATGGTAATGTTAATTGGTATACGCCTAGCGATTTTGTAAATGAAACTATAGAAAATTCGTCTAGAAAAATTTCGGAATATGCACTTCAAAATGAAGGGATAACTTTATTTCCAGTAAACACAACTTTGCTAGTGGGCATCGGGGGGACAGCTGGAAAAGTTTGTAGAATATTAGTCGAAGGATATTCAAATCAACAAATTACAGCACTTATGGTAAATGATAAAGTTGATCCAGTATATTTATTTTATGAATTAACTGCTTCTAGGCGATATTTAAAAGACAATGCTATGTATACAACTTTACCAATCATAAATAATAGTTATTTGGGTTTTTTAAAATTTGTAATTCCAAATATAGAAACACAAAAACAAATCGTCGATTATCTTGACGAAAAGTGCGGTAAAATTGATAGGTTGATTGCAATCAAGCAAGAAAAAATTGAAAAATTACAAGAGTATAAAAAGTCTTTAATATACGAATACGTTACAGGCAAAAAGGAAGTTGTATAATGGCAGATAACGCTTACAAAGAATACGAAAAAAAGCTTTATTCTTATGCGGATAATGCGTTATTAACTGAAGAAGTAGTAAATGATATATTTAAAGAATTGCTTACTGTTTTACCAAATAAAGGGAAGCTTTATAAATACAAGGCGTTGTCAACGTTCCATATAGATGAATTAGAAGAAAAATACATATGGTTTAGTTCTGCAAAGAAGCTAAATGATAAAAAAGACTGTGCTTTTAACGCTAATTCGTTAAAAGAAATTGAATCAATGGTAAAATTCTTTCTTACTGATGATAATTATCGTAAAACGTTGGTAAATGGGTATTATCTTCAATTGTTGCCGAGATGTCCAGAGATTACCCCTAAAGCTATTGAGGATTGTTTGTTGTGCGTTACTAAAAATGGACAAAGAATTGGTAAACTAAAGTTTGATAAATTTTGTAAAGAATACAAGTTAACGACGGAACAGAAGCAAGAACTTATTAAGACTATTCAACTTTACAGTGACAAAGCTCAAAATGAAGGGGTTATTAGAAATAGCATTAGTAATTTGCATAAGCAAATGCAAGAAGTTAGAAATAGTATGCAGATTTGCTCTTTAACTACTTCTTATGATAAAGATAGTATGTGGGCGTATTATTGCGGAAATGCTGGTATTTGTATTGAATATGACTTTAACAAAATTAATGATTATGAATTAAAAAAGAAGTTTATCAACACACAAAAAGTTCGCTATGGTAGAAAGAAAAAGTTTAGTTACGTTGATGTAATTAAGGCTAAATTAAAAAACACACAAGAAGCTATGGCGAAAGCTGATGAAAAGATACTTTCACAGTTATTAACAAAAGAAAAGTCTTGGCGAGCTGAAGAAGAGTGGAGAACGATAGGCAATGTTCGTGGGAACGAGACAGGTATAAAAATGTATGCTGATATCGTGAGTGCGATTTATATTGATTATTCTATATTGGAAGAAGAAAAAACAAAACGAATTATAGAACTTTCGAAATCTAATGGCTGGGATATTTATATTCGTTGGTTTGATGAGTTTGAGATAGAATATAAGTACATAACATTAGATTGCTATCAAGATATATTAAAGCAAACGCAAAACGTTGAACGGTAATTTGACATAAAGGATATTTTACAAATGAAAAAAGAAAAAGCAAAAAAAATTTTTAACAGTTTTATAGAAGCGACAGACCAAACATTTGTGCAAGCAAATGAGTTTTCAGTAATATTTTACTTCTATATAGCGTTTTCTTATATTTTACTATTTACTAGCCCAACGTTGTTTTTTCAATTAACAGAATTCAGAATTAGTATTGAAATTATACATGGTATAGTTACTGCAAGTTTTTTATTGTGCACTACATTTGTTTATAATAAAAAACCGTTATATTGGATAAATACGTTAGTTTTAATTTTAAGATACGTTGGCTTATTTGACGTAAGTGCTCAATGGCATGATGTTTTTAATTCATTGGCTATTGTTCTATTCTTATTATATTATTTTATTGTAATCGCTATATTATTTGCAAAAAGAATAAATGAAGAAGGTGGACCATTAGATACTGCCTTACTTGCTGTTGGTGTATTCTTTATACTACTTGGAACTTTTTTGTATTTTGAATACAAATGGATGTTTATTATAGGTGGTGGGTGTTGTTATTTGTATGCGCTTGCAAGGGTATTTAAGAATGTTTTTTATGGTAAAAACAATAAAGAGTTAAGGCTGATACAAATTATAGGTAATATCATATTTTATGTTACCATGATAGTTGGGTTACCGTTTTTCCTAGAATATGCTGGTGTGGATTCAAAAACTATACAAAACATAATAGTACCTATTTATGCGGCAGCTATTGGTGGAATAATGACTCTTGGCGGTGTTGCTTGGACTATAAAGAAATCCGATAAAGACAGAAAAGAAGACGACAAGAAGAAATATAGACCTATTGTTAATTTATATAAAGCCTTAAAAGAAGAAAGTATTTCGGGAAAGTTTTGGGATGGAAGTGTTTTTAAAGGCATAACTAACAATACTTTTGAAAAAAGTGAAGATAAGAACATGGCTTATAAATTATATAATTTAATTTGTTTGAATACGGATTTTTCCCAATTTTATTTAAGTGGTATAATTATAAATGGAGCTTTATTTTATTCCAATATTAAATTGTATGTTGACAAAAATGAATATTTTGGGTTTGATACTGATACAATTATCTATTCTAAAAATGAAATTAAACAATTTTCACTAATAATTCAAGACTTGTTGGGGAATGAATACAAATTTCCAACAAAATTAGAAGTAGTCGGTGAAGATGAAAAATTAATAGAAATAAAAGATACAGGTTTTGCTTGTGATATAAATACGGAGGCTTGTGATGAGAGATTTTGACCAATCAGAAAAGCGTTTTGAACAGGATATTGAAAGTTATTTAATAAGCGATAGGGGCGGATACGAGCAGTTCTCTTACGTTAACCCTGACGGCCATAGAATACAAAAGTACGTTTACGACAAAGAGCGTGCTGTTTATATGGAAGTTTTGACTAACTTTATATCTAAATCACAGCCTAAAGCGTGGGCAAGGTACGTTAAATATTACGGTAGTGATGCGGAAAGCAAGTTATACCGTCGTTTACAAGATTCCATAAACGAACATGGGCTTATTTACGTGCTTAAAAACGGCATAGAAGATATGGGAATTAAACTTAAACTATGCTATTTTAAGCCGGAATCGGAACTTAACGAAGAACTTAACGAAAAGTATAGGTTAAACGTTTTAGGTGTAACCCGTCAATTTTCTTACACGAGCAAAAACCACAATACTATTGATATGGTTTTATCCTTAAACGGAATACCTATCGTGGCATTAGAACTTAAAAATCAGTTTATGGGGCAATACGTACAAAACGCTATTCGTCAGTTTAAGAACGACAGGGACAGCAAGGAGTTTTGTTTCAAACTAAACAATCGCTTTTTGGTTTATTTTGCGGTTGACCTTTACGACGTGTATATGACAACTTGTTTAAGTGACGGCTCGACATATTTTATGCCGTTTAACCAAGGCAGTAACGGTGCGGGCGTAACGGGTGGAAAGGGTAATCCTGTTAACCCTGACGGATATTCAACTTCGTATTTATGGGAAAAGGTTTTGCAAAAGGACAGCCTTTTAGATTTAATCAATAAATTTATATCTTTTGTGACTGAAAAAGAAGAAGTGGAAAAAAACGGCGTTACAAGGACTGTTGAAAAGCAAAAGCTTATATTCCCACGTTATCATCAGTTTGACGTGGTAAACAAGGTTATATCTGACGTTAAGGAATATGGAGCAGGAAAGAGTTATCTTATAGAGCATTCGGCGGGTAGTGGAAAGTCTAATTCTATTGCGTGGATAGCGTATAGATTAGCATCTTTACATAATGAAGATAATAAACCGATATTTGATTCGGTAATAGTTGTTACAAACCGTGTTGTGTTAGACAGTCAATTACAAGACACGATAAACAGTTTTGAGCATAAGCCTGGGCTTGTTGATGCGATTGATGATAAAAAACGTTCACGTGGACTTAAAGACGCTATCAACGATAAAAAGCGTATTATAATTTGTACGATACAAAAATTCTTATATGCGTACAAGGATTTTGACGACCTTGACGGCAGGAATTTTGCGATAATTATTGACGAGGCGCATCAAGGGCAGAGTGGTGAGAGTGCTAAAACTTTGCGCAAGGCGTTGATTGATAAAAACCAAGCGATAAAGGCTTATGCTGATGAAGAAGGTATAGAAGAGAGCGAAGTGGACACTACTGACGTTTTAGTAGATACCATCATGACGCAAGGCAAGCACGAAAATCAATCTTTCTTTGCTTTTACGGCAACGCCTAAAAATAAGACGCTTGAACTTTTCGGTACGGTTGATTTATCTACTAATAAAATGAGACCGTTCCACGTTTATTCAATGCGTCAAGCAATAGAAGAAGGGTTTATTTTAGACGTTTTAGCAAACTATACAACTATAAAAGAGGCGTTTAAGATTGTTAAAGTTTCTGCTGATAACCCTGAACTTATCGAAGGGCCTGCGCTAAAAGCGCTTGTTCGCTATTATAAAGAACACGGCTATACTATTGCTCAAAAAACCGAAATGATTATGGCTAACTTCCTTGAAAATGGAAGATTCCAAATTAACGGCAAGGGAAAAGCCATGGTTATTGCGGATAGTCGCGCCAATGCGGTTAGATATTATTTAGCAATCAAAGACTATCTAAAAGAGCACCCGAACGAGGGGAAAGATTGTGGTGTTATGGTGGCTTTTTCGGGAGAAGTAGAAGTTGACGGGTTTAAATATACCGAAGCGGAACTTAATTTGGATTTAGACGGCAAGCCTATCACTACTGATAAAAAGTTTAGAAAAGAATTCCGTTCCGAAAGGAAAAATATACTCGTGGTTGCAAACAAATATCAAACGGGTTTTGACGAGCCACTTTTACATTCTATGTACGTTGATAAGAAACTCAAAGACGTTAACGCCGTTCAAACGTTATCTCGCCTAAACAGAACCATGCGGGATAAAACGTCAACGTTCGTTTTGGATTTTGAAAACTCTGACGAGGATATCCATAACAGTTTTCAGCCGTACTATGAAACAACGCTTTTAGAAGGGCGTACGGATTTTAATCGTGTTTATGATTTGCGCACGAATATTAAACCTTTTATGCTTTACAATGGAGATGACGTTGACAAATATTATGAATTTATGCTAACCCATGCAAACGCAAGGCAAGATGAAGTAGCGTTAGGTAGACTTGCAAGTATTATGAAACCTATCGTTGAACGTTATTTAGAATTAGATACCGAGGAAACCAAGTTTAACGCACGTATGGCTATCCGCAAGTTCGTTAAGGCGTATGCTTACGTAACGCAACTTATTCGTTTGCATGATGAAGAATTGTTCAAAGAATACGTGTTTGCTACTAATTTGTTGAAGTTGTTGCCCAAAGCGGCGCACCCTTATGAAGCGATTGAATATAAAATTAAGCTTGAATATTCTTCTTTGAAAGAAACATTTAAGGGTGCAATAGTATTGGATAAAAAGGATACTGATTTAATACCAACTGGGGATAAGGCGAAACCAAAAGTTCCTAAAAAAGATACCCTTCAAAATATTATTGACAAAGTCAACGAGCGTTTTGACGGACAGTTCAACGATGGCGATAAGGTTATTATTGAAAGCATTTATCATATGTTTATGAACGATACCGAAGTCAAAAAGTTTAAAAGATATGCTAGGGATAATAACCCTGAAATGTTTGTAAAGAGTTTGTTCCCAGATAAGTTTAAAGAGATTGCAACGCAATGCTGGCTTTCTAATTCAGATGCGTTTACAAAGCTTTTCAGTGACTCGGAATTCTATCAAAAAGTAATGGAATCAATGGCAAAAGAACTTTATAAAACTTTAAGAAAAGACTGATTTTAAAGTATAAGGACATAATTTTATTGAAAGAAACAAAACAGAGGCAAGGGTTGCCTCTGTTTTGATTTTTAAATGGGAAAGTTGTCGAAAATGAGTGATGAGAAAAAATTTCTCAAAAAATTTTAAAATAATGGGAAATATTTTCCCAAAACAGTTGATTTAAAATGGGAAAGGGTGTATAATGACGCTGAGGTGGTCTTATGAAACTTAAAACTATTAGGTGGGCGAAAGGTTTAACTCAAGAAGAAGCAGCTTCATTACTAGGAATAACCAGAAGAACTTATGCTAAATATGAGAACGACGAGAGTAGGTGGTATGACTTAAAGTATAAGTTTATGTGTCAAGTTTTAGAGCAATATGGTTACGTGGATGAAGAACACGGACTTTTAAGTATTGAAAAAATTAAAGAAGTGTGTGTGAGTATCTTTAAGGAATATAATATCGAATGTGCATATCTCTTTGGTTCTTATGCTAAAGGCGAAGAGAATGAAACAAGCAACGTTGATATATTTGTGCTGGTAAGAGAAGATAATTTTAATCTTGATGAGATGGTTGAAATTTTGCGTGAAAACTTAAAGAAAAAAATAAACCTACTTGATATTTTGAATTTGAAAAATAATATCAATTTAGTTCAAGATGTTTTAAGAGATGGAATAAAGATTTACGTACATGGCGAAAAATGATTAAACGCATTAAATTATTAGATCGAGAAATTGAATACGACTTGCAGAGAAAAAGGGTTAAAAATATAAACCTTAGGATTAAGCCTGATAAAACTATCACCGTGTCGGCAAATCCGAGAGTTCCCGAAAGTAGAATTGAAAGGTTTATATTAGAAAAGCAAGAATTTATTTTAAGAGCGTTAGAAAAATATGGTAAAATGCAAAAGTCTTTGCCAAAACCTAGACAGTATATTGACGGGGAAACAGTAAAGGTGTTCGGGCAAGATTTGACATTGAAAGTTTTTTTAGCGAAAAAGAATTACGTCGAAATAGGCGATTCTTTTATCAAACTATACGTAAGAAGTATAGACGATTTATCGCTAAAGAAAAAAGTTTTAGATAAGTGGCTGTACAAACAAGTTGAAGAAACTATAACTAACTTTTGTAAAACAATATATCCAGCGTTCAAAAAGTATTGTGGCGATTTTCCCACGATAAAGTTTAGAAAAATGACTTCAAGGTGGGGCAGTTGCAACTTCGTGCGTAAAATTTTGACTTTCAACTATGCTCTAATCAATGCGCCGATAGAGTGTGTTGAATACGTTATCTATCACGAATTTACACATTTCATTGAGCTTAACCATTCTAAAAAGTTTTATTCGGCATTGTCAAATTTCTTGCCTGAATATAAGGAAAGAAAAAAGAAATTACAAAAGATTTCAATAATATTGTGAGTGAAAAACATTATGATTTATTATGTTAAGTTGACCGAGAATATGTGTTAACACGAGCAATTGAAACATGAAATTATTTATTAAATTTATTAAAAAAGGAGGTGTGAAATTAGGGTAAAAATCAACTAAATATTGCGACTGAAAATGATAAATTTTTAGGGAAAATGAAGCAAAGAGAGGGTGCTACTTTTTGTTGCGAATTTTTGATTTTGGTAAGCAGGATAACAAAAGTGCAACAAATGGCACTTTTGAGAAAATAAAAGAAGTGGGAAACCCACTTTTTTTGTCGCATAAAATAGGCGAAAAAAATTCTTAAAAACGCTTGACTTTTTAATGCTAATTTTGTATTGTTCGTGTTAACACAAAAAGGGAGGTTAACTATGAACAAAAAAGAACTATTAAAAAAAGTCAATGCGGACGAAGGGTTAACAGTTGAGGAAATAATAGAATACCAAAAGATTGTTAAACCAGTAAAACACGTTTATGGTAAGTATGGGAATTTGGCTCTTGAATACTTAAAAGAGCATAACGTAGGAAAGTATTGGGCATTGGCGGGAAGTCTGCCAGAGTATTTACATAACGTGGACAAGCAAGCGGATAGGCTATATATGAAGATGTATGAGAAATTATCAAATAGCCCAAAGTTCAGTAAGACTGGCGAGTACGTACACGACTTGCAAGTTGAAACTGAAAAGCAAAGAATAATAGAAGAAGAAATATTAAATGAAATAGTGTACGTAGATTAACTCCGTAAGATGGTGCCGACAAGCCAGAAGAATTAGACGAGCCGAGCCCCTCCACTTACGGAAATAAAAATAGGGGCAGGGTGGTTGTGTAAAAACACGTTAAAACGATTATTCGTCCACACGATAAAAAATAAGGAGATTTGGATTATAAGGAATTAAAGGAAACGATTGATATTTTAGAAAAGTTACCCGACGGCGATAGAGATAAAATGTTAAAACTTGTTCTTGCTAATAAAAGTGTTGAACAAGAAAAACCCGTCGTGGGATACAAACAAAAAGGACTGATTGAAAAAGACGGAGATGGGTTATATCTTAAATTAACTACAAAGGAGATTAAAGATTTACCCATGAGATTTAGAAGAGAATTTTACATAAGAGATAAACTTGTAAGGTGTTACAGAAGACAATGCAGTGAGAAAACTGTCAATTACGAGATACGTTACCGCAAAAACGGCTACAATATTTACGCCAGCAGTAATGATTTGGAAGAAGCCAAGCGCAAATTTATTGAACAGTTGTGGAGTGCGGACGCAAGGCGAGATGCGAGATTTCCTGCAATGGCAAGGGCAAGGCGCAGAAGAACTTACGACTACGATAGGTGGGACGACTATTACGACGACGATGAGGATTTTGGCGTTCCCGAAACTTTTCATAAGTTCGCTATGTATTATTTTGAAAAATACAGAAAGCGCAAGGTGTCCGAACTAACTTATACCAACGATATGTATAGGTACAACAAGCACTTAAAACCGTATTTTGGCGATATGCGATTAAAGGCTATTCGCCCTGATATGTGTCAAGAATTGCTTGACGACTTGCAAGAACGTGGATTAGGAAAGACCAACAACGAAATTCACTCTATATTAAACAATATTATGAAGAACGCTTTGGCGCACGGCGTAATTAAACGCAATCCTATGGCAATAGTTATTGTAGAAAAGCATAAGAGTACGCACGGTAAAGCACTAACCAAGCAAGAAGAAAAAACGCTTCTTGACGGCGTTAAGGGGACGAGATACGAAGTTGCGTTTGCGCTTGCATTGTATACGGGATTAAGACCAAACGAGTATTATACGGCAAGAATTGAAGGCGATATGATTATCGCAAAGAACTCAAAACGCAAGGGTGGCAAGATTGAGTATAAGAAAATTCCGATAATAAAGAAGTTTAAGCCGTATCTTGAAGGCGTGACGGAATTTGATATTCCAAATATTTGCAACGTGCGTGATAAGTTTAATTCAATTTTGCCCAAGCACATACTTTACGACTTGCGAAGAACCTTTTATACAAGGTGTGATGAGTGTGGAGTTTCGACGGCGGCAAGGGATGAATTTGTAGGGCATAGTGGCGGTGCGCTGACTGATGCTTATAGAGATTTATCGGACGAGTATTTATTGAAGGAAGCAGAAAAACTAGACTGGTAAAAAATCCTGAATAAATTGCACTTAACAATTTGAAAAAATACAAAGCAAATACTAAAAAAATTGGCAAAAATATGCGAAAATCTTGCGACAAATTATGCGACAAAACTGGCAAAACTAGCGTTTTTTGTCGCAAAAAGCGGCTAAAAAATTTCGTTGTAAAAATTGGGAAAAACCATCGGGGAAACTGACCTATCATGCGAATTAACGAAAGTTTGATAAAAGCAAAAAACGATAGGTTTTACCTATCGTTTTCTGGTGATCCATCGGGGAATCGAACCCCGGACACCGTGATTAAAAGTCACGTGCTCTACCGGCTGAGCTAATGAATCATTTATTGGTGCACCTTCAGGGACTCGAACCCTGGACCCACTGATTAAGAGTCAGTTGCTCTACCAACTGAGCTAAAGGTACGTGTTTGAAAGTTTTTTTGTTTTGGCAGGGGTGGCAGGATTTGAACCTACGAATGCTGGAATCAAAATCCAGTGCCTTACCGCTTGGCGACACCCCTATGTATGTCGTTATTTTTTATGGGGCGGGTGATGGGAATCGAACCCACGACCTCAAGGACCACAATCTTGCGCTCTAACCAACTGAGCTACACCCGCCATTTGGTGCGCCTGAAGGGATTCGAACCCCTGACCCTCGGCTTAGAAGGCCGATGCTCTATCCAACTGAGCTACAGGTGCGTTTAGCCTTTAGCCTAAGCATTGTGTGGAGCGGGTGATGGGAATCGGACCCACGCTGCCAGCTTGGAAGGCTGGAATTCTACCATTGAATTACACCCGCATCACCATGTCCGTAAACAATGCTAATAAATTATACAAAAAGAAAACCATATTGTCAACTGTTTACAAAATAAATTTTAAATTTTATTAAAATTGTTTTTTACTCTTATAAAAATTTTTATTGTCAAAAAGGATAAAATAAAAAATCTTTGACAATTACAGGCATATTATGTATAATATATTTATATAAATTTAAAGTAATGAGGTACTACCTTTATGCATAAACAATTATATAAATCATGGATTGAAAGTGAAAAATTATCCGAAAAGGATTTAAAAGAACTTTTGGATATTGAAAACGATGAAAGTGAAATAGAATATCGTTTTGGCAAGGACCTTGAATTTGGAACTGCTGGTATGCGTGGTTTTATTGGTATGGGGACGAATATGATGAATATTTATACCGTTAAGCGCGCAACTCAAGGTCTTTGTGAATATATAAAAACGTTGGGTGAAAAAGAGAAAGAGCGTGGTGTTGTGATTTCTTACGACACGAGAAGGATGTCCGCTGAATTTGCATACGCAACAGCGTTAGTTCTTGTTTCAAACGGAATCAAAGCTTACATCTTTTCGGACGTGCACCCCGTTCCTATGTTATCTTACGCTGTGAGAGAGCTTAAAACAATTGCAGGCGTTATGATAACTGCAAGTCATAACCCCAAGGAATATAACGGTTATAAAGTTTATGGTGAAGACGGTGCGCAAATGTCACCCGAAGCGACCGCAAAAGTGGTAGAATTTATAGACGCTATTGGCGATTGCCATTCGGAAAAAATCTTATGCGACAAAAAACTCGATAAAAAAATCAAAGTTTTAGGCAAGAAATTAGATAAAAAATATTATAAAACCATTAAAAAACTTTCTCTCTCTAAAAAAGAAGTAAAGAAAGTAGGAAAAACTATTAAATTGGTTTATACGCCCGTTCACGGTAGCGGATTTATTCCCGTAACCACAATTTTGAAAAAGATAGGTATTAACGCTACTCTCGTTCCAGAACAATGCGGTAAAGATACCGAGTTTAGAACGGTTGAAGTGCCCAATCCCGAAATGAAAGAGACTTTGACTTTGGGTATTAAAATGGCGGACTTTACTCAAGCGGACGTAGTTTTCGGTACTGACCCCGACTGCGATAGACTTGGTGTTGCTATTAGAGATGACAACGGCGAATTTGTTGCACTTTCAGGCAATCAAACGGGCATACTTTTGTTAGATTACGTTTTGGGTAGAATAAAAGAACGTGGTGAACTTAACAAAAAAGGATTTGTAGTAAAGAGTTTCGTTTCGACAGGTATGGCAAAACTCATTGCCGACGATTACGGCGTTGAACTTATTGAAACACCCGTTGGGTTTAAATTCATAGGTGAAAAGATTATGCAACTTGACGATAGCGGGAAACGTAAATTTTTATTCGGTTTTGAGGAAAGTTGCGGGTATTTGCGCGGAACTCATTGCAGAGATAAAGATGCCGTCGTTGCAAGCATGCTTTTTGCTGAAATGGTTTGTTATTATACTTATAACAATATCGGTGTGTACCAAAGATTACAAGAATTGTATGCGAAATACGGCTACGTTTACGACACTAACGTAAGCATCAAGTATAGTGGGCTTAATGCAATGAAGGAAATGAACGCAGTTGTTGACAAAATGAAAACGATTGAAGTAAAAGATATTGCAGGTGTTCCCGTTTTAGCGGTTAGAGATTATTCAAAAGCAGAAAAACGCCTTGCCGACGGTAGTGTGGAAAAGATAGATAGTGCAAAAACCAACGCCGTGTATTATGAACTTGAAGGTGGAAGCTTCGTATGTATTCGTCCGAGCGGAACCGAGCCTAAACTTAAGATTTATTATTCGGTTAAGGCTGAAAACGAAAACCTTGCACTTGATACTTTCAAAAATCTCAAATCTCATTTTGAGAATTTAATGAAATAATAAAATTTATACAACTAGAAAAAACGAGTTGAAAAGCCGAGTGTGAAATTTTCGCACTCGGCTTTAATCATCAGACAATATTAGTGGCAATTTAGTTTTAACGTAGCTATAAGAAATTCTAATATTAAAAGTGATAAAAATATTTTACCTTTTTTTGATTTATAAGTATAATATATATCGTAAAAACATTGAATATATATGTTAGTAAGGAGATTAAAAAATGAGTCGTTTATTCGGTACTGTTTCAAGAGGTGTAAGAGCGCCTATTATTAAAAGTGGGGATGATATCGTTCAAGTAGTTACCGATTCAGTTCTTTTAGCATCTAAAGAAGAAGGCGTTGCTTTCCGTAATAAAGACGTTGTTGCAATGACTGAAGCCATTGTTGCAAGAGCGCAAGGTAACTATGCGTCAATTGATGATATCGCTTGTGACATAAAAGCGAAACTCGGTGGCGAAACTATCGGTGTAATTTTCCCGATTTTATCACGTAACCGTTTTTCAGTTTGTCTTAAAGGTATTTCTAAAGGTGCAAAGAAAATCGTTTTAATGCTTTCATATCCGTCAGACGAAGTAGGCAATCACTTGGTTAGCTTTGACGCGCTTGACGAAAAAGGCGTTAATCCTTATACCGACGTTTTGACCGAACAAAAATACCGCGAACTTTTCGGCTATGAAAAACACACTTTCACGGGCGTTGACTACGTTGAATATTATAGGAACCTTATTGAAGAACAAGGTGCGGAGTGTGAAATTATTTTTGCAAATAATCCTAAGGCTATTTTAGATTATACCAAAAACGTACTTTGCTGTGATATTCACACTAGAGCGCGCACCAAACGTCTATTAAAAACTGCTGGTGCAAACGTTGTAGTTGGACTTGATGATATTATGAGTGCACCCGTAAACGGTAGTGGTTATAACGAAAATTACGGTTTACTCGGCTCTAACAAATCTACTGAAGATTCAGTTAAACTTTTCCCACGCGATTGTCAACCTATCGTTGATGCTATTCAAAAGAAAATTTACCAAGCAACCGGGAAAATCGTTGAAGTTATGGTTTATGGCGACGGCGCATTTAAAGACCCTGTTGGTAAAATTTGGGAGCTTGCTGACCCCGTTGTTTCGCCCGCATACACCGCAGGTCTTGACGGAACGCCAAACGAACTTAAACTTAAATATCTTGCCGACAACGATTTTAAGGATTTGAAAGGCGACGCGTTAAAAGAAGCAATCAAAAATGAAATCGCTAAAAAAGATAACACCGTAGTTGGTCAAATGGGCACAACCCCAAGAAGACTTACCGACCTTATCGGTTCACTTTGTGACCTAACTTCAGGTTCAGGTGATAAGGGAACGCCTATCATTTGGATTCAAGGCTACTTTGATAACTACACCAGCGAATACAAGGACTAATTATATATAATCTTTATTATAACGTTTATACAGTTTAATCAAAGCAAACAAAAAATGCCTGACTGTTTTTCAGCCGGGCATTAATTATTTATTAAAACAATTTTTATAGTAATTCTTCGTTATAAACTGCTCTTGAGCCACCAACGAATTTGGGGCGAACTCTCGCGCAAGTTAAATGCGCTTCGCCTATTTGTTTTACGTTCAATCTTACGGGCACGGCAACTTTCTTTAAGTGCATACCGATAAAAGTATCGCCGATATCTAAACCTGCATCGGCTTTTATTTCCTCAACAAGTATAGGATTTTCAAAACTATTATAAGCCACGGTTGCTAAACTGCCACCCGCTTTCTTTTGGGGAATGGCGTTTACGATTTCAGCGTTGGGGAGTGCCTCGCGCTCTGTCACGATTGCACGGTTTAAATGTTCACAACATTGAACGGCAAGATAAATACCGTTTTGTTTCAATACTGAATAAATCCCGTCAAAAATATATTTCGCGGCATCAGGGTCGGAGTTTGTGCCGATTTTACTACCGACAACTTCGCTAGTGGAACAACCAACGACAACTATATCACCTTTTTTAAGCTTAGCAAGCGTAATAAGTTCTTTTACTGCGTTTTCGCATTGCAATTTAATATCCATATCTAAATCCTCTAACAATATTTTACCATTGAAGGAGTGAAAAAGCAATAATTTTAATATAAAAAATTGTGGTGGAATTATAGTCAAACACTATATATATTATAATGTTACGCGCGCGGAAAAAATCTTATTTAAAAATTATAAAAAAAGTCAAAATTCTTTTGTAAAACGCTTGACTTAAAAAATCATAAGTGATAATATATTTAGGCTACCGCTTGAGAGGGTAGTCGTTTTTATGATTTTTAAGAATAAAAATCGCTTTGACCGAAGTCAAAGAACTGTAGATTGACAACTGCATAGAAGAAAGAGAGAGATATGTCAAATATCAATCGAGAAAGACTTAATTAAAAAATAGTACATTAAGGCAAAGAGCAAAAAGACAAATTTTTAGAAAACGAAAGGTTAATACGAAAAGAACGTAGGAAACGATTCACGAAAAAAATTAGTCGAGTAAGTATAGTCAAGGAAGAATGTAATAATTCGACGGAGATTGCTTATGCAATTGAAGAAAAAGATCAAGCTACAAAGAGCATACAGGAGGATGCCTTGGTACATGGCGCCGAAGAAGGACGTGACAAGCTGCGAAAAGCTACGGGTAGTCGCAAATAGACGTTGATCCGTAGATATCCGAATGAGGGAACTCACCATAAGTAATATTATGGTATCATTACGTGAATAAATAGCGTAATGAAGGGAACCCGGGGAACTGAAACATCTAATTACCCGGAGGAAAAGAAAGTAAAACAACGATTCCGAAAGTAGTGGCGAGCGAAATCGGAAGAGCCCAAACCAAGAGTAGTAATACTTTTGGGGTGACGGACTCCATAATCCATTAAGAACGATAATCGAACAGTGCTGGAAAGCACGGCGAAAGAGGGTAAAAGCCCCGTAGGTGAAATTGTTCAAGAGGAGGGAGTATCCAGAGTACGGCGGGACACGAGGAATCCTGTCGGAATACGCGAGGACCATCTCGTAAGGCTAAATACGACCATGTGACCGATAGAGTATAGTACCGTGAGGGAACGGTGAAAAGAACCCCGGGAGGGGAGTGAAAAAGAACCTGAAACCGTATGCTTACAAGCAGACAAAGCACCACACG
>JAFVUV010000014.1 GCA_017502525.1 Clostridia bacterium
TGCTTATTTAGGCAACGAACTTGGCTCTGGTTGGGAGTGGTGGAATAATTTTTATGAGTTCCATAAACTTGCAATTGATGAATTAGAAGCGTTTGATTATGATGAATACAAAAAGAACGGATTTAAGGTAAATAAACTTGGTGATTATGATTTGACCCTTGATTTTGACAAAAAACCTGAATAAAATAGTTTATTAAAATACGCGATAAAAGTCGGTTATGAAAATCATTGACTTTTGTAATTAAAAAAGCAAACACCAAAAGAGTACCATGAAGGTACTCTTTTATCGTTATGGCTGAGAGGATTCGCTTTTCTCGAGCCTCCCGCAAAACAGTCCACTGGACTGTTTTTTCGCCTAAAGGCGAATACGCAAACTAAAGTTGCTCGCTCCTAATTCGAATCCTATCTTTTAACTATACGGACAAAACAAAAACCCTACATTCAAGATGCAGGGTTTTTACTTTGTTGGCGGAGAGGAGAGGATTCGAACCTCCGATAGGTTTCCCTATACACGCTTTCCAAGCGTGCACATTAGACCACTCTGACACCTCTCCGTTAGTCTATCAGTTATTTTAATATATTTTATAAATTATTGCAACTTAATTGCTTGATTTTTTTCAAAAATAATTGTAAAAAATTTTTAAAAACGTATATACAATTTTAATTTTTCATAGTATAATATACTTAACCTTAATTTTAGATAGAAACGGTTTTCCCGTTGCTATAACATTATATAATATTTAGGAGGAGTTTTACATTATGGCAAAGAGCAAAAAAGATTACTTTGGTTTGGATGAAACAGTAAGTTTAATTCTTGCTATTATTCCTTTCACAGCATGGATTTGCGGTATTATCACGCGTTTCCAAGAAGGCAAGTTACTTGCTGCCGTTATCCGTATTTTTGGTGGCGCGCTTATTTGGATTGTTGACCTAATTTTGATGGTTACCGAAAAACATATTTTACGTATTTTATAACTAAAGATAAAAAAGCCTCTCCGTTGTGTGCGGAGAGGCTTTTTTTATTGTCAAACACTATATCTTGTGTTTTTGTTAAAAATTTTTTACAAAATATTGTGATAAAACCGTTGACAAACCCTTTTTTAGTGTGTTATATTAGATACGCTCACTATTAAATATATTAACGGAGGATTAAAAATGTTTCAGGTAAAAAAGAGAGACGGTAAACTTGTTGATTTTGATTTGTCAAAAATCACTACTGCGTTGACCAAAGCGTTCAATGCAAAACAAATTGATTATACTGCGGATATTCTCAATACTTTAGCACTTCGTGTTTCAGCAGATTTTTCAAAGAAAATTAAAGACGGCGTTATTAACGTGGAAGATATTCAAGACAGTGCCGAAGTTGTACTTATTCAATCAGGCTACGTTGAAGTTGCTAAAAGTTACATCTTATACCGTAAGCAAAGGGAAAAAGTTCGTAACATTAAATCCACACTTGTTGACTACAAAAAAGTTGTTGACGACTACTTAAAGGTTGCTGATTGGCGTGTTAAGGAAAATTCTACCGTAACTTATTCGGTTGGTGGTCTTATTCTTTCAAACAGCGGTGCTGTTACTGCTAACTACTGGCTTTCTGAGGTGTATGACGATGAAATCGGCGACGCACACAGAAACGCTGATATCCACATTCACGACCTTTCAATGCTTACAGGTTACTGTGCAGGTTGGTCGCTTCGTCAACTTATTAAAGAAGGTTTAGGCGGTGTTCCCGGTAAAATCACATCTTCACCTGCAGGACATCTTTCAACCCTTTGCAACCAAATGGTAAACTTCCTTGGAATTATGCAAAACGAATGGGCAGGCGCGCAAGCGTTCTCTTCGTTCGATACTTATCTTGCACCGTTCGTTAAGGTTGATAAACTCACCTATAAAGAAGTTAAACAATGTATTCAATCGTTTATTTATGGCGTAAATACTCCGTCAAGATGGGGTACTCAATCACCGTTTACGAATATTACGCTTGACTGGGTAGTTCCTAACGACCTTGCTGAAATGAACGCAATCGTTGGCGGTAAGGAAATGGACTTCAAGTATAAAGACTGCGTAGAAGAAATGGCTATGGTAAACAAAGCGTTTATCGAAATTATGATTGAAGGCGACGCAAACGGCAGGGGATTCCAATATCCTATTCCTACTTATTCAATCACGTCTAACTTTGACTGGTCTGAAACCGAAAACAACAAGTTGTTGTTTGAAATGACTGCTAAATACGGTACGCCTTACTTCTCTAACTATATCAACAGTGATATGGAACCGAGTGACGTTCGTTCGATGTGCTGTCGTTTAAGACTTGACCTTCGTGAACTTCGTAAAAAATCAGGCGGTTTCTTCGGTAGTGGTGAAAGCACCGGTTCAATCGGCGTTGTAACTATCAATATGCCTAGAATTGCATACCTTTCAAACAGCGAAGAAGAATTCTATGATAGATTGAGAAAAATGCTCGACATTTCTGCACGTTCACTCAAGGTTAAGAGAGATACCGTTACTAAACTTTTAGAAGCTGGTTTATATCCTTATACAAAGAGATATCTTGGAACTTTCAACAACCACTTCTCAACAATCGGTTTGGTTGGTATGAACGAAGCGTGCCTCAACGCAAAATGGATTAAGAAAGACTTAACCAACGCTGAAGCGCAAAACTTCACCAAAGACGTTCTCAACTTTATGAGAAATAAACTTTCCGACTATCAAGAAATGTACGGCGACCTTTACAACTTAGAAGCAACGCCTGCAGAATCTACTTCTTTCCGTCTTGCTAAGCACGACAAGAAGAGATATCCCGATATTATCACGGCATCTGATAACGACCAAACGCCTTATTACACGAATAGCTCTCACTTGCCCGTTGGTTATACCGAAGATATCTTCTCAGCGCTTGATATTCAAGACGAATTGCAAACGCTCTATACTTCAGGAACTGTATTCCACGCGTTCTTGGGACAAAAACTCCCCGATTGGAAGTCTGCTGCAAATCTCGTTAGAAAGATTGCTGAAAACTACAAATTACCTTACTATACAATGTCTCCGACTTATGCGGTATGTGCTGACCACGGCTATATTGCAGGAGAAGTTTACGAATGTCCGACTTGCGGTAAAAAGACTGAAGTTTACAGCCGTATAACTGGTTATTATCGTCCTATCCAAAACTGGAACGACGGTAAGAGAAAGGAATTTGAAGATAGAAAAGTTTACGATATTGAAAATTCTAAACTTACCAAAAAGGCTGAAAAAGCTTGCGAATGCAAGAAAGAAGAAGTTAAACCCGAACTTGACGGTCCCGTTCTTTTCACTAGAAACGGTTGCCCAAACTGCAAGACCAGCAAGATGATGCTTGATAAAGCAGGGGTTAAATACTCAATCGTAAACGCAGAAGAAAACAAAGAACTCACCATTAAATTTGGCGTTAAGAAAGCACCTACCTTGTTAGTTCCCAACGGTAACGGCTACGATGCTTACGACAACGCAAGCGAAATTAGAAAGTTTATAGAGAATAGATAATGTACGATTTGATAGTAATAGGCGCAGGCGCAGCAGGGATGACCTCTGCGCTCTACGCATTGAGAAATAGTAAAACGGTGCTTTTATTAGAAAGCGAAAGTTTAGGCGGACAAATTGCGAACTCGCCAAGACTTGAAAACTACCCTTCAATCAAAGAAATCAGCGGTGAACAGTTTGCGGATAATCTTTTTGAACAAATTACTCACCACGGTGCTGAACTTGAAATTGAAAAAGTTATAGGTATCGAAAAACTTGAGGATAAGACCTTTAAGGTAAAAACCGAATACCACGAATATCAATCTAAAAGCGTTATAATCGCATCAGGCGTTAAGCATAAGCACTTAAGAACGAAGTCTGATAGGGAAGACCTTGTCGGCAAAGGCGTTTATTATTGTGCTATTTGTGACGGTGCGTTTTATAAAGGTCAAGAAGTAGCAGTTATTGGTGATGCTAACACCGCATTGCAATACAGTTTGTTACTTTCAAGTTACTGCAAAAAGGTTTACGTTTATACGTTGTTTGATAAATTCTTTGGTGACAAGAGTCTTGTAAAAGCACTCCACGCAAAAGAAAATATTGAGTGGAGACCTAATACTAGTGTAGTTGACTTTATCGGCGAAGACTCGTTAACGGCAATTGAATATAAAGACGCTGACGGAGAGATTAAACGACACGAACTCCCCGCAGTATTCGTTGCAATCGGTCAAATTCCCGATAATAAAGCGTTTGAAAACTTGGTTGATATAGATAA
This sequence comes from Clostridia bacterium, assembly GCA_017502525.1. Lineage (GTDB taxonomy): Bacteria > Bacillota > Clostridia > Christensenellales > Borkfalkiaceae > UBA1259. The sequence goes on from JAFVUV010000014.1 coordinate 4,271, forward strand.
GATGGGTTATATTATAGCAGATGAAAGTTGCAAGACCAAAACAGAAGGTCTATTTGTCGCAGGCGACTGCCGTACTAAAGCTGTAAGGCAAGTATCAACGGCAATTGGCGACGGGGCGATAGCCGCAACCAACGCGTCAATCTATCTTGAAAGTTTAGATAACTAAAAAGAAAAAATATTAAAAATTACCCCCTTGAGTAATGCACTTAAGGGGGTATAATTTTTAGTTTGAATATTTAAGTTTTAACCGTTAAAATCCGTGTCGAATTCAATAACTGCGTAATAAACTTTATCGTAAGTTGCAAGTTTATCGTTTACTATTTTGCGTATTTCATTTTCAGCGTTTTTTTGACCAAACGGTACGACCACGTCAAATATTACGTTGGTGTGAGAATTGCCTTTAACGACTCTAAAATCGTGTAAAGATAGTTCGGAATTATAATCTTTCAATACGCTGAATAAGTCTTCTTTAAGCTTAACCGTTTCGGGGTTGGATAAGTCAACGGGGTCAAGGTGTCCAACGAGCATAATGTTCATATCCTTAAAGAAGTCTCTTTCGATATTATCGACCAAATCGTGTGAAATCATTACGTCGACGTCAGCGTCAACTTCAACGTGTACTGTTGCAAAAGTTTTAGTATGTCCGTAAGTGTGAACTATCAAATCGTGAAAATCTAAAACTTCAGGGTAACTTCTTAATTTTTGTTCAATACGTTTTACTAACTCTTTTTCAGGTGCGCAACCAAGAAGGGGATTGATAGTATCCTTAATTAGCACCGTTGCTGAAAATACGACTAATAGTGCGCCGGCTAAACCGAAATAACCGTCAAGCGAAACGCCGGTAGATAGTGCGATTATTGCGGAAATTAAGATTACGAAAGTGCAAATTGAATCGTTTCTACTATCTGCGCTCATACCGTAAAGAGTTTCAGAGTTGATTGACTTACCTAAACCTTTATAGATAACGGACATAAATATTTTAATCAAAACAGACGCACCTAAAATTATGCAAGTAAGCGTTGAAAAGTCTGTTGTCGTGCCCGAAATAATTTTTTCTACCGCCGCCTTTCCCGCACTTATACCGATAAAAATAATAACGCAAGCAACTAAAAGTCCCGTTATATATTCATATCTTGCGTGTCCGTAAGGGTGTTCTTTGTCGGCAGGTCTGCCTGACACCTTAAAACCTATAAGCGTTATGATAGAGGTGGTGAAATCGGATAGGTTATTAATCGCATCGGTGATAACTGCAATACTTCCCGATAGAATACCGCCGATAAGTTTAATAACCACTAACACGGCGTTACCAAAAATCCCTAAAATGCCCGCACTCGTGCCGTAATTTGCGCGCACTTTGGGGTTTTCCGTATCTTTATAATTTTTGATAAAAAGTTTCTTAAATAGTTTAACCATAATATTAATAACCGCGTAATTTTATCGTTGGGATATAAGGGGTAAGAATTTCAATAAACTCTTTTGCTTTTTCTTCTTCAACGGGGGAAAATCCTTGTTCTATACAATTTTCGTTTTCCTTAAACTTTTGCAAGAAGTATTTGTCTGCGCCTTTAATCCACTTGCCTATATTTATCATATTCTCTTTGGTGTGAAATTCGTTTACTAAAGTAGTTCTAAATTCATACTTTACGGGGGCAGTTAAGAAGAATTCAACCGTTTTTTCAACTTTAGCCGTGTCAAACGCGTCAAAACCGATAATCTTTGCGTAGGTTTTTTTATCGTTTTTGATGTCCATAGCGAAGTAGTCGACTAAACCGTCATTAAAAAGCTGTTTTACCATATCTGGATTTGTGCCGTTTGTATCTAACTTAACTTTATAACCTAAATTTTTAATTTTTTCAATAAATTCGGGTAAATCATTATTAAGCGTAGGCTCTCCACCCGAAACGCACACACCGTCAAGAATACCTTGGCGTTTTTTTAAGTATGCTAATATACCGTCCTGTGGAATTTCTGGTAAATCTTTATAACTAGAAACTAACGGAGAATTGTGGCAAAATCCACACTTAAAGTTACAACCACCCGTAAAAAGAGTTGCTGAAACCAAACCGTCAAAATCCACTAAAGACATTTTTTCAAAACCTAAAATTTTCATACATTACCTTGAGTTTAACCGCGATTTTTAGTGGTTAAAAAGAGTTTTAATTATTATACCGCAATACAATTTGCTTGTCAAATAAATTGATTTATGTTATCATTTATAAAGTAAAGGAGAGAAAAAATGAAAGCAGTTGTACAACGTGTGTTGCGTGCAAACTTAAAGGTTGACGGGCAGTTAATTTCGGAAATTGATAAAGGCTACGTCGTGTTTTTAGGCGTTAAAAAAGGGGACACTAAAGAAGACGCCGATTACTTTATAAAAAAGATACCGCCACTTCGCATTTGTGAAGATGAAAACGGCAAAATTAATAAGTCCATTATAGATACTTGTGGCGAAATTTTATTAGTTTCTCAGTTTACTTTGTATGCTGATTCATCTCACGGCAATAGACCGTCTTTTATTGAAGCCGAATCACCCGACAAAGCCAACGAACTATACTTATACGTTGCTGAGGGGTTAAAGAAACAAGGCGTACCGGTAAAACTCGGCGTGTTCGGCGCTGATATGAAGATAGAACAAGTCAACGACGGACCTTTCACCGTTATTTTGGAAAAGACCAAATAAAGAGTGGAATTATAAATTTTTTTTGTAAAATAGTTGACAACCTTTTTTCAAAGTGTTAAACTTTTAGTATCTTAATAATAAAGGCTACGACGAAGACGGAGTCTAATAAACGTTTTTTCAGAGAGTCGGGGATGGTGCAATCCCGATAAAACTAGTTAGAAACTCACATCACTTCCGAGCTGAAAGTCCCAAAGGATAGTTCTTAGTAGGTCTTTCCGTGATTGCTACGTCAGTGCATAGGAGTTGATAGACTCTGAAGGTGGTAGTGAAAAACTACAATTTGAGTGGTACCGCGAGTATAATATACCCGTCTCAAAGATTGAGACGGGTTTTTGTTTGTTATAAACGTCGCAATAGTGCGTTTCTGCTTAGTGTTTTGACTTCGATAACCAGACGGTTAATCTCATCCAAAACCCTGCGCGAGTCTTCTCTTGCTCGTTTCTAACAAACAAAAATGTGTTTAAAAAGCGCAATAGTGCGTCTAATTAAAATAAATAAAAAAACAAATTATATAATTATTAAGGAGGTATGTAACCATGAACACAAACAACACTTTAAATCAGTTATCGGAAGTCGCAACGAGAATTAAGGAGTTGCGCGAAATTATGGGTTTTTCCGTTAATACTATGACCAAGAAAACTAACGTAACTGAAAAACAGTATCTTGCATATGAGAGCGGAAAAGAAGACATTCCTTTTTCATTTATTCATAAATGCGCTTTGGCGTTCGGGGTTGATATGACCGACCTTTTAGAAGGTAGTTCTGCAAAACTTTCAACCTATACCGTAACGAGAAAGGGGCAAGGACAAGAAACCGCTAAAGAAGACGGTATTGATATTTCTAATTTAGCGCCAAAATTTAAAGATAAACTTGCTGAACCGTATTACGTTACTTATGAATATTCTCAAGCTCAACAAAACAAACCTATTCACCTAACGACACACTCCGGTCAAGAATTTGACCTTGTGTTAAGCGGTAAGCTTAAAGTTCAAGTTGGCGACCACGTTGAAGTGCTTTCGGAAGGTGATAGTATATATTATAATTCATCAATGCCACACGGTATGATAGCAGTTGACGGAAAGAGTTGTACTTTCGTTGCCGTTGTTATGTCGGGTGATAATTCTGCTGAAACAGTTGTTAGAAAAAGCGTTATGAACGCTAAAACAAGCGAAAAACTCGTTTGCGAAAAGTTTGTTGAAACTATCGAAGATGAAAATGGCAGATTAGAGTCTATCAAATTTAAAAACACGGAGACCTTTAACTTTGGTTTTGATATCGTTGACGGTATTGCAGAAAAATATCCCGATAAACTTGCGATGTTGCACCTTGATAAAAATAAGGTTGAACGCAAGTTCACTTTTAAGGATATAAAGCGTGCATCTAACCAAGTTGCAAACTATTTTACTTCTTTAGGTATTAAGAAAGGGGATAAAGTTATGCTCGTTCTTAAACGCCACTATCAATTCTGGTTCTGTATGGTCGCTCTTCATAAACTCGGCGCAGTTGCAATCCCTGCAACCAACCAACTTAAAGAACACGACTTTGAATATAGATACAATTCTGCTGGCGTAAAAGCAATAGTTTGTACTTCTGATGGGGATACGTATCAATACGCAGAAAGTGCGGCTACAAAATGCCCTTGCGTAGAAAAACTTATAATGGTTGGCGGGGCAAAAGACGGTTGGCACGATTTCGATAAAGAATACGCTTTGTTCTCTGGAAAATTCGAGCGTACTGAAGATTGTTCGCAAGGTGATGATTTAGCACTTATGTTCTTCACTTCCGGAACGACCGGCAATCCTAAAATGGCAGCACACAAACACACTTATGCTTTAGGTCATTTCGTAACGGCAAAATACTGGCATTGTTGCGAAAGAGACGGCTTGCACTTAACCATATCCGATACGGGTTGGGGTAAATCTTTGTGGGGTAAATTATACGGTCAATGGCTTTGCGAAGGTGCAGTTTTCGTTTACGACTTTGATAAGTTTGACGAAAACGATATTCTTCCTATGTTTGCAAAGTATAACATCACAACTTTCTGTGCGCCGCCTACAATGCTTAGAATGCTTATTCGTGGCGACCTTTCGAAGTTTGATTTGTCGTCAATTCATCATATGACAACCGCAGGCGAGGCGTTAAATCCCGAAGTATTCAATCAATTTAAGGCTGCGACGGGCTTAGAAATTATGGAAGGCTTTGGACAAACCGAAACCACGCTTGCTATTGCAAATCTTTTTGGAACTACACCGAAAATCGGTGCAATGGGCAAGGCTAATCCGCAATATGACGTTGACGTGGTTGACCCCGACGGCAACAGCTTGCCAGCAGGTGAAGTTGGTGAAATAGTTATTCACACTGACAAGGTTGTGCCTTGTGGGTTATTTAGAGAATATTATCGTGATGCGGAAAAAACTAGCGACGCTTGGCACGACGGTTTATACCATACCGGCGATACTGCTTGGCGTGATGAAGACGGATATTTCTGGTACGTAGGTAGGGTAGACGACGTAATTAAGTCTAGCGGTTATCGTATCGGACCTTTTGAAATTGAAAGCGTAATAATGGAACTTCCTTACGTATTAGAGTGTGGTGTTTCAGCTGTTCCCGACGAAGTTCGTGGCCAAGTGGTTAAAGCAAGTATCGTTTTAACTAAAGACACCACGCCGAGCGAAGAATTGAAGAAAGAAATTCAAAAATACGTTAAAGACCACACCGCACCTTATAAATATCCAAGAGTCGTTGTGTTCCGTGACGAACTTCCTAAAACGATAAGTGGTAAAATCCAAAGAAATAAACTTTAATATATTATGAAAAAAACATACGTAACGAAAATGCCTAATCATATTGGTGCTTTCTTAAAGGCTAGTAGATGCTTTTCGGAATTAGGTATTAACATTACAAGGCTAAGTTAAAAAATAGGGAACGGCTAAAATCAACCGTTCCCTAAATTATTTTAAAAGTTGGTGTTGTTTGGAGTTATGAGTTTGCAACGCGTGTTCGCTATCTTATCTATATATTCTTGAGGGGGCGTTTTTTCAGTAACCAAATAATCAATATCGTCAAAACTAAAGTCTTTACACATAAAAGTTTTATTAAATTTCGTGCTGTCGCAAAGCATAGCCACTTTAGTTGAATTTCTTCGCATTTGTTGTTTAAGTTTACTTTGTTCAATGCTTGCATCAGTAAAACCATTTTCTAAATCTAGCCCCGTACAACTGATAATTGATATATCCGCGTGTATGCGAGAAATAAAGTCCATAGTATCTGTTCCAATAATGGAGTTGGAATGGTTTTGTATTTGTCCGCCTGCAATGTAAATTTTAACGTTGTTTGTTTGAGAGAGAAGTAGGGCGTTTCTTAGTCCTATTGTAGTTACCGAAAGATAATTAAAGTTGTTGAGCAAGGGAATAGTAAGTCCAACCGTACTACTACTATCCATAAAAACCGAATCGCCGTTGTTGATAAGTTTTACAGCAAGATTTGCAATGGTTTTTTTTGCCGAAGTGTTTTCTTGTTCTCTGATAGCAAACGCCGATTCTTCAGCGCTAGATTTAAACGGCATAGCACCGCCGTGAGAACGTTTAATTAATCCTTGTTTTTCCATGGCGCGCAAATCTCTGCGAATAGTAGCACCGCTAACGAAAAGTTCAGCGGCAAGTTGTTCGACGGTTGCCGATTTGTTTTTGTTCAAAATATCCAAAATTTCTTCTTTGCGTTCAAGTGAGAGCATCTTTTTATCCTTTTTTAATTGATATTTATAATTTTTTTTAAATAATCGTGTTCATATTTGATTATTTGTGATTATATATTATCATAAAAAAATTCTTTTTGCAACTTATATTTAACCTAGTGCAAAATATAATTTTATGTGTTATAATAAAACCAAATAAAATATTGGAGGACTTTGTCTAAATGAAAACAAAAGCAGTAAGACTTTACGGTCAAAGCGATTTGAGACTTGAAGAGTTTGAATTGCCTGAAATCAAAGAAAACGAAATCCTTGCACGAGTTGTATCTGACAGTATTTGTATGTCAAGTTATAAAGCGGCAATACAAGGTGCTAATCACAAAAGAGTTCCAAACGATATCGACGTTAATCCTATAATTATAGGACACGAATTTTGTGGTGATATAGTTAAAGTAGGTGCAAAATGGTCGCACTTATTTAAAGAAGGTATGAAGTTTGGTATTCAACCGGCTATGAACCTTAAAGAAAATCCCTATATCGCACCGGGTTATTCATACACTAAAATCGGTGGCGACGCTACTTACGTTATTATACCTAACGAAGTTATGGAAAGTGATTGCTTAATTCCATATGATGGCGAAAGTTATTTCAAGGCTTCACTTGCTGAACCCATGTCTTGCATTATCGCAGGCTATCACGAAAACTATCATAGTGATTACGATAACCACGCTCACTTAATGGGAATTAAAGAAGGTGGGGCAGTAGCAATTCTTGCAGGCGTTGGTCCTATGGGACTTGGCGCAGTTGATTACGGTATTCACGGCGATAGAAAACCGTCGCTTATGGTTGTTACCGATATCGACCAAGCAAGACTTGATAGAGCGGCAACTCTTCTTACCGTTGAAGATGCGGCAAAACACGGCGTTAAACTAGTTTACGTTAATACTTCTTCTATTGAAGACCCTGTTAAATATATGAAAGACCTTAACGGTGGCAAAGGTTTTGACGACGTATTCGTATATGCTCCCGTTGCTCCGCTTATTGAACAAGGCGATGCACTTTTGGGCGAAAACGGTTGCTTAAACTTCTTTGCTGGTCCTACCAAAACCGATTTCTCTGCTAAATTTAATTTCTACGACGTTCACTATTCTTTCCACAGAATTACCGGAACTTCGGGCGGGAACACTAACGACCTTCGTGAAGCGTTGAAACTTTCAGGCGAAGGCAGAATTAACCCTGCAATTATGATTTCGCACGTTGGCGGACTTGATAGCGTTATTGATACAACGCTTAACCTTCCCAACATTAAGGGCGCAAAGAAACTTGCTTACACTCACGTTTCAATGCCTATGACGGCTATCGTTGACTTTAGAAAAGTTGGTGAAGAAACGGGTGATAAGTTCTATACCGACCTTGCTGATATTTGCGACCGTCATAACGGTATTTGGTCGGATGAAGCAGAAAAGTATTTACTTGCAAACGCTAAAAAAATCTAAAAAAATAATTCATTATATATAAAGGAGTAATTTTATGGCAAATCCAATTATGATGCCCAAGGCTGGTATCACGGTTGAAAGTTGTATTCTTACCAAATGGAACGTAAAAGTTGGCGACACCGTAAAGGTTGGCGACGTTATTTGTTCTTACGAAACGGACAAGTCTGCTTTCGACTTAACCGCAGAAGTTGAGGGCGAAGTTCTTGCTCTTTTCTGTGAAGAAGGCGATGAAGTTCCCGTTCTTACTAACATTGCGGTAGTTGGCGCAAAAGGTGAAGACTTTTCTGCTCTTGCACCTGATGGCGCGCAAGCACCCGCGGCAGTGGAAGTAGCACCTGCTCCTGCAGCGCCCGTAGCAGCGCCTGCACCTGTGGTTGCACCCGTTTCAACTAACGCAAAACCCGTAACTATGCCTAAAGCAGGTATAACGGTTGAAAGTTGTATTCTTACCAAATGGAACGTAAAGGTTGGCGACAAAGTTAAAGTTGGCGACGTTATGTTCTCGTATGAAACCGACAAATCGTCTTTTGATTTCCAAGCAGAAATCGAAGGTGAAGTTCTCGCTCTTTTCTGTGAAGAAGGGGACGAAGTTCCCGTTCTTTCAAACGTAGCGGCTATAGGCGAAAAGGGTGACGACCCATCTCCGTTAGCACCTGGTGGAGCCGTAGCGCCCGCAGTCGTTGAAGTTGCGCAAGCACCCAAGGCTGAAGCGCCTAAAGCAGCGCCCGTTGCTCAAGCAACCGCTAACGCAGACGGAAAAATCTTTGCATCTCCAAGAGCAAAAAATCTCGCAGTTAAACTCGGTGTTGACCTTGCTACCGCAGTAGGCACCGGTCCTAACGGCAGAATTATTGAAAGAGACGTTCGCGAAGCAAGCGTTGCTCCTAAAGCAGCACCTGCACCCGCTGTTGAAAGTGCACCTAAGGCAGCACCTGCAGCCGCACCCGTTGTTGAAAAAGCATCTGACGACCTTAAAGCATACAAGGACGAAAAGATGTCAAACATCAGAAAAGTTATCGCAAAGAATATGGTTATGTCACTTTCTACTATGGCGCAACTTACACACACCATTTCTTTCGATTGCACAAACGTTATGGCTTTCAGAAAATATCTTAAAGAAAATGCTGAAATCCTTAAACTTCCCAACATTACTATCAACAACATCATAGTTTACGCTGCATCAAGAGTGCTTAAAAAACATAGAGATTTGAACGCACATCTTATCAACGGCGACACTATGCGTTATTTTGAACACGTTAATATGGGTATTGCAACCGATACGCCTAGAGGACTTTTAGTTCCCACGCTTTTCGGCGCAGATACTATGAGTTTATCGGAAATTGCAGTTAAGTCTAAGAAACTTTCTCAAGACGCTATCGACGGCAAACTTGCTCCCGAATTGTTAACGGGTGGTAGCTTTACTATCAGTAACGTAGGTACTTTCGGTATCGAAAGCTTTACGCCTGTTGTAAATCCGCCTCAAACCGGTATTCTCGGTGTTAACACTTTAGAAACCAAAATTAAACTTGGTAAAGATGGTGAAATTATTCCTTATACGTCAATGGCACTTTCACTTTCTTACGACCACAGAGCACTTGACGGTGCACCTGCTTCAAGATTCTTGAAAGACTTGAAAGATTATCTTGAAAACTTCAGTGTAAACCTAATGGCTGATTCAATCTAATACCGTAGGGGGTAGGCGTGCGATTAAAACAACTATCCCCAAACGTTAGATTTATATAACATTATAAATAATTCTTAATTTTAGGAGTGTATTATGGAAATTTTTGATTTAATCGTAATCGGTGGTGGCCCTGGTGGATATCTCGCTGCAGAACGCGCTGGACACGCTGGGTTAAAAACTATGGTTATTGAAAAAAGAGAATTCGGTGGCGTTTGCCTTAACGAAGGTTGCGTTCCTAGTAAAACTTTTCTTAATTCGGCAAAAGTTTTTGACTATGCTAACCACGCTGCAGCTTACGGCGTAAACGGCGTTGGTAAAGCAACCGTTGACCAAAAGTTTGTTGTTGAAAGAAAGAACGGCGTTGTTAAAATGCTTGTTTCCGGTGTTAAAGGACAATTAAAGAGAAACCACGTTACTATGAAAATGGCTGAAGCTTTCATTGAAGGCAAAACCGACGAAGGTATCGTTATTAAGGCTGGCGAAGAAAAATTCCTTGCTAAACGTCTTATCGTGGCAACAGGTTCTATGCCCGTAGTTCCACCTATCCCTGGTCTTCGTGAAAATCTTCAAGCAGGTACTGTAATGACTAATAGGGAAGTGTTAGACTTGACTGAAATCCCCGAAAAGTTAGTAGTTATCGGTGGTGGCGTAATCGGTCTTGAAATGGCAAGCTATTTCTCTTCAGTTGGTTCAAAAGTTACGGTAGTAGAAATGCTCAATAAAATTGCAGGACCTACCGAAGCTGAAATTTCTAAAATTTTACAAAAATCGCTTGAAAAGAAAGGCGTTGATTTCAAACTTGGCGCAAAAGTTACTGCAGTTGAAAAAGATTGCGTAGTTTACGAAAAGGACGGCAAGGTAGAAAAAGTTGCTGCTGATAAAGTTCTTTGCTCAATTGGTAGACGCGCGGTTACGCAGGGTATAGGCTTAGAAAATATCGGTGTAAATATGGAACGCGGTGCAATCGTTACCGACGATATGATGAGAACCAACGTTGCAAACGTTTATGCTGTTGGTGACGTAAACGGTAAGATTATGCTTGCGCATACCGCTTATAGAGAAGCAGAAGTAGCAGTAAACAACATTTTAGGCAAAAAAGACCGTATGCGTTACAACGTAATTCCGTCAGTTATCTATACTAACCCCGAAGTTGGCTCGGTTGGTGAAACCGAAGAAAGCGCAAAAGAAAAGGGCTTAGACGTTAAATGCGTATCTATTCCGCTCACTTTCTCTGGTAGATATATTGCCGAAAATACCGACCTCAACGGTATTTGCAAATTAGTTGTAAACAACAAGACCAACACCTTAATCGGCGCGCACATTATCGGCAGTTACTCGGGCGAATATATCGTAAGCGTATCTGCAATGATAGACTTAGAAGTGGATATCGAAAACATCAAAAAACTCGTATTCCCGCACCCAACCGTATGTGAAATCGTTCGTGAAGCGATTTTCAGTATATAATTGAAGTTAAAAATATAAGGAGAAATAAATTATGCCAAAAAATCTAGTAATTGACCCTAATTTTATTAGGGCACCAGGCAAAATTCAATTTACGGATATTCCCGTAAACGTTTACAACAAGTCGATTGAAGACGAAAAGAAGAACTTCTCTAAAGCAGATTTCGTTCGTATCTTTAACGATATCGCAATGCTCCGTGAATTCGAAAGCATGATTAACGAAATCAAAATCAAAGGCGAATATCAAGGCTTTAAGCACTCTTATCCCGGTCCTGCGCACCTTTCAATGGGTCAAGAAGCAGCAGCTGTTGGTCAAGCTTATATCCTCGATATGGACGATATGACCTTTGGTTCACACCGTTCACACAGTGAAGTTTTAGCGCGTGGTTTAGCATCAATCAACCGTTTGCCCGACGATAAACTTTACCAAATTATGAAAGATTTTATGGGTGGCGAAACGCTTGCTCCCGTTGAAAAACTCAACAAAACCGGCAACGTTAAAGACCTTGCAGTTGACTTCCTTCTCTATGGATTTATGAGTGAAATTTTCGCTCGCCGTACTGGTTTCCACAGAGGTATGGGCGGTTCAATGCACGTTTTCTTCCTCCCGTTCGGTATTTATCCCAACAACGCAATCGTTGGTGGCGCAGCTCCCGTAGCATTAGGTGCTGCTCTTTACAAGAAAGTAAACGACAAACCCGGTATCGTTATCTCTAACGTTGGTGACGGCGCTGTAGGTTGTGGCGTTGTATACGAATCAATGAACTTTGCTTCTATGGACCAATTCCGTGAACTTTGGGAAAAGAAGGGTGGATTACCTATTTTATTCAACTTCTTCAACAACGGTTACGGTATGGGTGGTCAAACCAGAGGCGAAACTATGGCTTACGACTTCCTTGCTCGTTTGGGCGCTGGCGTATCTCCCACGCAACTTTATGCTGAAAGGGTTGACGGTTTCAATCCGCTTGCAGTTATCGACGCAATGAAGAGAAAGAAAGAAATTCTCGTAAGTGGCAAAGGTCCTGCAATGCTCGACGTTGTTACCTATCGTTACGGTGGACACTCTCCGTCAGACAGCATGAGTTATCGTACTATAGAAGAAGTAGAAAACTGGAAGCAATACGACCCAATCGTTACTTACAGAAAAGCGCTTGTTGACGCTAAGATTGAAAAAGACGGCAAGTTTGACGATATCCTTGCATCTATCAAGGAAAGAATGCTCAAACTCTGCAAACTTGCAGCAGACCCCGTTGAATCACCTTATCTTGACTTCAAGAAAGACCCATATTACGTTGAAGACCTTATGTTCTCTAACGGTGCGGTTGAAAAGATGGAAGATAGACCTATCGAAGTTGGCAAAGACGTTAAGATTCCTATGGAAGAAAACCCCAGAGTTAAACAAATCGCTGGTAAACAACGTTATGCTTTCGACGACAAGGGCGCACTCGTTTCTAATATGAAACGTTTCAATATCCGTGACGGCTTATTCGAAGCAATTATTGATAGATATTATAAAGACCCGACTCTTACCTCATACGGTGAAGACGTTCGTGATTGGGGCGGTGCTTTCGCAGTTTATAAAGGACTTACTGAAGCGCTTCCTTACCACAGATTATTCAACTCTCCCATTTCAGAAGCTGCAATCGTTTCTTCTGCAGTAGGTTACGGTCTTTGCGGTGGTAGAGTAATCGTTGAACTTATGTACGCTGACTTTATGGGTCGTGCGGGCGACGAAATCTTCAACCAACTTGCTAAATGGCAAGCAATGAGTTCTGGTATCTTAAAGATGCCTGTAGTTCTCCGTGTTTCAGTTGGTTCTAAATACGGTGCACAACACTCACAAGACTGGGTTGCTCTTCCTGCACACGTTCCTGGACTTAAAGTTTGCTTCCCTGTAACTCCTTACGACGCAAAAGGTCTTATGAACTCTGCACTTAACGGCACCGACCCCGTAATCTTCTTTGAAAGCCAAAGAATTTACGACAAGGGCGAAGAATTCAGAAAAGAAGGCGTACCCGAAGGATATTATGAAATCCCGCTCGGCGAACCCGATATCAAGAGAGTTGGTAGTGATATCACTATTCTTACTATCGGTGCAACTCTTTATAGAGCTATGGACGCAGCAAAAACTCTTTCTGAAAAATACGGCGTAGAAGCAGAAGTTATCGACGCTAGGTCAATCGTTCCGTTCAACTACGAAAAAGTTGTTGAATCTGTTAAGAAGACCGGCAGAATTATTCTTGCATCTGACGCTTGCACGAGAGGTTCTATCCTCAACGATATGGCAAGAAACATCACTGAACTCTGCTTTGATTATCTTGATGCACCCGCAGTTGTTTGCGGTGCACAAAACTGGATTACTCCTCCGTTTGAATTTGACGCAGACTTCTTCCCACAAGATACTTGGATTATCGACTACATTAACGATAAGATTTTACCGCTTAAAGGTCACGTTTCAACTATCAACACTTCTGATGCAGAAGTTCTCCGCAAAGCGAAGAAAGGTGTTTAATACCAATCAAAAATTTTTAGGGGCTGAAATTCAGCCCCTTATTTTTTATAAAAACTGTTGTAATTCAATCGCAATTTATGTATAATTAAATCATTAAGAAAAAGAGAAATAAAAATGGAAAAATTCAAGTTTATCACTCACGATATTCGCGACGCGTATTTTAATTTGGCATCCGAAGAATATTTGTTAAAACATACCGACGGATTTTATTTTTATCTTTGGATAAATAATCCGGCGGTTATCGTTGGCGTTAACCAAAACACTATTGAAGAAGTTAACCTAAAGCACACCGAGGCACACCACGTTAAAGTTGTTAGACGTTTAACGGGGGGTGGTGCTGTTTATCACGATGGTGGAAATCTTTGTTATACGGTAATCGCGCCGTATACCGAAGGGGAAAACTATTATAAAAAATTTACCGCACCCGTAATCGAATATCTTAACGAGTTGGGGGTTAAGGCGGAGTTTTCGGGGCGAAACGACGTGGTGATTAACGGTAAAAAAATATCTGGCAACGCTCAAACCGTATATAACGGTAAAATTATGCACCACGGGACGCTATTGTTTAACGCGAATTTAGACGGGTTAAAAAATGCGTTAATACCAAACAAACTAAAAATGCAAAGCAAAGGCATAAAGTCTATACGCGCACGCGTGACCAACGTAAAAGATTATTTGAATTGCGATATGAATATTATGGAGTTTAAAAAAGGGCTTGAAAATAAATTATTGCAGTTTTGTGAACCTTATGAGTTTTCTGAAAGCGATAAGTCGAAAATAAGTGCGCTTGTGGTTGATAAATATTCAACTTACGAGTGGAACGTGGGTTATTCACCCAAGTCGGAAAACAGTTTCACTGAAAAATTCGAATTTGGTATAATTAAAATCAATTTTGATACTAAAGACGGCTGTATGCAAAACGTTAAGATAAGCGGTGATTTTTTCTCTAAAAAAGACGTGAGCGGTTTAGAGCAAAAATTAAACGGCGTTAGGTTTGAAAAGAACGCCGTTTTAGAAAGTCTTGAAAATATTCAGGAGTATATTCAAGGGGCGGAAGCAAAAGGAATCATTGACGCGATTTTCTCTTAAGGGAATCAGCTTTGCCCAAACACGCTAACGTTTATGTGTGTTTTAACTTTTGATAAAAAATTATCTTTATATAGACTGTACTGTTTATAATTATAACGGTACAGTTTTTCTTTTATCTTTAAAAAGTCGCACCCCGTACGTCGTGAAATTTGCATCATATTTTCTAAATATTCTATTAACATATTTTCAGTTTTTTCAATGAGCGGTTGGGAAAGTGGGTGATTTTGAGAAATTGCTTCGTCTGAATTAGATGACGAATGGTCGGCAACTTTGCAATATAAACTTAAATCAATATACAAATCTAAACTATTATTAGTGGCGGTAAGTTTGGTTTTGCGTTTATTTTTTAAAACCGTTAATAAATAATTAGTGGGCTTACCGTTTTTATCGGGAACTTCATCAACCGATAGGCTCGTGCCGTTAATATTGCTTAATATGGCGTTTAAGGCTAATGTTTCGTTATCGCCTAGCTCGCCAACTTTAACACCCTCCACAAATAGTGCCGTGCTGCGCGCGTCAAAAAGGTTTTCCTTGTTTTTTTGACCGCTACTTTGACTACTTTGACCACCACTTTGTCCGCTAGTATCGGATGCACCACCACTACTGCTACCTTGACCGCTACTTTCTGAACTTCCGCCCGAATCTAAAATTTTAATTAAGGGCATATAAGATGAATTTGCAATCGAATAATAATCTGCACAAAAACTTTTAACGTCGGTGGAAATTATATCTCTATCAAACCCCGTACTTTTTAGAAGAATTTTTTGTAGAGCAAAAGCAGATAAATTATCTAAAGGGGTTGATATTTCTAAAAGTTCTTTTGCGGATTTTTGTGAAAAAGCAACTAGTGCGGAGTCTTGCACCCTTAAAGTTTTAGCGAAATAATCGATTGCGGTAATAACGTTAGTTTGCGATAGGGATGAGCCTATTAAAATCAAGTTGCAAAATGCTAGTTTTGGAAACCAGCCGGAAGTATCTCCCAAATCTTTAAGGGCTGCCCCAACGGTTGAGCCTTTTCCCGAAAGTTGTGCCTTTTGATTTTCGGTGTTGGCGTCAGTAGCTTCGGGCACGGCAATTTGTGCTGTAACTTCAAAATCGCCGTCGTCAGTTTTGTCTATGGCGATTGCAGTAATTATTGAAGTTTTTTCCACGTCAATTAACCCAAAATCATTAGAAAAGAAGAAAATAAAAAGAAAAGCCACTAAAATCATAATTATTTTTGCTTTAAGCGTTTTCATAATTTTTCTCCTTTTTTAAGGTTAATAATGGTGAAAAAGCGGGCAAAACATTGCCGACTATAAAAAAGAATATTGCAAAACCACCCTTTGCTAAATTTTCTATCGTTAAATAAAACCTATTTAAGGTTAACAAAATCAATGCTTGAACACCTACAACACATAAAGCGGTTATCCACTTTTTTTTAACGTTAAAAATTCTATTTAATATTCTACAAGCAAAATAAAGTGGCAAAGATATAGAAAAAGTGTTGGAAAAAATCAGTAGCACTATCCCTATATAATCAAACCGGCCTAAATTATTGATAACGGTAGTATATTTTGAAATTTCAGTAAAGGCAAACCGCTGTCTATGTGCAATCGAAGTGAAAATACAATAAAAAATTATCATAAACGATAAAATTATGAGTGCACTTAATAAATAGGACGCAACTATTTTAATACCGTCGTGTTTTTTATAACAAAATTCACCTATAAAAAACAAAAGGTAAGCACCGTCGCCAAACCAGTTAAAGCCTTTAAAACTCGCACTAACGATTTTATTCGCACCGTTAACCCCAACGGGCAAAATTGCCGAAAAATCGGCATTAGTAACCGATAAAAATAGCAACACGAAATAACCGATAAGCGTACAAATCCAAAGCACGTCAGACGCTCTGCCTATTACGCGTAACGGCTTTATACACAAATAAAAAACCACGGGAAAAAAGGGTAAAAAGTAAAAAATACTAGGTTTTAACGTGTAAAGAGTAAGTTCAACGTATTCTTTTTGTTCATTTATGGGAATTATTGCTTTAAGCATAAAATAAACGAAAAAGACGGACAAAATGAGTTTACTTCCTACTTTGCCAAAAGTGTTCTCAACAAGATTGAAAAAATCGGTTTTAGATTGCCTACAAGTAAAAGTTACAAGTGCAATCGTTAGCAGGTCTAAAGATAAACTAATTAAACAAGAAATCCACATATCAGCATTGGAAATCTTAGCTAACACGCTAGGCAAAATAAACATTTTATTTATAGGGATGAAAGCAATTAAAAATAGGCAGACTTGCCGTGTTCTAAGTTCAAATTTCATTATCAACTCCAGTTTTCTTAATTTTTAGCCTGCGCTTATTGGTGTTTTTTATAGATAAGGGGCGCATTTGGTGTTCTTCTATAAAGCCTTTATAAATTCCGTCTTTCATATCTTTTATAATAAGCGGTGAAAAAGGAGCGCATAAAGGCGTGGAAAAATTTTCAAAGGAAATCAAATAAATAATCAATAGTGTAATTGAACAAATCAAGCCGTAAAGTCCGCTAGAGCCACCAATAATTAAAAACAAAGCTCTTAAAACAGCAAAAGTTTGTTCTAGTTCAGGCACGGTGTATAAACAAATTCCAGATAGTGCGATAATCATAAGCGTCGGCGCGGAAATTATTCCTGCGTTAACTGCTGTTTCGCCCAAAACTAAACCACCTACGATAGAAACAACCATACCTACGTATTTGGGCATACGTACGCTCGCTTCGTTTAAAATTTCAAAAATTAAAAGTGTTAAAAACATTTCGTAACTAGGCGATAAGGGGATTCCTTTGATGCTATTTACTATAGTTAACAAAAAACTTAATGGGATAAGTTGCAAGTGGAATAGTTCTGCGGCAACGAATAGCGCAGGCAAAAAAAGTGCTATTAAAACCGAAAAAAGCCTTAAAACTCTAGCGACCGTTGCGCTGTAAGGCGAGTTGTAATAGTCGCTTGCGCTCTGAAAATCTTCAATCAAAAGGTATGGAACGGTTAAAGCGATAGGCGAGCCGTCGACGAATATTGCAATTCTGCCTTCTAAAATTTTAGCGGCTAAAATATCTGGCTTTTCGGTGTTGCCGATTTGTTTGAAAAGCGAAATTTTATGTTCACCTAAAAGTTTTGAAATATACGACGAGTCTAAAACCGCGTCAATATCAATGCTTTTTAGTTTTTCTTTAATGGCTTTAACTAGTTTTTTATCTGCAATGGAAGTTATATAACAAAGAGCAACGGGAGTTTTAGAGTATCTGCCTATAGTAACGTTTTCAAAACGTAAATCTTGCGTTTTAAGTTTTCTACGCATTAAACTAATATTTACGGGTAAACTTTCCACAAAACCTTCCCTAGGCCCTTTAATAACAGTAGACGTTGGTGGTTCTGTGATTGAACGCTTTTCAAACTGTTTCAAGCCAAACGAAAGGGCAGAGTCCACCCCGTCGGCAAGGAGTATAGCGTTACCTAACAAAACTTCGTTAACCACGTCTTTTAATGAAAAAACTTGTTTTTTTTCGGGACTAAAAAACGCGTCGAATAAATTTTGTGCAGTTATAGGTTTATCATAATTAAAAGCGGGGCGTAAAACGAGTTCGCCGATAGCGTCCTTATTTACTAAATCGTTTATAAATATTAGC
The DNA here is from genome assembly GCA_017502525.1 of Clostridia bacterium. Taxonomy (GTDB): domain Bacteria; phylum Bacillota; class Clostridia; order Christensenellales; family Borkfalkiaceae; genus UBA1259. The sequence continues at coordinate 22,534 of JAFVUV010000014.1, forward strand.
ACTGCGTCGGTATTTTTTATTTTCACCTCAAGAAAGGTTACGTCTTCCGAGTCGAGCGTTTTTTGTAAATATTTAATATTAGTTTTTAGGTTTTTTACCATTTTCATAAAAGTAGTATTTTATATCGTAAAGGTTTTTATGCCCGAAATAAAAAAGAAACGCGCACAGTCGCCTAAAACCGACAGTGCGCGTTTAATAAAGTTATTTAGTTTTTTGACTGTTTAATGATTCAACCGCCTGAATAATAATCACCGAAGCAAATTCCGCTTGTTTTTCATCAAGACCGTTTGTTGCTTTTATGATTATAGCCGAAATTTTTTCGGTTAAGTTGGGCTGGTTTTTACCGTTAACGATTATTTCGTGTATTTCGCTTGCCGTCTGTTGAAGGTTATCTTTTTCGATTAAATCGGTTAAAAGGCTTTCAATAAGCAAAACGCTAGCCGATACGGGTAATTTTTCCCCGCGCTTTATCTTTATAATTCCAGCGTAAAAAATCGTGCTAATGCTGGCGCAAATAAATGCGTAATAAAGTGCGTCTTCTCTAATTAAAACCGCCTTGATTGTTATCATATCGTAAATTACGTACGATACGAACGCTAAAACGAAAGGAGTAAACGCTTTAACAAGTTTAGGGGCTTTATCTTTAGTTAGAAGATTAAAAATTAAAACCGCGATGGACACTGTAATCGCGATAATAACCGTCGGCAAAGAGCACGAATCAAAAAAGCCGTTAAATAAAATATCCATTTTTCACCTGCCTTTCGGAAGGGAAGTTGATTATTCGCTTATATTTCGTTTAATGGCTTTAAGTCTTTCGTAAAACGAAGTGAATCTTAAAAAATGATACGCTTTAATCATAACGCCCTCCCAAAATAAATTTTCCAAACGCCAAAAGAATTATATCGCTTTATGAATAAAGGTAAAGGGGTTTATGACTAAAAAAATAAAAATTACGGACTAGCGGTCTATGATAACTTAAAATTCTAAAGCATAAGTTAAACTATAATATTTTTAAGGAGAGAACTTATGTTTTTTGACACTATTTTCTATTTTCTAAGTAAACTCACGTTTTTTGCTGGTAGCGTAATCGGAACTTCTTCATTTCCGAAGCCCCTTTCTGAAGAGGAAGAGCGCGAGTGTTTGATACGTATGAAAGAGGGGGATAAATCAGCAAAAGATAAACTTATAAACCACAATATGCGACTTGTAGCGCACGTGGTAAAAAAATATACGGGCGCCGCTGATACCGACGACTTAATTTCAGTTGGTTCAATCGGACTAATTAAGGCAATAAACACTTACGAAACTAATAAAGGTACGGGTTTAGCAACTTATACCGCGCGCTGTATAGAAAATGAAATTTTAATGTTGCTTCGCGCAAACAAAAAGTATAAAAACGACGTGCGCTTATCCGACCCTGTAGGTGCGGATAAAGATGGAAACGAACTGACACTTATGGACCTTTTGTGCGAAAAAGAAGACACGGTGTTCGCACAGGTCGATAAGAGCATTGAACGCGAAAAGTTCTTGAAATTTATTAAAGGCGTATTGAACGAAAGGGAATATACAGTTCTTTGTTTAAGATACGGATTAAAAGGGCAAAAAAATTACGCTCAACGTGAAGTCGCAAAATTCTTAAAAATTTCCCGCTCGTATATATCTCGTATAGAAAAACGCGCGATTGAAAAACTAAAAGAAGCGGTCAAAAAAGGGGAATTTTATTGCTAAAAATAAGTACATTTTATTGCCAAAAAAGTTCGGTTATGTTAAAATATTAACGTAAGGAGAATTTTATGGAAGGTAAGATTGCCGTTGTTGCTATAATTGTTGAAGATAAAAGCGCCGTAGAGAAAATAAATGCTATATTACACGATTTTAGCGAGTACGTTATAGGCAGAATGGGGTTGCCGTATAAAGAAAGAAACTTAAGCGTTATCAGCGTCGTTATAGACGCACCGCAAGAGATTATTAGCAGTCTTTCGGGTAAACTCGGTATGATAAACGGCGTAAAAAGTAAAGTTCTTACAACAAAATAGTTATGAGTCATACTTTTATAAGTGGTGCGACGGGTGGAATAGGCAAAGCTTTTGTAATAGAGTGTGCTAAAAAGGGTTATAAACTCTTTTTAACGGGCAGAAGCCAAGATAAACTCGACGCGCTAAAAAAACAAATAATTGAAGAATACTCGGTTGAAGTCGACTGTTTTGCTTGCGATTTAACAAGTGAAAACGAGCGTGACGCTTTGGTTTTATACGCCGAACAAAAAGGATATAAATTTAAGCGCATAATCAACGTTGCCGGCGTGGATATTCAAAAAGCGTTTATGGAATACACGCAAGAAAAAGTGCTGTTTCAAACGCGCGTAAACGCAGAAGCTACCGTTTGTTTAACGCACGCGTTGCTTAAAAACAGAGCGGAAAAATGCGAAGTTATAACCATTTCAAGTATGTCGGGCGCAACGCCTATGCCGTACTTTACGCTATATAGCGCAACCAAAGCAATGCTTACGAACTTTTTTACGGGACTTCATTATGAACTGAAAAAAGAGGGCGTAAAGGTTACCGTGGTTATGCCTGGTGGCGTGCCGACTAGACCTGATTTAGTTGAAGAAATAAAAAGCCAAGGATTGTGGGGAAAACTATCTAGTAAGTCCGCAAGTTTCGTGGCGAAAAAATCGCTAAAAGCGGTGAGAAAAAACAAAGTAAAATATATACCTGGCGCGTTTAATAAAATTTTATATTACTTTATGAAAATTATACCGCGCTGTATAGTGTTAAGATTTATTGCACGTCGTTGGAAAAAGCATTGTAAAGACGCATTTTAAGGGGGATACAAATGAGTAAAGCAGACCAAATATTTATTCAAAACTGTACGGATATTATGGAAAACGGGTTTTGGGATACGGAACTAGAAGTTCGCCCCAAATGGCTTGACGGCACACCCGCGCATACAGTAAAAAAGTTCTGTATCGTTAATAGATACGACTTGCGTGAAGAATTTCCTATTCTCACTTTGCGCCGTACTGCTTTCAAATCTGCTATTGACGAAATACTTTGGATTTGGCAAAAAAAGTCGAACAACGTAAACGAACTTAACAGTCATATTTGGGACAGTTGGGCGGATGAGACGGGGTCAATCGGCAAGGCGTACGGCTATCAACTTGGCATTAAACATAAATACAAAGAAGGCGAATTTGACCAAGTTGACAGGGTTTTATACGACCTTAAACACAACCCTGCGTCAAGACGTATTATGACCAATATTTATAACTTTGAAGATTTACACGAAATGCATTTGTATCCATGTGCTTATTCGATGACATTTAACGTTAGTGGAAACGTGCTTAACGGAATACTTCACCAACGTTCTAACGACGTTGCGGTAGCAAACAACTGGAACGTAGTTCAATATTCGGTATTACTTATGATGCTTGCGCAAGTTTCGGGTTTGGTCGCTGGAGAGTTAGTTCACGTTATAGCGGATGCGCACCTTTACGATAGGCATATTCCGGTAGTTAAGGAAATGCTTAAAAATCCGCAATATCCCGCGCCCAAGATTAAAATAAATTCTAACGTCAAAAACTTTTACGATTTCACCGTTGATGATTTTGAACTTGTGGATTATCAGTATAATAAAATCAACTCAAAGTTTGAGGTAGCTGTTTAATGAAGGCAATCGTTGCGGTGGATAAAAATTGGGGTGTAGGTAAAAATAACGACCTTTTGTTTTCAATTCCCGAAGATATGAAGTTCTTTAGGGAAACTACGAAAGGGAAAGTAGTAGTTATGGGTGCAAATACTTTGCGTTCTTTCCCAAATGGAAATCCCCTAAAGAATAGAATAAATATAGTATTATCTTCAACTATCAAGCGTGACGACTGTATTGTGGTTGATAGTTTAGATAAACTTTTTGAAGAGATTAAAAAATATCCTTCGGACGAAGTTTATTTAATCGGCGGGGCAATGTTATATAAAACGCTTTTACCGTATTGTAGCGAGGCTTTGATAACTAAGGTTGATGCAGATGGAGATGCAACGGTTTATTTTACCAATTTAGACTTGTTAAAAGAGTGGACATTGCAAAACCAAAGTGATAAAATTACTTCTAACGGTTTTGATATAACGTTTACAACTTATAAGAATACTTGTGTTAAAGAGATGGACTAATTAAATAAACGGCACAAGCGGAGATAAGCGAGATGAACTTAAAAATACCTTTATCAATAAGGTACCGACAACAACTTAAAAATTTAACGAATTTATTATTTTGAAAAAAAGTAAAAAGTGGCAAAACTACGGAAATTTCCGTCAGCTAACTTTTTACTTTTTTAATTTTTATCTTGTGTTTTTTCAAGGAGACGGTGAAATGGCAAGAGCAGTAGAAATGGATTTAACGAGTGGCTCGATTTTCAAAAAACTCATAATATACGCGATACCTTTTATATTTAGCAATATTTTGCAAATACTGTTTTCGGCAACAGATATAGCAGTTTTGGGTATGATGGTTAATGACGATGCTGTTGCTGCCGTTGGTGCAAATAGTTCGCTAAACAATCTTTTAGTAGGGTTTTTTATCGGTGTTTCTATGGGGGCAAACGTTGTGCTTTCAAGATACGTTGGTGCAAGGGATTTAGAAAACTCAAGGCGAACGGTAGGCACGTCAATTCTTATTGCATTTATAGCAGGCTTTATATTGTTAGTGATAGGCGTTCCGATGGCAGATACGTTTTTGGTTTGGATGGGTTGCGACGCGGAAATTTTACCGCAAGCATCTATATATTTAAAAATTTACTTTTTAGGCATGCCTATAATGATGATTTATAATTTTGGCGCGTCAATATTGCGTGCGGTAGGCGATACGAAACGCCCGCTTATTTATTTAGTAATCGGCGGTGTGGCTAACGTAATTTTGAACGTATTATTTATTTTGATGGGTATGACTGTAGAAGGCGTTGCAATCGGCACTATAGTATCGCAGTTTATTAGTATGGTGTTGATTTTAATTGCGCTTTTTAAGAGTAGTGGATACAGCGCATTGCGAAGGAAATATTTGAAAATATACAAAAAACAACTTAATGAAATAATACAAATAGGTTTGCCATCAGGAATACAAAGCGTTGCGTTTAATATTTCAAACGTGCTAATTCAATCGAAAGTTAATGCTTTTGGAAAAATTGGTATGAGTGGGAACACGACCGCCCAACAGTTTGACAGTATGGTATATCAAGTAGGGCACGCAATATCAATGTCGGTCATGGCTTTTGTCGGTCAAAACGTAGGCGCAAAGCGTATGGATAGGGTAAAGAAAACTATACTAAAAGGTACGGTAATAGTTGTAGCGTTTGAGTTTATAGTAGGTGCGTTGTTTGCGTTGTTATCAGGACCTTTATGCGGAATTATAGCAAGCGCTCCGGAAGTTATAGAATATGCAAAATTAAGATTGAAAATAATGTGTATTACCTATTTTTTATGCGGAATTATGGAAAATCTAGCCTATTCTATGCGCGCTATGGGCAAATCTGTTACCGCAATGATAGTAAGTATTTTGGGGGCCTGCGTATTTAGAACTTTATTCGTTGAAATACTCTTTAATGTTTATCCGTATTTTTCAACGTTATTTATATCTTACCCAGCAAGTTGGTTGGTTACGATTTTAATGTACGCGTTCTTATTGCCAAGGACTTATAAAAACTTAAAACACAAAATGGAAAAAGGAAAGGATAAAGCGGTTATAGAATAAAAATATATAAAAAAACTAACGGCGACAAAGCTTATGCTTTGTCGCTTTTTTATTGCCAAAAATGTGCGAAAAAATTTTTTATAATACTTGTCATAAGCATATTGAAATAAAGTTAAGGCTTGCTAAAATGAGCGCGAAGTCGGGCAAAGGTGAGTTATGCGTGAAGTTATCGAAAGAATTTTAGAAATAGAAAAAGAGCAGGCGTTTAGACTGAAAGGCGATAATTTAAGCCGTTATAACGTTGGTGAAAAAGTTCATCTAAAGCAACTAGAATTTCATAAATGTCCCAAGAAAAACCGTTGGGTTTTCGGCGGAAATAGAAGTGGAAAAACCGAATGCGGAGCAGTCGAAGCAATTTACATGGCAAGGGGGATACACCCGTATAGACAAAACAAAGATAACGTGTTCGGGTGGGTTGTTTCACTTTCTCAACAAGTGCAAAGAGACGTTGCTCAAGCGAAAATTTTACACTATTTACAACCGTCGTGGATAGAAGACGTAACAATGCAAAGTGGTAAAAAAGACAGCCTTAAATACGGCGTTATAGACCAAATACGCATTAAAAACGTCTTCGGGGGGACGTCGGTCATCGGGTTTAAGTCTTGCGACCAAGGTAGAGAAAAATTTCAAGGTAGTTCACTAGACTTCGTTTGGTTTGACGAAGAACCGCCCAAAGATATTTACGACGAGTGCCGTATGAGAGTGCTTGATAAAAAAGGAGATATTTTCGGCACTATGACACCATTAAAAGGACTGACCTTCGTTTACGACGAGATTTATCTTAATAGCGGGGATAGTGATGAAGTTTGGTATGAGTTTATGGAGTGGGCGGATAACCCCTATTTAGATGGTGAAGAAGTAGACGCGCTCACGAAAACTTTGACTAGCGAACAGCTTGAAAGTAGACGATACGGCAGGTTTAAGCACTCTTCAGGCTTGGTTTATCCCGAGTTTGATGAAAACGTTCACGTGGTGAAACCGTTTAATCCGCCAGTCGAGTGGCAAGACGCGATTTCAATCGACCCTGGATTAAACAACCCACTTTCCGCGCATTGGTATTGCGTTGATTACGACGGAAACGTTTACGTTGTAGCCGAGCATTACGAAGCGGGAAAAGATTTAAGTTATCACGCCCAAAAGATAAAAGAAATTTGCAATAGTTTAGGTTGGAAAAAAGATTTTGGCGGAAATATTAGCGCGTATATAGACTCTGCTGCAAACCAAAAAACACTTGCGTCGACAAAGAGTGTTACCGAACTTTTTTACGAACTAGGCATCAACGTAAATCCAAAGGTAAACAAAGATACTTTTAGTGGTATTCAGCGTGTAAAACAATATTTAAAAGTAGAGAATGGACAGTCAAAATTACGCATATTTCCTTGGTGCGTAAACCTAATTCGCGAACTTAAAAGTTACCGCTGGGGCAATGGTGAATCGCCCGTAAAAAAAGACGACCATAGTCTGGACGAATTAAGATACTATTTGATGACCAAACCTGAAAACCTTGCGCCGAAAAAAGAAAAAACAGCAGTACAAAAGGACAAGGAGAAATTGTTTAAGAAGATTATGAATGAAAGGAAAAAGTAAAAAAACTCAATCAGATTTGCAAAGCGATTTTAAGAAAGCGTTGGTTAAAAAAGCGCTCGGATACGACGTTACCGAAACGGTTGAAGAATACAGTGGCGGAGAAGACGGGGTTAAGTTGGTTAAAAAGAAGGTTACCAAAAAGAACGTTCCCCCTGATATAACCGCATTAAAAATGCTTTTAGAAGATGATAATCGACCTGTTTCACAAATGAGCGACGAGCAACTAAAAGAAGAAAAAGAAAGGCTTATAAAATTGCTTTTAAGGGATTGAAAAGGAGAGTAAAATTGCATAAGGACAAAGAGAAAAAAGAAAAGGATAAATATATTGAAGACTTAGTTGCCGGCATTGAAGAAGACTTTGAGAAACGAAGAAAAGAACGACTTCATTTAGAAAGACAATGGGAACTCAATATTAATTTTTTGAACGGAAATCAATATTGTGGGCTAAACTCTCGCGGAGAGATTGAAAGCGACGGTAAAGATTTTTATTGGCAAAGTAGATTGACGTACAATCATATTGCACCGATAATCGATAGCCGACAAGCAAAGTTTTCACGACTTGAACCCAACGTTTCTGTTAGGCCTAGGTCGGACGACGACTCGGACGTTACTGCCGCAACATTATCGGAAAAACTAATTTTGGGTGCGTTTAAAAGTTGTGATTTTTCTAACGTTGCTAAAAAAGTTACCACGTGGAGTGAAACTTGTGGAACGGGTTTTTATAAAGTTGTGTGGAATAACTTAGGTGGTAACAGTATAGGCGAATTAGATGGACGAAAGGTGTACGAAGGCGACGTTAACGTCTTGCCCGTTTCACCGTTTGAAATCTTTCCCGACAGTTTGTACGTGCAAGAAATTGAAGATTGCGCAAGTATTATTCACGCGAGAGCGCTTAGCGTCGAACAAGTTAAAGAAATTTACGGCATAAGCGTTAAAGGGGATAATATAAGCATTTACGGTCTAAAAAAACAAGGTGCGCTAGCGCCTGAAGGCGCGGAAGTAATGGAAAACGCCGTGGTGGTTATAGAACGTTACGAACGCCCTACTACGCAATATCCTAACGGCAGACTTATTACGGTGGCTGGTGGAAAACTCTTGTATTCAGGGGAATTGCCGTACGTTTTAGGTGAAAACAAAAGGCGAGCATATCCTTTTGTAAAGCAAGTGTGTTTGCCTGTTGCCGGTAACTTTTTCGGCACTAGTATAGTTGAAAGATTAATACCTATTCAACGCGCGTTCAATGCGGTAAAGAATAGAAAACACGAGTTTATGAATCGTTTGTCTATGGGAATTATGACTGTAGAAGACGGCTCGGTTGACGTTGACGACTTGTCGCAAGACGGATTATCCCCGGGTAAAGTTTTAGTATATAGACAGGGAAGTAAAGCACCTGAGATTATGTCTGATATGACTATGCCTAGCGACTTTAACGAAGAAGAAAACAAACTTATAAACGAATTCGTAATAGTCAGTGGTGTGAGTGACGTTTCGTCAAGTGCGTCTAATGCAACTTTAACTAGCGGGACTGCTCTTGAAATTTTGGTTGAACAAGATAATTCAAGACTAATAACTTCTGCCGAAGAAATAAGGCGCGCGTATCTTTGCGTCGCAAAAATGATAGTTAGACTTTACGCTCAGTTTACCGAAGGGGTAAGAGCGGTGCGTGGACAAGACGAATTTTTCAAAACGCGCGTTTACTACGTTGACGAGCGTGCAATATCGTCTGACGACGTTTATCTTGATAGTGAGAACGAACTTTTTTATACGCACAGTCAAAAAAAGGAAATGATATTTAAGTTGTTTTCAAGTGGATTGCTTTTTGACGAAGACGGCGTGCTTAGACCAAGCACGAAAGAAAAGGTTTTGTCGCTTTTAGGATATAAGGATTTAGACTACCAAAAAGGGTTGTCAAGACTTCAAGAAGAAAAGGCGCAATGGGAAAATGAAAAGATACGAAAAGTAGAAACGGGAATAGAAGAAATAGACGACGATACTATCCACGTTGACGAACACGTTAGATACGTTTTGAGTGAATACGCGGATATGAGTAAAGAAGAAAAGCAAAGGTTTTATAACCATATTGCTTTGCACAAAGAAAGAATAAAAAAAATAAAGGGAGAAAATTAAAAAATGGAAGAACTTAAAAATGAACAAACAGAGCAACAGGCGCACACCGCACAGGCGGAAAAGGAAATAGGCGCACCGGATAGCGAAGTCTCGTTAGGTAAGTTTAAAGACGTAACTGCGCTTTTATCAGCGTACAATTCTTTGCAATCTGAATTTACCAAACGCTGTCAGAGAGTCAAAGAGTTGGAAACGCAACTTTCCACCGTCGAAAAGGCAACAACCCCGACGCAAGTGGAAGTAAAAGAACAAACCGATAAAGATGCGATACTTAAAGAATATCTAAAAGGCGTTCTAAATAAAAAGCAGTCGGCAATAGTAATGGATGGAAACGGAGTGGCGATAAAGACACCCGTAAACCGTCCGAAAACTTTAGCGCAAGCAGGATTGCTTGCACAAGAAATATTAACTAGAAAATCTAATTAACAGGAGAAATTATGGCAGTAAATTTAACAAACGCGGATAGCGCGTTAAAATCAGTATATCTTGACGTTATAAGCGAGCAATTAAACTCAAAAGTAAACCCCTTTTTGTCGGCGATTGAAAAAAGCACTAACGACGTGTGGGGTAAAGAAGTTAAAAAACTAGCCGTTTACGGTATGAACGGTGGTGTCGGTGCAGGGACTGAAGACGGAGACCTTCCTATGGCTTCGGGCAATAATTACGGTCAATTCGTAACCACGCTTAAAAACCTTTACGGTGTTATTGAAATTTCAGATAAAGCAATTAGGGCGTCTGAAAACAACTCGGGCGCGTTCGTAAGTCTATTGACGGCGGAAATGGAAGGACTTATTAAATCAAGCACTTTCAACTTCGGCAGAATGCTTTTCGGTGACGGTAGCGGTATTCTTTCTAAGGTGGATTCAATCTACGAAGATATGATTATAGTTAGCAATCCACAAAACTTTATTGAAGGTATGATAATTGACTTCCGTTCACCCGACGGTCAACTTTTAAGTGGCGTAGGCACTAGAAAGGTAACTAAGGTAAACAGGGGATTAAACACCATTAATATATCCGGCGTACCCGTGACTGAAACGCAAGTACCCGAAGGAACTATTATAACCGTACAAGGCTCTTATCAAAACGAAATCACGGGCTTGGGCGCATTGTTCGATATGGAAAGACCTACTCTTTACGGTCTAAATAGACAAGAGAACACTTGGCTCACCCCGTTTGTTTACGAAGATTGTGGCGTGTTGACTGAAAACGTTATTCAAACCGTACTTGACGGTATTGAAGAAAACAGCGGAAGTCAAGTAAACTTTATTATGTGTTCGTGGGGCGTTCGCCGTGCATTGCAAAACGAATTTTCTTCTAATAGACGTTTGTTTGACACTATGGAACTTGCGGGTGGATACAAGACCATCAGTTACAACGGAATTCCTATCGTTGCGGATAGATTCTGCCCGACTGGAACTATGTATTTGCTTAATACCGACGACTTTATGCTTCATCAGTTGTGCGATTGGCAATGGCTTACGGGTGACGATGGCAGAGTGTTAAAACAAGTGCCTGGAAAACCCGTTTATAGTGCAACGCTCGTTAAGTATGCAGACCTTATTTGTTCGCGTCCAAACGGTCAAGGTATCATTACCGGTATTGACGAAATGTAAGGGACTAGCAAGTTAAACGACACAGCCTATAAAAAATAAAGAATTAAATAATAATTGAGTTGGGGCGGTTTGTGTTTTTGCAAACCGCTCTAATTCGATAAAGGAGAAAAAATGACGGTTAAAGATATTGTTAAAAGTTCAGCGGCGCTTTTGTCTAGAGAAGACGTGTGCGATTATTTATCAGGAAAGCAAGGCGGGATAGGCGACGACACCGTGCCGACGTTAAATACTATGGTAACGCTATTAAATTTAGTAATTAGTGAACTTTCCGCAACGTATATACCGATGGTTAAGCGTGAACAAGTGGAAATAGTTGGTGGCAAACTTTATTATACCGCGCTTAAAAACACACCGCTAAAAGTATTAAATGTTTACGACGCGTTAGGAAAGGAAATACCGTATAGTGAAAACGCTTTATATCTATCCGTAAGCACCGATAACGCAATTGTCGAATACGAATTCGTTCCGCCAAACTACGGTTTAGAAGAAACTATAGGTTATACGGAAAAGGATATTTCGCAGGGAGCTTTAGCGTTTGGGCTTGCCGCTGAATATTCCATATGTAAAGGCGCGTTTGACGAGGCGGTTATGTGGCATAAACGTTACGTTGAAAGCGTGAACAACAAAAGAAAAATAGAAAACGTAAAACTCAAAACGAGGAGTTGGCAATAAATGGAAGTTGTTCAAAAAGTAAATACTAAAAAAAGGAAGTATTTCATAAAAGACTTTTCGGCAAATCTTGAGCGTGCTGAAGACGTTACGGTTGCATCAGACGGCGTTTATGAGGGGTACGGTTTTTACGATACCGAATTAAATTTTAATGGTGAAGAACCGCAAGCGATTTTTTCAGTAAACGGAAAAATTTATTCGTATAGCGACATTGTTTATGAATTGACTGAAAATGGCGAGAGAGAACTTTCTTATTGCGGTGGTTGTCCCGCAGTTCAAGAGATAATTTATCGTGGCAAAAAGTTCACGTTGTTTTTGAGTGATGAAATGAACGGCTTTGGGGTTGACGCTTACGGAAATTTAATTCCCGTGGAACTGCCTGATACCGAATACAGCGCGGTTTTGGGCGGAAGGCTATTCGGCGCGTATAATCAAAACGTTTATTTTACTAAGCAGTTTGACTTTGATAACAAGACGACACGGCTTGTTGTTGACGGAACGATAAGTCTTTCCGAGTCGTCGGGTAAAGTGGTTGGGCTTTCGGTGAAAGAAAGAAAACTTTATATTTTTTGTCAACGCGCTATTTACAAGTTAGACGCGTTTGGAGAGAGTACGGATTTTAAACTAGAAAAACTGATTGTCGGCAATATAGACGTTAAAGAGCATAGCGTTCAAGACGTTTACGAGCAAACGGTGTTTGTAAGTGCAAATAAAATTTATTCTTTCAACCAAAACAAAATTAAACAAATATCAACTTTACCTAAATGGTTACAAATATCAAAAACGGGGTATTCAGCAAGCGCGCAAAGTTTATATATTTTGCCTATTTTCACAAAAGACGGGAAAAATATTTATTATCTTTTAGACGTTGAAGATTATAGTTTTAGCGTGGTGGATTTTAACGGCGGAGCAGTTTGTAAGGGCGGATATTTTTGCGCTGAAGATAAAACCGTGAAACGAGTAGATAGGTTTGGGCAAAAGAGTAAAAACGGATTTATTAAATTTAAGCCTATTGATATGGGCGTTTTTAACGATAAAAGTCTATTAAGCGTGTGTGCGTTCGTGGGTGAAGATTGCAAACTTAAAGTTAGTGGAGATAGTGGTAGTAAAAATTTTTCACTCAAGAAAGGCTGTAACAAAAGAAGGCTCAATTTTTTATCTAAGAGTTTTACCTTTGAGTTTAGCCAAATCGGCGAAGGATTTTCTCTGTCTGATTTTTATTTGGAATATACGGTAAAGGGGGAATAATATGCAATTTAATTTACCAACTACGAAAGCGAAAATGTACGAAATATTAAACGACTTATTTAACTATTACAGAATACAACGCCCGTCGTACGAATTAGAAGAACAAAAGGGCTTAAATTTAGAAAAAATGCAATATATTTCTAAAACAGAACAGCAGTTGAGGAATATGGCGGAAATAATACTTGCGTCGCAAGACGAGCGGGAAGTATTGGCGCTTAAAAAAGAAATTAGCGCGGAGAAATCCAAATTAGAACAAAAACTAATCGTGGTGCAAAACAATTATCTTTCGGCTGTCGAAAATGCAAGCGCGCTTTATTCGGCAAGTATTGAAAAAGTGAAGTCGCAAGCCACTGTAAACGGACTTATAAATTCAAGTGTGTATTTAGATAAACTTTCACTTCTTGAAGGGCAGAAAAATCAAAAATTAATTGAACTTGCTTCTGCGCGCGATAACGAAATTGCAACTATAAATTCAAGTATTGCAATGTTAAACACAAAACTTAGCGAGTGCGAAGATTATTATTCGTCCGTTCACGAAAAGCAAGTTTTGGCAAAGATTGAAGAACTAAGAGAAAAAGAATCGGAAAAGAAAGACGAGGTTTTCAAATATAACAACAGTATCGAAGAAAAAATTCAGCGTTACGAAAACACTATTATCCGCTCTAATGCGTCTTTGCAGTTAAAATTTTTAGAAATAAAAGTCCAAGAGTTTACAAAAGACCAACTAGTAGAGATGGGGTATTACGACGACGTGATAAGGTGTGTGTGCGGTTATTACGATACGCTTTCGGCACTAAGCGCTTTTCAAGATATGAAAGCAGAAACAAAACTAGCGATATACCTAGAAGATTATTACAGCAACATAATATATATGTACGGCGTTCGCGCAGGTGTGAACTAAGATTAAGGGCGGAAAGTTGTCAACCGAAAAGGTGGCAAAAGTCCGCCTTTAGTTATTTTAAATAGTAGTTTTGTTATAAGTCTTTACAATTTAATTTGGTTGTGTTATAATACACGATATGAGTAAAAAAGTTAAAATAGGCAACGTAATAATAGGCGGTGGCGAAAAAATTGCAATTCAATCAATGTCCACCTTTAAGATTTCTGATGTTGCAAGAGCGGTTGAAGAGTGTAAAAAACTTAAAGAATTAGGGCTTGATATAATGCGCTATTCGGTTACAGATGAAGTCGACGCGCGTTCTTTTGGCGTGGTTAAAAAGCAATCGAACGTACCGCTAGTTGCAGATATTCATTTTGATTATAAACTCGCGCTTAAAGCGATTGACGGTGGCGCGGATAAAATTCGTATTAATCCGGGCAATATCGGTGGGGAAGATAAAGTTAGAGAAGTTGCAACCGCGCTAAAAAGGGCAAATATTCCCGTTAGGGTTGGCTCTAACACGGGCAGTATAGATAAAGAATTTTTAGATAAATACGGTAGAAACGAAATTTCGCTTGGGGAGAGTGCGCTTAAAAACGTAAGAATACTTGAAAAATTCGGTGTGAACGATATCGTGATATCGGTAAAAGCATCGGACGTTTCGCTTATGGTAAAAGCGTACGAATATATTGCTAAAAAAACAGATTATCCCTTGCATTTGGGGGTAACCGAAGCGGGCACGGAGTATAACGGAATAATTAAAAGTTCAATCGGCACGGGCGCATTGTTGCTTAAAGGGATAGGCGACACGTTTAGGGTGAGTTTATCGGCAAGCCCCGAAAGAGAAGTGAAAGCGGCAAAAGCGATATTGTCTGCGCTCAATTTAACTAAATGCGTTCAAATAGTCGCTTGTCCAACTTGCGGTAGATGTGAGTGGGATTGTATGGGTTTTGCGAAAAAGGTTGAAGATTATACTGCGAATATTAAAACACCACTTAAAATTGCGGTTATGGGTTGCGTTGTAAACGGCCCAGGTGAAGCGAGTGATGCCGATTTAGGCGTGGCCGGTGGTAAAGATGGATGCGTTATTTTCGTAAAAGGCAAAATTGTTAAAAAAGTAAAAGAACAAGACGTAGAAAAGGTATTTTTCGGAGAAATTGATAAATGTATACGATAAAGAGTAATGCGGAATTTATAGCGGATATAAGGGCGATAGACCCTTCATTAAAAAACGCACGCATAAGTTCTATAGAGATAGACCGTTCCGCACTAAAAATTCGATACAATTTTATATGTGACAATGCGGTTGGCGCTCAGTTGCAGAAAATGATTTTGGAAGAAGTGGAAAAAATTACCGCCCCCGTCTTTACTCACGTTGAAATAAGTGTAAAAAAAATTGTTAGTAACGACCAATTGATAAACAATGAAATTTATAGATTTTTGAACGAAAAATATCCGTCGGTTTCAATATTTTTAAAGAATACGGATATAATGTCAACGGTTGTTGGAGACGTGGTTAAATACACTTTAAGGCTAACTAAAGACGGTGCGGAATACGTTACTAAAAACGGCGCGTTGCAAAAATTAAACGAACATTTATCAAAATGTTTTTGTTCGGATTTCGTGGGGAGTACGGACGTAAAAGAACTTGATGAAACGGTTGACCTTTTGTCTGAAGAGGTTTATGCGGATGAACTTCAAAAAATCGAACACCGAACTATAAAAGTTAAAGACGTTTTGGTTATTGACGATATAAATATGGGTGATTTAGCCCTATACATTGAAGACGCGGTTTCGGGCGAAGTAACGGTGTGTGGAGTTATAACCGAACTAACGGAGAGAGAAACTAAAAATGGCAAGCCGTTTTTGATTATTCATCTAGACGATACTACGGGAAGAACTAGTGGCGTGTATTTTTCAAAAAAGAACACCTATCCTAAAATAAAAGAATTAAAGGTGGGCGACGCTATAATCGTTCGCGGAAACATAGGCGAATATAACGGCAAACGCTCGTTTACTTTTGATAAAATCAATAGATGCACTTTTCCTTCTGATTTTGTAAAAAAAGACAAGTATAAAAAAAGCGTGCCCAAAGAATATAAACTGATATTCCCAGAGCCTGCAAATACTATTAAAATCAAGAGTGTGTTCGACCAGGATGACAATTTGCCAGAAGAATTAACGAGTCAAACTTTCGTGGTTTTCGATATAGAAACGACGGGGCTAGACTTTATGAATAACGGTATAACAGAAATCGGCGCGGTAAAGTTAGTAGATGGCAAAATCGTAGAGCAATTTACAACTCTCGTTAAGCCTGATTATAGAATTACTGAAGAGAATTTCAAGATAACGGGCATTTCCGAAGAAATGGTAAAAGACAGTCCCAAAATCGGCTCTGTATTACCCGACTTTATGAAGTTTATAGACGGTTCGATATTAGTTGCGCATAACGCGGATTTTGACACTAAATTTATAAAGCGTTTTGCCGGCGCAGAAGAATACGAACTTAAAAACAAGGTTATCGACTCGGTCGTATTAGCAAGGGAAACGCTACCGTTTTTAAGAAAACACGATTTGCAAACTATTGCCGACCATTTTGGAATATCATTTAATCATCACAGGGCGTTGGCGGATGCGTACGCAACGGCAGAAGCGTTTATTGAGATGATGAAAATTAAAAATAATAAATAAAAATGCTTGCAATATTTATTTTAATGTGTTAAAATAATTATGCTTGAATATACTAATGCTAGATATGAGAACGCTGAGCCGTTCTCATATTTGTTTATGAGGACATTATGAAGGTAAAAAGCAATCAAGAAATATTAGAGTTTTGTCAGCCGATAGCTGAACAAGTTGGCGTAAACGTAGTTGAGGTGGAGTTTAAGCAAGGTAAGAACCCGTCGCTCACTATTTTTATTGAAAAAGAAGGTGGCGTGGACCTAGATTCTTGCGAAAAATTTCATAGGGCAATCGACGCGCCTATAGACGAGTTGGACCCGACTTTCGGTTTGCCTTATACGCTCAACGTGTCAAGCCTTGGCATTGATAGACCGTTTAAGACCGAAAAAGATTTCTCAAGCCATATAGGGCAAAGGGTAGAAGTTAAACTTTATGCATCCATTAGGGGTAAAAAGTTTTACGACGGGATTTTAACGGCATACGACGGGCATTCAATAACTCTTAAAGTTGACGAAAAAACCACTTTCACAATTGAACTTAAAAACGTAGTAAAGGTCAATGAGTATATTGACTTCGTATAAAAAACAAAAAACGCAAATATTTACATTTTTTAATTTAAGGAGAACGTTATGATTAATCAGGATTTCTTTTTAGCACTTGAAGATTTAGAAAGGGAAAAAGGCATTTCGCAAGCAGAATTTATCTCTGCTTTAGAAAACGCGCTTGTAATTGCTTACAAAAAAAGCACGGGCGTTTCCGGTGGAGTAGAAGTACGTCTTAACCCCGAAAAAAAATCTATCAAAATTTACAGCGTGAGAAACGTTGTGGAAACGGTCGAAGACGTTGAAAAGGAAATCAGCCTTGAAGAAGCGCAAGAAATCAAAAAGAGTTATAAGGTAGGCGACGTGGTTTCTGTTGAAATTATATCTAAAAACTTCGGCAGAATCGCCGCTCAAACTGCAAAGCAAATATTAATGCAAAAACTCCGTGAAATCGAACGTGAAAACACCGTGAGCGAGTTTGAAGACAAAGAAGGCGAACTTATGGCGTGCACGGTTAGAAGAATTGAAGACGGAAACGTGTACGTTGAAATTGGTGGAAATCAAATTGAAGGTGTACTTATGCCTAAAGACCAAGTACCCGGTGAAAAATACGAACTTAACCAAAGATTGAACGTTTACGTTAAGCGCGTTAAAAACAGCGGTAAGATGGCGCAAATAGTAGTTTCAAGAACGGCTGTTGGTTTGGTTAAACGTCTTTTTGAAAACGAAGTTCCTGAAATTAAACAAGGCATAGTTACCGTTAAAGGCGTTGCTAGAGAAGCAGGTCAAAGAACCAAAATTGCAATTGCATCAGAAGATGCTAGCGTTGACGCAATCGGCGCTTGCGTAGGTAACAAGGGCGCAAGAGTTAATGCAATCGTAGCAGAACTTGGTGGTGAAAAAATAGACATTATTCCGTGGAGTGAAAATCCGCTTGAATACATTTCAAGGGCGCTTTCTCCTGCACGCGTAGTAAAAGTAATTCAAACGGGCGACGATAGTGCGATGGCAGTAGTTCCCGATGATAAACTTTCACTTGCAATCGGTAGAAGCGGTCAAAACGCAAGACTTGCAGTTCGTCTTACCGGATGGAAGATTGACGTTAAGAGCGAAAGTGCAGCAGACGCTGAATTTGGCGAAACTGTAGAAAAAACCGAAGAAGAATAATAAATAAATCGGAGAACACGATGGAAAAGAAAATTCCTATGCGTACGTGTATTGCTTGCCGAGCAGAAAAACCCAAAAAAGAGTTAATTCGCGTGGTAAAATCTGGTGAAGAAATTAATCTAGATTTAACTGGCAAGGCAAACGGAAGGGGGGCTTACGTTTGTAACGACGCAAACTGTATAAAAAAACTGCAAAAGAACAAACTGCTTAACCGCGCGTTTTCTTGTCAAGTTCCCGACCAAACTTATGAAAAGATTTTGGAGGAGTTTCTTGGAAAACAAAACTAAAGCGCAGACTTTCGTGGGGTTTGCAATACGCGCAAGAAAGTGCAAGATAGGGACTAACGCGGTTGCGACGCTAAAAAAAGCAAACTTAGTGATAGTTTGTCACACGGCGTCGGAAAATACCAAGGCGGAAGCTGACAAGCTTGCAAAAAAATTTAATTGCCCCATAGTAGAAACGGTTAGCGTTCGTTTGGAAGAGATTACGCATAAAGAAAACGCTAAAGTTATGGCGATAGCCGATAGACAGTTATCGCTTGCAATACTAAATAATTCGGAAAATGATTTTAACGTGAGAAATTAGGAGATAGTAAATAATGGCTGAAAAGAAAGAAATGCACATTGATAATATTAAGAAAATCAGCGAAATGATAAAAGACGGCAAACTCGACGCGCTCGTATCTACTTCTGGCAAAATCGAGAGTGAAGTCAAAAGCGTAAAGAACGCACTTGAAGAAAAGTTCAAGGCTCTCGTTGCAATCAGAAAGGAAAAAGAAGAGCAAACGGCAAAAGAACCGGTTAAAGAGGAAAAAGTTTCCGTAAAAGGAGAAGTTAAGGCAAGTCAAAAGGTTGCAAAACCCGTTGAAGAGGAAAAAACCTCTGAAACCGAAAAAACCGTGTTTAAGTCCGCCGTTGAAGAAAAGAAAGAGGAAGTTGAAGTAAAAGTGGAAGAAAAGGTAGAAAAACCTTCGCAAAACGAGAAAAAGCCTGCGGAATTCGTTCCCCCGGCAAGACCTTCGTTTATCGTAAGACGTGAAGGACCTATCGTTAAACCTGAAAAGAAAACTAACGAACGTCCTCCCCGTGCAGAGTTTAAGCCAAAGCAAGGCGAGTTTAAGCGTGAAGGCTTTAAACCGCAAGGTCAAGGTGAATTTAAAGGCGGTGCAAAACCCGAATTTAACCGTGGGGGTGGTAAAAAACCACAAGCAAGTACTTACGTTGCTCCACCCGTTATTCCAACTTCGGATAAGAGAAGTTTTAACAATAAAAAGAAACAAGGTGGAGATAAGCAATACGAAGAAAAGCACGTTATTAGTAAGCGTGCGCTTATTAAAAACCAAGTAGATATTGACGATTTTGACGAAAACAAGAGTGGTTATAGAAAATTCCGCCCAGTAAAGAAAGAAAAGAAAGCGGAAGTTAACGTTATAAAAATTGAAAAGGCGGTCATTAATACTGAAATTATTCCGCTTAAAGTATTAAGTGAAAAAATAGGTATTACTGCTGCTGAAATCACAAAGAGATTATTCAAAGAAGGCATAATGAAAACTATAAACGACTCTATCGATTTTGATACCGCAGCGTTTATAGCAGACGATTTGGGCATAGAATTAGAATTAAAACTCGATAAAACGGCTGAAGACGTTTTGAGCGAAGGGTTTGATTCAGTTGAAGAAAGCGCAGAAAATCTTAGAAAGCGTCCGCCCGTAGTTACCGTTATGGGACACGTTGACCACGGTAAAACGTCGCTTCTTGATAGAATTAGAAAAACAAACGTTACCGCAGGCGAAGCAGGTGGTATTACTCAACATATTGGTGCATATCAAGTTTCGGTTGGCGGAGAAGTTATCACTTTCTTGGATACGCCTGGACACGCAGCGTTTACCGCTATGCGTGCTCGTGGAGCGCAAGCAACAGACATTGCAGTTTTAGTAGTTGCTGCCGACGACGGTATTATGCCACAAACGGTTGAAGCAATCAACCACGCAAAGGCGGCGGACGTTCCGATTTTAGTTGCAATCAACAAAATTGATAAGCCTGAAGCCAACCAAGAAAGAATTAAAACGCAACTCACCGAACACGGACTTCTTCCGGAAGAATGGGGTGGGGACGCAATTATTTGTCCGGTATCCGCAAAGACGGGTGAGGGTTTTGATAACCTATTAGAAAACATCAACCTTTTAGCAGAAATTAAGGATTTGAAGGCTAATCCCGATAGAAAGGCAAAAGGCGTAGTAATAGAAGCAAAGCTCGACCAAAGCAAAGGTCCGATTGCAACCATACTTGTACAAAACGGAACTCTTCGCGTTTCAGACAGCGTAGTTGTTGGTACGGTTACAGGTAAGGTAAGGGCGATGGTTGACGACAAGGGTAGAAGAGTAACGTCGGCTGGTCCGTCCACCCCCGTATCAATTATGGGGCTTGACGAAGTTCCGAATTCGGGCGATATTCTCTTTGCCGTTGAACACGAAAAACTTACAAAACTCGTTGCTGAAGAAAGAAAGAACAAAGAGCGTGAAAATATGCTCAAAGCATCGCAAAAAGTTACGCTTGACGACGTGTTTAGCAAGATTGCCGAAGGCGAAATGAAAGTATTGCCTATTATTGTAAAAGCCGACGTTCAAGGCTCGGTAGAAGCAGTTAAGCAATCACTTGAGAAACTTTCTAACGCAGAAGTAAGAGTAAACGTAATACACGCGGCGGCGGGTGCAATAAAAGAATCTGATATTATGCTTGCAGAAAGTTCAAACGCAATAATAATCGGCTTTAACGTTCGTCCCGATTCAAACGCAAAACAAATTGCTGAACGAAGCGGAGTAGATATCAAACTATATAGAGTTATTTATGAAGCGATTGAAGACGTTCAAAAAGCACTTAAAGGTATGCTCGCGCCTAAGTTTACCGAAGTTTATAACGGTAAAGCAGAAGTGCGTGAAGTATTCAAGATTTCAGGTGTTGGTCAAGTTGCAGGTTGTTACGTTACCGAAGGAAAGATTACTAGAAACGGCAAACTCCGTATTTACCGCGACGACGTTATGATATGTGAAGGAAACGTAAATCAACTCAAACGCTTTAAAGACGACGTTAAAGAAGTTGCACAAGGATTTGAATGTGGTATCTCTATCGAAAGATTTAACGACATTAAAATTGGCGACTTTATCGAAAGTTATTTAGTAGAGGAAAATAAAGACTAATAATGAGAAAGACTTCAAAAATCAACAGGAACGACCGCTTAAACGCTGAGTTTCAAAAAGAGATTTACGAAATTATATCAAGAAGGCTTAAAAATCCACTCGTAACCGAAATGTTTTCAATCGTGCGAGTGGATGCGAGCCGTGATTTATCGCACGCAAAAGTGTTTGTAAGCGTATATTCGACAGACCCGGTAAAAAAGCAACAAACGTTTAACGCAATATCTGGCGACGCGAAGAAAATACGATTTGAACTTGCAAAGGTAATTCGTGCGCGTACTGTTCCCGAACTCCATTTCTTTTTAGACGATTCAATGGAGTACGGCGACAAAATGGAAAAATTATTTAAAAGTATAAGCGAAGGAGAAAAACGTGATTAGTTTACGTGAGTTAGGGGCAAAGATAAAAAACGAAAAGCGTGTTGCACTAATTTGTCACGTTCGTCCGGACGGTGACACTTTCGGTTCTGCCCTTGCCTTAAAGCTTATTTTACAAAAACTCGGCATAGAGGCGGAAGTTTATTGCAACGATCCCGTTCCGCCGAGATTTTTCTTTTTAAAAAAAATTAAAAGCGTAAAAAGTGAACTTGACGGCGAGTTTTCGGCAATGATTGCCATTGATTGTGCGGATATAACAAGACTTGGTGATTTTGCTGAAAAGTTTAATTCGCACCCAAATACCTATTCTATCGACCACCATATATCTAACACTAGATACGCAAAAATTAATTACGTTTTTGATAACGCAAGCAACTGTGAAAATATTTTGGCGTTAGGTGAAGAATTAGACGTTGAATTTGATAGCGATATTGCTAATTTTATTGCAATGGGCTTAATGACGGATACCGGCTGTTTTCGCCATAAAAACGTAACGGCAAACACGCTTTATTCAGCAAGTAAAATGGTTGAAAAAGGTGCAAACCTTAATGAAATTTATTATCATAATTTTTCATCACAAACACCCGAGCGTGCAAAACTTTTCGGCAAAACGATGTCTAAAATCCGTTACTTTTTAGACGGAAGATTTGCAGTAGCAACTGTAAGATTAGCAGATATTGAAGCATGCAAAGCCGTTCAAAGCGATACCGAAGGATTTATTGACTTTATTATGGGTATAAACGGTGTGGAAGTTGGCGCGTGCGTTATGGAAACGCAAAAAGATAGATTTAAAATTAGTTTTCGCGCTAAAAGTGCAGACGTTAACGCAGTCGCTTCGACTTTTGGTGGCGGTGGGCACACACTTGCTAGTGGTTGTCAAATAAACGGCGAATATGAAGAAGTTGTCGATAAAATTCGCTTTGCTGTTTCAAGGGAGATTCCTGACTAATGGTGGGCTTTATTAACGTTATAAAACCCGTCGGAAAAAGTTCGGCGTATGCAGTAACGGCGGTTAAAAAAAGGTTTAATTGTCCGTGTGGACATATGGGCACTTTAGACCCTATGGCGTCAGGTGTTTTACCTGTGGGATTAGGTAAATCGTCAAGGCTTTTCGACTATCTTTTGGATAAAGAAAAAACTTACGTCGCGCGATTTAAATTCGGTTTTACCACCGATACCCTTGACGTTACAGGCGAGGTTACGGATACGTGCGATATTATACCGAGCATTTCTAACATCAATGCAGTTTTACCCAAATTTATAGGTAAAATAGACCAAATACCACCCAAATATTCGGCAAAATGCGTGGATGGAAAACGCGGATATCAACTTGCACGAAAAGGGGTGGAATTTTCTCTACCACCTAAAAAAGTCACCGTGCTTTCTGCAATTTGCCTAGGGCAAACGGATAAGGACGAGTTTGAGTTTGAGTTCGTAGTTAAGGGTGGAACTTATATTCGTTCGTTAGCAAGAGATATCGCAAAAGAACTAGGAACGCTTGGGGTAATGAGTGCGCTTGACAGAACTAAAGCGGGAGTTTTTGATTATTCAAACGGGGTTACTATCGAGCAACTTTTTGAAAGCGATAATCCTGAAAAATTTTTGATTGCGCCCGATACAACAGTCAACTTTGAAAAGTTAGTTTTAACCGAAAAACAAGCGACTAAAATTTTGAACGGCGTTTTTGAAAATTACGGATTTAAGAACGGAACTTATAGAGTATATAACGGCGAGCAGTTTTGGGGAATAGGTATTGCGCAAAACGGTTCGCTTAGGATAAAATCTTATGTTAGATAAACAATTAGAACCCGTAGTTATTGCGCTGGGCTATTTTGACAGCGTACATTTGGGGCATCAAAAAGTAATAAATAACGCGCAAGTTTTGGCAAAAAACAAAGGCGCAAAAGTCGTTGTTTTTACTTTTAAGGGCAATCTTAAAGGTGTGTTAAACGGCGAAAAAGAAAAAACGGTTTTCACTTGGCAAGAGCGTGAAAAATTTATAAAAGATTTAGGCGTTGACGACATTTACTTTGCACCAACTAACCGTGAATTTTTATCGCTCAGTAAAAAAGAGTTTTTGGATAAACTTTGCTCTGCTTACAAAGTAGTTGGTTTTGTTAGTGGAAAAGATTATCGTTTTGGTAAATTTGGCGAAGGGGGCGTATCTTATTTAAGCGAGTACGCTAAAGATAAGGGTATAACTTATCTAATCGTTGACACTTTGTCTACCAAAAGCGAAAAAATTTCAACCACCTTAATTAAAAGTTTATTAAGCGACGGAAAAATTAAAGAAGTTAACGCACTTTTAGGTAGGAAATATTCTATTACGGGCGAAGTTTTTGCCGATAGAAAAGTGGGGCGAGCAATAGGTTATCCAACGCTTAATATAAAAGTGGATAAAGACAAACACGGTTTAAAAGACGGAGTTTATTTTGGCGACGTTACGCTTGATGGCATAAAATACGGTGCGGTTATAAATTACGGAGCTAGACCAACCTACGGACTTGAGGAAAAATTAATTGAAGCGCACGTTATTGATTTTAGTGGCGACTTATACGGCAAAACGGTAACGTTATTTTTTAACGCGTTTATGCGAGAAGTTAAAAAATTTGATAGTGAAGAACAATTAAAAGAACAACTGAAAGCCGACGTTAAATCGGTAAGGGACGGAAATTATGATTAAATTTGGACCAAGCGGAAATTCGTTGGCGTTTTCAACCGCTGGTAAAAGCAAAAGTGAAGAGTCAGCTGTTTGGGTAAAAGAAATGGGGCTTAACTGCTTTGAATATTCTTTCGGCAGGGGCGTTAGCTTATCGGACGAGCGCGCGCTTTCTATCGGCAATGCTTTTAAGGCGCAAGACGTGGAAATAAGCGTACACGCGCCCTATTACATAAACTTTGCTAATCCTGATGACGAAATGGCTGAAAAATCATATTCGTACGTTATTCAGTCGGCAAAAAAGGTTAAACTTATGCAAGGTCAAAGGGTGATTTTTCATCCTGCAAGCCAAGGCAAAATGAAAAGAGAACAAGCGGTAGAACTCGCCGAGCAAAGACTTAAAATATTACGCGATAAAATTTACGCTGAAGGACTTGACGACCTAATATTTTGTCCTGAAACTATGGGTAAAATGGGTCAAATCGGCACGATTGAAGAGATAACGCGTTTTTGTAAAATAGATAAAATTTTCGTTCCCGCAGTTGACTTTGGGCATATTAATGCAAGGGAATGTGGAAGTCTTAAGACTGAAAACGATTACTTAGAGCGTTTACAATATATGATTAGTGAACTCGGTTACGAGAAGATGAAACGTTTTCACGTTCACTTTTCAAAGATAGAATATTCGGCAAAAGGTGAAGTAAGGCACTTGACTTTTGAAGACCAAAGATACGGGCCTAACTTTGAGCCGTTAGCGGTTGTGCTTAAAAAGTTGAATTTAGAGCCGTATATTATATGCGAAAGTGCAGGGACACAAGATATTGATGCATTAAATATGCAAAAAATATATCGCGGTAATTGACTTATAAACAATTTTTTGGTAAAATAAATAAGGTCGTATGAGAAAGATTGATATTCCCGTAAAAAGCGCATTGGTTATAACAGATAGGATAACGCGCAAATATCTAACAAAAGTTGATATTGCAGAAGGCGTTTTGGTCGTTTGTGACGGGATGACAACCTTAACTGATGCAAGATATTTTTCAGCGGCAAAAAACACGCTAGAAAAGGTCGGTGTTAACGCAGTTTTATATAAAGGATTTGAAACGCTAAAAAGTTTTTTAAAAAGCCTAAATATAAAGACGCTTTTAGTCGATTATACGACAACCACGGTAAAAGAATATAACGAATATTTTTCGTTGGGTTATAAAGTTAAAGACAGTTCAAAAATTTTAAACGAAAGCATAGCAATAAAAACACCCGTCGAATTAGAGAAGATAAAAAAAGCGTGCAAAATCACGCAAAAGGCATACCACACGGCAATCAAACAAGTTAAACTAGGTATGACGGAAATTGAACTGAAAGAAATTATAGAAAATCTTTATTTTGAGTTGGGTGCGGATGGAGTTGCGTTTGACACTATCGTAGCTTTTGGCGCTAACGGTGCAGTTCCACATCACGAAACGGGGCAAACGAAGTTATCAAACGACACACCGATATTGATAGATATGGGGTGCACGGTCGACGGATTTTGTTCGGACTTGACGAGAACGGCGTTTTTTGGAACACCAAGCGAAAGGTTTTTAACTTGCTATAATGCAGTGCTAAATGCTAACTTACTTGCAGAACAAAAAATTTCCGTGGGGATGAGCGCAAGGCAAGCTGATGCGATTGCAAGAAACCATCTTAAAGAATATAAACTTGATAAATACTTCACTCACTCGCTAGGACACGGGTTGGGATTAAATATACACGAATATCCAACGCTTTCAAAAAAGCGAGGATATAAACTTAAAAAAGATACGGTTTTTACGGTTGAGCCGGGCGTGTATTTAGACGGTGAGTTCGGTATAAGAATAGAAGACAGCGTATTGCTTACCGAAACGGGAGTAGAAAGGCTGTTTGACGACGACAAAAAATTAATAATATTGTAAAAAATAAAAATTAGATATAAATTAAGGAGAAACTATTATGATATCAGCAGGCGATTTTAGAAAAGGCGTAACTTTTGAATACGAAAGCGGAATTTTCACCATCGTTGATTTCCAACACGTAAAACCCGGCAAAGGTGCAGCGTTCGTTAGAACCAAAATGAAAAACGTTGTTACCGGTTCTGTTTTGGAAAAAACTTGGAACCCCACCGAAAAAGTTCAAGAAGCGCAAATTGAAACTAGAAATATGACTTATTCATACACGGATGGCGAACTCTATTACTTTATGGACCAAGAATACAATCTAACTCCGTTAAACTATGACCAAGTAGAAGACGCTCTTAAATGGATTAAAGAAAACGACCCCGTTATCGTAAGGTCGTATAAGGGTAACGCTTTCAGCGTAGAATGCGAAAACTTCGTAACCTTGCGCGTAACTCAAGCAGACCCCTCTGTTAAAGGCAACACGGCAACTAATGCAACCAAAGAAGCAGTTCTTGAAACGGGAACTAAACTTCAAGTGCCTATGTTCGTTGAAGAAGGTGAACTTATTAGAGTTGACACTAGAACTGGCGAATATATGGAACGTGTTAAAGGTTAATCAATCTATTTAAATTAAAAATTTATACCCGCAAAAAAACCTTTGCGGGTATTTACTTTGAGGTGCAAAGTGAAAGTAGCATTAGTTACGGGCGCAAGTGGTGGTATAGGAAGCGCCACGGCAGAAAAACTTGTTAAAGACGGTTTTTTTGTGTTCGCGCATTTTAACACCAATAAAGCGGGCGTCGATAAACTCTTGGAGCGTTTAGGGGAGTTGTCGCAAAACGTATGCCTAGTTCAAGCCGACCTATCACAAGATAAAGACGTTCAAGAAATGATGGACTTAATCTTAAAGAGTTTTAAGCATATTGACGTAGTTATAAATAACGCAGGTATAGGGCTTTATAAACTTATTACCGAAACGACTAGTGAAGAGTGGGATAAAGTGTTTAACGTTAACGTCAAAAGTGCGTTTAGCGTAACAAATCGCGCCCTTAGTGGTATGATAGAAAAAAAACAAGGTAAAATCGTAAACGTTTCGTCAATGTGGGGGACGGTTGGCGCAAGTATGGAAGTTGCTTATTCGGCAAGTAAATCAGCGTTAATCGGATACACTAAGGCGCTTGCTAAAGAAGTTGCACCAAGCGGAATTACCGTAAATTGCGTTTGCCCAGGAGTGATTGATACGCCTATAAACGCGCGCTTTTCATCTGAAGATATGTTAGAACTTGCTAACCAAACGCCGTTAGGCAGAATAGGTACAGCAGAAGAAGTTGCTGAACTCATATCTTTTCTCTGCTCTGATAGAGCTAACTTTATTACGGGACAAATTATTTCGTGCGACGGCGGATTTAGTTTATAAATTTAGCCAAATTGTCGCATATATTAAACAATATAAAATAATACTTAACTTAAGGCAGTAAAAATTATGGAAAGATGTAGCGGGATATTAATGCCTATTTTTTCTTTACCAAGTAAATACGGAATGGGTAGTTTTGGTAAAGAAGCATATAAATTTGTGGATTTTTTGCACTTAGCAGGGCAAAAAATATGGCAAATTTTACCACTAGTACAAACGGGTTACGGAAACTCTCCGTATTCGTCGGTTTGCTCGTATTCTTTTAATCCGTATTTTATAAGTGTTGAAAGTTTAAAAGAGCAAAAACTTATAACCAAAGCCGAAGCAAGTTTTGCGCTTTCAAATAAAAAATATATAGATTACGGTGATTTATACGCTGTTAGATATCCACTCCTTAGAAAAGCGTTCGCTCGTTTCGATAAAGAAAACGTAGAATTTAAGAGTTTTTTAAAAAAGAAAGAGTATTACGATTATGCGCTTTATATGGCAATCAAATACGCGTCCGGACAAAAACACTTTTACGAGTGGGAGGATTCGCTTCGCCGTCGTGATAAAAACGCGCTTAAAAAGTTTGCTAAAAGTTATGATGAGGAAATTAAGTTTTGGCAGTTCGTTCAGTTTGAAGCAAAGCGCGAGTGGAAAGCCTTGAAAAAATACGCAAATTCTAAAGGTATTAAAATCATAGGCGATATGCCGTTATACGTTGCGCTTGACAGCGTTGACGTTTGGAAAAATCCAGAATTATTTAAATTAGACGAAAATTTTGCACCCAAAAAGGTTGCAGGTGTTCCGCCAGACTATTTTTGCGAAAAAGGTCAACTTTGGGGCAACCCTGTATATGATTATGAAGTTCATCAAAAAGACGGGTTCTCTTGGTGGATTGAGCGTATAAAGAAAGCACTCAAAATTTACGATTACGTAAGAATCGACCATTTTAGAGCGTTTGATAGATACTATGAAATAGATAGTAAGGCGGAAGATGCAACGGTGGGAGAGTGGGTAGACGTTCCGTCAAAAGAGTTTTTCGATACGCTTCACAAAAATATTGATAGAGAAAGAATAATCGCTGAAGATTTAGGGATAATTGACGACGGAGTAAGAGAATTACTTTCTTACGTCGGTTATCCGGGTATGAAGATTTTATCGTTTGCATTTAACGGTGAAGAAAACAACCTTTATCTTCCTGAAAGATTGTCGGAAAATTGTATTTGCTATACGGGTACGCACGATAACGATACGCTTATGGGTTTAATCGCTAACGCTAGTGAGTGGGATAAAAACAATCTTACTTGTGGAACTTTAAAAAGTCTTGAAAAATTAAAAATTAAAGCAAAAGTCGATACCGACACGCAACTAATAAGCGCTATCACCGAACTTGGATTAAAATCAAAAGCAAACGCGTTTATTATTCCTATGCAAGACGTGCTTATGCTAGGCAGTGAATATAGGATAAATGAACCGGGTACTGTTAAAGAACAAAACTGGGCAATAAAGTTTAATACTAACGACTTTAAGACTGCTACCGCATTAAAACTCAAAAAACAAGTTGATAAATATACAAGATAGAGACAACGTTATAAAAACATACCACTCTTTTTAGGGTGGTATATTTATTTTTTATAAGGGAATAATAGTAACAAAATTACAAAAAAGGAGATTACTATGAACCCATTTAAAGAGATGCCGAAAGACGGCAAATTAACCTATTCGAACTGGAACTCGCTTGCATCAAAACCTTACGCAAAAAACCAAACCGGACCGTATACAAAAACGCGCGTAATTTTGATGAATGGAACGGAGTTTGAATCAAACTGGTTTTTACATCAGTTTAACCGCCACTGCTTAAACAACGACGTGCGTAGAGTTTTGGCTGAGGTTAGAAGGCAAGAACAGCAACAACAAAAGCGAATTTGCGCGTTAAAACCCATAGACGAAAGTATTTTGGAAACCACTATTGGTTACGAGCAACTTGCCGTTGACTTAACCGCGGAAATGGCGCAAAAAGAGCCTAATCCGATTGTGAAAGAGCAATTAGATTTTGCGCTTTTAGAAGACTTCGACCACTTGTATAGATACGCTAATTTATTAGATATGGATGAAGGCGTTCACGCAGAAAGATTAGTGGGTGGATATACCGAAATAACGCCCGCTAGACCAACGATATCTGAACATCGCCACCCAAACGACGACGTTAGAAGATATATAAACTGTTGGCAAGACGATTTAATCACAAGACTTCATACGGGTATAATAACGGCGGCGGAACAGCAAACTATGAACTATTATATGAACGTCGGTGGATTTTATCACAACGATTTAGGGCGAAAACTTTATGCTGAAATTGCAATGATAGAAGAACAACACGTTACGGGTTACGGCTCTTTAATGGACCCGTCGTCAACGTGGTTTGAAAGTTGGGTAATGCACGAATATACAGAGTGCTATTTATATTACTCTTGTTATCAAGACGAAAGCGACCCGTATATTAAAAAGATTTGGCTAATGCACTTTGAACAAGAATTAAAGCATTTAAAAATTGCAAGTGATATGCTTGTTAAATATGAAGGTAGAGAGTGGGAGCAAATGTTTGTTAGCGGTGCAGAATTTCCGTCGCTTATAAAACTTAAATCAAACGTAAACTATATAAGAGAGGTGATGAACACGGTTAGACTTTCATCTTATAGAGAAACTACCTTAAAGATTGACGATTTACCAAACAATGCCGATTATTTTAAGTATCAAAGGCAGGTTAATTCTTCTGTTGGACAAGTTGCTTCGCATTTAGTAATTGATAAATATATTAAGAAAAAGGGTGAAGATTATCGTTTTGAAGTCAAGCCTAGTGTAGAAAAACTTTTAAGAGATAGAACGAAAGACAATACCGAACTAGGCAGAAAAAAAGGCGTGTAAAAATTAAAAATCGGATGGGGAAAGTACAAGACGTACACCGTCCGATTTTTTTACTTTTAAATATAATTTAAAATGTTTAAACGATTTTATTTAATTCGTTGACTTTAAACTATTTAAATGTTATTCTATATAAGACGATTAGCTTTGACGGTGCGCCGTTAAAGAACAAATAAATCTTTAATTCGATACAGAGATATCGGCAAGGTTTTAATAGTAGTAGCGGGGCTTCCCGTGTTTTGTGATACTTAAGCCTTGCTATGCAAGGCTTTTTTTCTAGTAAAGGAGAGTTTTATGGATTACGTACTTAAGAACGGAATGGTATATACAAACGGTAAATTCCTCAAAAGAAACCTTACGATTTTAAATGGGCAAGTTTTCCTTTCTGAAAAAAATAGCGTTGATACTATCACTATCGATTGCACTAATAAGTTTATTTTTCCCGGCTTCGTGGACGTTCACGTTCATCTAAGAGAGCCGGGTTTTTCATATAAAGAAACGATTTTATCGGGGACTAAGGCGGCGGCAAAAGCAGGGTATACCGCAGTATTTTCTATGCCAAACTTAAATCCTGTACCCGATAGCGTAGAAAACTTAAAAGTTCAGCAAGATATAATTGACAAAGACGCGGTAATTTCCGTATATCCACTCGCGTCAATCAGCGTTGGACAAAAGGGTGAACAACTTTCTGATTTAGAAAACTTGGCGGATAAGGTAAAGGCTTTTTCAGACGACGGTAGAGGTGTTCAAAGTGATAGCCTTATGCTTTCGGCTATGGAAATCGCAAAAAAACACGATAAAGTTATCGCGGCGCATTGTGAAGATAATTCGCTTCTTAACGGCGGATATATTCACGACGGCGAATATGCAAAATCGCACGGGCACGTAGGAATTCCGTCGGCTAGCGAATACAAGCAAATTGAAAGAGATATTGAATTGGTTAAGCAAACGGGCGTTAAATATCACGTGTGTCACGTTTCGGCAAAGGAAAGCGTTGAAGCAATAAGGAAAGCAAAAGCGCAAGGACTTGACGTTACTGCGGAAACCGGTCCGCATTATTTGGTGCTTGACGACTCTATGTTAAAAGAGAGTGGGGATTATAAAATGAATCCCCCCATACGTGCAAAAGAAGATAGGCTTGCTCTTCTTGAAGGTATAAAAGACGGCACGCTAGAAATGATAGCAACCGACCACGCTCCGCACTCGCTTGAGGAAAAGAGCAAAGGATTAAAAAGCATAAACGGAATAGTAGGGCTTGAAACTGCTTTCCCGATAATATACACAAAATTAGTTAAAACAGGAGAGATAACGCTAGAAAAAGTGATAGAACTTATGAGCGTAAATCCTGCAAAAAGATTTGGCGTTGAAAACGAAATCGAAGACGGGCGAGTAGCCAACCTTGCGGTGTTTGACTTAAGTGAAGAATACGTTATCGACCGTGAGAAATTCTTGTCAAAAGGAAAAAGCACGCCTTTTGACGGTTATAAAGTTTACGGCAAATGTTTAATGAATATTTGTGAAGGCAGAGTCGTATATAGCGACGATAAAATAGTAAAATAATAAAATTCTTATAATACATTTAACGGATGAAGGAGAAGTTACATGCCAAAAAGAACAGACATTAAAAAAGTACTCGTAATAGGAAGTGGTCCGATAGTAATCGGTCAAGCGGCTGAATTCGACTATGCAGGCACGCAAGCTTGCCTAGCGCTAAAAGAAGAAGGTTATGAAGTAATCTTGGTTAACAGCAACCCTGCAACCATAATGACCGATACGACAATAGCGGATAAAGTTTATATGGAACCGTTAACGCTTGAATACGTTGCTAAAATCTTGCGTTTTGAAAGACCTGATGCAATTATTCCGGGTTTGGGCGGACAAACAGGCTTAAACCTTGCGATGCAATTAGCCAAAAAAGGCGTTCTAGAAGAATGTGGCGTTGAACTTCTCGGCACGAGTGCTGAAAGTATTGAAAGGGCGGAAGACAGAGAATTGTTTAAGCAAATGTGCGAAAGCATCGGTCAACCGGTAATTCAATCAGAAATTACTTATAGCATTGAAGAAGCGAAAAAAGCAGCTGAAAGAATCGGATATCCCGTAGTATTACGTCCCGCATTCACTCTTGGTGGAACTGGCGGTGGATTTGCCGATAACGAAGAAGAACTTGCCGTTATAATGAAAAACGCGCTAAAACTTTCTCCCGTGCATCAAGTTTTGGTTGAAAAGAGCGTAAAAGGGTATAAAGAAATTGAGTTTGAAGTTATGCGTGACTCTACCGATAACGCAATCACCATTTGCGGTATGGAAAACGTAGACCCCGTTGGCGTACACACGGGGGACTCAATAGTTGTTGCACCTATTTTAACGCTTAGCGATAAAGACTTAAAAATGCTTAACGACGCGGCAATCAAGATAATCCGTGAACTTAAAATTGAAGGTGGTTGTAACGTTCAGTTTGCGTTAAATCCGAATTCTAGCGAATATTATTTAATCGAAGTAAACCCAAGAGTATCCCGTTCTTCTGCACTAGCAAGTAAGGCTAGCGGATATCCGATAGCAAAAGTTACCGCAAAAGTTGCGCTCGGCTTAAATCTTAATGAAATTCACGTTTCGGGAACTACTGCCGACCGTGAACCCAAACTTGATTACGTTATTACCAAGTTCCCGAGATTCCCGTTCGATAAATTCACTTCTGCGTCAAACGTTTTAGGAACGCAAATGAAAGCGACGGGTGAAGTTATGGGTATAGGTTCAAACCTTTCCGAAAGCTTGCTCAAAGCAATCCGTTCGTTAGAAGTTGGCGTAAATCACTTGTATATTGCTAAGTTTGATAAAATGCCGACTGAAGAAATTTACGATTATATCAAAGAATTTAAGGCTGACAATATTTTTGCTATCTCAGAACTTTTATGGCGTGGTGAAAGTGTTGAAAGCGTGCATAAAATCACCAAGATTACTAAATTCTTCCTTGAAACGATTTTAGATATCGTTAATATGGAAAAGAAATTAAAAGAAAATAAACTTAACGTAGAAATATTAAAAGAGGCAAAAGTAATAGGTTTTTCCGACCAATATATTGCGCATCTTTGGGAAATGGGCGAGTTAGAAGTTAACGCGTTTAGAAAAGAAAAGGGAATTAAACCCGTATTCAAAATGGTAGACACGCTTTATAGCGGTGCATATATTCCATATTTCTATTCAACGTACACGGGCAAAAACGATTCAATCATTACCGACAAAGAAAAAGCAATCGTTTTAGGTAGTGGACCTATTCGTATCGGTCAAGGCGTAGAGTTTGACTATTCAACAGTACACGCAGTTAAGACCATTAAAGAAAGCGGATACGAAGCAATCATCATTAACAACAACCCCGAAACCGTATCAACAGACTACACGGTAAGTGATAAACTTTATTTTGAACCGCTCACAGCCGAAGACGTTATGAACGTTATTGAGTTTGAAAACCCGATGGGCGTTATAACTTCGCTTGGCGGACAAACTGCAATTAACCTTGCAGAACCCATTATGAAACGCGGTGCTAAACTTATCGGTACTGACTGCGAAGCAATCAACAATGCGGAAGATAGAGACGCGTTTGAAAAGATTATGGAAAAACTTGGAATTCCACAACCTAAAGGGCAAGCAGTATTCAGTGTTGAAGACGGTGTTAAGGTAGCAGAAGAAATCGGTTATCCCGTATTAGTTCGTCCGTCGTACGTTTTGGGCGGTAGGGCAATGCAAATCGTCGGCAACGAAACGGCGCTTCGCGCATACTTGCAAAACGCAGTTGATATTAGCGAAGACCACCCGATTTTAGTAGATAAATATATTATTGGTAAAGAATTAGAAATAGACGCAGTTTGCGACGGTAAAGACGTGTTTATTCCCGGCATTATGGAACTCATAGAAAGAACGGGTGTTCACTCAGGCGACTCAATTAGCGTTTATCCGACTTTCTCAGTTAGCGAAAAAGCTAAAAACACCATACTTGAATACGGCAAACAATTAGGTTTAGGTATCGGAATAGTAGGGTTATATAATATTCAGTTTATCGTTGATAAGAACGAAGACGTTTACGTAATAGAAGTTAACCCACGTTCATCAAGAACCGTGCCTTTCCTTTCAAAATCAACGGGTTACTCGCTTGCCGATATCGGTACTAGAGTAATTTTAGGAAAGAGCCTTAAAGAACAAGGAATAAACGTGCTTTATCCCGAAGAGAAAAAACGTTGGTACGTAAAAGCGCCCGCGTTCTCGTTCAACAAACTTCGCGGACTTGACGCATACCTTTCACCTGAAATGAAATCAACGGGCGAGGCAATCGGTTATGACGACAGTATGAAGCGCGCGCTTTATAAAGCGTTGCAAGCGTCGGGTATGAACGTTATGAATTACGGCACGCTTTTGGTTTCGGTTGCTGATTGTGATAAAGAAGAAGCACTTCCGCTTGTTCGCAGATTCTACAACTTAGGATTTAATATCGAAGCAACGGCAGGTACTGCAAAATTCTTAAAATCACACGGAATTAGAACTAGGGTAAAAGCAAAGATAAGCGAAGGTAGTGAAGAAATTTTAGACGCTATCCGTCGCGGATACGTTACTTACGTTATTAGTACTAGGGACGTTAACTCGTTCGGTCAAGCGAGTGACGGATATCAAATCCGTCGTGCCGCTGTTGAAAACAACGTAACGATGTTTACCGCACTTGATACGGTAAAAGTGTTGCTTGACGTATTGGAAGAAATCACGCTTAGCATTTCGACCATAGACGCGTAATAATAAAGGAGAACAGTTTTGAAACAAGGATATTTTACTGTTTTAACAAACGAAAAATTGACTTCAAACGTTTATAAAATGACGCTTGCAGGGGATACTAAAGCCATTGAACGTCCAGGTCAGTTTGTAAACATACAAATTGACGGATTGTTTTTGCGTCGTCCTATTTCGGTGTGCGATTTAGAGGACGGGAAACTCACTATCATATATAAAGTAGTGGGCAAGGGAACGGAAAAAATGTCTGCAATGGACGGTGGCGAAATTTTAGATATTTTAACGGGACTTGGTAACGGCTATTTTACAGATTTTGCAGGGGATAAACCTTTGCTTATCGGTGGTGGCGTAGGTGTTCCGCCCTTGTATTATCTTGCAAAATGCTTGCTTAAAGAAGGCAAGACTCCAACCGTAATTTTAGGGTTTAATACGGCAAGTGAAATTTTCTATAAAGATGAGTTTGAAGACTTAGGAATAAAAACTATAGTTTGCACGGCAGACGGTAGCGTTGGGGTAAAAGGTTTCGTTACCGACGGCGTTGACCAAGTTGGCGAATATACTCACGTATATACTTGTGGACCTGAACCTATGCTCAAAGCGGTATATAATAAAACCACGTCTGACGGCTCGTATTCATTTGAAGAACGTATGGGATGCGGATTCGGTGCTTGTATGGGATGTTCTTGCAAAACCAAATACGGAAATAAGCGTATTTGTAAAGACGGACCCGTTCTTCAAAAGGAGGAAATCATATGGTAAACACGCGTGTTAACTTATGTGGCGTTGAACTTAAAAACCCCGTTGTACCGGCAAGTGGAACTTTCGGGTTTGGTTACGAGTTTAACGATATTTACGATATAAACGTTTTAGGCGGTATTTCTATTAAAGGAACGACCAAAGACGCTCGTTTTGGAAATCCAACGCCAAGGATTGCTGAATGCACGTCGGGTTTAATCAACTCAATCGGCTTGCAAAACCCAGGTATAGAAAAGGTTATAAATGAAGAAATACCAAAACTTCGTTCAGTTTATAACAACGTGATAATTTCTAATATTAGCGGTTTTTCTATTGACGAATATAAATATTGTTGTGAAAAAATCAACGCTGTCAAAGACGTTGATATTATAGAAGTAAACATTAGTTGCCCTAACGTGCATAACGGCGGTATGAGTTTCGGCACTTCGCCCGAAAACGCACAAGCGGTAACTAAAGCGGTAAAATCGGTAACGGATAAACCTGTATTTATCAAACTAACACCGAACGTAACCGATATCGTTTCAATTGCAAAAGCGTGCGAAGAAGGTGGTGCAGACGGTATAAGTTTAATTAACACTTCGCAAGGACTTCGTATAGACTTAAACAAGCGTCGTCCCGTAATAGCAAATAAAATCGGTGGTTTTTCTGGTAGGGCGATTTTTCCGATTGCACTTAAAATGGTATATCAAGTTTATGAAGCCGTTAAAATCCCAATTATTGGTATCGGTGGCGTAGCGACGGCTGAAGACGTTATCGAAATGATGATGGCTGGTGCGACGGCAGTACAAGTAGGTGCGGAAAACTTGGTTAACCCTTATGCGTGCAGAGATATAGTAAACAATCTGCCAAGGGTAATGCAAAAATATAAAATTAACGACTTGAACGAAATAATAGGGGAGGCACACAAATGAATAAAGACGTAATTATTGCTTGTGATTTTAACAGCAAAGAACAACTTTTTGATTTTCTTGATAAATTCAAAGAAGAAAAACCGTATTTAAAAGTTGGTATGGAACTCTTTTACGCAGGTGGCGTAGAAATCGTAAAAGAAATTAAAAAAAGGGGACATAAAATCTTTTTAGATTTAAAACTTCACGATATTCCCAACACGGTTAAAAAATCAATGGCAGTTTTGTCAGGTTATGACGTAGATATGGTTAACTTGCACGCAAGCGGTGGTTCTGCAATGATGAAAGGCGCTATAGAGGGTTTGACTAGAGCGGACGGTACTCGTCCGTTGCTCATAGCGGTTACTCAACTCACGTCAACCAACCAAGAAATGATGACGAATGAACTTTTAATTGATAAACCGCTTGACGAAGTGGTAATGAGTTACGCAAAGAACGCAAAAGACAGTGGACTTGACGGTGTAGTATGCTCTCCGTTAGAAGCTGGCAAAGTTCATAGCGTTTGCGGTGAAAAATTTATAACAGTAACGCCGGGTATTAGGCTTGCGGGCGACGCTGTTGGCGACCAAAAGCGCGTAACAACCCCTGCTTTAGCAAAAGAAATCGGCTCAGACTTTATCGTAGTCGGCCGTTCAATCACGGGCGCGGAAGACCCCGTAGCAGCGTATAGAAAATGCGTTGAAGAATTTTTAGGTTAATAAAATCTAGTTAAAGGAGAACGAATATGATAGCAAGAAAAGTTGCAGAAAACTTACTTAAAATAAAGGCTGTGTTTTTACGTCCCGACGAACCTTTTACTTGGGCTAGCGGAATTAAAAGCCCCATCTATTGTGATAACAGACTTATTTTAACTTCGCCCGAAGCAAGAGACGTAGTTGAGAGTGCAATTGCTGAGACGGTAAAAAAGGAATATCCCGAAGCAGAAGCGCTTTTCGGCACTTCAACCGCAGGTATTGCTCACGCAGCAATCGCAGGGCATATCTTAAAAATGCCTATGGGTTACGTTCGTGGAAGCAGTAAAGACCACGGCAGAAATAATAAAATTGAAGGCAAACTTGAACCGGGCACAAAAGTAGTTGTAGTTGAAGATTTGATTTCGACGGGCGGAAGCGTTATCGACGTGGTTGATTCACTCCGCGAAGCCGGTGCTGAAGTTTTAGGTATAGTTAGCATATATACTTACGGTATGAAAAAAGGGCTTGAAAGATTAGCCGCAGCAAACGTTAAAAACGTTAGCTTAACAGACTTTGATACAACCATTAGCGTTGCTGCTGAAATAGGATACATAAAAGAAGAAGACGTGGCAAGATTAAAAGCGTTCAGAGACAATCCGTCTGACGAAAGTTGGATTAAAGCATAAAACAAGGGGGAAAGAAATGAAGCATCTTCTTTCAATTACGGATTTTACCGTAGAAGAGATTAGCGAAGTTATAGCAGTAGCCGAAGATATTTCAAAAAATATCTATTCGTATTCAGAAAAATGCAAGAATAAAATTCTTGCAACCTTATTTTTCGAGCCGTCAACTAGAACTAGATTAAGCTTTGAATCGGCAATGTTATCACTTGGCGGAAAGGTGTTAGGGTTTTCGGATGCAAACAGTTCTTCATCGTCAAAGGGTGAAAGCGTTTCGGATACGATTAAAGTTGTAAGTTGCTATTCGGATATAATCGCTATGCGTCATCCAAAAGAAGGCGCACCTTTAGTTGCGTCAATGAAATCTAGCGTTCCGATTATAAACGCAGGCGACGGTGGACACAATCACCCCACGCAAACTTTAACCGACTTGTTGACCATCAAAACAGAAAAGGGTAGGCTTGACAATTTAACCGTTGGTTTTTGCGGGGATTTAAAATTCGGAAGAACCGTTCACTCGCTTATTCAAGCACTTGCAAGGCAAAAAGGAATAAAGTTAGTGTTAATATCTCCAGATGAACTTAAAATTCCAGATTACGTTAAAACTGACGTTATGGATAAATACGGTATGGAATATATTGAAACGACAAGCCTTGAAAAAGCAATGCCCGAACTTGACGTGTTGTACATGACTAGAGTTCAACAAGAAAGATTTTTCAATGAAGACGATTACTTAAGATTGCGTGATAGTTATATTTTAACGGTTGACAAACTTTCAAGTGCTAAAAAGGATATGTGCATACTACACCCGTTACCAAGAGTAAACGAAATAGCGGTTGACGTTGACGACGACCCAAGGGCGTGTTACTTTAAGCAAGTTCAAAACGGCAGATACGTTAGAATGGCGCTAATTATGAAACTTTTAGGCGTTAAGTAACGGAGGAAATTATGAATATAGATGCTATCAAAAACGGTATAGTAATTGACCATATAAAAGCTGGAAAAGGTATGGAAATTTATAATTTTCTTAACCTTGGTGAATTAGACTGCACGGTTGCACTTATTAAAAACGTATCAAGCAAAAAGACGGGTAAGAAAGATATTATTAAAATCGACGCTAGCATAGACTTAAATTTTGAAGTGTTGGGATATATCGCGCCTGAAGTTACGGTAAACGTAATAAAAAATGGTGAAACGGTGCAAAAAGTTCGTCCCGAACCGCCTAAATTTTTGAAAAACGTAATTAAGTGCAAAAATCCACGTTGTATCACGAGCGTTGAACAAGGAATAGACCAATGCTTTAAGCTTACCGATAGCGGAGTTTACCGTTGTATTTATTGTGAAAGCAAAGCAAAAAACTAAATAAGGACAAAATAATTATAAACTTTATTGACAACAGGTATCATATTTGTTATACTTTTGTTGTACTGTAATCGTCAGTTAATTATTTACTATAAAAAGGACGAAAAATATGAATAAAGAAACGTTGAAAGCAGTTAAAGAAGCTTATGAAATTGAAAGTCAATGTATAAGCACTATGCTTGAATATTTTGATGAAGAGCAATTTGCAAAAGCAGTTGAACTTTTAAAAAACGCGCCTCGTATCGGAACGTGCGGTTGTGGGCACTCTGGCATAATTTGTCAACACCTTGCGCACCTTCTTTGCTGTATTGAACAACCTGCAAGGTTTATTTCTCCAGCAGAAGCCGTTCACGGTGCAACGGGTTTTTTACAAGAAGGCGACGTAATGGTTTTTGCTTCGCGCGGAGGAAAGACTAAAGAATTATTGCCAATAATTGATATCTGCAAAGCAAAGGGAGTTAAAATTATATCCATTACTGAAAATATGGAATCGCCCCTTGCTGTAAATGCAGATGCTGTGTTAAAGCAATACGTTAATAGAGAAACTGATAAATATAATTCACAAGGCACGACGTCAACTACGGCGCTTTGTATGATTTGCCACGCACTTCAAACTGCACTTATTGAAGAAACGGGTTTTAAGAACGAACAGTTTGCGCTTATTCACCCAGGCGGAGCAGTTGGGGAAAGACTTAACAAAAAATAAGGAGAAAACTTATGTATAAAAATTATAAAATCAGCGAACCATTTTTTGAATACGGTCCTAAATGTTATATGTACGGCGAAACGCTTGTAGAAATGGCAAAAGGCTTAGACAAGTTAGCGGAAAAATACGATATGGATATCGTTTTAGATATACCCGACACGGAAATTTATAACGTTGCAAGAAACGTTAAAAGAGTTCACGTTTATTCACAACATATGGATAGTATTCCTGTTGGCAGAGGTATGGGTAGAACGCTTCCTGAAGCGGTTAAAGCAGCAGGCGCAGTCGGCGTTATGCTTAACCACGCTGAAAGAAAGTTAACTATAGAAGAAATTGAAAAAGCAATTAAACGCGCGGACGAATTAGGTCTTGCAACAATGGTGTGTGCAGACTCTATTGAAGAAGTTAAAGCGATTGCAAAACTCGGCCCGAACATTTTAGTAGCAGAACCCACCGAACTTATCGGAACGGGCAAACCCGCGGATAAAGAGTACGTTGACGAAGTTATTAGGGTTATAAAAGAAATTAATCCTGATATCAAACCTTTCCCGTCTGCAGGTATAAGCAAGGGAGAAGACTGCTACAACATTATTAAGGCAGGCTCGTCGGCATCAGGATGTTCATCAGCAATTGCAAAAGCGGAAAATCCTTTGGCGCTTGCTGAAGAAATGATTGCAGCCGTTAGAAAAGCGTACGACGAAACTCATAAATAAAAAAATCTAAAAATATAAAAATTTTTAAGGAGAAATAACTATGGAATTTAAAGTATTTCAAAAAGAAATCGAATTGCAGTCAAGAGGTTGGATTCCAACTTTCCACGACATTAGAAAGGAAATCCTCGAAATAGTAGAGGCATCTGGCGTTAAGAACGGTACTGTAGCTATCGTTTCACACCACACCACTTGTTCAGTAATGGTACAAGAATGCTCACACGATATCGATTCATTTGACCTTGAATATCTTCAACACGACCTTCTCGACATTATGAGAAAAATGATTCCTGACTTTGCTGAAGAACATCAATATCGTCACCCTGGTCCTATCCACGCTCAATACGGCAGACACGTAAACGAACCTGGTGATTATTCATCAATGAACACTGACGGACACCTTCGTTCAGTATTCTTTGGCAGAAGCGAAAGCTTGACCATTAAAGATGGCAAACTTGACCTTGGTTTGTTTGCACACATTTACTTCATTGACTGGGACCACGTTATTGCTCGTCGTAGACAAGTTAACGTAACCGTTATGGGTACTACCGAAGACGTAGGTGATAGAAAGTGGAACGACGGAAAGGTTATCGATACAAAACGTAAATTCACCGACGAAGAAAAAGCATACGATATCCACTACGATTTACAACAACAAAGATAATTCTTTTTATCAAGAAAAAACTAAACGCGCGTCGATTAGACGCGCGTTTTTTTGTATTCGGTAGGAGTTAAATTTGTGATTTTTTTAAAGGTTTTAGTA
The DNA here is from genome assembly GCA_017502525.1 of Clostridia bacterium. Classification (GTDB taxonomy): domain Bacteria; phylum Bacillota; class Clostridia; order Christensenellales; family Borkfalkiaceae; genus UBA1259. Next base: position 64,583 of record JAFVUV010000014.1, read on the forward strand.
AAATAGTTTGGGGTATCAAAACAAAGTTTTTCGGCAATTTCTTTTATTGTTAGTTTGTTTTCTACAAGTAGTTTTTTTGCTGTTTTTATCTTCAGTTCGGTGTAATAATCCATAACGCTTTTGCCTGTTGCCGATTTAAATTGCTTGAACAAATAAGCCCTACTGTAACTGATTTTTTTGCTTATATCGTCAATGGTAAGTCTACCGCAAACGTTGTCTTTAAGAATTTTAACTATATCATCAGCAAGCTTGTTATTAAATTCCGTTTCTTGCAAAAACACGTCGTTACCATCTTGAGTTTCCGTCATTGTACGCATAACGTCAATAAGTAAGGTTTCAACGTAATTTTTTATCAGTTGCTCTCCGCCTAAAGTAGGCTGGGGGAGTAAGTTCATTATGTCAAAATCAAAATTATAAAAGGTAATATCGTAGGTTTTTTTAGCGATTTCAATAATATCCCTAACGAATTTTAATTGCCTAACGTTAAGCTTTACTTTCTTGTCGGTAAAAAACCCCATTGCTTCAGATAAACACTCAAAGGACAAAATAAAAACGCCTGTAGTTTCTTTTCCGTTTGCAGTTAAAGCGTGCGATTCGTTGGGTTTATGAAATAGCATTTCGCCAGCGTTTAACTTGATTTTATTGCCGTCAGCAGTGCAGTCTATTTCTCCCTTAACTGCAAGCACCATTTCCCAAAAGTCGTGTTGTTCTTCCGCGTGGTGAAAATACTCGTCGATTTCTAAATAGTGAATAACGACAATTTTATTTACCAACAGTAAACTTTTAATTTTATGCTTAAAATACTTTTTCATAAATAGAGTATAACACAATATAAATTTTAAATCAAGTAGATTATTTTACTCTTTTTGTATATTTTTTAACATTGTAATTTTGGGAAGTACATAATACAATTATATAAAATAAAAAAATGGAGAAAATAATATGAGAATACTTGCAATCGGTGCACATCCAGATGATATTGAAATTGCTTGTTCGGGAACGCTTGCAAAATGCGTTCAACGTGGAGACACGGTAATCGTGTGCCACGCATCAAGCGGTAATTTGGGGCACGTAGTAATTCCGCCGGACGAACTTAGGGTTATGCGCGCAAACGAGGCGAAAAAAGCAGGCAGTCTTGCTGGTATAGAAGTAATTTGGGGTGGTTTCGACGATTTAGAAATTTACGAAAACAATAGAGAAGCGCGTGATAAAATGGTAGATATAATTCGTTACGCTAATCCCGACCTTATTATCACTCACGACCCTGACGATTATATGCCCGACCATACGTCGATATCTAAACTTGTTTTTGATGCAAGTTTTACGGCAACTTTACCCAACTACGATTGCACGGTGAAAAGATTTACTAAAGATAATACTCCCGCAAAGTTAGTTCCTATTTATTACATGGATACTTTAGCAGGTGTGAATTTTAATCCAACGATGTACGTTGACGTAACTGAAACGATTGATTTAAAAATAGAGATGCTTAATTGCCATGAAAGTCAAATCGTATGGATGCGCGACCATGACCATATAGATTTTTGCGATATGGTAAGAACTTGTTCAAGATATCGCGGTTATCAATGTGGTGCGGAATACGCTGAAGGCTTTAAGCAATGCCAAGTTTATCTTAAAGGTACAACCGAAAAACTTTTGCCGTAGAATTTTTTGACAAGAAAATTAATTCTAGACAATAAATTATATTTAATAAAATTAAGGAGAGAAATTATGGATTTTAACTCAACAGTAAAAGGTAGTTTATTAGAAGGCTTCTATCCAGAAGGATGGGATTTTGAAAAGATTGATGCATGTTGCAATAACGCACCTGAAACGGTTACGGAAAGACAAGCTTTCTGGAACGAAGGTTTCACGCCCGTTCAATGCTCAACTCTTGGCGAATTTGAAGTAAAAATGGGTCACGAAATTGCAAACGAAATTAAAAAAGCAAATGAAAGAAACGAAAAAATCGCATTTATTCTTCCCGTAGGACCTATGGGTATGTATAAATGGGCAGTTTACTTCCTTAAAGAATGGAACGTAAGTTGTAAAAACGTTTGGTGCTTTAACATGGACGAATGGGCTGATGCAGAAGGCAACACCATTACTGGCGAAGCATCTTTCCAAAATGCTATGGAAACAGCTTTCTACAATCCATTAGGTGAACTCACCGTTCCTAAGGACCACAGAAATTTTGCAACCAAAGAAAATCTTCCCACTTATCCCGAAAAAATCGCAGCACTTAAGAAAGAAGGTGCAAAATTAGTTCTCGTTTATGGTATCGGTAGAATGTGCCATATCGCATTCTGGGAACCCCAATTCGGTTCGGAATTTTCTAGCGATGCTGAATGGATTGAACAACCCTACAGAATTGCAGCTAAACTTCACCCGTTGACAGTTGAACAAAACGCATTGACTTCATTTAAGTCAAGAACAAGCCTTGTTCCTTGCCGTGCGAACACTATCGGACCGGGACTTATGTTTAAGGCTGACTACGCAATCGGCGGTGCAGACGGCGCGTTTGGTCGTGGCATGCAATGGCAAGGTATGAGCCTTTGGATGACCTTACGTTATACTCCTAATAGATTTGTAACATCATCTTTCATACCTACTATTCCTGGAAGATTGTTCTTTATTAAAGAACTTGCAGGTCCGTTAGTACCTGATATGAACTAATCATAATCTAAAGTATAATACAGCAAAATTACACTATTAAAAGGTGAAAAAATGAAAAAATTTGTAATGTACGGGGCAGGTAATATCGGACGTGGATTTATCGGACAAGTGTTTTCACTTGGCGGATATTCAGTAGGGTTTGTAGACATCAATAAAGAAGTTATAGCAAAACTAAACACGGATAAAGAA
>JAFVUV010000015.1 GCA_017502525.1 Clostridia bacterium
CATAATTCTTTGTTCCCACTATTTGATTATAGTTTTATTTAAGAATACCTTGCCGCATATTTTTTTACTCCTTTTCTGGAATGAAACTATTATATCACATCAGCTTTAGGAAAGCAAGTACCTAAAAGAAATTTTTCTTCCTCTTATATGTTAACAATCATACCGGCTTCTTGGCGTTCAGAATAGTTTCTGCTGTTTGCTGTGGTGTTTGGTTGGAATTGTCCAACCAAAAGCTGATCCGGGGTGTTGTCTGTATAAATGTATCGTATAAGGTTTCAACCGTAAAGCCGGAATAGCATGCTTTCTCCCTGTATAGTTACGTCTTTTTACAAACGTAAACCTGTTACGTTTATTGTGTGATATATATTATATCATATTTTAGTGCCATTGTCAATAATTTTCTTAATATTATCGTTCCTGTTCGTGATTTCGGTACTTTGTGTGGTTATGGTCTGTATTTCGTTGCTTGTTTTTCTCTAACCTCATTAGAATAGAGAATGGTTTTTCGTGCAGTTCCATATTTACATCAGCTTCAACATCTTTGTATATATCATAACTGTATTTACGTCCGTATTTCTCTTGTAGCTTTTGTATATTTGATTTTGTGTATTCATCATCCTGACGCATACTTAAAGCAAAAGCCTGCTGAACTTGATAGACTTGTAGAAATTGCAAAAGTTCAAAGCACGGAAAGTTCTAACGCTATTGAAGGCATCGTTACAACTAACCAACGCTTAAAACAATTAATGAGTCAAAAAACTACGCCACGAAATAGGGACGAGCAAGAAATTTTAGGTTATAGAGCCGTTCTTGAAATGGTGCACGAAAGTTTTGAGTATATGCCTATCACGGCAAACGTTATTTTAGGGCTTCATAAAAAGTTGTATTCTTATTTGCCGACATCTTTTGGTGGTGTGTTCAAAACAACTTCAAACGAGATTGATGAAATCAGACCTGACGGTACGGTTGTAGTTAGATTTAAGCCGTTAGAACCATTTGAAACACCTGAAGCCGTTGAAAGACTTTGCGAAACTTATAATAAAATTATAGCGTCGGGCGAAGTTGACCCACTTGTAGTAATTCCCACGTTTATTCACGATTTTCTTTGCATTCATCCATTTAACGATGGCAACGGACGTATGAGTAGAATACTTACTACTTTACTACTATATAAAAGCGGTTACGTTGTTGGTAAATATATTTCGCTTGAAAAGAAAATACACGACCACAAAAACGAATATTACGACGCTTTGCAGTTGGCTTCTGAAAATTGGCACGAAGGTAAAAACGACGATTCGGCGTTTACTAAATATATTCTTGGCGTAGTGCTTTCGGCTTATAGAGATTTTGAAGAGCGTATTGAACTTGTTTCCGATAAAAAATCTGCCAAGCAAATGGTTAAAGAAGCGTTTGGTTTAAAACTTGGTAAAGTTACTAAAAGTGATATCATGGAATTATGTCCGTCGCTTAGCCGTTCTGCAATAGAAAAGGCGTTAAGAGAACTTATCGCTGAAAACTTTATCGTAAAACACGGTAATGGTCCTGCAACTTTCTACGTTGTAAAATAAAAAATCATCAACAAACGATATATATAATTAGTGATAGGTTAGAACGGATTTGTTCTAACCCAAATCACCAAAAAAGTGCAAAAATTCGTGCAATGACCTTTGGTCTTAACGTGTATTTATTTTTAATGATAGTTAGTTGTTTTTATCACGAAAACGTGCTATAATCATATAAAAACTCGTTCTAACCTAAGGGTTTTAGGCGTTTTACAAAGATAAACAATGGTCATTATTGTTCTAACCCAAGGGCTTAAAAAACAAAGTTTTGAAGCCCCTACGGAACCAAAGGCCAGGGGTTCGAATCCCTTACGGCGCGCCACGTCAAAGCAAGGCTTTTTAGTCTTGCTTTTTCTATACAAAAAAGCAATGACTTTTCTGCCTGCTTTTCCTTACCAAGTAAAATATTTGCTACACAAATCTTTTACTTGGGTTTTTTTATTTTTATGGGTTAGGTGTTTTTGTTATGTGTATGAAAAGGGATTCGAACGGGTGGGTATCGGCAACTTACAACTTGTTTTTTTTACTATAGTTGCCGACAAACAATTGATAATTGTTTGCCACCCCGGCGTGATAGTAAACGAAGTTTACGGAGCGCAATCCCTTACGGCGATTTATATATAAGCCCCTTACGGCACATTTTTTACACAACGGCGATTTTACAATGCAAAAACTTTTCCCTTTAATAAAGTTGTTTAATTTTTGTAATTGTGGTAAAATATGCCTAATATATATAGTTAAGGTAATATTATGCTTAATTTTATGTTCTTTTTAGAAAATACTTTACTTGGCGTTGGACTTTCTATGGACGCTTTTTCCGTTTCACTTGCTAACGGCTTAAACGACAAGTGTATGAAAAAGGGTAAAATGTTTTTGGTTTCAGGGTTATTTGCGTTTTTCCAAGCGCTTATGCCTATGATAGGTTGGATTTTAGTTCACACTTTACTTCAATACTTTACTGCGTTTGAAAAGTTTATACCTTGGATAGCACTTGCACTTTTACTTTTTATCGGTATAAAAATGATTGTAGATACCCTTAAAAAAGATGAAGATGATTGTGGTCAAAAAGTAGGGTTTTTAGCCCTTTTAATTCAAGGACTTGCAACTTCAATAGACGCCCTTTCAGTTGGCTTTACAATTGCAGAATACGAATTTTGGGTGGCTTTAATTGCCGTGTTAATAATAGGGGTTATAACCTTTGGTCTTTGCTTTGCAGGTGTTGTTATAGGCAAAAAGTTCGGCACAAAACTAAAAAACAAAGCAGGTCTTTTAGGTGGAATTATCTTAATACTTATCGGTATTGAAATTTTTTTAACGGGAATTCTTTAACAAATTTAAACGTCGTCAACTGTATCATTCTTGCGCGCGCGGAAGCGTTTGCGTCCAAGAATCCCGTGCTTCCGTCCGCGGTTGACGGTCTTGCAATGGGTCTTGGCTTTACCGTCGCACTTGTATTGATTGCATC
>JAFVUV010000016.1 GCA_017502525.1 Clostridia bacterium
AAGGGCGTTTTGTATGGAAGTGGTAATATTCTTGGTTATGATAGGGACAAGGCAAAAGGAACTTACGTAATCAACGAAGAACAAGCCGAAACGGTGCGTATGATTTACGATATGTATTCGGCGGGCAAAGGAATCTCGCAAATTCGTGACGAGATGATAAGACGTAAAAGAAAAGATAGTTCGGGGTTAGTTAGATGGGAGAACGCGAAAGTATCACGAGTACTACATAACTCAACCTATAAAGGCTATCCTGCGTACTTAAAATCACGAAGAAATAATTTCCTTGACCAAAAAATTATTATAAACCGTGACGAAGATACCTATCTTTACGTAAAAGGCGATTTTGAACCGATTATTTCCGAAGAACAGTGGGAACGTTGTAAACAGATAAGACTTCAACGAACTAGGTATAGTAAATTTCGCACGGAAAACGGGGAAGTTCTTCACAAAACGGGCATTCACGAAAGTAGCGACGTTTGGACGAAGAAATTAAAATGTAGATGCGGTTATAAAATGCGCAAAAACAAGTGGCGTAAGAATAAAAACGGCGAAGTCATCTATGGATATAAATGCTATAACCAACTTAACTATGGTTCTAAGGATATTAGAATTGAAGCAGGGATTGACGATTCAAAAAGTTGTAATCTTAGAGAAATATGCGATTGGAAATTAGAAATGATGGCAAGGCATATTTTTGCAGGGTTATGGGGTAACAAGAAAGATATTCTAAATAACGTGTCGTCTTTATATCAAATCGGTGTGTTTCAAGAATATCAAAAAGCGGCGGAAATTAAGGCAACGGTTGATAAAGAGATAGCAAAGTTAGACGAAAAACTAAAACGCTTAACTCGTATGCGCTTGGAAGACGAAATCCCGAAAGAATCTTACTTAGAACTCAAAAAGGAAATTGAGCAAGAGAAAATCGAACTTATAAACAAAAGGCGTATTCTTGATGCGGGGATGGTTCCAAACGAAGACGGGGAAGAAGAGCCTGCAAAAAAGGTGGAAGACTTCTTGTTGTCGAAAATGGATTTTACCGAACACTACGTAGATAGAGAAGTGATTAAACAGTTCGTTCATACCATTGTTCCCGTAACGGAAACGTGCTTTAATTGGTATATGAATTTTGACTTAATTGACGTGCCAAACGATATGAAAAAGTTAGTATGGGAATTTACGATTGATTATAAATCGGCAAGGTCTTATAGAAAGGAAAAGAACGGTATGCTTAGACCAAATCAATGGCAAGATTTGACGGTAAAGGTGTTTATATAACATAAGAATGATAAGGGAAAAACTTAAAAAAATTAAAACTGAATACAACCGCTACGGCGGATAAATATATGGATAACAGTATCGTGATAACAGCCTAAAATTAAACGGGCAATTTGTCGCTAAGGGCAAAAGATAACGAGCACAAGCTAATATCCGTAATCCTAGGGGCTAAGATTTAGCGCCAAAAAGCGGTAAAAATTCAATTTTTAATTAAAAAATAAGGTTTTAGTAGTCATT
>JAFVUV010000017.1 GCA_017502525.1 Clostridia bacterium
AAGACGAATTGTTGCTTGCAAAAATGGATACACGCTTAATCGTTCAAGTTATCATCAATATTCTTGATAACGCAATGAAGTATACGCCGTCGGATTCGACGATAACGGTAACCACCGAAAAGCAGAACGATAAAGCGATAATCAGTATTGCCGACAACGGCTCTGGTATTCCTGATGAATTAAAAGAGCGTGTGTTTGATATGTTTTATACAGGAGCGAATAAGTTAGCCGATAGCCGTAGGAGCATCGGGTTAGGTCTTGCTCTTTGTAAATCTATAATTAGCGTGCACGGCGGAGAAATTTTTGTAAAAGACAACGTGCCGAGTGGCGCTATATTTACCTTTACTTTACCTATTGGAGAGATAAAAATAAATGAATAATCCATTGATATTGATAGTTGAAGATGACGCGCCTATCCGTAATTTAATTACGACTACGTTAAAGGCGCACGAATACAAGTACTTAACCGCTCAAAACGGAGAAAACGCAATAATGCAAGCATCTTCACACAATCCCGATATTGTTTTGCTTGATTTAGGTCTTCCTGATATTGACGGGATAGAGGTAATAAAAAAGATACGAACTTGGTCGGAAATGCCAATTATCGTTATCAGTGCCAGAAGTGAAGATAATGATAAAATAGAAGCGTTGGATGCAGGCGCTGATGATTATTTAACCAAACCGTTTTCTGTGGAAGAATTGCTTGCGAGAATTCGTGTTACCACACGAAGATTGTCTGTCTTGCATTCAGCAATGCAATCGGACTCACTATTTACAAACGGTAATCTTAAAATTGATTATGCCGCAGGTTGCGCGTATATCAACGGCAACGAATTGCATTTAACACCTATTGAATACAAATTGCTGTGTTTGCTTTCTCAAAACGTAGGGAAAGTTCTCACCCATACCTTTATAACGCAAAAGATTTGGGGCGCGGCTTGGGAAAGCAACGTTGCGTCCTTGCGTGTATTTATGGCAACGCTTCGAAAGAAGATTGAAATAGAACCAGATTCTCCACAGTATATTCAAACGCATATTGGCGTTGGATATAGAATGATGAGAATAGAATAATATTACAGTTATAAAAGTAAAAAATACACAAATTCAAGAGATTAAAGTAGACGTTTTGTCGAAAAATTAAGCAAAATAAAATTACCGACAAGAAATGCTAAAATTCCAGCAAAAACCACAAAAAAAGCACGGAACAAATCCGTGCTTTTATTTTTTTATTTTTAAATATTTAAAAGAAAATTTTTCTTTCAATTTTAGCCCTTGCAACGCTGTTTATTGCCAAGTAAATAAGTAGTCCACCAATTAGTGCTAAAGAAATTAAAGGGTAGTAAGACCAACCGGTAAAGGCAATATCAAAGGTTAAAACCATTAAGTTTTCAATCAAAACAAAAAGTCCACCGATACCGATAATTGAACCACCAACCACGTAAAGTTTGCCCTTCTTTAGGTATTTAAGTAGTACTAAAAGAACGCAAGTAATAAGCATAACACCTGCAAGAACGGGTAGTGCAAAGGTTAAAAACCAGTTGCCTTTAGTAAGAAAGTTTATAAAGAACAAATACACACCACAAGCAACGAAGTCGCAAGGAAGGAATATTAC
>JAFVUV010000018.1 GCA_017502525.1 Clostridia bacterium
CCTTAAACGAACTCTAATACCAAAATCTTAAAATCGTTGAATTTTCACCCCGTAGAATACCCGACCCGTGAAACTCCCGTGAAATGGCACTTTGCGGGGTTGTCAAATTTCGGAATTGTGCGCGGGGGACGGGGGTTGTGTATGCAATACAATGAATTTTGGATATTGTGCAAAATATTGTGTATAACTCAACGAATTGATATACAATTATGGACGATTGACCGTGTTTCTACTATATTAATATATACGGGGTGACTTTTAATTGTTTGACAATTAGTTGAATTTCGTATATTGTCGTAATTGTGTTAAAAATTAAGAAAATAACCGATAAAGTCTAACGCTTTCTAAACGTTTAAAATGGTTGCTATGTCCTTATTTATGATATAATGGAATGGGGGGTAATAGGCATAAACGGGGCTTTTAGAAAGTGAGGTGTCAATTATGAGATTATACGAAATTACTACCGATTGTTTAGTTGATGATTGTTTATGTCATTGGTATGTAGCGGCGCACAACACCCGCGACGCGTGGATTAAGGGTTATTTATTAGCAATGAAATCTAATGTTGCGGATAGCGGTGGGGTTGATTGTAGACGTATTAAGGAATTACCCGCGGGCGCTAAATTAAGTGAGGTGATTATATGAATAAAGGCGGTACAACTATATGTATTTTTTACGACGCCATATATAACGACGGGCGTATTGACGAACGTGTTTACACTATTGAATACGCTTTTAGAATATCCCGCCGTGATTGTGAGAGGGAATATAAAAGCGCACACCACACAATATCACAAATGATTGATAACCCCAATATTATAGACATTCGTGTTAAATCCGCCGACTACTACGGCGTGAAATAAAGAAAGCGAGGTATTACAATGGATTTAGTACTAAATCAAAATGTCACTATTAACAACAAGGAATTAAAGACGGTCACCGCGGAAATACGCAAGGCGGGGGCTAACGTTATCGGTAACACTTACAAGATAGCGGCGTTAATCGCCCACGTTGAGAAAACCGAATTATATTTAGAGGACGGTTTTGTGGACACGTTCGACTATGTTAAACAGTGTTTCGGACTTGAGAAAGCTAGCGCGTATAATCTCATTAAGATTGGTAACGAGTTTATCGAGAAAGTGGGTAATAACTACGCGACACTACTTACCCACGGCGACAAGGACTATTCAATTTCACAAGTAGTTAAAATGATACCACTCGGAATTGAGAAAGCTAAAGAACTTACCGCCGACGGCGTAATTGACGAAACAATGTCATGCCGCGCTATTGAAAAAATCGTAAAGGAAAACACCGAGGGCACGAAAGCCCGCGGAAAGTCCAAAACCAACCCCGACCCCGAGGACGAGAACACAACACCCGACGAGGACGAGGACGAAATTGCAATTTGCAAGTGGGACGACCTACCCGCCGACGTTCAAAATTTCTTTTTGGAATATTTCGATATTGAGGATTTTAGCGAAATACGTGAAATTGATATTAAATAAGCGGGGCGCGGGTTATGTTTAAGGTATTTGTGTATAGCAAGAAAACGTCTAAAAAGATTGGAACGTTTACAAATGTTTTGCAAGTCACCGCCAACGATACCGACAAGTTAATTGAAATATACACGGGCGAGGACGAGTTAATAACGTTTGACACAACGGTTTACAAAACGACCGTTTATCAAAACTAAATAATTGCTGACCTAACGGCGTGACGGGGAAAGAAAGCGAGGTATATTTATATGAAAGCATTTAATTTCACAAGGAAAGACGAGATTAACAGTGTTTCCGCAACACCACTTCAGAACGCAAAAGGTGAAATCGTAACCGTTGTAGGTTGCGCGGTAACCGAAAGACCCGACGGCGACACGGGCGAGTTAAAGAGTGTTGGACTTCTCGTAACTAAAGAATACGGCGCTATGTCTTGCATTTCTAAAACCGCTATCCGTGGCATTGATATGTTAATTGACTACATGACCGAGGAAAACATAAACGAGGTCGGTGTGGCTATCCGTGCGGGCAAGTCTAACGCGGGTCGTGAGTTTATCACCCTCGAAATTCAGTAACAACAACCGCGGCGGGGTTGGGTTCTTACCCGCCCCGCTATTTTTATGAGGTACAAAATGCGACATAAGCAAAATCGTTGTTTAGAATGTAAATATAATGAACCGTGGTACGGGTGTTTATATCCACCAACTAACGGAAAACAGATATGTTACCACGATTTAAAAACTAAAGAATATAAATGTAAACATTCTAAACGTTTAGAAAGTGAGGTGTTTTATGGATTTAACGTTATTTGATTTATTACTAATCATAAAAGACACCGAAAAACCCATAATACTAGCAAGGGGCGACATAATGCAAAAATACCGTTTTTCCGAATTGGCGTTAGATAACGATTTATTACCGTTAGACGTTGCGGGGGTTCGGTGTGATACGTTCGACGGTCGCCCGTCTTATATCGTCAAAATAAGGGGGTAAATCATGGAACGACATAGCAATAGACTATCGATAGTTCAAAATTACTCATTATCTAAAGTAATGAGTATGTCACGTCGAGAACTCGCGCAAGCCACGTCGGTATTAACGCAAGCGTCAAACAAGCGTTTAACCCGTATGCAAAAACAAAATATCACCACACCCGCGACGGAATACATCAAGAAACACGGCGGGCGGTTTTCTACTAAAGGTAAAGACGTTCAAGAATTACGCGAAGAGTTCCAACGCGCTAAAGGTTTTTTAGAAAGTGAAACGTCAACCATAAAAGGATATAGGGCGTGGGAAAATAAAATTGCGGAAACCCTCAAAACTAACGCGGGTATTGATTACAACGCATTGACCGAACGTCAAAAACGTAAATTTTGGAAAGCCTACTCTAAATTAGAGGAATTAGACGCCGCCAATGTTTACGGGGCTAAATATCGCACGTCGGTCAATGAAATATACACCGCCGTTAAAGGGGGTTTGCGATTTAAGGATATTGACGAATTTGTTACGAAAATGAGTGACAAAATATATGAGGAAAGCACCAAAAATTTTATGACGGGCGTTAACGACCCCTTTAGTTTAATAGACGATAGCGACAACCCATTTATAGGGGGTTAAACTATGAATGATGAGGGGTTTAATTACACCACGCCCGACCATATCGACGACGTGTTAAAACGTGTAATAAACCGCGCCACCGATAAAATATTGTGGCGTAAAAAGCAATATTTTAATATCCCGTGTTGTTTTGATATAGAAACCACGTCAACATATTTAAACGGTCAAAAAGTGGCTTTTATGTATGCGTGGGTGCTAAATATCAACGGGGCGTCGATTATAGGGCGAACGTGGGACGAGTTCGACGCGTGTATAAATGCGATACACGAAAAACTATTTACTAACCCCGACCGTATATTCGTCATATACGTGCACAATCTCGGTTTTGAATTTTCCTTTATTTCGCGGCGTTTCTTGTGGGAAAAAATCTTTAGTATTGACAAGAGAAAACCCATTTACGCCCGTACCGTGGACGGTATCGAATTTAGGTGTAGTTATCTATTATCGGGATATAGTCTTGCGAAAGTCGGTGACAACTTGCAAAAATATAAAGTGCGTAAAATGGTGGGCGATTTAGACTATTATAAGGTGCGTCACTCGAGAACGTACCTAAACCAAAAAGAAACGCGCTATTTAATCAATGACGGTCGCGTTGTTGTCGCTTACATACAAGAGGAAATTGAACGCAACGGGAATATTGCAAGAATACCGCTAACTAAAACGGGCTATGTTCGGCAAGCGTGCCGCCGTAATTGCTTTAGTAAATCCCACCGAACGCGGGCGGGGTCGGCGTATCGAAAACGTATTAAAAAATTAACGCTAACCCTCGAGGAGTACGACTTGTTGAAAATGGCGTTTTGTGGCGGTTTTACGCACGCTAACCCGTGGTACACTGACAAGATATTAAAAAACGTGCGGTCGTTTGATTTTACGTCGTCATACCCCGCCGTTATGGTTTGCGAAAAATACCCCATGGGTGCGGGCGAACGTATCGACCCCGTTGATAAAGCCACATTCGACGAAAGTATAAAAAATTATTGTTGTGTATTCCTCGCCCACATAGTCGGGCTACATTCTCGCGTTATGTTCGACAACCCCATTTCGTCGAGTAAATGTTATTTAATGGACGATAAAGGCGTGTTGCACCAAGGCATAAAAAACGCGGTATTAAATAACGGGCGTGTTGTCAGTGCTGACGAATTTTATTTAGCTATGACTAACGTTGACTACGAGGTGTATAAACGTTTTTATACGTGGGATAAATTCGAGGTCGGGCGTTTTTACCGATATAAAGCGGGTTACTTGCCCCGCGAATTTGTCGATAGTGTGTTAACATTCTACGAGGATAAGACGAAATTAAAGGGCGTCGTTGGTAAAGAAAGCGAGTATTTACACGGTAAAGAAAACGTTAATAGTTGCTATGGAATGGCAGTAACCGATATATTACGGGCGCTTATACGATACGACCCCAACCATAAAGACAAGAACGGAAACCTCGAACCGTGGTACGACGACGATATAAACCGACAAGAGGAAATCGACAAATATAATGAGAACACGCAACGATTTCTATTTTATCCGTGGGGAATTTTTGTAACCGCCTACGCCCGCCGCAATTTGTTTAGTGGTATTCTTGCGTGTGGCACTGATTACATTTATGCCGATACCGATAGTTTAAAAATACTTAATTATGAGAAACATAAAAAGTATTTTGACGACTATAACACAAACATTTCTAAACGTTTAGAAATGGCTTGCGAGTATCACGGGTTCGACCCCGCGAGGGTTCGCCCCAAAACTATTAAGGGTGTCGAAAAACCTTTAGGGGTTTGGGACGACGAAACGAAAGACGGTGCTTACCCCGTGTTTAAGACTTTAGGCGCTAAACGCTATATGTATTTAGATAAAGGTGAGTTACACGTTACCGTTGCGGGTTCAAATAAAAAGAAAACCGCGGAATATTTAACCAACACGTACGGCAAATATTACGCGTTTTACAAGTTTGACCGCAATATGTGTATACCTAAAAGCCATAGCGGGCGCACGTCCTCATGTTATATTGACTACGAAACGTCGGGCGAGGTTACCGACTATTTAGGGGTTAAAGGTAGTTTCCACGAATTAACAAGCGTACACGTCGAGCAAACGGAATATAATTTGTCGATAGCTGACAATTATATTAAATTCTTTCTTGATATTCAAAATGAGGATAATCATATATGAAAAAAGGTAGTTTTTATTCATTAGACCGCATTAAAAAACGCGGTGCGGAATACAATTTAATAATTGGCGAACGTTCCAACGGCAAAACCTACGCCGTAAAAATGGAAATGTTGAAAGCCCTTGCGAAAGACGGGACACAATCGGCGTTAATACGTCGTTGGGACGAGGATTTTAAAGGGGCGCGCGGTGCTAATATGTTCTCGGATATAGTCGAAAACGGCGAAATTTCACGTTTATTCGGGGATAAATACGACGGGATAACTTATTATCGTCATGCGTGGTATATGACGAAAAAAGACGAGAAAACGGGAAAACCCGTTAAAGAGGTCGAACCGTTTTGTTATGCGTTCGCACTTACATCAATGGAACACGACAAGTCTACGTCGTATCCTAAAGTACGCACCATTCTATTTGACGAAATGTTGACCCGTAAACAATACGTTCCCGACGAGTTCATATTATTTATGAACGTACTTTCTACAATCATACGAGAACGCGATGGGGTCACTATTTATATGTTAGGAAACACCGTTTCGCATTTCTCACCATATTTCGGGGAAATGGGGCTAAAACACATTCGTCAAATGAAACAAGGCGACATCGACGTTTATACGTACGGCGAACACGGTTGTAAAGTCGCCGTCGAGTATATCGGCGAAAGTAAATTTTTAAAGAAATCAAACAAGTATTTCGCGTTTGATAACCCCAAACTTAATATGATTAAGTCGGGCGCATACGAATTAGATATACACCCGCATTTAACAAGGCGGTATAAATCAAGTGAAATAATGTTTATTTATTTCGTGGTTTATGAGGAATACACGCTACAATGCGAGGTGGTGCAAGTGGGCGACGAGGTGTTTACGTTCGTACATGAGAAAACAACGGAAATCAAGAACCCCGACGACGACTTAATATTTACAACCGAAATCACAAGCCGCCGCAATTACCGCGTGGGAATACTAAAGCCCCGCGACAAAATGGGCGATAAAATCGCGTATTTCTACAAACACAATTTAGTATTCTATCAAAACAATGAAATCGGCGAGATTATGACGAACTACATAAAAGACACCGACGGGGTAGTTATTTAAACACGCGAAACGGGCGTATACTTCCATGTATACGCCCGTTTCTTGTTTCTCTATGAGGGGAGTATTAGAAACGCGAGGGACGCGTTCTAAACGTTTGGAAATTAAATTAACACACCACTTTTTAAAAGTTCCTCAATTTGTGTTAATTCGTTATCGGTCGCGGGTATGTTTTCAAGATGTACATATTTAACGCGAGTTTGTCCCGTATAACTTGAAAGTACGCCGTATTCGTTTTGTGACTCACCCGCGAGTAATTGGAAATTATCGGCAATTTTTGTTTGTGGTCTACGAATAATTAAATATGGTTTCTTTATACCCATAGCCCCCGAATTGCCCGAAAGTGACCCGCTATGTTCGACTTTCGTTCTCATGTTACTCATAGCACTCGCGCCCGCGCCTAACGCCATTGGTAGCAACGCGCCGCCACTTAAAACACTACTCGCAACGCCGCCCGCAATACCGAGAACACCCGCAACGATACCCATATACGAACCACTTGAAAGCGGATATTGAACGGCGCAATTGCCCGCATATACATATAATTGACCGCCGCCGCCCGCGTCCCTTGTAACATTTACCGACGCAAGGCACGCACCCGTTAAAACATCAACTTTATATTTAACGTTGATACTTGCGCGGGTTACGTCCTCAACATTTAACGGGACGATACCGACAAACGGTAAATACAAATATATGTCAGTTTTGAGGTAATCCAACGCGTTTTTAAAGTATTCGGGTAATGACACCGAACCGCAATCAATTTCGGTATATTGTGCACTAACAAGATTAGCACCGACGCCGCTATCAAGATAACCGACTTTTATAGTTCCCGACCCGCTTGTCGGTGGTGTTGCGAAAACTTTATGTAATCCAATAATCGCTTGCATGGGGTCGTTGAATAGCTTTAACAATTGGTCTACGAAATTGGACGACCATAACCACGCACCCAAACTATTTAATTGCGCTTGTGACGGATTATAGACCGAATACAACGCCGACGCGCTACCCGTAGGGATAACAAACGGGGGCGTAACACCCGAACCGCCGTTTGGCATATTCGGGTCGATTGGTTCGGTCGGTGTGTCCGTGTCGCTTTCCATGCCGTTTTGGTCTTGCGGGTTTTGTATCATATCAATTAGGGTTTTGATAAGTTCGTCGGTTGCGTTCTCACCGTCCCCCGAAATGTCGGGTGCTAAATCATTAGCGGTCGCGCCGTTGGTTGTGGGTTGTATACCCGTACCACCCGTAGGAAAACCAACGGGCACGTAAACGATTGTGTTATCACCGTCGGGGCTAACCTCAATTCTATTATCCCATAAGTCGGGATATTGTGATTGTAACGCCGCTAATATTGCGTCAATGTCGGTCGGGTCAATTCCCGACGGGTTAAATTGTGTTACGCCCGCTTGCGGTGTGATACCGTCAACACCACCACCGCCCGAAATATCACCGTAAATCATAGTCCATGCGGCGACGCCGAAATCGCCTAAAGAATTATAAGTATTATTTGCGGGTGGTGTAAGTACGTTATTAGGCGGGACGGCTACAATTGACGTAGCAGTATAATAAACGGTTTTATTATCATACGTGTAAGAGTTTGATAACGGATATGTACTCAAGGGTGAACCGTCTTGATAACGTTGTATATATGCGTTAGGGTCGTCACTAGCCGCCAAACATATATTATTAGCACCGTTATTATACGTCGCCCCTCGCATAATACCCGTTGTTATAGGTTCAAACGTGAAAGTTGAACCCGTAGTAGTACGATATATTGAAACGTCACTAACATTTACTAAATTTATTGGTTGGTCTAACACGGAAATATAACCCGTTGGAAAATCATAACTAGCTTGTTGGTCGCCCGTATCAAATACGCCCCTACTAGCCATATACGCCGCCATATACGCGAAAGCATTTTGGTCTATATACGCTTGCGGGTTTCCGTCTGACGCGTCGTCAATGGTAAATACAAAATTAAAAAGTTTAGCACCAAACGAGTTATCGCCCGCCATGATACTTGACCATGTTTCGGGGTTTAAACTTGACATGCCGTTTTCGTCCCAAAAATCGGGGTTTGCGTTGTAAAGTAAAGTATCGACCATTTTACCGAGTGCAATTCCCGCCGACGCCGCACAAACTGCCGCAAGTGCTGAACTAGCCACCGCTTTAGCCGTCCCCGCCGTTCCCGAACTATATTTCGTCACGGTGTCCGACATTGTGACCGTTCCCGTTTGGATGTTTTTAGTCACGTTTTGCACGGTGCTAAATTGTGTTTGTGTAGCACTAGCAACGTTAGAGTTTACCGCATTAGCCGCCGCGCCCGCCGCCGTATTGCCCGCCGCGGTTGCTTTATATGAAACACCCGTTAATTGTCCCGCCGCGTTGTAAGTGCGGTTAAATTCGGGGATATTACCGATAATACTTTCCATTTCTTGCATGGTGTAATTACCGCTATTTAGCATTTGCACGACTTGCTGATATTGTGCCGAACTAATACCGCCGCCGTAATAATCAGTTATAGCATTTGCGAGGGTTTCCCATTGAGAACCCCAACCGACTTGTATACCACTCATAATTTAACCCCCCGCCGTAATTAAAATAAACTCACCACTTTCAAGTAATCCCGACGGAAAATTAATAATATCCGTTTTAGTTTTTACAAGTGATAATAAATTTTCGTCGGGTAAATATTTCTCAAAATCAATGGTGTTTTTGTCAACGATTACATATTGCGCAAGGATAGCCGCCGCGAAACTTTCGAGAACGTCCACCGTTAACGAAACGCGTAGTAAATTATTACGAATAACAACGACGTCGTTAACGAAATAGTAACGCCCGAAAGTGTCAATATAAACATAGTTAAACGCCGTGGGGTTGTTGTACTCTATTAAAATAACGGGGTTTATAATTGACGACTCACCTTTAATAGAACCCTCTAAGGTAGCAACGGCGGTTTTGGTCTTACCAATTTTATTTTTTTCACTACTATTTACGTATAAGGTTATATTCATAAACACCCCATTTCTAAACGTTTAGAAACGGGACGAGGAAAACCCCGCCCCGTTTGTGTACGTTTGGTATTAAGCTACATAGAACACAACGAAATTTTCGTTTGTGTCGTTGAAATAGCCCGCGAAAGCCTTGTAGAAATAGTTCCAAAAATCGGCTTTTTCATTGTAGTGTGTTCTAACCTCACGGTCGAGATTAGAAACACCGAGGGCGTCGCGGTCAAACATTACGGCAAGGACACCGCTAACATCAACGTCGTGACCGCTTGCGGTCTTAATCTTAATTTCACTTGTTGAACCGAACGCGTAATCAGTACCCGAACCCTGCCAAAATGGGATAGAGTCGGCGTTTGGCAGTGCTACATATTCATTGTGAAACGTGTCGGACTGTAAAAATACATCGGCGGCGTTCTTAAACTCGGAAAGCATAGCAACATGAAGTTTTGACGCGGGTGTAAACCTACTTTCACCGCCAATATTAAAGAGGTTTGAAAGCACTTTAAGACGGTCGATGTAATTTTTCATTGTGTAAGCGGCAAAACGGATAAACGCGGGAGTTGTTACCGCATTTGCGGCGGTAAGGCTTGCGGAATACTTATCGTTGTAGAGTTTAAGCAAGTTAATAGCACGTGTGCCACCCGCGCCCGTATATGTGCCGCTCGGCATAGCGTCGTAAATTGTTTCGCCAATCATGTTATTGACGGTGCGCATAATGAGGGCGTCAAGTTTAACCGTAAGTGATGTTTCGATAGCGTTCAAAATCATTGACAAAAATGAATTAAGCTGAGTCACATTATCGAAACTCGATTTAACTTGTTTACGAGTAATAGACATATCGATTTCGAAAGTTGTGCGTTTATTCCAAAATTCGCCGATAACGTCGGGTGAGTGAAAGACGTTAGGGTCGTACGACTGACCGTCATTCAGTTGCCAATCCTCATTTTCTACGGCTTCGGGAATACGTGTCATGATTTTTTCACAAATACTACCGTATTCCCAACCGTCCATGAGAATTTGCATACCGCGCCCCTCATATTTACGGTCAACGAAAATTACACGCCCCACATGGTCGGGGAGTTTTCTAACGTAGTTGTCAAGACCGACAACGCTTTCGAACTGCTGACCGAGTTCAACAATGTTAGACAAGTCCTCGGCTACAACGATAGAGTCGCCTAACATTTCTTTAGTGACATTATTCATTATTTCGTATATCTGTTTTACTTCCATTTATTTATCCTCACTTTCTTAAATTGTTACTACGTCGCTAGTTGATACATGGATTGTGACGGGTTCGAAAGAAACAAAAATACCGTCGTCGTCATAACCACCGAATGACGGTATTGGTGTAAAATTTGTACCGTCATTTTCTACATTGGCAAGTAGAATAAACTTGCCCGCCTTAATAGCGGCGTCGAGCTGATTATATAAGCCCGTAACCGTTCCGAGTTCCGCGAGGTCAAGCCCCGTGCAATCAATTAAAGCGTAACCACCTTTTACCATGTTAATATCCTCACTTTCTTAATAAATTGATAATGTTAATAGGGTGTCAATATCATTGAATACGCCGTTAAAATAATTCCATTGGCGTAAATCAATTTCACGTTTCAACAAGTCGGTCGCGGATTGAATACCGATATTACCGTGACGATATAACTCGCGTTCATTCTGAACCGTTAAAACGTCAGTACCCGCGGCGTCAACCTCTATTTTGGTATTGCCCGCCGTGTCAACCTCGAGTTTTTCGTTACCCGCCGTGTCTACCGCTATTTTGGTGCTACCCGCCGTGTCAACCGCTAATTTGTCACTACCCGCGGTGTCTACCTCTATTTTGGTGTTACCCGCGGTGTCAACCTCGAGTTTTTCGTTACCCGCGGTGTCAACCTCTATTTTGGTATTGCCCGCCGTGTCAACCGCTAATTTGTCGCTACCCGCGGTGTCTACCTCTATTTTGGTGTTACCTGCGGTGTCGGTTTCGTTTTTCTCACTACCCGCCGTATCAACACTTAATGAAGTTGTACCCTTGTCGTTAACGTCGCCCGTTGTGGTTGATTTAGTATCATCAACATACGACCCCGAATTAAACGCGCTAATTTCATTTTCGGTGGTTGTTTTCGCGGGTTTAACGGTTTCGGTAGTTTCTGCGGGTGTTAAAGTCCTTGTTGTTTCCGCGGGTGTTTCCGTGGTTGTGGTTTCCGCGGGTGTCAACGTCCTTGTTGTTTCCGCGGGCGTTTCCGTTGTCGTTGTTTCCGCGGGTGTCAACGTCCTTGTTGTTTCTGCGGGTGTTTCCGTGGTTGTGGTTTCTGCGGGCGTCAACGTCCTTGTTGTTTCCGCGGGTGTTTCTGTGGTTGTGGTTTCCGCGGGTGTCAACGTCCTTGTTATTTCCGCGGGTGTTTCCGTGGTGGTCGTTTCTGCGGGTGTTATTGTGTGCGTAATTTCCGCGGGTGTTTCAAGTTCGTGTAAATCATAGTTTTCAATGGGGTTATATTCCGCGTGCATAGCGTCCCACAATCTCGCCCACTTGTCGCCGTACATAATAAAAAGTGTGTCGGCGAGTTTAGCGCGTGGGGTTGCGACCTCGTCCCGTATAAACTTATTAACCACGGGCGAAACGTTCTTGTCGCCCGAATGGTTACCGTGATAAGCGAAATTGAGCGACGTAACAATTTTATTGTTTTCCGTTACGTCCTCGACTTTCCACGGTACGTCATACGCGTTGAGGTCAGTAAACACACCGTCACCCGTTAACCAACTATCATAAAATTCGTTAACTTTCGTCATTGTCGCCGCCCTCACTTTCTAAACGTGTAGAATTGTCGCCCTCGTTTGTGTCCTCGGGGTTGTCGGGTTCGTTTTCCTCGGGCGGGTCAACCGCATTTTCTAAAGTGGTTTTCCAAACGCTTGAAAGTTCGACCGTAATATTAAGCCCGTAGAGTTTGTTAACGTCCTCAATACATTCTTTACGCGAGTTTAACATATTTTGCATTAAAGGAATTAGCGCGTCACTATTTTGGTTGACCTCTTCCCCGCTAATGCGTTCGCGTTTCATGTTATAGTTAGCGTCCAAACCCAACTCATTAAACCATGACGCTTTTAAATACTGCTCATATTCAATAAGGTCTTTCATATGGTTTTGAGGGTGTGCGGCGTCGTGATAATTGACGCCGTCAAAAAATGGGCTTTCACCGATAACCGCGTTTTCGCCGTCCTCTAACCGTTTTAAATATAACTCGGCGCTTGCTTTCGTCCTATCGTCGGGCGCGCCCATTGTGAGAAGTGCACGCAAGTTAATATCTGACACACGCAAACTAATAGCGTTTTCAGTGAGTAAAGACGCGTAACGGGTGTATAGTGGTATTAAACCGAGATAAAGTGAATCATTACGAATTAACGCGCATTGTTTTTGATTTTCGTCGGGTATGTTCGGGTATATTCGATATGCGCCGTCAAGACCTAAAAACGGGTTAGCAAATACAAAATCAATCGGTTCGTAGTTCGCGTCGCGTTCACCACCACGCCCACCGAATACGGCATAATACCCCGCGGGTTTTTTCTCGTTACCCTCATATTGTATTATTGATACACAACCACGAGTTTGTATAAATTCCTCTAACTTGCGCGGTGGTGTACGCCAATCGTCGGGTAAGTTCCCATATTCAAACATGGGTATAGATTTATCAAGCATATACATGACATACTCAACCATTAAATCACGTTTGAATTTAAGAGATTTAAACTCGCGATACTCTAAAGAGTCATAAAATTTTATATTTTCCATATTGTACCGCCTTTTAAAACAACTTAATTTATTTAGTTTCAATTATACATTATTACACACGTTTGTAATTGTCAACATGAAATATTAGTAAATTATATATTATATTACGACAATATGGTGTAAGTCAAACAAATTGTCACACAACCCCCGTCCCCCGCGCACAATTCCGAAATTTGACAACCCCGCAAAGTGCCATTTCACGGGAGTTTCACGGGTCGGGTATTCTACGGGGTGAAAATTCAACGATTTTAAGATTTTGGTATTAGAGTTCGTTTAAGG
>JAFVUV010000019.1 GCA_017502525.1 Clostridia bacterium
AAAATTACCCAAAGGTTTTATCAAAGGGAGCGTAGGCGCAGGCGACGCTTTCTGCGCGGGTAGTTTATATGCAATATATCACGATTATTCTGATGAAGAAATTTTAAGTTTCGCTAATCTAGTTGCAATCAGTTGCTTAACGGCAAAAGATTCGGTAAGTGGAATTAGAAGAAAAGAAGAATTATCGTCTTTGATTTAATTAAACGATAAAAAACGCACTTTTGACAAGTGCGTTTTTTACTTTTATTTAATAACGTGTAAAACGATTGCAAAAAATAAACTATTAATGTATAATACTTTAGGAAATTTTTTATAAGGAAAAGCTATGAAAAAATTAAAAACGTTATTCACGCTATTTATAACTATGTTTAAAATAGGGCTGTTCACTTTTGGTGGCGGTTACGCAATGATTGCAGTTATTGAGCGTGAACTTGTTGAAAGAAAGAAGTGGATAAATCACGAAGAATTTATGGATTTGGTTGCGATAGCAGAGTCAACACCGGGACCTATTGCAATAAACAGTGCAACCTATATAGGCTATAAAATGAGTGGTTTTTTCGGTTCGGTTTTTGCAACGCTTGGCGTAGCAATGCCGTCGTTTATAATCATTTTTGTGATATCGTTATTTTTTGATAAATTTTTATCTTTCAAATTCGTTCAATATGCATTTAACGGAATTCAAGCGTGTGTAGCTTTCTTGATTATTTCCGCAGGCTTTAAGATGTTTAAAAAACTCAAAAAAACTCCGTTAAGCGTAATACTTTTTATTTTAACGGTGGGGTGCTTAGTTGGCTTTTCATTATTTGCCGTTGATTTTTCGTCAATATTCTATATACTAATCGGCGGAGCAATCGGTGTGTGTATTTATTTAGTGAGTTTGATTTCTAGTAATAACGAAAAAATTAATAAATCTGAAAAGCAAACTGAAGAAAACAAACAAGAAAGTAAGGGGGATAACGCGTAATGTTCTTTGAACTTTTTTGGACGTTTTTTAAACTAGGTGCGTTAACGTTTGGCGGTGGGTATGCAATGATACCTATCTTGACTGATGAAGTCTTGGCACACGGCTGGCTTACGGCAGAAGAGATTTTAAACTTTATTGCAGTTGCGGAATCAACACCGGGACCTATTGCAATTAATATGGCAACTTTTATAGGTGCTTCGCAAGGTGGCGTTCCAGGTACAATTGGTTCACTTTTCGGTGCGTTGTGTGCAACTTTTGGAGTTATTTTACCGTCTTTCATTATTATACTATTAATAGCGTCGCTAATAACAGGGTTGATGCGTTTTGCGGGGGTAAAAGCATTTTTGAACGGTGTTCGTCCGGTAGTGGTTGGCTTAATAATAGGTACGGCGATAACCATATTCATAACGGTAATGTTTTCAATTGATACGGTATATATGCCGTTCAACTTTGATTGGCGTGCAATATCTATTTTTGGTGCTGTAGCAATTTTTAATTTCGTTTTGAAAAAATGTACTAAAAAAGCCGTTTCGCCCATAATTTTAATAATGTTTAGTGCAATTTTAGGGGTTTTATTTTACGGTTTAATTTAAGGGTAAATTATGTATAATTATACTGTATCGCTATTAGCAGGTTTAGTTGCAATAATTTTTGTAATTGCAAGTTACTTGGTTACTAAAAAGTCTAGATTTTTAACTTGTCAAACGCTTGCTATTTTATTTTTATCAGTTTCATATTTGTTCGTTGAACAATATTTTGCAATGGTAGGGATGGCGTTCAGCGTTGTAAGAACTATAGTTTATTTTGTGCTTGAAACAAAGAATAAAGCGCCAAACTTTTGGCTTAAAACCTTATTTGCGTTATTATCAGTATTTGCGTACGTAGTAATAAATTTAGTAATACTAAAAAATGCAAGATATATTGATTTATTATTTTTATCGGCGAACGTAATGTATTCGTACTTATTTGGTATAAGAGATTTAAAACTTTTGCGTTATCTTATGCTTGTCCCGACGGCTGTTACTTCAATTTATAACGTAATTGCGCCGGCATCGCTGTTCGTAATCATATCGTATATATTTGAATTTTTTGCAAACGTCGTGGGAATAATAAAAGCGCGTATAGAAGAGAAAAAAGAACAGATAATACCGTTTAATAAAAAGAAAGAACAAAAAGTATAAAAATAACCCCACAAGCAAAATGCTTGTGGGGTTAAAGTTTTTAAATATTATTGTTTGCTTCCGCAATCGGGACAAAACTTAGCATCTGAAGAGATTTCTATACCACAGTTTGTGCAGAATCTTTTAGTTTCTACTTTTGTGCCACACTCATCGCAAAACTTCGCTTTTGAATTAATTGCATTTCCGCAGTTAGTGCAAATTTTAGTATTAGCAGGTTTTTGTGGTTTTTCTTGTTGTACGGGGGTGCTTGCCGAACGGAAAGCGTCTGCAAAAGCAGAACCGATACCTGCACCTGCGCCTATTCCAACGCCTGCGCTAGTAAAAGCACCGCCTATACCTTCGTTTTTTGCAGCATCTTTTAATGCTTCAGCCGCTGCGATTTTCATCATAACGTCAGTTTTATCACCAAGAATACCTAATTTCGTGCGTTCGTCAATAGCTTTTTCAACTTCACTGGGAACGGACGTGTTTTCAATGAATAGGTTTGTAAGTGTTAACCCGATTTCTTTGAATTTATTTTGAACGTTACTCTTTATAATATCATTAAATTCAGTCGTGTTGCCAGCAAGGTCGAGCGCAGAAATATTGCTTTCGCCAATAGCATCTGTGATAGCGGATATAAGCATCGTTTTAAGCCAATCGGTTATATCGTCTGTAACGAAACTAGAGTTTGTTCCAAAAAGTTCGTTTAAGAAAACGCTAACGTCGTCAACTTTAAAAGCGTAAGAACCGTAACCTTTGACGCGAATAGCGCCAAATTCGGGGTCGCGCATCATAATAGGGTTAGAAGTGCCCCATTTACAACCGGTAAATTGCTTGGTGTTTATAAAATAAACGTCAACGGAAATAGGGGTTTGAAACGCATACATCCAGCCTGCTAGTTTAGAAAGGATGGGGAATATTTGTGTTTTAAGGTCGTAAGTGCCTGGTTCAAAAATATCGCAAATTTTGCCTTTATGAACGAAAATAGCTTTTTGAGATTCTCTGACAATTAGCTTACTTTTATGGTTAATTTCTCTGCCACCTTTAGCGAGCGGAAGTTTATATACTAAAGTGTTTTTACTGTCATCTGTCCACTCTAAAATTCTTAAAAATAATGCCATATTAATTGCTCCTAATTTAAGATTGAAAAAATTATAACACAACTTTTTAAATTTATCAATATATTAGACAAAATTCTATTTGCTTTTATGCTAAATTTATGCTAAAATAGGAAAGCAAAATAAAGCAAACAAAGTTTTAATATTCTTACGTGCAGGTGTAGTTTAGTGGCAAAACAACAGCTTCCCAAGCTGTGGTTGTGAGTTCGATTCTCATCACCTGCTCCAAAAGGTAAAGGCAACCCAAAGTGGTTGCCTTTACCTTTTGTAATAGTTTACTCGTAGCCACTTTTGTTTGGGCTGTAAGAGAAAAAACAACGTCGTGGTTAGACCGTCGTATCGCAAGCTAATATGGTTATTATTGCTAAACCATAGCAAAACAAAGAGATAACAAAATTTGTTAAACTTGTTGACTTATATATGAAATAATACTATAATATTAAAGTAAAATTACCGCGTATTAGTTTATGCGCGTTTATTTTGGTAATAACTATTAGTAAAAAGAAAGGAGATAAATATTATGGAAAAGAAAATTACTGAAAACACAACTATTTTTGAAGCAATCCAACTTAATCCCAAGGCAGGCGAAATTTTAATGTCGCACGGTATGCATTGTTTAGGTTGCGCACTTGCTCACGGTGAAACGGTTGGTGAAGCTGCTGACGTGCACGGTGCAGACCTTAATAAAATGCTTGAAGAATTAAACGATTTTTAAATCTAGTATATGAACGAACGGTTAGTTCAAGATTTAGAACAAGCGGAAGTGCAAACCGAAAACGTAAAGTGTTCGGGGTGTGGTTCTAATATGGTTTTTAATCCAGAAACTCAAACTTTGATTTGTAATCATTGTGGGAACAAAAAGGAGTTTGGGACTGGTGCAGTTTCGGGCGAATTTGACTTAAGTGAAGGCTTGTTTTCATCGCCTAAATGGAGTGCGGAAGAAGCCGTAGTTTTTGAATGTGAAAATTGCGGGGCGAAAGTTGTTTTAGAGGGTGGACAGTCGGCAACCGATTGTCCATTTTGTGGAACGGCGCACGTTAGAAAATCTTGTGAACTTGCGGGCATAAAACCGCACGCTGTAATTCCGTTTGCTTTTAGCCAAGAAAGAGCGTTTGAGCTTAGCAAAGCGTGGGCGAAAAAACGTTTATATGCGCCGCGAGCTTTTAAGAAAAATCTAAAAGCGCAAAACGTTAAAGGGGTTTATACTCCGTGTTTTACTTTTGATAGCACCACCTTTTCGTATTATGAAGCAAGAATAGGGCAAACGCGAACTAGAACGGTCGGCTCTGGTAAAAATCGGCATACACAAACGTACGTTGTTTGGCGAAACGTCAGTGGAACGTTTCAATACCGCTTTGACGACGTGTTAATTACAGCCGGCTCAAAATTCGACCAAAACAAACTTGATTCGGTTGCACCGTTTGATACGAATAACGCTAAAAAGTTTGAAGAAAATTATCTTTTAGGGTTTATGGCGTATCATTACGATTGTGAACTTCAAGACTGCTGGACGGAAGCAAAAGTTAAAATAGACGCAAGCTTAAAAAGAAAAATTTTAAGTCAATATTCTTACGATAAGATTTCGTATTTTAACGTTTCAACCACGCACTCGGATTTAAGTTACAAATACGCAATGTTACCCGTTTACGTAGGGAACTTTAATTTTAAGAAAAAGCTTTATAATTTTTTTGTGAACGGCAGTACGGGAAAAGTTGCGGGTAAAACCCCAAAATCACCGCTTAAAATTTTTCTTACGGTACTATTCGGTGTAGCGTTCGTCGCATTTTTTATTTGGCTTATAATGAACGGTGGTTAATATATTTTTTGTTATAATTCAAGGAGCTTGACTAAAGTTCCTTGATTTTAGTTATTAGAAGGTCAAAAAATGAATATTCAATAGCAAAAAATAGAAAAAATAAAAAAACGGTTTATAAAATTCAAAGAAAAAGTGATTTTTTATTGACCAAACTATGGTAAATAGTATATAATTTTTAAGATAAGCTTTATATAAAAAACGGAAGATAACCTTCCGTATCGGAGGCAGAAATGAGTAAAGGTAAATCAATAACTTTATTGTCAATAATCAGCGTGCTTATGGCATTTGTTTTGGTTATGACTTTTGCGCGCTTTCCTATTGGTGAAGTTAAAGAATATAATTCACTTTTGGGCGCTGTAGAGTTAGATTACGATTTAGAAGGTGGTGTAGCATATACGCTTACGCTTGCAAAGGATAACGAAGAAGAAGTTGGCGACAACGTTGGTTCTGTTATCAAAACGTTAGAGAACAGATTGAGCGCGTTAGGTTATGACGTTTTCTCTGTTAAAGCAGTTAAAAGTGTTGACGAAGAAGTAACCGATTACGACATTAGAATCGAAACTAAAAATACTGATTCGGTTGCGTCAGATATAGCTGTAGTTGCAGCTTACGGTGAAGTTAAGTTCTATGGTGGTGAAAGTGCAAACCCCACTACTGAAATCTTAACTGAACAAAAAGTAGTTGCAGATGCCACTTATGCAGGTGCGATTACTAATAGGGATAATACCACTTCATACGCAGTAACCATTAAGTTTACTTCTTATGGTTATAACGAATTAGTTAAGGCTATTGACGCTGCTGAATCAAGTTATTATCTTGAAATTAAGATGAACGACACCGTTCTTCTTTCAGGTAGTTCTGCTATTACTAAAGACGTGCTTCAAAACGGAACGGTTGTTGTTACTAGTCCAAGTGAAGCAAGCGCAAGACAAATGGCACTTCAAATGAAAGACGGTGGACTTAAGTATAAATACGACGTTGACGAAGGTGTGGCAATTTCAGCACCTTACGGGGAAGGCGTTGCAACAAAATGTGCCGTTGCAATCATCACTCTTTCAATTATACTTATCGCGCTTATGATTATCGTGTATAAAGGATTAGGTTTAAGCGCAGCGCTTTCATCACTATTGTTTATCCTTATTGAAGGCTGGTTGCTTATCGGCGTTCCTGGAATAGTTCTTTCAATGGGTGGTGTAGTAGGTATAATGTCTGCAACCGTGCTTAACGCAATTTGCATGTTAGTGTTGACTCAAGGCGTTAAGAACGAATACGTTGGAAGCAAAAAGACTGTTAAGGCCGCTGTAAAGAAAGGTTTTGCTGATGCTTTAGTTCCTACCATCAGTACTTGCGTAGTTGCAGGGATTGTTGCGTTAGTTCTTTTAGCGTTCACGTCAGGCGTTGTTAAAGGCTTTGCAATAACCTTTGGTATCGGTGCGGTAGTTGCTCTTGTATCTTCATTAATCTTTACGAGAATGTTTAACGCGTTAGTTACTCCTTTAGTAAAAGACAAAGAAAAGTTCTTTGGATTTAAGAGAGTTGATGTTGATGCGAAGGCTTTAGTTGAGGAGGTGTAATTATGAACGCGTGTAAATTAAAAAATAAATTGTTTATAATTATCACTTTAGTTTTAATTTTGGCGGGTATGACCGTTTTTGGAATTTTCGGATTTAATCAAACGGTAGATTACAGCAATAGTTACGAAGTTCGCGTAAGCGTTGACCAAGGCTTTGACGGGGCAACCGATTTATTAATTAAAGAAACGAATTATTTCTTTGCAGAAAATGGAATTAAATCGCAAGCATATGCTTTCCAAAAAGCAGAAGATGGAAGTTTGCTTATTTATAAATTTAACAAACAAGTTCCTACTTCATTTAACGATTTGCAGAAATATTTAAATGATAAACTTAGTGCGGCAGAGTTTACCTCTGCAACGGCAAAAGTTGAAGTAAACCAAGTTATCGGCAACAAAAAGTTTGATGCTGGCGTACTATCACTTGCGCTTGGAATTAGTGCGCTTGTAATATTTGTTTACGCATTGATTATGGAAAAGCTCGCTGCCTCGGTAGCAACTTTAGGCTCGTCAGTTGTATCGTTCTTATTATTCCTTTCATTAACGGCAATTTTAAGAATACCTGCTTATCCTTTTGTGAGCGTAGGGTTAGCGTTGTCAGTAGCAATTCCCGCTTTATTGTCGCTTGCTAGTGCAAGAAAAATGCGTTTAGTTTACAAATCAAAAGATAAACCGAACTCTAAAGAAATCGCACAAGCGGTTATCAATAACGAAGATAAGAAATATTTGTTCACGTTAATTGCCTTTTTGGTTGGCGCGGTAGCAATTTCTGCATTGTTCGTACCTTATATGATGTTTGTAGGTGCTCAAATCGCAGTTGTTGGGATATCGTCGGTTGTATCGGCATATTTCGTGACTCCGCTCATTTGGTCGGGTATTAAAGGTTAATAAATTGCACGGATAAACCCTGCTAAAATTTAAGGCGGAAATTCTTCCGCCTTATTCGATTTAAAAACGGAAATTAAAAAAATGAAAATTATTTACGGTAAAAAACTATCGGGCGATGAAAACGCTTTGATAAATAAGATTGCAAGCGAATGTGGTATACTTTTTGATACCGCAAGGCTTTTGTTTTACCGTGGAATAGATAGCATAGAAAAAGCCAAAGATTTTCTTAACCCTAGTAAACGTGGGTTTTTAAGCCCGTTTAAGTTATGCGGTATAATGCAAGCCGTTCAAAAAATCAAAGAGGCAAAAGATAATAATAGGCAAGTTTTGGTTTACGGTGATTACGACGCTGACGGAGTATGCGCCACTACCGTGTTATATTATTGTTTAAAAGAGTTCGGCATAACCGCACGCTTTGTCGTACCTGAAAGGGAAGAAGGCTACGGTCTTAATATTGATAAAATAAACGCTTTGAACAATCAAAATAAAATTGATTTAATAATTACGGTTGACTGTGGAATAAGTGATTACGAAAAAATTGAAACGCTTAAAAATTGTGGTATAGAAGTTATAGTAACCGACCACCACGAACCGCCTGAAATTTTACCTAAAACCATTTGTATCAATCCCAAAATCGCAGGTCAAGATTACGGATTTAACGAGCTTTGCGGTGCGGGTGTGGCTTATAAATTAGGATATGCATTAATAGGCGAAAAAGCAGACGCTTATCTTGATTTTGTAAGCCTTGCAACTGTTGCAGACAGTATGGAATTAGTGGGAGAAAATAGGGATATAACCGTTGAAGGGTTAAAACTTTTCAACAACCCTAAAACTTTAAGAAAGTGCTTTAAGTATTTGCTTGGAGATAACGCAAATAGAGAAATAACGGCACAAACCATTTCTTACAATATCGCACCGCGTATAAACGCTGGCGGAAGAATGGGCGACGCTGATACTGCGCTTCAACTTTTTGTAGAAACTGATGAAAACAGGATTTATGATTTAGCAACTAAACTTACCGAATATAATATAGCGCGTCAAGCAGAGTGCGATAGAATATACAAACAAGCAAAGTATAAAATAGAAAGTGAAAACCTAACGGATAACGATATAATACTAGTTGCTGATGAAACTTGGAAAACGGGTTTTATAGGCATAGTTGCAGCAAAACTTGTTGAAGAATTTTCAAGGCCGGTTTTAGTTTTTGCCGGATTAGACGGGGATTTTAAAGGCTCTGCAAGGAGTGTTGACGGGTTTAATATTTACGACGCTATTTGCGATGCGAAGGACCTATTAATTGCTTATGGCGGGCATAGCCAAGCGGCTGGTGTTGCTGTTAGTAAAGATAATTTCCCCGCATTATCCAAGCACTTAAATGATTATGTAAAAAATAACGGCGTAAAACTTGAGCTTGAACAAAAAATTTACGCAGAGTGGCATATAGATAAACCTATTAGTTCGCGTTTTGCTAGAGAAATAGATGCTCTAGAACCTTTTGGGGTAGGCAACCGCCGTCCTATGTTTACAATGTCAGTAAACGCAATCAATTCACAACCGTTAAAGGTTGGCTCTCAGCATTATTCGTTCAAAACGGACGTAATAGAAATGCTTGACTTTAACGGGGAAAAACACGTTTTGCCACTTTCATTACCGATAGATAAAAAGATAATATTTGAAATCAACGTTTCTTCATTTAAGGGTAAAGAGAGCGTCAAGGGATACGTTAGGGGAGTAGACGTAGATTACGGCGATTTTTCACAACTTAAATTACATATTTTTCAAAACGAAATATCAAAAATTAGATGGGCAGAAGAAAAAATATTTAATAAAGCCGACCAAACGGTTTTTGAAAATAAAAAGCCAACGCTTTACTTGTTGTTCGACCCTGATAATTTAAAACTTTATCCACAACTGAAAAACTTACCTATAAGTCTATTCGTTGCAGAAGGGAAAACTTCTTCGGTTTTGGTTTCGCCCAAAACTATTCCAACAGGGTTTGAGAAAATCGTTTACCTTGACTTACCACTCTCAGCACTATCATTTAACGGTAAAAGTTATTGTTTTAATAGCGTTTGTGGTTATAAGGATATTGACCGATTAAGCATTGAAAGAAGCGAGTTTGGGCGCATTTTTAATAAGTTAATTAACTTGTCGGGTAGTGCCATAATCGATAGAATAACTTTCGTTAAAAATAATTTTGAAGAGAAAGATTATTATCAAGCGTTATTTGTAATCGAAGTGTTAACCGAACTCAAAATATTAGTGGAAGTAAACGGGAAACTAATATACGACCAAAAAATCAAAAACGCATTGACAAATTCTAAAGTATATAGTAAAATTTACTCGTTAAAGGTATAAGTATGATTGAAATTTTAACTAGAATGGAAAACACCTATAACGGTAAGGAATACGCGTTGTTAAAGCACGCGTACGACTATTCCAGAAAAGCCCACGTTAATCAAAAGCGTGCCTCGGGGGAAGAGTATTTTATTCATCCCTGTACCGTTGCGGGCATTTTGATTGATTTAGGGCTTGACGCCGCAACTGTAGCTGCGGCTTTTTTGCATGACGTTATTGAAGATACGCCCGTATCTGAAGGCGACATTAAAAAAGAGTTTGGTGAAGAAGTTTTAGAATTAGTAGTTGGCGTTACAAAACTAGAAAAAATTAGTTTTACTTCGAAAGAAGAAGAGCAAGCGGAGAACTTTAGAAAGATTTTCGTCGCAATGGCGAAAGATATAAGAGTAATAATAATAAAACTTGCGGATAGATTACACAATATGCGTTCTCTTAACTTTTTATCGCAAGAACGCCAACAACGTATGGCGAGAGAAACGCTTGAAATATACGCGCCACTTGCCGACCGTTTAGGTATATCGCAAATCAAGTGCGAACTTGAAGATTTGTGTTTAAAATATCTAGAACCGGATTTTTACGAATATTTATCAACCAACGTTGAAGAACGCTTAAAAGCCAATGTTGAATTTGTTGACCACGTAGTGTCTGAAGTTAAAGATTTACTTGGCGAAACTAACGTTTCGGGTGAAGTTTTCGGCAGAAAAAAGCACTTGTATAGTATTTATCGCAAGATGAAAGAGCGCAATAAAACGCTCGACCAAATTTACGATTTAGTAGCGATTAGAATTATAGTAAACACGATAGACGAGTGCTATGAAGTTTTTGGTAAAATTCACCATAAATGGAAACCTGTTCCGGGCAGAATTAAGGATTATATAGCAACGCCAAAGCCGAATATGTACCGTTCGTTGCACACCACTGTAGTTACAAACTTCGGAAAAGTTTTTGAAATTCAAATCCGTACTTACGAAATGAACCACGCAGCAGAATACGGTATCGCGGCGCACTGGAAATATAAAGAAAATAAAAAGATAGCAGACGACCTTGATACAAGACTTTCTTGGATAAGAGAAGTTATGGAATGGCAAGGCGGTCTAAAGGACAGTAAAGAGTTTTTAAACTCTCTTAAAGGTGATATATATAGTTCTGAAGTATTAGTGTTTACGCCTAAGGGTGACGTTATAAGTTTACCTAAAGACGCAACGCCCCTTGACTTTGCGTATAGTATTCACTCGGCAGTTGGCAACAAGTGCGTTGGTGCGAAAGTTAACTCTAAGATGGTGCCATTAAACACCACTCTAAACGTTGGTGACGTCGTTGAAGTTATAACGTCGCAAAACTCAAAGGGTCCGTCGTGGGACTGGCTTAAAATTGTTAAAAGTTCAAGTGCGCGCGTGAAAATCAAACAGTTTTTCAAGCGTGAAATGAAAGACGAAAACATTAAAACCGGTAAGGTTATGCTTGATGCCGAAGCAAAACATAGAGGCTATAATTTAAACGAGTTGCTTACCGAAGACGCGTTTTTAAGTATTTCGGCAAAACTATCGTTTAACGGACAAGACGAAATGTTCGCGTCTATCGGATATGGCGCGGTGTCAGTTAATCAAGTTATAATTAAGCTTATTGACTATCACAGGAAGAGCCAACCGCAACAAGAAGCAACCAAATTCTTTAAATCTAACAAAAAGCACGATAGTGGTGTTAGCGTAAAGGGTATGGCAGGACTTTTGGTGCGTTTTGCCGGTTGTTGTAATCCCGTTCCCGGAGATGACATTGTTGGTTTTATTTCGCGCGGACACGGTGTAACCGTGCATAGAGCCGATTGCCCCAACGTAAATAACTTTGACAAAGATAGATTGATTGAAGTTTCTTGGACTAAAGTTGCTGACGACGGTTCATATAATACGGGTATAAAAGTACTTGGGCATACACAAACGGAAATATTAACTATTGTGGCTGGAGTATGTTCTCAACTTAAACTAGATATAGTTTCAACTAACGGTAGAACTGATAGCAAAACGAATAGTGCCGTAGTTGATTTTCACATTAGATTAAACAGCGCGGAAGAACTTAAAAATCTTATAAACAAATTAAGTCAAGACCCCAAAATCTTGGACGTATTTAGGACGGCAAACTAATGAAACTTTATCATTTACGCTCAGGTCCTTTACGCGTGAATACTTACTTTTTGGTTAACGAATTAAATCAAGCGGTAGTTATAGATAGTGGAGAAAACTATAAAAAAGTAAAGCAAGTTGAAAGTGAGTGTGGATTTAAGATTGAAGCAGTTCTTTTAACCCACGCGCATTTTGACCACGCGGGTAACGCAAAAAAATTGCAGGACGACGGTGCGAAAATATATATTAGCGAACTAGACGCACCAAAACTATTAAACGAACAAAACTTAAGCAGTGATTTTGGGCGCGAGTTTGACTATTTAACTGCAGATTATACTATTGTCGACGGTCAAACGCTTAACGTTTGTGGCATTGATATAAAAGTTATAGCGACGCCGGGGCATACTGACGGTTCGGTGTGCTTTTTGGTTGGAAACATGCTATTTACGGGCGACACTTTGTTTTTAGAAAGCGTTGGTAGAACGGATTTTATCACGGGCGATAGAAACGAACTCGTTAAGTCGGTAAAAAAACTATTTGCTTTAGACGGCGAATATACCGTATATCCTGGGCACGAAGATTTTACCACCCTTTCACACGAAAGAAAATATAACGCATTTGTAGATTATGATTGATACTGATTTAACATATCTTGAAAGCGAGTTGATGGAGGTCGTTAACCTTTTCGACGGCGCGGAAAATTTAAAAATTAAACATAGATTTAAAGAGAACGAAAATAAATTAGTTAATACCGTTACAATTGACGGCAAGGTATACGCATACGGCAATTTCGTTAGAGATTTTGGGAACGAAATTGAAAAGAAACGTTTGGTTAAACGCTATGCAAAATTATCGGTTTATAAAGGTTTATCTAAGCACTTGGACGTAGAATTGCCGTGGGGTGCATTGACGGGAATAAGACCAACGAAACTTGCGTATCAGCAAATTGAATCCGACGGAGAGTTTACTGAGTTTTTTACCGACGTTATGAAGGTAAGCCAACAAAAAACAAACCTAATAAGAGATATTTTGCAAGTTCAAAAAGGTATATACGAAAAGGATGACGACAACACGGATTTTTTCGTTTTCGTTCCGTTTTGTCCGTCTAGATGCAAATATTGTTCGTTTATTAGTGCGGATATTAAAAGTGCGCAAAAGCACGTTGACGAATACGTTGACGCGCTTATCGACGAAATTGAATTTAGTTCAAAGTTTGTAAAAAAGTTGCGCAGTATTTATATAGGCGGGGGCACGCCCGTAGCGTTAGATGACGACAAATTAGAAAAAATCTTATGCGCTATTGATAAAATCAATAACGGTGTAGAATTTACCGTAGAAGCAGGTAGACCTGATAGAATAACCGAAAGTAACTTAAAACTGCTAAAAAAACACGGGGTTACTAGAATTTGTATAAATCCACAAACTTTTAATGATAAGACGTTAAAACTTATGGGGAGAAATCACACGGCTAAAGACGTGGTAGAGAAATATATGCTCGCAAAAGATTCGTTCTCCGTAAATATGGATTTAATCGCTGGGCTAACGGGAGAAAGTTTTGAAGATTTTAAGTATAGCGTCGATAAAGCGATTGAACTTTCACCCGATAATATTACCGTGCACACACTATGTATTAAACGCGGTTCGTTCCTTGCACAAACTGAAAGTAGGCTTTCGGGCGAGCAAGTAACGAAAATGGTTGATTATGCGCGCGAAACGTTAACTAAAGCAGGATATGAGCCGTATTATTTATATAGACAAAAATATATGGCTGGCAATTTAGAAAACGTTGGATACGCAAAGCCGGGAAAGGCTTGTATATACAACGTTGACGTTATGGAAGAAATATGCTCTAACGTTGCTTGTGGGGCGAACGCTATAAGCAAAAAAGTTTATAACGGCGGGGAAAGGATAGAGCGAGAAGCATCCCCGAAAGACGTGCCAACATATTTAGCAAAGTTGGAAAAAATAAAAGAAAATAAAGAAAAATTGTTTAATCAGTAAAAGTTTGGTGAAAAACAGTTTACAAAGCAAATTAAATTTGGTATACTTTATAGGCTTAATACTTTTTGCAAGGGCGGTGGGTTCTCCTCCCCGAACTTTGCTTAAAGCGAATTATCCATAAAAAATAGGAGGTAAAAAGAATATGGACAAGGCAAAGAAAGCGGAAATAATCGCTAAATTCGGCAAACATGAAGGTGATACGGGTTGTGCAGAAGTACAAATCGCACTTCTTACCGAAAGAATCAATCACCTTAACGCACACTTGTCAACCAATAAGCACGACAATCACTCACGTCGCGGTCTTATGAAGATGGTTGGTGAAAGGCGTAGCCTTTTGAAATATTTGCAAGAAATTGATATCGAAAGATACAGAAAGATTATTGCAGATTTAAATTTAAGAAAGTAAAAAGGTCAAAGGTCGGGGCGGCATAATTTTTTGTCGCCCGATTTTTTGTTAAACGAAACTAATGCGTCGGCGTAGGTTGCGCCGTCGTTTCAGGAATAAATTAGAGTATAGGAGAGAACAATGACAGACACATTTAGAGTATTTAAGACCACCTGTGGCGGAAGAGAAATTATAGTTGAAACCGGCAAGTATGCTGAACAAACTAACGGTTCTTGCGTAATCCGTTGCGGTGAAACGGCAGTAATGGTAAACGTTACGATGGCTGCACAGGCTCGTGACGGTATGGATTACTTCCCCTTGGGCGTTGATTTTGAGGAAAAAATGTACGCCATCGGCAAAATCCCCGGCGGATTTAAAAAGAGAGAAGGTAGAGCTTCGGATAAAGCAATTCTTACTTCAAGACTTATCGATAGACCTATCCGTCCCTTATTCCCTAAAGGATTATTTAACGACGTTATAGTTATCGCAACGGCACTTTCAGTTGAACCAGACGTTCAACCCGAAGTTTTAGCAATGCTTGGTAGTTCAATCGCAATCAGCATTTCAGATATTCCGTTTGCAGGACCTACCGGTAGCGTAGTTGTAGGTATGGTTGACGGTGAATACGTTATCAACCCCGACGAAGCACAAAGAGCAAAGAGCGTGTTGACGCTTAACCTTGCTGGTACTAAAGACGCTATTATGATGGTTGAAGCAGGCGCAAACGAAATCAGTGATGACGAAATGGTTGGCGCAATCTTATTTGGACACGAAGAAATTAAACGCTTATGCGCTTTCCAAGAAGAAATCGTTAAAGAAATCGGCAAACCCAAGAGAGAAATGGAACTTTATCACGTTCCCGAAGATATTGACAACGCAGTGAGAGCATACGCTAGCGATATGCTTGATAAAGCACTTGATACTTTTGACCGTCACGAAAGACAAGAGGGACAAGACAAAGTTGAAAAAGACTGTCTTGAACATTTTGCTGATATCTATCCTGATAACGCAAGAGAAATTAAAGACGCTCTTTACTATATGACCAAAGAAAAGGTAAGAGCAAAAATTACAAACACGGGTATTCGTCCCGACGGTAGAAAACTTGACGAAGTTAGAAAAATTTGGTGTGAAGCAGGCGTTCTTCCCAGAGTACACGGTTCAGGCGTGTTTACTAGAGGTATGACGCAAGTAATGTCAACCTGTACGCTTGGTATGATTTCGGAAGCACAAAAGTTAGAAGGACTTGACGGCGAAAGCAACAAACGTTATATGCACCAATACAATATGCCCGGATACGCTTCTGGCGAAGCAAAGCCTTTGAGAAGTCCTGGTAGACGTGAAATAGGTCACGGCGCACTTGCTGAACGTGCATTAGAACCTGTAATTCCAAGTGAAGAAGAATTCCCTTACGCTATTAGAATCGTATCGGAAGTTATGAGTTCAAACGGCTCAACTTCACAAGGTAGCGTGTGTGGTTCAACTTTGGCACTTATGGATGCAGGCGTCCCGATTAAAGCACCGGTAGCAGGTATTGCGATGGGACTTATCAAAGATACCGAAAGCGGAAAAGTATCAATTCTTTCAGATATTCAAGGGTTAGAAGACTTCCTTGGCGATATGGACTTCAAAGTAGCAGGTACCGAAAAAGGTATTACCGCTATTCAAATGGATATCAAGATTAAAGGTATTGACGAACAAATTCTTCGCAAAGCAATTGCACAAGCGAACGTTGGTAGACAGTATATTTTAAGCAAAATGCTTGAAGTAATCGATAAACCTAGAGCAGAACTTTCTAAGTATGCGCCTAAGATTATCACCTTTGCAATCAATCCCGAAAAAATCGGTGACGTTGTAGGTAAACAAGGTAAAGTAATCAATAAGATTATCGAAGAAACGGGCGTTAAGATTGATATTGAAGAAGACGGACGCGTAAACATTGCAACCGTTGGTAACGTTGAAAACGCAGAAAGAGCGAAAGCAATAATTCTTTCAATAGCGAAAGACCCGGAAGTTGGCGATATGTTTATCAGCGAAGTTGTAAGAATTCTCCCCAAAGTGGGCGCGTTCTGTGAACTTGCTCCCGGCAAAGACGGTATGATTCACATCAGTAAATTAGGCACGAAACACGTTGACAGTGTTGAAGAAGTTTTGCATATAGGCGATAAAGTTAAGGTTGAAATCATAAAGATTGGCGAAAAAGGTATTGACCTTAAACTTCTTGAAATCGTAAAAGACTAATTGATTTAACTGTTAAAAATGCAAGGCAAATAACTGCCTTGCATTTTTTAATCTAAATTTATATTTTATTATTTTCTTTGATTTTAGTGTAAAATTTGCACAACACGTACGCGTACACGTGAAAATAAAGTAATTTTATATCCGCTACTTTCATAAACTACGAATAGAGGTGGCGGTAAATGAAAAGAATAAATAAAAGAATAACTATAGTTACTAACTTCGTGTTATTGCTTGTTTTTACGTCTGTAGTTGCAGTAAGTTTTATCCCGGAAAAAATCGTTCCTATTTACGGTGGGAATCAAGTGACGGCAATTTATAGGGGCAACACACAAAAAGCAAACGTATCGTTAATGTTCAACGTTTACGAAAATACCGAAGTTGTTGAAGGGATAGTCAACGTTCTTAACGAAAAAAAGGTTAAAGCAACCTTTTTCGTGGGTGGTTGTTGGGCTGATGACAATGCTGAAACGCTTAAATTTATCGTTCATAGTGGACACGAACTAGCAAATCACGGCTATTTTCATAAAGACCATAAAAAACTAAACTATGAAAAAAATAAAGAAGAAATTGCGCTAACGGGCGTAGTCGTAACGGCACTATGCGGTGCAAAGCTTTCTTTGTTTGCGCCACCTTCGGGTAGTTTTAGTGAAACAACGCTAGAATCTGCTTATGATTTAGGTTATAAAGTGATAATGTGGTCAAAAGATACGATTGATTGGCGTGATAGCGACCAAAATTTGATATATAATCGCGCAACGAAAAATCCGTCAAACGGTGATTTAATTTTGATGCACCCAAAACAACATACACTAAAAGCGTTGCCTAAAATTATCGATTTTTACGTTGATTTAGGTTATAAAATTACGACTGTTAGTGATAATATATCCGATTAAGATATGTAAATGGAGAAATTATGAGGTTTTATAAAAAATACGACAACGGTTTAAGACTAGTTATAAATAAAATGGAAGGTTTTCTTTCTGCGTCAGCAGGTGTGCTTATAAAAACGGGCAGTTGTAACGAAAGTGCAATGGAAAACGGTATTTCGCACTTTATCGAGCACGTTATGTTTAAAGGAACTAAAAAGCGTACTGCCTTTGAAATTTCCGACCATATTGATAGAATTGGTGCGCAAATTAACGCTTTTACAAGTAAAGAATTAACTTGTTATTACACAAAATCTACGGGCGAACATCTTGAAAATTCTTTAGAAATTTTATCGGACATCTTTTTCGATTCAGTATTTGATAAAGAAGAATTAGAAAAGGAAAAAGGGGTTATTATAGAAGAAATAAATATGAGCGAAGATACCCCAGAAGAACTATGTCTAGATATACTTGCAAAAAGTTATTTTGGTGATAACTGTTACGGTCAAACTATATTAGGTCCTGCTAAAAATATTCGCAAATTTACTAGAGACGACGTTCTAAATTATATGGACAAGTATTATACGGCGGATAACGTTGTAATATCTATTGCTGGAGACGTTGACGTTGAAAAAACAGAAAAATTTATTGAAGAGCATTTTGCATCAAGGTTTACGCGCAAAAAGAGTTGTGCGCAAGCTAAAATGAAGATAGATAAACCTAAAAATTTATATAGATGTAAAAAAATCGAACAATCGCATATATGTTTTGCAAT
The DNA here is from genome assembly GCA_017502525.1 of Clostridia bacterium. GTDB lineage: Bacteria > Bacillota > Clostridia > Christensenellales > Borkfalkiaceae > UBA1259. The sequence continues at coordinate 18,260 of JAFVUV010000019.1, forward strand.
GAAAGGATTTAAGATGGACGACGATAAAATTGACGCGTTTAATATTGCAAACTTTATTTTAGGTGGCGGTATGAGCAGTAGGCTCTTTCAAAAAATTAGAGAAGAACTTGGGCTTGCTTATAGCGTTTATTCATACGGTTCACAGTATAAAACGGATGGCGTTTTAGATATTTATGCCGGTGTAAACACGGTGCAAAGAGACTTGGCGGCGCAAGCCATTATAGACGAGGTAAGACGATTTAAAAAATTCGGTATTACCGAACAAGAGTTTTTACGCGGTAAAGAACAAATGAAAAGCGCGTTTATTTTAGGGCGTGAAAGCACGGCGTCGCAAATGATGCTTTCGGGTAAATGTATGATTTTTTTGAACAGTGAATACGACGTGAAAGAACGTTTAAGTAGGCTTGAGAAAGTAACCGTAAACGACGTTTTAGGAGTAATCGATTTATCGTTTGATATAGACAATGCGGCAACGGCAACCGTTGGCAGTAAGCGTTCTGCAATAAAAATAAAATAATTAAAATTCAAATTGAAGACTTTTCCCTTTGTGGAAAAGTCTTTTTTTAATCTACACAAGCATATAATTTTATTATGAAGTTTTTTAGAATTTTAAGTGGTGCGTTGATAATAATTTGTTGTGCTTTCACTTTGCTTTACGGTAGGTATAAGATAGTGGAAAGCGGTGTAGATACGACGCCGGAAAACTATAAAGGGGTTATTACAATTTGGCAGATAGATAGTTTTGAGGGTGGCATAGGTTCAAGAAAGCAATATTTGCTTAAGGTTGCGCGCGCTTTTGAAAAAAAATATCAAGGTGTTTTAGTTATGGTGATTAACCAAACTCCAGAAGGTGTAATTAACGCATATAAAAACGGTCAAATCCCCGACCTTATTTCGTACGGCACGGGAACGGAAATAAAAGGGTGCGAGCAAATTTTAACAGACAGAAAAGTTTCTGGTGGTATGGTTGGCGATACTTGTTACGCGACCGCGTGGTGCAGAGGTGGTTACGTTTTATTAACCAATCCAAATTTAACGGCAAATTTAGATATAAAAGATAAAAATATAGAAAAAGTATTAGTTTCACAGGGCGAATTTACACAACCGTTAACGTCATTTATATTAGAAGGCTATAGAGCAAGTGAAATTGAAATACTTGACCCAATGTCGGCGTATATAAAATTCACGTCCGGAAAAGTATCACACTTTTTAGCAACGCAAAGGGATATTTGTCGATTGATAAATAGGGGTATGGAGTTTAACGTAATACCATTAGAAAATTACAACGATTTGTATCAGTATATTTCCATAACTAGCTTAAACGTACAAAAGAGGTTTTATGCACAGCAATTCGTCAATTATTTAGTTAGTGATAGCGTTCAAGAAAGTTTGTCCCTAATAGGTATGTATTCGCCCTACGTAAACGTGGAATATAGCGAAACACAACACCAACTAATGCAAAAGGTAAAATCGAATATAAACGTATCGGCATTTACTTCTACAATTACGTTAAAAGAAATGCAAAGGTTATCAACCTTGGCGGTAAAGGGAGATGAAAACGCGTTAAATAAAATAAAAAATATGTGCATTATGTCTTGAAAAAAAGTTTAAATTATAGTAAAATGATAAAAGGAGTTGTATGGGCTTTAGCGAAGAACTTGCATCAATCACACACGCAAAAATTAGTTTAGACGAACAAATGGATAAACACACGGCGTTGCGCGTGGGTGGGGTGGCAAAGTATTATGCAAAAGCAAACAGCCTTCACGGATTAAATCAACTATTAGAAACTTGTAAATCTTATAAAAAGCACTATAAGGTTTTAGGAAACGGCACTAACGTTTTAGTATCTGATAAGGGGTTTGACGGGTTGATAATTGATATTAGACCGCTTTCCGACGTGTTTTTTAAGCGAGACGAAGTGCGAGCATCGGCAGGTGCAAGCCTAGAAAAACTTATAAAATTTGCTTACGAGCATAAGTTGTCGGGCATAGAAGCACTTTCGGGTATTCCTGCAACGGTTGGTGGTGCAGTAGTTATGAATGCGGGTGCGTTTGGCCATAATATATGCGATTATATAACCACGGTGGAAACGCTTTGTGATGGAAAAATCAAATTTTATTCAAAAGAAGAGTGTAAATTTGGATATAGAACGAGTAGGTTTTTAGGCAAGAAAGAAGTGATAATTTTTGCGTCTTTCAAACTCAACGAAAGCGAGCGCGAAATTATACGGGCAGGAATAAAAACTTATGCCGAATTAAGAAAAAGTGTGCAACCCACCGGAAGTAGTTGCGGGTCGGTTTTCAAAAATCCAAAGCCGTCATCAGCGGGGGCACTTATAGAACGCGCAGGGTTAAAAGGCTTTGCGGTTGGCGGAGCAACCGTTTCGGAAAAGCACGGCAATTTTATAATAACCGAACGGGGCGCAAGCGCAACAGACGTTTATTTGCTTATTAAATACGTAAAAGAAAAAATAAAAGAAGTATTTGACGTGGACCTTGTTGAAGAGGTTGAATACGTAGGGGAGTTTTAATGTTACTAACGGCAGATTACCATACGCATACGGTTTTTAGTCACGGCAAAGGTCAAATTATTGATAACGCGGTTATGGCTAAAGAAAAGGGGCTTAAAGAAGTGGGAATATCAGACCACGGATTTTCGCACCCTGCTTTTGGCTTGACCAAAAGGAAAGTCCCTAAAATGCGTAAACTTTGTGACCAAGCGACTGAGCAGACGGGCGTTAAAGTCTTGCTTGGAATTGAAAGTAATATTATAGGAACTAATGGTGAAGTTGACTTAAAACCCAAAGCGTACGATAACTTTGATATTTTTCTTGCGGGTATACACAAGTTCGTTTTGTATAGACCCAAAAGCGTTTTTACACTCTCTATTCCTAACTTATATAGGAAGTATTTTAATAGTGATAAAGTATCGCAAAGATTACGTAAAGAGAATACTAAAGCGTTTATAAACGTAATAAAAAATAATCCCGTAGATATAATTACGCATCTTAATTTTGACTGTTTCGCTAACGCTGAAGAAGTTGCCAAATGTGCATCTGATTACGGCACTTATATAGAACTTAATTCTAAGAAAATACATCTTACGGACGAAGAACTTTACGCGGTAGTAAAAACCGGTGTGAATTTCGTAATAAGTTCGGACGCGCATACGCCAGATAGAGTTGCTGAAATCTCTTTAATAGAAAAGCTTCTTGCTCGTGTGGACGTGCCGTTGGATAGGATAAAAAATATAGACGGTAAATTGCCCACTATGCGCTTTAAGGCGTTTAAGGAGCGTGCGTAATGGCTTTTATTGATTCAATTAAAAACGAGATATTAAATAAAAACATAAAAGAAAGGCATTGTCGAAAAGCATTTTTAGCAGGGCTTGTTAGGGGGCTAGGCTCTTTATACGAAGGGGAAAACGGTTTAGGATTAGAAATAAAAGCGAGCAACGAACAAACTGCAATGTATATAACGAGTGCTGTTCGGACGCTTTTTAATTATGACATTAGAGAAGTGTCAGTCAGTGAAGATAGGCTTAACGGGAAGGACAAGTTTTACTTATCCATTATTGGAGAAAGGGTAACCGAAATTCTATCCGACCTTGAAATACTAACCGAAAGTGACGGTGAACTTGTCGTGAACCTAAAGTTTTATGGCAAGCTTACTGAAAAAGAGTGTTGCTTACGTTCGTTTATTAAAGGGCTTTTCGTGGCGGTGGGCAACTGCACGGTACCAGACAATTCCGAAAGTAGCACGGGGTATCATTTAGAACTTAACTTTTCACACTATACTCCTGCGTTAGAAACTAGTGAAAAGCTAGCCCAATTTAACGTTTTGACTAAAATAACGAGGCGTCGTGAAAGTTTTATAGTATATATAAAAAGTGCGGAAGAAATAAAAGATTTTTTAGCGTTTTTACCCGCGCCTGTATCGGTGTTAAAATTGACCGACCTTATTATAAATAGGGAATTATCAAACAATTCAAATAGACAAAAAAACTGCGACTTGGGTAACGTGAATAAGCAAGTAGAGGCGGCGGCAAAACATATTGATGCAATAAATAAGATTATTGAGACAATAGGTCTTGAAAGCCTCAAACCCGACTTAAGAGAAACGGCGATTGCGCGTGTGGAAAACTCTGAAGAAACGCTTTCGGAACTATCCGAAAGGCTTAACGTAACAAAAAGTTGTTTAAATCACAGATTGAGAAAACTCGTTGCTATTGCAAACGAGCTATAAAGGGAAAATACTATGCCTGATTTCGTACATTTACACGTACATACTGAATATAGTTTGCTTGACGGCGCTACCAGAATGGATAGTGTCTTTAAAGCGGTAAGAAAAAAAGGGATGCACGCTTTAGCGATAACCGACCACGGAAATATGTTTGGTTCGCTTTACTTTGCAGAATACGCAAAAAAAGAATATTTGAAAGGCTTAGAAGCCGGTTTAAGCGAGCAAGACGCAAAGATGAACGCCATTATCGGCTGTGAATTTTACGTTGCAGAAGATTATAAATCGCAAGAGCGCGAATACGACCACTTAGTGTTATTATGTAAGAATAAAAAAGGCTATAAGAATATAATTAAACTTGATTCTATAGCTTTTGTTGACGGTTTTTATTATAAACCTAGAATAGACTATAAATTACTTAAAGAGCACTCGGAAGGATTAGTATGTCTTTCGGGGTGTTTGGCTGGTAGAGTATCTAAACGCCTATTGCAAAACGATTACGAAGGTGCAAAACAAGCGGCACTTATGCTTAAAGAAACGTTTGGCGAGGATTTTTATCTTGAAATACAAGACCACGGAATGCCCGAACAAAAGCGCATAAATCCGCTACTTATCAAGTTATCGAAAGAAATTTCCGTACCACTAGTTGCGACAAACGACGTTCACTATATTGAAAAAGAAGATAATGAAGTTCAAGACGTTATAGCGTGTATAAGCACTAAATCGACTATAGACGACCCAACGCGTTTTAAGATGGATACCGACCAAGCGTATCTTAAAACGCCAGAAGAAATGTATGAGCTTTTTAAGCATATTCCCGAAGCGTTAGAAAACACGGTTAAGATTGCAGAAAAATGTAATGAAGAACCTATTTTTGAACTCAATAAAAAATGTGAGCCGATAAGAGATAACTCGCTAATTCCGGGGTATATTCCTGATAACGGTCAAACTGCTTACGACTTTTTAAAGAGCATTGCGGAAAAAGGGTTGAGAGAGCGCTATCCCGTAATTACCAAAGAAATTCAAGACCGTTTTAATTACGAATTAAACACTATACACACTATGGGATATATAGAATATTATCTTATAGTATGGGATTTTATAAACTATGCAAAAAGCATAGGAATTTCAGTTGGTGCTGGGCGAGGTAGTGGTGTGTCTAGTATTATAGCGTATTCGGTTGGTATAACCGACGTTGACCCCTTGAAATACGACCTAGTATTCGAGCGTTTTTTAAATATTGAACGCGTATCTATGCCTGACTTTGATATTGACTTCCAAGACGATAGGCGTGGAGAAGTAGTGGAATACGTGCGTAATAAATACGGTGCGGACAAGGTTGCTCAAATTATAACCTTTGGTACGCTTGCAGGTAGAGTAGCAATAAAAGACGTTGGCAGAGTATATCGTGTGCCTTATGCCGAAACTGATAAAATCACTAAACTTATGGACGGCAAAAGCAGTATTAGCGAAAGTTTTGGGTTTAAGAAGAGTAAAGACGGCGAAGACGTTAGCGTTAAAGAACTGAAAGAATTTTACGAACAAGACGAAACGGTAAAAAAAGTAGTTGATATGGCTATCAGGGTAGAAGATATGCCAAGACAAACGGGTATGCACGCAGCGGGCGTAGTAATTTGCGCAAAACCAATTGCCGACAACGTGCCGTTACAAAGAAGTGGTGATGACGTAACCACTCAGTTTAATATGAAACAAGTTGAGCAACTTGGTATGCTCAAGATGGACTTTTTGGGTCTTAGAACCTTAACCGATATATCCAAAGCAATGCAGTATATTAAGGAAAATACGGGCAAAGTCTTGGATTTCCATAAATTAGGGTATGAAGATGAAGGGACTTATAAACTCATAGGCGATGGCGAAACAGATGCAGTTTTCCAACTTGAAAGTCCGGGAATGAAGCGCTTTATGCGTGATTTAAAACCGTCTACTTTTGAAGATATTATCGCGGGGATATCTATGTATCGTCCAGGACCTATGGATAGTATTCCAACGTACGTTAAATATAAGCACAACCCAGAAACGATTAGATATAAGCATCCTTTATTAGAACCGCTATTAAAGGCAACTTACGGCGTATTGATTTATCAAGAACAAGTTATGCAAATTTGTCAAAAGTTGGGTGGATTCTCGCTCGGGCAATCGGATATCGTTCGTCGCGCAATGGGAAAGAAAAACGTTGATGAAATGGCAAGACAGAAAAAGATATTCATAAACGGCGGTGTAAGTGAAAAAGGAGACCCAATTTGCGGTGCTATCGCAAACGGTGTTCCAGAAGATATAGCAAATGAAATTTTTGACGAAATGGCAGGCTTTGCAAAATACGCGTTCAACAAATCGCACGCTGCTGCGTATGCGGTTTTAGCGTACCAAACGGCATATTTGAAACTATATTATCCTGTTGAATTCTTTACGTCAATCTTAAACAATAGATTTGATAAAATTGAAGAACTTGCAAAATATTTGACCTATTTAAAAACTAAGAATACAGAAGTTTTACCACCCGATATAAATAAGAGTACTGCGTTTTTCCGTTGTGAAAACGGGGGTATTCGTTTTGGGTTAGTGGGACTTAAAAACGTGGGGTTAGGTATAGTAAATCTCATTGTTGAAGAGCGTGAAAAACACGGCGATTATAAGTCGTTTGAAGATTTTATTAATCGTACGATTTCGTTCAAGACGGTTGATGAAAACGGAAGAGAAAGCACGGTAGGTATAAATAAAAGGTTGGTTGAAAGCCTTATTCTTGCAGGCGCGTTCGACAATTTTGGTATTAATAGAAGAACGCTTATGGCGGTATACGCTGACTATATGGATAGAGTTGCTACTGCCAACAAGAAAAAAGACGATATGCAAATAAGTCTTTTTGGAACTATTTTGGACGAAGATGAAGGGTTAAAACTCGAATATCCCAAAATGAGTGAATATTCGTCTAAAGAAAAATTAACTCTTGAAAAAACTGTGTTAGGCGTGTATTTATCAGGGCATCCGCTTTCCGACTTTAAGGAAACGTTCTCTAAATTCACGTTTAATACCAGCGTGTTAAACTATTATGAAGAAGACGAACTTCACAATAAAACCTATACCGAGTTCAAAGAAGGCGAACAAGTAGTTATGGGCGGAATTATTTCAGAATTTAAGCGCCTTGCAACTAGAAGTGGACAAAATATGGCGTTCATCAAAGTTGAAGACCTTTACGGACAAATAGAAGTTATTGCCTTCCCAAAAATTTTCGAGCGTGCGCGCGATTGCTTAAAAACTGAAGAAACGGTAAAGATAACGGGCAAATTACAGATAAAAGAAGGCAACCCGCAAATTATTGCAGATAATATTGAAAAGTTAGAAATAAAAGAAGACCAACCCGAAGAAGCACCGTTAGAACAAGAGTATTTAGGGTTGATTGTATCAGACGCGATTAAAGATAAACTTAACGATATTTTAGACGTGCTTTCGAGTTACGAGGGCAATATTCCCGTAATAATAGCGATGGAGGGCAAAAAATACAATTCGCATTGCGCGGTAAGGCGTTGTGAAGGGTTGATGGCTGAACTCAAAAATTATCTTTCTGACTCAGATATTATATTTTTCAAAAGAAAATTATAAAATTATATTTTAAACCATAAAATACACCTTAAAAAAGTAGAAAAATTTTTAAGTATGTGGTAAAATGATTCTTGATGTACAACTAACGAAAAGGAGTAATGCTAATGGATAGAATAGCGGTATTGACTAGCGGTGGCGACGCTCCAGGTATGAACGCTTGTATAAGAGCAGTCGTACGTACGGCGCTCAATTATAAAATGGATATTTACGGAGTTGAAAGGGGATATGCTGGTCTTGTAAAGGGCGAAATCAAACGTTTAGAATCCCGTTCGGTATCAAACATGATACATAAGGGTGGCACTTTTTTAAACACGGCAAGATGTCCTGATTTTAAAGATATAGAAGTACAACGCCAAGCTGTTGAAGCGTTAAATGCTTACGGCATTGAAGGGCTTGTAGTAATCGGTGGCGACGGAACTCTTCGTGGTGCTAAAGACTTGCACGATAATTTTGGAATAAAGGTTATGGGTATTCCCGGCACGATAGATAATGACCTTGCGTATACGGATTATACGGTTGGTTTTGACACTGCGGTAAACACGGTGCTTTGGGCAATAAACAATCTTCGTGACACGCTTCACTCACACGACCGTGTAGGTTTGTTAGAAGTTATGGGTAGAAATTGTGGTGATATCGCGCTATATGCAGGTGTTGCAGGTGGTGCTGAATACGTTTTAGTTCCTGAAATCCCGTACGACCTAGATAAAATCTCATCATCAATTAAGAAAAGTTATTTGCGTGGTAAAACGTCAAATATGATTATTTTGGCAGAAGGCGCAGGTAATCGTGACGAAATAGCCGAATATATAGGAAAGAAGAGCGGTATTTCTGTAAAAGTAAACAACTTTGGTTACATTCAACGCGGTGGTTCACCAAATATGGCAGACCGTGTATTAGCAGCACGTTTTGGTTATAAGGCAGTAGAATTACTTCGTGATGATAGCAGTGAAAGTTGCGCAATCGGTATTAAGGATAACAAAGTTATTACCGTACCGTTCGACCAAGTGCAGAAAGCGCAAAAGCATTTTGATAAAAGACTTTACGATATTGCACACGTATTAAACCAATAAAAAAATTATTTAGATATACATAAAAGGAGAAACATTATGAAAGGATTGAAAGGCGCGTTAATGTTCGCACAATCTGGCGGTCCTACGTCAGTTATCAACGCAAGTGCGGCTGGCGTATTTATCGAAGGCTTAAACTCAGAAATGATTACTGAAGTTTACGGTGCAGCGCATGGTATTAGAGGTATTCTTAACGAAGAATTCTACGATATTTCTAAAGAAGATATCAAAGAACTTGAACTTTTGAAAAACACTCCGTCATCTGCATTAGGTTCAGTAAGATATAAACTTAAAGATGCATCGGTTGATGATACCGACTATAAGAGACTTCTTGAAGTTTTCAAAAAATATAACGTACGTTACTTCTTCTATAACGGTGGTAACGACAGTATGGATACTTGCAACAAAATCAGCAAGTATATGGCAAAATCTGGTTACGAAATGAACGTTATAGGCGTTCCAAAAACCATTGATAACGACCTTTTCGGAACAGACCACTGTCCGGGATTTGCAAGTGCTGCAAAATATATTGCAACTTCTATTATGGAAATTAATCTTGACGCAAAGGTTTACGATACTCCTATGCTTTGCGTTATCGAAGTTATGGGTAGAAACGCTGGTTGGCTTACCGCTGCTGCTGCACTTGCTGGTGCAAAGGGGTTAGGTGCAGACCTTATTTATCTTCCCGAAATTACTTTCGACGTAAACAAATTCATTGCTGACGTTAAAGACGTTTGCGCTAAAAACAACAATAAGTGTATCGCAGTTGTATCTGAAGGTATTAAAGATGCTAACGGCACGCTCGTTTGTGAAGCGTTAGGTCAAGCAGGCGCACGCGATAGCTTTGGACATGCTCAACTTGGTGGCGTAGCAGCAACCCTTTGCAATATATTAAAATCAGAACTCGGTTATAAGACTAGAGCAGTTGAACTTTCACTTATGCAAAGATGTGCGGCACACTGTGCAAGTAAAACCGACATAGAAGAAACTTTTGAAGCTGGTAAACAAGCAGTTCGCGCAGCAGTTAACGGCGAAACCGACAAGATGGTTTGCTATGCAAGAAAAGAAGGGGACAAGTATGAATGCGAATACAAACTTCTTCCCTTGGAACTTGCTGCAAACACCGAAAAGACTGTTCCGCTTGAATGGATTATCAACAACGGTACGGGCATTTCAGACGAATTTGTTAAATATGCGCTTCCATTAATCCAAGGCGAAGCAGACCTTCCCAAAGAAGACGGACTTCCCAGATTTGCACGCTTAAAGAAAGTTTTAGTAAACAAATAATTTAAGTTGTCGATACAATTAAAACCGCGAGCCGATTTCGGCTCGCGGGTTAACGTTTTTAAAAGTCAATTACAAATATTTTTTCAATCTTTGCTCGTAATCTTCTTCTAAAGATAAAAGCTTATCAACGTATTCTAAAACGCCTTCTTCTAATCTTTCACTTTCATTTTTCATGGCGGTAAGTTCGCTAATTCCCATAACCGTTCCTTTAATCATCATTTCTGAAACTTGGTTTTTGCTATTATTCATAAGCGTTTTCATTTTAATACTGCTCCAAAGCATAGCCTTTTTAAAAGGGTTAACGTCTTTAGGTTCAATGCCGTTTTGCGCCATAAAGGTTGAAATTTCGCCTATAATTTTTTCATAACCTTCGTATTCTTCTTTAAGTTCGCATCTAAGTCCGTCGTCTTCAACGGCGGGCAAAAGGTCGGAAATGCTTTGCAAAGCAAGGTGGGCGTTTTTGTAAACGTCAGTAATAGCTTTTATATTATAATCGTTCATATTTTCCTCCAAAAAACTTTATAAAAATAGTTTGTTTAAAGAAAATATTTTTATGCTCAAACGGTTGACATTTATTAATAAATAATATAAAATATTCAAGTAGCCGCTCGAAAGGGGTTATTTTAAAGTGCAATAAACGCACTACCCAAAAAAAATATTCGGCGAGACTGGTTAGCAGGAGGTATTAAAAATGTACGCAATCGTAGAAAACGGTTCAAAGCAGTACAAAGCAGAAGTTGGTTCAATCATTAGATTTGAAAAACTTTCAGCAAACGTAGGCGACAAAGTGGAACTCAACGTATTGATGGTTTCAGATGAAAACGGCATCAAAGTTGCAGAAGAAGCAAAGGCATTCAAGGTAGTTGGTGAAGTAGTTGAACAAGGCAAAGATAAAAAGATTATCGTGTTCAAGTACAAAGCAAAGAAGAATGAAAGGAAAAAGCAAGGTCATAGGCAGCCTTTCACCGCAGTAAAGATTTTAGAAATCGCTGCGAAGTAAGGTAGGAGGGTTATAATTATGATGTTCTTATTTAGATTATTTGCACACCACAAAGGTGGCGGTAGCACCAAAAACGGTAGAGACAGTAACTCAAAGCGCCTTGGCGTTAAAAGAGTAAACGGACAAGACGTACTTGCAGGTGGAATTATCGTTCGTCAACGCGGAACTAAAATTCACCCAGGTAACAACGTAGGTATTGGTAGTGACGATACTTTGTACGCACTTATCGACGGCGTAGTTAAGTTCGAAAGAATGGGTAGAAAAGACAAAAAAGTTAGCGTATACGCTAAAGAAAACTAAAATCAAAAGCGGACTTAACAATTGTTAGGTTCGCTATTTTTTTCTCGTATGACAACTATTAAATTTAACGGCGAATATTTTTCGGTAAAAGATACATTAGAATGCGGACAAGTTTTTAGGTTTAAGCCGTATGATAAAGGATATTTAGTGTTTTCACTTGATAAATGTGCTTATTGCTATAACGAAGGTGATTTTGCCTTTATTGAGTGTAAAGATAGTGATGAAGAATATTTCTATCACTATTTTGACCTTGCGCGCGATTATGCAAAGGTGTATAATTCAGCACTTAATCAAGGCGTGGACATTTTGACTAAATCAGCAATGGTGGGCAAGGGGATAAGAATACTAAATCAAGACCCGACCGAAGCGATTTGTTCGTTTATAATTTCGCAAAACAACAATATACCAAGAATTAAAGGAATAATTGAAAAACTGAGCCTTAGCTGTGGCGAGAAAAAGTATTTTAGTGGAATAGAATATTTTTCCTTTCCGTCCGTAACTGCATTAGCAAATAAGGATTTGCAGTTTTTTAGGTCGACAGGATTAGGATATAGAGCCGAATACGTTAAAAATTTTTACCTTGAGTTGCAAAACGGATTAAACGTAGACGCTTATAAAGGATTAAGTACGAGAGAGTTAAAAAAAGAACTAACCAAAATACACGGCGTAGGTCCAAAGGTCGCAAATTGCGTATCGCTATTTGGATTTCATCGGACGGATAGTTTCCCTGTGGACACTTGGATAGCAAAAGTATACGAACAAGATTTTAAGGGTAAAGAAAAGAATAGAGAGAAAATAACCGAGTGGTTTTTAAGTCAATTTAAGGACGATTCGGGATATTTTCAGCAATATTTATTTCACTATAAAAGAATATTGGAAAAAAAGTCTTAAAAAAATTAAAAATGCTATAAAATAATTGTCAAAAAGCGACGGTTTATGTTATACTTTTAAAAGCAATAATTTAAGAAAACATATTTTTGGAGGGCATAGATTTATGCAGTATTCAACTGAAGTTAAAGAAATGACCTGCGTATGCAAAGGGCCAAAACACGGACCTGCTCCCATCCCGGAAGAAGGAAGATGGGTAGAAGCAAAGGAAATTAAAGATATTTCCGCATATACGCACGGTGTAGGCTGGTGCGCACCGCAACAAGGTGCTTGCAAACTTTCATTAAACGTTAAAAACGGTATTATTGAAGAAGCGCTTGTTGAAACAATCGGATGTTCTGGTATGACTCACTCTGCAGCAATGGCAGCAGAAATTCTTCCCGGAAAGACGCTTTTGGAAGCACTCAATACGGACCTAGTTTGTGACGCAATCAATACGGCAATGAGGGAATTATTCCTTCAAATAGTATACGGCCGTTCACAATCTGCTTTCTCTGAAGACGGATTGGTTATCGGTGCAGGTATGGAAGACCTTGGTAAAGGTGCGCGTTCAATGGTTGGTACTATGTACGGAACTAAAGCAAAGGGCGTAAGATACCTTGAAATGACCGAAGGTTATTGTACCCGTATGGCGCTTGACGAAAACGACGAAGTTATCGGTTACGAATTCGTATCACTCGGCAAGATGACCGACTTTATAAAGAAAGGTATGGAACCCAACGAAGCGTATGAAAAGTCAAAAGGCACTTATGGACGCTTTAAAGAAGAAGACGGCGCGGTTAAGTATATTGACCCGCGTAAGGAATAATAGGGAGGGAACGGATTATGGCACAATTTGAAGGTTACGAAAGACGTGAAGCCAAAATTCTTGCTACTTTGAAAGAATACGGCATTTCTTCAATCGACGAATGTAAAGAAATTTGTGATAAATACGGCATTTCACCCTATACTATCACACAAGAAACTCAACCTATTTGCTTTGAAAATGCAAAATGGGCTTATACCGTAGGTTCTGCAATCGCTTTGAAAGCTGCAGAAAAGACGGGTGACAAATCAGCAGCAACCGCAGCAGCAAATATCGGTATCGGCTTACAATCTTTCTGTATCCCCGGTTCAGTTGCAGAAAATAGAAAGGTTGGTTTAGGTCACGGTAATTTAGGTAAAATGCTTCTTTCTGAAGAAACCGAATGTTTCTGTTTCCTTGCTGGTCACGAATCTTTTGCAGCAGCAGAAGGCGCAATCAAAATCGCGCTTAATGCAAACAAAGTTAGAGTTAAACCTTTAAGAGTTATACTTAACGGATTAGGTAAAGACGCTGCTTATATCATTTCAAGAATTAACGGCTTTACTTACGTTGAAACTAAATTCGACCCTGCAACCGAAGAAGTAAAAGTTCTTGAAGAAAAACCCTTCTCTAAGGGTGCAAGAGCAAACGTAAAATGCTATGGCTCTGACAGCGTTCCAGAAGGCGTTGCTATTATGAGACTTGAAAACGTAGGTGTTTCAATCACGGGTAACTCAACCAACCCCACCAGATTCCAACATCCCGTTGCAGGTACTTATAAGAAATGGGCTATTGAAAACGGCAAGTCTTATTTCTCAGTTGCATCAGGCGGTGGTACGGGTAGAACCTTGCACCCCGACAATATGGCTGCAGGTCCTGCATCATACGGCATGACCGACACTATGGGGCGTATGCACTCTGACGCGCAATTTGCAGGTTCATCATCAGTTCCCGCTCACGTTGAAATGATGGGCCTCATCGGTGCTGGTAACAACCCGATGGTTGGTATGACCGTTGCTTGCGCAGTTGCAGTTCAAGAAGCATTAAATAAATAATTAATAAAAATTATAAAAATCAGAGCGCGCTGTGGAGTTTTCCACAGCGCGCTCTATTATTTTAACAAAAACTTTGTTTAATTAATATTATATAATATTTAATATGCAAAGGAGTAAATAATGTATCACGAAAATAATTGTGGAAAAGATATGGGGGCAAGAGCAGGCGTTATAAATATTTGTAAGGAAACTTTAACAAACGATAATTTTCGCACGGCTATTTGGACGGGTAAATACTTGCAAATTACCGTTATGTCAATTCCTGTTGGTGGTGAAATAGGCTTAGAAATTCACGACAACCTTGACCAATTATTATGTGTTGAAAACGGTTGTGCAGACGTTTTTATGGGTAAATGTGGAGACGAGCTAAAATTTGTTGGTAGAATAAACTCTAACTTTATTATAATAGTGCCTGCGGGGACGTGGCACAACGTAAAAAATTCGGGTAATTGTCCGTTGAAACTATTTTCGGTATATGCACCCCCAAAACATCCGTTTGGCACGGTTCATAGAACAAAAAAAGATTCTGATAGAGCTGATTATTAAAAAACAATAAAAAAGAGACGCGTGTTCGTCTCTTTTTTAGTTGTGTAAACAATAAACCCCCAGATAGTCTGGGGGTCCAGTAAAGGTTTACCGTTGAGTAAAATCCTCCGTTTGTGTATAATAAAAGTTGCGACCTGCCAGTTGCAACAAATAAAACAAACGGAGGATTTATGAAAAAAG
>JAFVUV010000020.1 GCA_017502525.1 Clostridia bacterium
AAAAGTTAGGTAAAAAAGGAGAAAACAAAAATGGCAAGTCAAAAAATCAGAATCAAGCTTATGTCTTACGACACGGAAATGCTTGACCAAGCAGCAGCAAAAATCGTTGATACGATGAAAAAGTCTGGCGCAAAAATTAGTGGTCCTATTCCACTTCCCACCGAAAAGGAAATAGTAACCATCCTTCGTTCGCCCCATAAATATAAAGATTCGCGCGAACAATTTGAAATTAGAACGCACAAAAGACTTATTGATATCTACTCACCCAACGTTAAGTTGCTTGACAGTATCCACTTACCCGCTGGCGTTGACATCAAAATTAAGTTGTAATTTATAAACATTATATAATATATATCGGAGGTGAACTTTATCTATGAATAAAGCAATCATTGGTAAGAAGTTGGGAATGACACAGTTGTTTTCCCAAGACGGCAAAGTTATTCCGGTAACGGTTATCGAGGCAGGTCCCTGTCCCGTCGTTCAAGTGAAAACTTTGGAAAGAGACGGTTATTCGGCAGTTAAATTAGGTTTCGACCAAGTTGACGAGAAAAACCTTAACAAACCCCAAGCTGGTTTGTTTAAGAAAATCGGCGTGCCCGCACAAAAAGTTTTGAAAGAATTCAAACTTGAAGGCGCAGACGCTATGACGGTTGGTCAAGTTGTATATTGCGACGTTTTTCAAGCAGGTGACAAAATCGACGTAACCGGCATTTCAAAAGGTCACGGATTTACCGGCGTAATCAAAAGATGGAATCAACACAGATTGAAAGAAACTCACGGTGTTGGCCCTGTACACAGAGAACCTGGTTCTATGGGCGCTATCAGTAACCCTTCAAGAGTATTTAAGGGTAAAAACCTTCCTGGTCACTGGGGTTGCGAACAAGTAACCGTATTGAACCTTGAAGTTGTAAAAGTCGACAAAGAAAGAAATGCAATCCTTGTTAAAGGTGCAGTTCCCGGTCCCGTTAAAGGAATCGTTACTTTGAGAAATAGCGTTAAAGCGTAAGGAGAACAATTATGCCAAGTGTAAAATTATTTGATATGAAAGCTAAAGAAGTAGGTACGCTTGATATTTCTGACGCTTTATTCAACGTTGAATACAATGAAGCGGTTATCCATCAAGCAGTAGTTGCAAGACTTGCTAACGAAAGACAAGGTACGAAAAGCACGCTTACCCGTAGCGAAGTTCGTGGCGGTGGTGCTAAACCTTGGAGACAAAAGGGTACCGGTAGAGCTAGACAAGGCTCAATCAGAAGTCCTCAATGGGTTAAAGGTGGCGTAGTTTTCGCTCCTAAGTCAAGAGACTTCTCAAAGAAAATGAATGCTAAGGCTAAAGCAGTTGCTCTTTTCTCTGCTCTTTCACAAAAAATCAGAGACGACGAAGTAATCTTTGTTGACCAAATTGCAGTATCTGCACCTAAGACCAAAGAAATGGCTGCATTCCTTAAGGCGTTCAACTTAGAAAAATCAGTACTTCTTGTTATGGACAACAGCGATGAAGCAGTATTGAGAGCAAGCGCAAACATTGAAAAGATTTCAACAATCGCTGCATCACAAATCAATACTTACGACGTAGTTAAAAATGCTAAAATCGTAATTTCTAAACAAGCTGTACAACAAATCGAGGAGGTCTACGGAGAATAATGGCTGCACACGATATCATCATCAGACCGCTTCTCTCAGAAAAGAGTTATGCGGGTATTCAAAACAAGAAGTACAGTTTTATAGTTGCAAAAGATGCAAACAAAACTCAAATTAAACTTGCTATCGAAGAAATCTTCGGCGTTAAGGTTGAAAAGGTTAATACCGCAATCGTAAACGGCAAGTTAAAAAGACAGGGCAGATACGAAGGCTATACGCCTGACTACAAAAAAGCCATCGTTCAACTCAAAGAAGACAGTAAGTCTATAGAGTTCTTCGATTCGTTGTCCTAATTTAACGGAGGATAGATAAATGGCTATTAAAAGATATAAACCGACTTCGTCTGCACGTCGTTTCATGACTGTTAGCGCGTACGACGAAATTACGGCAAAGAAACCTGAAAAATCACTTATCGAAGACCAAAGAAAGAGCGGTGGTAGAAACTCACAAGGTAAAATTACCGTTCGTCACATCGGTGGCGGTAACAGAAGAAAATACCGTATCATCGACTTCAAGAGAATGAAAGACGGTATCCCCGCAACGGTTAAGAGTATTGAATACGACCCCAACCGTAGCGCAAACATCGCACTTTTATATTACGCTGACGGCGCAAAGGCTTATATCCTTGCTCCCGTAGGCTTAAAGGTTGGCGACAAAGTTATGAGTGGGCCTACCGCTGATATTAAAGCAGGTAACGCACTTGCTCTTAAAGATATCCCCGTAGGTACTATGGTTCACAATATTGAAATGCAACCTGGTAAAGGTGGTCAAATTGCTAGAGCTGCTGGTATGAGCGCGCAAATTATGGCTAGGGACGAAAAATACGTAACCTTGAAAATGCCTAGTGGCGAAATGAGATATATTCTCGCTGCTTGCAAAGCTACTATCGGTCAAGTTGGCAATCTTGAACACGAAATCATCAGAATCGGTAAAGCCGGCAAAACCAGACACTTTGGTATCCGTCCTACAGTTCGCGGTGTTGTAATGAACCCGTGTGATCACCCCCACGGTGGTGGTGAAGGTAAATCACCTGTCGGTATGCCGGGGCCTGTTACTCCTTGGGGTAAACCTGCTCTCGGTTATAAGACCAGAAAGCATAAGAAGGCTTCCAACAAACTTATCATTACCAGGATAAATTAAGGAGAACGACATGAGTAGAAGTGTTAAAAAAGGTCCTTACGTAGAACCTAAACTCTTAAAGAGAATAGAAGAATTAAACGAAAAAAATGAAAAGAAAGTCTTGAAGACTTGGTCAAGGTCATCCACGATTTTCCCCCAAATGGTAGGACACACAATCGCGGTATATGACGGCAGAAAACACGTACCCGTATACGTTACCGAAGATATGGTTGGTTGCAAACTCGGTGAGTTCTCTCCCACCAGAACCTTTAAAGGACACGGCGGTACTGAAAAATCTACCGGTGGTAGATAGGAGGCGAAATCATGGCAAAGAATATGAGAGAAAAAACCGCACGTATTGCGGAAAATAAAGACAGACGCCCCAGAGCAGTTGCTAAACACGTTAGAATTTCTCCTTATAAGGTAAGAGTTGTACTCGACATTATCAGAGGAAAGAGCTACGCTCAAGCAGTTGCAATTTTGGAAAACACTCCTAAGTCTGCATCAGAACCTATCAAAAAGGTATTAATGAGTGCAGCAGCAAACGCAGAAAACAACCTCGGTATGAACAAGGACAACTTGTTCGTAGCAGCTTGCTACGCAGACCAAGGTCCCACGCTCAAAAGGGTTATGCCCAGAGCACAGGGTAGAGCGTTCAGAATTTTGAAGCGTACCAGCCACATCACCGTGGTGTTGGATGCAAAGGCATAGGAGGAGCGTTATGGGTCAAAAAGTTAATCCGCACGGTTTAAGAGTCGGAGTTATTAAAGATTGGGATTCTCATTGGTTTGTTGATAAAAAAGATTTTGCAGCAAACGTAAAAGAAGACAATGAAATCCGTAAAGTATTAAAGAAAAAATATTATCAAGCTGCTATCAGTAAGATTGCTATTGAAAAGGCTGCAACCAAAATCACCATCACGATTTTCACTGCACGTCCCGGCGTTCTTATTGGAAAACAAGGTAGCGAAATTGAAATCATTAAGAAAACGGTAGCTAAAATCTGCAAAGGTAAACAAATTTCTATCAACATTTCAGAAGTTAAGAAACCCGATGCAGACGCTCAACTCGTAGCTGAAGGTATCGCAGCTCAACTCGAAAAGCGCGTATCTTTCAGAAGAGCAATGAAACAAGCTATCGGAAGGTCAATGAGAAGCGGTATCAAAGGTGTTAAAGTAATGGTAAGCGGTCGTCTTGACGGTGCTGAAATTGCTCGTAGCGAAAGCTATCACGAAGGTTCAATTCCCCTTCAAACTTTGAGAGCAGACATTGATTACGGCTTTGCGGAAGCGCATACAACCTTCGGTGTTATCGGTATTAAATGCTGGACTTACAAAGGCGAAATCATCGGCGCTCCCAAAAAGAAAACTGAAGGAGGCGAAGCTTAATTATGTTAATGCCTAAGAGAGTAAAAAGAAGAAGAGTGCATCGCGGTAGAATGACCGGTAAATGCACTAAGGGTAACAAAATAGCATACGGCGATTACGGTTTAGTAGCTATGGAACCCGGTTGGATTAAATCTAACCAAATAGAAGCAGCACGTATTGCAATGACCAGATTTATTAAACGTGGCGGTAAAGTTTGGATTGACATCTTCCCCCACAAACCTGTAACCAAGAAACCTGCGGACAGCCGTATGGGTAGTGGTAAAGGTTCAGTTGAATTCTGGGTAGCAGTAGTAAAACCCGGCAGAGTATTGTTCGAAATGTCCGGTGTAGCAGAAGACGTTGCAAAAGAAGCTATGCGCCTTGCTGGTCATAAACTTCCCGTTAAGACCAAGTTCGTTAAGAAAGAGGCTGCAGTAGTAGAACAAATAAAAGAAGAAGGCGGTGAAGGTTAATGAAAACTAAAGAACTTCACGAATTAACGGTAGAAGAATTAAACAGCAAAGTAAAGGAACTTTCCGAAGAATTGTTTAACCTTCGTTTCCGTCACGCAATAGGTCAGTTGGAAAATCCCGCAGCTCTCAAAAACTGCAAGAAAGACATCGCTAAGATTAAGACCATTTTGAGAGAAAGAGAACTTAAGGCGTAGGAGTAGAGAATTATGGAAAGAAATTTAAGAAAAGAAAGAGTCGGTATAGTTGTTTCCGATAAGATGGATAAGACTGTTGTCGTAGCCATCGAAGAAAGGGCAAAACACCCCTTATATAAGAAAACTATTAAGAAAACTCATAAATTCAAAGCACACGACGAACAAAACGCTTGTGGAATTGGCGATAAGGTTCTTATCGTTGAAACCAGAAAACTCTCTAAAGACAAGAACTGGAGAGTAGCGGAAATCATCGAAAAGGCTAAATAAGGAGGCGCACAATGATACAACCACAATCTAGATTAAAAGCTGCAGACAACTCTGGAGCAAAAGAATTGATGTGCATCAGGGTACTTGGCGGCTCGTTCAGAAGAACCGGTAATATCGGTGATGTAATCGTTGCAAGTGTAAAGACTGCTACCCCTGGTGGCGCAGTTAAGAAAGGTGACGTAGTTAAGGCGGTTATCGTTAGGTCAACTTGCGGTGTTAGAAGAAAGGACGGCACTTACGTTCGTTTCGATGAAAACGCAGCAGTTATTATCGACAACCAAAAGCAACCCAAAGGTACTCGTATTTTTGGACCGATAGCAAGAGAACTTAGAGATAAAGACTATATGCGTATTATCTCGCTTGCTCCCGAAGTGTTATAAGGAGAATAACTATGAAAGTTAAAAAGAACGACACAGTTTTAGTTATAACGGGTAAAGACGCAGGCAAGACCGCAAAAGTTCTTACCGCTCTCCCCAAAGCAAACAAAGTTATCGTAGACGGCGTTAACGTTCAAAAGAAGCACAAAAAAGCAAGAAGCGCACAAGAAGTTAGTGCAATTCAAAACCAATCAGGTGCTATTGACGCTTCAAACGTTATGGTAGTTTGCCCCGTATGTAATAAAGCAACTAGAGTTGCTTACCAAGTAGAAGGCGACAAAAAAGTTCGTATCTGCAAAAAGTGCGGTGCAATCTTAGACGCAACTAAGGAAGCTAAAGAAGTTAAAAAAGCTACCAAGAAAAAAACTAAAAAAGCTGCGGACAAACCCGCAGAAGAAAAGTAAGGAGGTAAACTTAAATGGCAGAAGCAAACAGAGTTAAAGCGTTGTACGACCAGACGGTTATCTCCGCAATGATGAAAAAATTCAATTACGAAAACGTAAACCAAGTTCCCAAGCTTGTAAAAATTACTATTAACTCCGGACTTGGCGACATTAAAGACAACGCAAAGAGCATTCAACTTGCTCAAAAAGAACTTGAACTTATCGCTGGTCAAAAGCCCGTTTTAACAATGGCTAAAAAATCAGTTGCAAACTTTAAGGTAAGAGAAGGTCAAAGCGTTGGTATGAAGGTTACTCTTCGTGGAACGAGAATGTACGAATTCTTTGATAAATTCGTTTCAATAGCTCTTCCCAGAGTTAGAGACTTCAGAGGCGTTTCCAAAAAGTCTTTCGATGGCAGAGGAAACTACTCTATGGGTGTTAAAGAACAGTTGATTTTCCCTGAAATTTCATACGACCAAGTAGAAAAAGTAAGAGGTTTTGACATCTGCATCACCACGACGGCTAACACCGACGAAGAAGCAAGAGAACTTCTCGCTCTTCTCGGAATGCCCTTCGCAAACAAGTAAGGTAAAGGAGTTAAAAAATGGCTAAGAAAGCAATGATAAATAAGCAGCAAAAACCTGCTAAATTTTCCACCAGAGCCTACACCAGATGCAGCATCTGCGGACGTCCGCACGCTGTACTCCGTAAATACGGTATTTGCCGTATTTGTTTCAGAGAATTGGCTTATAAAGGTCAAATTCCCGGCGTTAAGAAGGCTAGTTGGTAAAGGAGGATAGACAAATGACAGACGTTATTGCAGATATGCTTACTAGAATCAGAAATGCTCTGATGGCTAAGCACGAAACTGTTGAAATCCCTGCATCAAACACCAAAAAGGCTATCGCTGATATTCTTCTTAAAGAAGGTTATATTTCAGGCGTAGAAATTATTGAAGGTGTTCAGGGTACTATTAAAATTACTCTCAAATACGACGGTAACCAAAAGGTTATCACCGGTCTTAAAAGAGTAAGCAAACCCGGTCTCCGCGTTTACGTTGGTACTGATGAAGTTCCCCAAGTTCTCGGTGGTCTCGGTATTGCAATTCTTTCAACCTCTAAAGGTATTATGACTGGTAAAGAAGCTAAAAAAGCTCATCAGGGCGGCGAAGTTCTCGCTTACGTTTGGTAGGAGGTATAAATTATGTCAAGAATAGGTAATGCAGTAATTAATATCCCCGCAGGCGTAACCGTAGAAGCTAAGAACAACGTTCTTACCGTTAAAGGACCTAAAGGAACTTTAACCCAAAGCTACGACCCCTCAATCACTCCCAACGTGGAAGGCAACGTTGTTAGATTTACAAGAGCTAACGATTTAGGTCCTACCAAAGCAAAGCACGGTCTTTATAGAGCACTTTGCGCTAACATGGTTAAGGGCGTAACCGAAGGCTTCAAGAAAACTCTCGTTGTTAACGGCGTAGGTTGGAAGGTTGCTAAACAAGGCAAAAAAGTAGTTATGAACATTGGTTTCAGCCACCCGGTTGAAATCGAAGAAATCGACGGAATCGTTCTCGATTGTCCTTCACAAACCGAAATCACGGTTAGCGGTATTGACAAAGAAAAAGTTGGTCAATTTGCAGCAATCGTAAGAGGCTTTAGAGAACCCGAACCCTACCACGGATACGGAATTCGTTACAGCGACGAAGTTATCGAACGTAAAGTAGGTAAGGCTGCCGGCGGTAAATAATAAAATTTAAAGGGCTTTTAGTGGGCGCGCTTTAAGTTTTAGCGCGTCTGCCGAGTGCACCGAATAGGTGCGAAAAGTTATTAAACAGGAGTTAAAACTATGATTAGCAAAATCAATAAAAATCAAGACAGGTTAAAAAGACATAAAAGAGTTAGAGGCAAAATCAAAGGCACGGCAGAAACGCCTAGACTTTCGGTTTATAGAACCTTAACTAACATTTATGCTCAGCTTATAGACGACGTTAAAGGTAACACCTTGGTTACGGCGTCTACGCTTTCAAAAGAACTCAAAGGTACTTTTGATGGCAAAGACAAGAAAGCGCAGGCGTTCGCTGTTGGCGAACTTCTCGCACAGAAGGCAAAGTCGAAAGAGATTACTACCGTTGTTTTTGACAGAGGCGGTTATCTTTACACCGGTCGTGTTGCTAGCTTAGCAGACGGCGCAAGAAAGGGCGGCTTGGAATTCTAAAAAATCAAGGAGAAAACGAAAATGGCAAGAGATAATAACAGAGCGCCAAGAAAGGCGGAAGAAAATGACGGCTTAATTAAAAAGCTTATCTGTGTAAATCGTGTTACCAAAACCGTAAAAGGCGGTAGAAATATGAGATTTGCCGCTCTCGTTGTCGTAGGCGACGGTGCAGGTAAAATAGGTTGCGCATTGGGTAAAGCTAAAGAAGTTCCCGAAGCAATCGATAAAGCAACTGCAAGAGCAAAGAAGAATATGTTCCCCGTATCACTTTTAGGAACTAGTATTCCTCACGAAGTTCTCGGTAAATTCGGTAGCGGTTCAGTTCTTATGATGCCGGCTGCAGAAGGTACCGGTGTTATAGCAGGCGGTCCCGTTCGTGCGGTTATGGAAGCAGTTGGTATTACCAACATCAGAACTAAATCACACGGAACTAACAACCCCATCAACTGCGTTAAAGCAGCTCTTGAAGGTTTAAAAATGTTAAGAACCGCAGAACAAATTGCGGCAATTCGCGGTAAGACCGTCGAAGAAATTAACGGTTAAGGAGGGTTACTTTTATGGCAAAAGCAAAAAAAGCAGAAACCGGCAAAATAAAAGTTACGCTTGTTAAAAGCACTATAGCAACGCTTCCCCAACACAAGAAAATTGTAGAAGCATTAGGACTTAAAAAGATTCGTTCTTTCCGTATTCACGATGAAAACCCCTGCATTCTCGGTATGATTGCAAAGGTTAGCTACCTCGTGAAAGTAGAAAAGATTTAAGTTTAGCTATAAGGCATTACTAAATATCAAGGAGTAATAAAATGAGATTAGGTGAATTAAGTCCCGCTATTGGCTCAACGACTTCAAGAAAGAGACTCGGCAGAGGTATCGGTTCAGGTCTTGGCAAAACCAGCGGTAAAGGACATAAAGGACAATGGGCAAGAAGTGGTGGCGGTGTTCGTCCCGGATTTGAAGGTGGTCAAATGCCTTTAATCAGAAGAATCCCCAAACGTGGCTTCAACAACCATTTTAAGAAAGTATATAGCATTGTAAATCTTTCGGTTCTCGAAGGATTTGAAGCAAACTCCGTAGTGGATATGCAAGCACTTAACGAAAAGGGCCTTATCAAAGTCGTAAAAGGCTCAATAGGATTAAAAGTTCTCGGCAACGGAACTTTAACTAAAGCACTTACCGTTAAAGCAGCAGGTTTCTCCGCTTCAGCTAAAGAGGCTATCGAAAAAGCTGGCGGAAAGGCTGAACAAATCTAATAAAACCCACTAATAGGGAGGGGCAAAATGTTTCAAACGATAGTAAATGCGTTTAAAATCAAAGAGGTAAGAAGAAAAATCCTTATTACCCTTGCGCTCTTGTTCGTGTACAGATTAGGATGTTACATCCCTGTACCGGGCGTAGCGGTGTTTGACGGTATGGGTGATTATACCTTTTTGGAAATTATGAGTGCCGTATCCGGTGGCGCGCTCCAAAACGGAACGTTCCTTGCAATGGGTATTGGACCATATATTAACGCATCAATTATTATTCAACTTTTATCAGTAGGTATTCCTGCTCTTGAAAGATTGAGTAAACAAGGTGAAGAAGGTAAACGTAAAATAAATACTTATACGAGAATTTTAACGCTCGTTCTTGCAATTGCGCAAGCTATTGGTATTTTAGTTGCCTTCCAAAGTTCAATTCAAAGTCAATACTTGTTTGGAAGCACAGGTTTCCTTAAATTCTTGAGTTATGCGTTCTTAGTAATTGTTTATACTGCAGGCGCAGCGCTCACAATGTGGATTGGCGAAAGAATTACGGATTACGGTGTATCAAATGGTATTTCACTTCTAATTTTTGCAGGTATTTTGTCAACGGCTGGTATGGCGTTCATTAGAATATTTGCGCAAATATTTAGTGGAGATGCTAACACGTCATTAACTTCAATTTGGTCGTTCGCAGGTTTCGTTGTTGCGGCAATCGTAATCTTCGGCGCAATCGTTACGGTTAACGACGCGGAGAGAAAAATTCCCGTTCAATACGCAAAACAAGTTAAAGGCAGAAAGATGTACGGTGGTCAATCTACCCACATCCCGATTAAAGTAAACTCTTCTGGAGTTATGCCATTAATCTTCTCGTTCGCAATTTTAAGTTTCCCAGACCTTATCATCAACTTATTAGGTGTTAAGAGTGATAACTGGTGGTCAACTTATATGGGTACGGGTAGCTGGCCTTACACGGTTGTACTTTGCTTATTGATTTTATTCTTCTCATATTTCTATAATCAAATTCAATTCAATCCAGACGATATCAGCAAGAGTATTCAAGGTAACGGCGGTTTCATCCCCGGTACGAGACCTGGTAAACCTACTGCTGATTATCTAAAGAGAGTATCTAATAGGATTACGCTTTTCGGCGCAATATTCCTTGCGCTCGTAGCACTCGTTCCTTCACTCATCTTTAATGCGATTAACGTTTCGTTAGTTAACGTATTCAGTGCAACCGGTTTATTGATTATCGTTTCGGTAGCACTTGAATTCGAGCAAGCGTTACAATCACAAATTATGATGAAGAATTATAGAGGATTCTTAAAGTAATTTAGGTATTAAAAAATGAAATTAATTTTACTTGGCGCGCCAGGTAGCGGTAAAGGAACGCAAGCGGCTTATATAACCGAAAAATATAATTTACCGCACGTTTCAACGGGCGACTTATTTAGAGAAAACATCAAAAACGAAACCCCGCTGGGGCTTAAAGTAAAAGAAGTTATGGACACGGGAAACTTGTGCCCAGATGATTTAACAGTTGAACTCGTTAAGGACAGACTTTCAAAAGCTGATTGTGAAAAAGGTTATCTTTTAGACGGTTTTCCGCGTAACTTGTATCAAGCAGGTGAGTTAGACGAGTTTAATGCTCCTGACAAGGTAATAAATCTTGTCGTGGATTTAGGTAAAATCGAACATAGAATTACGGGTAGGAGGAGTTGCCCAAAATGTGGTGCCTCCTTCCACGTAGATTTCATCGGAAACGTTAGCAATTGTCCCGATTGTGGGGAAGCGCTTACGATAAGAAAAGACGATAATCCTGAAACGGTTAAAGAACGTCTTAGCGTATATAAAGCGCAAACAGAACCACTTATTGATTATTACGGCAAGCAAGGCAAAATCCTTAACGTTAACGGCGACCAACCGATAGATAAAGTGTTCGAAGATATCGTAAAGGTTTTAGGTCAATGATTAAAATAAAAACCGATGAACAAATCGCGCTTATGCGTGATAGCGGTAAAATTACTAAAAACGTTCTTGATTTAATCGGTAGAGAAATTAGAGCAGGAATGACCACTAAAGACTTGGATAAACTTGCTTACGAATTTATAACTTCGTGCGGGGCGCATCCTTCGTTTTTAGGATATTCTGGATATCCTGCATCAATTTGTGCATCCATAGACGATATGGTAGTGCACGGAATTCCCTCTGATGACGCAGTAATTAAAGAAGGACAAATCGTCAGCATAGACGTAGGCGTTATCTATAACGGCTGGCAAGGTGATGCTGCAAGAACTTTTATTATCGGCGAAGTTTCAGAAGAAAAAAGAAAACTCGTCAAAGTTACTGAGGAATGTTTTTTCAAGGCGATTGAAAATTTAAGAGACGGAACGCCACTTGGCGATATCGGATTTAAAGTTCAAAGCCACGCGGAAGCCAATGGGTTTTCAGTAGTGCGCGCTTTGGTGGGACACGGAATAGGTCAAGAAATGCACGAAGACCCGTCTGTACCAAATTACGGTAAAAAAGGTACGGGTATCCGCTTGAGAAAGGGTATGGCAATCGCAATAGAACCAATGATTAACGCAGGCGTATATCAAGTTGATTTTATGTCTGACGGTTGGGGAGTAAGAACGCGTGACAGAAGACCTTCCGCACATTACGAAAACACGATTGTTATTACTGACGACGGCGTAGAAATATTAACGCTTTAACTATTATGGAAAAAAAGTTTAGCGTTGGTGATTTAGTAATAAGCACCGCAGGTAGGGATAAAGGAATAGCGTTTTTAATAGTAAATCAAGAAAATGAATTCGTTTTCTTAGTGAACGGCAAAGAACGTAAGACCACAAACCCAAAGAAAAAGAAAATAAAACATATTGACAGTGTATTAGTTGCAGGCGGTAAAGAACTTGCAATCAAGATACAAAAGGGTGAGCCTGTCGGTAACGAAAAGTTACACCGATTAATTAAGGCTCAAACACAAAAAATACAGGAGGATTAAGTTTGTGTCAAAGGATGACGTAATAGAAACCGAAGGCGTGATTGTTGAAGCACTTCCGAACGCAACGTTCACGGTAAAATTATCAAACGGTCACGTAATTACGGCTTATATTTCGGGAAAGCTTCGTATGCACTACATTAAGATTATTCCCGGCGACAGCGTAAAACTTGAAATGAGCCCGTACGATTTGACGAAAGGCAGAATAATCTGGCGAAGCAAAAACTAAAAACATAAACGAATTCCAAAGGAGATATTAAAATGAAAGTAAGACCTTCAGTAAAGCCTATGTGCGACAAATGCAAAGTCATTAAAAGAAACGGTAAAGTAATGGTAATTTGTTCTAAAAACAAAAACCATAAACAAAGACAGGGTTAATCCCACCGACTTTCCTCTACAAGAGGTAAGCGAGAAAATAACCGCTTAAATATCCGATTAGCAATCATTCCAAAGCGAAAGGGGATTTAGGCATTGACATAGATAAACACAAAAAAATTTATTTAAGGAGAAAATCTAATGGCACGTATAGCCGGCGTTGATTTGCCGAATAACAAAAGAGTTGAAATCGGTTTAACGTATATTTACGGAATCGGTCTCGCAACGGCAAAGAAAATCATCAGTGAAACGGGCGTTAACCCCGACACCAGAGTTAAAGATTTGAGCGAAAGCGATGTTGCAAAATTAAGAGAATATATCGAACATAACCTTCGTGTAGAAGGTGACTTGCGTAGCGAAGTAAGTCTTTCTATTAAAAGACTTATCGAAATCGGTTGCTACCGCGGTGTTCGTCACAGAAAGAACCTTCCCGTTCGTGGACAAAGTTCAAAGAGAAATGCGAGAACCAGAAAAGGTCCTCGTCGTACCGTTGCTAAGAAGAAAACGGCAACCAGATAACGGAGGTAACTTAAAATGGCAGCAGTAAAGAAAATTGTTAAAAAGCGTAAGGACGCTAGAAAAGTTGACAAAGGTCAAGTTCATATTCAAGCGTCGTTCAACAACACGTTGGTAACTATTACCGATATGCAGGGTAACACGGTATCTTGGTCAAGTGCTGGTAGCTTAGGTTTCAAGGGCTCAAGAAAGAGCACTCCGTTTGCAGCGCAAATGGCAGCTGAAACCGCTGGTAAAGCAGCAAGAGAACAAGGTATGCGTTCTGTAGAAGTTTACGTTAAGGGACCTGGTGCAGGTAGAGAATCTGCAATCAGAGCACTCACCAACTGCGATATGGAAGTAACTCTTATCCAAGACGTTTCACCCATTCCGCACAACGGTTGCAGACCGCCCAAAAAACGTAGAGTATAATGGAGGATAAGATAAATGGCTAAATATACAGAATCAAAATGTCGTTTATGCAGACGCGAAGGCGCAAAATTATTCCTTAAAGGTGAAAGATGCTTCAAAGGCGTATGTGCGTTTGAAAAAAGACCCGTTGCTCCCGGTCAACACGGTATGAGCAGAAAGAAAGTTTCAGAATACGGCTTACAACTTCGTGAAAAACAAAAATGTAAGAGAATTTATGGTGTTCTTGAAGGTCAATTCAGAAAGTACTATGAAAAGGCTGATAGAATGAAAGGTATCACCGGTGAAAATATGCTTTCACTTCTCGAAAGAAGACTTGACAACGTTATTTTCAGAATGGGTATCGGTTCTTCAAGGTCACAAGCTCGTCAACTCGTAACACACGCACACTTTACCGTTAACGGTAAGAACGTAAATATCGCTTCTTACTCAGTAAAGGTTGGCGACGTTATCGCTGTTAAGGAAACCAAAAAGGACAACAAGTATTTTGCTGAAATTAAGCAAATGAAAGTTGGCGCAATGCCCAAATGGCTTGAATTCAATCCTGAAACCTTAACTGGTAAAATTCTTGCTCTCCCTGTAAGAGAAGACGTAGACGTTCAAATTGCTGAACACATGATTGTCGAATTATATTCGAAATAATTAAAAAAATTAATAAAATTTATAAATTTTCGATGGATTTTTGCGGGGGGAAAGTTTTGGTTTTCCACGCCTTGACAAGAATTCCCGCAATTATCTATATCGGAACTATTTTTTAAGGAGGTAAATTTCTTATGATGGAAATTGAAATGCCAAAAATAGCAGTGGAAGAAAGTGAAAATAGAAGTTATGCCAAAGTCGTTGTAGAACCCCTTGAAAAGGGCTTCGGTTTAACGCTTGGTAACGCACTTCGCAGAATTTTGTTGTCAGCACTCCCTGGAGTAGCTATTCAAAACATCAAATTTGCTGAAGAACTCGGTGTTAAGCACGAATTTTCTGCAGTTCCCAAGATTAAAGAGGACGTAACGGAAATTATCCTTAATTTAAAGTGCGTGACCATTAAATCGTCGTCAATGGACAAGGATTACAAAAAGGTTGTAAGACTTGTTAAAGAAGGTCCTGCAGTAGTAAAAGCGGGCGATATTCAGTGTGATGCTGATATGGAAATTCTCAATCCCGACCTTTACATTTGCACGGTTGACGAAGGTGGCAAACTTGATATGGAACTCACCGTAGGTAGAGGCCGTGGCTATGAGGGCGCAGTAGAACACAAAACGGATATTATCGATAATATTGCTATCGACAGTATCTATACGCCGGTTAAAAAGGTTAGTTACAACGTAACCGCAACTCGCGTAGGACAAAGCGTAGACTTTGATAAACTTACCCTTGAAGTATGGACTAACGGTGCGTTTGCAGGTAGAGATATCGTATCTCTTGCAGCAAAGATTATGGAAGAACACATCAAAATGTTCGTATCTTTATCAGAACTCGGCAACTACAATATTTTAGTACCGCCGGAAGAAGACCAAAAGATTAAGATTTTGGAAATGACCATTGAAGAAATGGATTTATCAGTTCGTTCTTATAACTGCTTGAAGAGAGCAAATATCCACAACGTAGAAGATTTAACGAAGAAAACGGAAGACGATATGCTTAAAGTCCGCAACTTGGGCAAGAAATCTCTCGACGAAGTTATTTACAAACTCGAAAGCTACGGCTTAAAGTTAAAGGACAAGGAGGACTAATTAATGGAAAGGAAATTAGGCGTAAACGCAACGCAAAGAATCGCGCTTATTAAAAACCAAGCATCTGCGCTTTTGTGGAACGGAAGAATTGAAACCACCGAAGCAAGAGCTAAAGAAGTTGCTGCTTATGTAGCAAAAATCATTACCCTCGCTGTAAACACCTATGCAGACACCGTTGAGGCTGAAGTTAAGGTTGTTGACGCTAAAGGCAAAGAAACCACGAAAACTCTCGTTAAAGACGGTGTTAAAAAACTCAATGCAAGAAGAAAAATCATGTCAATGGTAAACGACTTGCAAGAAGTAAAAGGCTTTAAAGAAAGCAAACCCGACTTTAAGAAGAGAACTAAAGCAATCAAATATCCTCTTATTGAGAAGATTTTTGATGAATATGCACCTAAATATGCAGCTCGCAAGGAAGAAAAAGGTCAAGGCGGTGGCTACACCAGAATTTACAAACTTGGATTCCGTAGAGGCGACGCAGCTGAAGTTGCTATTATCGAATTAGTTGACTAATTTATAAAACTCCGCATTTTATGCGGGGTTTTTTCGTATTTAATATCCAACCACGTTATAACACGTGGTTGGATATTTTTATATGTAATAAAATAAAACTTAATGCAATATACTTTAATGATGAAGTTATCTGATTTAAATTGTGGCGAAAGTTCCAAAGTAATACAAATATCAAATCAACCCAAATTTATGCGTAGAATTAACGATTTAGGTATAGTTGAAGGAGTGGTAATTACATACGTAGCACGTGCGCCACTAGGCGACCCTATGCTAATTAAAGTTAGAGATTTTATGCTTGCTATAAGATTAGACGATGCTAAAAAAATTACGGTGGAAAAATTATGAACGATACCATTGCTTTAGTTGGAAACCCAAATTGTGGAAAAACTTCACTCTTTAACACTCTCACGGGTACTTATCAAAAGGTGGGTAACTGGACGGGCGTTACCACCGAACAAAAAATAGGTAAATACAAAAAGGACAAGCAAATAAAAATTATAGACCTTCCTGGGTTATATTCATTAGGTTCTGGCGCGATAGACGAAACTACCGCTTATAAGTATTTAAAAAACACTCCGCCTAAAGTCATTATTAACGTCGTCGACGGCACTAATCTAGAAAGAAATTTATCCTTAACGGTAGAACTAGCGTATCTAAAAATTCCAACCGTAATTGCTATAAATATGTGCGACGAGTTGGAAAAAAATCATATAAAACTAAACTCCGAATATTTATCTAAAATTTTCGGCGTGCCTGTTATAAATGTTTCTGCCCTTAAAGGCACTAATATCGACAAACTAATAGACGTTGCTCGTAAAACAAGCCAAAAACCCCAAATTTTAGGTTATAACGCAAATTTATTGATTAGTAACAAGCTCAAACGATTTGATTTTATAGAAAGTATTATAGATAAGGTTATTCAAAAGAAAACTACTAAAACGGAAAAGCGCACGCAAAGGATAGATAAAATACTATTAAATAAGTATTTATCAATACCTATATTTTTTAT
Organism: Clostridia bacterium; assembly: GCA_017502525.1. Taxonomy (GTDB): domain Bacteria; phylum Bacillota; class Clostridia; order Christensenellales; family Borkfalkiaceae; genus UBA1259. The sequence continues at coordinate 16,821 of JAFVUV010000020.1, forward strand.
GGTTATGACTGCGGTTTATTTTCTTTCAATGAAAGTAGGTGGCTTTTTTGGTGGGTATATAGAGCAATTATTTGAGTGGCTGTCAAAAAGGGCAGATTTATTACTTAACGGTATGGGCGCAAGTGAATGGATAACGTCTTTAATATGCGACGCGATAATAAAAACGCTTGGTGGAGTTTGTTCGTTTTTACCGCAAATTTTAATTTTGTTTATGCTTATGGCTCTAATTGAAGAAAGCGGTTACGCATCAAGAGTGGCGTTTATATTCGATAGAATATTTAGAACTTTCGGACTTAGTGGGAAATCCCTTTTGCCGTTAATAGTTTCTTGTGGCTGTACGGTAACGGGGTTAATGGCAACGCGCACCATTGAAAATACTAACGAACGAAGAATGACCGTGTTTTTAGCACCTTTTATGCCGTGTGGTGCAAAAACGGCTGTGTTTGCTTGGTTTTCAAGCACGTTTTTCGGCGGGAACGCGCTAGTTGCGACTTCTATGTATTTTTTAGGTATAATTTGCGCTTGCGTTTTTGGACTAATATTGAAAGGATTTAAAATATTTAGAAGTGATGCAAGTGGTTTTTTGTTGGAAATACCCTTGCTTAGAGTTCCGCCGATAAAAAACGTTGTTGCCGTTATGTGGGAAAAGGTTAAAGAGTTTACCACAAAAGCTGCGCTTATAGTATTTTCGGTTACGGTATTTTTATGGCTACTTAAGAGCGTTGGACCTAGTGGATACGTTGGGGAAAAGGTTGAAAAAAGTTTTCTATTTATTTTAGGTAATATATTAAAATACGCATTTTATCCACTAGGCTGTAGTAGTTGGCAAACGTCGGTTGCACTTATCTCGGGGACTTTTGCAAAAGAAGCGGTGGTAGAAAGTTTAAACTTATTATCGACAGACGTTCACGCCTTATTTAACAGCACTTATTCGGCATATGCGTTTATGGCGTTTATTTTGCTTTCGCCACCGTGTGTGGCAAGTCTAGCTACGGCAAAGAGAGAACTAGGCAACTTGAAAATTTTTGCGTTTATGCTAATATTTCAAACGTTATCAGCATATATAGTTGCTATTATTATAAATACGGTGGGAACGCTTATTTATGGCGGATTTGGCTTGATTTTATCGGTAATTATTGCTATAATAATAGTGTTAGCAGTAATAAAATCAATAAAACGGTTAAATAAAAACGGCTGTAAACTTTGTGGTTACTGCAAAAAAGGAGAAAAATGCAACAAAAAGGTAAAACGCTTTACGACTTGATGCGTGAAGCAGACAATAAAGAAGAAGACGCTTGTTTCCCTGAAGAGTGGGAAGACGAACGCAATAAATCTTCTAAAGAAAAATATTTTGAATATTACGACGATATTAAACTAACCCCAAAAGATGATTGGTAAGAAAAAAACGCCTTAACGGATTGTTTCGTTAGGGCGTTTAATTAAACAACTCATAGAACTCGACTTCTTACAAGTCGAGTTTTTATTATGTCTTAAAAAAGTCTTTATGGGAAGAGCGATATGAACGTTTTTTATTTTTTAATTAATTGTTTGCTTTAGTTTGCGTCTATAATTCGTGTCGTAGCGTCGTCATTAGAAAGACACTCGGTGGAATTATTCGGGGAATTATTTGAAATTTCGTTTTCGGTTTCGGGTTTTTTACGGTAGCGTATTTCAGCAACTATAATAGAGCCGATACTCATTGAATCGCTAACTATACCTGCGATACTGCAAACTATTACGTTATAAGATATCCACATAGCAAAGGTGGGGAGATTTATCATCCTTATAGCGTGTGGGCTCTTAAACCCGTAGCCGATAGTTGAAATTAGTTTTGCCGTTACCGAAATTACGCTTATAAATATTGCAAGAGCCATTAAACCCGACGGGTTAGAAGTCCAACGCGATAAAACGGTTAAGGTTTTATTCCAAGTTAAAATTATAGTAGTGATGCCAGCGCCTGCAGTTATAATGCAAAATAGAACAATCCACCATTTATTGCTTCTGCCTTTTTTAACGTTATGAGCAAAAACGAAATTTCTAATAACGCCCACGAAATCCATAACTAAACCGGTAAAAGCGCCAAGCATTAGGTATTGAACACAAAATAAAAAAGAGCCCAAAGACTTAAAAAACATAATTTTAAAGTGCGTGTTAAACTGCACGGAAAGGATATTCATTGCGATAGCAAAAAAGCCTACTATTTGGGCAAGTATATCAATAAACGTCATAAAAACCTCTACTTGCATAATTATATACTTAACTGATTAAAATAGCAAGCCTTTTAATTGACAAAAAACAAAACAAACAAGTCGTAAAAAAGTTTAATTTTATAGTTTTAATGGTATAAAATATTTTAAAAGTATAAAAAAATGATTGACAAAAACGTCAAAAAAATTTAATATATAACTAGGATAAGAACTTTAATAAAACAGAGTCTATCCAAGCGATAAAGGACCACTCTAAATAGAGTTAAGGCCATACGGACAGCCGGGTCCACTGCCGATTGGTGGCTTGCCACCTTATTGATTGAGTTAAAAGCTCAAATTTTATAAGTTGGTTACTTTATAACCTGATATGCGTAACTACGCAAACTTGTGAAACGGTCAATAAAGAGTAGTAAAAGTTTTTGTTGCTATATAGACTCTGACTTTAATATTTTAACCCCCAAACGCGCATAATAAAAAGGCACGGTTGTCGGGTGGTGAATTGTTTTCGCAAGAAGTAATAAGTTACGGCTTGCGTTTTTATTTTTTAAACGCTAGCGCAAAATTATTTTAGAGGTGTTTTATGGCAAACGACAGAAAAAACGCTAAATCAGTGATGAGCGACGAAAAAATTATCCAACTAGTTAATTTAAACCGTACGTTTGACGACGGAGTTGTTGCGGTTGATAATATCAATTTATACGTTAGAAAGGGTGAGTTCGTCACCTTTTTAGGCCCGTCTGGGTGTGGCAAAACCACTACTTTGCGTATGATTGCAGGGTTTGATAAACCGTCGGGTGGAAAGATTTTATTTAACGGACAAGACATTTCGCATTTGCCCCCGAACAAACGTCCTATAAACACCGTTTTCCAACGTTATGCACTTTTCCCGCATCTTAACGTATATGATAATATCGCGTTTGGATTAAAACTCAAAAGAGTTAAGGTTACTTACGAAAAGGACGGCAAAATCGTTGAAAAAGTAGAAAAACTGAAAAAGAGCGATATTTCAGCAAAAGTTGAAAAGGCCTTAAAAATGGTTGACCTTGAAGGATTTGAAAAACGTAGCGTTTCTACTTTATCAGGTGGTCAACAACAAAGGGTTGCCATTGCGCGTGCAATCGTTAACGAACCCAAAATTTTGCTCTTAGACGAACCGCTTGGCGCGTTAGACCTTAAGATGCGTAAAGATATGCAACTTGAACTTAAAGAAATGCATAAAAAACTAGGCATTACTTTTATTTACGTTACGCACGACCAAGAAGAAGCGCTTACTATGAGCGATACTATCGTAGTTATGAACGACGGCGTGATTCAACAAATCGGTACGCCTACCGATATTTATAACGAGCCTAAAAACTCTTTTGTTGCCGACTTTATCGGAGAAAGCAACATCTTTAGTGGAACTATCGTTGGAGATAAAAAAGTTAGATTTATCGGCAAAAACTTCGACTGCGTAGACGACTTTGAAGTCAACGAAAAAGTAGACGTAGTAGTTAGACCAGAAGACGTAACTCTTCTTGATAAAGGCGAAGGGCAAGTAAACGGTAAAATTATTAGTTCAATATTTAAAGGCGTGCATTACGAAATGGTAATGCTAGTTGGTAAAGCAGAAATTATCGTTCAAAGCACGGTTGAAAGAAAGGTTGGTGAAGACGTTAGTTTAATGATTAAACCCAACGATATACACATAATGAAAAAGGAATTCACCACTAACCGTTACGACGGATATATTACTAAGCACAATACCGTGTGCTTTGGCGACGGCGAATTTGAGTGCGACGTGACTCAATTATATCCCGGCTCAATCGTTGATGAAGACGGTTATTTAATTACGGCTGAAGGGGAGAGAATAGACCTTACCGACGTTGACGTTAACGTAGAAGTCGGCTTGAAAGATATTGAGATTAGCGACGACGCGCAAAAGGGTGGAGCGATAGGTAATATCGTTTCGATTATATACAAAGTTGACCACTATCAACTTATCGTTAGAACGGACGAAGAGGAAGAAGATTTCGTGTTCGATACTGAAGACACTTGGAACGAAAATGATAGGGTTAGCGTTATTATTCCAAAAGAAAAAATTAAACTTTCCTTAAAACAGGAGATTAAGAGATGACCAAAGAGAACAACGCGTTGCCTTTAGCGAACGGAGGGAAAATTCGTTTTCGCATAGGTTTCAATAGAAAACAACTTTGCATACCTTACGGTGTGTTTCTAGCGTGTTTCGTAATAGTTCCACTTTTCTTAATCGTGTTTTATGCGTTTACAGACGAGAACGGCGCTATAACGATAGAAAATTTTATAAGATTTTTCACCACGCCAACCACGTTAACGACGGTAATTATAAGCATATTAATTGCACTTGCAACAACTGTGATTTGTATACTTTTAGCATATCCCGTAGCATATATTTTAGCAAACAGCAAACTAGGTAAGGGCGGAACGCTTTTAATGCTGTTTATTGCACCTATGTGGATTAACTTCGTGTTGCGTGCAATGGCGATGAAAGACTTGTTAACGCTTATAGGCGTGTTTGGGCTTAACAATTACGTTAACGTTATAATCGGTATGGTTTACGACTATATGCCGTTTATGATTTTGCCTATTTACAGCGTGTTAATCAAGATGGATAAAAGTTTAATAGAAGCGAGCCAAGACCTTGGCGCAAGCCCGTTAAAGACTTTCGTTAAGGTTACTTTCCCGTTGTCTATGCCTGGAATTGCAAGTGGTATAACTATGGTATTTATGCCCGTTATGACTTGCTACGTTATTTCAGATACTTTTGGTAATGGACTTATTACCATTATCGGTAAACTTATTGACGAACAGTTCACCACTTTCCAAAATTGGAATATGGGTTCGGCAATGGCTATGGTATTGCTAATAATTATGCTCGTTTCAATGTGGGTTACGGGTGGATTTAAGAGCGAAGATACAAGGGGGACGAATTTATGAAAAAGTTTTGTTCCGTATTTTATATCGCGCTCGTATTACTCTTTATTTATGCGCCTATTTTCACGCTCGTATTATACAGTTTCGTCGATACGCCCATAGTTGGCATTGAACAAATATTCAAAATAGGTTTTTCATTTAACCTTTACGTTAAATTGTTTAACGACGCTGCACTTATGAAAATAGTATGGGATACGCTTATCTTAGCGATAGTCGTTGCATTGCTTGCAACGTTGCTAGGCACACTTGGTGCAATCGGAATTTATTATAGTAAAGGTAAACTAGGCAAAAGCGTTTCGGCGGCGTCGCGTATTCCCGTTATAAACGCGGAAATAGTTACGGCGGTTGCTCTCGTGTTATTGTTTGCGCTTATCTTTACCGAAAGTCGTTCGTATTTTTCTTTAGTGGTAGGACATTTAGTAATAACTACACCTTTCGTGGTGTTGTCGGTAATACCTAAATTAAAGCAGATGGACCCCAATTTATACGAAGCCGCACTTGACCTTGGCGCAAGCCCGTTCAGAGCGTTAGTTAGCGTAGTTTTGCCTGAAATCTTACCCGGCATTTTGAGCGGTTTTATGTTGTCTATTACCTTGTCTTTAGATGATTATATCATATCAGCGTATACCCGCCCGGCAGGGTTTGATACCATTTCAACTTACGTTTACGGCGCAATGGCAAAAGCGAACGCAAATTCATCGTTACCTGCGCTCCGTGCATTATCGGCAATTATATTCGTTGCTATAATTTTAATAGTTGTCGTGCAAAACGTGCGCGCAAGAAAAAAGGGGGCGAAATAATATGAAAAGATTTTTCTCACTTTTTATCGTTGCTATAATTTTTATAAGTTCGTTATCGTTCGGTGGGTGTTCGCCAACGACGTCGGATACCAAGGTGATTCGCGTATGTAACTGCGAAGACTATATAGACGAAACGCTTTTTGATGAATTTACACAAGAGACGGGAATAGAAGTTCAATATTCAACTTACGGCACGAACGAAAACTTGTATAATGAGTTAGTTATCAATCCTAACAGTTACGACTTGGTCGTTCCGTCTGAATATATGATAGAAAAACTCGCTATCGAAGGTAGAATTCAAAAACTTGATTTTAGTCGTTTATTAGATTACAAGGCAAACGTTTCAGACTATATTAATACTAGACTTGAAAATTTGAAATTCACGGTTGAAAAGGGCAAATATGAAGGACAACAAGCCTCTCTTTCCGAGTATATGGTAGGATATATGTGGGGAACGATGGGCTGGGTTTACAGCACGGACGAACTCACCGTTGAAGACGTAAACAGTTGGTATAGTCCGTTTGAAAATTCGTCGCTAGCAAAACGTATTACTATTAAAGATGCAGTTAGAGATAGTTATATCGTCGGTATAGCTATGGCGTACGAACAAGAACTTAAAAACGTTAGCGATAACGCAAGTATAACTGCAATATTAAATAACGTTGAAACCGAGGCTATAAAAAAGGTTGGCGAAAAATTGCAATCGTTAAAACCTATGCTTTATGGATTTGAAGTAGATAGCGGTAAAAACGATATTATCAACAATAGAATTGACGCTTACGTTGCTTGGAGCGGTGATGCTGCTTACGCGATAGACGTTGCTTGTGGAGACGCAGAAGATGAAGACGGCAATATTGTCGATACTATTAGAAATTTAAGTTATTATATCCCAGACGAAGGCTCTAATATTTGGTTTGACGGATTTGTTATGCCTTCTGGTAGCAATAATTATGACGCAGTTTATGAGTTTTTAGAATTTATTTCTCGTCCTGATAGCGTATATCGCAATATGAACTATACGGGATATACGAGTATGGTTGCAAAAGGCGATTTTAATACTCCTATTGAATCTGAAAGTGGTGATACCCTAAGTAATCTATTTGACGCTATCGTTTTAGATTGGTTTGACGAAAGTGACGATATGGACCCCGAAACCGATTACGAAGTAATTGACTTATCATACTTTTTTGGTAATGATAGAAATTATACCGTTACCGTTTCGGCAGAATCTAAAGGTCGACTTATAGCGCAATATCCTACTTTAGAAATGCTTGAAAGATGTGCGATAATGCAAAACTTTAATAACGAAGCACTACGTCAAATCAATGATATGTGGGAAGTTGTTAAAGGCGAAACTTTCCCAACGTGGGCATTGATTTTATTTGCTGTTTTAGTATTCGTAATCGGGGCTACGGTTGTAGTATATAGAAACAAGGAAAAAATCAAATGGCATAAAAACCTCGTTTATAAAAAGACGGCGTTAGAGAAAAAAGGCTATCGTATAATTAAAATAGAAGAAATAGAATAAACTAATTGGGTGGATTATGGAAAATTTAAGAAGTAAAAAGGCGTTTATATGTGATATGGATGGTGTTATCTATCACGGTAATAGATTAATACCAGGCGTAAAAGAGTTTGTGGAGTGGCTTGATAAAAACGGTAAAGACTTTTTGTTTCTAACCAACAGTTCAGAGCGTTCGCCCAAAGAACTTGCACAAAAGCTCTCGCGCATGGGACTCAGCGTTGGTGAAGAGCATTTTTATACGAGCGCTTTAGCTACTGCATCTTTTTTGAAAAGTCAATGTCCTGACGGCTCGGTTTACGTTATAGGTGAGCCGGGGCTTACCAACGCGTTGTATCAAGCGGGATTTTCTATGAACGATATTAATCCTGATTACGTTGTGTTTGGTGAAACGCGTTCGCTAAACTATGAAAAGATAGAAAAGGCTGTTAAATTAGTGTTCGGTGGGGCAAAACTTATCGGAACGAATACTGACCTTACGGCAAAAGTGGAAAGCGGAATAATTCCCGCTTGTCGCGCGCTTATTTCTTCAATAGAAATGACTACGGGTAGAAATGCTTATTACGTTGGCAAACCTAATCCCTTGATGATGCGCCACGCGTTAAAAAAATTAGATTGCCATAGGGTAGACGCTGCAATAATTGGCGACCGTATGGATACGGATATTATTGCCGGTATAGAAAGTGAACTTGATACCGTTTTAGTATTAACGGGCGTAACCAACAAGGAAGATTTGGTTAACTTCCCTTACGCGCCCAAATACGTTCTTAACGATATAGGCGAAATAGTGCCTAAAAATTAATTGGATTCTAAAACTTTTTTAACAAATATCAAACCGCGGGTAGTACGAAATAAGTGCTACCCGCGGTTTGTTTATAAGTTTTATTAATTTTATAAGTTGAATTCTTTTTTTATAAATTTTATAAATTTAGCAGTATAATCGTTTTGAAGCGCTTCGGTTTTATAAGCAAAACCTATCGTTCTTGAAATTTCAGGCTTAAGTTTTAATATGTGTACTCCACTACTTTTGTGTTTTACTAATAGTGATGGCAAAACCGCAATTCCCAAATTTTTTTCTACCATTGAAATAACTGAAGATTCGTCGATAGAATCAAATTCAATAATTTCCTTAAATTTGTTGCGTTCAAAATAGTTATCAAAAACAACCGTTTCGTTGTGGACTATACAAGCGTAATCGTAAAGTTCGTCTTTATTAACTACTTTTTTATTAGGTAAAACGTTTTTGGGGGCAAGCGCAATGTAAGGGTCGCAAAGAAGTTCATGCCATTTAGCATTATCGGGTTTTGCATCAGTAAAAATCACGTCGGAAATATCTTCTTTTAACCAAGCTCTTAATTGATTGCCGATTTTTATTGAAACTTTTACTTTTTGGTTTTCTTGCTTAAACTTTTTTATGATGTCAGGCAATAATCTTTGCGCAATGCTTGAATATGCGCCGATTCTTAAATTCACGTTAGATTCTTTTAAGCTATTCGCGCTACTTATAAGTGCTTTTTCAGTCTCTACTACCGCGTACAATTTATCGATTAATTGCTTTCCGTTTTCGTTTAGTTCCACGCCGTTGAACGTGCGGTTTAACAGTTTTATTCCTAGTTCAAGTTCTATCGAATCCGCAATATGCGACAAGGCAGACGGCGTATATGATAACTCTTCCGCCGCCTTAGAAAAACTTTTTTTCTCGACCGCTAATAAAAACGCGCTTATTTTGGAAATGTCCATACGTTTTACTCCTGTGAAAAATTTTCACACCCCTATTATAAACCTTTGTTTCACATAAGTCAATAAAAGTATTATAATAAACAGCAGTTAAAAGGAGAAAAACTTATGGGACAAATGTTTAACAATAAAGTAAAGGCAAATAATAAAACTTTAATCGCATACTTGATGATTGCTACTGTTATAATTTTATGGGGTATAACACCAACTATAAATAAATATATGAACGCTAAATATTCGGTTGCGTTTAGGTTATCTATTATAGCGTTTATTTCGGCGTTTTCATTGTTAATAATATGTGCTAAAAAGTTAAAGAATTTAAATATGCTATATTTTAAGACGGCAATACCAACGGGTATTTTTGTTGCGTTAGCGTCACTCGTTCAAAAAATCGGCTTGCTATATACCACGCCGGCAAGATATGCTTTTTTAGAAAACCTTTCTTGTGTAGTTGTTCCGCTAATTTTATTCTTTACCATACGAAAAAAACCTAGCATTTTGACTATAATTGCTTGTATTTTATGTTTGTTGGGTTCGTTTATTCTCGGTGGTAATTTTAACGACAAGGGCTTTTCTTTTGGTATCGGAGAAATTTTATGCGCGTTAGCAGGGGTGTTTTACGGTATAAATATTGCCTACACGGGTATGCGTATAAAAAAATTCGACACTTTGTTATATCTATTCGTACAACTTTCAGTATCTGCAGTAGTGGGGCTTTTGACGGCTATTTTATTAGCGGTTATTCCAATTAACGGTCAACCGATAGAAATAATAAAGTTTAGTTGGGATATTGAAGGATTATTTTTACTATTAGTACTCTCTCTTATATGCAACGTTTTATGTTGGTTTTTAAGAACGCACGCAATGAAATTTGTTAATCCGACGGCGGTTTCAATCATAATGCCTTTCTCGTCTGTAATAGCAAGTGTAATATCGGTTATAATCGGTATGGACGTGTTTAGCTACGAATTGCTTATAGGTGGCAGTATAGCGCTCGTTGCGGTAATTATTTCAGGCGTTGCGGACGTTAAATATAAAAAGTAATGCAATATTTGTAAAAAGAACTTGAAAGTTTTTAATTTTAATGTTAAAATTTTGATTGAAAGAATAGATAGGGGCAAATAAATATGTTTAATTTAAAAGAATACTTAGCCGATTTGGAAAAATTAGTGAGTATTGATAGTGGAAAAGGCTGTGTGGAAGGACAACTTGAAGTTGCAAACTTTTTAAAAGATAAGTTTGACGGTTTAGGTTGGCAAACGCAACTTCAAGATATAGGTACGGAAGTAGGCCCTATGCTTTCTTGTGTGAATAGGCAAGCGGAAGCGTACGACTTAATGATGATGGGGCATATTGATACTGTTTTTCCTAAAGGGCACGTTGAAATAAATCCGTTTAAGATTGATGGTGATTTAGCGTATGGCTCGGGGATTGCCGATATGAAACAAGGTTCATTAATGGCATATTACATTATTAAAGAAATGCCAAAAGAAGTTCTTGATAAATTAAATATAGCCGTTGTGTTTAATCCTGATGAAGAAATAGGCAGTAGGTATTCGGCAAAGGCTTATAAAGATATCGCGCAAAAGTCTGAATATTGTTATATTTACGAAGCAACGCCGTTAGACGGTAAGAGAACTATTGAAAGAAAGGGTGCTTTTGGCTTGACGGTAGAATTTTTCGGTAAGGCGGGGCATTGCGGATATATGTTTACAAACGGCGCGAAGTCTGCCGTAAACGAACTTGCATACTGGATTTTAGAATTTTATAAACTCCACAGTGAACAAAGGAATACCACGGTAAATTCGGTTGTGCTTGAAGGTGGCACGGCGTCGAATATAGTTCCCGGTTATGCAAAACTTAAAACGAGTATAAGATTTGCGCTAAAAGACGAAAGAGATAATATTAGCAAAACTTTAACGCGCTTACAAGAACACGCTAAAGAACAAGGAATAAGCGTTGAAATTCAAATAATAGACGAACATCCTTTAATTCCATCGGAAAAAGGTTATAGGTACGCTAAAGAAGTTGAACAGTTGGTAAAAACAATCGCTCCCGATTTCAGTTATGAACTTAAAGGTGGCTTGTCGGACGGCAATATTATAGGTCAGTTTGGACCGATTGTAATTGATTCTTTAGGACCTATGGGCAATGCAGTTCATACGGATAACGAGCATATTAAAATAAGCAAAATTGAAGAGTCGTTTAACGTTTCAACCATTATGATAAAAAATTTGGCTGAACGCAAAAAAGTATAAATACGTAATCAAAAGAGTTGATTAAAACATTTCGCCCCAAAAGGTATTACCTTTTGGGGCGAAATTATTACTTAGAGTGATAAAAATTTTAAACTAATGCTAGAAAATAATTAGTCATTGTTTGTGGCGATTGTTTTGTACCGTTATCTAGCCACCATCTAATAGTTTCAACGAAAGTTACCGCAATATGATTAATCCAAAGGTTAAGTGGAATTTCTTTATTTCGTTTGTCGTCAAATATATTTAGCTGACTTTCTATCAAACTTATCAAACAATCTTTAAAATATTTTAAGAACAGTTCGTTGTTAGGGCAAGATAAAAGTCGTAATATGTTATTATCGTTTTTTTCTAAGTGTTGGTATAAATGTAAAAATACAGAACTTGGTGCGTTACAATCAAAAATATATTTATTATGAGTAGGTTGAGTTTTCGTGCAGTCAAAAATATGCCCGAAAAGTTCTTCACACAAGTTTTTTAATAAAAAATCTTTAGTTTCAAAATGTGCGTAAAACGTTGCTCTTCCAACGTTGGCGTGTTCTATAATTTCGCCAACGGTAATTTGATTGTAATGTTTTTTTGATAATAAACCAATAAACGCCTTAAATATTAAATCGCGCGTCTTTTTTTGTCGTCTATCCATAATTTTACCCATACAAAATTTAAGATTTGTTCACTAATGAACAGATTTATAATAGTGCTTGCTTTCTGTTTTTGACTTTTATTTCATTTTTATATAATATTTTATTGAACGATATGTTCGGTATTGAATATATTGTATCATATTAACAAATAGAAGTCAAAAGGGATTAAGGATTTTATGAAGACTGAAAGGAAAATTTTGTTTACCTTTATTTTAAATTTAGCATTTTCGTTATTTGAGTTTGTCGGTGGAATTTTTACCGGCAGTATTGCAATTATTTCTGATGCTATACACGATATGGGTGATGCTACTAGTATAGGCGTATCATTTTTTCTTGAAAAGAAAAGTAAAAGGCGGCCTGATAAAAAATATACTTACGGCTATGCAAGGTTTTCCGTGCTAGGCAGTCTTATTACAACGCTCGTATTGATTTTAGGTTCTTCAATAGTCGTTTATAATGCGATTGATAGAATAATAACTCCAATCGTAATAAAAAGCGACTTAATGATTATATTCGCAGTAGTTGGAGTGTGCGTAAATCTATTTGCAACTATTCTTACGCATAAAGGGGAGTCGCTTAATCAAAAAGCCGTTAACTTGCATATGTTAGAAGACGTTTTAGGTTGGGGCGTGGTTTTGATAGGCTCGATAATTATGCGTTTGACAGGATTTACTTTATTAGATTCAATTATGTCGATAATTATAGCAGTTTTTATATTTGTTATGGCAATAAAGAATTTAAAACAAACTTTACAAATTTTTCTTGAAAAAGTACCCGACGGGATTTGTTTAAATGAAATTGAAAAACATCTTTGCAAATTAACGGACGTAATAGAAGTTCATCACGTTCACGTTTGGAGTATGGACGGAGAAAATAATTATGCAACTATGCACGTCGTTACAGATAGCGATGCGCAAATTATTAAAGAAAAAATTCGTGAGGAACTAAAAGAGTTTAATATAAACCACGTAACGTTAGAGTTTGAAAAAACAGGAGAGGACTGTAAAGATAAAAGTTGTACGGGTTGTTTAACGCAATCGATAAGTCATAATCACCTTCACCATCATCATTGATAAAATTCTATTTAAAAGCACGGGAAACCGTGCTTTTTATATAAATTTAATAAAATAGTTTACTTTTTATATAAAGTGTTATACAATTTAATAAAGAAAAAATATAAAGAGAGAGTAGTATGCAAAACAACAAGCCCAAAGTCGTTTTTACGTTTGTAGAAGCAGGGTTCGGACACATTATGCCGGCAAAAGCTATTTGTGATGCTTTTGAAAACAAATACGGCAAAGAGTGTGAAGTGGTTAGATGGAATATATTTTCAGATAGTAGCGACCCCGTTATACAAAAATACTGTAGGGCTATTTACGGTTGGACTAAAGAAACTTCGCAAAGTAAATTACTTTACGCAGTTGAAGGGTTGTCGTATAAAATACCGTCTAAATTAACGCTAAAATTTCTTGATATAAAATTTAGAAAAGCAAAAAAGAAAATAATGCAGTCTATTGTAGACGTTGCGCCGGACCTAATGGTCAGCACCTATTATTCGCCGTCGCACTTTGCGTCAGAGTGTAATAAATATAATTTGACAGATACTTTAGTTGCAACGTATACGCCCGACCCCGTTATTTATCCGGCGTGGGATAGGCGCGCGAATCTTTTTTTCGTAAATAATCAATCTCAATATAAACGCGCAATAAGAACAGGGTTTAATGAAAGTTCTCTAAGATTAATTCCTTGTGTTTTAAGAAAAGAAATATCTCAAACTTCACCTGATAAGGTAACTGCAAAAATTAATTTAGGGCTTGATAAAGGTAAAAAAACGGTTATTTACGCTTTAGGTGCGTACGGCACGAAAAAGGATAAAAAACACCTTAAAACGTTGCTTTTAGCAAATTTAGATGCTAATATCGTAGTTATATGCGGTAAAAATCAAAGTGTATATGATTATTGCAAAAAACTTGTTGAAGAGAAAAATCTTAAAAACGTTTACGTCGTTGGGTTTGTACAAAATATTTTCGAGTATTTAAGAGCAGGAGACGTGTTTTTAGGAAAAAGCGGTTCAAACAGTTTGTTAGAAGCACGTTATTTTAATTTGCCTATTTTAGTAACCGCTTGCGCAAGTCCGTTAGAAACTTTAACGGCAAAATATTATATTAATAACGTGGGTGGTTGTAAAAAAGTGCTTTCTTCAAGAAAGATGATTAAAGCAGTAAAAAATATATTTGCTAATCCGTCCACGTGTGAAAGCAAAGTTGAAGCAAATCAACTTTGCGATTTAACTAGCGCAGAGAAAATTGCGGACGAGCTATATTTTGCGCTAAAACGTAAATTAGAAAACGTACAAGGCTGTAAAGGAGAAAACTGTGGAAAATAAAATCAAAGTTTTAGAAGTTTTAGATGCTTATTATCCTAAGTTTGACGGACCGTGTTTAGTGGTTACCAGTCTTTCCAAATGTTTTTTAAATTCAAATAAAGTATTGCCAAGCGTAGTTGTTCCGCGTTTTCCCAAATATAAAGATTCCCAACCTTTTACTGTGTTTAGGGTTAAATCAGTTAGGGCAAAGGAAGGGTATTATGCGGCCGCGCCATATTTTGACCGTAAACTAAAAACTTTCTTGAAAGAAAATAAACCAGATATTATCCACATACATTCGCCCTTTACAATGGGTGCATATTTTGGTAGATATGCCAAAAAGCATAAAATACCCACCGTATTTACTTTTCATACGAAGTATAGGGAAGACTTTGACAGAACTCTTAAACTTAAGTGCTTAAGCGATTTTATGGTGTGGTATATAATCAAAAATATTAACCGAATAGACCACGTTTGGACGGTTAGCGACGGTGCTGCCGAGTGTTTGAAAGAATATGGGTATAAAAAACCGATTAAAGTAATTAGAAATGGAACGGACCTTGTATATCCTGAAAATGCAGATGAATTAATCAAAAGAATAAACGACAAACACGCGCTAGACGAAAATGAACTTATTTTACTTTCGGTTGGTAGAATAGTAGAGAATAAAAGACTGCAATTCGCCTTAAAAGTATTAAAGCAAGTATCTGATTTAGGTTATAAATTTAAATATTTTATCGTTGGCGATGGGAGTTATTTAAACAAACTTAAATCACTTGTGAAAGAATACAATTTGCACGATAAAGTTATTTTTACGGGTAGTGTAATGAATCGCACGGAACTATCCGCATACTATTTAAGGGCAAATTTATTCGTGTTTCCGTCCACTTTTGATACGGCAAGCCTTGCACCGATAGAGGCGGCGGCAATGAAACTGCCAACGCTTATGACAAAAGGATGTTCTTCTGCGGAAATTATTACGGACGGCGTTAACGGATTTTTAACCGAACAAAATGAGCAAGCGTGGATTGATACGATAATTGACCTTTTGAAAAATCGTGAAAAACTTGACGGCGCAAGAGAAAATACTTACAAGCAAGTTTATAGAACTTGGGATTCGGTCGCTCAAGAAATTTTTGATAATTATAAAGAAATTATAAAAAGTAAATAGGTTAAAAAAAGACACACCCCTTGTAGTCTATACTAAATGACTGCTAGGGGTGTGAGTTTTTAATGAGTGAATAAAATTAATTATCAACGTCAAAGTTTTCTAAAATTGATTTTGATTCTACAGGCTTGCTGTCGCCGTGTTTAACGAAGAACATTGTTAGGAAAGCTAAAGCTACGCAAATGCACGCATAAGGGAAGAGTGGTAACATATTTCCCACAAGGTCCATAAGCGCGCCTGATAAAACGGGTGTTATAACTTGTGCGGACATACTTGCCGTATAATACCAACCAGTATATTTGCCCACGTCGCTCTCTTTCGCTAGTTCAACGACCATAGGGAAACTGTTAACGTTAATCGTTGCCCAACCGATGCCCGCTAAAGCAAATAATACGTACATTATAACAGGATTGCTATTTGCCGTCATAAATATTGCAAAGAAGAAGGAAAGGGCGAGCATAATTACGCCGGCTAAAATTGTTTTCTTTCTACCTATTTTTGTGGCGATTATTCCAACGGGTAAATATGAAATTATCGCAGCGCCTTGCGCAATTAATAACGTTAAATCGTAACTTTGATGCAAAACTTTATCCGCGTATAACGAGTATTTAGAAGTTATAGCGTTGTAACCCATATACCAAAGAGCAACGGAACCTAATATTAAAAGTAAAGACTTAAGTTCAGGTTTAGATAGTTTTTTATCGTTTGTATTGTTATCGCTAGGCTTTTCTTCGGGATAAAATTTAAGGGTGTCTTGGCGCATTTGCTCCGCCCACTTATTTTCTCTAACAGTAAGAAGAAAGATTACTAACCCTAACAGAATAATACCGCAAACTGCGATGTAATAGGGGGTAAGATTGTGCATAGTGCTTTCGCCGACTTTAACTACGATACCTAATCCTAACACGATTAGACCACCAACCGTTCCCACAAGGTTTATTATTGCGTTACCTTTAGAGCGCAAGGGTTTGCACGTTACGTCGGGCATTAGTGCAACTGCAGGCGAACGGAAAGTCGCCATAGATAAAAGCGTTATTAAAAGTATTGCGATAAAAAGCCAAACGTTACCAATGAAGGGTAAAAACACGAAGGATATTACGGCAAAGCAAGTGCCAAATATAATAAATACCGTGCGCTTGCCTAGTTTTGACTTAGTTTTATCGGATAATGCACCAAAAAGTGGAAGTAAAAATACAGCCAAAATATTATCAAGAGCCATTATTAAGCCTGATAAAGTTTGTTTCATATCAAACTTATAAGTTAAAATTAGCGGTATAGTTTTGTCGTACGCTTGCCAAAAAGCCGTAATTAAAAAGAAGGCAAATCCCACGCAAATAACGCGTTTGTAATTAAGTTTCATTATTAATTTCTCCTTGAAAACCATTATAGCACTAATTAAACAATAAATCAATAACTAATAAAAAAATCCTAACGTATGTAAATTTGATATAAATATTTGCAAGTAGTGAATATCAAATTTCGCATTAGTTTTAAGTGAGAAAGAAATGAATAAGATTGTAAAATTATGATAAGAATATTGCAAAAAATCACATATTTAGTCTTGGCTATTGACAAGTTCATTGATATGAATTAAAATTTATCAAAAAAGTATTAAAGAAGTGTCAAAAGATATAATTACTATTTGAGTTAGTGTTTCTTAGAAGAAATACTTAAAAAGCAAACGAGAAGGAGAAAGAACATGTTGATGAATCCCAAAAACGATAAATTTGATATTATTATACTTGCCGGACAATCAAATGCATCCGGTTGTGGTTGGGGAGAAACAACTATGCCTTGGGAAATTAATCCTAAGATAAAAATGCTTCGTGGAAGGATGAGTGTAGCGTTTGGAGTAGACAATGACTACGATAGGTCTGGGATGAAAATAGATTGTGTGCAAGAGTATTGGGTGGTAGATGCAGACGAGCGTTGGGATAGTGAAGAAAAAATAAATCAAGGCGTTCTAGCGTTGCAGTTCGCAAAAGCTTATTGCGAAAATAATTTGCAGAATGATAGAAAAATTTTGATAGTTGATAACGCGTTAGGAGGCACTAGTTTTTCTAAGGGGCATTGGGCTGTTGGGGACCTATTATATAGTAGGTTGTTTAAGATAACGGATGAAGCACTTTCAATGAATCCTGAAAATAAAGTAGTAGCCGTTTTGTGGCATCAAGGGGAATCTGACGTAGAACAAATGTCCCCACAATCATATAAAGACCATATATTAGCATTGATAGAAAATATTAGAACGGCGTACGGAAACGTTCCATTTATAAGCGGTGGGTTTGTAGATGATTGGGCAAATTTTTGTCCTCGTAGTAGTGATTACGAAAATATTTATAAAGAACTCGTAGGGCAAGTAAAAAGATATGGATTTGCGAGTGCAAAAGGTCTTTTAAGTAACGACCAAGTGGTAGGGAGAGGAGGAAGTATTCATTTTTCCAAAGAAAGCATAAATTTGTTAGGCAAACGATATTACAATGAATACGAGAAAATACTAAAAGAAAAATTATAATTTGGTAAAAATTATTATAGAAAAATAAAGAAATTATTTTATAAACCGAAAGATAAATATTCTTATTGATTTTTTTGTTCAAAAGTAAATATTATCTTTGGATTAACTTAAACTATGATATACATTAATACGTTGCGCTAAAAACAACAAAAAAATAAAATTCAAATAAATTAAAAATAAAACTCCTACACAAATTACGTTGTGTAGGAGTTTAGTGTGTAAAGTAATAAAAAATTTTAGAAGTTTTCTAATAGATATTTTTCAGCTTCAGCTGACCAAATTCCATTATTTTTATCAGTTATTTCAAATAATTTATTGAATCTTTCATCAGTTTTTCCAAGTTCCTTAAAGTCACTAATTGCTGTAAGAGGAAGATTTATGTGGGTATATATAAGTTTTTTACCACCCGGTATTTGAGGTAGGTTAAGCGTTGTTTCAATAACGGAGTTTAATCCGCCGATATGTGTTATCATAACGGCAGGATTGATTTTGTTTTGGCTAATTAGCTGAGCTGTTTCTTTGATATCTTCTACAGTACTTCCACTAGTGCCGGAAAAATGATGTTGAGAGTAATGAATATCATAAAAATTAACTTTCGCTTTAAGATTTTTGTCAATTGGACCTGCAAAAAAGTTTAAGCAACCATCAAAAGCAAGTAACGAATCTGCTAATTCTATAAGTTCTGCAACAGGTGCATAGACGAATACATCATCAAAACCTTCTCCATTAGAATAGTAAAGTAATTCGTTTTTTGTGGTCGCCGAACTAAAAATTAAATTAATTTTGTTTTCAATGGCTTTCTTTTCAAATAAAGATTTTGCCCTTTCTAATCTTTCAATATTTATATCAGTTACTAAAACCAAAGCAGGAGTTTTATTAGAAGAAAGAACGATATCAATTGCTTCAAGTCCCATAGGGCCACAACCTGCAAGTATCGCAACTTTTCCGTTTTGTTTTAATCCACTTACGAAATCATCACCGAATAAGTGATGAGTACCTTTATAACCACGAAGTACGCATGATGCTGGCTCGATTATTGAACCTTTATAAAAAGCATCAGAATTAAATTTAATTAAATAACCGTTTTCAATAATATGTTCATAAACTATTGCGTATGTTGAATCCCCGCCAATTTCACTAAAAGAATAACCAATAGTATTCATCCCCATATACCCTAAAGCAGGGGGGATAATGATTTTTTCGCCAACTGAATACTGATTGCACCAACGCTTTCCGACTTTAATAATTTCACCACAGAATTCGTGACCAACAATAATAGGTGAATTAGCGATATTGTTAGGTACGCGAATATGTTTTTCACCTTGTTTAGCGGTTTTATATGTTGACATACAAACGCTATCACAAACTATTTTAATAAGAATTTCACTGTCGGTAATATCTCTTAGGTCAAATTCTTCAAGTCTTAAATCATTTTCACCATAAAGTCTAACTGCATTCGTTTTCATATTAAAATTTCCTTATATTCTATTATTGCTTCCGAAAGTTCTAATTTTGTTGGTTATTACTTTTCTCATTAAAACTCTA
This sequence comes from Clostridia bacterium, assembly GCA_017502525.1. Taxonomy (GTDB): domain Bacteria; phylum Bacillota; class Clostridia; order Christensenellales; family Borkfalkiaceae; genus UBA1259. The sequence goes on from JAFVUV010000020.1 coordinate 36,531, forward strand.
GATTCTTCAAAGACATATGCGGGCCAAGTTGCAATATTCGTTATGGAGTTTAATTTGTTTTTAAGTCCAGTATTTAATGCTTCTACTACGTCGGAAAAAATATTGATTTTTGTAATTCCGTTTTTTATAGCGTCAATCATCTGGTCGTTTGGTGTTCCGCTACCGCCGTGTAAAACAAGTGGTTTATTGCAGATAGCGGTAATATCATTAAGTCTATCAATTCTAAGAGAAGGAGTCTTTTTGTAAACACCATGAGAGGTGCCAATCGCAACGGCAAGTGCATCAACGTCAGCGATTTCAATGAATTTGGTTACTTCTTCAGGAACGGTTAGAGTATTTTCTGGGTCTTCATTCGAAATAGAAGAAGATTCGTCACCAACCATAGCGTTGCCAACGTGACCTAATTCAGCTTCTACAGTAACTCCGTAAGAGTGTGCAAACTTTACGACTTCCGCAGTTTTTTTCGCATTTTCATCAAAAGGTAATTTTGAGCCATCGAACATGACCGAACTAAATCCTGCATTAATAGCTTGTTTAATGAACTCAATATCGGTTGCGTGGTCTAATTGAAAGCAAATGGGTATTGAATAATGTTCCGAAGCCATTTTCACCATGCCAGCCATTAAACTGAGATTTTTTTGCGACAAATCAACACCGAGCCCTAATAATAAAGCAGGTGATTTTTCCGCTTCGCAAGAATCTAAAACAGCTTTCATCATTTCATAATTACTTATATCAAAAGCTGGAATAGCGTATTTGTTTTTTTGTGCATCTAAAAGCATTTCTGTCAAATTTACTAACATAATATCTCTCCTAATTTTTTTTCATTATATCATCGATTATAACATTTGTCAAATACATATGTTAAATATTTTAATTGATTTTGTGTTTAATTTGTGGTAAAATTAATGCATAATTTATTATTGATTAGGGAAGTTAAGAATAATGGATAAGCTTAAACAGAGAGTGTTAGAGGTAGCAATATTATATTATCAAGAAAATTTGACACAACAGGTGATTGCCCAAAAGTTAGGTATAACAAGGCAAACGGTGTCAAAATTATTAAAGTTTGCCGTAGATGATGGGGTTGTTGAAATTAAAATTAACGACCCTGAAAAGCAAACTCAACTATTAGAAGAAAGATTATCACAAAAACTTGGTGTTACGGTAAAAGTTGGTGTGGGAACAAACAGTGATGATTTGTTAAGAAAAATAGCTACGGTAAGGGAAGCTTGTTCGTATTTGAATGATAATATATGTACGGGAGATAAAAAAATAGGTGTTGCGTGGGGACGAACAATTCAAGAAGTAATAGCACAGATGAAAAGAATTAAGACCATCGGAAATATTGTTTATCCGTTGGTTGGTGCTACGAATAGAGACGAAGGTTGTTATTATACTAATAAGTTGGTGTCAGACTTTGCAGAAAAAACTGGTGCGTTAGCAAAATACTCAATGTTTCCAAATTATGTTTCAAAAAGCGATTTAGAGTTGATTAAACAAACGCAAATTTATAGTGAAATTCAAGATTTATGGGCCAACACCGATATTGCTCTTGTTGGTATAGGTAATGTGAAAACAGTAAATGATTTAAGAATTAATTTTGATAAAGAAATAGTAGAAGTTGATTTTGTGGGAGATATTGTTATGCACGTTTTTGATAAAGGGGGCAAAGTTTTAAGCACCAATCAAGATTCATTATGCGTGTCTTTTGATGATATCAAAAGAGCAAAAAACACGGTAGCAGTTGCATATGGAAATTCAAAAGTTGAGGCAATGATATGTGCGTGTAAAACTGGTGCAATTAACACGTTAATAACTGACGAGTATACAGCGAAGGAGATTGACGAATTAATTTAAGTTGAAAATATTTTGAATAAGCAATCACTCTTTGAGAGTGGTTGCTTGTTTTTTTAAACTTGTATTTTTAGCACATAAAATAGAATATGTAACATTAAACAGGTTGAATTTTGGTAAAACAATGTCGAATTTTTGGTAGAATAATCTATTTCGTTGTAGTATAATTAAATAAAATTATAGAGAGGAAGACTATGAATAAACTTATAAAAATTTTTTCAATTGTAATTTGTTTGGTCATATTGTCGTCTATTTTTGGGTGTGTAGATAAGCCTAGTGGCAACGAGCCAGAAGAGAATGCTGACGGGAAATTTAATGTAGTTATTGAATATTGTTCATCTGGTGGGTGCGTTACTGTAGACAAAAACAAAATTGAGGCGGGTGAAGAATTTGTTATCACGATAACAAGTGAGACTAATTTTAAGTTAATAACTTTAATGGTGAATGATAATAACGAAGTTTCAAGTGTTAGAAATAATGTGCTAAATTGTGAAGGATATTTTTCAGACGTTAAAATTAAAGCTTACTTTATTGTTGACGTGGAATCTCAATTAAATAGCGTGAATTCTGTAAATTACGTCGCGGATGATATGCTTCCTATAATTGATGGAGAGATAGATTCAATATGGAATACTGCACCTAAACTTTACGTAGTTAATATTCACGAAACAAACGGAACTTTTGTGGAAGAAATATCGTGGGTGAAAGTGCTTTGGAATGAAAAAGGTTTGTATTTCTTGGCGAACGTAAACGATAAGACAGTTGTTGATATGGACACTTGTAATTTTTGGGTAAGTGAAACTTATACTTCTGATGACATAGCATATTCAAGCAATCCAACAGTTACGGGTCATTATTTTATTTGTATGTCATCAAGCGGAGTTCCACGTGAATATGAAGTGAATTGGGACGGAGCCAAGCTAGATATCGCTCCATATTTAGGAGGAAACGTAGTAAAAAAGGTTGAAAGTGGATATGTTGTTGAAATATATGTTCCAGTTATAAGTTTATTGGAGTTTTCAGAAGGGAATTTTATAGGCTTTGACGTTTCAATTGATTATTATGACGGAGTAGATGATGATTCAATAGATAAACACCGTGATGCATATACCAACTTGTTTGGATTAGGTAGTTATTGGAATAGTGTTGGTGCGTTGAAAAAACTAGAATTAATAAAATAGAGAAATTTTTTTAGGAGGTAGGATATGAAAAAGTTATTTTCAATATTTCTCTGTTTAATTGTTCTTTTAAGTACTGTTGTTGGGTGTAAACCGCAAAATCCAGGCGATGGCTCCCTTGGTTTTGGTAACGTACAAGAGGTAAAGAACATAATCTTGTTAATCGGTGACGGTATGGGTCCCGAGCAAATTAAAGCAGGAAATCTAGTTCAAAGAAAGGGATTGTATTTGGATAAGCTTCCAAATAAGGTGTTAGTTGAAACAAGGTCAAACGATGGAGAAATAACTGACTCTGCTGCAGCGGGAACAGCCTTAGCGACGGGGGTTAGGACGAATAACGGATACGTGGGCTTGGATCCTGAGGGAAATCAACTTGAAACCATTGTTGATATTGCGAGTAATTTAGGTAAACGTACGGGTATAATAACTACGGAAGATTTGATAGGGGCAACACCTATGGCGTTCGCTTCGCACAATGCAAGTCGTTCTGCATATAATGACTTGGCGCTCGTTTCGGCTCAAAGTAGTAACGTGAATTTATTTTTAAGTACTGGTAACATCATGGGGCATTATACCGCAACAGGTGGGTATAAGATAGTGGAAAACGTTGATAGTATTTCGGAGTCAACTGAAGAGAAAATTATTGGGGCGTTTCCGATTGCAGCAACGGCAAAAGAAGGCACGGATTTTTCGTTTGATAGAATGGTAACCGAAGCTTTAGATTATCTTTCTAAAGATGAAGATGGATTCTTTTTGATGGCTGAAGGGGCGCATATTGACCACGGTGGACATGAAAATAACATAATGTATATGTTGAGAGAATTAGTTGCGTTTGATTTAGGCGTTAAAGCCGCTGTTGAATGGGCAAGCAAGAGAAATGATACGGTAGTATTAGTGACTGCCGACCACGAAACAGGTGGTTTATCTTTGGCAAATGGTGCAAACGCTTCAAATTTATTTGACATTGATGGAGATGGGAATTTTACAAACATTAGATGGTCTACGGATGGACACTCATCGGCGGACGTTTATTTGTACTTGTACGGTATGGAAATGAATTACGTGGAAAAATCTTCTTTCGAAAGCAATAATAGACTTAAAAATATTGATATTTTTAACATAATGAAAGGTTTTTTAGTTGATTAATTTTTGCAGTTTTTAATATGGCTAATTTATTGTTTTCTGGTTTAGAACTTATAAACGTTTTAAGTAATGCCTTAGGCGTTTGGTACTTAGTTATAATAAACACTTTCGGCGTTGGGGCAATTATTTGTAAAATTTTAGAATATCAAGTAAAAAGCAGAAATTCTATGTTTATGCTAACAACTATTGCCAATGTGTGCTGGGTGCTTTATTTTGTGCTTTACGGCAATTTTGCAAGCAGTTTAACTTGTTTGATAAACGTTATTAAAATGCTTATTTTTATGCAACGAGGAAAACGTAAATGGGCAGAAAGTACGTGGTGGTTAATTTTGTTCTTAGTTTTGCAAATATTAGTTACCATATTTATAGTTTCGACTTGGGTAGACGTATTCTGTATAATAGCAGGTTTTTTGGGTGTGTTTGCATATTTTTTCAAAGATGCAAAAGTTTATCGTTTGCTTTCATTCTTTCATATGGCGTTTTGGGTAGCAAATAGTATAGCAAACGCTTATTTAATAGCTTTACTTAGTGATGCGTTTAGTACGGTTTCTTGTGGGATTGCTATTTTTAGATACGATATTTTAGCTAAAAAGTCTAGTGCTAGAGAAGATGAAGAACAATCATCATCAAGCAACGTTGACAAAAAAATTAAATAATCAGTTTTATTTTATTACTTGCGTAATAGACGCGATATAAAATCCCGTAATACAAAAAGAACTTCCTGCCGAAGGAGTTCTTTTTGTATTATAATGAAAAAGCACTAAAAATGATAGACAAAAGATAAAAAACGCTATTGATTGTTTGCTATAAATATGCTAGAATGTGCAATGTTAAAGTTTTATGAGGTGATTATATGAAAGTTATGACGTTTAATGTACAACATCTTTTAGGACATATGGATAGAGAAAAGTGGGTTCCAAAAGATATTGCAGCGCAAATAATAGAACCTGAGCTATATATTAATTCGCTTAAAGAAATTGGTGCGGATGTCGTTGGATTACAAGAAATGAGGAATCAATCAGAAACGTCTGATAAAACGCAATATTTTGACCAAACTAAAGTTTTGGCCGATGGGGCAGGTTATAAATATTATTATTTTGCTGAAGCAATAAAATTTGGGGGAATAAATCCATACGGTAATGCTATTATATCCAAAATACCTATTGTAAAAGCAGAAACTATTATTATACCAGACCCTGTGGTGCAAAAATATAATGGATATTATGAAACTAGATGCGTGTTAAAGGCTCAACTTATAAACGGATATACGATTTTGGTTTCCCATATTGGGCTTAATCCTGACGAACACGAAAATGCCGTTAAAACCATTTTAGAAAATTTGCCAAAAGAAAAAGGCGTTTTAATGGGTGATTTCAATATGCAGTCAAATGACGAGTTGTTAAAACCTTTTTTTGAAAAACTAAATGATACTACTAATTTGATAGTTGGAAATAAAAATACTTTCCCGTCAGATAGCCCAAATATTAAAATAGACTATATCTTTACGACTAAAGACGTTGTTGTAGAGGAGGCGAAAATACCTAATATAGTAGTGTCAGATCATCTTCCTTATATAGCAAAAATTAAAGAATAAGTAAAAGAATATTAAAGAGCAACCTTGTGCGAGGTTGCTCTTTTGTTGTGTAAACAATAAACCCCCAGATAGTCTGGGGGTCCAGTAAAGGTTTACCGTTGAGTAAAATCCTCCGTTTGTGTATAATAAAAGTTGCGACCTGCCAGTTGCAACAAATAAAACAAACGGAGGATTTATGAAAAAAG
>JAFVUV010000021.1 GCA_017502525.1 Clostridia bacterium
AAGAAAACGGGCATTGTTGTTTTAGAGGTAAGAAAAGAATTCTACCCCGACTATTGCGAAAAATGCGTGAAAGCAAAGAAAAAGTAATATAATACTACTTGGAGTAAGTGATTACTCCACAAGTATTTTTTTGGGAATATTTTAATAGTTAGCATAAAAAGCGTTAGCAATAGCGCTTTTTTTGTTTATAATGTATTTAGGACTATTGCCGGCATTCGTAAGAAGTGAGCCCCGCATAGTGAGCACCCCTAACTATACCGGTTGATATGTTAGGGGCTTTTTTTGTGGTATAATAAACAATGAGGAGTTACTTTCCGGAGCCGCCATTAGTTCGCGTAGATATGGTGGGACTTCTCGTTATAAGTTTAGTAGTCGAGCGCGACGGAGACGAAAGGCTTATGCGCTGCTCGTTGGTGAAATTGGTTTAACACATACGCCTTTCACGCGTAGATTTATGGGTTCAAGTCCCGTACGGGTCACCATTTTAATTTTATTAAGTTATTATTTATTAAAAAAACCCCATTATTGCTAATGGAGTTTTTTTGTAGTTTAGAATATCTAAATTAAATAAATTTTGTTATTTTTTACTATTTTATTTATGTATAAGTTTAAGATACCATTCCAAAACTTATGTTTGTTGTTGTCTAAGAAAGATTACGAGGGGTAGTTGTTCACTACCCAATATTCATTATAGCACAAAAAGAAAAGCCCTCGCTTAATTTTATGAGGGCTTTCGCTTTCTTGCTATTTAGTTTAATCGGACTTTACGAGAAAATAAACCACAATAAAAACAACACCGGGGGTAGCAAATGCGAAACTACCCCAAGAACAATTATACAAAAAAAAAGCAACATTCAATTAAGAACATTGCTATTATTATTCACTTTTTATATCTAAATGTGTAAAAGATAAAAAAAACAACTAATTTACAAAATCAAAATTTCAAAAAGACTAAGTGGGTGTAGGTAGGTATTACACCCAATCATTATTATACTTCTTTTTTTAAATCATTCAAAGTTTTTTGTAGTGCCGCACTAAGAAATTGTAAGATTTCGATTTTATGCGGTGGAGTGTTCTTGTCTTTTAATTGCTTTTTAACCCACAAATGCGCTTCGGTGGTATCTTTTATTAACTTTTCCCGTTTCGACGCTTCTATGGGTGTTTTTGTGCTTTTAAACGACTTATTTAAAAGTTTGTCTATACAATCTTGGTATAGTTCTACTTCCTCTTGGCTTAATTCTTGCTTTTCTTTGCTATGTGCTTCCGCATTCAATGAAATAAATTGACTTAAAAACTTGTCGCTTACCATTAAATGTATTGAATTTCTAAACTATCTAAACCGTTAGGCATATAGTTTAACCTCCTATTGAAAATAAAAATAGTGGTGTTACCCACTATTCTAATTTTAGCATTAACCAATATAAACTTTATCTAACTTGTTTTTAAGTTTTTGTTCCAACTTACCCACGATTTCGTGAATGCTATAATCGCAATTCGTATCGTGGTATAGTTGATTTTTAAATTCTTTTAGCGCTTCACGCAATGCGTATCATTGTTTGTCGTATGCTAAATTCGCTACTTTAATAGCCGTAATATGATAGCCCTTATTATTTGACGCTTGTAATAATTCGTCCGCTAATGCTCTAAATGTCTTAAAAATTAATCTACCGCTTGCTACGTACATTATTTTAATTCCTCCAATTCTTTTACTAATCTTTCGATTTGTCTTTTATTTCTAACTTTATCTAACTTGCTAATCTTGGTTAAGATTGCGTTTTGCTTTTTAAGCAATGTATTTTTTGCTCTCACTTCGTTTTGCTTGGCTATCTTGGCTTTTTTAGTATGTTCCATTTGTTCTTTG
>JAFVUV010000022.1 GCA_017502525.1 Clostridia bacterium
CCTGTTTGCTCCCCACGCTTTCGTGCCTCAGCGTCAATTCCAGACCAGTAAGCCGCCTTCGCCACTGGTGTTCCTCCATATATCTAAGCATTTTACCGCTACACATGGAATTCCACTTACCTCTTCTGCATTCAAGCTGCCCAGTTTCCATCGACCCTCCACAGTTAAGCTGTGGGCTTTCACGACAGACTTAAGTAGCCACCTACGCACTCTTTACGCCCAATAAATCCGGATAACGCTTGCCACCTATGTATTACCGCGGCTGCTGGCACATAGTTAGCCGTGGCTTATTCTTTGGGTACCGTCATTTAGTTCGTCCCCAATTAAAGAACTTTACAATCCGAAGACCTTCATCATTCACGCGGCATTGCTGGGTCAGAGTTGCCTCCATTGCCCAATATTCCCTACTGCTGCCTCCCGTAGGAGTCTGGACCGTATCTCAGTTCCAATGTGGCCGATCACCCTCTCAGGTCGGCTAACCATCGTCGACTTGGTGGTCCGTTACACCACCAACTATCTAATGGTACGCGAGCCCATCTATATCCGATAAAATCTTTGGCCCCTGTGGGATGCCCCACTGTGGTCTCATGCGGTATTAGCAGTCGTTTCCAACTGTTGTTCCCCAGATATAGGCAGGTTGCTCACGCGTTACTCACCCGTCCGCCGCTAAGTTCAAGAAGCAAGCTTCTCGAACTCCGCTCGACTTGCATGTATTAAGCACACCGCCAGCGTTCGTCCTGAGCCAGAATCAAACTCTTAAGTTTAATTATTTAAAGCCGAGCTCGTAAGCTCAACTGCTCTAACGATTTTCGCTTGTTTAGCGTTCATATTGTGTCATATAATGACTGTTTTCAAGTACATATTATACTCAAAAGATTTTGACAGAAACTTTACAAAATAACTATTATTTCGTCATATTTCCTTCTATTCAATTTTTAAGCTACTCCCGTCAACTTCGGTTGACGTTTGCCGTCGTTTCGTGCGACAGCCTACATATAATAACATAAGCAATCTTTTAAGTCAAGCATTTTTTCTAAGTTTTTTAAAGTTTTTTTAACTTTTTTCAAACTTTTTTTCAAACCACTAAATCTTGTGTTTTGCCACCGTGTTACACACGATATTTTGTAAAATACTTACATCTAAAATCGCAAGTTAATTTCTAACGATTTTGCCTATGTATTTATGCGCTCTTCGTTTGAGAGCATTACCGATTATATAGTAAAAGAAGACATTTGTCAAACGTTTTTTCAATGTTTTTTAAAAAAAATCAAAAAAGTTTAAAATTAGTTGTTTTGTGCTGTTTTTGGTGCTTTTTCGCGTTAAAACACGCATTTTTAAACAAACCACAACATATTGCGCCTAGCCAAAACCAAAACCACAATTCTCGCGCGCGTAACATTATATTATATATATAATATGAAAATTTGTTGTTTTGCTGATTATAAAACTTAACGGCGCACCATTAATGATGCGCCGTTAGAATTTAATAGTTATTTTGTTTAACCGTTTTTGGTTTTAGATTTTTTGAAAGCTCCTTCTATTGCCTTTGCGATTTCCATAATTATTAGTGGCACGAACGCCAAAGCTAAACCGATTAAGTATTTTTGCCAACTTAACACTATTAACCCAAACGCATTATTTAATCCTGGAACTAATAAAACAACTGCAACCATTAACGCAGAGCCCAAACAAGCAAGACTAAGTTTTACGTTGCCGAACGGATTTGATGAAAATAGTGATTTTTCAGAACGCATATTAAACGCTTGAATAACTTGACACAAAGACAAAACCATAAATGCCATCGTTTGACCACCAGCCAAAGCCAAATCGTTAGTTAATAACGCACCGCCGAATATTTGCCCGAGCGGTAAGCCCGTTCCGATTACGAACGCAATTAGTGTCAACACGCCGAACATAAGACCTTGTAAAGCAACTTTAACGCCTAAGCCGTGAGCAAAGATTCCTTCTTCTTTAGGCTTGGGTTTTTGTTTCATAATATCTTTTTCAACGGGTTCCATACCCAAAGCAATTGCAGGCAAGCTATCTGTTACAAGATTTATCCATAAAAGTTGCATTGATAGTAACGGAGTAACGTGCCACAAAAGCATTGCTAGAAATACGGTTATAACTTCTCCGATATTTGTTCCTAGTAAAAAACCAACTACTTTTTTAATGTTTGCGTAAATTCCCCTACCTTCTCTGACAGCTTCAACTATTGTTGCAAAATTATCGTCGGTAAGCGTCATATCGGCAGCGCCTTTAGCAACGTCCGTTCCCGTGATACCCATAGCGCATCCTATATCGGCAGCTTTTAAGGCAGGCGCGTCGTTCACGCCGTCCCCCGTCATCGATACAACTTGACCTTTGCGTTGCCAAGCTTTTACGATTCTAATCTTGTTTTCGGGCGAAACGCGTGCATAAACGGAAATGTTTTCAACTTCTCTATCAAGTTCTTCATCACTCATTAAATCCAACTGCGCACCCGTTATAGCTTTGTCCCCGTCTAAAAGAATACCTAATTCTTTTGCAATTGCGGACGCAGTTACAACGTGGTCGCCCGTAATCATTACTGGTTTTATTCCCGCCTCGCGACAAACTTTAACCGCTTCTTTCGCTTCAGGACGCGGAGGGTCAATCATACCGACAAGCCCCATAAATTTAAGTTCAGTTTCTAAGTTTTCTGAAGTTATTTGTTCAGGAAGTTCTTTCACGACCTTAAACCCTACAGCAAGCACGCGTAACGCAGAAGAACTCATCTCGTCGTTAACTTGTTTAGCCTTTTCTAAATCTCCACTAGCACAACGTTTTTCCATAACGTCAAACGCGCCCTTAACTATAACTACCGTTTGCCCATTTATTTGGTTAACCGAAGTCATAAGTTTTCTATCTGAATCAAAGGGAAGTTCTGCAATTCTTTTAAATTCGCGGTTAAGCTCTTCTTTGATAAGACCGTTTTTGTGAGCGGCAAGAACTATAGCCGTTTCGGTCGGGTCGCCTATATGAATTTCTTTGCCGTCATCAAAAGACACGCTACCATCGCAACAAAGCGTGCCGTAAGTTAAAAGTTTTTTAATATCTTCCGAACAATCTTCGGTTACGTTTTCTATTTCGCCACCGTCAACAAAGGCTTTTACCAGCGTCATCCTGTTCATAGTGAGCGTGCCCGTTTTATCCGAGCAAATTATAGATGCGCTACCAAGTGTCTCAACCGCAGGCAATCTTCTAATAATAGCGTTGCGCTTAACCATACGCTGAACGCCTATTGATAAAACGATGGTTACGATTGCAGGCAAGCCTTCGGGAATAGCCGAAACGGCAAGCGATACCGCCGTCATAAATATATCAAGAATTTCCAACCCGCTTGCTAAACCTATAATAAATATTATAGCACACGCACCGAGTGCTAAAAAACCTAAATATTTGCCTAGTTTTGCAAGTTTTTTCTGTAATGGAGTTTGCGTTTCCCCTTCGCCCGATAATAAGTTTGCAATTTTACCCATTTCGGTATTCATACCTGTTCCCGTAACTACCGCAACCGCCGTGCCATAAGTTATCGTACAACCCGAAAACACCATATTACATCTATCGCCAAGCGGGGCGTTATCCTTTACGAGTGCGTCCGCATCTTTTTCAGACGGAACGCTTTCGCCCGTGAGCGCAGATTCTTCACTTTTTAAGCTTACGCTTTTTATTAGCCTTGCATCTGCCGGCACGAAATCACCAGCCTCTAACAAAATTATATCGCCTGGAACGAGTTCGGACGCATTGACGATTAATTCTTTTCCGTCGCGAATAACCCTTGCGTGTGGAGCGGACATATTTTTAAGCGCATCTAATGCTTTTTCCGCTTTACTTTCTTGAACAACCCCCATCACAGCGTTAATAATAACTATTAATAAAATTAAAACAGGTTCAAAAAATTCGTGCGCAGCCCCTTCAACACAAGCCACTACGAACGAAATGATTGCGGCAACAATCAAAATGATTATCATAGCATCTTTAAACTGCTCGAAAAATCTCACCAGATTACTTTTCTTCTTTTTTTCTTTAAGTTTATTTTCGCCAAACTTCTCTCTTCTATTAACTACTTCGGTAGCCGAAAGCCCGTTTTTTAAATCGGTGTTAAATTCTTTTAAAACCGCTTGCGTATCTAAGCCGTGAACCAACATTTTTATCTCCTAACAAATATTTTATATATAGTTTATTCCAAATGATTAGATTTTATATAACCTTAGCCTAAAACTTGGGGTTTATGCCCAACGCTTTGCAAATTTCAAGCGCGAAAGGCATTGCCGATTTAGGTCCGTTTGCAGTAATTAATTTGCCGTCAACCTCAACGTCCACACTCGTAAAACAGCAATCTTTCATTTTGTCAATGAATATCGGTGCAGGATAGCAAGTTGCTTTTTTGCCTTTTATTAAGCCTTTGTCCGCAAGCACCACTGCGGGCGACGCGCAAATGGATGCAACGACTTTGCCATCGTTAGAAGCATTTTTTAGCGCGCGCGATACGTCTTTATCGTTTGCTATATTAACCGCACCAGGCATACCGCCAGGTATTACTAGCGCATGGTAATCGTCAAAATTTACCTGTTCGGAAAGTTTGTCCGCTTTAACGACTATACCGTGCGAGCCTTTAGGAAACTCTCCGTTAACAGACACGATATCGCAAATAGCGTTTTCACAACGCCTTACAATGTCTACGGGGGTTAACGCTTCTATTTCTTCAGTTCCGTTTGCAAATATAACAGCAACTTTTATCATCTTTTCACCTTAAAAATTAACTTTAGGAATATTTTAGCAAAAAAGTTATTGATAAGTCAACAAGTTAAACAAAAAAGCATTTTTGGTTTTTTTCGTTTTAGTTGATTTATTTGTTTTAACTATGTTAAAATATATTAAAATTTCACAATAAGGTTATGTATGCTAAATAAAGTACGAATTATAAACGGTAACGTTATAAAAATTTTGGCAGCGGTGTTTATGCTTTTAGACCATATAGGGCTAATATGGAACGTAGAAATTTTGCGTGTTTTAGGCAGACTTTCTATGCCGTTATTTGCTTTTATGATTGCAGAAGGCTGTCGCTATACTAAAAACAAATTAAAACATTTTTGTTTGATTTTCTTACTTGGAGTATTTTGCCAAATAGTTTACGCCATAGTTAACCCGCATGAAATATATTTAAGCATATTAATTACCTTTTCAATATCAATTTTAGTAATTTATTCACTGCAATATTTCAAAAAACTTGTTTTTAATGAAGATGAAAAAAATTACAAAAAATTGCTAGCGGGACTAATTTTTATCGTGTTGGTTTCCATCACCTACTTACTAAACTCGATTGAACGAATAGGCGACAAAGTTTTCTATATCGATTACGGTTTTTGGGGTTGTATGCTCCCCGTATTTGCATCACTTCTAGATTTTAGAAACGTCAATTTAAGCGAAAAGTTCCGCTGGCTTGACGGATATTACTTAAAACTATTTTTCTTCTCTATCGGCACTATTTTATTAAGCATTTCTCTTGGTAAAATACAATGGTTCAGTCTTATCGCCCTCATCCCCCTTTCCTTGTATGGCGGTAAGAAAGGCAAATCAAATCTTAAATATTTCTTTTACTTTTTTTACCCCATGCACCTTGCCGTTTTGTACGGACTTAATATGATTATTTAATTATAAAATTATATTATAAAAGGCTACCTTGTTGGTAGCCTTTTGTCGTTTATAAGTTTTCAAACGCTTTTGCAAGTTTTCTTGTTGCTTCTGCCATTTCTTTAACGCCTTCAAAACAGTTTTCCTTTGTAAACGTGCTTAAATGTCTATCTGCTTCTAAAGTAAAATCACCACCGTAATTCACTTCTTTTAATGCTGTTAATATTGCTGTAAAATTTATACTGCCCTTTCTTGGTAAGAGATGGTCGTCGTAACACAAATTATTATCGTGTATATGCAAAGCAATCAACTTGTCCCCTAAAGTTTTTATCATTTGTACGGCAGACGTGTTAAGTCCTTGCATTTCCGCATGCCCGATATCAAGACAAGCGCCAAAATAATCGTCGTTCACCACGTCAATGTGTTCCCTAAAATCTTGGTGGTGCGAACACGCGGCTTTTGACGCGTATGCCCCATGCCAATTCCACATATTTTCGGTAGCAATTTTAACACCAAGCGATTTTGCAAACGGCAACAAGTCGTTAAAAATTTTTGCGTTTTCTTGCGCGTTCTTAAAATTATCAGGGTGTATTACGCACACTTTTGCCCCTGCTTCTGCAGAAAGTTCTAGCGCGCGAAACATCATATCTTTTATTTCTTTTATATATACGGGAAAAGGTGCGTGCGATTGATTGCAAAAAATACCGTTGTCGTTTGCTATCTTTTTGATTTCTCTAATTTCGTTGAGATATTTAGCACCACAAAAAGGGTGAGACGAAGGTTTTGCCGTGCGCGCGCCCCAATCAATTTCCGCCATGCAAAACATTGACAAATCAAAAGCATCAAAACCTGCCTTCGCAACGTATTCAACCGCCTTTTTCTCACCTACTAATTTGCTAATTGAACCTATTTCAGTCGATATTTTCACAACCATTACTCCTTATTAATCAACTCGTCCATCGCTTCAACGTATCCGTCAAAACCCTTGCCCGCTATGGTTAAAAACGCAAATTCTTTAACGAAAGATATTTTTCTATACTCTTCCCTTTGGTTCACGTCGGTTATATGAACTTCTACCGTAGGAATATTAACGGCTTTTAAGGCGTCCAAAATAGCAACGCTTGTATGCGTGTATGCGCCGGGGTTAATAATTATTCCGTCGTATTTGTTTAACGCTTTTTGGATTGCCGTAACGATTGCGCCCTCATAATTTGACTGAAAACATTTAACCTTTACAGCACGCGATTTTGCGCTTTGCTTTATAAGTTTTATAAGCGCGCTGTAACTTTTATCTCCGTAAAGATTTTTTTCACGAACACCAAGCATATTTAAGTTTGGCCCGTTGATTACTAGAATTTTCATAAGTGTTTATTCACCTCGTTAACGGCATCTAAAATACTGCCGTCGTTTTTAATTTTTATATCCGCAAAACTCTCGTAAAGTTCTTTGCGCTCTCTATAAAGTTTTTTTACGGCGCATAAATCTTTTGAAAGTGGTCTTCCGTTTGTTGCCAATTTTTCTATCTCACGGTCTATCCAAACGATAATACCGTTTTGTTTTAACGGAAAGTAATTGTCTGCATTTTTAACCACTCCACCACCCGTCGCTATAATTTTGCCTGTTAACACGCCAACTTCTTTAAGCACTTCGCTTTCAAGTTTTCTAAAATATTCTTCACCACTTTCACTAAAAATAGTGGGAATATCTCTTCCATCTTTTTTAACTATTTCTTGGTCTATATCAATAAATTCACGGTTAAGTTCTTTTGATAAAGCCACTCCAACGCTTGTTTTTCCACAACCCGGCATACCGATAAGCACGATATTTTTCTTTTCCTTTTCTAAAACGGAAATTATATCTTCTATAACAGCGTCGCCAGACTTTTCACCTAAAAATAAATCTTTAGCATATTTTGCTTGTGCGACTAACATAGGCAAACCGTTGGTATATCTTACGCCAAGTTTTTCTGCTTGATAAAGTAGTTTTGTTAAGGACGGATTATACACCACGTCGGCAACGCCCATTAGTTTTGGGAAATTATTAAGGTCGATTTTACAACTATAGTTGTCGGGATAAGTACCTACGGGCGTAGTGTTGATAATTACTTCAATGCTAGGGGCGATTTTTTCATAATTACCGTAATTGACTTCGCCCGAACGCGAAAGTATTTTAATTTCTTTTGCGCCCAAATATTCACATACAGCGCGCGCAGTGTTACTAGTTCCACCACTGCCCATAATTAAAACGGTTTTATCTAATAATGAAATTTTTGCACGCGAAAGCATATATACCATACCGTCAAAATCGGTATTATACCCCGTTTTAAGCCCATCTTTAACGACGACGGTGTTGACCGCACCTATCTTTTGCGCCCGTTCGTCAATATTGTCAAGATACGCCATCACGTCTTTTTTATACGGAATCGTTACGTTGAACCCGTTAAGCGAGCTATTTGTTATAAAATCCTTAAGCGTGTCAGGCTGAATTTCGTATAAATCATAATGGTACTCGCCTAAATACGCGTGGATTTTTTTTGAATAACTGTGTTTTAATGGTCTGCCTATTAGACCGAATTCTTTCATTAGATTATTTCTCCGTAAGCACCGAGGAAGGTAAACTGCTCGGTAGAATTATCGAGTTCGCATAATAAATTTTGAACTGCTTTTTCTTTAATATCGCAGTTGAAATCAAAATAGAACATAAACTCAAAACTACTTCCAACTATAGGGCGAGATTCAAGTTTGGTTAGGTTAATTCCCGCATTGGCAAATTTAGACAATAGTTTATTAAGGCTACCTGGTGCATTTTGCGGAAGAGTCGTCATAATACTAATCTTATTTGCGCCCGCGTAAAATTCCATATCCTTAGCAATCAATATAAATCTAGTATAGTTATTATCGCTATCTTGAACGTTAGTCTCTAAAAGTTTCAAGCCGTATAATTCTGCACACTCTCTTGA
The DNA here is from genome assembly GCA_017502525.1 of Clostridia bacterium. Taxonomy (GTDB): domain Bacteria; phylum Bacillota; class Clostridia; order Christensenellales; family Borkfalkiaceae; genus UBA1259. Next base: position 8,615 of record JAFVUV010000022.1, read on the forward strand.
AGAAATTGCGGCAATATCTTTTCTTCCACTATCCGCCACCATTTTTGATGCCACCGCCGTATTTGCACAGGCGGTAATTTTTGCATTTTTAAAACCTTCAAGATATCCTTTACATTGTGATAACGCTTGTTCGTGCGATAGAATTTCGGTTATATCTTCTTTTTTTGCATCCTTATTGACAACTAAGTTGTGGCTAATTGGTAAACGAATACTTCTAACGATATAAAACTTATGCGCTTTCATTAAGTCGTAAACTTGGTTTACCGAGCCCGCAGAACTGTTTTCTATCGGTAAAACGCCGTATTTGCAAAAACCTTTTTCTACCGCTTGGAACACGCCGTCAAAATTCTTAAAATACGTAATATCGGCAAGTTCAAAAAGTCTTTCCGCCGCGATGCCAGAATAAGCGCCCATAACGCCTTGACAAGCAACCTTTGCTTTTGCGGGGAACTTAAGTTCGCCTTTCAACAAAGCGCCGTTTATTTTATCACTTACTTCCGAACGGTATTCGGCGTTAATAGTCTGAAGTGCCTTGCTCGTTTCAAAAATACTTTCAAATACCCTTTTTAAGTAAACTTGTTTATCTTCGTCAACTTTATCCGCAACGCGTAGAAGAATTTTCTTTTCACGTTCAGGGTCGTTTACCGCCTTTCCGCTTTGTTTTTTTGCGTCGCAAACCTGTTCAACGATTTTCATCCTTTCGCCGTAAAGGGTTGCTATCTGGTCGTCAATGATATCTAGTTTGTTTCTCAACTCATTAAGTTCCATAACTTGCTCCTTATAAACAATCAAAAATTGCTATAGCGCTAATTGCTTCAATAACAGGCACTGCTCTTGGTACTATGCACGCATCGTGTCTGCCTTCAATTTTGATTTTTACGTTTTCTTTTTTTGTTAAATCTACCGTATTTTGTTGTTTTGCTATACTGGGTGTGGGCTTAACAACCACTCTAAAAGTAATAGGCATACCGTTAGATATTCCACCGTTAATACCGCCGTTGTTGTTCGAGCGCGTTTTAATTGTTTCTCCATCGTAATAAAACTCGTCGTTTGCCTTACTACCACGCATAGTCGCAAAGCCAAACCCCGTGCCAAACTCAATGCCTTTAACTGCGGGAACAGCAAACGCCAACTGCGAAATAACGCTTTCTATACTATCGAACATATACTCGCCCGCTCCAACAGGAACGCCCGTGATAACGCAGTCTATAATTCCACCAACCGAATCAAAATTTTTAGATGCAAACTCTATTTGTTCGTACATTTTTTCACGCACGCTATCGTCTAAAAGCCTAAAATTTTGGTCGCTAAAATTAAATTCGTATTGCTCAATGCCTAAATCTTTATAACTTTTACCTTTAACTTTGCCGATTTGAGAAATAAACGCGTTTATCTTAATTCCCTTTCGCTCAAGATGTTCTTTCAACAGCCCGCCCACGATACACATTGGCGCGGTAAGTCTGCCAGAAAATTTTCCACCACCACGGTAATCAAATCCGTCCCCATACTTGCTCCACGCAACGAAGTCGGCGTGCGATGGACGTGGTTTTTTTACAGTATTTAAATAGTCGCCACTTCTTTTTGCTTTGTTTTTTATAACAGCCTTAAATTCGCCCGATATAACGTCGTTATAAACGCCTTTTTTTACTATAACCTTATCCGTTTCAATGCGTTTTGTTGAATAAGCGGTGTTTTTTGCGCGACGGCGCTCCATAAAACTTTCAAGTTTTTCACCGTCAAAGGTAACGCCGTCAAGCCCTTTCGCGCTAACACCTATCTCTTTAGAGTGCGACGCACCGAAAATTTTAACGCGCAATTTTCTGCCATTATATACCGAAAACTGTTTGTCGTTAAATTTCATTAGCCTTTCCCCCTAAATAATTATAGTCGTTAAAAAACGTTGGATATGATTTTGCCACCGCATTAGCGTTTGTAATAATAGATTTATCACCAAACGCCCCCAACGCAAGCACAGCGCTTGACATAACGATTCTATGGTCGTTATAAGAATCAACTTCAGCACCAACGGGCTCACCGCCTAAAACGAATAGATTTTCACCGTCGGTATGCGCTTTCACGTTAAATGCCGAAAGCATTTTGATTGTGGTTTCTACCCTATCGCTTTCTTTTATTTTTAATCTTTGAATATTTCTTATTACTGATTCGCCTTGCGCAAAAGACGCCAAAACCGCCGATATCGGCACTAAATCGGGACAATCTTCAGCATCAAAACTAAATGCTTTAAGCGCACTTTTTTTAACGGTAACACCCTTTTCGCAAACACATATTTTTGCGCCTGCGCGGGATAATATTTCCATAATATATTTATCACCTTGCGCGCTTTGTTGATTTAATCCCTTAACGGTAATCTCACCGTTAATCGCCCCCGCAACTAGAAAAAACGCTGAGTTAGACCAGTCGCCCTCAGGCAAAACTTCGCCAAAGAATTTTTGGTTGCCCTTAACGTAAAAGCCCTTTTCCGTGCGGTCTATTTTTACGCCAAAACCGTTTAAAACTTCTATCGTAATATCAACGTAAGGTGCGGAAGATAAAGGCGTTGTAAGCGTAATCCGACTGTCGCCATCAAGCATCGGTAACGCCATAAGCAACCCCGATATGTATTGAGAACTAATATCCCCACGCAAAACGTATTCGCCCGAAGTTAGTTTTCCGCTCAAAGTTATTTTATCTGTTTTTTCAGCCGTAACCCCGTGCGCTTGCATTGCTAAAAACAACTCGTCGTTAGGTCTATCAATTAACTTTCCGTGGCAAATAAAAGTATATTCGCCACCTAAAGAAGCGCAAAGTGGCATTAAAAAGCGCAAAGTAGAACCCGATTCACCACAATCAAGCACTTTTTTGCCTAAACGCATTGCTTTTAAGCAGTTTTCGGTTACCAAAATATCGTTAGAGGAAAACTGCCCGCACTTTGCCGAAGGTTCGTTGCCCGCAAGAAAATTACATATTGCTATTCTATGCGCGTAAGACTTTGACGGTATTGCGTTTATTTCGCCCGATAAACTTGACGGTCCTAAAACAACGTTCACGCTAAGTACCCCCAAAGGTCGTCGATTTTTATTTTTACGGGACGGCAATCGCCTATGCCGTATGGCATAATCAAAGTGAGTTCGTCCCCGTTAATTTTCTTATCCGTCGTTGCGTTGGTGCAAATATCTTCAAGTGAATATTCTAAAACAACTTCGCCAACGCATTTATTGATAACGTTCATTATTCCATCGAAAGTTTGTTGGTCGATAAAATTACGTTTTAACGCGCTTTTCATAATTTGAATTAAGCCTAACGCAACCGCCTTGCCGTGCGCTACGGTGTAACCGCTTAACTTTTCAATGCCGTGCGCTAAAGTATGCCCAAGGTTCAAAAGTTTTCTTAGTCCACCTTCAAACTCATCTTTTTCCACTATTTTACGCTTGTAATCAACACAAAGGTATACGAGTTTAAATAGGTCGCAAACATCTCCGGATACTAAAGAATAAACCTTTTCATCAAGCACCGCGTATTTTGCAACTTCGCCCATACCGTCGTTAAAAACCTTTTGTGGCAATGTATAAAGGGCGGTTATATCGCAAAGGACTAAACTCGGTTGATAGAACGCACCAACTAAATTCTTGCCTTCATCTAAGTCAACTGCCGTTTTTCCGCCAACCGAAGAATCAATTTGTGCTAAAAGCGTAGTTGGTATTTGTATATATTTAATTCCCCTTAAATAAGTAGATGCAACAAATCCCGCCAAATCGCCGACCACACCACCGCCAAGGGCAACTATTAAGTCCGAACGCGTGAGTTTATTTTGAGCGAGAAAACTTAGGATTTGTGCGTAAGTGTTAAGGTTTTTACTCTTTTCTCCGTTTTTGAAAACGAATTTAACGACCGAAAAATTTGCCCTTTCAAGCGAACGGATAACTTTTGAAGAGTAAAGATAATCTACCACGTCGTCGCAAATAAGCGCAATTTTATTTGGGCTTGCTACGTTTTTTATAAGCTCGCCCGAAAAATCCAACAAGCCTTCACCAATAAGAACGTCGTATTCACCCGACGCTTTAACGGTTATTTTTTTAATTTTTTCCATATCAAGCATTTAACTCTTGCTCCTTCTCATCTTTTCGGAAATAAGCTTTTTCTCGTTTCCATCGGCGAGTAATTTTTTCATTGTTTCCTTATCTTTATTTTCTAGTGCTGTTTTATATTCGGTTAAACTGCCTATTAAACTTTCAATTTCGCTAACTAAAAAGTCTGAATTGTCAATTGTTAGTTGCGCCCACATCTCAGGCGATAATCTTGCAACCCTTGTCATATCGCGAAAACTACCCGCAGAGAAGCCCATAAATTGCCCTGCCGTATCACTTTTAATATAAGAACTTGAAACCAAGTGCGCAAGTTGAGAAGTAAAAGCAATTATTTCATCATGTTTATCAGCGGTCGTCATAACCACCCCGCCAAAGCCCAAATCTAATGCGTATTGTTTTAGCCACGCCGTCGTTTTAAGGCTGGCTTTTACAGGCACTAAAATCATAGACGCCCTATCAAACAAGGTAGCCGTAGAGTGATTTACCCCTGAAAATTCGCGTCCCGCCATAGGGTGAGTACTAATAAACTCAAGGTTTGGAAACTTTTTAGACAAGTTTTTCATTTGTTCGGTAACGCGCCTTTTGTTACCACAACAATCACAAACCAAACAACCGTCTTTAAGTTTTGGACAATATTCTTTTAGAGTCTCTTCTAACGCGTCGGGATATAATGAAAAGAATACAACGTCAAGTTCGCTAATATCTTGTTTGTCAAGCGGTTTATGATAAGCCGATAAAAGTTTGCCGTCAAGCATAGCCTTTTTGCTTATATCAAAAGCGTAAACTGTATCGGAAGTTCTATTTACAATCGTTCTGCCGAGCGAACCACCTATTAAACCCAGCCCAATAATACCTATTTTCATAACCGATTAATTAACGTTTTTTCTGCCAACTATGGGAAGCATAGTTTGAATTTTACCCATAAGCGTATTAAACTGCATAGGGTCAAGCGACTGAGCGCCGTCACACAATGCGCGTTTGGGGTCGTTGTGCACTTCTATAATTAGACCATCTGTTCCTGCGCCGACTGCCGCAAGCGACATAGGTTCAACTAATTTTGCAATACCGGTAGCGTGGCTTGGGTCGATAATTATAGGTAAGTGCGTTTTATCTTTAAGCACGGGGACGGCGGAAAGGTCAAGCGTATTTCTCGTCATAGTTTCAAAAGTTCTAATGCCCCTTTCACAAAGTATAACTTGACAATCGCCTTCTGCCATAATATACTCTGCACTCATAAGCAGTTCTTGTAAAGTGTTTGCAAGACCACGCTTTAATAAAATAGGTTTACCCGTCTTTCCTACTTCTTTTAAGAGTTCAAAGTTTTGCATATTTCTTGCGCCTATTTGAATCACGTCAACGTCCCTAAACAAATCTAAATGGTTAACGCTCAAAAGTTCGGTAACGATAGGAAGTCCCGTTTCTTGCTTAGCTTTAAGCAATAGTTCAATGCCCGAATCTTTAAGCCCTTGGAAAGCGTAAGGCGAAGTTCTGGGCTTAAACGCCCCACCGCGCAACATACTAGCGCCGGATGCTTTAACAGCTTTAGCAACTTCTATAATTTGACTTTCGGATTCAACCGAACAGGGCCCAGCTATTACGGTAAAATTATCACCGCCGATTTTGTGCCCGCCTACGTCAACGATGGTGTCTTCGGGGTGGAATTTTCTGTTTGCGTTTTTATACGGCTCTTGAACGCGTTGAACTTGTTCAACGATATCAAGAGAAGATATTAAATCTATATCAACTCTACTAGTATCGCCAACTAGACCTAATACGGTGGACGTTTGTCCGTGGCTTTCGTGCACGTCTAGCCCTAAATCTTTAACCCACTCAACAAGGTTTTCGTATTGCTTTTTGTCACAAGAATTTTTAACAACTATAATCATAAGAATTTCTCCTAATAAATACCAAATAAAACAGTTTAATAAAAAAGGCTTTGCAGTAATTACTACAAAGCCTTGATTTCAACTCACGCAAAAACGTTCCGTATAGTAACTACTATCGAGATATTGAAAATCTGTTATTAAAATAAAAATAAAAATAAGAATTGTTGATTTTCATAACGTTTTGCCTCTAAAATTGTTTTTATTATACTCCCCCAAAATATCCGTGTCAAGTATTTTTTAAATTTCTTTAGAATTTTATTAATTTTTTTGCGTTTAATAAGTTTATGCGTTAAAGAACGAAAATACTTTACTTAAAATATTTTTCCGAGTGAGAATTTATAATAGCGCCAACTACTAGCCCTATCATTAAAATATACGCCCACAATAAAAAAACTATAACCGCGGCAAGACTGCCGTAAAACGCGTTATACGAATTAAAAAACCTAACGTAAACGGTAAAACCTATCGTCCCTAAAACGATTATAAACAGCGAACACAAACTACCAAGTGCGATTTGCTTAAACTTTAGTTTTTTGGGACTGATAAAACGGTTTAACATTATAATAATTATATAACTAACGGTAATTATAAGAGTAAAAGCAAGTATAGTTATTAGTAATTTTTCAATTCCATAGGTTTTAACTCTAATAAAAATTGAATTGCCAAACGCTGTTAAAAACGCAACGACTAAAAATACTGTAAATAGAGTAAATATTGCCAAAATTGCCCAAACTCTGCGCAAAATCCCCCTTTTGTTTTTGGATTTTTGTCCATAAATAAAATCGCCGTCTTTAGACATTTGATTAAGCAAGGTAGAACAAGAAAAAATAACCGTTCCCACAAACAACACGGTTGCGCCTTTCGACGCCCTTTCCGCCGTACTTACTATGGTTTCGCCGGCAGGTCTAAATTCTTCGGGAAGTCTAGAAACTAATTCTAGCGATAAATCCACCCCGAACACGCCGAACGCTGTTACTAACAAAAAGGCTAATGGAATAATGGACGTTAAAAAGAAAAACACCCACGCCCCCGCAACCGTGGTCAATCTTTTATACGAAAATTCTTTGATAAAATTTTTGACCGATTTTATAAGCATACAAAAACAGTCTGCGCATTTGACAGACTGTTTATGCTGTTTTTTCTTCTTATTCGTTTATTATGCTCAAATAATATTCATCAATAGATGAGTTGGTGCTTTGTGACAAAAGTTCTTCAACTTTCATTTCTTTGATTATTTTGCCTTTTTTCATAAACAAGAAATCAGTAGCATATTTTGATAATTCATCTAATGCGTGACTAGAAACTATAATGGTCACTCCACGTTCTGCGTTGACTTTCAATATCAAATTTCTAATTTCCATTATGCCTTGTGGGTCTAAGCTGTTTGTTGGCTCATCTAACAAAATAACTTCGGGATTTCCAATCAGGGCCATCGCTATACCTAAACGTTGTTTCATACCCATTGAGAACTTGCCAACTTTCTTTTTGTCTATATCCCCAAGTCCAACAAAACTTAAAAGTTCCAAAATTTCTTGCTTGCTATGTTCGTATCCAATACTTTTTGCTTTTAACATTAAATTGTCAAAAGCAGTCATATCCTTAAAAAGTCCAGGTGTTTCTATAAGTGCGCCTATGCGTGTTTTTTCGCCGTCGCCATCGAATATTATTTCACCACTATTAAATTTCAATAAACCACAGATGCAACGCAAAAGCGTTGTTTTGCCTACACCGTTATTACCAACTAATCCGTAAATTTTACCTTTTTGTATGGTTATATTTATATCGGATAAAACTTTTTTAACACCAAATCTTTTAGTTAAATTGATTATCTTCATATCATATTACCCGTTAATAACTTTTTTTCTTCAAAACAACCCAACTGCCAATAATGGAAACTATAGAATACGACACAATACAAATAACGGCTTTTTTAATATCCGCTACACTACCCATAGTGTTGTATATTCTTTGAATATTCCCAAAAACAGTATAGTTTGCAAACTCAACACCTGTTTTCATAAAAATGTTCATTACCGAATAAAATGCTGATGACAAAAACATCAAGTATGCTAAAAAGAATATTAAAACGATTGAACTTTTTTTTGCGATTGTGGAAAGAAAAATTATAAGCGAACTTAACGCCGTTAAAAGTCCAATATATATTAACCTGTTAACAATATACTCCCCTATTGTAAAAGAATCTTTTAATGGATTATAAATATACTCGTTTGCAAAAAGAAGATGTAAAATTAAAGCAAATGCCATTTTTACTACTACAAGCACAACTACGAACAAAAAAGAATATATGTACTTTGAAAAAATGTAATTGAATTTATTCATTGACTTATATATATTCTTTATGTATCCACCCGAATAATCCTTAGTTGCAAAATAGGAAACGAAAATTATAACACATAATTCTGCAATACCATCCGACCTAGACATTTCTAAAAACGACCTTAATGACCACGGTGGACCATCTGTTATCCATAAAATATAATCTAATAAAATTAATAATAGTCCTAACGATATTGAAAATATTAACGTTGTCTTTAGTGTTTTTGATTTTCTTAACTTATACCAATCGTAACTCAATTATTTTTTCATAAGTCTCCTAAATTAAGTAGTTGTTATTATCAGCTCTTGTCATAAAAAATCTCCTTAAAATTTTAATTGCAATAAAACTAATTTTTTACTATTGCAATTCAATTTAAAAGCCGTTGTTTTAATTATTCAAATGGTTTTTTTGTCTTGTTTTGAAATAAAATGTCGAAAAATATATTTTCTTAAAGTTCAAATATTGTTTAATTATTAGTTTTTAAGTTTATTTTGCCATGAATAATAGAGTGGTAATCAAATAAGATTTCCACTCTATTATACAATTTTTAAAACATTAAATCAACCACTTTTTAATTTGTAAATTTATATTTTTTGCGAATATATTTTTGAATAAATTTCCTTATACTTATCGTAATAGAAAAGGTTAGTTCCGCTAGTGGTAACCGCCGCCGTTCCTGCCGCAACAGACATTTTTAACAGTTCGTGCATAGGCACACCGTTTTGTAACCCAACGCACGCCGCAGCAACCATACAATCGCCCGCGCCAACGGTTGAGTTTACTGCAACCGACGCGCTTTTACAATAATAACTATCCGTTCCGTTGGTAAGCACCGCGCCGTCCGCACCTAAAGAAACTAAAACGTTTTTTACGCCTTTATCTATGTATTTGGTTGCGGCGCGTATCATATCTTTAAGGTCGATAACCGTTTCTCCTGCAAAACTTTCAAGTTCGCGTTGGTTGGGTTTAGCCATAAAAATTTCTCTACTGCCGATTGCTGATAGCATATTGTTTTTTTCGGTGTCTACTATTACTTTTACGTCCTTTGGTATAGCCGATAAAACTTCGCCGTAATAACTTGAATCAACACCCCTAGGCAAACTACCGCTCATAACGGCGATATCGTAAGAGAAATCAAGGTTTTTAATCAAGTCAATTAATTGCTCTTGCTTTTCTCTTAAAACCGTTTCGCCCCTATCGTTGATTTCAGTTAGCATAGACCTTTTATCTATAATTTTATAGTTAGTTCTTGCATTGCCCGAACTGTATATGAACTTATAACCAACGTTCTCTTTATCTAAAACGTGTTCGAACATTCTGCCGTGGTTTTCAAACATAAAGCCGGTTGAAAAACTTTTTTCATTAAGCCTTGCAATACCAACGGCAACGTTTAGCGCCTTACCCGAATAAGTTTCAACCTTGCTGTCTATACGGTTAAGCATGCCCACGTTTAAACTGTCAAGTTCAATCGTGCAGTCAATACTAGGGTTAGGGCATATTGTTAGTATCATTGTTTACTCCTATCCGCTTAACGTAGCGGGATTATTTATTTGCCTCTGCAATAATTTTTTCCTGCGCAGAGAAAGGAACGTCCTCATAACGTAAAAATTCTTGAGTGAATTTACCGCGTCCTTGCGTCATACTACGCAAATCGGTTGCGTATTTAAGCATTTCAACAAGCGGTGCTTCGGCTGAAATTTCTTGCAAGCCGTCAACCGTTTCCATACCTAAAATTCTACCACGGCGTTTATTCATATCGCCCAAAATTTCACCCGTATAATTATCGGGCACAGTAATTTTATATGCGTAAACCGGCTCTAAAATTACAGGTTTAGCACGGCGAATTGCGTCGTCATATGCAAGTTTTGCCGCTGATACAAACGCAACTTCTTTACTGTCAACGGGGTGATATTTACCGTCGAATAACGTTGCTTTTAAATTTACCATCGGATAGCCTGCAAGCACGCCTTTAGTGATTGCTTCACGCAAACCTTTTTCAACGGCGGGAATAAACTGCTTGGGAACTGCTCCGCCAACCGTTTCGTCAACGAATTCAAACATACCGTCAGCCGCGCCCGCTTCAAATCTAATGTTAACAACGCCGTATTGACCTGCGCCACCCGTTTGCTTTTTGTGTTTGCCTTCTGCTTCAGCCTTGCCCGTGATGGTTTCTTTAAATGCAACCTTAGGCTCGCTAAGCACTGCTTCACAACCGAATTTTGCTTTAAGTTTTTTACAAAGCACGTCAAGTTGAGTTTCTCCTTGACCGCGAATAACCATTTCGCCCGTTTCTTTATCTTTTTCAACCTTAAAGGTCAAATCTTCTTCAGCCAAACGGTTAAGACCTTGGAACACTTTATCTTCTTCGCCACTCTTTGCTGCGGAAATCTTCAACGTTAAAACAGGCGTCGGGAAAGGTATGTCGTAATATTTAACCTTAAACGCTTCGTCGCAAAGCGTGTCGCCCGTGTTTGTGTTCACGAGTTTGTTAACTGCACCGATATCGCCTGCGCTCAACTCGTCAACTGCTTCTTGCTTTTTGCCTTTCATTACGTATAGCGTATTGATACGTTCTTTTTCGCCGGTAGTTGCATTGAGCACGGTCATACCGCTCTTCAATGAGCCGGTAAATACTCTAATCATATTAAGTTTACCAACGAACGGGTCGGCAACCGTCTTAAATACTTGTGCAGAGAAAGGTTTAGTTTCATCACAAGTGATTGAAAGAATTTCGCCCTTGTCATCAGATGCCAAAACCGGTCTCCTTTCGTTAGGCGACGGCAATAGGTCGACTATTTCGTACATAAGGTTAATAACGCCCATATTTTGCAACGCGCTTCCGCCCATAATCGGAATAGTATCACCCACGCACAAACCGTTTCTAACACCCGCAACTATTTCGTCGTTAGTGAGCTCGCCTTCAGCAAGATATTTATCAAGTAATACTTCGCTAGTTTCGGCAGCAGCCTCGGTCAATGCTTCTTTAAGCATTGAAAGCTCGTCCACTAAATTTTCCGGCACGTCTATCGGGTTTCTACCGCCCGAAGTAAACTCAAACGCTTTACCAGAAATAACTGAAACGTAACCTTTCATTTTTCCATCGCGAATAATAGGCAAGTGAGTCGGCGAAATCTTTTTGCCGTATTTTTGTCTAAACGCTTCAACCGTAGCAACGTAATTAGAATTTTCTTTATCAATTCCGTTTACGAAAATCATAAGCGGAATATGACGGCGAACACAGTATTCGATAGCTTTTTCAGCACCAACTGCAATTTGACCGTTCGCATCAGCAACCAAAACAGCCGAGCCAACTGCACGCATTGCGCTTTCAAATTCGCCTTCAAAATCAAAAAATCCTGGAACGTCCACTAAATTGATTTTAGTATCCGCCCAAATTGTATTTGCACAAGCAAGAGAAATAGATATTCCCCTTTGCATTTCTTGTTCATCATAATCCATAACGGTATTTTTTTCGGTAGTTTTGCCTAGTCTATCAATACTTTTACCGTTAAATAAAATTGCTTCTGCAAGTGAAGTTTTGCCTGAACCGCTGTGACCGATTATCGCAACGTTTCTGATATCTTTTGATAATATTTTACCCATATTAGTCCCCCTTAAATTTCCGTGGTAAAAATTCGTTTTTTTAAAACGCTTGATAGTATTATAAACCATAACTCCCAACATTTCAAGGGGGTTTTTAAAATAATTTGCAAATTATGTCAATTTTTTTCATCAATAATCGTCGGTAGAAAGCCTTTGGTCATCAACGCTTAAAAACTCTCGCTCAAAATCGGCATAATCACTATTTAGGCGTGTCGGCTTAGAAGAGGAACAATATTTTTGTTGATAAGAATTTTGCGAACACGAATTAGGCGGACAAGGTTTGGGGGTGCAAGGTGGTAGCGGAACGCACTGTTTTGTTGGTGCAGATGAATTTTCGCACTTGATATCCACTAAAATAACGTCCCCGCCTATTTTTATAATTTTTCTCTCTTCGATAAAAACCTCGGATTTATCAAACCAACGACATATTTTTTTGGTTTTTCTACCAGGCACGAAAATACCTATTAGCACGCCTTCTGGGAATTTTAGTTTTAAATCGGTAATTCTGCCTAAGCATCTGCCGTCGGCAATATTTATAACGTCCCGCTTTTTTAATTCGTTAAAAGTCAATTCCATAATATTAACTTATGATTAACCTTTGTCCGAATATGCTACCGCTACAAATTTTTAAACCTTAACCCTCGATAAAATAAAATCCCACGGCGGTTGCCGTGGGATAAAAGACTAATGTTTTTATTGTTTTTTTAATTATCTTACGTCTTTAGCAAGAGCATTACTCTCCGTCAAAAAGTGGTGTGGAAAAATATCTTTCCGCAGTATCGGGAAGAACGGTTACAACCGTTTTTCCTTCGCCAAGTTCTCTTGCAAGTTTTCTTGCCGCCGCCACGTTAGTCCCTGACGAAATTCCACACATAATGCCTTCTAAACGCGCAAGGTCTTTTGAAGTTTGCAACGCCTCTTCGTCGCTGACAATACAAATCTTTTCGTAAATTTCGCAGTTCAATACGGGTGGGATAAGACCGTCTCCTATACCCATTTGAATATGAGAGCCGATAGTACCGCCAGCTAAAATAGCAGCGTTTTCAGGCTCAACCGCCCAAATTTTAATATCGGGGTTTTGTGCTTTTAAGACTTCGCCTATACCCGTAATAGTTCCGCCCGTACCTATACCCGAACAAAATCCGTGAATAGGTCCTGCAACTTGCTCTAAAATCTCTAGCCCCGTATGATGACGATGCACCGTGGGGTTTGCAGGGTTTTCAAACTGTTGCGGAACGTAAACGTTTGGATTTTCTTTTGCCATTTTAAGCGCGTGCTTTAAGCATCTGTCAATACAATCGCCTATATTTCCATCGTCGTGCATTAAAACGACTTCCGCTCCGTAATGGCGAACTAGTTTTCGTCTTTCTTCACTAACCGAGTCAGGCATAATTATAACGGTTTTATAACCTTTAACCGCACCGACTAATGCAAGCCCTATACCTTGGTTTCCGCTAGTTGGCTCAACGATAACGGTATCTTTGTTTATAAGCCCTTTCTTCTCCGCTTCGCTAATCATATTGAACGCTGTGCGCGTTTTAATAGACCCACCGACGTTAAGCCCTTCAAACTTAACCAAAATATCGGCGCATCCTTTTTCTGAAATCTTATTTAATTTAATTATCGGGGTGTGCCCGATTGCTTCTAACACGTTATTGTAAATCATATTATTAAGATACTCTATATTCCTTTAAAAATCAACCGTATTTTTAAAATTTATTCAATTACCGCGCACTTTTTTACGCCGTAATATTTTAAGCACTCTATCGCCTTTTTATCTATAACTTCTCCGCTAACAACTATCGGAACGGCAGGCGGACACGAAACCGAAGTTTCGGAAAGCACTCTATTTTCACATAACTCTACCGGTAAAACAACGCTACTTTGTAGCACCGCACTTCGTATTTCCATAGCCTTTTGGGGTTTGTTAAGTTTAGGTGCGCAACAAATAATCTCTGGCTTTTTATCAACACTAACTAACGCGTTTATAAGTTTATCCACGTCGTCTTTCGCTATTTGAGGCGTCAACATAAACACCAAATAATCAGAGTCGCAAAATTCCGAAATTATGCCTTTACTTTCAAGAATTTTATTTAGTTCAATTCCCGTATATCCGTATTTTTTAGCATTTATAGTGATTTTAAGTTTTTCACTACCGGTAAGCGTATATCCGTTTTCACTCAATCGAACTTTTGCTTTATCGACAGTTTTGATAAACTCATTTATGTTTTTCTTATATTCACCGTCAAGTTGAGCGTTAAGCAGGTCGAGTGATATAAGCGTTAAATACGACGGACTAGTCGAGCCGAAAAGCGAAAGCGCAAAATGAACGTTTTGTTTATTAATCTGCAAATTGTTGTTTATATGTAAATAGCCCGCACCAGTCAAAGCGTTTAGGGTTTTATGCGCCGAATCGCAACACATATCCGCACCTAAATCGATAGGATGACTAGACGGACTTAAAAATTTTAAGTATGCGCCGTGCGCGTTATCCACTAAAAGCAACACGCCGTGTTTTTTGCACGCTTTGGATATGGCTTTTATATCCGTTTGATTTCCCAAATAATCGGGCGAAGTTATATAAACGGCAAAAGGGTCGTGTTCCAAAATTGCTCTTTCAACTTGACTTTCGCTGAGCGTGCAACTCAAACACCCTTCGTCCTTTTCTGAATACAACCACTCGACTGAAAGACCAAGCAATGCAACGCCACTAATAAACGATTTGTGAGCGTTTCTGCCTGCTAGAATTTTTTTACCGTGATTTCCCTTGCTTGCTAAATACAGCATAGCCTTTATGCTTTGGGAACTGCCTTCGGTAACGAAATACGTTTCTGCACCATAAATCGAACACGCGTTAAGCCTACTCTCTTCAATAATACCACTTGACGCATACAAGTCGTCCGCCCCGCTAACTTCGGTTAAGTCAAAAGGTTCAATCTCCAAAACCGACTTGCCTTTATGCCCAGGCATATGTAAACGCAAAGGATTTTCTTTTGCGTAGTTTTTTGCAAAATCATAAACGGGGGTTTTCATTAACTATTCCCTTTAAGCGCTTTATCCACAGCGACCATTATCGCGCATTCCATACGCTTTCTAAACAGTTCACAACCGCTCTTATATACGCCTTTAACCGAACCCGTTGCGTGATAAGCGTTTGCCGCGCAACCGCCCGAGCAATATAATTTTGCCCAACAATCTTTACAGTCTTCTCTAGCGTAAACGTTGCAATCGCCAAATTCACATTGAACTTTTTTATTTGTAACGCCGTTATAAATATCGCCGAGTTTAAATTTTTCTTCGCCGACAAATTGATGGCAAGGATATAAATCTCCCCAAGGCGTAACCGCCATATATTCCGTACCTGACCCGCACCCCGAAATTCGCTTATAGATGCACGGTCCACCCGTTAAATCAATCATATAATGATAGAAAGTGAAGGGTTTGCCTTCCTTTTCGCGCTCTATCATAAGTTCGGCTAAGCGTTCGTACTGTTCTTTAACTATTTCTAAATCGCTAGGAGTAAGTTCGCCAGGGTCACCTGATGCACAGACCACAGGCTCCATAGAAAGTTCGTTAAACCCTAAATCGAGCATAACTTTTATATCTTCTAAAAAGTCGGGATTAGCGTGCGTAAACGTACCGCGCATATAGTAATTTTTACCGTCGCGCGCCTTTACTAATTTTTGGAATTTGGGAACTATTTTATCAAAACTACCCTGACCGTTATAATCGACACGGAAACGGTCGTGAATTTCTTTTCTGCCGTCCAAACTCAAAACTACGTTTGAACATTCTTTATTAGCAAACTCAATAACTTCGTCGTCTATAAGCATACCGTTAGTGGTTAAAGTAAAGCGGAAATTTTTGTTCTTTTCCTTTTCGATACTGCGCGCGTAAGCAACCAACTGTTTAACCACTTCAAAATTCATAAGCGGTTCTCCACCGAAGAAATCCACTTCTAAATTACGGCGCGTTCCAGAGTTTTCCACCAAAAAATCAAGTGCGCGTTTACCCACTTCAAAACTCATAACCGCACGTTCGCCGTGATATTTGCCTTGGCTTGCAAAACAATACGAACAGTTTAGGTTGCAAGTGTGCGCAATATGCATACAAAGTGCTTTTATAACGCCCGAAGTTTTTTGTTTTAACTTGCCAGCCATTGATTGAAAAGTATCGGGTGCAAAAAGTTTGCCCGTGTTTTTCAATTCTTCAACCTGCTCGTAACACTCCATAACGTCGTTTTCAGTTATATCCGAACGATTATTAAATTTTTGACAAACAGCGTCAATAACGCTTTGCTTATCGTTATTCTCAAAAATTTTTATAATTTCATACGCGACTTCATCCACCGCGTGAACCGAACCCGAGCAAACGTCAAGCACTATATTGTAACCGCCAAGTTGATATTGATGTACCATAAATTCCTCTAAAAACAGCGCGATTAACCCGCGCCTAAATTAAGTAAAAAATAAAAAAACGCTACGTCTTTAAGTCTGTCAACTAAACAAAAAAGACGTAATAAGCAAATAAAAATACCGCCGAAATCGGCGGTATTTTAGGATTTCAATTAGTTTTCCTTGCTGTCCTTAGTGTTTTCGCACTTTTGGTTAGCGATACCGCAACTAGTCTTGCAAGCAGATTGACAAGAAGTTTGGCATTCACCGCAACCACCGTTCTTTGCGCTTTCGCAAAGGTTACGAGTTTCGATTGTTTTAATATGTTTCATTGTTAACTCCTCCAAAATTGTCGTAATTATATTTGCATTATAACACTATATCTTTTTATTGTCAATAAAATGGTTTAATTTGCACGATAATTTATAAAGTACCGCCCGCAATTTTGCGGGCGGTATAAAATTTTAACTTAAATTAAAATTATTTGTTAAGATTTGCTTTAAGTTTAGCAAGTTCTTCTTTGAGTTCTTCAGGAACCCTGGTGAGTTCGCCGTAGAATTGTTCAATGCCGTCAGCCTCTTTCTTCCAGTTTTCTACGTCAACTGTAAGAAGTTCTTTGATGGTGTCGAGAGTAACGTCTTCTAAACCTTCGATATTGATGTCTTCAGCCTTAGGAACGTAACCGATAGCAGTTTCAACAGCGTCAACTTTGTCTTCGCAACGGTCGATAATCCAATCGAGAACGCGCATGTTGTCGCCAAATCCCGGCCAAATGAAGTTGCCTTCGTCATCAGTTCTGAACCAGTTTACGTTGAAAATCTTGGGTTTGTTAGCAATCTTGTCGCCCATTTCAATCCAATGTTTGAAGTAGTCGCCCATGTTGTAACCAACGAACGGTCTCATAGCCATCGGGTCACGACGAACTACGCCAACAGCACCGGTTGCAGCAGCAGTGGTTTCACTAGCCATAATAGAACCTACGAATACACCGTTGTTCCAATCTTTTGATTGATATACTAGCGGTGCGGTCTTAGCACGTCTACCACCGAATACGATTGCAGATAGCGGAACGCCGTTAGGTGCTTCAAATTGGTCAGAAATGCAAGGACAGTTGATAGCAGGTGCGGTGAAACGGCTGTTGGGGTGAGCGCCCTTGATAGCCTTTCCGTCAGCATCTTTCATATCGCCGTTCCAGGGATTGCCTTTCCAGTCGATAGCGTTCTTAGGCGGATTTTTATCAAGACCTTCCCACCAAACAGTGTTGTCGTCAAGATTTTGAACAACGTTGGTGAAGATGGTGTTTTTCATTGTAGAGTAAAGTGCGTTGGGGTTAGATTTAACGTTAGTTCCAGGAGCAACGCCGAAGAATCCGTTTTCGGGGTTAACTGCCCAAAGTCTTCCGTCTTCGCCAACTCTAATCCAAGCGATATCGTCGCCTACGCATTCAATCTTATATCCTTTTTCAAGGTAAGCCTTTGGCGGAATAAGCATTGCAAGGTTGGTTTTACCACAAGCAGACGGGAACGCAGCAGCGATATATTTCTTTTCGCCCTTAGGATTGGTGATTCCAAGAATAAGCATGTGTTCAGCCATCCAACCTTCGTTCTTACCAAGGAACGATGCGATACGAAGTGCGAAACATTTTTTACCGAGAAGAACGTTACCACCGTAGTTAGAGTTGATACTCATAATGGTGTTTTCTTCGGGGAAGTGCATAATGTATCTCTTTTCTTCAGAAAGTTCTGCGTAAGAGTGCAAGCCTTTAATGAAGTCGCCGTCGCCTAACGCGTCGATAACTGCTTTGCCTACTCTGGTCATAATAGCCATGTTAAGAACAACGTAAACAGAGTCTGTAAGTTCGATACCGATTTTAGAGAACTTACTACCAACAGCACCCATTGAATAAGGGATAACGTACATAGTTCTGCCTTTCATAACGCCTTTGAATAAGTCGTTCATAAGGTTCATAGCTTCGCCGGTTTCCATCCAGTTGTTGATGGGAGCAGAGTCTTCTTTCTTCTTAGAGCAGATGAAAGTTCTTCCTTCAACGCGCGCAACGTCGTTAACCGTGGTGCGGTGCAAATAACAACCAGGTAATTTTTCTTGGTTGAGTTTGATAAGAATATTTTCTTTAACAGCCTGTTCTCTCAAAGCTTCAAGCTGAGCTTCACTACCGTCAATCCAAACGATATTGTCCGGCTGACAGAGCGCTTTGGTTTCATTGATAAAATCAATTACTTTCTTGTTAGTCGTCATATTAATTCTCCTTATGTGTTCTCGGTTTACTCCGAGTTTTTTACTCTTTAATTTATATTATATAATGTATAATATTCAAACGGCAAAAACTTATTCATAACGCGGTATGAAACAACACTTATAAATTATTAAAAGAAAGGTCGCTTTGCTCGATAGAAAGTTTGCTTTGCTTTCCACAAGCTTCCATTTGTATAAATTTTTACCGTATCGCATAATAAATTGTATCATAGTTTTTGTCAAATGTAAAGACAAAGTTTAAGTTTTCGCAAAAATTTTTTTGCAGTAAAAACTATTTTTATTCCGTGCAAATTTTAATTGATATTTTTGACAAATTAAACGCGTTTTCGATAACTTCATTTCTTTTTTTTATTCTTAAAACATATATATTATAAAAAAACGGTAAAACGGATTATTATATTATGGAATATGAAAAAAGGGTGCTAATTTTAAAACAAACCGAAAACCATTGCTCTTTAAAAAACAAACCGCTCAGCGCAATTTGTAGAATTGAAAAAGAATACGGCGTTAGCACGCTTCATTTAACCACGCTAAACTGCACTCCTACCGACGGGGAGTATTATTTATTCGTGGTAGATAGCAACGCTTGTTTACACGCGTTTAATTTAGGAAAAGACACACGCGCATCAGGTTTATATTTTAACAAAGAACCTAGCACCGATAAAGGCGTCGCCGTTGGCATTTGTACAGTAAGAGACGATATCCCCATAACCGTGGCGTTTGCGCGTGAACAATCTTTTAACTATACTAAAGAACAGTTCAAAAAAACGGTTGCCGAATACTTTTTAGAAGTAAAGAAAAATAAAAACCGAAAGAAAACAGAACTTAAACCCACCCCCACGCCGACTTTGGAAAGCGCCCCCAAATCTTTATACGAAAAGCCCGATATCACTCAGCAAGAAAACCTTTCGCCAAAAGATGAAACGCCACAAAATCAATACGACGACGAAGCGGTAGCAACCGAAAACTACTTTGATAAAGAACAAGAATTTATATTTGACGAGCGACTTAAAACTTTTGAGGAGATAGATTGTGGAAATTTACAGTTTGAAAATGACCTGCCTTTTAACGAGAGCAAAACTGAAACGATTAAAAACAGCCAAGGCAGTTACAGCGTTCAAGATGAAACAGACGGCAATAAGCGCAAAACGACTAAAACCAACAAATCCTACTACCAAACCGTAAAAAAAGAATTGACGGCGTTATTTAATAAATTCCCAACCGAGGACGCGCTTGAAAAAATTTTTTGCGAAAGCAGTTTTGTGAAAATCAATTATTCTAGCGACAAGTTTTACGTTGTAGGCTTAATTAAAGAAGACCACTTAGAAAAATATATTTGTTACGGTGTTCCTGGCAAATATTCACCCGAACCGCCCAAAGAATTAAAAGGATGCTGTACCTTTATCCCCCTATCTATTTTTAATATTTGCGGGGATGGGTATTGGATGATGTTTCAAGACGCGCTGACAGGCAAATGCATAACACCTATAACCGCATAAATAAAAACTACGCCCCGCCACAAAATTGTGACGGGGCGTAGTTTTATCTAAAACTTTTAGGATGAGGGTATGCTCGTTTAATCATTATAAAAATAATACCATACTCCCCCCTCCTTTTCAAGTAAAACGCTTTATAATAAAGGCTTGCGTTTTTGCACAATAAGACGGTTTGAACTTTTTTGGCTTAATATGTAAAGAGATTATCTCGGCACTCTTAAAAATAATTTAGTAAAATTTCACAATATTTCTTGACTTTTATTTTTTATTATTGTATCATTGTGTTAGTTAAGTAATACAGTTGGAGAAATTATGGGATTTAATTTTAATGGAAACGTGCCTATTTATTTGCAAATTATAGAACGTATAAAATTGCAAATAATAAGAAAAGAATTAGTTCCTGGGCAAAAACTGCCGTCGGTAAGAGATTTGTCGTTGCAATATTCGGTAAACCCCAACACCGTCCAAAAAGCGCTTGCTGAACTTGAAAGTTTAGGGCTGATTTTTACCGAAAGAACTAACGGCAAATTCGTTACTCTTGACGAAAGTGCAATAAAAAGGGAAACCGAACGAACGATTGAGCAAAAACTAAATGAATTTTGTTGTTCAATGGCGGAATTAGGACTTGACAAAAGTGAAATAATTAAAAAATTAAACGAAAAGGAGTAATATATGACTGACTTACTTAGCGTTAAAAACGTTAGCAAAAGTTTTGGCGACAAAAAGGTCGTTGACGACGTAAGTTTTAGCGTACCCAAAGGTAAAATCGTTGGACTTTTGGGCAAAAATGGTAGTGGAAAAACCACTATTCTTAAAATGATTAACGATTTATTGACCGTTGACCAAGGCGAAATTTTGATTTGTGGACAAAAAGTTAGCACCAAAACTAAAGCGCTAGTTTCTTTCTTGCCCGAAAGAACCTATCTTAATCCCACGTTGACTGTAAAACAAACTTTCGATTTTTTTGAAGATTTTTACTCAGACTTTGATAGAGAAAAAGCGCAAGACCTTTTAAACGATTTAGGCCTTGACTTAAATGCAAGGTTAGCCAAAATGAGCAAAGGGATGAAGGAAAAAATCCAGTTGGTTTTAGTTATGAGTAGACGTGCTTCTCTTTACGTTCTTGACGAACCTTTAGGTGGCGTTGACCCGTCTACGCGCGACTATATTATGCAAACCATACTTAAAAATTTTGGCGAAGAATCTTCTATTTTAATTACCACTCACTTAATTAGCGACGTAGAAAAAATAATTGACCAAGTCGTGTTTATCGATAACGGCAAAATTATTCTTAACCGCGATGCCGAAGAATTAAGGGAAGAACAAAACGCTTCTATTGACGAGATTTTTAGGAGGACTGTATAATGCTTAAAAAATTGTTAAAATACGACTTTAAGCGTATGACTAGAATATTAGTTTATATGTACGCAATAACCGTTGTGCTTGCAGGCCTTACGCGTTTAGTAAATTTGGGCAATAAAATTCAGTTCGTGCTTATAATCGGCAAAATTTTAGAAGGTTGCACTTTTGCGGGAATTGTAAACGTTTTAGTAAATACTTTCGTTCATATTTTAGGAACGTTTATTTCAAACTTTTTTAAAGACGAAAGTTATTTAACCCACACCCTACCCGTAAGTAAAACGCAACTGCTTTTTTCAAAATTGATATCGTCTCTTTTGGTTATAATAATTAGCGTTGTGGTTTGCATTTTAAGTTTGTTTATAATCTTTTACAGTCCTGAGTTTATGACCGGGTTGAAAGGTTTTATAGAAATGACGGTTGCAAGCTTTAATATGTCGGCAGGAGGTTTCGTTGCAGTTTTAGTAACTCTTCTTTTTATACAAACTTGCGCGCTTATCGCAATGGCTTTTACGGCAATAATCAAGGCCAATACTTATAACGAAAAACGAATACTTTACGGCTTGATTTGGATGTTTATTTATTATACCGCAATAAGCGTCATCAATATAGTTTTAAGCGTTATAGTTTGCGCACTAAGTGGCAATTTAGCCGGGCTGTTTGCAGAACAAATTTCGCAAGGCGCACTTTTATGCACGATTATAGTAATTAGCGTTGGATACGTTGCCGAAACAATCTTTTTCTGCTATTATAGCAATAAACTTTTCAAAAAAGGCGTGAACGTAGATTAAATCTAATTTCACAATTCTTTTACTTAACTAATGTGGGCGGAGCAACTTTACCGTTGCTCCGCCCACGCTTTTGTTTTTTTCTAAGCGTTTAATGGTCCTCCCCCTTAATTCAAGTCCCTTTTACACTATGCAAAAAGTCCACACCACTTTTGTGGTATGGACTTTCCGTGGTGCGAGCAAAGGGACTTTCGCCTGTGCGACCATACCCGATAAACAGTGGGGGTCCACTGTTTACCCTAACGGGAAATTGCATATCGCAATTTTCTCCTTAATTCAAGTCCCTTTTTATACTATACAAAAAGTCCACACCACTTTTGTGGTATGGACTTTCCATGGTGCAAGCAAAGGGACTTTCGCCTGTGCG
>JAFVUV010000023.1 GCA_017502525.1 Clostridia bacterium
CGAACAAAGGAAAATTCGTATCTTTATACTAAAAAAGAAAAACGGCTACCGAACTTTCGGTAGCCGTACCTTTTTCTTATAAAAATGCGTCTATAGGTCGATTATTAGCATTGCGTGAGAGAAAAGTCTTTAAAATTTAGCCTTTTTACACTAAAATAAAAAATAAAAAAATTTTTCTTTATTTTTAGTTGTATATTTGGTATAATATAGGAAAGAAACTAGATTAAATCGTTTTTTAAGTGTGAACACGAAAAATTATATAATTTTTAAAAATATATACTTATTTTGTCCATTTGACCTTGAAAACGCTAAAACCGATACTTTATAATTATAATACCATAATTATAGGTGGGCGTAGCGAATGAAAGCGTTTTGTTATGAAAATGAAATCGTTGTTTTCTGGTATCCAGTAAAATTATCGGGAGAATATTCTATATCTTTAAATGGAAAGACAATTTGCCTTATAGACAAAACTTTTTGTAGAATTAGCGGTTTAACCCCTAACACCGAATATGAAATATCTATAAGTCTAATAAATGAAAAAAACACCGTATTAATAGGCAAGGAAATTTTCAAGACGGAAAAGGTAAAGCGAACTGTTGACGTGTCGAAAAGTCCGTATAACGCTATTGGCGACGGAGCAACGTTAAACACCTTGGCAATTCAAAAAGCACTAGACGATTGTACTGATGAAGAAAGGGTTGTTATACCTAAAGGTGTGTTCCTTTGCGGTGGGTTAAAAATAAAGTCGAATACTGAACTGTATTTGGAAGAAGGTGCTATTTTACGGGGTAGCGAAAATCCCAAAGATTATCTCCCAAAGATTTGGAGTAGGTTTGAGGGAATTGAAAGATTTGCTTACCAGTCGCTTATAAACGTTGGAGAACTTAAAAATACGGGCGAAATAACGGTCGAAAACGTTAAAATCCATGGCAAAGGCTCAATAGTTGGCGGTGGGTTTAATCTTTTATGTAACGTTTGCGGTATATATGGAGATACTGAAAAAGAAAAAAGAGCAAAATTAGTAGATTATCAATCAAATTTAGAAAGTAAAACCGACCACAGAGAAAGGGGACGACTTATAAACGTAAGTAATGGTAAAAACGTAGTTATAGACGGATTAAATCTCGGTAATTCCCCGTCTTGGAATTTGCATTTTATTTATTCAAAAGATATAGTTACGTGTGGTTGTAACATTTTTTCAACAGGAATTTGGAACGGGGACGGTTGGGACCCAGACTCATCTGAAAATTGCGTAATTTTCGACAGTGTATTTGATACTGGCGACGATTGTATTGCTATAAAATCGGGTAAAAATCCCGAAGGAAACGTTTTGAATATCCCTTGTAAAAATATAGATATATTTTCGTGTAGGGCAGAAATAGGTTATAGCCACGGTATAGCAATCGGCAGTGAAATTTCAGGTGGAGTAGAAAAAGTTAGATTTTGGGACTGCGATTTTACAGGAACATATTTAGGCTTACATATTAAAACGACCGAAAAACGCGGTGGTTATATAAAAGACGTAGAAGTTTTAAATAGCAAAATTTCAAGGGTAACTATTAGACAAATTGGATATAATGATGATGGTGAAGGGGCAAATTCTTTGACCGAAATTAGTGATATAAGGCTTGAAAACGTAATTATTGAATATACTAGTGACGACCCTGGGTTTGGCTACGTTGACGTGGATTCGTATATTTACGTAAACGGATTTGAAAAAGATAAAGAAAAATTTAGAAATATTGCGTTTAAAGGCGTTAAAATAGTGAATACTGAAAATTTGAAAGAATATGACGTATCAAACTGTTCAAACGTCGTTTACAACGGAAAACGTTTAGTGCAAAGTGATTGTATGAGAAAAACAGTAAGTGTAGAAGAAGGCGTAAATAGGCTGATTGAAACTTTTCAAGAAAAGGTTGATGAAAATTGGGAAATTTTACCAAAAACTGAAAATGATTATACTCCAAAATTAAAAATTGGCACGAAAATTTATCCTATTTTTTATTGGCGTGAAGATCCTCAAGTGCAAGCCGTAATGCGAAACGGCGTATATAACATAGGGGGGTCGTGTAGTGTTAAAATAAATGGACAAATAGAGAAAATTTACGGTATAGGTAATTTTTTGTATAAGGAAATTGACTGCGCTGAATGGGTTTTGGATTCTAAAATAAAAAAATTAACCGCCTTTCACAATACAAATGCGGTTAACGTGATATTAAAAATGTTTAATCAAAAAGTTGCTTTGTTAGAACTTGGTGCGACTCTCCCCATCGGCACAGAAGAACAAACTAGACATACCGTTTGGGGAAGGGAGGGTATGGAATCAACGCGTGTTGTTTCCACTAACATAAGACCGCAATCTGTATATTTGTTTACGGACAAAAAAGAGCCATATTCTTATAATGATGCAATTAAAGAGTTGTACGGGCTTTCTTTACGCGACGCAAACATTGCAGTAGCCGTATATAAAATGCTTACTGGTAAGATTGATTTAAAATGGTTAAAAAATCGTGAAAATCAACTTATAGCCTATATTAATGCAGTATATGAATCTAGTTATTGCGAAAGAAGCGTCACTTTTGACGTGTAATAGGATGGTGGGATTTGCTCGGTGATTATTCGCAATTCAAAGAGGGAAAGTATAGATTGCGAATTGTGTTTTAAACTTCTTCAATTGGTTACGAGTCGGACTAAAAACGACTGCATTGCCTTTGAATAGATGAAACTTTTAGCGAAAGAAATAATTCTTCTATAAATACAAACGATTTAATTTTAGTAGGGATATAAAATGAAATACGGAACTTTTGAAAATAAATTAGGTGGTTACACAATAAATAAATTACCGCAATACGGAGCCTATGAATATATTTACAAAAATCATAACGTTTTAGTTAAAGTTGACCAGTATGGAATTCAAAGCGCACAAATGGACGCCCCTGCTGGTATTGTTCTAGTTAAAAGAGAAAAAAGAGAACAGTTTTCACCAATAATTAATTATTTTGAGGTTGACGGGAAAGTTTATCATAATTTCGACGTGTTTTCAGCATCAAATTTAAAAATAGAGTTCTTGCCAGAGAAAGCGGTATATACGCTATTTTTTCAAGATATTGTAGTAAAAACAGAAGTGGCAATTAGTGAAAACGAAGCGAGATTCTTTGTTTCGACGGAAATAATCAATAATAGTGGCGGAGTAAAACAAATCAAAATTTGTCCAACAGTTTACCCTTACGTTAATGATTTATTAATGGCTCCTTGGGATAAACCAGAGTGGTATACAAAAACTAAATTGATAGACGATGGGTTTGCAACGATAAGATATAGTGTAAATGGTAAAGTTGAAGAAAGAAGAGTGTTCTCATGTTTGTTCAATAAACCTCTTGAATCTAGAAATATAAGTAGAGAAAGATTAGTTTCAGTTACTAAAAATTATTCAATACTTCCTTTGGCTTTTTCAAAGGATAACGCAGATGAGTTATACGCTTTTGAACAATGTTATAGCGGAACAATGACTGCAAGTTTGAAAAGTAAAGAAAGTTATAAGTTTACGCAAATATTCTCTGCTAGCAATGAAGAAGATTTTGATTGTGTAACGTTAAAATCAAAGGAATATCTAGACGAAAAAAATCTAGAAATAGAGTTGGATAAAGTCAGAGAAAAATACAAAAAATTGATTTCCGTTAATAGCGTTAAAACAGAAGACGAAACTTTTAATAGTTTCGTAAATGGGTTTTTACCTCTTGAACTTGATTGGGTTATTTCTCTTGATAGGGGCTGGCCTACGGGAATGAGAGGAGTAAGAGACTGCTCAACCGATTTTTATAGTTATATAAATTATGATATTGGTGCGTGTAAAGATACCATTCGTAATCTTTTATCAAAACAAAAATCTAACGGATGGTTTCCAAGACAAATACCAACAGTTGACGGAGGTAAATACGATTTAAGAGATTATATCGACTCTGCCTGTGTTTTTATTGATTTTCTTTATAATTATTTGGCGTATAGCGAAGATTTTTCTGTGTTAATGGAAAAATATCGGTATTTTGATAGTGAACAATTAGAAGACGGGTTTACCCATTTAGAAAAAGCAATAAACTATTATTTATTAGAAGAGAACATCGGTGAGCATGGATTGATTAAAATGCACGGTGGAGATTGGCTTGATTGTCTTTATGGTGTTGGTATGAACGGCCGTGGAGAGGGGGTTATGGTATCTTGTCAACTTATTATTTGCATCAATCATTTTATTGAGATTGCAAATAAGTTTGGGAAAGATATTGATGAGCAATATTATAAAAACGTTATAAATAAACTTACTAAAAACGTCAATGAATGTTTTAATGAAAAAGGTTTTTATAACGGGGTATTTACTGATAACGGAGAGTGGATATTTTCGAGTAATGATCCAGACGGTAAAGAGAGATTTTTCGTTCCAACCAACGCTTTTGCGATTATGTCAGGCGTAGCAAAGGGAAAGGAAGAAAAGATTGTAGAAAATTATAAGAAATTAAGAACGAGCAACGGATATAAATTATTTACTTATCCTATGGGTGAGAAAAAAATAGAAAAAATAGGGAAGATGGGAACAGGAGATTTTCTTCCGTATTTTTGCGAAAACGCAAGTGTATATAGCCATGGTTCACAAGGGTTTATGGCAATGGCGGCGGCAAGCATAGGTGATTATAATACGTTGCTTGATATATTGAATTGTATATTTCCTTTTAATAGCGAAATTCATAGTGAAGATAGGTGTTGTTCGGCGCCTTATGCAATAACAAACGTTTATCATTTAGTTCCATATTTTTGTGGACGTAGTGGTTTTTCTTTTTTAACTGGAAGCGTTGCAACGTTATTCAGAATTTTATACGAATTTACTTTTGGTTTGAAGTTTACGATGGATGGTATCAAGATAAAACCTTGTATTCCTAAAAGATATAAGAATTCAAACGTAAAGTTTAATTATAACGGAAAAACGTTAAATATTACTTACGTAGGTTTTGGCTCAACGGTTAAAGAGGTGTCTATTAATGGTAAAAAAGTTCTTGCGAAGGAAAATTCTTACGTGATTGATAGAAGAAAGATAAAAGATATTAACGAAATTACAGTTGAATTTGCGTGATATAATTTTGGTGACGAGTTGTTAAGCCAAAAGTATCACTTTTTAAGGAGTAAAATATGAAAAAGTTTCGTCCTATAAAAATTGCAATTATGGGATTCAAAAATTCCCATGTTATGGGTATTTTTGACGTTGTAAAGTCGAGTCCATATTATGAACTAATCGCGGTTTCATTTGATAAAGAGTCGAAAGTATTGATAGAAGAAAGTTATCACGATTCAACTTTTTTTGATAAGTATCCGCATTATTATAGTGATGAAGAAATGCTTGACAGTCATCCCGAGATTGAACTTTGTATATGCGGGGCTGAAAATAGCGAGCATTTTAAACAATATAAGTTATGTGCAGAACGTGGAATAAACGTAATAATGATGAAAATCCCTACGCTTGATATGGAAGAGTATGATGAAATGTTGCGGTTGGAAAAAGAATCGGGTGTTAAGATTTATATTGAACTTGAAATGAGATGGTTTGCAACCGTTGAAAGAATTAAAGAAATTATTAATAGTGGTGAACTTGGCGAAATAACGTCTATTACCGCATATAATTATTCACATTTTCCTATGTGGTGGCTTCCTTGGATGAATATCCCTGAAAAAAGTTATGGAAAACGTCTTCAGTTGTATCCTAATGCGGAAAAGTTTAGGGGAGGTGCTTTAACCGACCATCCCCACGTGTTTGATTTGATAAGATATATCACTGATTTAGAGTTTGATTCTGTCTATGCTGAAACTGCTCCAAGTATGAGAGAAGAAGCGTTAGTTGAAGATTTGGTTTACGTAATAGGTAAACTTAAAAACGGAACTATAATTTCGCTTGACCCATCGTTTGCAAATAGAGAAATTAAGCAGTTCAATCTTGACAGTAATAAAGATAGGTTAAGCCATTACCCCGAAGCCGTACAAGTAGGACTTTCCGTTTGTGGAACTAAAGGCTCGCTAATAAGCGACTTGTACAACCCAAACACGACTGAACAACTTCGTTTTGAAGATTTTGAATATAGGGTAAATCCTAGGTTTTATGACTTATTAAATCCAAGAGTTTCGTTTATGGAAAGCGTTGCTAAAAACCTACGGAATAATAAACAAGAAGATTTATGGATATCTCTTGAAAAGCATAAAAAGACGATGCAAGTTATAAATGCTTGTTATGAAAGCATATATAAAGGGGAGCGAGTAAAAATATAAAAAGCGCCCTATAAGTCGATTATTAGATAAAAAACCGATTACTATTGCCAAACAAAGTAATCGGTTTTAGTTTTTGGTGAATTATACTTTTGACGTCGTTGAACGGATGTAAAGAACTGTTTTTTCTTTAATAGTCGTTTTTACCGGTTTTAGCGTCTTTATATTGTTAATTAAAAGGTTAATTGCAGAATTTGCAATATCTGTAAACGAATAATAGAAAGTAGTTAAATTTGAAGAAATAGGAATAACCGTATCCAACTGGTCGTAACCTATAAGCCCAACTTGGTTGGGAACGCCTATATTGTTGTGTCTTAACAAGTTAAAAATATTCTCGGCAATTAAGTCGTGGTAGCAAAAAATACCAACTCTTTGTGGGGCAGATTTTTTTATTTCGGCAAGTATATGGCTATTTGCAAAAGTGTCAACCATATTATAAAGTAAAAATTGTTCGTCGCAGAACTGTATTTCCTTTGATTTCAAATAATCAATAAATCCCGAGAATCTAAGCGACGGGGCTTTTGTTATTCCGCATAAAAAAAGTTTTTCATATCCGAATTCAAGCAAATGCTTTGCCGCTTGTTTTCCTGCCGAATAATTGTCGGAGTGTACGCAACATGCGTTTTCAATAGGGACGGAAGAAGAAATAAAAACACAAGGAATAGGAAGCCTGTTGTAAATATCAATGATTTCAGTATTTTTATTTTTAAAAAACGATATAACCCCTACACAGCCTTCTTGAACGAATGAAATTAAGGTGGAAATTTCATCGTCTGCAGAACTTATTTTTAAAACGGGTGTATAACCTTTTTTTAAAATTGCCGTATTTAATGCCTCTGTAACTTTTGAAAAATAAGGGTTCGTGATCGATTGAAGCAAAACCCCTATTTTTTTACTGCCTTTAAGGTGCTGGTGCAAATTAGAATTTTGCGACATTATACCGTTCATAACGTATTTTTTTTTGCCGATTGCAAGTAAAAAGTTTTCTTCGGTTAAATCGTTTAAAAGTTTTAGTGCAGACGTAAATGAAACGTCATATTTTTCAATCATTTCGTTAGTGGTAAAAAATCTTTCACCACTGCTACCAAGTTTATTATTTAAAATGTCGTCTTTGATAATATTTTTAACGCTACTAAGTTTCATAAAATCCAATCCAAAACAGCAAAAATTGAGTCTATATCAATTTTATAAGAAAAAAGTCAATTTGTCAAATTTTAAAGAGTAAAAAATCATATAATTTTTAAAATTATATACTTTTTTTTGTTGGGTGAATAAAAATTCTTTTATATTATGATGTATAATTGAAATGCAAAATTTTAATCGTGGGAGGAACGATATGAAAATTTATGATACACCCTCGTTAGAAATTTTATTAATTGAAGTTTCTGACATAGTTACAACTTCGCCAGGAAACGTAGATGGCGATAACGAGTTTGAAGACCCATTTGTTTAAAAGGAGAAAAATGATGAAAAATTTAAAGCAGAAAATTTTAATTTTATTGTCGATTGTTACCTGTGTTTGCATTGCAATAGGTGGGTTAAATATTAAAGTTGAAAGCCCGCTTAAAGCACAGGCAAGCGTTTCTCAAATGTTTAACGGCGGTATTGATTGCAATCAAAACTTGTTTGAACAAGCCACTTTTTCGGATACTAACTATATCATTAATAAGTATTCGTATAGCGGAACTGTTGGTGGATATCTTGAAAAACTTTCAAACGTTACGGTAAATACTATGTCTAATATGCCGACGGTAACGACTGACGCAAGTAAGGCTTGGAGTTATTCGGGGGCAAGGATTACTTTAGACGGTACTACTACTTTAGATATGGGTGTAGTTGACTTGTCGCAAAGTAGTGCAAAGGATGCAGATCCCGTAATAGGCTTTTTACCAACAGTAAACTTTTTAGGTCCTAAATCGCCAGCGGATTCTCTTAATCCATATCTCGGCATATATTATACGTTTAGGTCAACTGTAAACCCAGATAAATATTTTGATATAGGGATGAGACAGGCTGGTACGGCTTACGAGTTCTCTTCTTTGGGTGTTAGTTATAACGGTGTTGCAAACCACTACGGTCAATCAAACGCTAACGCCGGCACTTATTACGCTGTAGAAGCAGGAGATAGAATAGGAGGATATCCTTTCAGATTTGATGGTTCTATGCCTACGAATACTTCTAGCGCTGCGAAGGTATCAAACGGTAGATATATAAATCAAATTAAGAAAAACGGCACGGCAATTACAGCAGAGTGTAATGCAGTTTATCCTGTAAAAGTTTACTACGATTATGCTACCTCAAAATTTTATACACAAGCCGTTCACTATGAGTATATGTCAAGTTACAATAGCAATTATTTTGTAACTGCTACTAACGGCGAAGGACGTTTCTTGCTTTTAGATGCAAGCGCAAAAACGGAAGGAAAAGGTTACAGTACAAGCGGTAGTTATGCTCACTATAACTCTAAATGCGGTTGGACGGGATTTACCGAAGAAGAAGCAAAGAGCGTAGCGGTTACTATGCACGTTGACTGGAACCCTGAATATACGGGTAGCCACGATATCGTTATTACCGATTTTGCAGGACAAAAAGTGTCCACCCAAAATGCAGATTCTTTAAAGGCAAACAGGGGAACTGTCGGCGTATTGAAAGAATTTACCGCAAGCAACGGTATTGCTACTTTATCGGATGGATATAGCGTAAATCTTTCTGATAACGATATATTTACTAAACTCGTAGAATTCGAAGTTTATCCAGAACAAGTAGGTACTACAAAAGCGGTTAATAACTCAGGTCTTTTTGAAGTTGCTTTCAATTTGTCGGACGGAACCAACAACCTTAAAATTAACTTAAAGAACTTTGAAGATAACGGCAGTTACCGTAACTGTTATACGGTTTCAGTAAACGGAGAAAGTAAGTGGGCGTTAGATCAAGGCGGTACATTTGGAAAAAGTGAATACGGTTTCCCAGTGCCGTACAATTTTGATAAATACATAAGATATCCTATAACTTGGGTGTTAGACCAGTATAGCGCTAATACCGATGCGGGCGAAACTGTAGGCGGTGTTTATCCCCATTACGGTATAAGCACGTCCGTTAACAGAATGTCCCAGGCAACGTTTGCAATTTATTACAACGCTGCAGATAACAGTTTATATACCGATGCAGGTAGATGGGGAACGTCTTATTATACCACACACACGAAAGCCGATGGAACAAAGGTGAAGCGTTGGAAGATAGCAGACCTTGACGAAACTTACAGTGGCGCAAGAACTGCTTTCGGCGGTTTTGGAGATAAAAATCTTACCTTCTCAATGGCGACGACTTTAATGAGCGGTTTTGATTCGGTTAAGATTAGAATTTTAGAACTTGACGGCCAAAAACTTTCAACCAAGCCAAACGAAAACACCTATTTAGACGCATTAGAAAGAGGTTTAAAAGGTCAAACTTACGAGTTTACAACTCCTAGCGCCGTTTCCGAACTCGGCGATTACGATCTTTCTGTCGTTGCTCCGTCGGGAGATGAAATTCAAATTACAAACGATAAATTCGTACCTACCGAAGTTGGCGAATACGAAGTAACTTACGTAGCAAGTGGAAGGGTTTTCAAATCCTCAGTTTATATTTATGAATCTGCCGTAACGACGGATTCGTTTGTTGCAAACTTCTCGGCAATAAACGGCGAAAATGTTAAGAGTATAAGTTACGGTGAATTTACAAGTTCGGCATCAAATGGAGCAAGCGTTTCAGGTTCAGGACTTATGGTCTATACTCGAAACAAAGAAACTAAATATATCAACCAAACGACTGCTGATAATGAGAACAATCCTTGGCTTTATAACTTTGGAGCCGGCACGTCAAAGAATCAACCGGGCGTGGCGTTTGATAAAGCGGTAGATATTAGCGATAACAAAGAAAGCGATACGTTAATTGAACTTTATTTCCCCGCTGACGCTAATGCAAACAACGGAGAAAACGACCAAGCAAAGGCTTATAGAATAGTTATTGCGGACGCAAGTGACAGTACTAAATATATCGCGTTATATTTATGGGATGCGTGGCACGGTAGTCAAGCAGTATCAATGAACAACTTAAGAGTAACCGCAGTCGGTTCTTGGGAGGCTGCTAGCGCTACCATCGGTTATAGCGGTTACGACGACGGTTCAAAATTTACACAAATTGATGCAAATATTGCAGAGACGGGTAAATCGTTTGATAACGTTAGATTGTCCTCAAGAGGCAAAGAAAGCATAAAAGTTAATTTCGATTATCAAACGGGTAAACTTTATTTAAACGGTATTTTAATTCGTTCATTTAAAGACGTTTCTGCAAACGGAACAAATTATTTCAATGGTTTTACCGACGGAAAAGTTAAACTTTCGGTTAACGTTGAAAGGTCTAACAGACTTATTACCGAAGAGTGGACTAGATTTTTCATTATGGGTATTGACGGAGTTTCTTTCGCTACTCAAAAAGGCGGAAAATTCGACGGTAAGATTTTAGACGATAAGTTAGGTTTAAGCCCCTATATGTCGATTATCGACACTACGACTGGTAAATCTTTTGTTCTCAATGAAAATGATATCGTAAACGTTGGAGATCTTTTCAGCAATGAAGAAAGCAGAGTAATCGGTTATTATGACGGTACTTTATTAAAGAACATTAGCGACTTAAACGGCGTTGTTTTAGCAGAAAGCAAGGAATATAAACTTGCATACCTTGATTTCTATACCGAGGCGGGTGCTTCAATTAGAATCAGCGGTTATACGGGTTTAAGATTTAGAGGCTTTATTGACAGTCAAATTGATGCTAGTATGCAAGATAATATTCTTGGTTACGGAATGATTCTTGCTCCTACCGATTATATTGAAAACAAGGCGTTTACCTTAGACGATTATCAAGACGGCTCAATGTATCAGCAACCTGCTGAAAATACCGTTGAAGGTGCAGAGTTAACTCATTTCTACGTTACTATGACGCACCTTAAAGCAACTAATATGGCAAGAGAATTCTCTGCAAGAGTTTACGTTGAAATTTCTTACGACGACGGTACGACGGGATTTGTTTATTCAAATTATACCGAAACAGACAATTCAAGAAGTGCTTACGAAGTTGCAAAATCTGCATATAACGACGAAGACGAATATGCAGGAATGGATGAAACTACCGCTACTTCAATTAAGACATTCCTTCAAAACAATTACTTAAATAAGGTAATAGACGTAAACACGCTTGGCGTTAAGGCAAACGACGATGCAACTTACACCGTTGATTCAGTTTCTACTACTGAAACTACCATTAGTTTGGTTGTTTCGGGAGCAAGCGGAGTAAGATGTTTGGTTTATGACGGAGCGGCTTATTGGGCTAACGGAAGTACGCTTATAATGGAAGATTCGGGTGATAAACTTAACGTTACGTTTACTCTTCCAACAAGAATTAAAAATGCAGTAGAACAAGCGGTTACTATTATCGATAACGGCACAACCGACTACGCTATTTTAGTTCCTTCCTTTCCCAGTCAAAGCGAACTCTTTGCTGCAGAAGAATTAAAGTCGATAATTAAAAACACTTACGGGGCAGAAATGCCCATCGTAAGTGTTTACGACTCTTCTACAACTAAGTATATATCGTTAGGCGACACGGAACTTAAAAAAAAATCTGAATTAACCCTTTCGTCTTACACAAAAAATCAAGGCGGTTTCGGTATAAAATCGTATGGCGACGGCGTTGCTATTTACGCCGAAGACGATTACGCATTATTCTACGGTATGTATAGATTCTTAGAAGAAAACTTTGGCTATATGTATTACGCTTATGATTGCGCGGTAATTGATGAAAGTCCCGTTCAAACGCTTAAAAACTTTAACTACGAAGATTTCCCTGATTTTAGATATCGTTCTATGCATAGTGAATTAACTAGAAGAGGCTATTACACGGGCGACGGTTTAAATATGCCTGCGAATATGAAAGCGGCGTATATCAATATGCATCTTTACGATACGGGTTCTCGTTACGTTTATACTGATAATAACGATTATAAAACGGGCAATTACGGTTATAACGTAGTTCCTTTTTCTCAAACGCTTGACGACCAAAGTATGATTACTTATTTCTTACCGTACGATTCTTCTTGGGACTATTTTGGCACGGGGCTTACTTACGGAGCGGAAAATCCCAACTGGTATTATAAGGAAAGCGGTAAGGTAAGACAAATATGTTTTACAAGAGCGTACAATAACGATAACGGAATGTACGATATAGTTTTAGAAAAATTAAAAACTATTATTGTAAATAATCCTCAAAAGATTTATTATGAAATAGGTGTGGTAGATACTTCTTCAAGTTGTCAATGTTCGCAGTGTAAATCTGCATATAACACTTACGGCGAAAGCGGTGTGTATCTTCGCTTTGTAAATAAACTTGCAAGCGATATAAAGACTTGGCAAGCAATGAACTGTCCAAGAAGAGAAATTTATTTAATGGCATACGCATATCACGCGTTTATCGAACCGCCAAAAGGTGGAGTTACGGTTGCCGACAACGTAATCATAAGAATTGCGCCTATTACTTTAGACTATTCTAAAGCCATTACCGCAAGCAATAATTATTATGACGACAGTTGGACTAATAGAATTACGTGGAAAACCATTTTTGACGGTTGGGCAAAAGTTGCTGCAAACCTTGCAATTTGGGATTATAGAGCAGACTTCCGCCATTACCTTCAACCACTCCCATTCCAAAAGTCTACCGAAGCAAACATTGAATATTTTAAATCGCTTGGCGTAAAAGAAATTTTTGCGCAAGGAGTTGCGGATTATCAAAAAATTTCAATTTATCCTTTTGCCGAAATGGATGACTGGATTAGAAGTAGAATGTACTGGGATTCATCTCTTTCTTATAACGATTTAAGAGATGAGTTTATAAACGCTTATTACGGTGCTGCGGCTAGTTACGTTTTGCAGTACATTTCAAAGATAGAAAGCGTTTTCGGTTCAAAAGAGTTCTCTCTTGGCGAAGATTTAACCGTAAGCGAGTTAAAGAGTAGATATAATAGCACTTGGGTAAGTCAAACTAAAACTATATTTGATAACGCTTACTCTTCAGTTAGCGGAAATGCAGAAATTACAAGACGTTTAGATTATTTATCAATGTTTTACAGATACTTACAAATAAAGTGTAGTTATGAGGGCGCAGATAAGGCAACGTTTAAGACCATGTGTGAAGCGTTGGGTATCTGGAAGGTTGAAATTAATCTTAAGGTAGAAGATTTTACCGCTTAAAGTAAAACGTTTAAAAATTTTAATGGATTGATGGGTGTTGTTGCCGTAAAATAGGTAACGACACCGCAAAATAAAATTATAAGGAGAAAGAAAATGTTGAAAAAAACACGTTCATCTTTAGTTGCGCTTTTATTAAGCGTTATGATGGTATTAGGCGTAGCGTCGCTTAATATTAGGGCAAAAGCGGATGCAACCGCTACTGGTGCGTTTACAGGAGGAATTGCGCCATCGGGTAATTTGTTTGAAGTTGCAACAATCTCTGACGCAAACTACTTAATCAATAAATACGTTCCTAGTGGAACTGTTGGCGGTTATCTTGCTACCGTAGAAAACGGTTCTAATGTATCAGTAAACGGTATGGCTAATATGCCTATCGGTACTGATGACGTAAGCAAGGCTTGGAGTTATGCAGGCGCAAAACTTACTTTAGACGGAACTACTACTTTAGATATGGGTGTAGTTGACTTATCGCAAAGTAAGGCAACTGACGAAGAACCCGTAATAGGTTTTTTACCTACGGTAAACTTTTTAGGACCTAAAGCACCTGCTGATTCGGTTAATCCTTATCTTGGTATTTATTATACGTTTAGGTCAACCGTAAATCCTGAAAAATATTTCGACGTAGCAATGGTGCAAAATTTCGAGTCTAAAACTCCTCACTCTTCAATAGGTGTGGCTTTTAACGGACACAATATTCACCTTGGTCAAGGAACGAGAAATACCCCCGGTACGTATTATTCGGTTGAAGCAGGCGATCCAACGGGTTGTTATGCGTTTAGATTTGACGGTTCAATGCCAACGTCCGTTTCTGACAAAGCATCCGTTGAGCAATATAGATATATAAACAAGAGTAAAAACCCAAGTAACTCGGGTGATTATTGCGCAATTTATCCTGCGGAAGTTTATTACGATTACGAAACTTCTAAATTTTACGTAAACTCTGTAAGTTACACCCAATTCGACGCATACGTAACTAATGATAAAACAGGTAAATATCACGTTACTACGGAAGACGGAGATAATCATTTCTTACTTTTAGACGCGGCTACTCCAACTCACGGTAACGGCGGTTACGGAACTTCGGGTGCTTTTGCAAAATACAATTCAAAAATTGCTTGGAACGGCTTTACCGAAGAAGAGGCAAAGAGCGTAGCCGTTACTATGCACGTAGACTGGAACCCTGCATACCAAGGAACTCACGATATCGTTATTACAAGTTTAGCAGGTCAGCAAGTAAACACCGCAACTGCCGATACTTTAAAAGCAAACAAAGGAACGAGCGGTTTATTAAAAGAGTTTACCGCTGACGACGGCATACTTTCTTTATCTGAAGGTTATAACGTAATGCTTTCGGATAACGACGTATTTACTAAACTCGTAGAGTTTGAAGTTTATCCTGAACATATTGGTAAAGCAACAGCCGTAAACAATTCGGGACTTTACAATTTAGCATTTGAATTGACTGACGGAACGGACAAACTTTTAATTAATTTAAGAGATTTCGCTGAGGCGGATGCTGAAGATAATATAATTAATTTCCGTAACTGTTATACCGTTTCGGTAAACGGTGAAGAAAGATGGGCGCAAAACAATTCGACGGCGTTTAATAAAGGCGAATTTGGTTACCCAATTCCATATCAGTTCGACAGATATCCTAGATATCCGGCAACTGTACTTTTAGATCAATACGGTGTTGATACTGACGCGGGAGAATCGGCAACGGCGTACTCAAGTAACAATATAAGAACGGATGCTCACGCTACCTCAAACGCAACTTTTGCAATTTATTATAATGCGGAAGATAACTCGTTATACGCTGACGTCGGTAGATGGAAAGCAGATTATTATACTAACTTTACAAGACCTGACGGCGTAGTCGTTAAACGTTGGAAGATTGCAGACCTTGGTAGTACTTACGACGGTCAAAGAAACGCTTTTGAAGGATTTGGCGATAAACTTTTAAGTTTCTCAATGACTGCAACTTTAACTGAAGGTTTTGACTCTGTAAAAGTTAGAATTTTAGAAATTGACGGACAAAAACTCGGCACGGATAAAGACGGAAAGGTTGCAATTACCGCAGGCGAATCTGCTAAAGCATTTGCTCCTAGCGACGGTTTAGTTTTAGCAGGTAAAGACGTAAGCGTTCCCGTTCCGTTCAGACATAACGTTCTTGCAGGCAAAGTTGATTTAGACGCAGAAGATTTCACCGCTAAAATTACCACTCCTGACGGACAAATCAGTGACGTTGTAGACGGCAAGTTTGATTTCGTTCAAGTTGGTGAATATAAGGTAGAATACTTTGTTGATGAAGAAAGTATAGGTGTAACTACGTTTACTTCTTCGGCATCTATACAAGGTGAGTTGGTTGCATTATCTTCTTTTGAAGTTAAAGCAGGACTTGCTAAAGGTAACGTATTAACTCTTGCAGATTTATCCTTAATCGCAGAAGATACCCTTTCTTTAGAGGGCGCTGAAATTGTTTTAATTAAAGACGGAACAGTCGTTTCTACAGATAGCGCGGTTGATTCTACTTGGACTTCAGTAGTTTTAGACAGAGGTATATATGAAATCGTCGTTTCAACTGATTCATTCGTGGTAAGTAAAGCGTTTGAAGTTAAAACCCGTATTATGGCAAACGCAGCAGTTGAAAACGGTAGCGTAAAAGTAAACGGATTAGACGGCGAAGCAATCTTACTTGAGGGTGGAAACACCATTCAAATTATTGCAGGCGAAGGTTATGAACTTGACACTTTCACAATCGGTGGAGTAGACGTAACTGCCGACGTTGTTAACGGTTATTATACTTACGACGCACAAGACGTATCGGATAACGTTGGATATACCGCAACCTTCAAAAAATTAACTTATACCGTAACTTATATGGTTGGCGACGACCTTTTAGATACTGTTGAAAACGTTGAATACGGCACTTTATTTAGCGCTGTAACCGCTCCTGAAATTCCTGAAAAAGCAGGTTATATAATCCAAGGTTGGTCAATAGACGGCGATAGTGCAATAACGGGTGACGTTACTGCTTATGCGGTTTACGGATTAAAGCCTTACGTTATCACTTTTGATACGGCAGGCGGTACGCCTATCGACGCTAAAGAATACACCGAAGGCGAAGTGGTAACCGCATTTACCGAAACTACTACTAAAGAAGGATATGACTTTGACGGTTGGTATTTAGGCGAAGAAAAATTCGTATTTGGAAACGCATTAACCGAAGATATCACCTTAACTGCAAAGTGGACTGCTAAAAAGTTTACTGTAACTATCGTAAATGGTCTTTTTGAAGATACCACTATTGAAGTTGAATATGACAAAGCAGTTGATACAAATTCAATTTCTAAAGATGGTTATACGTTTGGTGGATTATTCACCGATAAAGAATGCACTAAAAAATATAACGGTGAAAAAATAACTGGAGCGACTACTTTATACGCATCTTGGACTAAAAACGAAGAAAAGGGCGGCGGTTGTATGGGTTCTGTAACGTCTTCTGCTTTCCTTGGACTTTTTGCAATGGTTGCAATCGTTGCGATTAAAAGAAAAAACGATAACAAATAAGGTATTATGAAAAATAAGATTTTCAAAACAATAAGCGGAAAATTGTCGGCAATAATTATGGCTTTATGTTGTTTGTTGGCTTGTTTAGGAGTTGGCAATTTTTCCGCACAAGCAAAAACTGAATATCCTATCTCCGTCGTTAATTACGACGGGGTAGATTATGCAGGCGTTAGAATTGACAAGAACAACGTTGATACGTTTAAAGAATCGGTTGATTTGTCGTCTTGTGATTTGGACACTCCTATATTTCAATTTGTAATCACCCCTTCGAAAAGGGGTGATGGCAAATTATATACTCCCGACTTTGAAAAATTGACGTTTACGCTGTCGGATACTACTGGAAAAGCGTTGTCGGTTAGTTTTATTCCAAGAAAAGCAGACGCTCCAAAGTGGAACTACATTTGCGGACTTGCGTCGGGACAAAACCAAACGCTTTTAGGCGAACATCAAGGTAATTATGCCTGGGCTGAAACTGAATCGTATTTAGCAGACGAATACGCGGCTATTTCTCCTTATACTTTTGACGGTTACGGCGCAGATTTTTCGTGGTTTAATTTCTACGATAAAGACGGAAATAAAGCGGTTGCGGGTCAAAACGGTGTAATAGGTATTTATTACGACCGTGAAGAAAACGCAATTTATGCAGATATGGGCTTTAAATGGCGTGACGACGACGAAAATGCAGAATGGACGCTCACCGATAAGTATAAACTTGCTCCTAACGGTGAAAGAAGATGGAGAATTCGTGATTTAGACAAAGCCGATTATAAAAAAGGTAACAGTATTATATCAACCATTTGGGAAGGGTTTGACGACTTGAGCAATTTAACTTTTAAAGTTGATTTTGCAAACAAGAAAAATAACGATTATTCTATTTTATTGCTTTCGCTCGGCGGAAACGCATTGACGGGTAATTATAAGGTTGAATATAAAAATAAAGGTATTATTAACAAAGAATTTACAGTTCCAAAACCGTTATATTTTTCAAAAACGTTGTCTTATAATTTTGAAACACTCGGTGGAAAGGTTACAGTAAAAGATCCTGATGATAGTGTTGTATTAGATCAAGTTGCATATTCGGACGATTTAAAATTTACGCCGACTAAAGCGGGTATTTACTCGATAGAGTATTCCGTTATAGATCCAAACGAAAACGTAGAAAAGACGTATTCGTTTAAAGTGTCAGTTTTGCAAACAGGCGGTTCAAACCTTACTTTAAACGGAGTAGAACGTAACTATCTTATATACGACGAAATAGACGCTGGTTTTTCTTTGAGTAGCAATATTCAAGATGATTTACCGGAAGTCTATCTTACGATAAAAAAAGACGGCGGTGTCGTTGTTTCAAAGGCTATATGCCCCGCTGATTTTATCTATCGTTTTGAAGAAGACGGCGAATATACTTTTGAATACGAAGTAACCGACTATTTAGGACAAAAAGTCGTAAAGTCTTTTTCGTGTAACGTAAGCAGTTACGCATTAAAATTAAACGATGGTATTTTAAAGTCCGTTTTATATAGGGCGAACGAAGATATTGTTTTGCCAACTGCAAACGACTATTTAATGATAAATGCGGTAAGCGGAGTAAAAATCAATCCGACTAAAGTTGATATAAGCGTCAGTTTAAACGGTGGACTATGGAATGCATTAACGCCAAGTTCTTTTGCAAACGAGGGTGTATACGACGTTTTATATAAATACCATTACGATGGAGAAATCGTTTCTGCACAAAGAAAAATAGCGGTATATAAGGAATTTCCGTCTATATCGGTGGGTAAAGTTCCTACTAACACCATATTAGTAGAAGGCTCATCTTTAGATTCAGACTCTGTTAGAGTTAAAGCGTTAAAGGGAAAAGCAGTTGTTTTCCCATACGGATATTTTAGCAGTACGGAAAGTTTTACGGTTGAAAAAGTTCACGGTGAGAGCGTAGAAAACGTAACGTCACAGTTTAAATCAGGTTCTTACTCGGCAACGTTTAACGAAGAGGGCTTATATTGTATTTCTGCCGTAATTAACGTTGCAGATATATACGTTATTCGTAAAAACATTTTTATTGACGTAAAGACGAATTGGATAGAAATTGAAACACCTACGGATAAAACGTTTGACGTTGGACAAGAGATAAGTATTGAAGTTCCCAAAGCAAAAGATTTTTACGGCAACGAACTTAAAAACGGAACGTACAAAGTTTTGTTTGAGAATACCGAAATTTCTGTAACCGACGGTAAATTTACGCCTAAATCAATCGGCGTATATAATATCGTTTACACGGTGTCAGATGAGTCGGGTAGTAAATCGTGTGAATTTATTTATTACTTAACGGACAAAGTTGCGCCTATAATAAAAACGTCAAACGAAGTTAAAACTTCGTCGCAAGGAAGTACGGTTGAACTTGCAACCGTTCAAGTTTCAGATAATTCGGAATTGGATACAGGTTATACGATAAGCGTGACCTTCAACGGCAAAGTTGTTTCTATTGTAGATAATAAATTTATCGCTAAAGAAGAAGGAGTTTACGAAGTTAAAATCGTTGCGTTAGACGCTTCGGGAAATACTTCAACTTACGTTTATGAAGTTCAAGTAGGCGC
Source organism: Clostridia bacterium (assembly GCA_017502525.1). Taxonomy (GTDB): domain Bacteria; phylum Bacillota; class Clostridia; order Christensenellales; family Borkfalkiaceae; genus UBA1259. The sequence goes on from JAFVUV010000023.1 coordinate 19,745, forward strand.
AAGAAATTACGCTTGGATAATATTTGCATCAATAGGTGGAGCGTTAGTAATTGCGGGAGGAATCTTTGTGATTATCGTTTTAAAAAAGGTGAAGAAAAAAGGAGTCGAAAATGAAGAAAAGATTGATTAGTATTGTTACGGTGTTAATATTAGCGGTATCTCTGCTTTGCGGTACTGCTGGTTGTAAGAAAAATAAAGACGACGGTAAAGAGCATATTTACTTCGGTTGCTACGAAGGCGGTTGGGGTAGAGAATGGCTTGATCAAAGCATTGCAAAATTTGAGCAAATGTATCCGCAATATAAAGTTGACGTACATTATGCAAAATCTTACGATTCTACTTCTTTGCTTGAGAAAATAGATATGATCGACCAAGATATTTTTTACGGTGGATTAGATTTATATTCTTATTTAGATCAAAATAAGTTGATGGACATAACGGACGTTGTTACGACTCCGCTTAACGAATATTTAGCAGACTCTAAAATCCCCGTAACGGAAACAAAAACTATTGCAAGTAAAATGTGGGGAGATATGAAAGACTACGTAACGAGTTACGACGGAAAGTTCTACAACGTTCCTTTCGGCGGTGGTTTCTATTCGCTTAACTACGACGTGGGTTTGTTTGACCAAAAGCAGTTTTTCTTAGATAAAAACGGAAACTGGTGTAGTATGTCGGGTGATTTATCAGTTGGACAAGACGGCGTTGCCGGAACTTACGACGACGGATTGCCTGTAACTTATGCTGAATTTTTAAAACTTTTAGACAGAATGAAGAAAAGAAACGTAATTCCGTTTACTTGGTCGTCAATCAACGGATATTCTCAACATTTCTTACACGCTTGTTCTGTTGCCCAAGACGGTGTTGACGCTTTCAATACGTTTAAACATATGAATGGAGAATACACTTTTGCAGGTGATAGCGAACCTACGAAGATTACTCCTGCAAACGCTTATTTATTGCGTAATTCTATCGGTAAAAAAGATGCGTTACAGTTTGCTTACGACATTTGTAAGAAGGGTTATTACGATTCTCAAGCGGGTGGCGCAAGTATGGACTACTTAACAGCGCAAGATACCTATCTTATGAGTATGGAAAATGCAAAAACTCAAAAGAACGTGTATCCTATCGCTTTCTTTATCGACGGCGGACACTGGCATAACGAAGCGAAAGTTTCTATGGATATGATGGCTGAAATGTCGGATGAGTATAAGAATAGAAAATTCGGCGTAATGCCTTTCCCATGGTTTGAAGATGCGCTTGCGACTAAGTCAACTTACTTTATGTCTTCGCCAAACTCTTCATTGCATATTAAAAAGGATGCAAAACAAGCAGAAGGCGCGAAAAAGTTGTTAGCATACTTAAATAGCGACGAGGCTTTAATTACCTGTACCAAAACTTGCGGTAATATTCGTTTTATGAATTACGAGATGAGCAGTGACGATTTAAAAGTAATGCCTTATTATTATCAAACTGCATGGCAAGCATTAAAAGCAAGTGATATTTGTTACAATCTTTGTGATAATCCCTACATTTACAAAAACTGTTCTTATTTTGATGAAATGGGTTGGGAATGGAGTTGCGTGACTTCGGATGGTAAGACGCTTAACAATCCGTTAAACCAATTTAAAGATAAATCGATGTCGTCTTTAACCGTAAGCGATTATATGGTTGCTTTACTTAATACGGGCAAAGAAGATTGGAAGAAGATTTACTCAGGTGAGAATTGATGAAAGCATATTTTAAAGACTTAAAGGCAAAGCATGCAGGCAAAAAAAATACGTATATTTTTATGTTTGTAATGCTTTGCATTCCAATCTTGTTTTTTTGCGTGTTTAATGTTGGGGTTAAACTAAACTCCGTGTTATTATCGTTAAAGCAATACGATAGAGGGGATTATACATTTTGGGGTTTTGGAAACTTTAAACAAGTTTTTTATGATTTGTCAAATAACTACGAAGTAAAAGCGGCTACTAAAAATTCAATTATTTTTTATGGCGTAAATATGCTTATAATTTTACCGCTTTCCGTATTCACGTCATACTTTATTTATAAGAAAATCCCAGGTGCGGAGATTTTTAAAATAATGTGTTATTTGCCACAAATGGTGTCGGCGATAGTTATGACTTTAATGTTTAAATATCTCGTTGACAAATTACTTCCCAAATTATACGTTGCAATGGGGCAACAAGCGCCTAACGTGTTTTATGATGAAACGAAATTGGGCGTAATGATTGTTTATAATATTTGGGTTGGCATAGGCGCAAATATTATTTTGTCGCTTGGAGCAATGTCAAGAATTCCCGATCAACTAATTGAAGTTGGAGAACTTGAAGGAATTTCTCTTTGGAAAGAGTTTTGGCAGATAACTTTTCCCCTTATTTTCCCAACGATAACCGTATTTATAGTAACTGGCGTTGCAGGGCTCTTCACAAGTCAAGCGCACGTCTATAATTTCTACGGGGATTTCGCGCCGGAAGATATAGGAACGCTAGGTTATTTTATGTTCGTTAAGGTTATAGGTGAAAATTCTACGCCTGCATCATATCCGTATGCGAGTGCTTTCGGCGTATTGTTTACACTTGTAGCAGCACCTATCACGTTGATTATTAAATACGTGTTAGAAAAATACGGTCCAGAAGCAGAATTCTAAAAGGAGGGGATATATGAAAAAGAAAACGTTAAATTCATTTTTCTCTATATTCTTTTTTGTTTTATTGATTTTATATTGTATATCGTTAATTTGTCCTTTTATCTGGACGTTTATAACGTCTTTAAAGCAAAGATTAGAATACATATCAAATCCCTTCGGTTTGCCAAAGAAATGGCTATTTTCTAACTACGTAGACGTTTTTGACGCTTTATCTGTTTCAATAAACGGTGTAAAAGAAATTAAGTTACCGCAATTGTTTTTTAACGGCTTAAGTTATGCTTTTATAAGTGCAATAATACACGTTTTTACAAACTGCATAGTTGCTTACGTAGTATCAAAATATCCTGGGAAAATTGCAAATATTATTTATACGTTTGTCGTAGTAAATATGATTTTACCCGTTGTAGGAACGCTCGCTGCGGAACTTCAAATAATGAACACCTTGCGCTTTTATGACAATATGCTTGGAATCTATTTGATGAAGATAGGTTTCGGAGGAACTAACTTTCTTATTTTCTACGCAACTTTTAAAAGTGTAAGTTGGACGTATGCAGAAGCGGCATTTGTAGACGGTGCATCTCATTTTAAAGTATTTTTCGCTATTATGATACCTATGGTTGTACCCACTTTCTTTGCTTTGTCGCTTATGCAGTTTATAACTTACTGGAACGATTGGCAAGCATCACTTATGTATTTCCCAAGTACGCCAACCGTAGCGTACGCATTACATACTTTCCAGTTCCCCGGAGCAGGAGGTAAAACTACGGGAGTTCCCTATATTATGGCGGGTTGTATTTTAGTTTCAATGCCAATAATTATTATCTTTTTAATATTTAGAAATAAGATTATGGGTTCTGTTTCTATCGGTGGATTAAAAGGATAAATGTTTATATGAGGATTTTATGAAAAGAAAAATTATACTTATTTTTACTTTAATAATGAGCATTTGTCTTTCTTTATGTGTTGTAATAGCAAATGCTGATAATAGTATAGAAAAAGAAGACGCTGTTATTTTAGAAGAAATTGTAACTTCTAATGGCGGAGAAGTTGCTTTTAAAAAGATTGATCCGTTTTTTGATAAATATAATATAAATAGGAAGTCTGACGCTATTGATACGGTTGGAACTATTGATGAAGTTTTGGTTTTGTCAACCGAATCGGCTAATACTGTGTTTACTTTTAAAACTCATTTAAATCGTGACCATTTGTCAAAATATTTTAATATTGTAGAATGGTTTATAGTTCCAACAAATTTACAAACATTTAAAGATGCTGGAATTAATGGACCTGCGGATAGCGATTTTGAATCTTTTGAAATAACGATAAAAGACGTTAATAATCCTGATAAATACGTGGTTTTTAGAACGACGAACAGACCTGACTCGTCGACTTATAGGAATGTAGTGTCGGGAAGAGTTGGTGCTAACGGACAATCCGTTGAGGGATTTACGGCTGGCTTTATGGAAGTGAACAGAAACTGGGGCGCAGGGTTAAAGGCAAGCCACGTAGGTTGTTTCTCTGCGTTAGACGGTGTTCCCGAAGGATATGATCCGTATTTACCTCTCGGGGGATTTTTGTCGATTGATGAAGAAACGAAATGCGTATATTCAGTTACCGGACAAAATAAAGGCGAAAGACTTTTAGTAAGAGATTTAGATGAAGGAACTCACATGATTGGAACGGACGTTCCTTGGACGGGTTTTGAGTCTAACGAACTTGAAGTGAGTATTAGATTTATCAACATTACTTCGGGAAGAAAAGCGTCCGTTGCAATATTAGGATTTAACGGTATGGATTTTACCAAGGGTGAAATAGTTGACGAAATATCGCCAACCGTGATACAAAAAACTCAAGTTGACGGAAAATTGTGTGGTGAAGTTAATAGACCTATGCCTGTTATGGATTTTTACGCTTACGACGCTTTAGACGGGTATATAAACCAAACTGAAAGCAAGGTTTATTATAATTACAATAAAGCAAGTCAAGTTGAATACAAAGTAGTAAACGGTAGATTTACGCCTGATAAAGCAGGGATTTACTATATTGTAACAACGTCAAAAGACAGATTTGGCAATACGGGCAAGTTAGTAACTCCAGTAGAAATCAAACACGTTATTCCCGATATAGAAATTAGTCTTGAACGAGAAGTACAAAGTAAAAGCACTGTTGGGGAAACAATATCGTTACCAAAACCTATTATTTACGGTGGAACTATAAACAAAGATTATAGAATAGAAGTTTTTCACGATGGTAAAACTGTTGAAATAGAAGAAGACATTATTTGCATAAATAAGCAAGGCGTATATACAGTAAGATACGTAGTATGGGATTATTACGGTCAAGAATTTAGTTTTGATTATTTCTTAAACGCAATGTTTGGCGACAAGCCTACGGTGGAATTCCCCGTAATGCCCGAAAACGTCGTGGCAGGTACGAAAGTTGTAGTCCCTGAATTTAAAGCGATAGACTATATTTCTTTTAGTGATACCGTTGACGCTATCGTAAAATATGAAATCAAAGAGCCTAACGACAGTCAGTATAGATTATTAGATTCTAATAGTTTTGTTCCTCAAAACGAAGGGGAATACAAATTAAAAATTACCGTGTCGCAAGTTACTGATTTAAGTAATACGATTGAAAAAGAATATTTAATAAATTGTAAAGAATGCAATCTTGTAAGTGATTATTTTATTCGTAATAGCGTAGAGTTGGTTGAATTTAACAACAACTTCGTATTTAAAACAGTCGGGGAAACGGGAAGAGTTTCATTTGTCAATGCAATTAGTAACGAAAATCTTCAATTTGAATTTAATTTCTACGATTCTTCGACGGAATCTCAAATAAAGATTAGACTTTACGATTCTTTGGCAAAAGAAAATTACGTTGATTTAACTATTAAATATGAAAACACAAGGGAGAGTTTATTGATTGTAGGCGATAAATCTTTCGTGATAAACGGCGCCCCGCTTGACAGAAGTAGTTTGGATGAAATTGAAAATGATAAAATTGACGGATTAAAATCTGCAACTTTATACGATTTGTCTTATGTCAACGGATGGATTTACGACGGAAATACGTCAATTTGTATGATTGACAAGTATGCAAACGGTAAAACTTTCAACGGATTTGCAAGCGGAAAAGTTTTCTTTGAAATGTTTACCGAAAAAGCAAGCGGAAATACTGCCGTTGAGTTTTCTGATTTTTGTGGAAATAAAGATTTTACCGTAAATGCAACAGATATAACTTATCCTACGATTTCTTTATCAAGCGTTGGCAGAATTGCTAACGTCGGCGACATTGTTTCGTTTACCTATTCTAGTTATGATTTATTTGACACCGAATGTAAAATTGACGTAACTATTACAAAAGGAAAAGACTCTTATGCTGTTGGAAAAGACGGAAAATGTTCGTTTATAATTACTGATTTCGGTAGTTATCGCGTATCTATCGAGGCGTATGATAAAGAAGGTAATACGACTTATGTAAGTTTTAATATAGAGTGTTTTGATAATATTGCACCTTCAATTACACTTAAAGACAACGTTACGACAAAAATTAAATTAGGAAAATCGTTAGAATTACCTAAAGCAATCGTTTTGGATAACGTTGATAGTGATTTGACTTACGCGATCTATGCAAGAACTCCATACGCATCATACAGAATGATTACTAATCACACGTTCACTCCCGATATTAAAGGGGAATGGATAATTTATTATTACGTGCAAGATAATTGCGGAAATTACGCCGTCCAAACCTATTATATCAACGTTGTATAAGGAGAAATTATGAAGAAAGTATTGATAAAAATAATTAGTTTAATAGCCTGCTTTATAATTTGTCTTTCCTTGGTCGCTTGTAATAATAGCGCAAAAGATAACGGGGACGGAACTTATTACGGTAGGGTACAAATAATAAAAGAAGGCTCGAAAATTTTGGTTGAAAACGGTGAAAGCGATTATAAAATTCTTATCCCACAAGAACCTGTTTCGGCAGAAGAATACGCAGCGTCTGAATTTAATCAGTTGTTATCACAAGTTAGCGGAGTAAAACTTGAAATAGTAACAGATGCGGATTTAAGTGCATCCACCAAATATATTTCAATCGGCGATACCGTTATGGCTGAAGAGGCAAACGCTATTTTAGGCCCTAACGGCATAAATAGAAACGGATTTAAAATTAAGTCGTATAAAGACGGTCTTTTAATTGTTGCAGGTGATAGAACGGGACTTATTTACGGCGTTTACCGTTTCTTTGAAAAACAGTGTAATTATATGTATTATACGCCGGACGAAATTAGATTAGATAAATCGTCAACTATAAAAATGCACGAGTATGATTTTGAAGACTGGCCGGATTTCCCTAATAGAGAAGTTTTTACTTATGCAAATAAGTTTTATCCCGACCAAACGATGCATTATTATATGAACGGTTCAATGTTCTCTAAATGGTCGGATATGTACGGCGAAGGAACTTGGTGGAGTTCGCTTAGCGACCAGTCGCTCGTACTAGAACTATTGCCTTATTCTGAATATAGAGCAAATTATCCGGACTGGTACTTTGGTAAAGCGGGTGGATCAAACGCAACTAATCCACAACTTTGTTTTTCTAAAGCATTAGACGATATGAACGCTTATGAAAAAGGCGAGTGGTTTGACGAAGATGGTAACTGGATTGAAGGCTATGCCGACGGCAGTCACGGATTGTTCTGGACTTTGTGTTATAATTTAATTAAAAACTACGTATCTGTTCAGACGGATAAAACTTTATTCCAGTTAGGAATGAGTGATAACAATGATTTCTGCAACTGCGCAAGATGTAAAGAAGGAATTTCGGCTTATACTCGTACTGGACTTGTTATTAGATTTGTGAACCAAGTTGCAGATGTTGTTAAAGAGTGGCAAGAAGCAAATTGCCCGGAAAGAACTATATATTTAACAGTATTTGCTTACTTAACGGTTGTTCAACCACCTGTTAAGTTGGTTAATGGCGCATATCAGCCTATTGACGAATCGGTAAAAGTAAGAGATAATATCGTTGTAAGATACGCACCTATTGAAGAGGGCTATTTATTCCCGCTTTTAAACAAAGAGAAAAATGCAAACGCATATTCCCAAATGAATGGTTGGAAGGCTTTAGCAAACCATTTTGCAGTTTGGGATTATACGGTTAATTTTGGCGAATTGATTCAGCATTTCCCATCTTGGATGACTATGTATGACAACTTAAAGTCTTATTATGATTATGGTTACGTAGATATATATAACCAAGGCAACAGTTATGGGTTAAATCTCTCGTTCTACTGGTTTGATATGTGGATGAGAACACGTATTCTTTGGGATATTCATGCCGATTACGATACGCTCGCAAAAGAATTTTTGACTGCATATTATGGCGTTGGCGCGGATTGTGTTCAAGAATATATGGATAGACTTTCGTTGATTTACTTGGACTGGGCGCAAGACGGTTATAACGGCAACTTCTCAGCAACCGCAAATTTAGAAAAATGGCCTATTGCAACTATTCAAAGTGTTTGGAAAATTTTCGAGAAGGGATTTAAGACGATTGAAAACGACTCTACGTTAACTCCTGAAAGAAAACAAGTGTTAATGGATAGATTAGATATAGAAACGTCGTATATTCGTTATCTTGAAATAAAACTTCATTCTAGTTATTTCTCAAAGGATGAATTGATTGCGCGAATAGACTCTTTTGAAGCATTGTGTAAAATGGGCGAATTCGGTGGATTAAGGTCTTGGACAACTATATACGAAGAAATAGCAAAGTGGAGAGAATCTCTCTGATAATAAATTTTGAAATTTAAAACCCCACTTGTTATAATAAAAATAGCAAGTGGGGGACAATTTGATAAACAACTAAAAATACATTGAGAAGTACATTATTATGACACAGTATTTTGAAATTTTAATTGATTTATTAAAAAAAGCGGATGAAGTAAATAAAGAAAACGTTAAAAAAGTTTCTAACATTATTTACGAGTGTATTAAGGGGGATGGCATAATCTATATGTTCGGTTGCGGTCATTCTTCCCTTATTGCATCCGATTGCTTTTATAGGGCGGGTGGGTTAGCAAATATCCAACCGATATTTATTCCAGAACTTATGTTACACGTTAGCGCATCAAATAGCAATTTACTTGAAAAAGACCAGTTAAGTTGCAAATATGCTTTAGACGGCTATAAATTTACGCAAAACGACGTTTTATTTGTTTTTTCAGTTTCGGGAATAAACGGTGCGCCTATAGAAGTTGCAAAGCAAGGAAAAGACCTTGGATTAAGAGTAATAAGCATTGGTTCTGCAACTTATTTTGATGAAAAATCAAGACATTCTTCAGGGAAAAACCTTTCCGACTACTGCGACGTATTTTTGGATAATTGCGTTCCTAAAGGGGACGCCGTTATAAAACTTAACGAAAATCTAAACGCAGTATCCGTATCTACGGCAATTTCTTCTGCTATTATACAGTCTTGTATTGCAGAGGGAATAAAAAGTTGTTATAATGATGACGTAGATATTCCTGTTTTCGGCAGTGGTAATTTGGTTGAAAATATAGAGAATAATCAGAAATTAGTAAGCAAATATAAACGTAGAATAAGGTGTCTTTGATAATGAAAAAAGTAACGGTTGTTGGTCTTTGTGGACAGTCGGTGTTTTTAAAAGGAAAAGCCATATCACAAATTGGCGAAACGAAAATTTACGACGAGATGCACGTAGAACTTGGTGGAAAAGGCGTCAATAGCGCATTGACAACACATAGGCTTGGCGGCAACGTTAAGTTTCTTACTGCGCTTGGCAAGGATTCTTACGGAAGAGAGTGCAAAGAGTTTTTTGACTTTGAAAACTTTAACGCTACCGTTATTGAACGAGATGGAACGAAAACGGACTACGGCGTTATTTTAACTGATGAAGACGGGAACAACTGTGTTTCCGTCTATCAAGACGCGTCGAAAAATATGACTGCTAAAGACTTATCTTGTTTTGAAAATGAAATTAAAGAAAGTGATTACTTATTAACTCAAGCCGAAATGAAAGACGAAATTTTATTGGAAATAGCAAAAATTTGTAAGCAAAGCGGAACTAAAATAATATTTGATCCGTCGCCGGCAAGGGAATTTCCAAAAGAATTCTTGCAAAACGTTTGGCTATTTACCCCAAATGAAACGGAATACGAAAACCTTTTTAAGCAGATAATACCACAGCGTGTAGTAATAACGAAGGGTGGGCAGTCCGTTCAACTTATAGAAAACGGCGTAAAGACGACGTTTGAAGTGGCAAAAGTAGTTGCTCGAAATACGACGGGCGCAGGCGACGTTTTTAACGGTGCGTTAATGTTTTCACTATCTAATAACGAAAGCCTTTTTGATGCAATAAAATTTGCAATTAAGGCGTCTGCATTTAAAGTCCAAAGCAAATACGTTATTGACGGAATACCAACTCAAAAAGATTTATTATGATTTATTTTGATAAAACGACAAAAACTTTTTATTTAGAAAGCAAAAACCTTACCTACTCATTTTGCGTGAATAGGTACGGTTTTTTGCAACATCTATATTTTGGCAAACGCATAGATAGGGAAGACTTAACAAGTGGCGTTTGTCTTGTCGATAGGGGGCATGCAAGTAATATTGCAGGCGCTTGTAGATACAATTCCTTAAACGAGTATAAAAACGAATGCCCAACGTACGGTAGAAGTGATTATCGTGAGAGTATGTTGGCTTTTAATTTTGACGGTGTGAGAGTCGGAGATTTAGTTTTCGACAGTTTTGACGTACTTGACAAAAAGCCAAGTTTAGTAGGGATACCGTCGGTAAAAGGCGGAGAAACGCTCGTCGTAAAGATGAAAGACGGTCTTCACGGAGCAAGCGTTTTGTTGTATTATACCGTTTTTGAAGATTTACCCGTTATTTTACGCCACACCGAGATTTTAAACGAAAGCGATAAGCCGTTCGTTTTAGATAGAGCCTATTCATTTTGTGTAGATTTGCCAAGCAAAAAATGGGACGTGTTAACACTTCCGGGCGCACATTTAAGAGAGAGATTTATTGAAAGAAATAAACTTTCACACGGGATTTTCAGTATAGACAGTAAACGTGGCGTTTCGTCTGGGCAAATGAATCCTTTTATGGC
>JAFVUV010000024.1 GCA_017502525.1 Clostridia bacterium
TACGTAGTGCAACGCTGGTGCGGACATAGTAAACGTGCACAGGCAGACGTATACCTGGCATTACGTAATGCCGGTGATTTTGAAGAAACCGAATTGGTCCGTTATATGTTACGTTTAAAAAGTCGTGCTGTGCCATCAATATTACGCACGTAACACGCGCATTAAAGAGGTCATCACGATTTACAGGTAAAGAAAAAGCCCATTTTCGTTAGAAAACAGGCTTTTTTGATTGTTTGGTGGAGACAAGGGGAGTCGAACCCCTGACCTCTTGAATGCCATTATTTTATGTAATAAAATAATGTTTATATAAACTTTGTTTGTACGCATATATTGTCTTCTTCGTCATACCAATAGTTTTTGTCGAAGTTAAGCTCTATTGGTTTTTCAACGAACTCAACAGCCTCTTTGTAATCTTTCATTTCGGTATCTTGCCAATACTTGCCGGTGTTTTCCCAAATCTCAAGGAACTCTGATATATCGAAACCGCACGTTGTACATTTAAAGCTTTTAATTAGGTTGTCGCTTTCCTCGTCCATTTCTTTTTCAACGAGTTTGCTAACTCCGTACAAAACGCCCCAACACGATATTTGACGTCTGTTCTTTAGCCCGTAAAATGCTTGTGCGACACGGTACGTTTCCATATCCGGGTTAATCTTGGTTGCGTACTTTACGGTTTCGCAAACGGACCATAGCAATTTGTCGCGGTTTTTGCTACCGTCTTTAGCCTTAATGGGCTTTATGTTCGGCCAGGCAACTTGTATTTTTTCTCCCATAACGTGCTGTACCGCTTTGGACCAATTTTCCTTTAGGAAGTGTGCGTCCTTGCGGTACCCGGTACGTAGTACTAGCGCGTGTATATGTACGTGCCATTTCCCGGAGTACTTTCCAATCTTACACTCGACTGCTTTTACTCCACCGGCAAAACGTTCTTTCCATTCTTTTGGGACTAGTTTATTAGTCATATAACGCCAGGCATCATATATAATCTTCAAAGCATACTCTAGGTCCTCTTGGTCCGGGATAGTGAATGTTGCAAAGTGAATGTTATTGCCTTTTTCTAACCATTGTTGAAGTAGGGGATAAAGTTTTGCGCACCATATTGCGCCTTTAAGCGCCGAGCACGTAGGGCAATACTTAGACTTGCAACGTGCGTAGCCTTTGAAGAACTTTTCTCCGCACTTTTTGCATCCAATGGCTTTAATCATCATACCGCAGTTTTTGATACGTTCACCTTCTTTGGCTAACGTTTCGTCCTGGTAGTCTGTTGCTGCTTCTTGGAATTTAGGTAATACTATTCCCATTCCCGCTGCTTTTGTTTTCTTAAACCGTTCCCAACTAATCACAACGTACTCCTTTGCGCTTTGCGCGTACGCACGCTTGCGTGCGTGTCATACTCGATACTTAAGAAATATCTGACCGGCCGGAACCAGTCAAAAATCTCTAATTTTTTACCAATTTTTTGCTACTCTTTTCAAACTGCTTTTGGTACATTTCGCGGTCGTTATAGTAGCTATAACACGCCGGAATAAAAAAGTACGTTTTCTCTTCTTTATCCGTAGTGTTAATTATCCTAACGTTTTGCGTGGCTTCCGTGTTTGCCTCAATATGGTACTCGATTTTGCGGAAACCGTATAGACGTTCTGCTATAAACAGTTTAACCAAGTGGAATACCTGGTTTAATCTGTTGAGTATTTCTAGACCATATGCACGTCCAACGTGGCGTGCTTTCTCCAAGCGGAAGTTCTGTCCGACTACACGTCGCACAGATATGTCTACGTTGTTGTGGTCTTGTTCTGTCGCTAAAATATATCCGTCCCAAAAGTGTCGGTTTAGACGGAACGTCTCTTTTACTTTTTCCGGTGTCGTCTTGTAGCCCATCGCCTCGAGCAGCTCGCCAATTTCGTCAACGCAAAGTATCCAACCTTCCGGGACGAGCTCTTCTTGCAATAGGTATTTCATAATGCCGGCGTTATCGTACGTGTATGACGTATGCCCTTTGAACGTTATCTTTATGTTGGATATAATAGGGAGTTTCTTCTCCTTGGATATTTTCAAAGCGTTATCGAATAGGCTAATAACTTGCATAGCCTTGTCTTTGCTTACTTGAGCGCCTTTTTTGAGTTTGGAACGATACTTTACTATATCTCCATGACGTTCGTACAGAAATTGTGCCATGCGGTATTTGGACCAAAAAACTTTGGTGTGAATAACCGCAAGAACGGTCATTATGAACGTCTTACCAGACCCGGGCGGGCCCGATAGAATATTTACCCTCATGGATAATATACCAATACTCATTAGATAACTAATGTTTAGGTAAATTAGGTAACCAAGACGTACTGCTCCGTATACCCAAACCCATTGCAATATTTGGTTTTCGCTTGACTTAGCAATAATTATTGTTAAAAGTAGTACGCATACGTAGTATATGTACGTTTTTAACAATGAGTGTTCGTAGTCAAAGCCGACAGGTGGTCTAGGTTTCATTTGAATATTCTCCTTTTACCGCGTACGTTTTGGAACGTGCAAATACGGTAAATAGGACGTAGGAAGAAACCGAACACCATTACGCACGTGCAAAACATTGCCAGGAGACCGACAGCGTCTCCGGTCTTCCATAAGTTAATAAAGTCTAAGTTCTCGCCCAGGCAGAAAGTCCAAAACTCTTGGAAATAATAAATTAATGGTTGCATAATTCTCCTTTATCTAGCGCCACCGGCTCCACCGCCCATACCGTTGCTTTCTGGTACTCCATATCCATCTCCGTTTGTGCTAAAGTCATCTGTGTTGTCTTCATTGTCGTCTAAATCAACTCCTGGTATCCAATCGAAAATTTCTCTTAAAGCGTTTTTAAGTCTTATCCATAGATTGTTAAAATAATCGCCTATGTTAAAATTCAATTTATCGCGTATCCAATCTACAACGTCTAGTCTCGACGTAACGACGTTATCTGTTTCACCCAATATGTCTTTACCAATTTCGGTATTTGTTTTTTCAGCTCGATATTCATCCCACGTTGCATAACCACCGATTGTTAATACACCGGCTATTATTAGGCAAAAAATACATAATAGTGTTATACTTGTTTTCGTCATTTTAACTTACCATTTTGACTATAAGTCCAATTACTATTATTCCGCCTAAAATTGCTAAAATAGACCATAGGGATATTCCTGCTATCTCGAATTGTAGGAACGTCATAATTGTATCTGTTATTGAACCTAGCGTGTTTCCTGCTACGTTAGTTAGCTCTAGGTTAACGTCGTAGCTTCCTTCTTCGTATCCTTTTTTATGCCCTTCGTCATAACCAACGTCGTACCCTGTTTTATAGGCATCTTTGTTTTCGATGCTTTCTACACCATGTTTGTAACCTTTTTCGTATCCTTCATTGAAGCCTGCACTTTTGCCTGCTTCGTAACCTGCAGAATTGCCTGCAATTTCACCTAGAGTGTAACCAGTGTAGTAACCATCGGTATATGATAGGTCTTTGTCTTTTTGGTTGCTATATAGAGCTTTGGTTATGTCTATGCTTTGAGCAGTATTAGTCCTGTTATACGTCAGCTCGTGGTGATTGCTATTTATTTGGTCAGTGTATATACCATAACCGGTAAAAGGGTCAAAAACACGTACTACTAACTCGGTTAATTCGTGTAACGTTTGAAAATCGAACGACCATATTCTATCTACTACGTATTCTTCGTAACCTGTTGTAGTTGTCGTCATTCTTGCATACGTGTTGCCTAGATTATCCGAGTAAGTACTCCAGGCGCTATCATCTCTCCAATGTACTGGCTTATTGTTTTGAATGGGGTAGTATAATAAGCCGGTGTCGTACATTACCGTTATTTTGATTGACGTAGTTCCGAGATAAAGCAGTTCATTGTTATCCTTTTCGTAAAGCTCGATGTTAAAAAGTTTGTATTGTGTTCCCTCGTCAGAGCTTCCAACGAGTGTTCTTTCATAGTTGCTTACGGTGATTCCGTTCATCGGGAAAGGTAACGTTGGAGCAGTTACCGTGTACGTGTAATACGTAGTCTCCGCTTCGGCTTTTGCAAGTAACGTAGAAGTAGACGGTAGCGCAAGAACGTACGCTATCGTCATTCCAATTAGTAGAAATAGAATTATTGGAATTAGCATCCATTTTCTTTTAGTCATATTTAACCTACTCGAGCTAATAGATATTTAATTATTCCGGTTGCAATACCAAGTCCCATCATGGAGAGACCTACTATTGCGAGTATAGTTAATTTCCCTTCTTCATTTAGGAAAATTGTTTCAAAGAAGTTAATGATACCTCCTCCTGTTCCGGTTAAGAAACCGGTAAAAGCGCCAGTTATATTGCCAATAATGCCATCTGCGCTCATCTCATTGGCCACTTTCTCTTTGACTATGTCTATTGACGTTATTTGGAGATTCTCTGGTCCTTCAGCGCCTTCAAGTATAGCGGTAAATTTATTCTCACTATAGTAAACTTGCATGCCGGCTACGCTATAGTTGTAGTATAAAGCAGGACTTGTCCAATAAGTTCCTTCTTCCATAGTTACTTCCCAGCCTAATCTATCCATCATTTTGTAACCATTATTTAGTTCAATTTTAGTTAGAGGTGGTAGCTTTGATAGGGAATTATAGTCTGTTATGTTTTCTAACATAACGTTACTTTCGTAATATATTAGCCCATTTTCATTTTTGGTCTTTGTCAGTATGATATTTTGGGCTAAGTTTTTTTCTACCTTGTACTCTTTTCCAGTACTTGTTTCTACGTCATAATCTACGTTTGCATTCCATTTTTCGTAACGGTGTATAGATTTAACTATAAACGTTCTGTTTTCTCCGTTGGCTATTACTATTACTCGACCATTTCCCGAAATATCAATGTAACCTGCTAGGTCGTAGTTTGCTACTAAGTCAAAGCTTCCTACTATTTGGTTTTCCTTTGATGTGTGTGTATAAACTGGTATTTCTATGTCTTGTCCATCAATTTGCAAGGTTAGAATATATCCCTTGTTTGTTTCGTAACTTGTGTAACCGGTGCTGAATACATATAATTTTGTCGTTTCCGATGAACTAGTGGTCATAGGTGTTAATTCTACGTTTTCATATACTAGTTCGCCTTTAACGTAGCCTTCTTCAGCAGCGCTTGCGCTGATAGGGGACTTGTCAATTGTCACAATAGCAAATAAAGCCATTACTAAAATAAGCAAGCAACCTAATACAACGTTGCTTACCAGTAGGGCTTTATTCGTTTTTTTGAGTTCTCTTATATTTTCCATGTTATCTCCTTAAAATAGTGTTGCCCCGACTTTCGCCGGGGCTTTAGGTTTTATGCGTTTATACTCTACGCATAAGTTTTCGGATCATCCAAACTGCAAGTCCTAGACCTGTAAAAGTCAAGGTAAAAATACCTAGTGCGGTCATTTGACCTTCGCTGGTTTGTAGCAAGGTTTGGAAGAAATTAACGATACCAGTACCACTGCCTTCAAGGGTTCCTTGAAAAGCTTCGGTGATTGTGCTGATAATTTCACTGCCCATTGACATACCTCCTTTAAGTCTAACGATTGGTAGGGGGTTTTTAATTCAACGTCGTTTTGGTTGAATGGCGGCACCCCACGTAAACCACTTTTTGGGAACGGACTATTTTTTACACTCACGTATCATTGTCTTGTAGTCCTGGCATAGTTTAGTAAAATCTGCCATTATGTTTTGCAAGTCAATGCACGTGGAATGTATAAACTGTTTTTTCTCTTGGCTAACTACGATACCGTATTTTACTTTGCCAAAGAACGTTGGCTTAGCAGCTCTAATAGTAAGAACGCTTTTGCCTATGCTTATTTCTTCCGAAACGAGTTGACCTTTATATATCTTTTTTGGGTTCATCTTTTTTTTCTTTGAGTTCTTCTAATATTTTTTGGTGTGCTTTTGTTATGTAACATAAGCTTAATATAGTAAATTTATCTTGCTCTGCGTATTTTAATTTTTGTTCTAGTAATTGAATTTCTTCATATAGGCAGATTATTGTTTCTTGTAAACTTCCGATAATTTGGGCTTGGTTTTCTAAATCCGTTACATAACCCAATCCTTCTTTTATCAAATTATCTATTTTTATTTTCGTTATATCTTTCATAGTTCACCTCAAATCAAAAAAAGGCAAAACTACTGCCTTTTCATTCTCAATTTATAGTTATAAGAGGTCAATTCGATATCGATAGAATCTCCAACGTTAACTTCGGGTTTTGCTTTGGTGAAAATATCGGTATTGAAAGGACGATAAGCGGTATTGATAGTGCAGTACGTTCTCCAAAGAACGTCTGTTCCTACTTGCTTTTGAGAAGGCTCTTCAATAACGGTAGCAGTAAGAGTAACTACCGCTAGAGGTTTAAGGGAAGTCTTTTTCTCTTGAGGTGCATCTGCATCGGTAGGGAATGGTAAGTTTTGTTGAGTAGTCATATATATCTCCTTTGCTAGTAACGCCAGCCGCGAAAGTGATAACGTTGGGAAAAATTAGACTGTAAGTATTGCCGGGAACGAATGCAGGAGTGCATCGTCGGCAATACGTCTAATTGCCCCGTTAGTGACGGTAGGCTGGTTTTATACCAAATTTACACTACGAATACCTACCGTCTAACGGTTGTCGGAGCCTTGCTCCATTTAATACGCGTTTTGCGTATCTTGGCTTCATTATACTACGCGTATCGCGTATTGTCAACGCGTTTCGCGTATTTTTTATATAATAAAATTATGAAAAATTTTGGTTTAACGCTTAAAGAAATTAGAAATGAAAAGAAATTAACGCAAAAAGATATCGCTAAAGTGTTGGGCATATCTACAACTTGTTATGCAGGGTATGAGCAAGGATATCGAGAGCCAGACCTAAAAACTTTAAAAAAATTATGCATTATTTTAGATGTTAGTGCGGACTATCTCTTGGGTCTCGAAGATGAATACGGTAACAACACTAGACAATCTTATAACAATTACGGTATTCATACCGGCGACGTCAAGTTTTAGAATAGGTGGAATCTATGGGCATTCTAGATATTATTGCTATTGTTATCGGTATTATTATACTTTTATCTTTCGCTCTTTACGTTTTTTTGAAATATGCACCCAAAGGATACGTTGGAGAAACTATAGTTCGTAAAACTATGGACTTTACTTTACCCAAAGACGTTTATAAAATATTCAATAACGTAATGTTGTATGATGGTGAGAAATCTATTCAAATTGACCATATCATAGCTTCCGTATATGGAATATTCGTTGTAGAAACAAAGAACTATTCCGGCAGTATTTATGGAAATGAGAACTCGAAAAGTTTTACGCAATACGTTGGAAGACAACGTAACGTGTTTTATAGTCCTATCAAACAAAACAAGGGCCATATTTATGCCCTTAATAAAGTAGTAGGTAGGTATCCCTATACCTCTGTAGTGGTATTTCTAGGTGAAGCAAAGCTGAAAGTACGTTCCACTACTTTTGTTGGCACTCCCTTGAATGCCTCTCATTACATAAGAAGCTTTAACGACGTTAAGCTTACCGATGAACAGTTGAATGATTTTATAACCAAGTTAGAGAATAGTAACGTAAGCGATTTTATTAGCAATAGGGACCACGTTGCGAACGTCAATTATAACTTAGAGAAATACGAAACTGCGCTTGATACTATGACTTGTCCTTGGTGTGGCAGTAAACTTGTACAACGTAAAGGTAAATACGGTGAATTTTATGGCTGTAGCGCATACCCAAAATGCAAGTACATACATAAAGATAAGCAATAATCATCGAGCGTAGCGAAGCCCGGTAGGGCGCGTAGTGCAACGAAGCGATTAATAGCCGGTTGCTAGCAACCCTCCAACGAGTAGCTTATAAACGTTAAGAACTTTAAGGGCCTTTCTGCACTCAGACTTCAATTACCGGGAGACTATCATTCTTTCCAGCAAACTCAAAAATTCAAACCTGAATTTTTGAAAATAATATACCCAAAGCAATATATAATAAAAAGTGGTTGTCGGAGCTCTGAAGAGGAGCACGTATGAATAAAGAGAACGAGCTGCTGCAGTTACTGCAGGAACTCACGTTAGGCTTGTCTAACGTAAAAGAAGAATTAAGCATCCTTCGAGCTGCGCAAGTAACGTATGATACCTCACTCACCTATGGTGAGTGGCTTTTAACCTGGTTAGAAACTTATAAAAAACCCAAAGTAAAGTACAATTATTATTTGAACCTAGTCGGCTACGTAAGAAATTACGTAGTACCGATGTTTGGATCCAAACCACTTGTAAGTATAAATTCCATGGAATTGCAGGAATTTTTGTTGCGTATAAACATGCCGGCAACGCGCACACAAGTAGCTGCAGTAATAAGCGCAAGTTTACGTAAAGCTTTCGAGCTGCGTCTTATTCCGTTCAACCCTTATCTTGCTGTGTCTTTCGAGCATTACGAGCAACCGACGTTGGGTGCGCTCACCCACCGGCAATACGTTGACGTTCTCAATGCAATCGACGTTCCGAAACGTTACGTGCAAACCTGGTTACTACTTGCTACCGGACTGCGACAGGGCGAGTGCCTTGCTCTCGAACGTCGCAACGTTGATTTGGAACGCAAAACGATAAGAGTGGAGAAGTCGCTCGAGCGCGGAACGTTGGAACTCGTAAAGCCCAAAACACGTGCCGGAGTGCGTACCGTTCCTATTGAGGAACCGCTGATAGGAATGCTAGCACCTTACCTAGATACGCCGGGGCGAATATTCCCGGAGAATACACCGGATAGTTTGTCCCGGTACTATCGCCGGTTATTTGCCCGGCTAAATCTTCCCTTTAGCGGACATATATTCCGGCACACGTTTATAACGAATGCGTACGAGCTCGAAATACCGGACTACGTAGTGCAACGCTGGTGCGGACATAGTAAACGTGCACAGGCAGACGTATACCTGGCATTACGTAATGCCGGTGATTTTGAAGAAACCGAATTGGTCCGTTATATGTTACGTTTAAAAAGTCGTGCTGTGCCATCAATA
>JAFVUV010000025.1 GCA_017502525.1 Clostridia bacterium
AAAAAAGTCTTTAAAGAGCAATTTAAAACGTTTAGAGGGCTTGTTAAGAATGAACTAGTTGGAAGGGAAGTAGAGGATTACTTTGAGCGTGAACATAAAAACGAAATGACTAAACAACGAGGATATGATATGGAAAGGTAAAACCGCCTTAGAATCAATTCTTGGGCGGTTTATTCAACTGCATTAATTGGAGCCTTATTATTATTAAAATCTTCGAATCTAGCAAGTAAGTATTTCTCTTTTGTATCTTTACCACGATGAACAAGGCTTGGATGTATCATTATTGCTCCAGTTCTTCTAGTAATTATTTGGGCTTGCTCCAGTGTTTTTAATGTGTCTATTACAGTTTGTCTAGATACCTTGCTTTTTTCGGTCAATTCTCTTGTAGTTATAATTAACGTATTTGTTGATTTGTCCATGTTTTCTAATATGTATTTTACAACTTGCATTTTTTTATTACCTAAACTATCTATTAATTGAACGATTGCAGTTAAATATGTGATCATAAAACCATTTCTAGGAGTTTTCTTTATGACTTCATCAGTTTCTATTATTTCACCTGTATCTAGGTTTCTCCATCGACTTTTACCGTTATATATTATTTCGTTTTCAGTTTTTTGTTTTGGCATATTATCACCTTTCTCCTATATTTTTGTATTTCCATTTTATCATAATTAGACCAAAAGGTCAAAAAAAATTAGACCAAAAGGTATAAAAAATTAGACCAAAAAGTATAAAAAATTAGACCAAAGAAAATGCCCTTCAATAGCTATATATCAGCTTAAAATCTACTTTTTACCCCCTGCTTACTCTTTTCTATATATTTAAGGCGATAAATATCGCCTTAAATATATTCTTTTTTCATTTTTTTTAGAGGGCTTTCCACAATGCAATAGTCGAGTAGTATTTTTTGAGAAAACCACTCAAAAAATCTCCACTCTTTTGCTATTGCATTGTGAAATTCGGCAGGTGTGAGCATGTCGCCAAGCCGAACATACCAAAAACGAGGATTTAAGTTGCACGACTTGGACTAGCAATTGTACCTGCCGAACCGCCTTGATCTATCGTTCAAGAATTTCACTAATGCCATATAAAATTACGTTAAGTTCCTGGGGGCTAGCCCCCAAACCCCCAGCCAGCACTCACACCCAAAAACAAGGGGGATACCAATAAAAAAGTCAAAATCCACTATATAGGATTTTGACTTTTTTATTGGTATTGAACTACAAGGGTCCCTACAGGCTGTTTTTGAACACCCGTAGTTCTTTTTAAAAGGGATTAATTTATCAGATTTATTAAATGAATAATTCATAAAATCCCCTTTCAATCACTCTGTTGTATGGCAATTTATCAAGTAGGCAGTTGTACATAAGTAGTGTATGCAGGGGACAAAAATGTGTATATAACTGGATAAGCCTTTTTTATTTTTGGCTTGGTATGAAAAAAGAACCCTAATGTTGGATAGGGTTCTTTTTAGGGGTAACAGTTGAAGGTTGAAGGTATATTTCATATTTATTATGTACTTTACTCTTATATTCATTCGAATAGGAAACACATATGTTTGGAGTAATTTGCAAAGCGATTGTTGGAAAAGGAAAAATTAGCGGTAAGTGTCAATGGTAAGCGGACTGGAAGGGGTCAGCGGTTTGTGCTGATCCATGAAAGGAGCATTAAGGAATTGACACGTGCAATTGATTCTTCACCCTCTTGGCCTGTCAAAACGTCAAACGTTTTGGCCTGCCAACCGGCGAGGGAGTCCCTCAAGGATTGAGGGGTTGGGGAGTTCGATTGATGGGGTCAAGGGGAAGAGTTCCCCTTGTAGGTTCGGACAAAGTCCGAGGGTTTTTTGCCATGCAAGGCATGGTTTGGCGAAGCCAACGAGCCTCGCAGAGCACGTCCAAATGAAATTTGGTATAACGTGCTAGACCAAATTATTGGATTCTCTCAATCTTCGTGCTATGTTGATTACCAAAAGGGGGGCTTACTTGTGGCTCATGTAGAAAAATATACAAAAGGCAGCGTACAAGGATTATCGATTCATTGGGACAGAAAAACAGAAAATCATTCGAATCAAGAGATTGATAATGAGCGGTCAAATTTAAATTATGATTTATGCGAAAAAGAAGGAGATACACTTTCCCGCATGAATGATCGATTACGTGAAGTACATTGTTTGAATCGGAAAGATGTAAAAGTTTGTAGTGATTGGGTTGTTACGTTACCAGAAAACTTGAAGGGGACTTCAGAAAAAGAACAACGTGAATTTTTTGAAAAAACCTATGAGTTTTTAGCGAATCGTTATGGCGGTGAAAAAAATGTATTGTCCGCTAACGTACATAAGGACGAAACAACACCTCATATGCATTTTGCTTTTATGCCTGTTGTTTGGGACGAGAAAAAACAACGGGAAAAAGTTTCAGCCAAAGAGGTTTTAACAAGAAAAGATTTAAAGACATTCCACCAAGATTTAGATACATTTTTGAAAAAGGAAATACCACACATCTACAAAGATGGAATTTTAAATGATAAAACGATTGGTGTTGATACCGTTAAGGATTTAAAAAAGCATTCTCTAGAAATAGAGAAACAAAAAAAGGCGATGGATGCGGAAGTAAAGATAAAAGAAAAAGACTTGGAGAGAAAAATCCAATCTTTAGATAAAGAATTTGAAAGTAAAAAGAAAAAGCTTTTAGATCTCAGTGAACAATTACCACAAGAAATCAAAATCAATGCAAAAGGGAAAGAGAAAAAAACAGAGGTTGTGAAAAAAGGATTATTTAAAACAGAAACGATAACCAAAAACACTGGGAATTGGATTATTGGAACGAACGAATTGAAAAGAGTACAAAAAATGGTGAACGCTGCCTATATGGTCAAAAGGGATTATGAACGTTTGCAAAGTACAGATTTGGTGGAAGAAAATAAAAAATTACACCTGCAAGTAGAGGGCTTGTCTAACAATTTAAAAGCATCTCATCAGATTAATGCGGAGTTGAGAGAGAGAAATAAAGAATTACATACAAAAATAGGCTCGTTACAAGCTCATATAAACGATTTGAAGATAAACGTAAAGGTTTTATATCAACAAACGAAAAAAGTCTTTAAAGAGCAATTTAAAACGTTTAGAGGGCTTGTTAAGAATGAACTAGTTGGAAGGGAAGTAGAGGATTACTTTGAGCGTGAACATAAAAACGAAATGACTAAACAACGAGGATATGATATGGAAAGGTAA
>JAFVUV010000026.1 GCA_017502525.1 Clostridia bacterium
ACAAGACCCGTTTACGGGTAGCAAGTAAAATATGCAGGACTGGCAGGTCGTTTAAATACGCACTTGTGCGTAAGCCAGAATAGTTTAGGGCTAATTGCCCGAAAAAGAAAAACCACCAGCTAGGCTGGTGGATATTTATTTATTCCCACGTTTCAAAGCAGTATTTGCGGTATCGTCTTGGAAAGTAACCGTCTTGCTGTTTGAGGTGTTGGCGAGAAGAAATATTTATTTGCTTAAAATATCTGCACCAAAGTTCGTTTAAGGTAATTTCTTGTTCAGCAGGGGAAAAGTCTGGTGGAATAGTTGTAATTGTATTTTTTATAGAGCATCCATTAGAAATGGCGATTTTATTGCGCTTAACGTCGTGAATAATAAAAGGATTATGTCCTAAGCGTCTTAAAAAATGAGGTGCGATTAATGCGGTTATATCATTATCTGGCGAATATTGTGCGTATAAAACACCGCGTGCAGACTCTTTAAATCTTAAAAATCCAGTTATAATATGGCGTTCATGCAAAACTTTTTGCACCGTGTAAGAAAAGTTGGAAACGCACTTTGTTGCAAGGTCTTCCGAGACGTTTTTGCGCATTTTAAGCATATAACGTGCGTAATTAAAAGCGTAAGTGGGGGAATTAACGTCGCAAGACATTAAACATATTTTAAGATGAAAAATAACGTCGTCGCCACCATACTTAAAAAGCGCTTTTTTAACTCTTTCAGCATATTGCAAGTTTGTATTAATATGTATTGTAACGCTATCAAGCATAGGTTGATATTCATTTGCTTTTTCAACCACGTCTGGAATAATATTTTCAGTAAAACTTATATAAAGCGCACTTAAAATGCCGTTTATACCATCTTTATAAGTAAAAATTTTCATAATTCACCTGTTAGTGCTGAAAGTGATGCGACTTGATTTTGGTCTAAAAAAGACGGTTGATAAAAGTCGCCAAAATTTTCTTTGCCGATTAAAGCGTTTTTTATTATCAATTGATTTTTTCCACCGAGAAACTTACCTTTACAAGTTATAAAGTGTACGGCTCGCTTGAGAACAACTCTTAATCGTTTAAGGTCGTTAAAGTCAAGTTTAGTAGACTTTCGCGCTTGTATAATTCTATATACACTTTTAACGCCAACGCCGGGAATTTTTAGTAATAATTCGGGTGGTGCTGTATTAATTTCAACGGGGAATAAGTGCGGATTTTTTAATGCCCACGCGCATTTTGGGTCGTATTCGGTGGATAAAAATCCGTCGTTACCGGTAATTTCTTCTGCTGTAAACCCGTAAAAGCGCAACAACCAGTCTGCTTGATAAAGTCTGTGCTCTCTGATTAGCGGAAGTTGTTCATACGGCAAGAGAGAGGTGTCAAAATTAGTTGGGGTATAGGTAGAGAAATAAACTCTTTTTAACTTGTAATTTCTATACATAAATTCTGTTAATTTAAGTATGTGTGCATCACTTTCTGGAGATGCGCCAAGAATCATTTGAGTAGTTTGCCCTGCGGGTAAAAAATCTTTGCGCCTTTTATTAGGTTTTAGAAAATATTTGTCTTCGGCTAGCATTTTCATAGGAGTAATAATAGAATTTTTATTTTTTTGTGGGGCTAGTAGTTTTAAACTTTGTTCACTAGGTAGTTCAATATTAAAACTCATCCTATCGGCAAATCTACCCGCTTGCTCAATTAAAGTTTTATCCGTACCAGGAATGCCTTTTAAGTGAATATATCCGTTGAAATTGTATTGTAAACGCAATTTTTTGACGATATGAACTAATAAATCCATGGTGTGTTCGGGAGATTTATAAATTGCCGACGACAAAAATAGCCCCTCTATATAGTTGCGTTTATAAAATTCAATAGTTAATTGACAAATTTCGTCGGGAGTAGCCGTCGCCCTTGGCACGTTGTTGGTGCGCCTACTTGTGCAGTAAGCGCAATCAAAACAACAGTCGTTACTCATTAAGATTTTTAGTAACGATATACATCTACCGTCGGGGGTGAAAGAGTGACAAATACCGCCAAAGCACGCGTTTCCTAAACCGCCTAATGTGTTTTGCCGTCTTGAGCCACTTGAAGAACACGATACGTCGAACTTAGCGGCATCACACAAAATTGATAGTTTTTTCTCGTCAATCATTTTACATCCCCCGAAAAAGTGCAAACAAACGTTTGTTTTATATATTGTATCACAAAAGAAATTTAAAAGCAAACAAATGTTCGTGTAATAACAAAATAAAAAGACGGTAAATTTTACCGTCTTTAGGGTTTGGTTTATAGTTATTAAAATTATTTTATAACTCTAACTCTAATAATACCTTCAACTTCAGAAATGTGTTTGATGGCGTCTTCAGAGACTTTGCTATCTACGTCAAGAATAGTTACTGCGTAATCCCCACGGCTTTGGTTTGTAAGGTTAGAAATATTAATACCTTCGTTTCCAACGGTGCCTGTAATTGCAGCAAGGATATTACTGATATTTTTATGGAGAATTACAAGTCTGTTTTCAGTAGTTCTCGGCATTGTGCAAGTGGGGAAGTTTACACTGTTAACTACGTTACCGTTTTCAATGTAGTCGATAAGTTGTTTTGCAGCCATAATTGCACAGTTTTCTTCGGCTTCTTCTGTTGACGCGCCAAGGTGAGGAATGCAAACGATATTTTTAGCACCGATTATTTCATCAGCGGGGAAGTCAACGATATATTTAGCAACTTTACCATTTTCGGTCGCCTTAATAATTGCAGAATTATCAACGAGTTCACCTCTAGCACAATTGATTAACACAACACCGTCTTTCATTTTACGAATAAGGCCAGAGTTAATGATGCCTTTATTTTGGTTTGCGATATAGGGGATATGGATAGTGATATAGTCACAAGCTTTTGCAATATCGTTTAATTCTTTAACGACTTTAACTTTTGAAGAAAGTTTAAGTGCAGCGTTAACTGACAAGAATGGGTCGTAGCCGTAAACGTCCATACCCAAGTCGAGTGCAGAGTTGGCAACGAGCGCGCCGATAGCGCCAAGACCGATAACGCCTAATTTTTTGCCTTTAATTTCGCATCCAGCGAAGTTAGACTTGCCTTTTTCAACTAGTTTACCAACTTCATCGCCTTGACCTTTTAAGGTTTTAACCCAGTCGGCAGCGTTCATAATGTTTCTTGAACCGATAAAGAGTGCTGCAAGAACTAATTCTTTAACAGCGTTAGCGTTTGCGCCGGGCGTATTGAAAACGACTACGCCTTGTTCAGCGTATTTATCGCAAGGAATATTATTCACTCCTGCGCCTGCTCTAGCAATAGCAACCGTGTTAGCGTCGAGTTCGTAATCGTGCATTTTGAAAGAGCGGAGAAGAATACCGATAGGGTTTTCCGCGTCGTTTGCGACGTTGTAATTAGAATCGAAAATATCGTTTATAACGGGACTGATAGAATTAAGGGTAAGAATATTTTTCATTATTTGTTCTCCATTTCAAATTTCTTCATAAATTCGATTAACGCTTTAACGCCTTCGATAGGCATAGCGTTATAAATAGATGCTCTCATACCACCGGTAACTTTGTGCCCTTTAAGAGAAGCGAGACCAGCTTTAGTTGCTTCAGCAACGAATTTAGCGTCAAGTTCTTCGTTTGGTGAAACGAAAGGTACGTTCATAATAGAACGGTCTTTTTTGTTAACCTTGTTGGTGTAGAAAGAAGAGTTATCAATAAAATCGTAAAGCAATTTAGCTTTTTCTTCGTTGATTTGTTGAATAGCCTTTACGCCACCAAGATTTTTAAGCCATCTAAATACTAATAAACTCATATAAATAGGGAAACAAGGTGGAGTATTGTATAAACTGTTGTTTTTATCTTGAACAGCGTAGTTTAACATAGTGGGGCAAACGGAAGATGCATTGCCAAGTAAATCTTTTCTAACTATAACGATAGTAACGCCGGCAGGAGCAATATTTTTTTGTGCACCAGCGTAGATAAGTCCGAATTTACTAACGTCAACAACTTCACTTAAAATACAAGAACTCATATCGGTAACGAGCGTAGCGTCGGTTTTGGGAAGTTCAGTGTATCTAGTGCCGTAAATAGTGTTATTATAAGTAGTATGAACGTAATCAATACCTTCGCGGAATTTAACCGAACTCATATCGGGGATATAAGTGAATTTATCTTCTTTAGAAGAAGCCGCAATAGCCATATCACCAAATTTAAGACCTTCTTCGTACGCTTTGTTAGCGAAGTTACCCGTAATAATATAGTCAGCCTTACCGTTCTTTAAAAGGTTTAGTGGAACGGCAGCGAATTGTTGAGACGCACCGCCTTGAACGAAAAGAACAGAGTAATTATCGGGGATATTCATAAGTTCGCGAAGAAGCGCGTTAGCCTCGTCATTTACAGCCATAAAGGGCTTGCCACGGTGACACATTTCAATAACGCTCATACCAGTTCCTTGAAAATCTAAAAGTTCTCTTTGAGCTTGTTCAAGAACGGGTAGTGGAAGTGTGGACGGGCCAGCTGCAAAATTGTAAACTCTCATAGAAATACTCCTTTTATATAAACGTAAATTTAACTAAATTAAAAAGAAAATTATCAAATCTTACTCTAAGTGAGAAAGATAAAAAATTCTTAACAACAATTATACTCTTATGAGAAAATTTTTACAAGCGTTTTAACCCCAAAAACGACAAAATGTTTGTTAGTGTTTTTAAATACTGTTTACTTTTAAGTAAAAAAAGTGTATAATAACAGTTGACGTATAGAAATTTTTGGCATTTTAGGAGAATAAATTTGAAACAAAAAAACAAAGTAAAAGAAAACAATAAAAAACAAATAGAACAAAAAAAAGAAAAGGTAGCGGTTAGTGTAGGGCGCACAAATAAAAAATCGTTAAAAGTAAGGTTTTTAGGTGGCGTTGGTGAAATCGGTAAAAACATGACCGCTCTTGAATATGGTAAAGACATAATCGTTATTGACGCAGGCATTACTTTTCCGGGAGATAATATGCCCGGTGTTGATTTAGTTATACCCGACGTGACGTATTTAGAGCAAAACAAATCGCGTATTCGTGGTTTAATAATCACGCACGGACACGAAGACCATATAGGTAGTATACCTTACGTAATGAGGGACTTTAATGCACCTATTTTCGGAACGAAATTAACTTTAACGCTAATAGAAAATAAACTCAAAGAACATAAACTTAACGAAGTAAGCTTAAACTGTGTAAAACCGGGTAGCGTTATAAAACTCGGTTGTTTTTCGATAGAATTTATCAATGTAAATCACTCGATTGCGGGCGCTGTGGGGTTATCGATTACTACTCCCGTAGGCGTAGTGTTCCACTCGGGCGACTTCAAGATAGACTTCACGCCCGTAAACGGCGAAACAATGGATTTATCGCGCATATCAGAAATAGGCAAAAAAGGCGTACTGTTAATGATGGCGGATTCTACCAATATAGAAATTGACGGAACGACTATGAGTGAAAGTGTGGTTAAAGATACGCTTGACCACGTTTTTGCTGACAACTTAAAAAAACGTTTGATAATAGCGACTTTTGCGTCAAACGTACATAGATTGCAACAAATTTTAGACTTAGCAGTAAAATATAAAAGAAAAGTAGCATTTTCTGGGCGCAGTATGATAAATATTGCTGAAGCTGCGTCTAAAATTGGCGAACTAAAAATTCCCGACGGCTTAATTATCGATATAGAAAAAACCAAAAGTTTTAAGGATAACCAAATATTAATCGTTTCAACAGGAACGCAAGGCGAACCTATGAGTGCGCTAACGAGAATGGCTAGCGGAGAGTTTAATAAGGTTGAAATAGGCAAAAATGATACGGTTGTTATTAGCGCTTCGGTAATTCCCGGCAACGAAAAGATGATTTACGGCGTAATCAATAATCTTTATAGATTAGGAGCAGACGTTATTTACGAATCTTTAGAACCTATCCACGTTTCGGGGCACGCTTGCCGAGGTGAACTTAAGGTGTTGCATTCGCTGGTTAAACCTAAATTTTTTATACCCGTGCACGGAGAATATAGACATTTGAAAAAACACGCAAATCTAGCCCAAAGCGTAGGTATGAAAGAAAGCAATATTGTAATAGCAGAAATAGGCGACACGGTAGAACTAACCGATAAAACTATAAAGTTTGGCGAGAAATTTAAAGCAGGTTCACGTTTTGTTGACGGCGTTGGTATAGACGGGGAAGACAGTTTTGTTCTTCGTGATAGAATACACCTATCTGAAGACGGATTAGTGGTAGTTGTAGTAGGGGTTGACGAGTTTAGCGCGCAATTAACTTCGCTTGAAATTATTGGCAAAGGCTTGGTGTTCTCTGATTCAATGATATCAGAAGCAAAAGCAAACGTAACAAACACATTGTCGCGCATTGATTTGCGTACAGTTAGAGATGAGAGTGAACTTGCGGGTATAATTAGAAGAAGCATTAAAAATTACATTTATAAAGCGACCAAGAAAAATCCAATGATTTTACCTGTGGTAATGGTGGTGTAAATTGCAACGAGTAATACTTATGAGAGAGCGGGCGAAACAAAAAGGTGAACCCGTTTTGAGAGATAAATCTTTTGAACTTTTAATTGAAACTGTAAAGGCAAAAAAACCGTTTAGAATATTAGAAATCGGTGTAAACGTTGGGTTGTCTGGGATAGCAATGTTATTATCAAGTCCAACTTCTAATTTGACGGGCATAGAGATTGACGAAGAAAAAATTAAAGAAGCAAAAGAAAATTATAGGCAATTCGGTGTAGAAAACCGAGCGAAAATATTTCAAGGCGACGCTTCGGAAATTATCCCTGTGTTAACAGGTGAATACGATTTGATATTTTTAGACGGACCTAAAGGGCATTATTACGAATATTTGCCACATTTATTATCAGTCTTAAACGTAGGCGGTATTCTTTTTGCTGATAACGTGCTATTCCGCGGTTACGTTGACGGTACGGTTAAAACACCGCACCGTTACAATACTACAAAGCACAGTATGGAAAAATTTATTAAAGCAATAACAGAAAACGAAAACTTAAAAACGACGCTTTATCGAATAGAAGACGGTGTAAGCATAACGGAAAAACTAAAATGAAAAACATAGAACTTTTGTCGCCGGCAGGCGAAATGTCAAAACTTAAAACGGCACTTTATTACGGCGCGGACGCAGTATATATCGGTGGAAAAAGTTTTTCACTTCGCGCACTTGCGGGCAACTTTACTAACGAAGAGATTTTAGAAGCAGTTGAATACGCTCACGCATTAGGCAAAAAAGTTTACGTAACGGTAAATATTTTTGGAAGAAACGCGGATATTTCGGCGGCGGAAGAATACTTTAAGTTTTTAGAAAGCGCAAAAATCGACGGTGCAATTATTTCTGATACGGGGCTTATTTATACCGCTAGAACGGTTGCGCCAAATTTACCTATAAATCTTTCTACACAGGCAAACACGCTCAATTATAAGACGGTGGAATTTTGGAAAAATTTCGGTGTAAAAAGAGTGATTTTAGCGCGTGAACTTTCAGCAAAAGAAATTAAAGAAATAAGTGAAAGAGTTCCCGATATGGAAGTGGAAACCTTTATTCACGGCGCAATGTGTATTTCTTATAGTGGAAGATGTTTGCTCTCCGATTACAGAACGGGCAGAAGCAGTAATCGTGGCGCGTGCGTTCAGGCTTGTCGTTGGAATTATGAAATTCGAGAAAAAGACTCAAACGGTGCGTTTATGGAAGTAGAGGAAGACGAAAGGGGAACGTATATTCTTAACAGCAAAGATTTAAACCTTTTAAACTATATAAAAGAACTTGACGAAGCTGGCGTATGTTCGTTTAAGATTGAAGGCAGAATGAAGTCTGAATACTATCTTGCAACGGTTGTAAACGCATATCGCAGAGCAATTGACGCATATTTTAATGAAGGCGAAAAATATAAAGAAAATCCGCTTTATCAAACCGAACTTAAAAAGACAGCGCATAGAGAGTTTACCACCGCATATTTTTTAGGCGATAACGATAGGACTGTAAATTATGATGATAGTCAAAGCAAGGGAACGCACAAATTTATCGCTAGCGTTTTAGAGGGTAACGAAGATAGGGACTACGCACTCGTAGAAATGCGCAATCGTTTTAAGGTCGGCGATGAGTTGGAAGTACTTTCTCCTAGCGATAGTTTCAATAAAATTATTAAGGTGGCTAGGTTAGAAGACGCAAAAGGCGTAACAGTAGAAGACGCAAAATTAGTTCAACAAAAACTACGTTTATACACGGATATTAAACTTAGTGCAGGCGATATATTGCGCGTTCAAATCTAAAAGACTGAATAAAATTAAAAAGGGAGTTCAAAGTGAACTCCCTTTACGTTTATTTAATTGAAAAGGTCTTTTAAGATTTTTACTACCATTTCTTTCATAACGAAATAATCGATATAGTCGTGCTTATCAAAAACGTATTCGTGCGAAAAAGATTGAATAATATCCATTGCAAAATGTATTTTTTCAAGTGGATTATCAATATTTACTTCTAGTTTACTGAGTTTATCGGAAATTTTAAGAGTAATATTATCTTCGAGCGCAATAAATTGCGCGTTTACCGCTTCGTCGGAACTTGCAAGCGAGTGCAGTGCTTCGTGAATTTTACGGTTGTTTTTATGCGTTTTTATTGCCTGTTCAATAAGTTTTGGTATTAAAATTTCAAAATCAATGGGGGGTGTAAGCTTATCAAAAAGCCTTAAAAACGGGTCGAAAACTTTGTTTATATAAAGTTCTAAAACGCAAATTAAAATATCGCGTTTATCTTGAAAATATCCGTAAACTATGCCCGTTGAAACCCCCGCCCTTTTCGCGATTTCAGCCGTATTCGTGCCGTAGTAACCAACTTCTGAAAAAAGTTGATAACCTGCCTCTATTATTCTATTTTTTTTCTCAATTGACCGCTCTTGTTGCGGTTGCCTAACTAAATTTCTCATACTAATATTGTATTACATACGTCAATAAATGTCAAGGATTTTAAAATATGAAAAAAATTTCACAAATTTGAAAAATCTTTCACATTTTATTTGACAACCAAGAATATTAATGATAATATAATAACCGAAAAAAATCTGAAATTAATTTCACATTTATGGAGGCCTTATGATAAAAACGCTAGATAAATTCTCAATAGGTGAAAGCGGAAGGGTGATTTCCGTTAGTGGAGAGCGTAAAATTAAGCGTAGATTATACGATATGGGCATAACGAACGGTGCGGAAATATATTTAAGGAAAAAAGCACCGCTTGGCGACCCGTTAGAAGTTACTGTTAGAAGTTACGAACTTTCTTTGAGAGGGACAGAGGCTGCTTGCGTTACGTTGGAGGTGATTCCAAATGCTTAGATTTGCGTTGGCAGGTAATCCAAATAGTGGAAAAACCACATTATTTAATTCATTAACCGGTTCAACGGCGCACGTCGGCAACTGGCCTGGTGTTACCGTAGACAAAAAGGAAGGCGTTTATAAAAAGGCGGATAAACCTATTGCAATAATTGACTTGCCGGGTATTTATTCATTATCACCTTACACGCCTGAAGAAGTAATTGCAAGAAATTACGTGCTTGATGAAAAACCCGATTGTGTAATAAATATTATTGATGCAACCAATTTAGAGCGTAATTTATATTTAACGACGCAAATTATGGAAATAGACGTTCCCGTTGTTCTTGCACTCAATATGATGGACGCGGTTGAAAAACGCGGAGATAAAATTGATGAAAAAGAACTTGAAAGGCGTTTAGGCATCCCCGTAGTTAAGATATCAGCGCTTAAAAGCGAAGGCGTGGATAAACTTATGGAACGCGCTTATGAAGCCAGTCAAACTGCCCGTAAGGGAAGAACGGTCATTGAAGATACAGCATTAAAACATTTAATAAGTGATATTCAGATAGCGTTGGACGGTCAAGGGGTGTTAAATCCGTTATTTCACGCAGTAAAACTTGCCGAACTTGACGAACTTGAAGTTTTGATGCATAAAGAAGCGGTAAATATGGTTGAAGCGTTCAAAAAAACGCATATTGACGATACTTTTGGTGACGATTTTGAAGCGTTAGTCGCTGATGCGCGTTATAAATACATAACAAAATATTTTTCGCCGGCACTAAAGAGAAAAAACAAAGATAAATTCGTTGTAACTCCGTCCGATAAAGCGGATAAAATATTAACGCACAAAATTTGGGGAATACCGATATTTTTAGCCATACTGTTTGCAATTTTTCACTTGACTTTTTCGGAAAACTTCTTGTTTTTAGGCGGACTGTTGCCTGAAAATTGGGTGTCGCTTAAAGGCACGGCGTTTGAAGGCGTATTCGGTGTCGGTGGCATAAATTCACCGGGAGTAACGCTGATGCGACTAGTTGAATTGCTAACTGGCACGATATCAGACTTGATTGCGGGGTGGCTTTCTACTTCTCCAGAGTGGGTTTCGGGGCTGATTTGTGACGGCGTGCTTGGTGGAATATTCTCTATTTTAGGTTTTTTACCGCAAATTCTTGTTCTTTTTATGTTCTTCTCAATATTAGAAGATAGCGGATATATGGCTAGAATTGCGTTTATACTTGATAGAGCACTCCGTAAATTCGGGCTTTCTGGCAGAGCATTTTTGCCTATGATAATGGGATTTGGCTGTTCAGTTCCCGCAATGATAAATACGAGAACTCTTGCCGACGAAAAAGAAAAGTTAGCAACAGTTAGAGTAATTCCGTTTTTCAGTTGTGGCGCAAAATTACCTATACTTACGGCAATATCTGGTGCAATTGTGGCAAGTTTCGGTGTTGGTAACGTCGATTTAATTACTTACGGTATGTATTTGGTTGGAATTATTACCGCACTTATTGCCGTTATAATTATGCGCAAAACTACTCTTAACGGTAATCCTCCACCTTTTATTATGGAATTGCCAGCTTATCACGCTCCGCAATTTAGAAATTTGATGATGTTACTTTGGGATAAAGCGAAACACTTTATCGAAAAGGCTTTTACAATAATTTTAGCATCAACAATAGTTATTTGGTTTGTTAGTCACTTTGATTTTGCTTGGAACTTTTTGCCCGACGACCAAATGCAAAATAGTATTTTAGGCGGAATAGGGCAACTTATTCAACCAATATTTACACCGCTTGGTTTTGGCAGTCAGTTGACTAATATGGGTTGGGTGTTTGCTGTTGCGGCGTTAACGGGACTGATTGCAAAAGAAAACGTTGTTTCTACACTCGGCACGTTAGCCGCTTGCTTGGTTGGCGTAGCGGTTGACGTAGAACTTGACGGTGGGGTTCTAGCCGTAACAAAAATTATGGAGATTACAAAAATAGGGTTACCCGCGTTACTTGCGTTTATAGCATTTAATATGACCACTATTCCGTGCTTTGCGGCGGTTGCGGCGGCTAAAAGCGAAATGCCTGACAAAAGCAAGTTTAAATGGACGCTTGTATTTTGGATATCAACTTCTTTTATAGTATCTTCAGCAATTTACTTGATTGGAACTTTTTGGTGGACGGCGTTTATTTGCTTAGCAGTTGCTTTTATCGTTGCATTATTTGTGCGAGCTTATGATAAAAAAGTGCAAGCTAAAGGAGAAAAGTGATGCAACCGATTGAAATTATAGTAATAATTGCGTGCGTGCTTATTGTTGGTGGTGTAATAGCAACGTCTATAATAAACAAGAAAAAAGGCAAAAATTCGTGCGGTTGCGATTGCGCTAATTGTTCTAGTTGCTCAGTTTGTAAAAATAAAAAAGAAAATAACGAAAAATAATTAAATAATCCCCTTGTTAAAGATTTTTTAGCAGGGGTTTTATCTTATTATTGATAAAAAAAAGTTATTATGGTATAATTTAACTATCGGAGGCGAGTATGATAAAAAATTTTTCTATTGGTGGAATGTCTTGCACTGCATGTTCATTAGGGATAGAACGCAACGTTTCTAAATTAGACGGTGTAAAAAGCGTTTCAGTTTCACTAATGGATAAAAAAATGAGTGTTGATTTCGATTCGACCATAGTTAATGAACAAATAATTATAGCAACTGTTGAAAAGTTAGGGTATACTGCGCAAATTTTCGGCACTAAAAAACAAGACAAGTATCAAGACGCAAAAAAATTAAAGCGCAGGTTTTTAGTTTCGCTTTTGTTTTTAATTCCGCTAGTATATTTATCTATGGGCAGGATGTTAGGTTTACCCGTTCCAAAGAGTGAAATTAATTTTATTATACAATGGGTTATTGCTACTTGCATATTAGTATTTAATAGAAAGTTTTTTATTAACGGAACGAAAGCCGTAAAAAATCTTTCTCCAAATATGGATACACTCGTTTCGTTAGGCTCGATTTCGGCATATATTTATAGCGTTGTTTTAACAGTTTTACTTTTTAATGGTAGACAAATACATCATACATTTTTTGAAGCGTCTGCAATGGTCGTAACGCTGGTTACTTTAGGCAAATGGTTGGAAGAACTATCCAAAGTTAAAACGGGCGACGCAATAGATAAATTAAGCAATCTTTTACCCAAAACCGTAACTTTAATTAAAGAAGGCAAAGAATATACCGTATTAACTTCTGAACTAAACGTAGGAGACGTCATATTACTTAAAGCAGGCGAATACGTGGCTGTGGACGGTGTTGTTATAAATGGACACGCAAGCATTGACAAATCTGCAATTACGGGGGAAAGTATGCCCGAAGAAGTTTCGATTGCTGGCAAGATAAGTTCGGGTAGTATTATAAAAGACGGGTTTATTTATTTAAAGGCGGAAAAAGTTAAAGAGCAAACACTTTTTTCTAAAATAATTGAAATAGTAAGAACTGCAGGCGCAAGCAAAGCGCCGATACAAAAGATTGCAGACAAAATATCGGGGATTTTCGTTCCGATTGTTACGCTTATAGCGATAATAACGTTCGTCGTTTGGATAATTATTAGCGGTAACTTTGAAATTGCGTTCACGCATGGCATAGCGGTTTTAGTTATATCTTGTCCGTGTTCGTTGGGTCTTGCAACGCCCGTTGCGGTGATGGCAGGTACGGGAAGGGCAGCAAATCACGGTATACTATTTAAGAGTGCAAGTGCATTACAACAAGTATATAAAATTAATTGTGTTTTACTAGATAAAACTGCAACAATAACAGTAGGTAAGCCTAAAGTAACCGATTATATAAATTTTACGGGTGAATCTGAGCAAACGTTATTCCCAATAATTTCGGCACTAGAAAGCAAATCAAATCATCCGCTTGCAGATTGCATAGTTGAGTATTGTGGGAAAAGCGAAAAAACTGTTATTGATTTTGAATACGTTATTGGTAAGGGATTAGTAGGAATCGTAGATAAGGTAAAATATTATATAGGTAATTTGGAGTTATTACCTAATAACGTAGCTTTATCAGAAATACCAAACGATTTTGACGGCAAAACCATAATTTATTTTGCTGACGAATATCAACTTATTTCAATTTTTGCACTTGCCGATTATATTAAAGAAGATAGTAAAGACGCGATAAAATCGTTAAACGATAAAAACGTTAAAACAGTAATGATTACGGGCGATAACGAGCGCGTTGCTAAAAAAATAGCCGAACAGGTGGGGATAAACGAATACTTTTACGAAGTTTTACCACAAGACAAGTATTCTATAGTTGAAGAATATAAAGAAAAAGGATATTTTACGGCGATGGTCGGCGACGGGATTAACGATAGTCCCGCACTAAAATCAGCAAATATAGGCGTTGCTATGGGGACGGGAACGGATATAGCGATGGACAGTTCGGACGTTATAATCGTTAACGGAAATTTAAGTGCGCTCAATGATATGATAGATATAAGCAATAAATCGGTCAAAATAATAAAACAAAATTTATTTTGGGCATTTTTTTATAATGCTTTAGGTATTCCGATTGCCGCAGGTGTTCTTTCCTTTATCGGTATAAATTTAACGCCTGCAATTGCCTCAGCATTTATGTCGTTAAGTTCGTTATTCGTGGTAACTAACGCGCTTAGAATTACTGAAAAAAAGAAAAAAATAAAGAAAACGTCAATTAAAGAGACAGATTTAATAAAAATTATTTTAATTGTAGAAGGTATGACTTGTAATCATTGCGTAAGCAAGGTGGAAACAGCACTTAAAAACGTGAAAGGAGTGTATTCTGTAAACGTTTTACTTAAAGAAAAAACGGCAACCGTTAAGTGTGAAAAAACGATTGCCGAAAATCAACTTGTCAGCGCTATTACTGATGCGGGATTTATAGTTAAAAGTGTAGAAACTGCTAAAAAATAACCGTTATAGTCATACATTCGTTCAACACCGACTGAGCGGAAATTTTCCATTTGTTAGCGTCACAAACGCTTTTTGCAATGGATAACCCAAGTCCGCTACCGCCCGTTTCGCGCGCGCGAGAATTGTCACCGCGGTAAAATCTTTCAAAAACTTTATTAGCTTGATTAGCAGGCACGTTGCTACCAGTATTAGAAACGCTAAGCACGGGTCTGCCTTTTTCTTTGTGAAAATCAACTATAATTTCGCCGTTTTCTGAAGCGTGTTTAACGGCGTTGTCAAGCAAAATGTTTAGCACTTGGTTTACGCATATTTTGTTACCCGTATAAGTAATACTCGGCTGAACGTTTATGATTAAAGTTTTGCCTTTTTCGAACGCTAATGCATCAAAGGGGAGAGCGTTGCCTAAAATTTCGTCGGAAATAACGAACTTTTCACGAGATACGCTTGTTTTACCTTCATCAATTTTTGCGAGCGTGAGCATATCTTCAACTAAAATATTCATACGTGCAGTTTGAGATTTAATGTTATCAATCCATTGATTGTTATCGTCTTGCTTAAGCACGTCCGCGTTGGCGGAAATTATAGCAAGAGGAGTGCGCAATTCGTGGCTTGCATTAGAGACAAACTGTTTTTGTTTTCTAAAAGCGTCCTTAATAGGTTTAAATACGTAAAAAGATAGGCTGGTTACTGTAACGAATAGAATGGAATAAATTATCAAAAATATTAGAAAAACACTTAAAGTTGTACTTTTACTCGATAATATTATATCGCTTGCATCGATTGCGACCAAAAGATATTCGTTATCTGTGGGGAAGATTTTATAGTAGACGTTATTAAGTCTTCCCGTGCTATAATTGTTTTCAAGGATATTATTTACGATAATATTTGCTTTTTCAGCATTAAAGACGTCGCTATCAAACCAAATATTGGTAGAAAAATTTTGCGGATAATCGTTTTTAGAAATTTTGCAAATGATAGCGTTAGAGTGAATAAACCCTTCTTCAGAATCGGTTAAATAAAAACTTTTAGCCGTGTCGTTTAGCGTTTGTTCTATGGTGTGTTCGTTTGCATTGTAAACGATATGGGTGTTGGCAATGAAAATAAAGAAAAATACCACGAACAAAATAGTCATAGTAATACATATAAACTTTATTTGAGCGCGTTTAATCATTTCTTTTCACCTAAAGTATAACCTATACCGCGTATTGATTTGATTTCGACTTTAGAGCCAACCGCAAGAAGTTTTTTTCTTAAAAAAGAAACGTAAACTTCAATGGTATTATATTCGGCGTCAGTATCGTAACCCCAAATTTTTTCAATAAATTTTTCTTTGTCAATGCTTTTGCCTTGATTAAGAATAAGCATTTCAAGAATTTGAAATTCTTTTTTTCCAAGCGTGATTTTTTTACCGTTTTTGCTTATTTCAAGTGTATCTCTATTGAGTGAAAGGTCTAAATAGGATAAAACGTCGCCCGTGAAAGTTTCTTTTCTGCGAAGAAGTGCTTTTATCCTTGCTAAAAGTTCTTCTGTTACAAAAGGTTTAGTTAAGTAGTCGTCCGCACCGAAATTTAGGCCGTTAATTTTATCTGTAATTTCAGATTTTGCAGTCAGCATTAAAATAGGGGTGTTAAACCCTTTTTGTCTTAAAACTTTAAGTAGGGTAACGCCGTCTATTTTTGGCATCATAATATCAAGAACGATTAAATCGTAAATGCCAGAAAGAGCCATATCAAGCCCGTCTTCGCCATTATAAGCGCAGTCAACTGCATAATTATTTTTTCTTAAGATTGCCGAAAGCGCATCTGTTAGTTGTATTTCGTCGTCAACTAATAAAATTTTCATAGTTCACCTAAAAACGTTCGTTATACATTATTTCATTATATATTATGATATATTAAAATGATTGAATATAACTTAAAATAAACGGAATAAAAAATTTTTTATTTTGTGTTACTTTCAAGAATTGTTTAAGTTTTACTAGTTATAATAAAAGCGTAAACTGAGATAAGTTAGGTTTACCACTAAAATTACTCACACTCTCAATAAACTTTTTCCTGGGGCTGAACGTCGATTTATCGGCGTTTTGCTCTTTTAAATATTATAACTAAAAATTAAAACCCAACGTAAAACAAATCGCCATCTAAATAGACGGCGATTATTTTTTTATAGGAGAGGAATTGTTGCTAAATAGTTTATATCTTTTCGGTCTTTAGCATCACCTTCTGCTAGAACGAAAAGCTTTTTATTTATAATTCCGCCGGCCTTTAATACTAAATCTTCTAGACCTTTAACGCTTTCGCCTGTAGAAATTACGTCGTCAACTATAGCAACCTTTTTACCTTTTATCAAGTCAACGTCGTGTTTTGATAAATAAAATTCTTGATTTTTGCCGGTAGTGATTGAAGTGCCGTAGGCAACGCTTATGCCGTCTTGCATATAGAGTTTTTTGGATTTTCTAGCAACTGCGTAGAAAGGCATATCTAGTTCACGAGCAACAACGTGGGTAAGTTGCAAACCTTTTGATTCAGCAGTTAACAAAACTTCGCAATCACCTGCAAATTTAGCAAGATTTTTTCCGCAATGTTCGGTAAGCGACGGATTGCCATGCAAATTAAAAAATGCAATGTTTATACCGCTAGGTAAGGTAAGAACGGGCAACTTTTCAACTCGACCACATATGTTTACTTCGTGAAATTTTTCCATAGTAACACCCCAAAATTTTTGTTATTATAAGTTTATCACAAATATAAGTTTTTGTCTAGGTATAAAATCATATTTTAAATAATTTTAGCATAATTTTAGTATAACCCGTCTTAAGGAGAAAGATAATGATTTTTTATGACAAAACGGCTAGCGAAACTTTATTGCAATTAAAATCGGACAAGAAGCGTGGATTAAACAAAACGGGCGTAATTACAAATAGAAAAACATATGGTGAAAACGTTATAACAAAAAATAAAAAACGTACTTTTTTGAATAGACTTTTCGACGCGTTTAAAGAACCTATGCTACTAATTTTAGTGTTTGGGTTTGTTTTGGCACTAGGTACGAATTTAGGCAAGTATTTAAAGTCAAGGGAAGGTGATTTTGCAGAGTGTTTCGGTATTTTGTTTGCAATTATACTATCAGTATCAATAACTCTAATTATGGAAGGAAGTTCGGAAAAAGCATTTAATGCGCTTGGTAAAATTTACGAAAATTTAGCCGTTAGAGTTATAAGAGACGGTGAAACCGTTTTAATTCCACAAGGACAAGTGGTTGTCGGGGATATAATCATAATAGAGAGTGGGGATAAAATAGTAGCAGACGGCAGACTTCTTGAAAGTGTTTCTCTTGCGGTTGACGAATCCACGTTAACAGGAGAAAGTTTACCTGCCAAAAAGGATGCTAGAGTGGTTTTAGATAAAAGCGTTGCGCTTGCCGAAAGAATAAACTGCGTCTATTCGGGCACTTTCGTTGCTGCTGGGAACGGACTTATGGTCGTTACTGCGGTAGGGAATAAAACTGAAATAGGAAATATTGCAGGGGAACTAATTGAACAGACGTCAAATTCACCGTTACAAGTTAAACTCGGCAAGTTGGGTAAAACGGTAACCATAGTAGGTGCTTGTTGTGCGGTGTTAGTGTTTATTTTATCAGTTATTAGGCTCTATTTTTGGGGAACGATAAATTTTTCAAGCGTTCAAGAATTGTTCGTTTCGTGCATAGTATTAATAATTGCCGCCGTACCCGAAGGACTTCCTACTATAGTGGCTGTTTCTCTTGCATTAAATATGATTAAACTTGCAAAAGAGAACGCGCTGATAAAAAAGATGACTGCCACCGAAACCGCGGGTGCGGTTAGTGTGATTTGTTCGGATAAAACGGGTACGCTTACTGAAAATAAAATGAGCGTTGTTAGCGTTTGCAAAAGTGAGTATTGTATTCAGCCGGAGAAAGTTAAAGACGAATTGCTTTGGCAAAATTTCGTTTGCAATTCGACTGCCGATATAACGGTTGAGAAAAAGCGCGTTATAAGAAAAGGGAGCAGTACCGAATGTGCGCTTATAGAAGCTTATAAAAAAAGCCAACCGAAAATTAATTATAAAACTTATAGAGAAAGTTTTGTGGTTGTTGAACGAGAGCCTTTTTCTAGCGAAAATAAATATATGACCACAACTATAAGACTAGGAAATATAAAGCGTAAACTTATAAAAGGTGCACCTGAAAAGGTTTTGAGTCTGTGCAAATTAACTAACGCACAAATTTCTAAAATTTTATCTAACGTAAGCGAGCATCAAAAAAAGGCTAGACGCGTAATATGTTTTGGGCATATAGATTTTGATAACGCAGATAGCGTTGATAAATACGTATATGATGGATACGTTGCGATAAGTGACCCTATTAGAAAAGAAGTTTATAAAGCCGTACAAGATTGTAGGCGTGCGGGAATTAAAGTTAAAATTTTAACAGGCGATAATAGGGATACTGCGCTTGCAATCGCTAGAGAGTTAAAACTTTGCGAGCAAGATAAATGCGTTGTTAACGCTCAAGAATTAGAAAATCTAACTGACGAACAATTAAAGAAAATACTACCTAATATTGCCGTAATTGCTAGAAGTACGCCCATAATAAAATTACGTGTTGTAAAAGCACTTAAAAGTTTAGGTGAAGTAGTTGCCGTAACTGGAGATGGAATAAACGACGCCCCTGCGATAAAACAGGCAGACGTTGGAATTGCTATGGGGGAAGCGGGTAGTGAAATCACAAAAGAGGCGGCGGATATAGTGCTACTTGACGACAGTTTTTCAACCGTAGTAAAAGCCGTATCTTTCGGTAGAAACGTATATAAGAATTTGCAAAGGTTTATAGTTTTTCAATTGTCAGTAAATGTGTCCGCATTGCTTTTTATAACCGTTTGCGCGATTTTAGGTTTGACACCGCCTTTTAATACTTTGCAACTTTTATGGATAAATATAATTATGGACGGTCCTCCCGCGTTAACACTCGGGCTTGAAAGGGCAACGGATAGTTTGATGAATAATAAGCCGATTAAAAAAGATTTAGGGATAGTTGGCAAGAAAATGTTGATAAAAATTATTTTTAACGGCGTGTTTGTGGGCGGAATAATGATTTTGCAATATTTAACTGATTTTATGCATGTGGGGGAGCAAATGAGTGGTGTAATATTTACAACTTTTATACTGTTTCAACTTTTTAACGCTTTTAATAGTAGGGAACTTGGCTCTCAAAGTATATTTAAAGGTATAGGTAAAAATAAATTAATGCTTTTGACTTTTGGGTCTGTTTTTTTGGTTCATATATTTATAGTTCAAGTTTGTGCTGGTGTTTTTGGCGTTAGTTCACTATCATTAGTTTCGTGGATAAAATGTTTAGTCGTATCATTTTCTATCGTTGCCGTATCGGAAATATATAAGGCAATTTTTAGAGCCATAAAAAAAGCTAAGTATGAATAAAAAACTTTTGTCGATTAATAGTCTTTATAAATAAAATTAACAAGAGGGCGTAAACTATCGTATATGACTAATTTAATTATCACGGAAAACGTCAGCGAACAAGAAAATCTATTATATGTGCAATCGGCTATTTCAGAAATA
Organism: Clostridia bacterium; assembly: GCA_017502525.1. Taxonomy (GTDB): domain Bacteria; phylum Bacillota; class Clostridia; order Christensenellales; family Borkfalkiaceae; genus UBA1259. The sequence goes on from JAFVUV010000026.1 coordinate 19,889, forward strand.
GCTGTTCACGCAGGTTGTTCGGTGCGCTTAAATAATATTAGCGAAAGAGCAATTTTAACAGTTAATTATCCCGAACAATATTCGGATATTATTAAAGCAGAAATAGTAGATAAAGTTGCGGAAATAATCGCTATAAAATATAAATACGATTTTTTCAAAAAAAATCTAAAAATCGCGGGGTTGTCAAAAGTTGAAAAAGAAATTTTGATAACGAGTTTGATTGCTGCGGATTTAGATGATGATAAGAAATATTCGTTTCAAAAAATCAAAAATGATACCGTGATTGCGGTTGACGGCTCTTTTAATTTTAAGTTAAAAGCATTAAAGAAAAAATGGCAAGACGTTTTAAGTTGCGTTCCCGAGTGTTTTTTGAATAGTCAACTTAAAGAATTTATAAGTTTTTTGCTAGAAAATAAAAATAAGCGAGTTTACATTGACGGTGGACTTGTTTATGATAGTCATTATAGACGGTTAAAAAGAAGTAGTCTTTTTGGAGATGAATCTGTTAAAATAGTTAGAGAAGTACTGCTTAGCAACTGTGGGGAAATTGAACTAAACGGCAATATTCCAAAAGAAGATGAATTTTATTTGAAAGAGTATTATATCGATAAAATAATATTTTCGGGCGGATATATTACTTAAAAGGTTGACAAAAGCAAAATAAAGTTATAAAATACTATGTGTAACGAATAGCCTAACGGTTTAGGACAAGTAGGAGTTTATGCGTTTTGCAGAGAGCGGGTGGTTGCTGAAAACCCGTAAACGGTAAGCAAACTGAAACCACCTTAACTTCGGCAAGGTTGTCGCACCTAAAAAGCGAAAAGAGAGGTCGCGCGAAAATTTGCGTGGCAAAAAAGGTGGAAACGCGGTAATTATCGTCCTTTGGCAACAGCCAAAGGATTTTTTATTTTAACGGAGGATTATTTATGAAAATTACGCTTAAAGACGGCTCGTTTTTAGAATTTGATGCACCTGTAACGGTTGGTGCTGTTGCATCGGCAATTTCAGAAGGATTGTTTAGAAATGCCGTTTGTGGAAAAGTTGACGGCGAACTTGTTGATTTGTCGTTTGTGATTGAAAATGACTGTGAATTACAAATTATTACAATGAAAGATAAAGAAGGGCTTGACGTTTATCGTCATACCACTTCGCATATTTTAGCGCAAGCAGTTAAAAATATATTCCCAACGAGTAAACTGGCTATAGGACCGACCGTAGAAAATGGGTTTTATTATGATATTGAATTCAAAACGCCTATAACTCAACAAGATTTAGCAAAAATTGAGAGTGAAATGAAGGAAATTATTAAAAGTGATTTACCTATTGAGCGTTTCGTTTACAGTAAGAAAGACGCGGTTAAAATTTTTAAGGATTTTTCTGAACCTTATAAAGTTGAACTTATAAATGATTTACCTAAGGGTAGTGTTATTTCTTGTTACAAACAAGGCGACTTTATGGACTTATGCCGTGGCCCGCACTTACCGTCGACTGGCAAAATTAAGGCGTTCAAACTCACTTCGGTTACCGGTGCTTATTGGCGTGGGGATGAAAAGAATAAAATGCTTACCCGAATTTACGGCACGGCTTTTGCAAAAAAGAGCGAGTTAGAAGAACATCTTGTTGCATTAGAAGAGGCTAAGAAAAGAGACCATAACAAACTCGGTAGAGATTTAGGAATATTCCTTACTGAAGAAGTGGTTGGACAAGGCTTGCCCATTTTAGCACCTAAAGGCGCAAAAATCATGCAAGTTCTTTCAAGATTCGTTGAAGATGAGGAAGAAAAGCGTGGTTTTATGATTACCAAAACTCCATATATGGCAAAGAACGACCTTTACCGTATTTCTGGACACTGGGACCACTATAGAGATAAAATGTTTATAATCGGCGACGAAAATTCTCCCGAAGCATTAGCGCTACGTCCTATGACTTGTCCTTTCCAATATCAAATTTATAAAAACGGGTTAAAGAGTTATAGAGATTTGCCTTGCCGTTATAGTGAAACCGCAACGTTGTTTAGAAAAGAGGCAAGTGGCGAAATGCACGGACTTATTCGCGTTCGTCAGTTCACGTTATCTGACGGACATATCGTTTGTGCGCCCGACCAAATTGAAGACGAATTTAGACGTTGCTTAGAACTCAGTTACTATTTCCTTGATTGTTTAGGAATGAGAGAGGACGTAACTTTCCGTTTTAGTAAACGCGGTAAATCGAATAAGAGTAAATATATTGATAACGATAAGGCTTGGAACGAAACCGAATCGTTAATGAAAAAGATTCTTGATTCAATCGGCATTGAATACGTTGAAGCGGATGATGAAGCAGCGTTCTACGGACCTAAATTAGACGTTCAAATTAAAAACGTATACGGCAAAGAAGATACACTAATCACAATTCAACTTGACTTTGCGGCCGCTCACAGTTTCGATATGACTTATATTGATGAAAACGGAACTAAACAATATCCGTTCGTTATTCATAGAAGTTCAATTGGTTGTTATGAAAGAACGCTTGCATTACTTATTGAAAAATATGCAGGTGCATTCCCGTTCTGGATTTGCCCTGTACAAGTAAAAGTTATGAGTTTGACCGAAAGAACTGCTGAATACGCAAAAGAAATTTGTGAAAAACTTTTACGCGTGGGTATTAGAGCAGAAGTTGATAATCGTAATGAAAAAATCGGCTATAAAATTAGAGAGGCTCAACTTGAAAAAGTTCCTTATATGATTATCGTTGGCGATAAAGAAAAGGAAGATAAAACTGTTTCAGTTCGTAGCAGAAAAGAAGGCGATTTAGGCGTAATGAGTGTTGATTCAATCATTGATAAACTCGTGGAAGAAGATAGAAGTAAAAAGGCATAATCAATAGTAAATCACTTGTAAATATAAAAAAATAAACGCACCTAAAATTTGTGTTTTTAGGTGCGTTTTACATTAGTCTACATATAAAACAAGCAAAAACGCAAGAGCAAAAAGAAGCGAATAAAGAGATTAAAATAGGTGTTAAAAGTTTTTTAGTTTTTGCATTTGCAAAATAAACTGCGGCAATATAAAAAACCGTTTCGCTACTTCCGTAAATTACACAAGCCGAGCGGGCAAGATAACTATCTGTGCCGTATTTTGTGAAAATTTCCGTTAAAATTGCAAGCGAGCCACTACCCGAAAATGGTTTGATTAAAACTAACTTCGTCAGTTCAGTTGGAATGCCCATAAGATTAAAAAAAGGTGTTAAGGCTTTTGTTAATAACGAAGAAATACCACTTATTTCAAATAGTTCGGTTAACACGAAAATACTAACTAAATATGGAAAAATACTAACAGCAAAGGGAATTGCTGATTTTGCACCTAAAGTAAAAGCGTCATAAGGCTTGACCTTTTTTATGACCGATACGATAAAAATTATTAAAAACAGTACGGGTATGAAATATTTAGACATAACGATTTAATTTTGATTTTGGCTTTTTAACAAAAACTTTAACTAAAATAATGCCAACTATACTGGAAATTAGCGTTGCTAATATCGTTGGTATAATTATATCAGCAGGCGATAACGACCCCATAGACGACCTAAGTGCCATAACTGAAGAGGGGATAATTTGTATGCTTGTAGCGTTTATTACAAAAAACATCGTAATAGCATATTCGGTGTTAGGGTGTTTTTCTAACTCTTCTATTGCTTTTATGCCCATAGGCGTTGTTGCACCGCTCATACCTAGCATATTAGCAGAAATATTTAATGAAATAAAATCCGACGCTTTTTCTGGTAAAGGACCAAAAAGAAATTTGTTTACGGGCTTTAATGCTTTAGCGAAAAAGTTTGATAATTTGCTTTGTTCTAAAAGTGCAAAAACGCCTAGCCAAACGGCGTAAATAACAACCATTTTCATTGTTAAATCTAATGCCTTTTCGCCACCTAAAAGCATTGCGGATAAAACGCCGTCGGGGTTAATAAAAACCATAACGGCGGTAGATAATATAAGAACAAGGCCAAAAATTACGTTCATAGTAAATTTTATGCTTAATAATCCTTGAATATGAAGAAGAAATATGTTAAAATATTATATTATAAATATAAAAAGGAATCGTTAACAATGATTGAAAAATACTCATTTAAAGGTGAAGATTTTGCAGTAGCAATGCAGTTTGAAAATTGGAAAATTGGTTTACTAAGATACAGTAAAAGATTTTCGGTGTTTGATAGACTCGAAAGACATATGCTCACCGACGAAGCGTTTATTTTGCTTGACGGGGAAGCTGAACTTTTTACCGACACGGAAAGTGTTGTTATGGAAAAGTGTGTAGTATACAATATTCCTAAAGCCGTATGGCATCATATCGTGGTTAGTAAGGATGCAACCGTTATGGTTGTTGAGAATGCTAGCACTTGTGATGAAAACACGGAAATTAAATTTATTAAGGAGTAATCTAATGAAGGAAAAATACTATTTAACTACCGCCATTGCTTATACTTCAGGTAAACCGCATATAGGTAATACTTATGAAGCAATACTAGCGGACAGTGTGGCGAGATTTAAAAGATATCAAGATTTTGACGTGTTTTTTCAAACTGGAACGGACGAGCACGGTCAAAAGATAGAAGAAAAGGCTGCAGCGGTAGGCGTTTCTCCCAAAGAATTCGTTGATAGTGTTGCAAAAGAAATTCAATCAATTTGGGATTTGGTTGGTGTTTCTTACGATAAGTTTATTAGAACTACCGACGATTATCACGAAAAACAAGTTCAAAAAATCTTCAAAAAATTATACGAAAAAGGCGATATTTATAAAGGTTCGTACGAAGGTTGGTATTGCACGCCTTGTGAAAGTTTTTGGACGGAAAGTCAACTAGTTGACGGGAAATGTCCCGATTGTGGCAGGGAAGTTAAAAAATCTCAAGAAGAAGCGTATTTCTTTAAAATGAGCAAATACGCTGATAGATTGATGCAATATTATGAAGAACATCCCGAGTTTATTTTGCCCGTTTCAAGAAAGAACGAAATGGTTAATAACTTCTTAAAACCCGGACTTCAAGATTTATGCGTTTCAAGAAGCACGTTTAAGTGGGGTGTCCCCGTAGATTTTGATGCAAAACACGTAGTTTACGTTTGGCTTGACGCTTTGACTAACTATATTACCGGTATAGGTTATGATGCTGACGGAAACGATAGTGAATTATATAATAAATTATGGCCAGCCGACGTTCATATTATCGGTAAAGATATCATTAGATTCCATACTATTTACTGGCCGATATTCTTGATGGCGCTCGATATACCATTGCCTAAAAAAGTTTACGGACACGGTTGGTTGTTACAAGACGGTGGAAAGATGAGTAAATCAAAAGGCAATGTTATTTACGCTGATGATTTGGTTGAATATTTTGGAAAAGACGCCGTTAGATATTACGTTCTTACTGCAATGCCACAAGATAACGACGGGTTGATTTCTTGGGAATCGGTAATTGATACTATAAATAGTGATTTGGCAAACGTTTTTGGAAACTTAGTTAGCCGTACCATTGCAATGAGTAATAAATATTTTGACGGGTTTGTTTGTGATGGTAAAGTTAGTGAAGCGGTTGATGAAGAATTGAAACTAGTTGCAACTTCAGCATATCAAAAAGTTGCTTCAAAAATGGACGATTTTAAGATTGCAGATGCAATTTCGGAAATATTTAACGTTTTCCGCAGGGCAAATAAATATATTGACGAAACTATGCCTTGGGCACTTGCCAAAGACGAAAGTAAAAAAGATAGACTTAAAACTGTACTTTATAACTTAACTGAGGCAATAATGATAGGCACTTCGCTTTTAAGTTCATATTTGCCCGACACTTGCCAAAAAGTTGCGGATATGATGAATTTACCGCTTAGAAGTTTTGAAGAAGTTGTTAAATTTGGTCTTAACGAGCAATCTCAAGTAACCAAAACGCCTGAAATTCTATTTGCAAGAATTGATAGTGCAAAGGTAATGGAAAAGGTGAATGCCATGATAGAAGAGAGAAAAGCGCAGTTTGAAAAAGAACAAGCAAAAGCTGAAGATAAAAAAGAAGAAAAGAAACCTGAAGTTAAACTTCACGACCACTCAGAAAAACCTGCAATAGATATTGATGATTTTGCTAAAGTCCAACTTAAAATTGCAAAAGTTATCGCTTGTGAAAAGGTTGAGAAGAGCAAAAAACTTCTAAAACTTACCGTACAACTCGGCGAAGAAACGAGAACGGTTGTGAGTGGTATTGCGCTATATTATACGCCAGAACAGTTAATCGGCAAAAAACTTGCTATGATAACTAACTTAAAACCAGCAAAACTCTGCGGAATTGTTAGTGAAGGTATGATAGTTTGTGCTGAAGACGAAAATGGAAATATTGCATATCTAACACCTGAAAAGGATATTGCTGACGGGAGTCAAATTTTTTAATGTATATTGATACGCATTGTCATCTTCACGACGAGAAATTTACTGATATTGATAGCGTTGTTGAAGAATATTTGAAAAACGGCGTAGATATAGCAATAAATATGGGGTGCGAATCTACTTCTAGTTTGCAAGGTAAGTTATTAGCTGAAAAGTATGATTCAGTTTATTTTGCCGCGGGGTGTCATCCTAGCGATTCAAATCAGTTTAACCAAAACGAGTTTGATAAAATTGCACAACTAACTTCTGACGAAAAGTGTGTTGCGATTGGTGAAATTGGATTGGATTTTTATTGGGAGCCGTACGACAAAGAAGAGCAAAAGCAATGTTTTTTAGCGCAAATTGAACTTGCAAAGCAAGAAAAATTGCCCATTTGTATTCATAGCAGAAACGCAACTGAAGACATGTTAAAACTCTTAAAAAGCAATAAAGACAAGTTGCTTTACGGCGGGGTGATGCATTGCTTTTCGGGTAGTGTTGAAACAGCGTCTGAACTTATTAAGTTAGGGCTATATATATCATTTGCAGGGCCTTTAACTTTTAAAAACGCAAACCAACTTCTTGAAGTTGCAAAATTTGTTCCCGACGAGTTGTGTTTGACTGAAACGGATAGTCCGTATCTTGCGCCACATCCATTGCGTGGAACGGTTAACACTCCAAAAAATATCCCGGTTATAACAGCTACTTTAGCACAACTAAAAAATAAAGATAACGTTGAGTTTGCTAATCAAGTTAAGATTAATGCAAAAAGGTTGTTTTACAAATTAAAATAATATAAAAATAATAGTAAAAAAGAAGAATAATAGCAAAATAAAGCCGAAAATACTTTCGACTTTATTTTGTATCTTTTCTCACTTCATTTGTAAAAATGATTGATAGTAAAGAATTTCTCTTTACGTTATTATAATGTGTAATATTGCTTAAATTATACGAAAAAATACAGGTAAAAAATGGATAAATCACTAAAAAGTATTTTAATAAAACACGGTTTTTCTTTTAAAAAAGCATACGGACAAAACTTTTTAACCGATACTAACCTTTTAGATGAAATAGTTGAAAAAGCAGGTGTAACTGAAAACGACACCGTTTTAGAAATAGGTTGTGGTGCGGGAGCATTGACTTATGCGCTTTCTAAAAAAGCAAAGCGTGTCGTTGGATATGAAATAGACCAAAAATTAAAGCCTGTTTTGCAAGAAACCGTGGGTGATTGTAAAAACGTTGAGATTGTTTTCGGCGACATAATGAAGCAAAAATTAACAGACGTTGAAAACAAGCTTGGCGGAGAGTATATTATGGTTGCAAACTTGCCATATTATATTACCACACCCATTATAATGCATTTTTTAGAAAATGCTAAAAAAATTAAAGCAATGGTTATAATGGTGCAAGAAGAAGTTGCGTATAGACTTGCGGCAAAAGCGGGGAGTTCAGATTATGGCGCAATCACCGTTGGCATTAATTTAAGGGGAAACGCACAAGTGGTTTTACGTGTACCGCGTGAAAAATTTACTCCGTCGCCTAACGTTGATTCTGCAGTTACTAAAATTGTAATAGAAAGCGGTAAATTTAACGGAGTAGATTTAACTAAAGTTCGTGATGCTGTAAGATGTGGTTTTTCTAGCAGAAGAAAAATGTTTGTTAACAACATTATGAATACTTATAAAATCCCTAGAAGTGAAGCGGAAAATTGTTTGATTAGCGCAGGTCTTGAAACTACTGTTAGAGGTGAAAGTTTATCTGCGCAAGATTACGTTAATTTATCTAAATTTTTACCGGAGAGGGCTAATAAAAATGGCTGAAAAACAAAAGATAGTATTAGCAAGTGGGAATCAACATAAAATAAAAGAAATTGCTCAAATGTTACCCGAATATGAAGTGGTTGGATATAAACAATTAGGTTTTGACCAAGAAATTATTGAAGATGGCAATACTTTTTATGAAAATGCGCTTATTAAAGCAAAAACAGTAAGCGAAGCGCTCAATCTTCCTGCACTTGCTGACGATAGCGGTATATGTGTGGATGCTCTCGGTGGTATGCCGGGTATTTATTCTGCTAGATACGCAGGGGATGGCGTTGATGCGCATAATAACGCGTTATTGCTTAAAAATATGCAAGGAATAGATAACAGAAATGCAAAATTCGTATGTTGTATGGTGTTTTATAAGCCAAACGGTGAAATTATTACCGCGACTGGCGAAACGCATGGACTTGTTATGGACCATGAAGAAGGCGAAAACGGATTTGGATACGACCCCTTATTTTATAGTTTAGATTTAAATAAATGTCTTGGCATAGCAAGTGCTGAAGAAAAAAATAAAATCAGTCACCGTTTTAGAGCTATAAAACAATTAAAAGATAAATTGTGATAAAAGGTTTATATGAAGATATATAATGGAATTGACAATTTAATAGGTAACACTCCACTTTTAAGGTTAAACAACATTGAAAAAGCACTTAATCTTAAAGCAAAAATCGTTGCTAAATTAGAATATTTAAATCCAGCAGGAAGCGTGAAAGATAGAGCAGCTCTATTTATGCTTAATGATGCCGAACAAAAAGGATTAATTAAAACTGGCGCAACAATAATTGAACCAACAAGTGGTAATACGGGGATAGGCCTTGCTGCTTTAGGTGCGTCAAGGGGTTATAAAGTTGTTTTAACTATGCCTGATACTATGAGTATTGAAAGGGTGAATCTATTAAAAGCTTATGGGGCTGAAGTCGTTTTAACTGAAGGAAAGTTGGGCATGAAAGGCGCGATAGATAAAGCGGAACAAATAAAGCAAAACACGCCTAACAGCATTATTATCGGTCAATTCGATAACCCTTCTAATCCATTAGCGCATTACGTTACTACGGCTCAAGAAATTTGGGAAGATACCGAAGGGCAAGTAGACGCGTTTATAGCGGGCATCGGCACAGGCGGAACGATATCGGGAACGGGGAAATATTTAAAAGAAAAAAACCCAAAAATACATATCGTAGGGGTTGAGCCTGAAAACTCACCTTTATTGACAAAAGGCAAGGCGGGGGCTCATAAAATTCAAGGAATAGGCGCAAACTTTATTCCTAAAAATTTTGATGATAGATATTGCGATAAGGTTGTTGCCGTATCCGACGAACAGGCGTTTGAATGTGCGCGACTTATTGCTAAAAAAGAAGGAGTTTTAGTAGGGATTTCATCAGGTGCAGCATTATCAGTTGCAATTAGTATGGCAAAAAGTGATGAGAACGATGGAAAAACTATAATTGTTTTGTTGCCCGACACAGGGGATAGATACTTGTCAACCGAACTTTTTAAATAGATTTAACACTTTGAAAATTAGAAAAAAAGCCACCCAAAAGGGTGGCTTGTAAAGTTTAAATAAAATTTACAATAAAATTATGCTCTTTCAACTTTACCGCTCTTTAAACATCTAGTGCAAACGTATTCTTTAGATACGGTACCATTAGCACTTTTAACCGAAACTTTTTGAAGGTTTGCTTCGTATAATTTTGGGGTTTTACGGTTTGAGTGGCTAACTAAGTTACCAGAAAGTTTACCTTTACCGCAAACACTACATACTCTACTCATATTACTAATCCTCCGTTTTTGGAATATTTTTATTTTTCAACAACAAATACTCTACCATATTATCTGCAAAAAAGCAACTGAATTAAAGTCAAAATTTTAAATTTTAATTAAATATTTTATATATAAGCAAAAAATTTTAATTATATTAAATAAAGGGTTGCAAAATTCAATTAAATATTGTAAAATAATTATAACGCTTAATGTGAGGTTATTATGTCTGTAAAAACAAACAACATATACGGCAAAATAGTAATTACTGATAAAACGATAGAACGTTTTATTTATAACGTTGCTATGGATTGCTACGGCATAGTTGAATTTACGCCAAAAAACCTTGTTGATTCCGTTGTTGATTTTTTCAAATATGGCACGGATGTGAAAGGTGTAAAAGTCCATTCTTCTGGGGATAGGATTTTTATTGACCTTGCCGTAATCGTAAAATACGGTGTGTCAATCAAGGCAGTTGTTGAAGCACTTAAAGAATCGGTGAAATATAAAGTTGAACGTTTTACCGGTATGATTGTTGATACAATCAACGTCAAAGTAATGGGTGTAAAAAATTAAGCGTAATAAAATAAGTTTATAATGCCCGTGTGGGCAGGAGTAATATATGCAAAAAATTATTAATGGCGCAATGCTCAAATCTATGATTTTGACTGCGGCTAAACTTCTTGAAGTTAATAGAGCAAATATAGACGCACTTAACGTATTCCCAGTACCTGACGGAGATACTGGTACGAACATGTCGCTTACTATACAATCAGCGGTAAAAGAACTTGTTCAATGCCGTTCAAATAAAGTTGTTGACGTTGCCGAAGCAGTTAGTAAAGGAGCACTTCGTGGTGCGAGAGGTAATTCAGGCGTTATTTTGTCACAAGTATTAAGAGGGTTTTGTAACGTAGTTAGAAAATCTGAAGAAATTGATACAAAACTTTTTGCGCAAGCTTTAGTTTCAGGCGCAGAAGTTGCATATGGTGCGGTAAGCAAACCCAAAGAAGGTACGATGCTTACAGTTGCTAGAATGGTTGCTGAACACGCACAATCAACGCGTGGTAAACATAAAGATTTTGAGGAATTTTTACCTGAAATTATATCTGCAGGTAATAAAGCAGTGGAACTTACGCCTACGCTTTTACCTGTCCTTAAAAAAGCAGGCGTAGTTGACGCTGGCGGTAAAGGATTGATGTGCTTATACGAAGGTATGTATAAGGCTTTGATGGGTGAAACCGTTAGTGAAGAAGCTGTTGTTTCCGACGTTAAATCTAACGATTCTGTGCTTGAACACGCAGAAATAATGAATCTTGGAACGATAGAATTTGCATATTGTACGGAATTTTTTATTATAAATATTAAAAAACAAACGACTCTTGCCGATATTGAACGTTTACGTGAATATTTGATGACTATCGGTGATTGTGTTATCGTAATAGGCGACCTTGAATTCGTTAAAGTTCACGTGCATACTAACCAACCGGGTGACGCAATTAGCAAAGCGTTAAAACTTGGCGAACTTGATAAACTTAAAATTGAGAATATGCTTGAGCAAAACCGTGAACTTCTCAAAAAATATGAAGAAGAAAAGAAAGAAATCGGTATGATAAGCGTATCTGCTGGTGACGGTATAACTAGCATATTTAAGGATTTAATGGTTGATGCCGTAATTGAAGGCGGTCAATCAATGAACCCGTCTGCAGACGACATTGCTAACGCTGCGCATCGTGTCAATGCTGATAACGTTTTTGTTTTCCCGAACAATAAGAATATTATTCTTGCTGCTGAACAAGCAAAATCCTTAGTTGAAAACAAGAAAATTCACGTTATTCCTACTAAAAATATACCGCAAGGGTTTGCTGCGGCTTTAGCATTTAACCCCGAACTTCCCGTAGATCAAAACAAAACGAACATGATACATGCCTTAGACTCGGTAACTGTTGGGCAAGTTACTTACGCGGTGCGTAACACAAAATTATACGGTTTTGATTTGAAAATTGGCGACGTTATGGGACTTGATAATAAAAAGATTCTTGCTAAAGGTGATAACGTAAGCGAAGTTACTATAGAATTAATAGAAAAATTGCGTAACGGTGAAGAAATCATAACTTTATATTATGGTCAAGACGTAACTGAAGAAGACGCAATGAAATTACAAGAAGCTATAATGGAAAAATACCCCGACTGTGACGTTGAAGTTCATTACGGTGGACAACCCATTTACTATTACTATATAGCGTTAGAATAAAGTTAAGGGAAAGAGAAATCTTTCCCTTTTTTATAGAGGTAAAATGGAACTTAATAAAATTCGTGGGATTAACGAAAAACGCGAAAGTGATTTGAATAAATTAGATATTTACGATACCGCAGATTTGATGCGGTATTTTCCGCGCGCATATCTTGATTTAAGGCAAAAGCAACTATTGAAATACGTTTATCATAATGACGTTGTATTGACTGCCGCAAAAGTTGTAAGTATGCCTGTAACTCGCTATTATAGACGTGGTGGCGTAGTTAAGGTGATTTGTGAGCAAGAAGGATTTATGTTTTCGGTATTGTGGTTTAATCAACCTTACGTTGCAAGTAAATTTATCGTTGGAGAAGAATATCTTTTTTATGGCAGAGTTCAAGATAAAAACGGCGTAGTAAGTTTAGTTAATCCGTCATTTGAACCCTGTGAAAAGGCGTTTAGATTAAAAGGTATCGTACCGCAATATTCAGTTAAGGGAAATTTAACGCAAAAAATATTAAGAGATGCAATAAGGTTGTCGGTAGATATTGAAAAACCCAAAAGTATTATTCCATTTAATTTGCAGTTAAAATACGAATTAAGCGATTTGTATTCAGCTTATAGAGAAGTTCATAACCCAACTAGTTTTGAAAATGAAAAAAAAGCAGCGGATAGAATTGCCGTTGAAGAATATTTCGCACTTATTTCTGCATTTAAGTTTATTAAAGGTGGGAGAGAGCAAGTTAGAATAAATAAATACGACTGTTCAGCAAAAGATTTGTTGGAGTTTATAACTTTGCGTTTCCCTTTTGAGTTTACTAAAGGACAGAAAATGGCGGTAAACGAAATTTTTTCTGATTTAACTAGCAATAAAGTTATGAATAGGCTAATGCAAGGGGACGTAGGTAGCGGAAAAACTGCAGTTAGTATGTGCTCGATTTTTATTGCGATTAAAAGCGGATATCAAGCGGTAATGCTAGCGCCTACCGAAGTATTAGCGAGACAAAATTATATAGCCGCACAGCGAGCGTTCCCGGATTATAACGTAGGACTTATTACGGGGTCAATGACTGCGAAAGAAAAGCGTGAAATGAAAAATGCAATAAAATTCGGATGGTTAAATATTGTCGTTGGAACGCACGCAATACTTCAAGATGACGTTGAGTTTAAAAATCTAGCCTTATGCGTTTGCGACGAACAACAACGTTTTGGTGTGGCTCAACGCAGTAGTTTATTAAGTAAAGGCGTTACGCCTGACGTTTTAGTTATGAGCGCAACGCCTATTCCAAGAACGTTATCGCTTATTTTTTTCGGTGATTTAGATATAACGACTATTTCCGATAAGCCTAAAACGCGTATAGAAATTCAAACTAATTTAGTTCCAACGGAAAAGTATAACGATATGCTTGCTTTTATTAGAAAAGAAATAAAAAATGGAAATCAAGCGTATTTTGTGTGCCCCAAAATTGAAGGAGATGAAGAAGGTGCAATAATTAGTGTAACTGAATTGTTTGAAGATTTGCAATCTAAATTACCCGATATAAAAATAGGTTTACTGCACGGCAAAATGAAAGACTCTGATAAAAATGCCGTTATGCAAGATTTTAAGGATAAAAAATTAGAATTGTTAGTTTCTACTACTGTTGTAGAAGTCGGTGTTGACGTGCCTGATGCTACCGTTATGGTAATTTATAATGCTGAAAGGTTTGGGTTGTCGCAATTACATCAATTAAGAGGTAGAGTAGGACGTTCAGATAAAAAAGTTATTGTTTTTTATTAACGAGAGCAACGCAAGGTGTAGCAGTAGAACGATTAAAAGTATTAAAAAATAATAGCGATGGATTTAAAATCTCAGAATATGATTATAAATTGCGCGGTTCTGGTGATTTTATGGGCGATAGACAAAGTGGTAAATTTATGAACGATTTAGGCTGTCTAAATTATAGTACGGAAGCGATATTTTTAGCAAAAAAAATAAGCGATGAAGCTTTTGAATCTGGTAGAGCGCTTGACGAGATTAAAGCGGTTGCTATAAGAAAATATCAAAAACTAAAGGATATTACTTTGAACTAAAGGTGAAATATGGAAATAAATTTTTTAACAGTATTTATAGCAGTTTTCTCGCTAATTTTACTTGCAGTGCCGGGATTTTTGCTTGCAAAATTTAAAATGATGCCAGAAAAAGCGACTGAAGCGTTTTCTGCTATGGTTTTATACGGCTGTCAACCCGTGCTTGTTTTTATGAACTTTCAAAAAGAAAAATACGATGCACAAATTGGTTTGAATATGCTTATTGTTGCTGGAATATCTATTGTAGCTCATATCGCGATGGCGTTAATTATTAGTTTAATTATTCGTAATAAAACCAAAGAATCAAAAGTAAACGTCGCTAAGTATGCTTGTGTATTCAGTAATTGTGGCTTTATGGGTTTTCCTTTTTTGCAAGCTATATTTCCTAATAGCGGTCAGGTAATGATATATGCAGCAGTTGTTGTTGCGGTTTTTAACGTGCTTAACTGGACGCTAGGGGTTTATATGATTACAGGGGAAAGAAAAGAAATTTCGATAAAGAAAATCTTGTTTAATCCTACGATAATTGCTGTTGTTTTAGGATTTGTAACTTTTTTGATAGCAAAAAAACCGTTAGTTGAATTTTTCGGTGCAAAAGGCGTAGCTTATAACGTTGCAAATAAAGTTAATTCAAGTCTTCACGTAATAGGTGATATGGTAACGCCGTTATCTCTTACTGTAATAGGTATTAGACTTGCAAACGTTAAATTTAAGCAATTATTTTTAGATGCTACAGCGTATTTGGTTTGCGCATTTAAACTAATTGGTATGTCGTTGATGGTTATGCTATTAGTGGCTTTTTTACCAATAGACGTTACCGTAAAGTACGTTGTATTCTTCTTAATGTCAATGCCATCAGCGACTAGTACTGCATTGTTTGCGGTAAAATTTAATAAAGGTGGAGAAAGCGCATCAATTTTCGTCCTGCTATCAACCGTATTATGTATATTATCTATACCAATAATGTATATAGTTTTTACGTCTGTATTTGGAGTGATAATTTAATACAATAAATATAAAAAACGCCGCAAAGTAACAAACTTTGCGGCGTTTTTGTTTTCAAAATTATTTAATTTTTCTATAAATCGACCAAAACACAATGATAATTTGAAGTGGAATACCTATTAAAAAAAGCATCCATAAATTTGCAGGTGGAGTTGCTAGTAAATAATATAATGTAAAAAATACTGATATTATAGTAGACCAAATTAATAATGAAATTATCACGCCTGTGGTAATTTTTTTATTCCAAACTGAAGTTAAAACCAACAAAACTATCATCGTAACAGGGAGTGCATAAACTAGGGCCATCCACGTGTGTTCTATTGAAGGAATAATCATATTAATGCAAGCGAAAGCGCATAGAGCAACAAGCCACACTAAAGCCGTTGAACAAATAGCAATAGTAAGTCTTAAACTGCGTTTTTTGCTTTTTGTTTTTGTGGGCGTAAGTACGGGGTGCTCTTTAATGAGCGTATCAATAGTTACGTCAAACAAGTCGGCAATGTTTTTAAGTGCGTAAAGGTCTGGTATGGATTCTCCGCGCTCCCATTTTGATACAGCTTTATCTGAATAATTTAACTTTTCTGCAAGTTCAACCTGAGTAAGATTTGCTTGTTTTCTAAAGTTAGTTAAGTTTTTAGCAAAATTTTCTTTAATATCCATACTGTTAATTTTAGCATAATTTTGTATCAAAATCAACAAAATTGATACTATTTTACAAAATTCTACTGGCAGTAGATGTCGATTTTTGCGATTCTACTGCTTTAAAATAAAGGGTAGAGTAAATAGAGATAAGAGTAGGGTGAAAGTTTTGCGATTTGTGCTAAAATTGTGTTAATGAAAAATAGGAGCAAAAATATGAAAATAGCAATATCGGCCGAAACTACTATCGACTTAACAAAAGAGTTATTAAACCAATTTGATATTAAGACAATAGCGTTTAACGTGCAATTAGGTGATAAGGAAGTTTTTGACGGAGATATAACGATTGACGAAATAATTTCTTTTGTTAACAAGAACAAAGTGTTACCTAAAACAGCAGCGATAAACGATTATAGATATACCGAGCACTTTGAGAATTTACTTAAACATTATGATGCAGTAGTTCATTTTAGTTTGTCGTCAGAATTATCGGCTGCTTGTGCGAACGCAACTCGTTCTGCTAAAAGCATAAAAAACGTGTTTGTTGTAGATACTAAATCTTTGTCAACAGGCATTGCGCTACTTGCAATTTACGGTAGAGAACTTGCTGAAAAAGGTTATACTGCAAAAGAAATTTATGAAAAATGTACACAGAGAACTACTGCAGTGCAAGCAAGTTTTGAACTTAAAAGACTTGATTATTTGCATAAGGGCGGTAGATGTAGTGCTCTTGTATTATTTGGTGCAAATTTGCTTAAAATACGCCCACAAATTGTTGTTTCAAACGGTAAGATGATACCTGGTAAAAAATATAAAGGTAATTTTTCACACGTTGTTAAAAGTTATTGTCAAGACGTTTTAGATACTTTTAACACGCCCGACCTATCAAGAGCATTCATTACTTACACTACTGCCGACGATGAAATAATCGATATTGCTAAAAGCTATCTAATAGAAAGAGGATTTGAAAAAATTTACGTTACGCGTGCCGGTGCAACTATAACAAGCCATTGTGGGGAAGACGCGTTAGGAATTCTCTACTTAAACGATGGTAATAAATAGGCTCATACACACAAAATATAAGTTACTAAAAACCTTCAGGCAACGAAAAATACGTTGCCTGAAGGTTTTTAATTTACGGAATATTTACGTGTTCTATATGCACGCAAACGGCTTGGTTGAAACTATATGAAAATAAATTTTTATTATAAACGTCAAAAGTATGTGCGCTTACATATATTTGACCGTTTTCTACGCCGTTTACAAATAAAGTGTGGTAAAGTTCACCATTTGCTCTTCTTAAAAATATAACGTCTGCTTTTTCTACTGAGTTAAAGTTTACTATACGCCCAATAGGACCAACACCGTCGTTATTAACTAAAAAATTATAAAAAAATTCTACTCCCGACCAAGATGGCGTTCTATCATTTATATTGTTATAATACCAACCTAAAACTGGCGTGTAATTCATAATTTCTGCACCGCTATAAACGCATTGCGATACAAAATTTGTGCAATCACCACCTAAATTATTAAAATTGTAATATATAGGATTTCTATTATAAGCCCAAGTTTTTGCATAATTTACTGCGCTATCTCTATTATATAGTTTTATTTTCATAAATTATTTTATGATTTAAAAGTGCAAAAGTTTCGTGAATAATATTGCGTTTATTCGTAATTATATTCATTTTTTAAATAATATTACATATAAAATAAAATATTTTTTATTTTTGTTTGACAAAAAAATACTTTAATCGTATAATTTATACACTTAAAAAATAAGGATTGTTTTATTCAATCCAAAAGGAGATATTATGAAAAAGTTTTTAACTCTTTTAGTTACTGCAATTTTGGCGGTAACTTGCGCGTTTGGTCTTGTTGGTTGTGGTGCTAGCACCCGCGACTTAGATGATATTTTATCATCAGGCTACATTACCGTTGCTACTAATGCGGAATTTGCACCTTTTGAGTCAAAAGAAGGTGAAACCTACGTTGGTATTGACATCGAAATCGCTGAAAAAATTGCGGAAATTTTAGGTGTATCTTTACGTATTAACAATATGGAATTCGAATCCGTTGTTACTTCAGTTCAAAAAGGTCAATCAGATTTAGCATTAGCTGCTCTTACTATTAACGAAACCCGTAAGCAAGCAATTAATTTTTCTGACGCTTATTGTGGTGCAGCTCAATACTTAATCGTAAAAGCAACTGATACTACGTTTGATGCTTGCACAACTAAAGAAGACGTTGAAACCATTATTGCTAATATGACAAATGGAACTAAAGCTACTGCACAGGCAGGAACTACTGGTTTCTTCTATATTAAAGGTTCAGAAGCTTTTGAGTTTGATGGATATTCAAATATTAATGCAACCAGTATGAATACTGCAACTGATGCAGCACAAGATGTAATTAATGGTAACGCAGCGTTTGCAGTAGTTGACGATGAAGTTGCAAAACAACTCGTTGCTACAATGAGTGGCGTTAAAGCAATCGAAATTGCTCTTTCAAACGAAGAATACGGTATTGGTATTAACAAACAAAACTTAGCATTAAAATTTGTCGTTGATTCAATTATCGCTGAAATGAAAGCAAGCGGTGAAATCGCTGAAATAATTGCTAGACATACTGCAGAATAATGGTTATTTGGCAAATGTTCGTTGACTCCTTCATAACGCAAGGAGGATATAAAGAAGCGCTTAAAGGACTTGCAGTTACACTTGTAACTGCAATTTCTGCGTTAATAATTGGTATAATTTTAGGTACGACAATAGCGTTTATTTTGTTATCTAAAAGCAATAATCCTTTAGTTAAAACCTTAAAAATTTTTTTCAAAGGCTACGTTGCTTTTTTCCGTGGTACACCTATTGCCGTTCAATTGCTGTTTATTTATTTTGTAATTTTTCCAGCCATAGGGCTTGGTTTATTGAAAGCAGAAATTGTTGGTATCATTATTTTCGGATTAAATTCAGGAGCTTACGTTTCTGAAATAATGCGTGGTGGTATTTTATCCGTTGACAAAGGACAAACCGAAGCGGGTAGAGCGTTAGGCTTATCGTCAGTTCAAACTATGCTTAAAATTATCATTCCGCAAGCTGTAAAAAACGTTATTCCTACAATAGGTAACGAGTTTGTTTCGCTTTTAAAAGAAACGTCGGTTTTAAGTTTTA
Organism: Clostridia bacterium; assembly: GCA_017502525.1. Lineage (GTDB taxonomy): Bacteria > Bacillota > Clostridia > Christensenellales > Borkfalkiaceae > UBA1259. The sequence goes on from JAFVUV010000026.1 coordinate 38,982, forward strand.
TTGGTGTAATGGATTTGACTAAAGCATTTAGAGAAATTGGTGGCGGAAACTATGAATACACTATTCCGTACTTAATTCTTGCTCTTGCATATTTAATTTTGGTCTACATCGTTACTAATATCGTTAAGAATATTGAAAGGAGGATGAGAGCAAGTGATAGACAATAATCAAACTTTCAATAATGAAATTTTAGTAAAGGTTAATAACGTATATAAAGACTTTGGAAAAGTTAAAGTGCTTAAAGGCGTTAGTTGTAACATCAAAAAAGGTGAAAAAGTAGTAATTATCGGACCATCTGGAAGCGGTAAATCAACTATGCTACGTTGCATGAACTTGCTTGAAACACCAACCTATGGTGAAATTTGGTTTGAAGACAAGCTATTGACACCCGTTGACCCGTATTTGCATTTTGATATTATTAGGCAATCCAACACCTACAAACAGCTTATAGTTAACGAAAAAGATAAAAATCCAGATTTAACTGACGAACAACTTGATGAGCAAGTTATTGCATTAATCAAAAAAGATGATTTGCTGAAAAAACGTGAAGGCAAAGAATTTAAACTTGCCGAGAAAAAGTTTTATAATGAAAATTATCTTGACGTAAACCTTACGCGTAGAAAAATGGGTATGGTTTTTCAACATTTTAACTTGTTTAATAATTTAAATGTGTTAGACAATCTAACTCTAGCGCCTGTTCAATTAAAATTAAAAACCAAAGAACAAGCTGAAGAAAAAGCAATGGAGTTGTTGTGCAGGATAGGACTTGAGGATAAAGCAAAAGTTTATCCTTCCACTCTTTCGGGGGGGCAAAAGCAAAGAATAGCTATAATCCGTGCGCTAGCGATGGAACCCGACGTTATGCTTTTTGATGAGCCTACTTCAGCTTTGGACCCTGAAATGGTCGGAGAGGTTTTAGCACTTATGAAAGAACTTGCCGACGATGGTATGACTATGGTAGTCGTAACACACGAAATGGGATTTGCAAAAGAAGTTGCTTCTAGAATCATATTTATGGACGAAGGTAAAATCAAAGAAGAAAATTCTCCACAAGAATTTTTTGCTAACCCCAAAGATGAAAGACTTAAAGAATTTTTATCTAAAGTATTATAATTATTTTATTATCCCGCGCTTAACAGTGCGGGATAAATTTTTATAAAAACAAACGCCCTGCAATCACGCAGGGCGTTTGTGATAATACGAACTAAATAATTTTTTTATTATATTTGTATGAACTAGGTAACATACCTAATTTATTTTTAAAAACTTTTGAAAAATAATTGGGGGTATCAAAATTTAATTTAAGCGCTGTATCTGTTATACTGTGACCATTTTTAAGCATTTTGATGCTTTCTTTTATCTTTAAGTCGATATAATAATCCATTATAGTGGTGCCGGTAATTTTCTTGAATATTTTGTTTATGTAAGTTTTGCTGAAAAACACTCTTTCGCTAATTTCATCTAGAGTAATTTTGCCAAAAATATTTTGTTTTAAAATGGCTTTTATATCTTTAACGACGTTAGAGTGAAGTTCATCTTTATTTGAAACCAAACTTATTTCTTTTTGTTCATCAAGTTTTTGTCTAATAATACTTATTAAGACTTCTTCTATTGCATTGTTTATTAATTGTTGTGCACCAAAAATAGGGTTTTCGCACGGCTGAAGTTTTTTATTGAAAGGGAATTTAAAAGCGTTGTGCGCTTCTGACAATATTTTAGATAAAATTATTTTGTCGTTGTCATTGACGGTATTTTTACCGCTGATTATTTGTAAAATATCCGTTTTACAAGAAAAACAAGCAATAAAGATAGATGTGTTTTTAACTTTATTAGCTTTGTAATAATGCTTTTCACCAGGTTTAATCAAATAAAAATCGTTTTGATTTAACATTGTTTTAACATCGTTACAAAAACAGGAAATTGAACCGTTATCAACGTATGCAAACTCATAAAAATCGTGAGCTTCTTTGGGATACGTGAAATCTGGCGATACGTTAATGTGTTCAAGCGTTATTAAGTTTTTTACCGTTACAACTTTATTTACCGTGAAATTGATGTATTTTTTCATATTAATGATATTATAACACACAAAAGTAAAAAATCAAATAAAAAATATATAGTTTGATAAATTACTCTTTTTTGATTTATATTTTGCATTGTAATTTAAATATTGTAATGATATAATTTGGGCATAGGAGGAAGCAATGAAAAAAATAATAGTAGCATCGTTTCAATGCGAATCTAACAGCAAGGCAAAATTACATCCCACCAAAGAAGATTTTGAATATTTTAAGGGTGAAGATATTTTTAAGAAACTAGCAGTTAAAGAAATATTTGAAAATGCTGGTTTTTCTGCTGTGCCTGCGGTTTATGCCGTTGCACTACCATCTGCAACTGTTACCGAAGACGTGTATTTCCATTTTGAAAGACAAATTATGGAAACGGTAAATGCTAATCCTGACGCAGTTGGCGTATATATTTGGTTTCACGGCAGTATGGAAGTTGAAAATATCGGTAGTGGTGAACTGTTTCTATTAAAAGAGATAAGAAAGGTCGTTTCTAAAGATTGCTTAATTGCTATTTCTTTAGACGCGCACGCAAATATTACAGACGAACTGTGTAATTACGCAGATATCGTAAGCGGATTTAAGACTGTTCCGCATATTGACCAAGTTGAATGCCAACAACGCTCGGCAAACGCGCTGGTATATTGTTTAAACAATAACGTAAAACCTTATGCATATATGCAACGCGTTCCGTTCTTATTAAAAAACGATACTTTGCAAACAGCTTATGAACCGCTTAAGAGTTTGATTAAAGATACTTTAGATTTAGAAAGTAGTAAAGAAGTTTTAACCGCAAACTTGTTTTTAGGACATTGTTGGATAGATGCGCCTAACACTTCCGCATCTACGGTTGTGTGCGCGCTAAATAAAGAAAAAGCTGAATTAATTGCAAAAGATTTAGCTAATAAACTTTGGGCAACTAGAAATAACTATAAATTCTTATGTGAAGCGGAACTTCCAAAAGAGTGTGTAAAAAGAGCTATAGAAGGCAAAGAAAATAGAATTTTTATAACTGATAGTGGGGACAACACGACTGCTGGAGCAGAAGGAGAAAGTACGGAAATTCTAGAATTGTTTATTAAAGAAAAGCCTATCAAGAAAACTTGTATTGCCGGTATAACCGATATTGATTTAGTTGATAAGTTTTGGGCTAAAAAGGATGGCGAAGAAGTTTTTCTTGAAAAATTCGGCGTTAAAGCAATGGTAAAAGTGCACGGTGAAATTCTCGGTTGGGCAAAAGAAATTATCGGCAGAAGTTTAACGTTTAGTATTGGAAATATAGATGCAATATTTACAGAAAAACGCAGTGCTTTTATAGAAAAAGGTAATTTTGACAAAGCAAACGTTGATTTATTAGAATATCAAATCGTAATGGTAAAACTTGGGTATTTATTTACCGAGTTAAAACCTTACGCGGATAGAGAATTGTTTGCTTTATCTGATGGCGCAAGTTGTGTAGAGCTTGCAAGATTAAATCTTAAAAACATAATTCGTCCGATGTATCCATTAGATGAGTTTGAATTTAAAGTATAATATTTTATAAGGAGATTATTATGGCATATTACAACAAACAAGAAACAGAAAGCAGAGTAAAAAAAGTAGTTAATTTACTCAACGAAAAAGACATTGACGTTGCAATCATCTATTTTGATGAGCTTAACGTAGCAAACGGTTGGTATCTTACCGGTTGGTGCGGTCAATTTGAAAAGGGCGCAGTTTTAGTTGGACGTGACGGAACTACGATGCTTTTAGGCGGACCTGAAAGCGAACCTTTTGCAAAACAAGATTCAGCAATCACCGACGTAAGATGTTTCCCTGTATTTATGGTTCCCGATGAAGAATATCCTTTGGCAACCATTATTAGTTTTGCAGATTTATTTGCAGAACTTAGAGCTAAGTTTCCCGTAAAGAAAATCGGTTTAGTGGGAACTACCGATATGCCTTATGCAGTGCACGAAGACCTTGTTAAAGGCTTTGAAGGTTGTGAAATTTACGACATAACTGAAGACTACTTGAAATTTAGATATATCAAGAGTGATTGGGAAGTAGAACAAGCAAGAAAAGCAACACAACTTGCTTGTGAAGCTTATAAAGCAATGGCCACAAAAGTTAAAGAAGGCGCAAAAGAATACGAAGTAGCAGCCGCTGGTGAAGAAGTTTGCCGTTCTAAAGGCGCAGACAGTTTTGCTTATAGAACAATCGTAGGTAGTGGTGCTCGTTCAAATGCAGTAGTTCCTACCGCAACTAATAAAGAAATGAAAAACGGTGAAATGGTTATGCTTGGTATTGCACCAAGAATTAACGGTTACGCAGGTACGTTTGGACATACCGTTCCCGTAAGTGGCGAATACACTCCTGAACAAAGAAAATGTCTTATCGATATGATTGAAGTTATGAGAGACGTTAAAGATGCTCTTAAAATTGGTAACAGTGGTAGAGAAATTGATAAAGCTGGTAGAAAACTTTACGAGAAAGGTGGATATCTTAAATATATCGTTTGTCCTTTTGCACACACTATGGGTCTTATGGAAGCAGAAGCTCCTTTCTTTGGACCTAATAGTGACGATAAGATTGAAAAGAATATGATTATCAACGTAGACGTAAGCTTTTTCGGACATCCCACGTTACACGGTTTAAGGGTAGAAACCTGTTACGTTATTACTGAAAACGGGGCAGAACCCTTGTGTCCGTGGTTTGAAGAAGAATTATTTAATTACGTAAAATAAGGAGGATAAATTTATGTTTAAAGGCAAAAATGGAAAGAAAAATTGGGTTTTTTGTGATGGCGACTTACCACCACACGGAGATAATCCTAACTTTTTAGGACACGAAGCGCTTATGATTACCAACGTTGGTAAAAAGGACGCTCACATCACTATTAAAGTTATTTTTGAAGATAAAGAACCTTATGATAAAATCACTATTGACTTAAAAGCAGAAAGAACTACTTGTTTAAGACTTGACTATCCGATAGGCAAGGAACAATATCAAATTCCTTTTGGTCAATATGCTTTACATATTATTTCAGACGTTCCCGTTTGCGCTTGCTTTGGTAGATTAGACGTTCGTCAAAGCAATATGGCATATTATAGTTTAAGTGGTTATTCATTTTAATTAATAATCTTTAATATTATTACGTTTTATCAACGCCCCTAATTTTTAGGGGCGTTGATAAGGTTTTAATAGAATTTATAAATTTACTTGATTTATATTCGCTATATAGTTATAATAACCTTATAGTTTATCAACAAATAAGTTTTAATATTTAATAAAATAAAAGAGGAATGATTATGTCGTTTGAAAATAAAAGCATTTTTTTCTTTGGCGATAGCAATACTAACGTCGGCACTTACATTTCGTATTTGCGCGAATATTTTTTAGATAAAAAGGCTAAAGTGCATTTTTTTAATAATGGTATAGGTGGCGCAAGAATAGATATGCTACCTAATATAATTGAAGAAGAACTAGATTATTTTAAGCCTGATTATGCCGTTTTATCTTACGGGGTAAACGACTTAGGTATTTGGCTTTATGGTAAAGATAGGGTGCTAGATGATGAAGACAAATTAGAGATTGAGCGACGTGTAAACGCGTATAAAGAAAATCTTGAATATTGCATTAAATACTTAAAAGATAGAAAAATTATACCTATCGTATTTTCTCCTTTTTGCGTGGATGAAAATATAACTGAGAGAGAAAGTATTGCTACCGTTGACGACAACAAAGAAAAAGCCCAGCTTATTGATGATAATTTTTACAAAAGACAAAGTTTTATTAATATCAATTTAGGCATTAAACGTTTAAGTAAAATTGCTGAAGAAGTCGCAAAAAAAGAAAACGTGTTGTATTTAGATATGTTTGCAAAAACACACGCTATGGTTGATACCGAATGTTTTTTTGCAGACGGACTTCATTACACTGATAAAGGTCACGGCGTTATTGCAAAAATTGTGCTTGATTTTATGGGGTATGATAATAATATTGAGTTTAATTCGTTATCTAGCGAGATTAAAAATCTTGATAGTTTAGAACAAGATATGCGAGCTTATTATTTTATAAAGTATAATCTTTTGAACAAAAAAGAGAAAAACGTGCCATTAAACGTTTTGATTGAACAACTAAAAGAATTCAAAGAGAAAAAAGGCTACTGTGAAGGGCTTAATCCTGCTAGGGAAGAGGGCTTTTATAGAATAGTTGAAAATTATAATGGCAAAGTTTGTGACTTAAATAAATTAATACTTTCTTTATAAATTAATTTTTTATTAAAAGGAAACTTAAAGCATGAAAAATTATCATAATCTATCAGCGTATCAAACAGTTATATTGCGCAACTACGGTTTAGTGCCTAACGTAAATATTGCAAAAGTTTTAAGCACTAGCGAAGAAGTTGTTGTGCTTGAAGCGCAAAAATTAGGTTTAGACGAGATAAAATTTAATCCGGATTGGGCAGAAAAAGGTTTTGTTACGATTATTAGAAGTAATTGGGACTTATTGCCTTTGTCGGATATTGCGTTGCTTTTAGATATAAGTGTGGGTGCGCTTGAAACTCTACTTAAAGAATATGATTTTTTAGACGTTAAACTAGGGGAAAAACCTGTTTGTGATAAAATCGTATATAGTTTAAAATCAGAAGATATTGTTGCTACCGCATGTGCGAAAAAAATAGTTGAAAATAATTTTATTAAGTCTAGTGCAAAGCCCTTTGATTTTTTTAAAAACTACGTTGAACCTATATATTTCGAGCCAAAAGATTGTGCAATTAAAGAGCGTTTTACATCTAATTATTGTGCAAAATACAGTGGCTCGTTATTAGATGATGATTTGTCCGATTATTCTGTTGATTATTTGAAAAAACTTAAATCTACAGGAACAAACGGTATCTGGCTTTCTGATACGCTAAGAAATCTTGCGGAATTTCCGTTTGACACTTCTCTTTCGCCTGATTATAAAATAAGAATTAAGAATCTAAAAAAACTTACAGAAAGGTGTGCTAAAGTTGGTGTCAACGTTTATTTGTATATGAACGAACCTCGTAGTTTAAACGCAGACTTTTTTGAGAAATATCCACACCTAAAAGGGCAAAAGGCTGATGATGGGACGTACTGCTTATGCACGTCTGCACCAGAAGTTAAAAATTATTTGTACAATGCCTTTAAGAGTTTGGCAGAGAACGTACCGCTACTTAAAGGTATTATGACAATCACTATGAGTGAAAACCCAACGCATTGTTATGCTAGAGTTTGGGGCGATAATAATTGTTACGTTACCGATTGCCCGCGTTGCAAAGATAGAAAACCTTCAGACATAATAGCAGAATTAAATAATATTTATGCTCGCGCACTTAAGGACGGTAATGGATATACTAAATTAATTTCTAATATTTGGGGTTGGGCAAATATCGCTAAAAGTGATGAAGACGTATTAGATTGCCTTGATAAACTTGATAAAAACATTGAAGTGCTTTGTGTAAGTGAATATGGTAAAAAATTCGTTTTAGGTGGTGTGGATAGCATAGTTGACGATTATTCAATTTCTGTCGTTGGACCGAGTGATTTTGCTATAAAAGTTTTAACGCATGCTAAAAAAACTGGTCATAAAATTTGGGCAAAAGTACAACTAAATAACAGTTGGGAATGCTCTGCAGTACCATATTTACCGGTATTTGACCTTATGTTAAAACACGTTGAAAATCTTAAAGAAATTGGCGTTGAAGCGCTAATGTTAGGATGGAGTCTTGGCGGATATCCCGGCGGGGTATTACCGCTTTGTAATAGTGCTTGTGGAAAAGGCAAGTATGATGCTAAGCCTTGGTATGATGCTGTTTATGGCGAAAATTCTTCAATCGTTAGTAACGCCGTAAGCATTTTTAGTAATGCGTTTAAAGAATTTCCGTTTAGTGTTGATAGCATATATTTTGGTGG
>JAFVUV010000027.1 GCA_017502525.1 Clostridia bacterium
AAAATGAAAAAATTTGTAATGTACGGGGCAGGTAATATCGGACGTGGATTTATCGGACAAGTGTTTTCACTTGGCGGATATTCAGTAGGGTTTGTAGACATCAATAAAGAAGTTATAGCAAAACTAAACACGGATAAAGAATATCCCGTAGACGTTGTAAGTAATGAAGGACTAGAAGAAATAATAGTTAAAAACGTATACGGAATAGACGGAACGGATATAGAACTTGTTTCGGAAGAGATAGCAAATGCCGATATAATGGCAACGGCAATCGGTGTAAACGTATTAAAATTTATAGCAAAGCCGATATCGCTCGGTTTAAAGAAACGTTTTGAAAGAAACGCAAAGCCGTTCAATATAATTATTTGTGAAAATTTAATAGGAGCAGATGAATTCTTAAAAGGTTTAATTAAAGACCAACTACCTGAATATGCAGATAGAATCGATAAAGAAATCGGTTTTGTAGAAGCAAGTATCGGCAGGATGGTTCCGGTAATGACCGAAGAGAAAAAGCAAGGCAATCCATTGCGCGTATACGTAGAACCGTATAATATTTTACCAGTAGATAAGGCAGCGTTCAAGGGAGAAATTCCAACCGACGTAGCAACGCTTTATCCATACGCACCGTTCAATACGTTTATCCAACGCAAACTATTTATGCACAATATGAGCCATGCAACGTGCGCATATTTAGGGTATTTGAAAAATTATGAATACATTTACGAAGCGGTAGCTGATTTTGATATTAAATTAGTTGCGTATAAAGCGCTTACGCAGTCAGCACTTGCAGTATCAAAAGAAAACGGTGCGGAAATTGAGCAGTTTATTGCACACGCAGAAAATCTTTTGTATCGTTTTGCAAACAAATCGCTTGGTGATACAGTTGAAAGAGTTGGTAAAGATACCATAAGAAAACTCAGTTCGAACGATAGACTTATCGGAGCACTTAAACTTTGCGAAAAGCACTCATTACCTAACGAATATATTTGTTTAGGGATAGCGGCGGCTATGGTTTTTGAGCCAACAGCAGACGAAAGGAGTGTAGAAGTTGCAAACTACGCAAAAGAGTTTGGAGCAAAAGCAACGCTTAAAAAGTATTGTGAATACGAAGGTGAAAAAGTTGAACTTATTGAAACCTTATACACAATGATAAAAAACGGCAAGCAATTAAATGCGCTTATTAAAGTGTGTGAAAGTGCATCTGGAAAGGAAATAAGGGTTTAATATGGAAAGAAAAGGAATAGCCTTAGCAGGAAATATTTTAACCGATAACGTAAAGATGGTAGGAGCGTATCCCGAAAAGGGTATGCTCTCGACCATAACCGAAGAAAGTCTAGCGGTAGGCGGATGTGTGCCAAATACGGCGATAGATATAATTAAAGTCGACCCGGAAATGAGCGTTTTTGCATATGGAAGAGTTGGTGACGACGATAAAGGAAAGTTCGTATTAAACGAAATGAAAAAAGTCGGCATAGACGTATCGGGCGTAAAGATATCATCTACGGCGCCAACGAGTTATTCAGACGTAATAACGGTATCGGGAACGGGAGAGAGAACTTTTTTCCATAACCGCGGGGCGAATAAAGAATTTAATCCAAGCGACGTAGACTTAGACAAGGTAACGGCAAAGATGTTGCACGCGGGATACGTTATGCTACTTGATGCTTTTGATAAACTTGAAGGCGACACAACGCCAATGGCTGAATTTTTAAAATCGGCAAGAGCGAAAGGTATAAAAACTTCAATAGACTTGGTAAGTGAAACTAGTGGAAGTTTTCATAAAATAGCAACGGCATCACTTCCTCATTGCGATTACGTAATCATAAACGAAATAGAAGCGGGAGCAATCGTAGGAGTAGAAGTTAGAGATAACGAGGGCGCGCTCATTGACGAAAACGTAAAAATCGCAATGCAAAAATTGATAGAATACGGAGTAAAAGAAAAAGTCATAATCCATTGTCCCGAAAAAGGATTTTGCCTAGATAAAAGTGGGAAAGTAACGGTAGTGAACTCGCTAAAATTACCCAAAGGTTTTATCAAAGGGAGCGTAGGCGCAGGCGACGCTTTCTGCGCGGGTAGTTTATATGCAATATATCACGATTATTCTGATGAAGAAATTTTAAGTTTCGCTAATCTAGTTGCAATCAGTTGCTTAAC
>JAFVUV010000028.1 GCA_017502525.1 Clostridia bacterium
AATAATTTAAATGGCAACAAAAATGGTATCAAACTTGACGCCCGAAGAACAAGCGCAAGTAAGTGACGCCGCTAACGAAGCGGCAAGAAGTATTACAAATCCCGAAACCGGAGAACCATACGCTAATTTTGCGGACTTAGCGAACGGTTTATCTCGTGCGGTAAGTGATCCTAACACTTCATTAACGGCATTAAACACATTCAACACCCTACAAAACCGTGTGTTTATTCAATTAACACAACGTTTTGATATGACGAATCGAATGTGAGAAATGCTAAATAAATATGACTTTGGGACATTTACGGAAGGTAACGGGTTCGATATGTTTTTCACAATCCCTACCGGACCAAACAACACCGTTAAATTAACTTCAATAACTAATCAATTAGATCCAAACGGAGTGGATAACATTTGGAATTTATCTTATACCGTTGAATACTTTACAAAGCAAGGCGGTAAAGATTACTTCAAATATGGTGGCTACGGGTTCCACAAGGGCATCACGATTCAACAAACATTATTAATTGAAAAGTTAAGAACGAATGCGGCGGCGGAATTGTTACTTCAAATTATCGAAAATATGATTACAAGCCGTGTGTGCTTCTTATACACAATGTTGTGTAACACTATCTTTAAATTAGGTGACAACCCTAAAATTACCACAAGTGGTAGTGACTCAAGCAACAACACTTCGTTACAATACAACGGACACGAATTAGTGACGTGAGATACAACTTCTCGTGACGCATTTGAAGCGTGAGTTAAGATTACACAATTTATTAAAGAAAAAGTGCTACTTAATGCGGAATGCATCGACGGTAACTTCTTTAATGCATTTACCACTGAATTAAAAGATTACACTATTTATTGTAGTGTTGCCGTTAAAAATATGTTGGAACAATCATTAAGAACACAACTTTATAATTCAAGTGAATTTATGGAGTTCTTTAAAACGGTAAAATTAGTGGTTCCCGAAAACAAACCAAAATATAAAAACGTAACTAACGCTGCTTTAACATTTACTAAAAATGTAATAACAAATGAAGGACAAAGCAACCAAGCCGTTAATGCCCAAACCGTAACGGTGGATGCTAATGCTTTCACTGATATTACAAGTAACTCAAGTGGTATTCCTAACGGTTTAGTGATTACAGTTGATCCAAGCGATAAGAATTATATCGATAACAATACTCTATACATTGTGCACAAAAAAGCCATCTTATGGTGTCACCGTGTGTCTCCATTAAACGGTGAACAAAACTTCGCTTACAATTTTAGTTATACTTTATCAAACTACGAAGACGGAATGATTACATTAAACCCAACCGGACGTTTATATGTGTATAAATGTAAAGCATTAACGGTAGATCCTTCAACAACCGTAACGGCGGTGAATAACTAATGAACTCGTTTATTTGACGTAAAAAGAATATTACGGGTGGTAGTGCGGACACTTCTAATTTAGTAACGCTAAATAGTGCGCAAACAATTAGTGGTGTAAAAACGTTTAGTGCATTACCGCAAAGCTCAGTAGCTCCTACTAATAATAATGATCTTGTAAATAAGAGTTATGCGGATGGTGCTAAAAATGGTAATAATTGAACTACAATTAATAACATTGGTAACATATCAACACTTTCTGAAAATTGAAGTTCTGTTACCAACTATGCAACAATGCAAAATAGTTTTAGAGTTGAAGATGGTGGAACATACCAAGTA
>JAFVUV010000029.1 GCA_017502525.1 Clostridia bacterium
GAGAGTGATTGGTCAAGATGAGGCTGTAAAGAAAGTAAGCGAAGCTATTTTACGTTCAAGAGCGGGTATTCAAGATCCTAACCGTCCGATTGGATCGTTTATGTTTTTAGGTCCTACGGGTGTTGGTAAGACGGAACTTGCTAAAACTTTGGCTAAGACGCTTTTTGACGATGAAAAGAACATTATTCGAATTGATATGACCGAATATATGGAAAAGTTTAGTGTTTCTCGTTTAATTGGCGCGCCTCCGGGATATGTAGGGTATGATGAAGGTGGACAATTAACGGAAGCTGTTAGACGTAAGCCGTATTCCGTTGTGCTTTTCGATGAAATTGAAAAAGCGCATCCCGACGTTTTCAATATTTTACTTCAAGTCTTGGATGATGGCCGTATTACTGATTCTCAAGGACGAACGGTAGACTTCAAAAATACTATTATTATATTGACGTCTAATCTTGGCTCTTCGTATATCTTGGAGGGAATAAACGAAAATACGGGAGAAATTACTGAGGAAGCTAAAAACGAAGTGAATAGGCTCTTGAAGACGCAGTTCCGCCCGGAATTTTTGAATCGTCTTGACGAAATCGTATTTTATAAGCCTCTCACACAAACCGAAACCAAAAAAATAGTAGGGTTGTTACTGAAAGGTTTAAAATCTCGTTTGGAAGAAAAAGAACTTCATCTTGAAGTAAGCGATGAGGCAATTGAACAGATAGTATCTGCTGGGTATGATCCAGTATTTGGTGCTCGTCCGCTCAAGAGATTTATTCAATCTAACGTTGAAACGCTTATTGCTAAAAAGATAGTGGCTGGAAGCTTAAAACCTAACGACGTGCTTTTGCTTGACGTTGTAAATGGCGAACTTACGGTAAACGTAAAATAATATTATATAATGTCGGCAGCGGATTTTATTTCGCTGCCGTTTATATATCAAAAATTTTTTCTTTTTTTATGATGCAGTACGTTCAAACGCTTGCCTTTTTTGGAGAAAAGCAGTATAATACTTGCAACAAAAGTTGAGTAGCCTTGATGCGTATGCTCGGCAAAAGACTACGAATAACAACGGTTTGCGGAAATATAGCATTTAGATATTTAGCAAATCAATCTACGAAAACAACACCGTGGTCGGTCTATTTTGTAATTTTTATTTATAAATAGATTGAGAGCAAGCTCAATTTGTGGTATAATGTTTTAGCTCAAATAGATTGACAAACAGTAATTTAGCTAATTCTGATTTATTCAACTGTTTATCTATTCTGAATGCCAAAAAGTCGGTATGATTGTTACATATAAGAGAAAGAAAAATTTATTTTAAGTACTTGCTTTTTTAAGGCTGATATGATATAATAGTTTCATTCCCGAAAAGGAGTAAAAAATATGCGGCAAGGTATTCTTAAATAAAACTATAATCAAATAGTGGGAACAAAGAATTATGATAGTCCCTTTCGTGGGGGGCTTGGTTTTTGTACCCAATTTAAGAATACTTTTGCCTTATCAATTTTGACATATCCAAAAAACAGCAATCATAAATAGGTGTATGCTGTATATGTGTATGTCCGCAAATTATAATCCCCAGTGGTAAAAGTATTTTACTGC
>JAFVUV010000030.1 GCA_017502525.1 Clostridia bacterium
GAGAGTGATTGGTCAAGATGAGGCTGTAAAGAAAGTAAGCGAAGCTATTTTACGTTCAAGAGCGGGTATTCAAGATCCTAACCGTCCGATTGGATCGTTTATGTTTTTAGGTCCTACGGGTGTTGGTAAGACGGAACTTGCCAAAACTTTGGCTAAGACGCTTTTTGACGATGAAAAGAACATTATTCGAATTGATATGACCGAATATATGGAAAAGTTTAGTGTTTCTCGTTTAATTGGCGCGCCTCCGGGATATGTAGGGTATGATGAAGGCGGACAATTAACGGAAGCTGTTAGACGTAAACCGTATTCCGTTGTACTTTTCGATGAAATTGAAAAAGCACATCCCGACGTCTTCAATATTTTACTGCAAGTCTTGGATGATGGTCGTATTACGGATTCTCAAGGTAGAACGGTAGATTTCAAGAATACCATTATCATTTTGACGTCTAACCTTGGTTCTTCATATATTTTGGAAGGAATAAATGAGAATACGGGTGAAATTACCGAGGACGCTAAAAATGAAGTAAATAGACTTTTGAAGACGCAATTCCGTCCTGAATTCTTGAATCGTCTTGATGAAATCGTATTCTATAAACCACTCACACAAACCGAAACCAAACAAATAGTCGGGTTGTTGTTAAAAGGATTAAAATCTCGTTTGGAAGAAAAAGAACTCCATCTTGAAATAAGCGAAGAAGCGATTGAACAGATAGTTTCTGCTGGATACGATCCGGTATTTGGCGCTCGTCCGCTTAAGAGATTTATTCAATCTAACGTTGAAACGCTTATTGCTAAAAAGATAGTGGCTGGAAGTTTAAAACCTAACGACGTACTTTTGCTTGACGTTATAAACGGAGAGCTTACGGTAAACGTTAAATAACGTTTGATTTTTGGTAGGTATACTAAAACAATAAGCGAGTATATAAAATTTTGATAAAACAATATAATATAAATGACGGATAGAGCTCAACCGAATTAGATTCTAAAAGAGAAAAAATACCCTTGTATCTAATTGATTAACTCCTGAAATCAAATTCATTTGAAAGAAGGTGTGTTTTATGACTCAAACGGCAAGTATTTTTCTTAGTTTATCCATTGCTTTGCTTGCAGGACTGCTTTTATCAAGGCTGGCAAAAAAGGTCAAATTACCTGCGGTAACGGCTTATTTAATTTCTGGGGTATTAGTAGGTCCATTTGTTCTTGGAAGCTTTGGCGTACCCGGGTTAGGTATAACGAGAACGCAGGTTAAGGAATTTGAATTAATTTCAGATTTAGCACTTGGTTTTATAGCGTTTGCAATGGGAAACGAATTTCGTCTGGCTCAATTAAAAAAGATTGGGAAACAGGCTACGGTTATAGGAGTGTTTCAAGCATTGTTTACTACGCTGGTAGTGGACGCGATTCTAATAACTCTTCATTTTATTATACCGAACAAATTATCTTTATCGGCGGCCATTGTTTTGGCATCTGTTGCAACAGCAACGGCGCCAGCAGCGACCTTGATGGTTGTAAAGCAATATAAAGCAAAGGGGCCTGTTACAGATGTGCTTTTACCAGTCGTTGCATTAGATGATGCAGTAGGGCTTGTGGTTTTTGCAATATCTTTTGGCGTGGCAAAAACAATTAGCCTTGGATATATAAATGTTTTATCAATGGTGCTTGAGCCGTTGCTTGAGGTGATTCTATCTTTAGCTTTAGGCTTTGTGATGGGATTTTTATTTACAATATGTGAAAAGTATTTTCATTCTCGTTCCAAGCGAATGGCGGTATCAGTAACATTTGTAATGATGACGGTTGGTTTGTCTTGTCTTGAATTTCAGATAGGTGCAATACACATTTCTTTTTCGTCGCTTCTTGCATGTATGATGTTGGGAACCGTATTTTGCAACGCCTGTGACGTTTCAGAGGAACTAATGGAAAGAGCGGATAGATGGACAACACCAATACTTATTTTATTTTTCGTGATTAGTGGCGCCGGGTTAGAACTTTCCGTCTTTTCTGATATTCTTGTTGTTATTATTGGTATTGTTTATATTTTATCTCGTTCGATCGGGAAATATTTTGGTGCAGGAATTAGTGCAAGACTAATGAAGTGCGATTCTAATATAACAAAATATCTTGGTATAACATTACTGCCGCAAGCAGGTGTAGCATTGGGTATGGCGATAAAGGCGATGGAACTTGGTCCGGATGGAGCTATAGTGAGAAATATTACTTTATTTGCTGTTTTGGTTTATGAAATTGTTGGACCATTTCTTACAAAGGTGGCGCTTACTAAGGCGGGGGATATTAATGCTGACGGAAGAAAAAGTGCCAGAGAAGAGCACCTCGCCAAAAAAGCAGTGAAGAATTAATGTCTTATAAACGGCGACGATCTATTTCGTCGCCGTGATAATTTTCACAAAACAATTTTATAATAGCGAATTCAAACGCTTGCTTTTTTTCAAAAAAAGCAGTATAATACTTGCAACAAAAGTTGAGTAGCCTTGATGCGTAAAGTGCCATCGAACGGGACGTTGTCGATGGATGAAAGAAACCGGAATTTTTAACGAGTTTCTGCGGTATCTGGGCGCGTCCGCTTCGAATATGGAATGGATATGGCGCGCGTAAATATTTATTCCACACATCTGCGGACCTCTTTTTTGCAAGGAGGTTTTTTTATGCAAGAATCAATGCAACAAAAAAAGGGCGTAAGCCCGAGCAAACGATTACTTTTTTCTGCAACGCTTGCGGAAAAGAATGCAAGCCACAAAATAGCGTATATAGCAGTTATGACGGCTATCGTGGTAGTAGCGAACATGTTTTTCGAGTTCAAATTTGCCGATACACAGTTTTCTTTAACAATTGTTGTATCAGCGCTTTGTGGGCTCATAATCGGTCCGTTATTTGGCTTTGCAGCCTGTTTTTTAGGCGATTTAGTGGGGTATTTGTATCACTCTGCCGGATTTGCCTATATGCCTTGGATAGGCATTGCAATGGGTATGGTGGCTCTCGTAACGGGTTTTGTAGTGAACGGTATTAAAATCAAATATAAGTGGGGTATCTACGTTAAAATAGCAATCGTGTGCGTACTAACTATCTTGATTTCTACCGATGGGATAAAAACAAACGCATTCTGGTTGATTTA
>JAFVUV010000031.1 GCA_017502525.1 Clostridia bacterium
CACATACTTATATACAGTAAGCTCACCAAGATAATTGTCATATCTATCAAAACAATTTATAAACTCCAATCTATAACCATTCGTACCCATTTCCCAAAAGCCATTACCATACAAATCTTGTAATTCCGCAGCTTTCAAAAACTTAGGGTCTTTACGCGTAATACGTTCCGCGTAGGTCATAGCTGTGCCTTTATAATTTAATTCCTCAAGAATCTTTTGAGCAAATACCGCAGTATCACGTCTGCCATCTTCAAACATTAAAAATACAGCTTTTTCAGGCAAAACCTTACCTTGCTCATAATAATCAATAATATCTTGTTGAGTTATAGTAACGAAACCAGAATTTCTTAACGCAGTTAGATGTTCGTACAACCTATCACTTGCCATCAATGTTTCTGTTCCAGTAGGAGTAACACCAAAATAAGATAATGCTATAAATCCTTTGTCAGAACTTATAGGAACATCACTACGTTTTTGATAAGGAACGTAATCTCTAAAAGTAAAAAGTGCATTAGCTAAAACAAACCCTAAAAATGCAAGGATGACGATTTGCAAAATGACTCTAAAAAACTTTTTTCGTTCTTTCTTTTTGGTATATTCTTCTTCGCCAAAATTCATCTCATTCACCTTTAACTAAATTACTTTTTCTTGTTTTCAAGCTTTTGCTTCTCTTTTTCCTTTTTCTTCTTTTCTTCTTCCACGTCAGCAGGTGTAGGTCTAGTACCCCAATTAGCTTTCCAGAAGGTTACCCAAGCAATAGGCATTTGCCACAAAAGCACAGCTTCGTAATATAAACAGAACCATAAGCCATAAAGCCAAGTAGAACTTTTACGCAAAATCTTTTGTGCAAGGCTCATCATTAAAGCCATAAGCAACATACCTAAAATAAAGGTTGTCGGAAAAACTCTATATACAAAAGGCACATAAACCAAATTATATAAAACAATTATTGGTGCTATGATGGGAACTAATACGCCAATGTAGAAGCAAATAGACATAAAAGGCTCTTTTTTCCACATAAACTTGCCAGCATTAATAGATTCACGCAACCAAGAACGTTTCCAACGCATTTGTTGCTTTAAGAATACTTCGTAAGAATTAGGAACTATGGTTGAGCAAATCGCAGTATCTTGATAATTAGTACGATGATTACGCAAGATAAAGTTTGTCATACTTCTATCATCGCCAAAGGTAGCACGTTGTCCAAGGAACGTTTGGTTAAGCCAAGCATCCATATTCTCCATAACCAAATCTTTACGATAACATGCCAACGGGCCAGACAAACAAGTTACTGCATCAAAATAAGCTTCTGCAGCCTTCATAACACGGAAGGAAATATAATAACGTACAGCTTGCATCTTGGTCAAACCGTTAGTATAAGTATTAGCAACGTCAGTACGACCGGAAACACCGCCCATATCCTTATCTTTGAAAGGTTGCACCAAATTAACGATAGCATAAGGATTTAAAAAGCTATCACTATCTACGAAAACGAGTAAATCGTGTTTTGCCAACTTAGCACCAACAGCCATAGCTTCACGTTTACCTGCATTTTGAGGTTGTTTAAAATAACTTAAACGTTCTGCAACCTTATAGCGAGCTTCTTTTTCACTAAGTTCTGCAATTGTTGCCTTTACCACTTCTAACGATTTATCGGTAGAGCAATCGTCTATGACTATTACTTCCAAACTGTCTACAGGATAATCCTGATTTAGACAACTTATAATAGTACGTCTAATCCAAGTTTCTTCGTTAAAACAAGGAATTATAATTGTTACCGGAGGGGTAAAGTTCTTATCAACCGGCACAGGTTTATAGAACATTGCAAATAAGTAACGAGACAACAGCAGAATAGCAGCAATAATACTATACAAGTACAACCACTTGTTAAACTTGAAGTACAGTACACTTTCGGTACGCATCATAATAATAACGAATACTACCAACCCCATAAAGAAAGCAACAGTAGGTAAGGCAAAACGGTTCTTAGTGTTAGAAATATGTTGTAACAAAGGTGTTTCAAATTCTAAACCATAACATGCATTGCCATCCTTGTCACTGCAAGTTCGAACACAAGTCGCTTTAATATTTACCTCTGCCTCATACCCTTCAGGCATAGTACCAGGTTTTATTTCAAATTCAAGTCCTACTTTACTTCCTACTTCAATCGTAGTTTCACATTTTTTCGGTACACGTAAAAGCATACCAGAACTCGAAATATCAACTGCTCTACCGTTAATCTTTTGGCTACCCTTTTTACTATCCAACGTAACATCTACAGGATAATCTACTAAAAACCGGACGCCACTATGATTTTCATGTATATTCTTTTGTACTTTGTCAACGATATCGTCGGCATTAGCTCCACGTCTATCACTGTTTGTTCTTTGCAATTCAGGGTCAGGAACATTAGGTAACAAACGTCGGTCAGGCTTCTGCTCCATTAAGATATCTTCAATTTCTTCCATAATGCAAACATACTTTAATCAATCATTGTCCGTATCGCTTTTGCAACTCTAAAGTTTGAATACGTTTAGATTGATTATATCCCTTTATCAAATAATCACTTAATCTACCTACTTCAAATCTAGTAGGATCATCAACAGCTTTTTTAGCATTCTCGGTAAGCAAAATATCTAACGCACGAGGAGTAAATTTAGAAGTATCACTCATATGCATTACAAAAACAGCACCTTTTTTAACTTTGCC
>JAFVUV010000005.1 GCA_017502525.1 Clostridia bacterium
ACAGTGGGGGTCCACTGTTTACCCTAACGGGAAATTGCATATCGCAATTTTCTCCTTAATTCAAGTCCCTTTTTATACTATACAAAAAGTCCACACCACTTTTGTGGTATGGACTTTCCATGGTGCGAGCAAAGGGACTTTCGCCTGTGCGACCATACCCGATAAACAGTGGGTGTCCACTGTTTACCCTAACGGGAAATTGCATATCGCAATTTTCTCCTTAATTCAAGTCCCTTTTTATACTATACAAAAAGTCCACACCACTTTTGTGGTATGGACTTTCCGTGGTGCGAGCAAAGGGACTTGAACCCCCACGGTCTCCCACTAGATCCTAAGTCTAGCGCGTCTGCCAATTCCGCCATGCTCGCTTTTGCTTAATTATTATATCATAAAGATTAATAAATTCAAAGCTTTTAATAGCAGTTTTTTCTTATTTATTTTTTAAATGTACGTAGCCGACGGCTAAAACCGTCGGCTACGTGTTTTTAATTTTCGTTTTTTATTAGGCCTTTTTTACATTAAAAGTTCGCCTTCAGTTGATTCTATAACCTTAAACATTTCCACTTGTCTGCCCGTTATTGCATCTATATAAACGTAATAAGTTGAACCTTCAAATTCGCCCGAAAATTCATAACAAAGTTTTTCACTAGATTGTCCGATAGGCACGATTGCAAGTCTTGACGTTAAAATTTCAATGTCGCTTGAAACCTTTTTCTCTGCTTGACTTACAGAAAGCACGGGGCTTTCCACCTTTCTTTCGGTATGATTAGTATAATAAGTGCGTGCTTCTATACCTATAACTTGATTTGTTTCCGCACAAACTCTTACCTTAACTAAATCCGAATAAACGATAACGTCGTTTACTGTATACGCAAAGTTAATTGTGTAAACGTTGTTTGAAAGATTTACCCAAACGGGTTGCATGTCGGTAAAGCCTAAATCACTAAGGAATTTTTCGCCTGCTTCAATAGCATCTGCTTGGTCGTGCTTTACTTCTTCGCAAGAGCCTGCGTATTCAAACATAACGATTTTGCCACCCATTTTAGAAATTTGTGCGTAAATCATTTGTCCATCTTTTTCGCCCTTGACGTTAAACACGCTCATTTCGCCATCGGTTGCACCTAAGCACTCTACTTTATCCACGTTAAATTCTACAAACGCTTTTTTGAACGTTTCCACCGCACCGTTTTCATCAATTTCTTCACCTTTAAGACCTTTAATTTGTCTTTGATTAATCCCGTCTGAGAACGGGCCGTCATATATAAGTTCAGGGTACTCAACCGAAAGGTTTTGTAATTGGTTAAATCCGTGAATTACGAGATTACCGTCCCCGCCCTTAAGCATTGATGAGAAAGAGTAATCGCTTTTCATGTTAGCCATCATTTTGCCGAGTGCTTCTTTGAAATTTAAGTTGGCGTGATATAACTGACTTAAGCCTTGTTTATCTTGTCCACTTAAAGTTTCACCACGGCTAATTTTGTTGCAAAGATATTTTGAATAGTCGCCTATTTGGTTAATAAGCTTGGTCGTATAATGCTTGCTTTCGTCTTGCAAGGGTAATTGTTGCAAATCGTTTTCGGCAAGTTCGCTATTGATAGCGGTATCGAGTAAATATTTTTGCAACGCGCTTTGGTCGGAAGTTGCAATCGCCTTAGATAAATTAAGGTCGATATTATCCACCTGTTCTACCGTGTCGTAAAAAGATTTGCGATATCCCATTTCTAACATATTGTCGCTTGCAGACGGCATTAAAAAGGTAAACGTTAAAACCGACGATAAAACTAGCGTTGCCACGCCCAAAGAAACGACGGCGGCAATCCATCCACCCACGCCACGATTTCTTTCACGACGTTTTTGTTTATACTGCCTTTTCTTTTCCTTTCTTTGTTGCCTGTCCGCCATTGCTTGACGTCTTTTTTCTTGCTTAATTTTTTTCTCGTTTAATCTCGCTTCTCTTTTAGCACTTCTTTCGCTAGCAATACGCTCGCGCTTTTCTTTCTTGCTTTCGTTTTTAAGCATTTCTTTACGCGCCTTTCTCTCGGCCTTTAATTGTGCTTTCTTGGCGTCGAGTTCTGCCTTTCTTCTATTTTTTTCTCTAATCGCAGTGGCTTTTGCCTTTTGTTTTTCGGCTTTTTTGTGTGCTTTAATCCTAGCAAGTTCCACTCTTTTTTCAGCAAGACGTTTCTCTTTTTCCGCTCTAATTTTTTCTCTTTCGGCAATTCTTTGCTGTTTTTCATATAATTTTTTTTCTCGTTTTTGCTCGGCTTTTACGTTTTGCTTTTTAGACTTTGCCCGAACCGACTTTTTAGCCGACGGTTTTTTGTTAGAAGTTTTATTTTTAGCCTTTTTAACGTTGTTATCTGCTACTTTTTCCGCCTTTTCAACGGCGTTATTCTTTTTTTCTTCCATCATCTACCTCCTAAATTGCAAAAACGTGATTACCTAACGTAACCGTTGTTTTTCTTGAAAAAATCCACGAACTCGTTGCTGTAGCGGGATTATAATAATATAACGCGCCGTAAGTTGGGTCCCAACCGTTCATCGCATCTTGCGCAGCCTTTTTCGCTGTATTGTTTGGCGTTAAATTTATTTGCCCATCGTCAACCGCGGTAAAAGCGTACTTTTGATAAATTACGCCGGCCATAGTGTTTGGGAAAGACGCGCTTTTAATTCTGTTCATAACCACGGCGCCTACAGCAACTTGCCCAACGTAACTTTCGCCTCTAGCCTCGCCGTAAATAAGACGGGCAAGTAATGCTATATCGCTATCACTATAACTTGAAGTTGCCCCGCTGTTTGAACCACTTGTTTTAATACCGAGTGCGGCAAGTGTTTTATTTCCCACTATACCGTCAACGGTCAGACCGTTTTTTCTTTGGAAATATTTAACGGCTTCTTTAGTTTTAGAGCCGAAAATTCCGTCTACAGTGCCTTTATAATATCCCCAATTTTTGAGTTTTTGCTGAATAGTTCTTACCGTGCTTCCCGTGTTTCCTTGTCGATAAACGGCGGCATAGGCAGTTTGAACGTTGGTATTGCCCGTAGTGGCAACTGCAACCGTCAAGCCCGAAGCCACGACCATTACGGCAAGCACTAATGCTTTAAATACTTTTTTCATTTAACACTTCTCCTTTTTGAAAAAATCGTTTATAACGTCTAAAATCTTACTCCTGTAAACCAAACTTTCTCCCTCTCCAACAAAGCACAAGGGTGGATAAACCACACACCACCAATTATCGCCGTCCCCACTACCTAAATTGATAATAAGCGCGTCGTAAAACCCTTTTTCAAGCTCTAAAGTTCCGTAAGTTCTGGTTGGAAACTCTTCTCTTTTGATAGATGCGGTTGCCGTGTACTTAAACCCGTTTTGTTTAAGCGTGTTGGTCGCTACTTTAGAGATATTATCAATATTAGATAAAAGCATATTTTGCGCGTCGGTTTTAGTTTTACACTCGGCGATAAAAGGGGTTAAATATTCAACCACGTTTTCTTTAACGCGATACTTGACCGTTTGGTCAACGGCAAGGTTGGAATTTGCGCGGATATGTATCCTAAGATACTCCGTTTCCGTTTTATTTTCAGGTAAAGAAAGACCTATTCCCGACAAAATTATTATGGTTACCGCTAAAAAAACTATGCAAAACTTTTTCATTTTTATTTTCTCCATTGATTTTTTACCCTTTCGTTATTGACGCATGTTTTAATTTTTATACCTTAATAAATTTAAAAATAGCGCACCGCGTTACGATTGTAACGCGGTGCGCGTAAATATTATTATTTTGTTTTTATCGTGTGTTTTATTGCACGACGGTTTTAGCCTTAATCAAATTTTCGCCGAATAGCGGTGCAAGTTTTTTATAGGCTTTATCCCTAGCTTTTTTATCAGCATAAAAACCTAAAACAGTTGGTCCGCTACCAGCAACAATAGCCTTTCCTACGCCCGCCTTATTAAGTGCAAAAAGATTGAACTTTATTTGCTGAACTATTTCGCAAGCAGCATTACCTAAGTCGTTCTTTACCGCTTCTATAAGCGCGTTATCGTCGTCGTTAGTCAACGCAGTAACTGCCTTTGCCGTGCAGGGCGGATATTCTCTTTTCCTTTGGTCATACTTTTTATAGCACGCGCGAGCCGACACGTTTGCGTTTTCCGTAATTAACAATAAAAATAAAGTTTTATTAAAGGGCAAACGCTCTATTTTTTCACCCCGCCCGCTAATCACGGCATAACCGCCCTTTAACATATACGGCGCGTCACTACCTAATTCAGCGGCGAGTTTTTCCATATTCATATCAATTTCAAACAATAAGTTAAGCGCGTTCAAAACACCGGCAATATCAGCTGAAGACCCCCCAAGCCCTCCGGCAACGGGTATTTTTTTATCAACCGTTATATCAAAACCACGAGTTTTAAAAGTGTCTTGAAAAAGCAAGCCCGCTTTAAACGCGTTGTTATCGGTAACCGAACAATCAACGGGCAAGCCTTTCATAGTGAGCGTGATTTTATAATCTCTTCTTTTCGCAACCGTAATTTCATCATAAATATCGATGGAGGTTACGAGCGACGAAATTTCGTGATAATTTTCGTTTGCGCCTAAAATATCTAAAGTAATATTTATTTTTGCAGGCACTTTAACGGTGATTTTTTTCATAAGTAATATATTTCCTTTTATTTTTGTCTATAAACGACTATTCTTTCTTTACCTGTTAGCGGGAATTGTAATTCGGGATTAGTTTGCATAAGCGAATCGGGGCAAACGTTCAATCTTTTTGCAAGCGACCAAAGTTCCTCGCCTTCGCAAGGAATATATACGCTAACAGTAGCGTTGTTTTTACGCTTTTCGCCAAGCGGTTTGATTTCGCAAACGTAACAAACGTTTTGTTTTTGCGCAGGGTAAACGGTAAAACAAAGTTCCGATTCTATTTCCACTTCAGTAAGCGAAATGATTTTAAGTTTAGCCCGTTTAGCAAGCGCGCGTATATCCAAGTCAACGTCGCACTCAAAGGCGCAACCTAACGAACATTCAAACGGTGTTTCAAGTGTTTGAACAAACACTTTACCATCGCCGTCGCGGAAATATCCCGTTGCAGTAAGCACGCCCGCAACGATGGTATCTTCACCCTCACACTTTTTACTAACTACTTCCGCCCTTTCCCCGCTAACTGCTAAAACGATAGCGCCGACGGGTAATTCGTTGACCGCGCTTCTGCCCGTAACTACTGCCGAACAACTTCTTAAATCGCAAGTCTTATAATAACACGTTTCTTTTTTTACAAGCTCGATTTCTTGTTCGATAGAAAAAGCGTCTTTTGCAACCGAAACAGAATCGGTGGTAAAAGCTTCCCCTTCAAAAACCAAGTTCACACTAGCAAAGACCGTACTTTTTGAATTTTCTTCATCAACCGAAACGTCCGTCTTGAACGATTTTTCGCTAACCCTTGCCACCGCTTGCATATTTGGCATAGCATCTTCGCACTCTATTTCTGCACGGAAAGGCAAGGTTTTTACTTCTTTTATTATATCACTTTTGCCACCTTTTTGCAATAATATTGCAGAAAGTATAACTTCGCCGTCAACTATAATGCAGTTTACACCGCATTGCACCATAGTAATAACAGCGTTTGCGCTATGGCTTAAAACTTCTTCAACCGCGTAATTAAGTTCAAACTCCTCTTCCACGGGGAAGTTCAAGGTTTTATGCCCCACGCCTTTTAAAACAGTAATTTCATCGGACTCAACCACTAAGTTTTCCCCACCTGCAAGCGCATCGAGAGCGACTGTTCCGTCTAATTTGACACACACGTCAACGTAAGCGGTAACACCAAGTTTTACGCCCGACCTATCGCTTTCACACTTAACGGTTTTAGCCGTTACGTATGCGTGCGCGTCGGTTGCAATCGCGTCTTTAATACACCCTTTAAATTGACTACCACACTCACACTTTTTAAGCGAGCCTTCCGTGTCGACGTAACTTAAATAAAAAATAACTTTTCCACCGTAATCAACTGCTCCGTTATCTACTTGATTTTCAAGCACGGTGGCAAAAGCCGAAATCGATAATACTTCCGCTACTTCATCAGTGGAAATCTCCGTTTTTACTTCAACCTTTAACTGCTCGCACAACGCGCCTTTTTCACTGCTTAAATTAATTTTGGTAAATTCAGGTTCAAACGACATTATAACCCCTCCAAACTGTATCCGTTTACTTAAATATATTTTGGAGTTTACCATTTTATGCTTTATTTTATTTTTTGTACAACTATGCGTTTATTTAAAAATTTATCCCGACGGCAAGCCGTCGGGATTCATTGCGGTTAATACCGCCTGTTTTAATTTTTAAGCGTCGGAAAGTTGTTTGAGTTTTACCCTTCCACACATATATTCGGAATACGAATACGAGGTTTTGCCTTTGAAACTTTTATCGTTTGGCGAAACCGTAAACAACGCGGGATATACCCCCGTCAGCGTTCCACAATAATTAACGAATTTGTTTCTGCCGAGATTTATAGTAACCTCTACGGGTTTTTGTTGCATTTTCTTTACGCTTTCTTTAACTTGGTTTAGCGTTACCGTGCTTTTAATCATACACGGATTATTGCACCAAAAAATTTTTTTATACTTAAAACAGAAAAAATAAATTAAAAATCGTCGTCTTCGTCTTCTTCATCCTCTTCGTCTTCTTCGTCGGTATCTTCAAAATCCGATTCGTCAACTTCAGGAATATCAAAGTCGTCAGGCTCGCTTTCTTCTTCTATTTCTTCTTCCTCTTCTTCATCGTCAAACTCGCCTTCTTCTTCAGCAAGTTTATTTAGAGAAAGCATTTCTTCATCTTCCTCTTCTTCCTCTTCTTCGTCGTCAAGGTATTCCTTCCACGATTCGTCGTCGGGGTCTTCTCTATTTTCTTTATAATCACGCTCTTCTGCACATTTAGCGCACATGCTTTCGCCCGGCTTGATGTGATTGTGATGACAAATAGGGCAAATTTCAAAAGCATCCACGTCATCTTCATCATCTATAGCAAAAATAAGTTGCGGGCCTTTTTTAAGTTCTGCCTTGCAAACGTCGCAATATTCTTCGCCGTCTTTCATGTAATTCAAATCACATCTAGGGCATTTAACGTATCCTGCCATAATTTATCTCCATATATCATATATATTTATTATTTAGTTATTAAGTTCTTATACCTAAAAAAATAATTTTTTATTGGTTATTAAACTGACTTCCATTATTATATATAGAGATATTAATTTTGTAAACTATTTTTATAATATTTTTTTAAATATTTTTACTTTTTAATTATTTGGTATAAAATCAAAT
>JAFVUV010000032.1 GCA_017502525.1 Clostridia bacterium
GAGAAATCCGATATATACCATTGCGGTGACGTTAGCGGTGAGGTCCCACCTGTTCTCATACCGAACACAGAAGTTAAGCTCACTAGCGCCGACAATACTTGACTGGCGACGGTCCGGGAAGATAGGTTGTTGCTGCATCCAAACAAAAGAGAATCATCAAAAGATGGTTCTTTTTTGTTTGCGGTGGAAAGAGACAAGCTTTAAAGCACCCACAAAAATTATCGAAGAAATTTTTTTGTATAAAATTAACAATAAAGAAAGCCACCAGAAATTTGGTGGCTTTAATCTTCTAAATCTAAAATATAATCGGTTGAAACTTTATAAAGCTTTGCAAGTTTTGTTAAAACGTCAATCGGTAGTTGCCTTTTTTCATTTTCGTATTGAGAGTATGTGTTTTGTTTTATATTTAAATATTCGGCAACGCTTTGTTGTGTTAAGTTGTTTTCTTCTCTTAATTCTTTAATTTTCATATTAATATTATACGTTATCACGCTTTGAGATATTGACAAGTATCTCAATTTGTGATATAATTAAAAATAGATAATATATTATGGATTAAATATTTGGTATTGACAAATAGTTTAAAACATATTAAAATTAAAAACAAAGGAGATAAAATTATGGAAAAAGTGTTAAAACACAGCGTTTATGGTGAAATAATCTATCGTGAAAGTGCTTGGACGGGCAAAAAGGAATTAATTTTTGGTGAAACACCGTTGATAAAACAAAGCAAAAATACTTATCTTTGGAAAAATGACGGAAAGTATGAACTTGTTACGATAAAAGGAAATATTTTATCGGGTGTTAAACTTTTTGTTCGTAACGAAGAAATTGTAGTAGAACCTGCTATTAAATGGTATGAAATTTTATTAACAGTATTAATGGCTGCAGTTATAATCGCTTGGGGAAACAGTGTTGTTTTATGTAGTATTATTCCCGTTATTGGCGGTGCTATTGGTGGCGGAATTTGTGGCGCTTGTGCTGTTTTGAATCTTTATTTGATGAAAAAAGGCAAAACGGTGGGCAGAAAATTTTTAATTTGGCTTGCAATGTTTATTGCAACGTTTGGGCTTTGTGCGTTCTTTGGCTTTATAGCTGTTGTTGTGTTAATTTCTTTAACGTAAAATCTAATAATAAATTTTAATTTTTTAAAAGTTATAACCACAGTATGCGTTATTTATGCTGTGGTTATTTACATATAAATTCAATGTTTGTTAGTTTAAATAAAATTTTAGAAAGGAAATAATTATGGATAAATTTGAATTGTTACCTATAACTTTAGAAGATATAAATTTGTTGGATTATAGTGAATATAAAGGACTTGATAAAGAAAAAAGAACTGAATTAATCAATCATTCAAAACAAGAAATTCACGATGAAAAGTTTTTTAAATTTTATAAATTTAAATTAAACGATAAAGTAGTTGGATTTTTTAACGTTTATGAACATTCAAAAAGCGTAATAAGTATTGCTCCAAATATAATTGAAGATTGTCGCCGAAAAGGTTTTGGTGCTTTTGGATTAGAGAAAGTAATAGAAAAAGTAAGAATATTAGGATATAAAATTGCAATGGCGACTATTAGAGAAGATAATATTGCTAGTATTAAATTGCACGAAAAGTTAAAATTTGAAAACGCATACAATTATGATAAACAAGGTATAAATTATAAGGTGTATCTAAAAAGTATTTAGTTGTTATAAATAAAAACCAAATTTTCGTTGATAAAATTTTTTGTTTGTATTAAAATAATAAAAAAAGAAAGTAGGCGAAAAATGAAAAAGCATAACGGAAAAGAATATATTGAAAAAGAAAAACACGACGTAGCTGAACTTGTGGAAATAGTGGACGTTTTGCGTTCGCCCGACGGATGCGAGTGGGATAGAGCACAAGATTTTAACTCAATGAAAAAGTGCTTAAAAGATGAAACGGAAGAAGTTTTGTCGGCTATTGATAATAAAGATTATAAAAATTTGCAAGAGGAATTAGGGGACGTGTTGTTGCAGGTGGTTATGAACAGTCAAATTGCAAAAGAGCAAGGGTTGTTTGATTTTAACGACGTGGTGCAAACGCTTTGCGAAAAGTTAATACGCCGTCATCCACACGTTTTTGGCGATATTGAAAAACCGACCACCCCTGAAGAAAGCCTAAAACTTTGGAAGATGGTAAAGGAAATAGAAAAACAAAGAAAATAATTATAAAACATACTAAAAAACTAATAAAACGAGCGTTTTTTTGAGCTTATTATAAAGTTTGTGTAAAATATTTGACATTAAAAAAAATATTTGTTATACTACTTGAAGATTTACGATGATGCTTTCGGGATTGAAAAAAACCGATAGCGGAGAAATTCCGGAGAATCTCTTTTTTAAGAGTGCCGAAGGTGCAAGAAGACGTGGTCTTTGAATCTCTCAGGCAAAAGGACGGAACACAAGTTAATTTTGTGCGCGCTTTATTCTTTGGAATTACTTAAACGTAAGTAATTCCATTTTTTTATTAAAGGAGAATTTATGCAAGAAGTTTTAGTATGGTTGCAAGGTGCGGTAGATACTGTAAACAAATACATGTCAGATTACGTTCTGCTTATATTGTTGGTTGGTGTTGGACTGTTTTTTACGATTAGAACTAAGTTTGTTCAAGTTCGTTGCTTTGGACAAGGGATGAAAAAAGTTTTTGGTGGTTTTAATCTCAATGGTGGAAAACAAAAAAAGGGGATGAGTTCTTTTCAAGCGTTTACAACCGCGGTTGCCGCGCAAGTAGGTACGGGGAATATAGTAGGCGCGTGTAGCGCAATCATAGTGGGCGGACCAGGCGCAATTTTTTGGATGTGGATTATTGCGTTTTTTGGTATGGCAACCGTGTATGCCGAAGCCGTGCTTGCTCAAAAAACAAAAGTTGTTAATGAAGATGGAACTGTTGATGGTGGCCCGGTTTATTATATACGCAAAGCGTTCAAAGGGGGCTTTGGTAAATTTTTATCAGGTTTCTTTGCCGTTGCGATAGTTATTGCTTTAGGATTTATAGGAACTATGGTTCAATCAAATTCAATAAGTTCTGCGATAATGGGGACAGTTGGCGTTAGCAATTATCAAGAATGGGGTTGGATAGTTGGAATAATCCTTGCGGTTATTGCAGGTATAATTTTTATTGGCGGGGCAAAAAGAATTGCATCCGTTACTGAAAAATTAGTTCCTATAATGGCGATTGTTTATTTGCTTGGTGGCTTGATAGTGTTATGTTTAAACATAACTGCACTTCCCACGGCGTTTTGGTATATAATAAAATATGCTTTTACTCCAAACGCTGTAATAGGTGGTAGTTTAGGCTTTGCTATTAAAACGGCCATTAGCGAAGGTGCTAAAAGAGGGTTGTTCTCTAATGAAGCGGGCATGGGGTCAACGCCTCACGCTCACGCGCAAGCTAACGTTAAAACACCTCACGAACAAGGCACGGCGGCAATGATTGGCGTGTTTATTGACACTTTTGTAGTGTTGACAATGACTGCGTTGATAGTAATAACGTGTTTATACGTTAAAGTTCCCGGAGGTTGGGAGTTAACTAATAAAAACGATATGGTGAGAGACGCAATATCCACGCTCTTTGCAAGTGCAGATATCGGCGTGTTAATAGGTGCAATATTCGTTGCCGTATGTTTAACGTTCTTTGCTTTTTCAACTATATTGAGCTGGAACTTGTTTGGTAAAATAAACTTTCAATATCTTTTCGGCAAAAAGGGAACGATTATTTATTCAATTCTTGCATTAATATTCATATTGTTAGGCTCGTTCTTAGAGTCGAATTTAGTTTGGGCTTTTTCGGATATGTTTAATAATTTTATGGTTATTCCTAACGTTATTGCATTATTTGCGCTGTCAAGCATTGTAGTAAAAGAAGTTAAAGAAAACGGAAAGAAAAAGAGCGCGGTGGAAACACCTAACAAACCTCTTGCCGACAAAATCTAATCCGAACAATTTTATAATTATAATAAAAAAGGATAACGAAAATCATTCGTTATCCTTAATTTTTTGTTTTTAGTGTTTACGGCTTGCGAATAAAAAAGTTTAGAATTAACGCCACAAACGTTAATGCCAACAACATAATAAAGGTAACGGTGTATCCACCGGTTGCTTCAAGAACTTTATTTGATGCGGTTGCTATTAACGAGCCTGCCATAACCGTAAATGTCATTAGCGCCATATTATTAGAAAAATGCTTCATACCAAAATGTGATGAGGTAAATGCGGACGTAATAGTTGGGCAAGCGCCATAAGACATTCCAACAAGACACACGCCAACTATGAATAGCGCTAAAGAGTTTATTGCCACGGCAAGCAGAGTAACGCCCGCTGCGAATATAGTAAGAATATTAGCGCAAAGCATTGTTTTGCGACAGCCTATTAAGTCGAACACTGCACCTGTGAGAATACGACCTACACCATTACATATAGAAAGAACACCGACTAACGAAACTGCTAAAGTTTCGGGGGCGTTTACGGATAACGCAAGGTCTTTAGCAAAACTAATTACTGAACTTCCCACGGCGGCTAAGAAAGATATACAAATGAAAGCTAGCCAAAATGACGCACGGCAAAGCATTTGTTTTGACGTGAAATCTTGTTTTTCGGTATATTTTTCTTGAACGTTTTTAGTATTTTCGGGTTTTGAGAATGCAATTTCACAAGCTGGTTTTCTTAAAATAATGCCTGCAAGTGATAATACTATAAAAATAGCAACGCCCAAAGTGACGTAAGTTAAGCGCCAGCCGATATTACTCTTAAACATAGCGTCGGCTAAATTTCCTAGAACGAGAGCTGATGCGCCAAAGCCCATCATCAAGCACCCTGAACAAAGTCCTTTTTTATCGGGGAACCACGAGCTTACGGTTGCGATTACTACGTTATACGCTATTCCGATACCAACACCGGCAAGAACTCCGTAAGTAACGTATAGCATTACTACCGAAACGTTATTTAATATTGCCGTTAGTATAAAACCCATTGCGGATAGAAGGCCTGCAGTAATTAGGGCGATAAGATGCCCCATACGCTTAGAAATTTGCGCACCTAAAAGCCCACCGATACAAAAGAAGGTCATAGCTAAGGTAAAGTTTAGTGCAAGCTCGGACGCGCCCCAACCAAATTCGGTAGATAAAGGCGATTTCAATATTGACCAAGCGTATAACACCCCTGCAAACAGCATTGCGATTATACCCACGACTAAATAAGCCCAACGTATAGATAATTTTTGATTAGTAGTGTTCATAACTTAACTCCTAAAAATACGATAGTGAGTGATTTATATAACAAATTTATTATATCAAAAAACTCGTTGCAATTCAAGTCGTTTTACGTTTTGTTAAAAGTTAAATCATTATAAATTAAATAAAGTCAATAATACTTTTTTGTTATGTTTTTCAAATTTTTAATTTTTTGTGCAACTTGAACAAAATTTTTTAACGTTTATATTGATTTTGCGTTGTTTTTATTGTAATTTTAGTAAAAAAAGGATATAATTAAATAAATATTACCCAAGATAAACGTTTTAAGGTGTATTATGGACGCAGATATTAGAATATTCATAAACGGAATAAGAGAAAAAACGGGCATTGAATTTGCCGTATTTAATTCGGACGGCGATTTTGTTGCGGGCAAAGGGGAAGTCGGCGATACTGTTCCCGTTAATTTTGAAGGGATTTGTTGCGACAAGAAATTGAACAAAACGCTTTTTTATATTAAGTATAAAAGCAAATGTTTTATCGGGTGCATTGATGGGATAGGTGAACACCAAAAAAATTATGCCTATCTTGTAGGTGAACTTGCTGAAAACTCTTTCTTCAAGGAATCGGGTATGTCGCGCGCAGATTTTTGCAAGGCAATTTTGCTTGGCGAAACTAACCACTCCCAAATTTCTAGGTATATGCGTAAATACGGCATGAAAGATATGCCCGCTTTCGTTACGGTTGTTTGTGTGCAAGCGAATTATAGAGAAGACGTAAGTACCGTGCTTAATACATACGGCTCTGAAGGGCTTGACTTTGTTGTTACCGTTGACGAAAATCAACTTGCGTTTGTTAAATTCGTTGACGAAGAAAGCGACGAATATCAATCTTCGACCGAGTACGCGGAATTTTTAAGACAGTCTATTTACGAAGAAACAGGTGCGTCGGTTAAAATTTTTATTGGGGGAACGGTAAAAACTATTGCCGATTTATCCACTTCGTTTTCGCAGGCAATGACTGCCGTTAGAATGTGTTCGGCGGTTGGTTCTCGCGGGGATATACATTCTTTCAAAGAGTATATGCTTATAAAAATGCTAGAAGACTTGCCCAAATACAAGTTAACCGAGTACGTTGAAACGCTTATGGATACAGGCGCGCGTGA
This sequence comes from Clostridia bacterium, assembly GCA_017502525.1. Taxonomy (GTDB): domain Bacteria; phylum Bacillota; class Clostridia; order Christensenellales; family Borkfalkiaceae; genus UBA1259. Next base: position 6,379 of record JAFVUV010000032.1, read on the forward strand.
AATTTTTAGCGACGAAGAAATGACTAATACTGCCGAGGAATTTTTGGAAAACAGTCTTAACGTTAGCGAAACTGCAAGAAAACTTTATTTGCATAGAAACACGTTAACTTATAGATTAGACAAAATTGAAAAAGCAACCGGTCTTAATATTCGTAAATTTTCAGACGCGGTTACTTTTAGATTGATTACTATATTATCAAAACTTATAAGGTGATTATATGAGCGTTGCAAATAAACCGACTAAAAATAGAGCGTTTACAATAATTGTTGCCGTAATTTTAGCACTAATAATTTCCGGGTTTTCCTTTCTTGGCGGTTTTTTCACAAGTTGCGTTATTAGGGGGCAAAAGGTAAACACACTTTCTCAAATAATGACGATTATGGAAAAGGTGGGATACGTTTACGACCCTGTCACAGGCGAGAAGAGAGAACTCACCGAAGACGATTACGCTAACGCCCTAGTTAACGCTTTTTTAGACGACTATTCTAGATATTATTCTCCCGAAGAATATTTGCAAGAAATTTCACAATCAATGGGCAACTACACGGGAATTGGCATTGGGTTTTACGACGATGATTTGTTCGTTGATGTAGTTACGGGCAATTCGCCCGCGTATAAAGCTGGCTTGAGAGCGGGCGATAAACTAGTTTTGGGCAGTTGCGACGAGGGTAATTATAAAGTTTTATTTACTAGCGCGTACGACGTTTTAGATTTTATAAACTATTGAGGTGAAGATGAACTAATAACTTTTCAGGTTGAGTCTAAAGGCGAATTAACGATGCAAAGGCAAGCTTACGTTGCTTCTTACGTTAGTTATTACGACAGTGAAAAAATTTACGAGTTTAAGTCGGAAGGAACTGAGCCACTCGTTGCAACCGAGCGTGTTAATGACGAATATAGTGATATAACTGATGAAAAAACTGCGTATATTAAGTTTGATTTGTTTGAATCTGACGCAGCTATTCAGTTGGGGTTAGCGTTAAATTATATGCAGTCGCGCGGTAGAACTAAACTCATATTTGATTTAAGGGATAACGGCGGTGGATATTTGCATATTTTAACCGAAGTTGCTTCGTATTTTATTAAAAATAACTATTCGAGAAATTCAGTAGTTGCATATTCGATAGACAAGAACGGAAACAAGCAAGCGTACGTTACTACTAATAATAATTATAAAGATTTTATAACTTCAATGTGCGTGCTTGCCAACAAGAACACGGCGTCAGCATCAGAGTGTTTGATAGGCGCGCTTATTCACTACGGCGACCTAATAACAAAAGAAAAAATCGTTTTAGAAAAAGATGCGGTTGGTGATAACGCAAGAACTTATGGCAAAGGAATAATGCAAACAACTTATTTGTTGACTAACGGTGGCGCGTTTAAGTTAACTACTGCAAAAATTTATTGGCCCGATGCTGAAACTTGTATTAACGGCGTTGGGTTTAAGGAAGGAACGAAAGCCATAAAAGGCAACGCGATTTACCGCGCTCAACAATTACTTTAACACGAATAAAAATATTTATTTAACGTAAAAACTATATTTTTATCCGCTATATCAGCAATAGCAGAAAGTCCGTAACCCTGCGCCGAATTGTTTTCGGCGCAGGGTTTTGTAGTTTTTCCGTTAAAAAGCATTTGAAAAATCGGTGCAATCATTTCTGGTGTCAAGCACGAAAGAGCCGATTTTAAGTTGAATCCGTTTTCTTTGAACGCGTTAATTAAAGGTTGCAATTGCTCGCCACCAAACTCTTTTAATAAGAAAGATAATAAAATACGTAATATTTCCATAATTACTCCACTAACATTATAGTATATGAATTTCATACAATGAAATTGAAAAATTTTTTATTGGGGGGATTATGGATTTTAACGAATACGCAAAGAACAATACGTACTCCGACAAAAACGAAAACTATGGGCAAGTAGATAAAAATCTTTTTGATTTAGTTAATTCGCTAGCATCACGTTTCGACGGTAAAAACCAAAGTGAACTTTTAATGGCTATTTACGAAGAGGCGAAAAAGGGCAAACGGCAAGGCACTTTAACCAATGCTGAAATTGATAACTTTGCTATGATGTTATCTCCTATGCTTGATGATAAACAGCGCAAAGTTCTAAACAAAATAGTTAAAGAACTAAAAAAGATTTAACGTGCAGAAATTTCTTTAACAGCACGCAAAAAATACTCGACTTCTCGAGAACTGTTTTGAACCGCTACGCTTACCCGTACAAGGCCTTCGTTTTCCGTCGAAAGAAATTTATGGGTAAGCGGTGCACAATGAAGTCCGCCCCTAACCGCTATATCGTAATCGGCATTAAGAATATCCGCTACTTCGCTACTTGGCATATTATTTAAGCGAAATGCAACTATCCCCGTCCTATTAGGTGCGGAAAAACACTCTGCGTTAGGGATGGTTTTTAGTCCGCTTAAAATGTTTTTGGTCGTTCCATAAAGGTGGGTAGAAAAGTTTTTTAAGTTTTTATTTATGTATCTAACCCCTTCGTTAAGGGACGCGATTGCCGGCAAGTTTAAAGTTCCCGCTTCTAAGCGTTCTGGGTAGCATTTGGGTTGAGAGAAATTAAAGGTTTCACTACCCGTTCCACCGTAAAGCATAGGTTCTAATTCAGTTTCGTCATCAATAATTAAAACACCGCTTCCCATAATACCGTAAAGCCCTTTGTGACCCGCTAGCGCAAGCATAGATATATTATTTTTTTTCATATCTATCGGAATATGTCCACCGCCTTGTGCGCCGTCAACCAAAAAATGCAAGCCGTGTTTTTTTGCAATCATACCTATATCTTCTATCGGTAGTTCGTAGCCTGTAACGTTTGATACGGCGGTCGCTACTATTAAGTAAGTATTAGGCTTAACTTTTTCTTCAATCAACAGGTGTAAAGGCTTGTTCACTTGTGGCTCAACCACGTCTAAATCAATAAGTCCCTTGTTTTTCAAGGTAAATAGTGGGCGCAAAACCGAATTATGTTCAAAAACCGTGGTTATAACGTGTCCACCGTCTTTAAGCGAACCGAAAATTGCCATATTTAACGCTTCCGTACAGTTTTTAGTGAAAATTACGCGCTCAGAGCGAGCGTTAAAAGTTTCACTAAGCGCGTCTCTAGCGTTATTAACTATGCCTGCACCCGTAAGCGAAAGTCTATGACCGCTTCTACCGGGGTTCGCGCAAAGATATTTAAGAACGGTTTGGGCGGCGTCGGTTACCGCGCTTATCTTAAAACCGCCAGTTGCTGCATTATCAAAATAAACCATAAAATCACCTCGTGTTTAACAATTTAAAAAATAGTTTAATATTATATTGTATAGACAAAAAGGTTTATTTATGCAAAGGAGGAATTTTATGGAATTCGTTGTGGTTGCTTTTCGCTCGCGCGCACACACGGTTAAGTTTGCGGAATTTATGCGCGCTAACGGAGTGAGCGTTGAAATAATAAATACGCCAAAAGAAGCAGGCGTTGGTTGTGGGCTTTCGGTAAAAGTGAGTAAAAGTGTATTTACCGCAGTCAAAAGAGCGGTGCAAGTAGCGTCATTAAATTCTTTCGCAGGATTTTTCTTGGTTACGCAAGTGGGCGGGAAAAGACTTGTTAGAACTATTTAAGAATAAAACTACGATAAAATCGCTTGTAAAAACCCCGTCGCTTGTGGTAAACTATTTGTGGTAAAATTATGAACAAAAAAACTGCAAAAGAAATAGTTGAAAAGTTGTCGGGGCTATTTACGGATAAGCCCGCCCTTAATTTTTCCACTCCGTTTGAGTTGCTTGTCGCGGTTGTACTATCTGCACAATGCACGGACGAGCGCGTAAATAAAGTTACGGCAGAGCTTTTCAAAGAATATAACACGGCGGAAAAATTGCTAACGCTGACCGAAGAAGAGCTTGGCAAAAAAATTTTTTCTTGCGGACTGTATAAGTCTAAAGCCAAGCACCTTTTAAGTGCGTGCAAGGCTATAATAGAAAAGTTTAACGGACAAGTTCCTAACACTTTAGAGGGACTTCGCTCGCTTGACGGCGTGGGTAGAAAGACCGCAAACGTGGTTTATAGCGTGGCTTTTAACGGTAACGCTATTGCCGTTGATACGCACGTTTTTAGGGTGAGTAATAGAATTGGGCTTGCTAAAGCGGATAACGTTTTGCAAACCGAAAAGCAGTTGATGAAAATTTTAGATGAAAAGGACTGGTCAAGGTCGCATCATTATTTAATTTATCTCGGCAGAAGTTATTGTAAGGCATCAAAACCCGATTGTAATAATTGCCCGATAAACGCACAATGTTTAAAAAGAATTAATAGGTGAAGTATGTTTATAGACAGAGCGCAAATCACGATAAAAGCGGGTGACGGGGGTAATGGAATTACCTCTTTTATCCATTATAAAGGAAAGGTTAGCGGTGGCCCTGATGGTGGGGACGGCGGTAAGGGCGGAAATATTATTTTCGTTGCGGACAAGCATTTATCCAACCTTTCAGACTACTACTATAAAACCAAATACGTTGCTGAAAACGGGCAACCGGGCGAGCCGAAAGACTGTTTCGGCAGGTCGGGTAAGGACCTTGTTTTAAGAGTACCACTCGGCACGGTAATTAGGGATAAAGAAACAGGCAATATTATTGCCGATATGTTTACGGACGGTCAAAGCAAAGTCGTTTTAGAAGGTGGCGACGGTGGTAAGGGTAACGCTAAATTTGCAAACTCAAGGCGTCACACCCCGCACTTTTCACAAACGGGCGAAAAAACCGAAACTAAAAAGGTTGTGCTTGAACTTAAAACCATTGCGGACGTTGGCTTGGTTGGTTTCCCCAACGTTGGCAAATCAACGATACTCAGTAAAATAACGCGCGCAAGACCAAAGATTGCCAACTACCACTTTACTACGCTTTCTCCCAACCTTGGCGTTTGCGATTATTACGACAATCAGTTCGTGGTTGCCGATATTCCAGGTCTTATTGAAGGCGCAAGCGACGGTGCTGGGTTGGGTATAGAATTTTTACGCCATATAGAAAGAACGCGTATGTTAGTACACGTTATTGACGTTTCGGGTGTGGAAGGAAGAGACCCTTACGACGATTATCTTAAGATAAATGCAGAACTAAAAAATTATAGTCCTAAACTTGCCAAATTAAAGCAAATTATAGTTGCGAACAAAACCGATATTTACGGTGCGGAAGAAAAATATAAAGAATTCAAAAAGCAAATCGGCAGAAAACATAAAATCGTTGAAGTTTCGGCTATTACGGGAAAGGGACTTGACGACCTTAAAAAAGCGGTGTTTACAGTTCTTGAAAAGTTGCCACCAGTTAAACCGCTTGAGTTTGAAGAATATAACTACGTTAAACCCGATAGACTTTCTTACGAAATATTTAAAGAAGGCGAAACGTTCGTTATCGTGGGCACACTAGTTGACGTGCTTAAGAGAAACGTTGTTTTAGACGATATGAACTCGCTTGCGTATATGCACAAAGTACTTCGCGACCGCGGTATAATAAAGCAACTGCGTGAAATGGGCGCAACCGATAAATCGACCGTTATTATCGGCGACGAAGAATTTGAATTTGTTGATTAATTAAAGGAGAAAATATGTTAACTTCTAAAGAAAGAAGCGCGTTGCGTTCAATCGCAGCCAACATTGAACCTGTAACACAGGTCGGCAAACTTGGCGTGAACGATAGTTTAATAGAAAGCCTTGATAAAGCCATTGAGAAAAGAGAAATTATAAAAGTTACCGTTTTAGAAAATTCAATGCTTAATCCCAAAGAAACGGGTTTTGAGATTGCTGAAAAGTTGGGCGCGGAATACGTTTGCGCTACGGGCAGAAAACTTGTTTTTTACCGTCGCAGTAAGAACCCCAAAGTAGAGCATATAATATTTTAATTGCTATGTATAAAATAATGTTCGTTTGTTACGGTAATATTTGCCGTTCGCCTATGGCTGAATTTATGATGAAAGACTACGTTCAAAAAATGGGCAAAGAAAAAGACTTTTTAATACGTTCCTCAGCCACTAGCGCAGAAGAATTAGGCAACCCCGTTCATCGTGGCACGCGTGCTATACTTGATAGATTAGGCATTGATTACAGTGCAAAAAGGGCGGTTAGATTAACCAAACAAGATTACGAAAATTACGATTATTTTATCGGTATGGATTACGATAATCTGCACACTATGAAGTATATGCTAGGTGGCGACCCGCAAAATAAATGCTCGCTGTTACTTGATTATACGAACAGGTCGGGCGAAGTTGCAGACCCTTGGTACACGCACAATTTCGAAGATACTTATCGTGACGTAAAAGACGGCGTGGAAGGGCTATATAAGTTTTTAATGAAAAAATAAAACACCAATATTAGCGCAAACTTTCTTTGTTTTGAAAGTTTGCGCTTTTTTTATAAAAAAATTTTGCGCGACAGGTTAATTTTGTTGACTTTATCACTTTATCGTGCTAAAATGTTAAACAACTAAAACAAAGAGAGGGAATTATGACGAATTTCCATATTGAAAATTTTGATGAACTTTTTAACGCGGTGTTAAAGTTGAAAGACGTTGAAGACTGCAGAAAATTTTTTGAAGACGTTTGCACTATCAAAGAGTTAGAAGATATTTCGCAACGACTTGAAGTGGCTAAACTCTTAAAAAAGGGATTTAATTATCAAAGCATTTCTAAAGAAACGGGTGCGAGCACCGCAACCATCAGCCGTGTTAATAAATGTATTAACTATGGCAGTGGCGGATATAAACTAGTTTTAGACGGCGAGCAAGGAGAAAAGTAAAATGAGTGCAAAGGCATTAGGGCAAAGCGGAGTGGAAAAAGCGGTTGGTTTGTTGCGTGAACTTTACGCAAGTTACGGCTTTACACACTATAAAATGAGCAAGTTTGAAGAATACGACCTTTACGTTAAAAATAAAGACTTTTTGGTGTCTGACAACGTTATTACTTTCACCGATACGGACGGAAAGTTGATGGCGTTAAAACCCGACGTTACGCTATCCATTATCAAAAACGGAAGTTACGACGCGGGCGTGGAAAAACTTTTCTATAACGAAACGGTTTATAGAGTTTCGAAAGGCACCAAATCTTTTAAAGAGTTTATGCAGGTTGGTTTAGAGTGCTTGGGCGATATTGACGAATACCAAATTACTGAAGTGCTTTATCTTGCAGTTAAAAGTCTTTCTACGGTATCTAAAGAATATCTTTTAGATATTTCGCACTTAGGCGTGGTAAAGGGTGTTTTAGAAGATTTCAATTTAAGTATCGACGCGCAAAAGAAAATTATTTCTTATCTTGGCGACAAAAACGCGCAAGGTGTGGAAAACGTTTGCGAGAGCGAAAATTTATCTGATGAGCAAAAGAAAATTTTGCTTGCAATAGTTAACGTTTACGGCGCACCTGATTTTGCTATTGATAGTCTTAAAAAGGCGGGGCTTGACGGACAGGCGTTATCCGCGCTTAACCAACTTGAAAGCATCGTAAACGGCTTAAAAGCGTTCGGCGTATGCGATAAAGTGCGCGTGGATTTTTCGGTAGTAAACGATATGGGCTATTATAACGGAATAGTATTTAAAGGATTTATTAGTGGAATACCTACGGGTATTTTGTCGGGTGGTGGCTACGATAAACTTATGCAAAAAATGGGCAAGAAAGCACGCGCTATCGGGTTTGCAGTTTACCTTGACGAACTTGAAAAATACCTGCTTGAAGAAAACGAGTTTGACGTGGACGTTGCTATCGAGTACGGCGACGAAGATGCTAAAACGGTTGGTGCGCTAGTTAAAGAAATTGCTAGTAGCGGTCAAACGGTGGGCGCGTTTAAGGTGGTTCCCAAAAAATTGCGCTATAAAAAACTTATCGACTTAAAGGAGGGCTGTTAGTATGAAGATGCTTAACGTGGCTTTGCCCAAAGGCAGACTTGGCGAAAAGGTTTACGATATGTTTGAAAAAGCAGGGTTTCCTTGCCCGTCGATAAAAGAAAATAACCGTAAACTTATTTTTGAAAATCAAGAAGTGGGCGTAAGATATTTTTGGGTAAAGCCGTCAGACGTTGCCATTTACGTTGAGCGTGGGGCGGCGGATATCGGCGTTGCCGGTAAAGATATTCTCGTTGAATACCGTCCCGACGTTTACGAACTTTTGGACTTAAAGATGGGCAAGTGCGATATGGCTGTCGCCGCTAAAGCTGATTTTGAAGACGATAGAACTAAAACGCTAGTGGTGGCGACTAAATTTACTAACGTTGCTAAAGACTATTACGGAAGTCTTGGTAGGGATATAGATATTATTCATCTTAACGGCTCAATTGAAATCGCGCCTATTTTGGGACTTTCGGACGTTATAGTTGATATCGTGGAAACGGGCACAACGCTAAAAGAGAACAATCTTGTCGTGGTTGAAAAGTTTATGCCTATTTCCGCAAGGCTTATCGCCAACAAAGCAAACTTTAAGTTTAAGTCAGAGTTAATTGAAAAAATCAAACAATCACTCGCTAAACAGACGGAGAACTGATATGATTAAAATTATAGACAAAAAGGTGGACGCAAACAGCGTTTTTGCTAGAGTTACGCCAAAGGTTGACGTTTCGGCTATCGTCAAAGACATAATCGATAACGTTGTTAACAACGGCGACAAAGCACTTTTTGAATACACCAAAAAATTCGACAAAGCGGAGTTAACCGACCTTGCCGTTAGCAAAGAAGAGATTGACCAAGCGGTAAAAGAAGTTGACAAAGAGTTTTTAAGAATACTTAACCGCGCTGCTGAAAATATTAGAGCCTTTCACTCTAAACAAAAACGCCAAGGCTTTGAAATCACTAACGCCGACGGTGCAATAGTGGGACAAAAAATTATTCCCGTTGAAAAAGCAGGGCTTTACGTTCCCGGCGGTACGGCTGCATATCCTTCAACCGTTTTGATGGATGCAATCCCCGCAAAAATCGCGGGGGTGGAACAAGTAGTTATGGTTACACCGCCCGATAAGAACGGTAAAATCAACCCCGTTATTTTGGCGGCGGCTAGCGTTGCGGGCGTGGATAAAATTTTCAAAGTAGGTGGCGCGCAAGCCATTGCAGGTCTTGCTTACGGCACGGAAAGTATTCCTAAGGTTGATAAAATCGTCGGGCCAGGCAACGCTTTCGTTGCAGAAGCCAAAAAGCAAGTTTTCGGCACGGTTTCAATCGATATGATTGCTGGACCTAGTGAAATTTTAATCGTTGCAGACGATAAAAATAATCCCGCGCATATTGCTTCGGACCTATTATCTCAAGCTGAACACGATAAAATGGCAAGCGCGGTGCTCATAACCGATAGCAAAGAGTTTGCTAAAAAAGTTTCCGCGCAACTAGAAGAACAAATTCCCTTGCTTGAAAGGGCGGATATTGCAAGAGCCTCGATTGACGATAACGGCAAGATTATTATCGCCGAAGATTTAGACGACGCTATAGATATTGCAAATCTTCTTGCGCCCGAACACTTGGAACTTTGTTTAGATAATCCGTTTGAATATTTAACAAAAATTAAACACGCAGGTTCAGTATTTTTGGGCAGAAACTGTCCCGAAGCAATGGGCGATTATATTGCGGGGGCAAACCACACGTTGCCAACGAGCGGAACGGCAAGATTTTCAAGCGCGCTGTCCGTTGATGATTTTATAAAGAAAACGCAGTACGTTTACTACTCTAAAGAAGCGTTAGAAAATACTGCGAAAGACGTAGATTATTTTGCAAAAAAAGAAGGGCTTACCGCACACGCTAAATCGGCGGTAATTAGAATTAAGGATTAGTATGAGTAAATTTTTCAGTAACAAATATAAAAATTTAACGCCTTACGTTCCCGGCGAACAGCCAAAGGAAAGAGAGTATATCAAACTCAACACTAACGAAAGTCCCTTTCCGCCGTCGGATAGCGCGATACGTATTGCAAGCGAGTGTGCAAAAAAATTGTATCTTTATCCCGACCCCGACGTTAAAGAGTTGACCGAATTAACGGCTAAAACTTTAGGCGTGAAAAAAGAAAACGTCATTATGACAAACGGCTCTGACGAGGCGTTGAACTTTGCGTTTATGGCGTATTGCGATAAAGATACGCCCGCTGTTTTTCCCGACATTTCTTACGGGTTTTATAAGGTTTTTGCAGAAATAAATTCCGTTCCATACGTTGAAATTCCGTTAAAAGACGATTTTTCTATCGACGTTGACGATTATATTAAAGAGAACGGCACGGTGTTTATTGCAAACCCCAATGCGCCGACGGGAATTTACCTTTCACTTTGCGAGATTGAAAGGTTGGTTAGTTCAAACCCGAATAGAATAGTCGTCGTTGACGAAGCGTATATAGATTTCGGTGGCGAAAGCGCGGTTAAACTTGTAGATAAATACGATAATTTAATCGTTACGCAAACCTTTTCTAAATCGCGTTCAATGGCAGGCGCAAGGTTAGGCTTTGCGGTGGCGAAAGAGCAAATTATAAACGACTTAATGGGCATTAAATATTCCACCAACCCATATAACGTAAACAGTATGACGGCTGGTGCGGGCGTTGGTGCGCTTAAAGATAAAGAGTATTTTGAACAAAACTGCAAAAAAATTATTCAAAACAGAGAGTGGACGGAGACCGAATTAAAAAAATTAGGGTTTAGCGTTGTCCCCTCAAGCACTAATTTCATTTTTGCAAAAAGCCCCGATATAGACGGCAAAACGCTGTATTTAAAACTTAAAGAAAAAGGAATACTCGTCAGACACTTTGACAAAGAAAAAATAAAAGAGTATAATCGTATAACGGTGGGCAGTTTTGAACAAATGCAAACTTTTATTCAAACGGTAAAATCCATTTTGGAGGAAATAAAATGAGAAAGGCTGAAATAAAAAGAAAGACGGCTGAAACTAATATTACATTAAAACTTAACCTTGACGGCACGGGTGAAAATAAAATTGATAGCGGATGTGGTTTTTTAGACCATATGCTCACGCTCTTTGCTAAACACGGTAGATTTGATTTGACGGTTAAATGTAACGGCGATACTTTCGTTGATTATCACCACACGGTTGAAGATATAGGTATTTGCTTAGGACAAGCGTTCAATAAAGCGCTTGGCGATAAAAAAGGCATTACGAGATACGGTAGCACCATTTTACCTATGGACGAAGCGTTAATTTTAACTGCGGTTGATATTTCAGGCAGAAGTTTTCTCGTAAAAGAGTTAGATATCAAAGCAAGTAAAGTGGGCGATTTCGATACTGAACTAGTTGAGGAATTTTTAGTTGCTTTTTCAAGAAGTGCGGAAATCACTTTGCACGTTCGTCAACTTGCAGGCTCTAACGCGCACCATGTGATTGAAGGCGTGTTTAAATCGCTTGCAAGAACTATGCGCACGGCAGTTGCTATTGACGGTAATGCTAAAGATGAGATTCCGTCGACTAAAGGGGTGCTTTAATGGTCGCTATAGTTGACTACGGCGTGGGCAATCTATTTTCGCTCGTAAGTTCGTTTAAAGCAATCGGTGTGGATGCCGTTGCGACGGGTGATAAAGAAGTAATTGAAAGCGCCGATAAAATTATATTACCAGGCGTAGGTGCATTTGGCGACGCTGCGGAAAAACTCTTTTCGTCGGGACTTGCGGACGTTGTGATATCGCAAGCCAAAAGTGGCAAACCGCTTTTGGGCATTTGTCTTGGTATGCAACTTTTGTTTGATAAAAGTTTTGAGTACGGCGCACATAAAGGGCTTTCGCTAATTAAAGGAGAAATTCGTCCTATTGCGGAAGTTATTCCTAAAGATTATAAAATACCACACATAGGCTGGAACGCGCTAAAGTTTACAAAGCAAAACGAACTGTTTAAATATTTAAAAGACGGTGATTTCGTTTATTTCGTACACTCTTTTTACGGTGCGAATTGTAACGATAGCGTTATTGCAACTGCAGAATACGGCGCAGATTTAACGGCGGCGGTTGCAGATAAAAACGTTTACGGCTGTCAGTTCCACCCCGAAAAGAGCGGTGAAATAGGACTTAAAATATTAAAGGCTTTTTGCGAGTTGTAAGATACGATTGATTATATATTAAAAGGATTGATGTATGAAAATTTTTCCTGCAATAGATTTGTTCGACGGTAAGGCGGTTAGGCTTTTTAAGGGCGATTATAACCAAATGACCGTGTATAACGACAACCCTGTTGAAGTTGCGTTGGATTTTAAAAACAAAGGTGCAAACTTTTTGCACTTGGTTGATTTAGAAGGCGCGAAAACGGGCGATACACCTAACTTAAAAACCGTTCAAGATATAGTTTCCTCAACCGACGCGTTCGTCGAAGTGGGTGGGGGTATCAGAAGTTTAGAAGTTATTGAAAGATACTTAAGCGTTGGTGTTAAGCGCGTTATATTAGGCACGGCGGCGGTTAACGACCCCGAGTTTTTACAAACGGCAGTTAAACTTTACGGCGAAAAAATCGCCGTTGGCGTTGACCTTAAAGACGGGTTCGTTGCAATTAAAGGTTGGACGGAAAAGTCCGAGTGCGAAGGGTTTGCTTTTTGCAAAAATATGCAAGACTTGGGCGTTAAAACAATAATTTGTACGGATATAAGTAAAGACGGCGCTATGCAGGGTGCGAACCACGCGCTTTATAAAAGACTTAAAAATGATTTGGATATTGACGTTATTGCGTCAGGTGGCGTTTCTAGTATTGACGACGTGATTAAACTTAAAAGCATAGACCTTTACGGCGCGATAATAGGAAAGGCTTATTACACGGGCGCGATTGATTTAACTGAAGCAATTAAGGTGGCAAGATGATTACTAAAAGAATTATTCCCTGTCTAGACGTTAAAGACGGCAGGGTTGTAAAAGGCGTAAATTTCAAAGGACTTGCGGACGTGTCTTCGCCCGTGGAACTCGGTAAATTTTACAGCGATAACGGTGCGGATGAGTTGGTTTTTTACGATATAACCGCGTCTGCGGAAGGTCGTGCGCTTTTTACTGATATATTAAAAGAAGTTGCAAGAACAATCTTTATACCCTTAACCGTAGGCGGTGGTATAAACACCTTAAATGACTTTGACAGAGTTCTAAAGTGCGGTGCGGATAAGGTTAGCGTTAATTCTGGTGCGATTAGAAATCCAGACCTTATTTATCAAGCGGCAAAGCGTTACGGCGACCAATGCGTGGTGTTATCTGCAGACGTTAAAAGAGTAGACGGCGTGTTCAGGGTTTTTGCTAAAGGTGGTAGAGAGAATACCGGAATGGAAGCGATTGAGTGGATAAAACGCGGTGTGGACAACGGTGCGGGCGAAATTGTGCTTAACTCAATCGATACCGACGGCGTTAAAAACGGCTTTGATTTAGAGATGCTTTCTGCCGTGTGCGACGTGGTTAGCGTGCCCGTTATAGCGTCGGGGGGCGCTGGTAACAAGCAACACTTTATTGAATTGTTTAATACTTTGCCTAAAGTTGACGCGGGTCTTGCCGCATCGATTTTCCACTTTGGTGAAGTTGATATTTACGATTTGAAAAAAACACTTAAAAACAGCGGTGTTCCCGTTAGACTGTAAGGAGTTATTATGTTAGAAATTGAAAAACTTAAATTTGATGAAAAAGGACTTATTCCCGCAATAGTGGTTGACGCTATCTCTAAAAAGGTGTTGACGCTTGCGTATATGAATAAAGAAAGTCTAAAAATCACTATGGAAAAAAATCTCACTTGTTTTTATTCAAGGTCAAGAAACGAACTATGGCTAAAAGGCGAAACGAGTGGTAATTATCAACACGTCGTGTCCATTACAGCCGATTGTGATTATGACGCTTTAGTGGTGGAAGTTGAAAAGGACGGGCCTGCTTGTCACTTGGGTAAAGATAGTTGTTTCCACAACCCCGTGCACGCTAATCCCGAACTTAAAGATTTTTCGTTAGAAGGGCTTATGGATTTATTAAAGGGCAGAAAAGAAACGTTGCCCGAAGGTTCTTACACTACCTATCTTTTCCAAAAGGGTATTGATAAAATTTTAAAGAAAGTTGGCGAAGAAAACACGGAAGTAATTATTGCGGCTAAAGCTGATGATAAAAAAGAAACCGTTTATGAAATTGCCGACCTTTGCTATCACGTTATGGTGCTTATGACCGAAATGGGTATAAGTTTAGAAGATATACATCGTGAACTTGCTTCGCGCCACGTTATTGACCATAAGGTAAAACAGGAGAAAATGACAAAATGATAGACGTCAAAAGTTTAGGCAAGTGTGATTTGCATATGCACACCGTTTATTGCGACGGTAAAAGCACGCCTGAAGAAATGGTTTTGTCTGCAATAGAGAAGGGGCTTGATACGGTTGGCGTTGCAGCTCACTCATATTTAGCAAAAGATTCCGAATGCTATATACAACAAGAAGACGTGCCACGCTTTCAGGCGGAAGTCAACGCGCTTAAAATTAAATACGCTGATAAAATCCGCGTGCTTTGCGGGATAGAACAAGAATATTTTTCTGAAACTTCAACAAACGGCTTTGATTACGTTATTGGTTCGTTGCATTACTTTAACGTTGACGGAGAGATATATAGCGTCGATTTGGATGAAGAAACTTTTTTAGACCGTATAAACACGCAATTTAAGGGTGATTTTTATTCGGCGGCGGAAAATTATTATCAAACGCTTGCCGACGTTGTAGAAAAAACTGGGGCGGATATTATAGGACATTTTGATTTAGTAACAAAATATAACGATGGCGATAAATATTTTGACACTAAACATCCGCGCTACGTTAACGCTTATAAAAAAGCGCTTGCTAAACTCATTAAAACGGGCAAACCTTTTGAAATAAACACGGGCGTGATTTCACGTGGCTATAGAAAACAGCCTTACCCAAGTTCAGATATAATTAAAGAGATAAAAGCAATGGGTGGAACGCTAATTTTATCTAGCGATTCACACCACGAAAAAAACGTTGCATATCAATTTGATATTTGGCAAAAACTTTTATAGAGGAATTTAATGGCAGAGTTTCTAAATCATACGTTTTTCGGGTTTGATAATGCGATATTTATATTTATGAACAACTTATCGCAAACTTCGGGTAGGTTTTTAACGCCCTTTTTTAAGTTTGTTACGACGTTTGGCGACAAAGGTTTGTTTTTTATAATTTTATCGCTAATATTCGCGTTGTTTTCTAAAACTAGAAAGACGGGTGTAACCATGCTATTAGCAATCGGAATAGGCGCGCTTTTAACTAACGTGATTATCAAAAACGCGGTTGCTCGTCCGCGTCCGTACCTAAACCCCATTTACCAACAATATCACGCGTCGGTTGGGGGAATAATTGAGAGCGAGTTTTCCTTTCCATCGGGACACGCAACGGTCGCCACGTCTTCTATGGTCGCGCTGTTTTTGGGCTTTAATAAAAAGTGGAGTTGGATAGGCTTGGTTTTTGCGTTTACGATAGGGCTTTCAAGAATTTATTTGTTCGTGCATTATTCAACCGACGTTATCGTAGGTTTTATCGTGGGCACGATTGCAGGCGCTAGTGCACATTTTATATTAAGCGCTCTATATAGAGTTATGCAAAACAAATCAGAAAACAAATTCTGTTATCACTTTGTGAATTTTGATTTAATAAAGCTTTTGAGAAAAAAGTAATCAAAAAGAAAAAAGCACTTAAAAATTTATAGGTGCTTTTATTTTTTTGTAATAATTTGTCGAAAAATATCATAAAGATAACTACTTTGATTTTTAGGGGGAGTTATCTTTTGAGAGAAGATATTTTAGATAGAATTATTAAAGAAGCCGAATATATCGCAAGCACGGGTGCAACGGTTAGGCAGACCGCTAAAGTTTTTCATTTTTCAAAATCAACCGTGCATAAGGACGTTACCGAAAGATTACGCCCTATTGATAAAAGTTTATACAAAAAAGTTAAGAAAGTTCTTAATAAAAATCTTTCCGAACGCCACATACGTGGCGGAGAAGCGACCAAAAGAAAATACGTTAAAACTTTCTGACCGCAAAAAATAATTGACAAAAACCCTTTGATGAATTATAATAAAAGCGTAAATACCTAAACTAAAAGGTGCGCCTGACAGCAAAGGGATTAATTGATTTAAGGAATTAGCAAGGCTAACGCCTTGATAAATCACGTCCCGCCTTGGCGCTTAATTTCGCCAGGGCGTTTCTTTTTTTAAGGCTTTATATACGGCGCAAGACTGCGTTTCTGCTTAGTATTTTGACTTCGATAACCAGACGGTTAATCTCACCCAAAACACTTCGCGAGCCTTGTCTTGCTTGTATCTAAACCCTTAAAATCAAATATTTGCAAGACTGCGTTTCTGCTTAGTATTTTGACTTCGATAACCAGACGGTTAATCTCACCCAAAACACTTCGCGAGCCTTGTCTTGCTTGAGTTTAACCCTTAAATTTAAGCACTAACATTACGCTCTATCTCGCGCGCTATTAGTTTAAAATATTGCGTATTAAATATTACGTACAAAAGGAGTTTTTATGAAAAAGTTATTAACGCTATTGCTTTCGGTTGTTTGTTGCTTTTCAGGGATTAGTTTTTCTGCTTGCAACAATACGCAAAAAGATAAAGTCGGCATAAAATATTACGCCGAAGGGTCGAGTATAGTTAGTGCTATGCTTTCAGACGTAGAAACTATCGGTTTAGTTCCAGAGCCTGCTGCATCTAATTTGACAAACAAAATGGCTTTGCGCGGTAAAACGGTTTATAAACTTGATTTGCAAGAGCTTTATGATGCTCAAGATAAAGCGTATCCGCAAGCGGTAATGATGGTTAAAAGTAGCGTGCTTGCAACGTTTCCGAATATAATCGACGTTTTGAGCGGTATAGATAATAACGTAACGTGGCTAAAACAAGATGGCAACGCAACGCAAGCAGTTGACGCAATTAAAACGAAATTTGAAGCGTCCACGTTGGTTGCTGGCACGTTATCCGCTTCGGCTATAGATGGGTGTAAAATTTATTGGCAAGGCGTAAATCAGGCAAAAGAACAAGTCAAAAGTTATATAAACGATATAATGGCAATTGAAAGTGGTTCGGCAAAAACAGTAAATGACGATTTCTTTTATAGTGGTACGGCAAGTGGAAACTGCGAAAAGCAAACTTTGACCGTTTATGCTCCCGATGGTGCGCCAGCGCTTGCGATAGCAAAGTTTATTAAAGATAATACTAAACTTGTCGACACCCTTGACGTGTCTTACAACGTTATAAAGGCAAATACTATACCAGCGTTATATAAAGGCGGGACGGCAGACGTATTCATTATGCCCGTTAACCTTGCTACAAAATTTTACAATACTGATAATAACGTGGGCGACCCTTACGTTATGGTTTCAGTTGTAACGCACGGTAATTTTTATATTATGAGTACGGAGCCTTTAACTATAAACGATTTGAAAAATAAAAAGATAGCCGTTCCAAACCCTAATGCTGTTCCCGATTGGACTTTTCGTGCAGTTTTAGAAAAACACGGATTAAAATACTACAATATAGAAGGATGAAATGAAATATAAAAATTCCCGAACTTTAAATTTCTTCTTGCCCGTATTAAGCGTGGCGGGTATAATTGCGATTTGGGCGATTACCGCTTGGGCGTTGGGTAAAGAATATTTGTTGCCGTCCATACGAACGACCGTCTATAGTATGGTGGAACTTTTTGCGCAAGCGAAGTTTTATTACGCGCTGGTTGGAACTGTTTGGCGCACGCTTGTTGCTTTTATAAGTTCTTTTGGTTTTGCCTTTTTATTAGCGGTAATTTCTATCAAGAATAATACTTTCAATCGTCTGCTTGCGCCTATTATAGGGGTGCTACGCGCGTTGCCGACTATTGCGGTGATTTTATTGTTGATAGTGTGGACGAAGTCCGAAAGCCTTTCGGCGATATTGGTTACGGTTTTAGTTATATTGCCAACGACTTATTCTCATTTAAAAAGCGCGTTTGAGGCTTTGGACAAATCGGTTGTTGAGGCAAGCCGAGTTGACGGTGCAGATGAATTAAGAGTGTTAAGGCATATAGAATTGCCGTTAATTGCACCGACCGCATTGGTTGAAGCAGGAAGTGGATTTTCTCTAAATTTCAAATTGATGGTTGCGGCGGAAGTGTTGAGCGCAACTTCGCGTTCGCTAGGCAATTTAATGAACTTAGCAAATAATATAGGAGAGACGGCGCAACTTCTTGCACTTGTGATAGTTTCTATAGTTTTAGGTTTGGTTATAGAAAGTTTGTTTAACGCGATTGCAAAGAAGATTTGTGATTGGAAGTAAATAAAAAGCCACGGGCTAACCGTGGCTTTAATTTTTTTACAACTAAATTTTTAATAACGCAAACTCGGTGTCGTGCAAAGTAAAATCTTGATTTTGAATTTTGTTTGTTATAAGTTGTTTAATATTGCCTTTTTCATATATCACGTAAAAACTTGATTGCGGATATTCTTGGATGATTTTATTCAAAAACTGCGTTAGTTGAGAATTTATAGTGCCGTCGTGCTCCATCAAGCAAATTGCCGTAGTCAGCGCGTCGCCGTAAACTCCATTTATACCCAAAATAGTTGCCGAGCGCACGCCCGTTTGGGCGGGATAACCCGAATCGGGGTCTATTATATGACAATATTTCGTACCGTTACCGTCAACGTAAAACTTTTCGTAATCTCCGCTAGTTGAAACGCATAGATTAATCGCGTTTGTCGTGTTGCAAGTTATTATAGTGCCCGATTTAGTAGGGTGGGTAACGCCTAGCGTGGGGTAACTTAAAAGGGCTATACTGCTACTGCCAATCGAAACGTATCCTTTAGTATGTCCACTAGCAGTCAATATTTGCAAGGCTTTATCCGTGGCGTATCCTTTCACTATTCCACCAAGGTCAAGGGTTAGATGAGTTTCGGTCTTTTTTAGAATATTATTTTCCAAATTCAGCGCGTTAAAATCACATTGTGCTTTTGCGTTAGCAATATCTTGGGCGGTGGGGACGGTGTAATTAGGGGTATAACTAAAAGGCGCGAAGCCCCAAAGTTTTGTAAGTGGGTATATGCAAGGATTAAATTTGCCGTTTGAAAAAGCATAACACTCTTTTGCAACGCTTAAAACCGTTTGAGCGTCTTTTGTCAGTTCAATTTCGCCGAATTTATCCATTTGGTTAAAACGTGCGGTAATAGAGCCGTTAACTTTTGAGTCAAACTCGTTTTCTAGTTCAAAAAATAATGCGTTAAGTTCCGCCTTAGTTGTGGCGGAAATAACTGTGCCGTGTGTTTCAACGTGTATAACCGTATTGAAATAATAAAAATTTTCCGCGCTACCTTTAGGGGTGCAAGCAGTTATGGAAAATGCTAAACAGATTGCAAAAGTTACCGCTATAATTTTGTTAAAAAGTTTCATCGTATACCTTTTTGATGAGGAAATCTCTTTTAGAGTTAGTCATATATTTTATTATACATAAAAACCCTTTAAAAATCAAATTTATATTGACAAAGTTCGGTGGCTTTGGTAAAATAGTAATCGAATTTTAATTTTAGATAATGGGTGGAAATTTTCGCCCGAAGGGAGCGTATGCCAAAGTATAAAATAGCCGACGTGGTTTTCGAGGCAAAACTTATATACGGTTATACTGAAAGATTGTGTAAAAATTACGAGTACGACGGCGAACAACCGTGTGATTTTTCGGTTGTTATAACGAATGATGACGTTGCTAAAGAAAAAGCGTTAGCGCCGGAATTTGTAGAGCCGTATTTGGAAAGCCTTGCGCTGTTTAGAAAACTTTGCGATTATTGTTTAGAACACGCAAACGGTATTATTTTCCATAGTAGCGCCATTATGGTTGACGGCAAGGCGTATTTGTTTACTGCGCCTAGTGGAACGGGAAAATCCACGCACACGCGGTTATGGAGAGAACTTTTGGGCGATAGAGCCATTATGGTTAACGACGATAAACCTATAATAAGATATATTGACGGGAAGTTTTACGTTTATGGCACGCCGTGGAACGGCAAGCATCATTTAGATACTAACTGTCGTGCGGAAATCAAGGCTATTTGTAAAATAGAACAAGCAAAAGAAAATTCTATCAGTAAAGCATCAACGGCAGAGATGTTATTGACTATATTTAATCAAACTATTAGGCCCGAGGACCCTGCGCAAATGGATAGATTACTGAATTTAACGGACAAGTTATTGACACAAGTTGAACTTTATAAGTTGGGTTGCAATATTTCTAAAGAAGCGGCTGAACTTTCGTATACTACTATGAGCAAGGAGAAAAATGATGAAAATTAAAGAAGGATTTATTATTCGCGAAGTTGCAGGTAATTTTATAGTCGTGGCGGTGGGGAGCGCGGTTAAACAGTTTAACGGCGTTATTACGCTTAACGAAACGGGCTCTTTCTTATGGAAAAAACTTCAAGACGGTTGTGAAAAAGAAGATTTAATCGACGCGCTTTTAAATGAATACGAAGTTGGCAAAGACGTGGCGGAAGCAGACGTAACCGCGTTTATTGAGAAACTAAACGGCGCAGGTCTTTTAAAATAATGGAGCGTAATTTTACAATGGACAAAAAAGGATTTGACAATAATAAATATCTTGAAATGCAATCGGCGAAAATCCTTGAGAGAATTTCGACTTTTGGCGATAAACTTTACTTGGAGTTTGGAGGCAAACTGTTTGACGACTATCACGCGTCAAGGGTTTTGCCGGGGTTTGAGCCGGATAGCAAAATTAAAATGCTCTCTCAACTTAAAGAACAAGCGGAAATTTTAATCGTAATCAACGCTAACGATATTGAAAAAAACAAGCAACGTAGCGACCTTGGTATTACTTACGACGTAGAAGTTTTAAGGTTGATAGATATTTTTGTTGATAAGGGTTTTTACGTTGGCAGTGTTGTTTTAACGCGTTTTGCAGAACAATCTTCAGCCATTGCTTTTCAAAAACGCCTTGAAATGCGCGGTATAAGGGTTTACCGTCATTTTCCTATAGTTGGATACCCTTCGGAAGTGGAAAAAATCGTGAGCGAAGAAGGATACGGAAAGAACGAATACGTCGTTACAACCCGTCCGTTAGTGGTAGTTACCGCCCCCGGTCCTGGTAGCGGAAAGATGGCAACGTGCTTATCTCAACTTTATCACGAAAACAAACGCGGTGTTAAGGCTGGTTATGCTAAATACGAAACTTTCCCCGTGTGGAATTTACCGCTTAATCACCCCGTTAACGTGGCTTACGAAGCGGCAACCGCAGACCTTAACGATATGAATATGATTGACCCGTTTCACTTGGAAGCGTACGGTGAACGCGCGGTCAATTACAATAGAGACGTTGAAATATTCCCCGTGCTTTCGGCAATGTTAGAAAAAGTGTTAGGCAAGTGCCCTTATAAATCCCCAACAGATATGGGCGTTAATATGGCGGGGTATTGCATAGTGGATAACGACGTTGTATTAAAAGCCTCAAAGCAAGAAATTATCCGCCGTTATTATTCTGCGCTTTTAGAAGTTAGAAAAGGAAAAATCGGTAAAGAAGTAATTTCTAAGTTAGAAATTCTAATGCAACGTATGCAAATTAGCATAACCGATAGGGACGTTGTTAAACCCGCATTAGAGAAAGAAAACTTGACGGGGCAACCCGCAGTTGCAATGCAACTTAACGATGGGACGTTAGTTACCGGTAAAACGGGAAACCTTTTGGGTGCGAGCGCGGCTGCGCTTCTTAACGCGCTTAAGGTTCTTGCAAATATAGACGATAGCGTTGACATTATATCATCAAAGGTAATAGAGCCTATTCAAAAGTTAAAAGTAAATCATATGGGTAGTGTAAACCCGAGATTGCATACTGATGAAGTTTTGATATCCTTAGCGGTGAGCGCCGCTACCGATAAAACGGCAATGAAAGCGCTTGAACAGTTAAACAAGTTAAAAGGTGCGCAACTTCACTCTTCGGTAATTTTGTCGTCTGTTGACGATAAAACGCTTAAAAAGTTGGGTATTGACGTAACTTGTGAGCCCAAGCGAAAAACTGAAAGAAATTTTAATTAATACGTAAGTTTTATAAAACTTTAATATTGACAAACGGCAAGTGCCGTGTTATAATCACAACAGTAGTAAACTAATAGGAGAAAAATTATGAAAGAAATGTTATATGCTGCAGCAGTTCTTAGCGCACTTACTTTTTTAGTTCTCGTTATTTATATGATAGCAAATTGTGCGCGTACGAAAAAACTTAAAAAACAAGTAGCTTTGCTTCAAGACGAAGTTAAAGCGTTGAAGGAAAAGCCTGCAGAAGTAGTAATTCGTGAAGTTATAAAGGAAGTGGCTCCCGCTAAAGACCAAGCTAGCCAAGTTGAAGATAATGAAGACGATAGAGAAAGCGCACGCCGTATTCCTTTTGCAGAAAAGATGCTCAATATAGATAATAAAACGCAAGAATATTACGAAGAAATTTACAACGCGTTCATTGCTTGCCGTCGTATTAATCCGCGCGTATCAAGTAAAGGCGTTTCTTTCAGACTTGGTAGAGAATTAGTTGCAAAACTTACTATTCGTGGAAAAACCATGAAAATGCACCTTGCGCTTGACGTAAAAGATTTTGAAGAAAAGATTTTCTTCCAAAAAGATTTGTCCGACGTTAAGGCGTATGAAGAAGTTCCGTTTACCGTAAAGGTTAAGAGCGATAGGGGACTTAAAAACGCACTTAAGCTTGTCGAAGCATTAGTAGAGAAAAAGAATATCGAAAAGAAAACGCGTTTCAATAGAGTTGACGCGCTTGAAGAACTTAAAGACGTTTTAAGCAAATAATAATTTTGATAACGAACACGGCGTTTCCATTTGGGAACGCCGTGTTTATTTTTAATCTTAAGGATTGAATTTTTCAAAAATTATGTTTTTTGCGTAAGGTTTAATACTATTTGCCGTATGTTTATCGGTAACTGTCCAAGTGATAACGGGAATATTTTTGGTTTTACTCTTTTTTAAGGGCAAGTCCTCAAAAGAGTAACTGATAAAATCGGGTTTAATCAAAAAGTTAAGGCTCATATTTTTAACGATTGCTCTTGTTAAAGGTTTTAATTCTTTGCCGTGTGTTTTGGTTGCTAAAATACCGCGTATAAATTGAGGCGCAAGTTTTTTAACGCGATTTATATAAAAGGGATTAAAAGACTGAATTGCAAATTCGCCTTTATATTCTTTTAAGCGTTCAATCACTTTATTAACGACGTTTTTATTAGGTTGGTCTTTTATTTCAATAAGCAAAGGAACTTTGCCGTCTACTAGCGACAGCACTTGGTCGAAAGTGGGAATTTTATATTCACTATCTAAAAGAGTTAGTTCGTTAAGTTGGTCAAGCGTTTTTTCGTAAATAAAACCGACTTCACCCGTCATACGAAAAAGCGTTTTGTCGTGGAAAGACACTAAAACGTCGTCGGTGGTTAGATATAAATCGATTTCAATCGCAAAGCCGTTATCTATGGCGTTTTGGTATGCGGGCAGTGAATTTTCTATAATTTCGCCACCCCAAAGTCCGCGATGTGCTATTGGAAGGTTAAAAAGCCAAAAATCTTTATCAATCCTCATAAAACTCCGTTTTTAATTTACTTGCAAAATTTTTTATAATATTATATACTATTTATTATAAAAATTCAACGCAAAATAAGGATTTATATGTCAATCAACAAAGAAAACGTTAGAAATTTTTGTATAGTAGCGCATATCGACCACGGCAAATCGACGCTTGCAGATAGGCTTATGGAAAAAACGGGACAAGTTAGCGAGCGCGATATGGAAGAACAACTTCTTGACAGTATGGATTTGGAACGTGAGCGCGGTATCACCATTAAACTTACGCCCGTTAGGATGTTCTATAAAGCGAAGGACGGTAAGGAGTATATTTTCAATCTTATAGATACGCCTGGTCACGTAGACTTTACTTACGAAGTTTCTCGTTCGTTAAAAGCTTGCGAAGGCGCAATTTTAATCGTTGATTCAACTCAAGGCGTGCAAGCCCAAACGCTTGCTAACGCTTATCTTGCAATTGATAACGATTTAGAGATTATGCCCGTTATAAACAAGGTGGACTTAGCGTCTGCAAGACCTGATGAAGTTGCCACCGAAGTAGAAGATATTTTAGGCGTTCCTGCCATGGATGCACCTAGAATTTCGGCTAAAACAGGGCTTAATATTGAAGAAGTTTTAGAACAAGTAATAGAAAAAATACCCGCGCCCAAAGGCGATGAAAACGCGCCACTTAAAGCACTTATTTTCGATAGTTATTATGATAACTTTAAAGGGGTAATATGTTTCGTGCGCATTATGGACGGGCAAGTCAAAGTCGGCACTAAAATTAGAACTTTTATGTCGGACAAAACCTTTGACGTGACCGAAGTGGGCGTGTTCTCACCGAAAATGCAACCTAAAGATAGCCTTTCAGCTGGTGAGGTAGGATATATTGCCGCGTCGATTAAAAGTATTGAAGATACTGCGGTTGGCGACACTATTACCACGGTTGAAAATCCTGCAAAAGAACCCCTTTCGGGTTACAAAAAAGCACTTCCTATGGTGTTTTCGGGCGTGTTCCCACTTGACGGTAGTAAATTTAACGACTTAAAAGACGCGCTATTAAAATTAAAACTTAACGACGCGGCGTTATCTATAGAACCCGACAACTCAGCCGCTCTCGGTTTTGGGTTCCGTTGCGGATTTTTGGGACTTTTGCATATGGACGTTATTCAAGAGCGAATAGAAAGAGAGTTCGACCTTGAAATCATTACGACTGCGCCGTCGGTTTCTTATAAGGTTTATAAGACGGACGGGACGCAAATGGTTATCGAAAACCCAACGCATTTACCGCCCGTAACTGAAATTGATTATATGGAAGAGCCGATAATTAACGCGAGCATATTTACACCGCCCGATTACGTCGGTCCGATTATGGAACTTTGTCAATATAAGCGCGGTGTGTATAAAGATATGGTTTATCTTGACAAAACGAGAGTTCAATTAAAATATACGCTTCCGCTTAACGAAATTATTTACGACTTTTTCGACAGTCTTAAATCAAGGACTAAAGGTTACGCTTCTTTCGACTACGAAGTTTCTGGTTATCAAAGAAGTGATTTGGTTAAACTTGATATGTTATTAAACGGCGACGTTTGCGATGCACTTTCCATTATCGTGCATAAAGATAAGGCTTATGAACGCGGTAGACAAATTGCCGAAAAATTAAAAGACGTTATTCCAAGACAAATGTTTGAAATTCCTATTCAAGCGGCTGTCGGCGGAAAGATTATCGCGCGTGAAACGGTTAAGGCGTTTAGAAAGGACGTTCTTGCCAAATGTTACGGCGGTGACGTTACTAGAAAGAAAAAACTTCTTGAAAAGCAAAAAGAAGGTAAGAAAAAGATGCGCTCAATCGGTACGGTTGAAATACCTAGCGAAGCGTTCATTTCTATTCTTAAAACTGATAACGATAGGTAGGATTATGAGCGGGATTTATATACACGTTCCATTTTGCAAACAAAAATGCACTTATTGTGATTTTGCGTCTTATCCGCGTGAACTTTGCAAGGCAGAAAGTTATTTTGCTTGTCTTTACCGTGAAATAGACGGGCGCAGTAAACAGTTCCCCGGTAGAGTTATCGATACCATCTATATAGGTGGTGGCACTCCGTCGGTTGTTGACGCTAAATTTATTGCGGGTGCGATAAGACAGGTTAAAAAGTGTTTCCACGTTCGTGAAACGGCAGAAATCACTATTGAAATTAACCCGGGCACTGTTGACGAACAAAAAATTAAAGAATATAAATCGGTTGGGATAAACCGCTTTTCAATCGGGCTTCAAACAGGGTTTGACGACCAACTCAAAAAACTTAACAGAATACATACCGCAAAAGATTTTTTAACGTGTTGCAATTTGCTTAAGGGCGAAAATATTAGTGCGGACGTTTTAATCGGCTTGCACGACCAAACTTTAGAGCAAGTCAAAAAGACGGTTGACCTTGCAATTGCAGGTGGCGTTAGTCATATTTCCGTTTACGCGTTGACGCCCGAAGTGGGAACGCCCATTTACACCGATTATCTCAATGGCGAACTACTGTCTGACGACGAAACGGCAGATATTTACGACGGCGTTAGAGAATACCTAAAGGCAAAAGGTTTTGACCGTTATGAAGTTTCTAACTTTTGTAAACAAGGCTTCCGTTCTCGCCACAATATGAATTATTGGAAACGCGGAGAATATATAGGCGTTGGCGTTTCGGCAAGTTCGTTTATGAACGATAAAAGATTTACCAACACGTTTAGTATTGATGAATATATGAATGCGGTAATCTATAACAAATCGCCGGAAATTTCAAACGACCTTATAGAAGAAAAAGATGCGCGTTTTGAAGTTATTATGCTTGCGCTAAGAACTACCGACGGCTTAAACGTTAAAGAGTTCAATAAAAAATTTGGTATAGATTTCGATACGGAATACAAAACGCAATTATTAAAGAAAGGCAAGTACTTGCTTCGCGACGGCGACAACTTAAAAATAAAGGACGAATACTTGTACGTTCAAAACGATATTTTGTTGGAGTTTATGTAATTTAAGTTTGCATACCTCCTAATGCGCGCAAGAATGAGCATTTGTTTAGACGTTTATAAGCGTATGCGCTAAAAATTAACCCCACGCTTTTATAACAAAAAGCGTGGGGGTTAATATTCTTTTCTTCCTAATAATTAGTTGTGAATCTATTCTACACAAACAGTTATAATATTGTAAAAACCGACTTAAATTTTGTTAGCCCTTGTGCTATTATCGTTGCACGGGGGCGAAAATGACGGTATATATCGAATACGTAATTATTGATAATTTTGTAATCGACTATTTGCTACTTAAAGCCACTTTCGCTATTACAGGCACGCCCGTAAGGCGAGAGAGGCTTTTTGTTTGCTCTTTTATGGGGGCGATAATAGCGTTGCTGTTTCCTATGATAAAGGCACACCAAATAATTACCGTTTTGCTTAAACTATGTACGGGGTTACTGTTGACGCTTCTTTCGGTAAATTATAAAACGCTTAAAAGTTATATAACGAACAGCGCGGTGTTTTTTGGTTTCACTTTTTTAACGGGCGGAGCAATAATCGGCGTTTTCAATATTTTATCGCTTAACTACTCGTCGGAAATTTCTATCGCGTTAATAATAATTCCCGTTTACGCGCTATTACGCGCTCTTTCTGCCATAGTTAAGTACGTTTATAAGCGCAAAGATATTGCTAAGCTAACTTATCCGGTAAAATTAGGTTTGTTTGGGAAAGAGATAGTTGCAACGGGATTTATGGATACGGGTAACGGCTTGTACGACGGAGATAGCCCGGTGATTGTGTGCGATAAGAAGTTTTTTACAGCGCTCATTGACGTGCAGTTTTTGAAAACTTCAATAAAGAAAATAACCGTGCGTACGGTAACGGGGCAAACCGATTATCCCGCGATAAAATTAGATTATTTAAAGATATATCTTAGGGACGAGCCGAATATATATAATAACGTAACGCTGTGCATTTCAAAGGGGAGCGTGGGGGACGGTTACGATTTAATTTTACACCCTGCGCTTTTGGAGGAGAAAGATGAAAATGTTTTCAATATTAAAAAAGTTTCTTGAAAAGTTCAACCTGAACGAAAATTTACTTAGGTTTATCGGCAGTGGCGAAGTTTTGCCACAGCCTTATTCCACCACTGAAGAAGCCGAACTAGTTGCAAAACTTACCGACGGCGAACGTGGTGTGCGTGATAAACTTATAGAGCATAATTTAAGGCTGGTCGTATATATTGCGCGCAGATTTGAAAACACGGGCGTTGACCTTGACGATTTGGTTTCGGTTGGAACTATAGGGCTTATAAAGGCTGTAAACTCGTTTAATAGTGATAAAAACATTAAACTTGCAACGTATGCGTCCCGTTGTATTGAAAACGAAATTTTAATGCACTTGCGGAAAACTGTAAGGTTAAAGAGCGAAGTGTCTTTTGACGAACCGCTTAACACCGATTGGGAAGGTAACGAACTTATGTTATCGGACGTTATGGGCACTGACGGCGACGTTGTTTATAAGCGAATTGAAAACGGTGTGGATGCTGAACTTTTAGGCGTTGCCTTGACAAAACTTAACGACAGGGAGCGCGAGATAATGGAATTGCGCTACGGACTATCTGGAGGGGAAGAAAAAACTCAAAGGGAAGTTGCCGATACTTTAGGCATATCTCAAAGTTACATATCTAGGCTAGAAAAAAAGATTATCGTGAGATTAAAGAAAGAATTTTCAAAAATGGTGTGAAATAAATTATAAACAATAAAAACAGTTCAAAAATTCTGAACTGTTTTGTTTTTTGTATAAAAACTTTTTGATTGCCCATACTTTATTAACAAGTAAATCCAAGCCGATATTTTCAGTACATAAAGGAGGGGATTTATGAACAGTAAAGTAGTTATTTGTGGTGTTAACACCGCCACGCTACCGCACCTAACGGAAAAAGAAACCGAGCAACTTCTTGTAAAGTTAAAAGCAGGCGACGAGCGTGCGCGCGAAGATTTTATAGTCGGAAATATGCGATTAGTATTATCGGTTATCAAACGCTTTAGGTTAAAAAACGCTAACTCTGACGATGTCTTTCAAGCAGGGTGCATAGGGCTAATTAAAGCAATTGATAATTTCGACCTAGGTTTCGGCGTAAAGTTTTCCACCTACGCCGTGCCTATGATAATAGGCGAAATTAAAAGGCTTATTAGGGATAATAACAGTATGCGTATTTCACGTAGTATTCGCGATACGGCATATCTTGCGTTAAAGACCCGTGGAGAGATTGAAGCG
The DNA here is from genome assembly GCA_017502525.1 of Clostridia bacterium. Lineage (GTDB taxonomy): Bacteria > Bacillota > Clostridia > Christensenellales > Borkfalkiaceae > UBA1259. The sequence continues at coordinate 35,199 of JAFVUV010000032.1, forward strand.
CGCGATGAAGAAGCGTCGTTAGAAAAAATTGCACAAGAAATGAATGTTGCGCTATCTGAAGTCGTTTATGCTTTAGATGCAATATCTGATACGGTTTCGCTTTACGACCCCGTTTATAACAAGGCAGGAGACACGCTACTTTTAATGGACCAACTTGGCGACGAAAAGAACACCGATGAAAGATGGACGGAAAACGTTGCACTAACCACCGCTCTAGGAACCTTAGAAGAGCGAGAAAAAAAGATTATATATTTAAGATACTTTGAAGGTAAAACACAAACTGAAATTTCTAAAGAAGTAGGGATTAGTCAAGCACAAGTGTCGCGCTTAGAGAAAAACGCCCTAAAAGAAATTCGACACGGAATAAGAATATAGTAAAAGGCACGACGATATCGCCGTGCTTTTTATACGTTTTATTCAAAGTCAAGATTTTCAAAGTTAAATAATTCGTCGTTGAAAAATTCACTAAGTGCAATATTAAAAAAATTACAAACTTTAACTATAGTTGAAAATTTAACGTCTTTATTAATTTCGTTAAATATATATCTTAAAGCAGAGTGGGTTAGCCCTGTTTCTTTTTCGAGTTTGTATTTGCTTATATTATTCTCTCTTAATAGTTTACTAACTTTTAGTGCAAAAGCCTTGTTTAAATTCATATTTAACCTTTTCCCCTTTGTTAAATGAAATGCAATTAAGTGAAATACACTTCACTATTACTTGACATTATAAAATCAAGTGGCGTAAAATACAGGTGCAGTAAACTTCACTTAAGGGGCGTTTTATGAAAGCTTGCTCATTTTTTGGTCATAGAAACATAACGGTAACTCAACCACTCATAGACGAATTGAAAAGGTTGATAGAAGACTTGATTAAGAATAATGATTTCGGTGTTTTTTATTTTGGTGAGTTTGGACAGTTTGATGATATATGTTATCAAGTGGTAACTGAACTAAAAAACATTTATCCACATATTCAACGAGTATATATTTCACCAGATGAGAAGTCGTTGTCCAAACATAAAATCAAATGCGATAAAGAATATGAGTTTCAAACAATATTTGCATTAAAATTTAATTGGTGGTATCAACGAATTTATTATCGCAACGTTTCAATAATCGATAATAGTGATTACGTCATTTTCTTCGTGGCAAAGAATATAGAAAGTGGCGCGTATAAAGCCATGCAATATGCAACAAAAAACAAAAAGGAATATTTGAATATTATTGAGTATATTTAGAAAAACGGTATTGTCGGTATATTTATGCGTTTTTCGGGGTGGACGTGCCGTAGAGTCTACAAATTAGCGATAAGAAAAGGAATATTCCGCCAAAGATAATATAGTATGCTTTTATCGGCACGAAATAACTAGTTAAAAGTAGCGTAAGTCCGAAAAACGCCAGGCGTTTAGACTGTTCTTTTCTAAAAACGTTTTTAAATGAACAAAAGGTTAATTTTTTGCCTTCGGGGAAAGCGAATTTTTCTTTGGGCATACAATCGGTTTGGGTTAAAAACCTAAACACTTTATCTGAACCGACTAAAATAATTCGCCCGTCGAATCTATCGGCAAAAGTTTTTATTTCGGGAGAAAACGCGTCGCAAAATATATAAATTAAATCTTCGCGCCCGGCGTTGTTAAACGCCTTTACTATATCCGTTTTACTAATTTCGTCAAACGAAAACTTAGAAAAGATTACAATATTTTGTTCTTTTATAAAAACACCACCTTTTTTGCGTTCGGTTTTGCACCCTTTACTATTTATAGCGCGTTCAATAAGGTTAGTTTGTTGCGTTTGCGAATATAAATTAAGTTGGTTTGTCATATTGGTTTTAGCCGTTTTTTCTGCTTTACTAAGTTTTTCTTTCGTGCGGTTAGTTAACAAACATTTAAATATTGAAAGGCTAATAATTAGTGAAAACGTTATTGAAAGCACTATAGCAGGTGCACCTTTTATAAAATAGTTTAACGTAATTAGTGTTAAAACAAAACTGATAAAGGCTGTAAATAAAGTATCAATAATTATTGCGGGTGTGATTTTCATAAAAACCTCTGTTTCCGTTAGTTAACTTGTTTATACCCGTTTTATAAAAATTTATTCAAAATACTAATATTTAATGGCCGTGCGCTTTATGTTTTCGACAAAAAAGTATTGATTTTATTTGAAAAATATGTAATAATATCCATATGGAAAAAATCGGTATTTTAGGCGGAACTTTCAACCCCGTTCACGTTGAACACGTTCGCCTTGCTAAATGCGCGGTAGAAGAACTTGGGCTTGATAAACTTCTCGTAATGCCAACTTTTATCCCGCCACATAAACAAGTCGTTCCCGCGCCTGCTCACGATAGAATTAAAATGTTGGAGCTTGCGTTCATTGACGATGAAAAAATAGAAGTCAGCGATTTTGAAATTGAACAAGGCGGTAAAAGTTACACTTATTTAACCGTAGAACATTTTCAAAAGGTGGGCGCGCAAATTTATTTTATCGTTGGTGGGGATATGCTCGTCAACTTTAAGACTTGGCGATTCCCCGAACGCATTTTAAAGTCCGCGCGTCTTGCAGTGTTTGAACGCGAAGATTTTTATGCCGATTTTGAAAAGGAAAGAGAGTATTTTAGAGAGCATTTTAATGCTGATTTTATAAAACTTAATTACGTTGGTAAAAATATTTCTTCAACCAAAATTAGGGTGTACTCGGCTTTTTCGTTAAGCCTAGAAGGGTTAGTGCCTAAAAAAGTGGAAGAATACGTTAATCAGTCGGGATTGTACGGTGGAGATTTATACGTTGATTTTGTTAAAACGCGTATGCCCGAAAAGCGTGTTAAGCACACGGCAAACGTCGTTATTAGCGCGCTTAAAAAGGCGAAAGAGTTGGGGCTTGATGAAAAAAAGGTAATGATAGCCGCAACTTTGCACGATTGCGCAAAATATTTCGACCACACGAAAATAGATGGGTTTACCATTGATAAAGACGTGCCACCCCCTGTAATTCATCAGTTTTTGGGCGCGTTCGTTGCCGAAAAGTTTTTAGGTGTTTTCGATAAGGAAATTTTAGACGCTATCAGATACCACACGTCAGGCAAAGCGGATATGAGTTTATTAGGGAAACTTATCTTTGTTGCCGATATGGTTGAAGAAGGTAGAGATTACGACGGCGTTGAATACTTAAGGGCGCTTTACGAAAAGGATGACTTTGAGTTTTGTTTTAGAGAGTGCTTAAGAGAAGAAATGTTGCACTTAATAAATAAAGGACAAAAAATATACGCGGAAACGATTTCCGCATACGATTATTACGTCGAACAAAAAGGAGAAAAATAATAATGGATTCTAAAAATTTTGCTGAAAAAATTTGTCAAGTATTATCAGACCGCAAGGCACAGGATATAGTTTGCATTGACGTGCGTGGCAAGACTGAAGTTGCTGATTTTTACGTTGTGGCTAGCGGAAGGTCTATGACGCAAACGCGCGCATTAATTGAACACGTTGAAGAAGAAATGGATAAGCTTGAAGTTTTCCCCGTACGTCGTGAAGGCGTTAGGGAAGGTCGTTGGGCAGTGCTTGATTACGGCGACGTTTTAGTGCATATTTTTAACGACGAGACGCGCTTGTTCTATCATTTAGAAAGTCTTTGGGGCGACGATAAAAACACCGTTAAATTTTAAGAAGATTTTTTGACGTAAATTCTGTCTATTTCAAATGGGTCGATTTCTATACTTCTAATCGGCTTAGGTTCGGGTTTTATTGTTTTAGGTTTTTTTGGCTTTCGTTGGGGATCGACTTTTGTCGGTTGTTCAACGGCAAGATAGCGTTTAACGGTAAGGAAAACCACTTTTCCACCTAAAACGATTAAAAAGCACACGGCAAATAGCGTTAAAGTGCATAAAAAACCTACCGTGATTGATACAAAAAATTCGTTCATATTTCACCTCTATATCAACTTAGCATAAGAAAAAGTTGTTAAAGTGAAAGTATTTGTTGATTAATGAACTTTTTTATCGCAATCGCAAGCAGTTTTTACCGAAAGGGGCGAAACAGAAGTTTAATTTTAATTTGTAGTAAAATCGCTTTACATTAGGCGCGTTTTTATATAAAATATATTTGTTCTTTGGGGCAGGGTGAAATTCCCTATCGGCAGTAAAGTCTGCGAGCCTATTTTGGCAGAAACGGTTAGTTTCCGTTACCGACGGTTATAGTCCGGATGAGAAAAGAGCGTTTTGGGGTGTTTTTTGCCCTGTCGACTTTTGTTTCTTGCGCCCCGAAAAATTTTCAGGGGCGTATTTTTATGAAAGAAAAAACACAACAAACAAGTAAAAAACAAACTAAACTAAAAAGGCCGTTGTTTTCAACGCGTATGCTTGCGGGGACGGCTATATTTACGGCGTTATCATACGGTGTTTCATTTTTTGAATTCGCGCTGTTCCCAGCGTCTATCGTGCCGTTTTTAAAACTTGATTTCTCTAACGTGTTTATTATGCTTGCAGGGTTTATGTATGGACCTATTGCCGCGTTAATGGCTGGCATTATTAAAGAATTGCTGTCTTTAATAGGCACGTCTACTTTTGGAGTTGGACAAGTTGCAAATTTGTTAGTTATATTGGTTTACGTTATACCACCGTCGATTATTTACCTTTGGAAAAAGGGCATAAAATGCGTTATAATTTCCTTATTACTCGCGTGCGTTTTGCAAGTAGTAACGGCGATTTTGGTAAATAAATTTATAACCTTTCCGCTTTACGGTATGGCGCAAATTTTTAACGACGCGTTTTGGCTTTTGGTTGCTTTTAACGTTATAAAAGCCGTTTCGGTAAGCGTAATTACCGTGCTACTTTATAAGCGTATAGGATACGTTTTTGAAAAAATTAAAATCAAATAATTATCGCTTGAATTTATTTTAAGTGTGAACGGTAGGCGTTTAAATGGAATACTTATCTAAGAGTGCGAAACAAACTGAAGAAATTGCGTTTGAATACGCTAAAACCCTTAAAGATGGCGACGTGGTTATTCTTTCGGGGGATTTAGGCGCGGGCAAAACCGCGTTCACTAAAGGCGTTGCTAAATTTTTTGGGCTTGACGGAGTTACAAGTCCCACTTACGCATATCTTAACGTTTACGGCGATAAAATTTATCATTACGACTGTTACCGTTTGTCGTGTGGCGAAGATGCTGAAAGGCTAGGGCTTACCGATTACTTTGGTGGGGAGAATATTTGTTTAATCGAGTGGGCGGAAAACATTGAAGACGTACTTCCCGATAACGTAAAGAAAGTTGAAATTAAAAAAGTTAGCGAAAACGAGAGAAAAATAATTTTATGAATTACTTAGCAATAGATACTAGCGGTAAAAATCTTACCGTAATAATAAAAAAAGGCGAACAAGTTTATAAATATAGCGACCCCGATTGTGGGGTACAGCACTCGGTTGAACTTATGCCAAGAGTGGAAGAGTTACTGCATAAAGCGGACTTTGACTTAAAAAACGCGGATTTTTTTGCGTGCGTTGTGGGGGCGGGTTCGTTCACGGGCATAAGGATAGGCGTTGCTACGGTAAAAGCAATGTGTTTTGCTTATTCAAAACCTTGCCTTGCTATAACTTCTTTCGATACGCTTGCATATAATAAGAAAGGCGGTAAAGTGCTTGCGCTTATCGATGCTAAACACAACGGCTTTTACGCGTGTGGGTATGATAACGGCAAGGTTACGTTAGAGCCGTCTTATCTTATGCGCGAACAAGTTGAAAAAATCGTTTTAGATTACGATAAGGCTGTTGCAATCGCGGATATTAATGGGTTTAATATTGAAATCGTTTCGGTCGTAGACGGTTTTGAAAAGGCGATAGAAAGTAAACTTGATGAAATTTCTTTGGATATAGAAAAACTGAAGCCCTTGTACGTTAGGAAAAGCCAAGCGGAGGAGGGTAGATGATTTATCAAAGATTAGATAAATCGCACGCACCGTTAATCGCAAAACTTTTTAGTACCGATTTGCCTGACGGCTGGAGTCAAAACTTGATTGAGGACGCTTTTATTGCGGGAAGATTTTATGCGCTTGGCGCTTTTAGTGAGAACGAGTTGGTTGGCGTTATAACCTTTGATAAAAGTTTTGAAACGGCTGACCTTGAAGACATAGTGGTAAAAAAGCAGTTTAGGAATAAGGGCGTTGCAACAAACCTATTAGAACGTGCCGAAACAGACTTGAAAAGCCAAAAAACAGAAAAGGTTTTTTTAGAAGTTAGAGAAAGTAATTTTACGGCGATATCGTTTTATAGCAAAAACGGATTTAAAAAAATTTCAGTTAGAAAAAATTATTACGCCGATGGCGAAAACGCTTTAGTTATGTTAAAGGAGTTAGCATTATAAAAAACGGAAACTTTACGGTTTCTACTAAAGATAAAAAACAAATTTTATTTTTGCACGGGTATTTATCTAGTGGGGACAGTTTTGCGCGTCAAGCGCATTATTTCCGTCGGAATTACGAAGTTTTTACGCCAGACCTAAAAGGGTTTGGGAAAAACAAGAATATGGAATTTCCATATTCGCTAGACGATTATATTAAGGATATCGAAGAATATAAATATAAACACGGCATCAAAAACCCACACGTTATAGCACACTCTTTTGGGGCGAGAATAGCGATTAAGGCTTGTGCAGAGAATCCCAAATTTTGCGATAAATTAGTATTGACGGGTGCGGCGGGATTAAAACCTAAAAACACCCTAATAAAGTTGGGCAAGCGCGCGCTGTTTAAAACGCTCAAAAAATTCGTGCCCAAAGAAAAACTTAAGATGTTCTATTCTAAAGACTATCTTGCCGTTGACGACGTTATGAAAAAAAGTTTTAGTTTGATAGTCAACGAGCATCTAGATGATAAAATTCAAAGCATAAAAAATTCAACGCTGATAATTTTCGGCGAAAACGATAAAGAAACGCCCGTATATATGGCAAAGCGTCTGTTCAACGGAATACCCGATAGCAGACTAATTATCTTAAAAGGGGCAGGGCATTTTTGTTTTATAGATAAGCCCGCAAAATTCAACACGGAGGTAGGGGAGTTTTTACTCTCGTAAAAGGCAATGTTACCAACACAAGCAACATCTTTTAGTCAACTGTTTACGGGCGACCAACTCGCAGTATATCTATCTTTAAGCGCTCTTAACGCCGTGCTGTTGTTTTTTGCGTCGATGAAGTTTATTTTGGTATTGCAACAATGCGGGTACCGTGGCAAAAGGTATTTTAAATGGTTGGGCAATAAAGACACGCCATACCTATCTAGATTAATGCTATTATGCTTGATGGGTTTTTTGTTTTTCTGTGTGCTTAATACTTGTTTTTCGCCACTAGCGGGCGGAACGGTTGCAACGTACATTGGGTTTGCGTCCTATTTGTTGTTTACTTTGTTATATATCAACACGGAAAGTAGCGTCAACGCTAAAGTTCCACTTAAAAAGACCAAGCGAATAGTAAGACTTTCAATAACCTATTGCTTAGTATTATTTGGGATTTCTTTTGGGCTGATAACCCTTTTGAATTACCTTGCCTTTTTGATAAAAGACGTAACTTTTGCGATACTTAGGTTTTCACTTATATGCGGTATGCCGATATTAACGCCATATCTATTATTCGTGGCGTATGCTTTAAACGAACCCATTGAATATCTTATAGCAAGACGCTGTAAGCGTATGGCTGTAACAAAATTAGACCATTACGATATTATAAAGATAGGTATAACGGGTAGTTACGGAAAGACTAGCGTTAAAGAAATTCTTAAAACGATTCTTTCGCAAAAATATAGAGTTCTTGCAACGCCGGCAAGTTATAACACACCGTTAGGCATCGCGCTTTCGGTAAAACAACTTGATAGCACGCACGATATTTTCATTGCGGAAATGGGCGCGCGTAGTAAGGGTGATATTAAAGAACTTGCGCAAATGGTTAAACCCAAATACGGCGTGTTGACGGGAGTGAACAATCAGCATTTAGAAACTTTCGGTTCGATTGAAGTTACAAAAGACACGAAATTTGAATTGTTTGAAAACTTGGCTAAAGACGGCGTGGGATTTTTCTCTTCTGACAACCAAAACGCGCTTGAACTTATGGATAGGTTTGATGGTGAAAAATATTCTGCGGGCATAAAAGGTGAAAACAATCTAGTAACGGCAAGCGAAATCACGACTGACGTTCGCGGTATGGAATTTACGCTTAACTTTGCTAACGGTGAATCGGTTAGATGTTCAACCGTGCTTTTAGGAAAACATAGCGTAAGAAATATTTGTCTTGCGGCGGCGGTTGCTTATGATATAGGCGTTACACCCGAAGAAATCGCTATGGGCATTAATAGACTTAAATCCGTTGGGCATAGACTTGAACTTGTGCCAAACAATAAAAATATCGTTATCATTGACGACAGTTACAACTCGAACGTAGACGGCGCTAATGCGGCGATGGAAGTTTTAGATACGTTTAATGGAAGAAAAATCGTGCTGACACCGGGGCTTGTTGAACTTGGTAAAATGGAAAACGTTGCTAACCGTGAGTTCGGTAAAACGCTTTCAGAGCACGCCGACGTAGTCATAATAATAGGCAGGCACAACGCGGAAATGCTTATCAACGGTTTAATTGAAGGCGGGTTCGATAGGGAAAATATCAAATTTGCAAAATCACTAAACAAGGGCAATAAAATGCTTAACGAGATAGTTAAAGAAGGCGACGTTGTGTTGTTTGAAAACGATTTGCCCGACAACTACAATTAAACTAAACAAAACCAACTTAAGAAAGACTTAAAAGCACCAAAGCAAAAAAATTTTGCGGAGGTGTTTTTTTATGAAAAATATTGCAGTTTTTTTTGGCGGTGAAAGCGTAGAACACGACGTTTCGGTAATTACGGGAGTTATGACGACAAATTCTTTGAATAAAGAAAAGTTTTTACCCGTGCCTATATTGATTTCAAGCGACGGGGAGTGGTTTACGGGAGATGCACTGCTTGACCTGGATGCGTATAAGACGCTAGACTATAAGACGCTGAAAAAGGTTACGTTAATATGCGGTGAAAACGCGTTGTATGAAATTAAAGGCAAAAAACATAAAAAACTTTTTGAAATTGCCTGCGCGGTAAATTGTTTGCACGGCGAACGTGGTGAAGACGGAAGTTTAAGCGGACTTTTGTCAATGTGTAAAATACCACTTGCTTCGCCCCCTGTTATGCCGTCAGCAATAAGCATAGATAAAAATTTCACTAAAAAAGTTTTACGCGCGCTAAAAGTTAAAACGGTGGATGGCGTGATGATAAAAGGCGGATTGAATAAAAGCGCGCTAGAAAAAATACAATATCCCGTAATAGTTAAACCTAATCGCTTAGGCTCAAGCATAGGGGTGTCTAAAGTCGAAAATTTAACACAGTTACGCTCTGCGATAAATCTTGCGTTAAGGTTTGGCGACGAAGTGCTATTAGAAAAGTGCTTAGCCGATTTTATCGAAATAAACTGTGCAGTTTACAAAAAGGCTAACGGGGAGATAGTGGTATCCGAGTGTGAACAACCTATCGGCGCGGATAAGGTGCTGTCTTTTAACGATAAATACGAAAACGGGCAAAGAGTTTTTCCAGCAAATATTGATAAGAAGATAACGGATAAAATTAAGCGCACGGCAAAAAAGGTGTATATAGAAATGTGCTTTAGCGGAGTTATTCGCATAGACTTTTTCGTTGTGGGCGGTGAAGTTTACATAAATGAGTTGAATACCGTTCCAGGGTCTTTAGCATATTATTTGTTTTGCAAAACGCTAAAAGAATTTTCAAAGATGCTAGAAGATTTGATAGAAGTAGCATTATGCGAATATGCAAAATCAATGACAGTTATAAAAAAATTTGATACGGGTATTTTATTGTTTAGCGGTTGTAAAAGTTGCAAACGCATAGGAAAATGATTATAATGTGATAAAACGACTTAAAAATCGTGGAGGTACGTTATGGAAAAAATTAAGATGGTTACGCCGTTAGTTGAAATGGACGGCGACGAAATGACTAGGGTTTTGTGGCAATGGATAAAAGAAATTTTAATTGAACCGTTTGTAGACCTTAAAACCGAGTATTACGATTTAGGATTAGTAAACCGTGATAAAACGGAAGATAAAGTAACGTCTGAAAGTGCATTAGCAACAAAAAAATATGGAGTTGCAGTAAAGTGTGCAACCATAACCCCCAACGCGCAAAGGATGACTGAATATAACCTAAAGAGCATGTGGAAAAGTCCTAACGGAACTATCAGGGCAATGCTTGACGGAACGGTATTTCGCGCACCTATCTTGGTGGACGGCATTACGCCGTATATTCCCACGTGGAAAAAGCCAATCGTAATCGCGCGTCACGCTTACGGCGATATTTATAAAGCGGTTGACGGGCTTGCTGGCGAAGGTAAGGCAGAACTCGTTTTCACCGATAGAAACGGGCAAAAAACTGTTAAAACAATTCACGAATTTAATTCGGAAGGCGCTGTGCTTGCTATGCACAACACCGATAAATCGATAAAGAGTTTTGCGCGCGCTTGCTTTAATTACGCACTTGATATGAAACTTCCACTTTGGTTTTCTTCTAAAGATACCATAAGCAAGGTGTACGACGGCAACTTTAAGCAAATTTTTGCAGACGTATACGAGAACGAATATAAAGAAAAGTTCGAAAAGGCGGGCATAGAATATATGTATACGCTTATTGACGACGTTGTTGCTCGTATCGTAAGAAGTGAAGGCGGTATCGTTTGGGCGTGCAAAAATTACGACGGTGACGTTATGAGCGATATGGTCGCAACCGCTTACGGCAGTTTAGCTATGATGACCAGCGTTTTAGTGTCGCCCGACGGCGTTTACGAATACGAAGCCGCACACGGCACGGTAACTCGTCATTATTATAAATATATTAAAGGCGAAGAAACTTCAACTAACCCCGTTGCAACCATTTTTGCTTGGAGCGGTGCGCTTAGAAAACGTGGTGAGCTTGATAATACGCCTGAATTAATCGACTTTGCAAATAGGCTTGAAAAGGCAACCGTAGAAACCATTGAAAAAGGTGAAATGACGGGCGATTTAGTTGGCTTGTTCAAAAAGGATGGCGTTCAAGCGAAAAAACTCAATTCAAAAGATTTCTTAAAAGCAATCGCAACAAGAATTTAACAAATTTAAAACCTAAACAAAAAATATCCACCAGCGTTGCTGGTGGATATTCGTTTAATTTTATTCTTTAACAAAGGGCTTCGGCAAGCGATTTTATTGCAAGCACGAAAAGAATTCCTGCGCCAACCCATTCTGCATATTTGCTTAACAGTTTGCCTAAAGTCTTTCCGAATTGTAAGGCAAGTGATACCAACAAGAAAGTTACGCCAACGATTAATAGAACGGCATATACTATATGCATATTTAAATCGATTGCAAAAGTCGCGCCGATTACTAACGCGTCAATGCTGGTTGCAATCGCTTGCAAAACGATTATCCAAAGGGTAAATTTCTTTTTGTCTTCTATTTTACACTCACCGTCTTTATCGCCTTTAAATATATCGAAAATAATTTTCACTGAAAGAAACAAGAAAATACCTGCCGTTAAAAACTTTCCAATCGACGAAATATAAGCCGAAAAAATTGAGCCGATAAAATAGCCGATAAGTGGCATAAGCCCTTGAAAAAACGCAAATAAAATAGGCATTGACCACTCTTTTGCGCGTGTTAGCGAGCATTTATGCGTGGTGCAGTTTGCAATAGTAATGGCGCACGCGTCCATGGACAGCGCAACGCCTATAAATATAATATCTAATACTCCCATACAAAACCTTTCGCTTGTAGTTTCAAATTATTATATATAATTATATTGATTTTGTCAAAAGAAATATGATATTATATATAAAACAAAAGTTAAGGAAAGTCTATGTATAAGATTACTAAGGAGTGGGATGAACTGCTTTTTGATGAGTTCAGTTCGGAAAACTATAAAGCCTTGCGTGAATTTTTGAAAAAAGAATATTCTACTTGTACTGTATATCCGTCTATGTACGATATATTTAACAGTATGAAATATACTTCTTTTTCGGATTTAAAGGTCGTTCTTTTGGGGCAAGACCCATATCATAACGAAGGGCAGGCTATGGGGTTATCTTTTTCCGTGCCGGACGGCGTGCAAATTCCACCGTCGCTAACGAATATGTATAAAGAACTGCATAATGAAACGGGCTTTATTCCGCCCAAAAGCGGTAATCTTATAGGTTGGGCAAAACAAGGGGTATTACTTCTCAATACAGTTTTGACCGTGCGTGCCCACCAAGCGAATTCGCACAAAGGTCAGGGGTGGGAAAAGTTTACCGATAGTATAATCAAAAAAATTTCCGATAAAAAACAAGGCGTGGTGTTTTTGCTTTGGGGCGGTAACGCTCGCAGTAAAAAACCACTTATAGACAAAACAAAGCATTTGGTTTTAGAGTGCGCTCACCCAAGTCCACTATCCGCTTATAACGGATTTTTTGGATGCGGACATTTTGTTAAAACTAACGAATATTTAACTAGCGTCGGCAAAACGCCGATTGATTGGAGTGATTTATGAAATACGTTATTATATTAGGGGACGGTATGGCTGATTACCGTCAACCGTCGCTCGGCGGGAAAACACCGCTTATGCTTGCTAAAAAGCCTTATATCGACGCGCTTGCAAAGGTCAGCGAAGTTGGACTTTGCAAAACCGTGCCTTGCGGTATGAAACCGGGCAGCGACGTTGCTAACCTTTCGGTTTTAGGATATAATCCGCACGACTGTTACACGGGGCGCTCTCCGTTAGAAGCCGCGTCTATCGGTATTAACTTAAAAGATACCGACGTTACTGCGCGCGCTAATCTAGTTACCGTGTCGGATGAGAAGGTTTACAGCGATAAAACTATGATTGATTATAGCGCGGGCGAAATTTCTACTGAAGAAGCAAAAGAACTTATCGAATTTTTGGCTAAGGAAATTAACGACGACGTTTATAAACTTTACGCTGGTATTAGTTATCGTCATTGTTTAGTCGTTGATAACGGCGTGGTTGCGGGCGACTTTACGCCACCGCACGATATTACGGGCAAACCCGTGAAAGAATATTTGCCCGAAAGCGAACAAGGCAAAAAACTTTTATTGTTAATGGAAAAGTCTTACGAACTTCTCAAAGACCACCCCGTGAACAAAAGAAGAATTGCAAACGGCAAACGCCCTGCAAATTCGCTATGGTTTTGGGGGGAAGGCACGAAACCTGCCCTTGAAAAGTTTGAAGATAAATTCTCTCTTAAAGGCGGTATAATTTCGGCGGTGGATTTACTCAAAGGTATTGGCAAACTTGCGGATATGCGCGTTATTGAAGTTGACGGTGCGACGGGTAATTACGACACTAATTTTTCGGGTAAGGCGCAAGCGTGTTTGGATGCGATTGACGACGGACTAGATTTGGTTTATTTGCATATGGAAGCGCCAGACGAATGTGGTCATCACGGCGACGCTGAGCATAAAATCTATTCTATTGAACAGATTGACGAAAAGGTGGTTAAACCCGTGATTGAAGGCTTGAAGGTTCGCGGAGAAGATTTTGCCGTGCTTATTTGTCCCGACCACCCCACGCCTATATCTATTATGACGCATTGTTCCGACCCCGTTCCTTATTTAATTTATAGAAGTAATACCGTGATTAATAGCGGTGCAACTTGCTACGACGAAGAGCAAGCCGAAAAAACGGGCATCTTCATTGAACGCGGATATGAACTGATGCAAAAACTTATTAAAGGTTAATTTAATATATTCGACAAAACACGCCACCGATTTTTATCGGGGCGTGTTTTTTTGTGTCATATCTAAAGCGCTACCTTCATAAATTTTACTGATAGGCAATAAAAGGAGTAAAATTATGAACGAAAAACTTCAATATGCAACGATGCTTGAAATTCCCGTCAGCACTTGCAACGTTACTTTTAGACAAAAGAAAAAATCTAAAGGCAAAAAAAATCGCAGAGTCGATTCCGAAGTGGTTAAACAAGAACTTTTAGATAAAATCAATTCTGATGAAATTCAAAGCCAAGCTACAGGACAATGCGAGTACGCGGAGCAGGACGGCGTTCAAATTCAAGAACGAACGCAAGAGATTGACGGCGAACTCACGCAAACTGCCGACAGTGGCCTTGTAGAAACTACCGCAGTAGTTCATATCGGCAAAGTCAAACGTAAAAAAGAGCCTTCTAAACTTAAAGTGTCTATAATTGGCGTTCAACTTGCGATAATAGGCGTGCTTGTGGCAACTATTTTCTTAACAAACGCTCTTTACGCGGATAGCGGTATAAACGTATTTTTGCGCGGTGTTTTCGGCGTTGAGCAATCTAAGGTGGACGATAGAATTTTTAACGACTTCTCGCCCGTGTTGTCCGTGGGGGACGGCGAAGTGGTGTTGGAAGAAGGCGTTATGACTTTCAGCGGGGAAGGCAGTGTTTATTCGCCTTGCAACGGCAAGATTACTTCGGTCGTTCAAGACGTGGACGGTAAATTTACTATTGAAATTACCCATAGTTCAAACTTTAAGTCGGTACTATCGGGCGTTGACTATGCTTACGTCGGGCTAGAAGATATGGTTTACAACACGATTCCCGTCGGCTACGTTACCGCCGGAGCGACTATGTGCTTTAAAAGTGGGGACGGAAGCGTTATTTCAAATTATCAAATAGTCGATTACGCCGTTATATGGGCGGTATAAAACTTTCTGTTCATCCGCTGTTTTTTATCTTCGGGCTTTTCTATGCGCTGACGGGCAGAATATTCGTATTTCTAATTTATACGATTTGTGCCGTCGCACACGAGATAGGACACTCGCTAGTTGCAAATTCTATCGGCTATAAATTAAATAAAATTAAGCTAATGCCGTTCGGCGCGGTGGTTTCGGGTAATATTGACGGGCTGAAGTTAAAGGATGAAATCAAAATTGCACTAGCAGGACCGTTAGTAAATTTAGCAATAGGGATACTGTTCATTGCTGTGTGGTGGATTTTTCCAGAAAGTTACGCGTTTACTGATATTGCCGTAGAAGCGTGTTTGACTATGGCGCTCGTGAATTTTTTGCCCATATTTCCGCTTGACGGTGGAAGAATTACTTTGGCGACCTTATCAATCTTTTACGGCAAAAACAAAGCTTTGATTATTTCAAGGATTATAGGCGTGGTGTTTTCTGTTGCGTTGATAGTTGGTTTTATAGTAACTTGCTTTAAAACGCCTAATTTTTCGCTACTGTTTTTTTCGTTATTCGTTGTATTCGGGGCGCTCGATAAGGGTAAAGAAAATACGTACGTTAGGATTTATTCGGCGATAAATACCGAAAGTTTAAAACGGGGTATGCCTTACAATAAATGCGCGTTGCACTCTTCTGCAAGCGTTAAAAAACTAATGAGCGTTTTAGACTTTAACGCCGTAAACGAAGTCGTGGTTTATAAAGACGATAAACCATTAACCGTGCTGTCGCAAGAAAAAATCGTTAAGATTATCGAAAGTGGCGATTTGTACGCGCCTATTGATAGATATTTAGCGGTAAAACCTTGAAAAACGCCGTAAAAACCATATAATATATTAAAAAATATTAAGTTCGACTTTCAATATATTGTGGTCGAACTTTTAATTTTTGCAAGATATTGTCAAGTCGCGTAAAAGTCGCTAAAAAAACTGATTTTATTATTAAAATATTTAAAATAAGGCGTAAAAAACTTGACATTGTTTTTCGTATTTGTTAAAATTGATAGGCATCTCGGAATCCGAGGTGTAATTTTTTCATGTTCGGAAGGTGCATTATGGCAGCAAAAGGCGCAAGAGCAAAGATTACTTTAGCATGTACGGAATGCAAGCAAAGAAATTACGATACTTTTAAAAACAAGAAAAACGATACTGAAAGACTTGAAATGCAAAAGTATTGCAAATTCTGCAAAAAGCATACCACTCACAAGGAAGCGAAATAATTTTATTTCGTTCCTATTCGCCTACTCGCTAGGCTAAAAAATTAAGGGGCAAACGTAAATGAAAGAAAAAAAGAGCGTTGCCGGTGATTTCGTTCAAAACGATACCACCACGAAGCAAAAAGACGTTAAAAAAGCAAAGAAAAACGGCAAAAAACCCAGATTTTTTAAGAGAATCGGCAGATGGTTTAAAGAAACTTTCGCTGAACTTAAAAAAGTTAGTTGGCCTACCTTCGGTAAGGTAGTTAAACAAACGGGTGTTGTTTTAGTTGTCGTTTTGATTTTCCTTGTAGTTATTACGGCGTTCGACGTTGGTTTGTATAGTCTTTTAGGGTTGGTTAAACCTTCTCTACCTGGACTTTTTTAGGAGTTAGACAATGGCAGTAGAACAAGCAAGATGGTACGTTATTCACACTTACTCCGGTTACGAAGCAATGGTGAAGGACAGCCTTGAAAAACTCATTGAAAACAATAACTTACAAGAAAATATCTTTGAAATTAAGATTCCCACCGAAGAAACTTTAGAAGAGAAAGCTAACGGCAAGAAGAAATTAGTTGAAAGAAAGAAATTCCCTTGTTACGTTTTCTTGAAAATGATTTATTCTAACGATATTTGGTACTTAGTTACTAATACCCGTGGAGTTACTGGATTCGTAGGTCCGCAAGGTAGACCCTTGCCCTTAACCGAAACCGAAGTGGCTAGAATGGGTTTAGAAGCGGTTGCGCTTTCAATAGATTTCGCTGTTGGCGACACCGTTACCGTAGTATCTGGTCCTATCGAATCGTTTAGCGGTGTGGTAGTTGAACTCAACGAGGCTACTCAAAAGGTTAAAGTCAACGTTGAAATGTTCGGAAGAAAAACCGACGTGGAACTTGATTTCGTTCAAGTTAAAAAAGTCAGCGTGCAAACTGAAGAAGGCGCTGAATAAACATTATTATATAATATACGCGTAAATACGGCTTATGCCGTCGTTTATAAAAGTGGGAGTCGCGGTTAAATTTTTTTCGCACTGGCGCGACGATATTACCACTATTTGGAGGAAACAATTATGGCAAAGAAAGTTACGGCAATCGTTAAACTGCAACTGCCCGCAGGCAAGGCAACACCCGGTCCGCCCGTAGGTTCAACTTTAGGTCCTCACGGTATTAACATTCCTGGGTTCACCAAAGAATTCAACGCTAAAACGCAGGATCAAGTAGGTCTTATTATTCCGGTTGTAATGACCATTTATCAAGACCGTTCCTTTACGTTTATCTTGAAGACACCACCGGCACCTGTTCTTATTAAAAAAGCGTGCGGTATCGAAAGCGCAAGTGATAAACCTAACAAAAACAAGGTTGCAAAAATCACTAAAGCACAAATTGAGGAAATCGCAAAACTTAAAATGCCCGACCTCAATGCAAACTCTTTGGAAAGCGCAATGAGTATGATTGCAGGCACCGCTAGAAGTATGGGTGTAGAAGTCGTAGATTAAAGGATATGTGGGAGAGTTTTATACTCGAAAGTACCACGGGAGGTAAATTTAAATGAAACACGGAAAAAAATATATTGACAGCGCAAAAGCTATCGAATCAACCAAACTTTACGAAGTAGATGAAGCTATCGGTTTGGTTCTTGATACCGCAAAAGCAAAATTCGACGAAACAGTCGAACTTCACGTTCGTTTGGGCGTTGACCCCAAGCAAGCTGACCAACAAGTTAGAGGCGTTTTAGTTCTTCCTAACGGAACTGGTAAAGACGTTAAAGTTTTAGTTCTCGCTAAAGGCGATAAGGCTGACCAAGCTAAAGAAGCTGGTGCAGATTTCGTCGGTGCAGAAGAAATGATTCAAAAAATTCAATCGGAAAACTGGTTTGATTACGACGTAATCATCACCACTCCCGACATGATGGGTCTCGTTGGTCGTATCGGTAAAGTTTTAGGTCCTAAAGGCTTGATGCCTAACCCTAAGTCTGGTACCGTTACTATGGACGTTGCTAAGGCTATCAAAGATACCAAAGCTGGTAAGGTTGAATACAGACTTGACAAAAACGCTATTATCCACTGTGCAATTGGTAAAAAATCTTTCGGTAAAGAAAAGATTAAAGAAAACTACGAAGCACTTATGGAAGCAATCGTTAAAGCTAAACCTGCAGCTGCTAAAGGCCAATACGTTAAGAGCGTTTCACTCGCTAGCACGATGGGCCCCGGCGTTAAAATTAACGCTAAAATTTAGTTGACAAGACTAAATTAAAGTGATATACTAAACAAGTAAATTAAATAGCCCAAGACAGTAGGTGTTTAACTTGTGAATATTCACAGACCAACCGAGGCAGATACTTTTTAAGGTGTATTTTATGCGCCCTCGTATTCTGCTTTGGATGCGAGGGCTTTTTCATTAAATTAAGGAGGTAATACAAATGTCAGCAAATTTTGAAGCAAAAAAACTAGTTGTTGAAGAAATCAAAGAAAAAATTCAAAATGCAAAATCTGTAGTTTTCGTTAAGTTTGAAGGTTTATCAGTTGCTGAAGACACCGAACTTCGTCGTGAATTCAGAAAAAACAACGTTGAATACAAAGTTTTGAAAAACACTTTAATTAAACGTGCGTTTAACGACCTCGGAATTACTGATTTTGATGAAGACCTTAACGGTCCTACGTCAGTTGCTTTCGGACCTGATGAAACGGGTGCGTCAAAAGTTATTATCGACGCCGTTAAGAAGTACGATAAAAAAGTATCGGTTAAGAGCGCTTTCGTTGACGGTGGCAAGGTAGACGTTGAAGGTGTTAAAGCACTTGCAGCTATGCCCAGCAAAGAAGAACTTATTGCAAAAATGCTCGGTTCTATGCAAGCACCCCTTACCAATTTCGTTGGCGTACTTTCTGCTATGCCGAGAAGTTTGGTTATCGCTCTCAATGCGATTGCAGAACAAAAAGCTCAATAATTTTGAGTATTAAGACAGTCGGATAGACGACGAAAAACATTAAAAAATAAAAAAATTAAATTTAAAAGTTATCAATGGAGGATAGAAAAATGGCAGACATTCAAAAAATGATTGAAGAAGTAAAAGGTATGACGGTTTTAGAACTTAACGAACTCGTTAAGGCTTTGGAAGAAGAATTCGGCGTTAGCGCTGCAGCTCCCGTAGCTGTTGCTGCTGCTCCCGCTGCAGCAGCTGCTGCTCCCGTTGAAGAAAAAACGGAATTCAAGGTTTCTATTAAAGAAATTGGCGACAAGAAAATCGACGTTATCAAAGCAGTTCGTGAATTCACCTCTTTGGGTCTTGGCGAAGCTAAAGCTCTCGTTGAAGCTAAGGGCGTTATCAAAGAAAGCGCAACCAAAGAAGAAGCTGACAAAATCATCGCTCGTTTCAAAGAAGTTGGCGCTACCGTTGTTGCTGAATAATTTCTTTTATCAAACAGCTTAAAATCAATAGCGACTTTGCATTTTGCAAGGTCGCTTTTGTTTTATCGCTACTAATTTACAACCTAAGGCGGTATATCTTAAAATTAAATTACACAAATTGCTTACAAAATTAATAAAGTGCGTTACGAGTTTTAAGGGGTTACCGTAGAGGTAGCCCTTAGTTATTTAACTAGAATATTGTTTCTTTTTGTCAAAAAATTTTTCGCGCTAAAAAATACTTTTAAAAAAATGGATATTTTAGCCATAAACTATTGACAAAATCATTTGCCTGTGTATAATTATTGTTAGCACTTAAACGATGAGAGTGCTAACTGATTAAAGATTTATATTTTGGAGGAATATATAATGAAGGTTAAACCTTTATTCGACAAGGTAGTTGTTGAAAGTTTAGAAATGGAAGAAAAGACGCAAAGTGGATTTATTCTTCCCACGGCTTCGCAGGAAAAGCAACAAATGGCAAAGATTATTGCAGTTGGTCCTGGTGGAGTTATCGATGGAAAAGAAATCGTTATGCAAGTTAAGGTAGGGGATAAAATTCTTTACTCTAAATATGCCGGCAGTGAATTTAAGGTGGACGGCAAAGAATTGACCATTATCCGTCAAAGCGATATTTTGGCGGTTGTTGAAGATTAAGGAGGCAAGTTATGGCAAAACAATTAAAGCACGGCGAAGAAGCGAGAAAAGCACTTCAAAAAGGTGTTGATACGCTTGCTGATACCGTAAAAATCACATTAGGACCTAAGGGCAGAAACGTCGTTCTTGACAGAAAGTTTGGCGCACCGCTAATCACTAACGACGGCGTTACTATCGCTAAAGAAGTTGAACTTGAAGACGCGTTTGAAAATATGGGTGCTGCACTCGTTAAGGAAGTTTCTACTAAAACTAACGACGTTGCCGGCGACGGTACGACCACTGCGGTTATTCTTGCGCAAGCAATGATTGGCGAAGGCTTAAAGAACGTTGCGGCAGGCGCAAATCCCGTTATTTTGAAAAAGGGTATTGCAGGTGCTGTTGAAGTTGCCGTTGAACAACTTAAAAATATTTCTAAACCTGTTAAGGATAAGAACGCAATTGGTCAAGTAGCGTCTATTTCTGCTGGTGATGAAAACGTTGGCGCGCTTATTTCTGAAGCTATGGAAAAAGTTGGCAAAGACGGCGTTATTACTATTGAAGAAAGTAAAACTATGAAAACCGAACTTTCTACTGTTGAAGGTATGCAATTCGATAGGGGTTATGCTTCGGCGTATATGGTTACCAACACCGATAAAATGGAAGCGGTTTTGGAATCACCCGTTATTTTGATTACTGATAAAAAGATTTCTTCTATTCAAGAAATATTGCCCGTTATCGAGCCTATTGCTCAACAAGGTATGAGACTTTTGATTATAGCTGAAGAAGTTGAAGGCGACGCTCTTGCAGCGCTTGTTGTAAACAAACTCAAAGGCGTATTCAACTGCGTAGCAGTTAAAGCACCTGGTTTTGGCGATAGAAGAAAAGCTATGCTTGAAGATATTGCTATTCTTACCGGTGGTACGGTTATTTCTTCCGAACTAGGGTATGAATTCAAAGACGTAACTATGAATATGTTAGGTCGTGCAGGTACGGTTAAAGTTGATAAAGACAATACGACCATTATTAACGGCGCGGGCGATGCTAAAGCAATTGAAGCAAGAAAGCAAGCTATTAAAGCGCAAATTGCAGAAACCACTTCTGATTACGATAGAGAAAAATTGCACGAACGCCTTGCTAAACTTGCAGGTGGCGTAGCAGTAATTAACGTTGGTGCTGCGACGGAAATTGAAATGAAGGAAAAGAAACTCCGCATTGAAGACGCTCTTAACGCAACAAAGGCTGCCGTTCAAGAAGGTATCGTTCCCGGTGGTGGAATTGCGCTTATTTCTACAATCAAAACGCTTGAAAAACATATAGAAACCCTTTCTGGCGACGAAAAGACGGGTGCGGAAATCGTGCTTAAAGCCGTTCAAGCTCCGCTTAAACAAATCGCATTGAACGCAGGTCTTGATGGTTCGGTAATTCTTAACGAAGTGTTGAAAGCCGATAAACCGAATTTTGGTTTTAACGCTCTCACTAACGAATATACTGATATGGTTGAAAGTGGCATTATCGACCCTACGAAAGTTACTAGGTCTGCACTTGAAAATGCAGCATCAGTTGCTGGCGTGTTCTTAACTACCGAATCGGTTATTGCTGATATAAAAGAACCTGAAGTTCCACAAATGCCTGCCGGTGGTATGGGCGGTATGTATTAATACCAAAAAAATAAATTTAATCGTAAAAGCCGTTCGAACGAACGGCTTTTTATGTTGTTTATTCTAAAAGAATAAAGAAAAGGTGAAAAACAAGTGAAAATTATGTAAATTTAAGTAAAAGTGGGTTAAAATCCTTGCTATAAAAAGGGAATTATGCTAAAATATACAAGCAAAAATTCGCACCCGTGCGTACGGACAGGTTTTCGTGTTTCCGAAAATAAACTTTTCTGTCGGAAATGTAACCGTCTAAAAACACTTACCGCGGGGAGGCAGAACGGAGGTATTTATTATGGCAGTTATCACTATGAAACAACTCCTGGAAACAGGCGTGCACTTTGGTCACCAAACCAAACGTTGGAACCCCAAGATGAAAAAGTACATCTACGGTGAAAGAAACGGTATTCATATCATCAACCTTGAACAAACCGTTGAACTTATCGAAAACGACGTATATCCTTTCGTTGTTGAAACCGTAAAGAAAGGCAAGAGCGTACTTTTCGTTGGTACCAAAAAACAAGCGCAAGACGCTATCAAAGAAGAAGCTGAAAGATGCGGTCAATACTACATCAATTCTAGATGGCTCGGCGGTACTCTTACCAACTTCAAAACTATCAGGTCAAGAGTAGAAAGACTTAACAAACTCAACAACATGGAAAAAATGGGTGAATTTGATTTACTTCCCAAAAAAGAAGTAAGCCAACTCAAAGCCGAAATGGATAAACTTGAAACCAACCTCGGTGGTATCCGTGAAATGAGAACTCTTCCTGGTCTTATGTTTATCGTAGACCCCGCTCAAGAAGATATCGCGGTTATGGAAGCTAGAAAACTTAATATTCCTATCGTTGCAATTACCGATACTAACTGCGACCCTGACCTTATCGACCACGTTATCCCTGGTAACGACGATGCTATTAGAGCAGTTAAACTTATCGCTAGCGTAGTTGCTGACGCTGTTATCGAAGCTAACCAAGGCGAACAACTCGCTGCTGAAGAAGTTGCTGAAGTTGCTGTAGAAGCTGAAAAAGCTGAATAATTAAAAATAATCTAAAAGTTTAAGGGAGATATAAAGATATGTTTACTTCTAAAGACGTAATGGAACTCCGTAAAAAGACGGGGGCAGGCGTTGCAGATTGCCAAAAGGCACTTAAAGAAACTGAAGGCAATATGGAAAAAGCCGTTGACTTTTTAAGAGAAAAAGGTATTGCTACCGCAGCTAAAAAGGCTTCAAGAATCGCTGCTGAAGGCGTTGTTGCTGCTAAAGTTGCTGGTAATGCAGGTGTTTTAGTTGAAGTTAACTGTGAAACAGACTTCGTTGCCAAGGGCGACCAATATAAAGAATTCGTTGACGGCGTTGCTGAATACGTATTAAACAACGAAGTTGCTGATATCGATGCACTCGTTGCTGCTAAAAACGAAGAAACGATTGCTGCTACCGCTAAAATTGGTGAAAAAATCGCTATCCGTCGTTTTGCTAAATACGTAAGCGAAAACGGTATCGTTGAAAGCTATATCCACATGGGTGGTAAAGTTGGTGTTTTAGTTGAAGTTGAAGGTTGCACTTGTGATTCTGCAAAAGAACTCGCACACGACGTTGCTCTTCAAATCGCAGCAGCTAAACCCTTATATTTGAATGCATCAGAAGTTCCCCAAGAAGTTATCGAACACGAAAAGGAAATTTTGAAAGCTCAAGCTCTTAATGAAGGCAAACCCGCTGCTATCGTTGATAGAATGGTTGAAGGTAGAGTTAAAAAGTATTACGAAGAATTCTGTCTTTTGAACCAAGCGTTCGTTAAAGACCCCAGCTTGACCATTGAAAAACTCGTTAAGAGTTATGCTGACAAGATGGGTAAAGCTCTTTCTATCAAACGTTTCACTCGCTTTGAAATGGGCGAAGGGTTGGAAAAGAGAAGCGACGACTTCGCTGCTGAAGTAGAAGCTCAAATGAAGAAATAATTACGATAAAGATAAAAGCACTTTGCATTTGCAAGGTGCTTTTTTTGTACGGAGATAAAAAAATATTAAAAATCTGAGTATTCGCAATTATTTTTTTGCCGTTTATCCTTTTTGGTATTTACAAAAGGCAAAAAAAAGTATATAATAATTAGGAATAGTTTGGGAGTTTTCCTAAACGCATAAGGAGAGTTTTATTATGCAAAAAGCAGTTTACAAAAGGGTAATCATTAAGTTATCTGGCGAAGCACTTGCAGGCGAACAAGGTAACGGCATTAACGAACAAATTTTAGACGATATTACTAATCAAATTATCGCGGTTAAAGAATTAGGCGTTGAAATTGGTATTATCGTTGGTGGTGGTAACTTTTGGCGTGGCAGACAAGGCAAAGAAATGGATAGAACTACCGCAGACCATATGGGTATGCTCGCAACGGTTATTAACGCGCTTGCAGTTCAGGACGCATTAGAAAGAAAGGGCGTTCCCACACGCGTTCAAACGGCACTAACTATGACTAGAGTTGCCGAACCGTATATTTTAAGAAAGGCAATGTCGCACCTAAATAAAGGTAGAGTAGTTATTTTTGCTTGTGGTACGGGTAACCCGTATTTTACGACTGACACGGGCGCAGCGTTACGTGCTGCTGAAATCGGCGCAGAAGTATTGCTTCTTGCTAAAAACGTTGACGGTATTTATGATTCCGACCCCAAGGTAAACCCTAACGCTAAAAAACTTGATACTATTTCGTATAAAGAATTTATTGCTCAAGGCTTAAAGGCTATGGATACAACTGCAATCACTATTTGTATGGAAAACAATATTCACGTTTTAGCGTTTGGATTGTTTGAAGAAAACGCACTTATGCGTGCAGTAACAGGCGATACAATCGGTACGCTTATAAAATAGTAATCATAAAGGAGAATATAATTATGGCAATTCAAAACGAACAATTTGAAATGATAATGATGGAAATAATGGAAAAAACCGAAAAGACCGTTTCGGTTTTAAACGGCGAATATATTACTATTCGTGCAGGTAGAGCAAATCCGCATATTCTAGATAAAGTTTTAGTAGACTATTATGGAACGCCTACGCCCATCAATCAAGTTGGCAATCTTTCGGTAACCGAAGGCAGATGCCTTGTTATCGCACCGTGGGATGCTAATATGCTCAAAGTTATTGAAAAACAACTTTTAGCTGAAAATATCGGTATTACTCCCGTTAACGACGGTAAGGTTATTAGATTAGTTTTCCCTGCACTTACGGAAGAAAGAAGAAAAGAATTAGTTAAACAAATCAAAAAGATGGCTGAAGATTCTAAGGTGGCAGCAAGAAATATTCGTAGAGACGGTATGGATGCGTTAAAGAAGATGAAAAACAATAAAGAACTTTCTGAAGACGAACACGCTGTTTGCGAAAAGGAAGTTGACAAGGTTATTGCTGAAACCGTTGAAAAAATCGATAAACTTTGCGCAGAAAAAGAAAAGGATATTCTTTCAGTATAATGGTTAAAATTCCTAACCACGTTGGCATTATTATGGACGGCAACGGAAGATGGGCGACTTTACAAGGTAAAAAGCGTTCATTTGGACACCGTGCAGGCTCTAAAAACGTCGATATGATAGTTTCCCACGCATTTAAGTCGGGGGTTAAATCACTCACGCTTTACGCGTTCTCTTCTGAAAATTGGGCTAGACCTAAAGAAGAAGTCGACGAATTGATGAAACTGCTTAAAGCCTATATAATAAAGTTTACTAAAAAACTGCTCAAAAATAACGTGCGCTTAAAAGTTATAGGGGAGAGGGATAAACTATCTGATGAACTTGTTTCGGCAATAGACGATTGCGAAAAGAAGAGTAGTGATTGTACGGGCTTTAACTTGATAATTGCAATCAACTACGGTGGAAGGCAAGAAATTTGTTCTGCTGTAAAAAGAATTATTGACGAAGGGAAAGAGATTACCGTGGATGAGATTTCCGCACATCTTTATACTGCGCCTTTCGGAGAACCCGATTTGATTATAAGAACGGGTGGCGAGCTTAGACTTTCTAATTTCTTATTATATCAAGGCGCGTATAGCGAACTCTATTTTACCGACGTGTTGTGGCCAGATTTTAACGAAACTGAATTTGATAAAGCAATGGCGGAGTTTTCCACAAGAAAACGCCGTTTTGGAAAGATTTAATATGCTTAAAAGAACTATTACCGGCACGGGATACGTACTTGTAATGGCGGGTTTCTTTTTGTTAAGGCAACTCGTTGACCCACGCCTATTTAATATTTTAATATGGTTTTTATCAGCCGTTGGAACTTTTGAAGTGGCAAGGGCTGTTAAATCTTTCTCTGTTAAAAATACGATTTATTATGCGGTAACGTTAGGAATAGTATGCGTTCCGCTATATTGCGTAGGGCAGTATTTGCTAAACGGTATCGGTTGGATTTTTGGATTAAGTTTATTAGCGTTAGGAATTATTATAGCCGTTATAACTTGCTTAGTGGCTAAAGAAAAAAGCATAAAAACTTATTCGTTCACGTTATTGCCTTATTTGTATCCGTACGTGTTTATATTTACAACGTTACTTGCAAACGATAGCGCGCGTGGATTTATAATTTTGTTATTATCTTTCGTGATATCGCCTTTTTCGGATACGTTTGCTTATTTTGTAGGTAGTTTATTTAAAGGTCCTAAACTTTGCCCGAAACTTAGCCCTAAAAAAACTTGGTCAGGCGCTATCGGTGGAACTATTGGAGGAATACTCGGTGCGCTAATAGTTTGTTGGATATTCTTGCCAAATACTTATTATTTATCGCCTATCGTAGTTTTTATAATAGCGGGTGTGCTTGGCAGTATTGTCAATATTTTGGGTGACTTGTTCGAGAGTTTTATTAAACGAAAAGTCGGAATAAAAGATATGGGCAATATTTTACCGGGGCACGGTGGCGTTATGGATAGAATTGACGGCACGGCTTTCGTGGTAGTTTTGATATATTTGTTATTTTTAATATTTTAAGGTAAATTATGAAAAAAATCGCTCTAATTGGTAGTACGGGGTCTATCGGCAAACAAACGCTTTCGGTAGTGCGCCGTCACAGTGATAAATTTAAAATTGTTTCGCTCGCCGCCGGTAGTAACGTCGGCGAGTTTTATAATCAAGTAAACGAATTTAAGCCTAAAGTTGCAACGCTTTCTTACGAGCCTAAAGACTTGAAAGATAATTTGTCGTCTGGCATTGAATTCTACAGCGGAGAAAATGCTTTTACTAACGCTATAATTGACGACGCGGATATCGTTGTGGTTGCATTAGTTGGGTTTAAGGGTATTATAGCCGTGTTAGACGCAATAGAAAAGGGCAAAGATATCGCGCTTGCAAACAAAGAAAGTTTGGTTGTCGGCGGTGAGTTGGTTATGGAAAAAGCCAAAGAAAAAGGCGTGAAAATTATGCCCGTTGACAGTGAGCACTCTGCAATTTGGCAATGCTTAAATTTTGATTTTAACGCGACTTTTAATAAGATTATTTTAACGGCAAGTGGTGGCGCGTTTAGAGATTTTGATATGGAAAAACTCAAAACCGTTACCGCGAAAGACGCGCTTATGCACCCCAACTGGAATATGGGTGCAAAAATTACGGTTGACTGTGCAACGCTCGTTAACAAGGCTTTTGAAGTTATTGAGGCTAAATGGCTATATAATACTTCTTTCGACAAAATAGACGTTATTATTCATAGGGAAAGTATAGTACACTCTATGGTAGAACTTAACGACGGTGCGGTTATGGCACAACTAGGGTTTCCGTCAATGGAATTACCTATTCAACTTGCTTTAACTTATCCAGAAAGAATTAATTCGGGGGTTAAATCGCTTGATTTTAGCGCAATAAAGAACCTATCTTTCGCTAGCGTTGATTATCAGCGTTTTCCGTGTTTTAATCTTGTGCTGACAGCCGCCAAAGAAGGCGGGCAATATCCTGCGGTGGCAAATGGTGCTAACGAGCAGGCAGTAAAATTGTTTTTAGAAAATAAAATCGGTTATTTTGATATTTATAAAGCCATATTCGGCGCTTTGCAATCTTATTATGGTGGACACCACGTTCATTTTGAAGATTTGGAAAGTGCAGACGAATTTGCAAGAAATTACGTTAAGGCTTTGTTTGGGGTGAAATGAGTAGTTTAATTTTAGCATCATTTTCAGAAGTTGCAGGTTATATCGGATATATTTTACTTGCGGTTTTAGTTTTGCTTGTTATGATAACCGTGCACGAATTAGGGCATTATATAGCAGGCAAAATATTCGGGTTTGGTATAGAAGAATTTGCAATTGGATTCGGGCCAAAACTATTTAAGCGTAAAAACAAAAAGACGGGCGAGATTTTTTCCGTTCGCCTTTTTCCTATAGGTGGGTTTTGCGCGTTTAAGGGCGAAGACAAGGATGACGACGACCCGACTGCTTTTAACAACCGAAAACCTTGGCAAAGAATAATAGTGTTGATATCCGGCGCGTTTATGAATTATCTTTTGGCGCTTCTTATTATCGCGACGATGTTTTTTAGTTACGGGCAAACTATGCTTATAGCTTATAATACCGAGCATAGTGCCGACCCGATTTATACGGTAGAAAACAGTTTTCAAGATAGAGATATAATTTTTACTGCTAATGGCAAAAACGTTTATTTAATTACCGACCTTATGAACTCGACTGCCGATAAAAAAGCAGGCGACACCGTGAGGTTTACGGTTATGCGCAACGGACAAATGAAAACTATCGACCTTCTTCTTCGTGCAGATACTGATTATAAAAACGTTGAAGATTTGTCGCCGTTATATACCGCGCTGGGTATTCAAATGAAAACGGATAGTCAAACAGGCAAAATTACCGAATCGGGACTTTATCAAACGGGCGTTAAATTTGGGTTTTTACAAACGCTAGGCAAAAGCGTCGTGTATTCGTTTAAAGTTGCGGGCAGTATATTTACCGTTTTAGGTCAACTTATAAACGGCTCTTTAGGGATAGGCTCGCTCGGGGGAACGGTTACTACTATATCGGTTACCGCTACGGCAATAAAAGTAGGCGGGTTTAGAAATCTTTTAAATATCGCGTCCTTTATAGGCGTAAACCTTGCCGTGTTTAACCTATTGCCTATACCCGCGTTGGATGGGTCAAGGGTTGTGTTTACCGCTATCGAGTGGATAAGGCGAAAACCGCTCAACCGCAAAGTCGAAGGTTTAATCCATGCCGTAGGTCTGGTTTTGATTATGGCTTTTGCAATTTTTATCGACCTGCAACAATGTTTTTAGGTATAGTTTTTGCAATATATAAGTTATAATTATATAATTATCAACGTTAACAATACGAATTATAAAAAATTGTTATGAAAAATTTGTAGCACATTTTTTAAAAATGTGTTATAATTCGTAAGGTATAATAGAAAACTATCGGAGGAAATAGTATAATGGCAATTAAAAACGCATATTTAGTTGACCTTCTCGCAAGGTTAGAAAAAAGAAATCCAAACGAACCCGAATTTATTCAAGCAGTAACTGAAGTTCTTTCAACGTTAGAACCCGTTATTGAAAAAAGACAAGACCTTGTTGATGCAGGTGTTCTTGAAAGAATAGTTGAACCTGAAAGACAAATTATTTTTAGAGTTCCGTGGGTTGACGACAACGGCAAACCGCACGTTAATAGGGGCTTCAGAGTACAATTCAACTCAGCTATCGGTCCTTACAAGGGCGGTATCAGACTTCATCCGTCTGTAAACCTTAATATCATCAAGTTCTTAGGCTTTGAACAAACCTTTAAAAACAGTCTTACCACTCTTCCTATGGGCGGTGGTAAAGGTGGTTCCGACTTTGACCCCAAGGGCAAATCTGATAATGAAATTATGAATTTCTGTCAAAGCTTTATGACTGAACTTTATCGTCATATCGGTGCAGACCTTGACGTTCCTGCTGGAGATATCGGTACGGGCGCAAGAGAAATCGGATATATGTTCGGTCAATATAAGAGAATTAAAAACGAATGGGTGGGCGTTCTCACCGGCAAAGGTCTTACTTACGGTGGTTCACTTGCTAGAAAGCAAGCAACAGGTTACGGCTTGTGCTATTTTACCAACGAAATGCTTCAAGCAAACGGTATGAGTTTTGAAGGCAAAACCGTTCTCGTTTCAGGTTCTGGTAACGTTGCTATTTACGCTTGTGAAAAAGCTACCGAATATGGTGCAAAAGTCGTTGCTATGTCTGATAGTAACGGATACATTTACGATAAAGACGGTATTGACCTTGATGCTGTTAAGCAAATCAAAGAAGTTGATAGAAAGAGAATTAAAGAATATCTCAACTATCGTCCGAGCGCAGAATATCACGAAGGTTGCAAAGGTATTTGGACTATTCCTTGCGATATCGCACTTCCTTGCGCAACTCAAAACGAAATCGACGGCGAAAGTGCAAAAATCTTGGTTAAAAACGGTTGTAAAGTATTGTCAGAAGGTGCGAATATGCCTTCTACTCCCGAAGCAATCGACACCTACCTTGCTAACGGTCTTCTTTATGGACCTGCAAAAGCAGCAAACGCAGGTGGCGTAGCTACTAGCGGACTTGAAATGAGCCAAAACTCAATTAGACTTTCTTGGTCATTTGAAGAAGTTGACGAAAAACTTCACGGCATTATGAAATCAATCTTCAAAGCTTGTGACGACGCATCTAAAGAATACGGTATGCCCGGCAACTATATGGCAGGCGCAAACATTGCAGGCTTTTTAAAAGTAGCCGAAGCTATGAAGGCACAAGGCAACGTTTAATTTTAAGGGCTATATGCTTCGTAAATTTTGTTAAACATCAAAGCACCAGCGGTTATGTGTAGTTTACACACCCGTCGGTGCTTTTCTTTTACAAGGTTTATTCCTTAATATAACCTACTAAGTCTAATCCTAATAGCACTCCAAAACGAAAACCTTCTTCGTAATGCATGATGCACTCCTCTAGATTAAAATCATCAATGGCTTGCTGATATTTTTTGAATTGTTCATAAATTCTTTTGTCTATTTTTATTTCTTTTAAAAAAATTCTTCGTTTTCTATCACTATATCTAAATATTCGTAATATTTTTTTGTCGGTTTGACATTATCATTACATCCACGCCCTTCAAATATCATATTCCTAATTGCTGATTTGTTACTCATTGTCAACTCCTATAGTAATTATTTTTTAACAATATTATAGTAGTCATTATGACTATTGTCAAGTCATTTTGACTATCAAATGATATAATTACAAAAAGGTGGTAAATATGAGAGCCGAAAAAAAGTTGTTTAGAGAAACGTTTGTAAAAAGATTAAAAGAGTTAAGAGAAGAAAAAAATTTGTCGCAAAAGAGCATTGCCGAAAAATTAGGAATACCTGTAAGCACTTATGCTAATTGGGAACAAGGTAGAAGAGAACCTTGCATAGAAGATATTTATAAAATTTTAAATGTTTTACAAATAGAAGCAAACGATTTGTTTTACGAATAATAATTTATAGCGAAACAAAAAAAGCGACGGTGAATTTTCACCGTCGCTTTTAACGTTTTATTAATTAGTTAAATTATATCCATTTTGTTTTCGTTTTGTTTTTGGTCGGTAGCAAGCGAATATAAGT
Source organism: Clostridia bacterium (assembly GCA_017502525.1). Lineage (GTDB taxonomy): Bacteria > Bacillota > Clostridia > Christensenellales > Borkfalkiaceae > UBA1259. Next base: position 66,428 of record JAFVUV010000032.1, read on the forward strand.
CGTTTGCTAAAACGTCAACTTCAAAACATTTTAATGCAGTCTTTTTAAGCAAAGCCGTATCGCTCTTTCTAGTCAGTATCGGCACGCTTGCGTTTGAAGATAAAAGGGAGATTAAATCTTTACTTTCGGAATTTACGGCAAGAATTTTTGCGTAAAGTTTTTCGTTTAAGCAATCGTCGGTAAGTTCTTTAGTTATTCCTAAAAGATTTGCTGTAAGTATTCTGCGAATACGCGACGACGTATAGCGTTTTGTGCAAACTTTTTGAATAAGTTCTTCAACCGTGTGATTGTCTTTACTGAACGCTTTGATTCTGTTTTCAAGCCCTTCCGTGCAATCGGGAAGATTTTTAAGTTGTTCAGTAGTTGAAGATAAAACTTTAGCCATCGTTAACTTTTCAAAAATAACGGGGTATTCTTTTAGGTCTTCGTAAACGAATTTAGGCACGTTTTTCTTAACTTTCTTCTTGCTCTTTTCTTTAAGTGTTTCTCTAATACTCGTTGCACTAGTTATTTTCTTTTTAAGCGTTTTATCGTTATGGTCGCCCTCGCGATGCATAGGGTATATTTCAATGTGCTTTTTGCTTTTTAAAATTGCTTTAACGTATTCAACAGCTAAAATATTGTTGGGGGAAGAGATAAGTTCGGCATTAAACTTATCTTCGTTCAACGCTTTAACCGTTTCAAACTTTGCTTTTGCTAACGAAATTCCGCTGTCTAATTTTTCTTTCAGCACGCGCTTAAACTCTTTACTTTCGTCGTTCAGTGCTTGCGCTAAAGCAACGTATTCGTCTTTAGTTCCGCTCTCAACACCAAAACAAATGCCGTCAACTACACCAAGCGAATTTATGATGTTTATTGCGCCTTTAGCAAAAACTTCGGCATTGCCTATTGCAAAAACCGTTGGGAGTTCAATAACCGCATCCGCCCCTGCAATAATTGCGTGTTTTGCGCGCGTGAACTTATCTAAAATTGCAGCTCCACCGCGCTGTGTAAAGTTACCGCTCATTATAACTATAACTTTTTCAGCTTTCAGTTGGTTTTTAATATATTCAATATGTTTCAAATGCCCTAGATGGAAAGGGTTGTATTCAGCAATACAAGCGCAAATTTTCATAAAAATCTTAAAAACCTCAAACTATTTATTTACTTTTTTAATTAAATGTTGTAAAATAAAAAGGTAATAATATTTTACACTATTTTGTAACAAATTACAAAACGATTTTTATTAAAAACTTTAAAGGAGCGGATAAATATTATGTCTCAAGTTTTAGAAAATATCAAAAAGCAAGCTTCTGCACTCAATAAGTGCATAGTTCTTCCCGAAGGTGAAGATAGCAGAGTTGTTATCGCGGCTGCTCAAGCAGTTAAAGAAAAACTCGCTAAAGTCGTTCTACTCGGCAACCCCGAAGAAATCGCTAAAGCAAACCCTGAAGTTGACCTTTCTGGCGTTACGGTTATCGACCCCGTCACTTATGATAAAACTGAAGTTTATGCTGAAATGCTTTTTAATGCAAGAGCTGGCAAAATCAACAAAAAGACTGGTCAACCCGAATATCCTGACGTTGATGCTGCTAAAAAGAGCATATTGAAAGATTACACTATGTACGCTGCACTTATGCTTAAGGCAGGCGACGTTGACGGTTTAGTTTCAGGTGCTTGTCACTCTACGGCTAACACGCTCCGTCCCGGTTTACAAGTTATTAAAACTGCACCCGGAATCAACACCGTTTCAAGCTCGTTTATTATGGTTGCACCCGAAGGTGAAAACAAGTATAATCCCGATGGCGTTGCAGTATTTGCAGACTGCGCTATCAATATCGAACCCGATGCTCAACAAATCGCTGATATAGCAATCTCTTCTGCTGAAACGGCAAAAAATATTGCAGGTATTGAACCTAGAGTAGCAATGCTCTCTTTCTCAACGAAAGGTTCTGGTAACGACGATAAGTTCTTCAAATCAGTTCCCAAAATGCAAGAAGCAACGGCTATTGCTAAAGCTGCTGCACCCGACCTTGCGCTTGACGGTGAATTCCAATTCGACGCTGCTGTTGCTCCCGAAGTTGGTAAATTAAAAGCACCCGATTCACCCGTTGCAGGTAACGCAAACGTATTCGTGTTCCCTAATATTAACGCTGGTAACATCGGTTATAAAATCGCACAACGTTTCGGTGGCTATATGGCTCTCGGTCCTATTTGTCAAGGCTTTGCTAAACCTATCAACGATTTATCTCGTGGTTGCAATAGTGATGACGTTATTGCCGTTATAGCAATTACCGCTCTCCAAGCTAAATAATTTTAAGTCCTTTAAGCGTCGTGCGTGCGCAACACTTGCGTTTACTTGGTTGCATACAGGCGTATGTGCCAGCGTAAATTACTCGTTTTGCACGTTTGGTTTATGCTTAAACCTTAAAATCAACTTGGATAAAGTTCAACGAAAAAAAATAATATAAAAACCTAAAAGGAAAATATAAAAATGAAAATTTTAGTTATCAATGCAGGTAGTTCATCTCTTAAATATCAACTTATAAATATGGAAGACGAAAGCGTAGTTTTGAAAGGCGTTTGCGAACGTATTACCGCTAAGGGTGGTATACTTACGCAAAAAACTTTCGACGATAGAAAACTCGTTATCGAACAAGATATGCCCACTCATAAAGAAGCTATGGAACTTGTTTTAAAGGCTATGCTCGATAAAGAAAACGGCGCGCTTAAATCAGTTGATGAAATCGGTGCGGTAGGACATAGAGTTCTTCACTCGGCAGAAGATTTCCACAGTTCAGTAGTTATCGATGACGAAGTTATCGCAATCTGCGAAAAGAACGCTGAACTTGGACCTTTACATATGCCTGGAAATATCGCGTGCATCAAGAGTTGCCGTGAAGTTATGAAAGGCGTTCCGATGGTAGCCGTTTTTGATACGACTTTCCACTCAACTATGCCCGCAAAAGCATATATGTACGGTATTCCTTACGAAGTTTACGAACAACATAAAATTAGAAAATACGGTTTCCACGGAACTTCACACAAGTTCGTTAGCGAAGAAACTATTAAACTTCTCAACAAAGAAAATTCAAAAATTGTTATTTGCCACCTTGGAAACGGTTCTTCAATTTCTGCTGTTAAAGACGGCAAATGCCAAGATACTTCAATGGGCTTTACTCCGTTAGAAGGGTTGGTTATGGGAACGCGTAGTGGCGATATCGACCCTGCGGCAGTTGATTACTTGAGAGTAAAACTCAACCTTAAACCTGAAGAAGTTGTAAATTATCTCAACAAAAAGTGCGGCGTGTTAGGTGTTAGCGGAATTTCAAGCGATTTGCGTGATTTGGAAGCTGCAGTTGCAAATGGTGACGACAAAGCGCTACTTGCTCTTGAAATGCTTGCATACAGGGTTAAAAAATACGTTGGTAGCTATATTGCTGTTTTAGGCGGTGTTGATGCGGTAGTATTCACCGGTGGTATCGGTGAACACTCGCCCAGAATTCGTCGTTTAGTTATGGAAGGTATGGAATTCTGCGGTGCTAAGTTTGACGAAGAAAAGAACTTATCTTACGATTCGGGTATCGGCTATTTGAACGCTGACGACAGCAAAGTTAAGATTATCGTTCTTCCCACAAACGAAGAACTTTCAATAGCAAGAGAAACCAAAATTCTTACCGCAAACAAATAAGCAAAAGAGTCAATCGAAAAAAATAGTTAAAAATCGTTGACAATAAGCGACAAATAGTATATACTTGTATGGCTTATTAAGTTAGGGGTATTATGATATTAGACCTTAGGAAACTGAAAAGAAGCGGAAAAGACCAAAGCGATTTTTTCTTTGAATATTCACCGGAAACGGAACTAATAGAAATTCCGTCGGCAAAATTAATTGCTCCTGTCAAAGTTGTAGGTAGCATTTCGCTAACGGGCGAACACAGTTGCTATTTAGAAGGTGAAGTAGTTTTTGGAATTAAAGGCGAGTGTACCAGGTGTCTTAAAGATACTGAAAATTATTACACTGCTCAATTTGCAGAAGCAGTTGAAGAAAATAATCAAGACGGTTATTCGCTAAAAAACGATACGGTTGATTTAGCTATTATCGTGGACGACCTTATAACGTTAAACGCACCCATAAGTTTTCTTTGTGATGATGCTTGCAAAGGAATATGCGTGGGATGTGGGGTCAACTTAAACGATAGTGAATGTAAATGTAAAAAATAATAGGGAAGGTATAGAACAATGGCAGTACAAAAAAGCAAAACGTCAAAACAAAGAACCAATACGAGATTTGCACAGTGGAAAATAGATGCACCGAACCTTTCGGAATGCCCCCAATGCCACGAACTCAAAGCGTCTCACGTTGTCTGCCCCAAATGCGGTTACTATAACGGCAAACAGGTTGTTGACGTATCTAAGAAAGAAAAGAAAAACTAATTCGGATTAAAATATTACCGAATATTTTTCGGCTATGAATTTAAAGTTAAGGCCACTTGATTTTCAAGTGGCTTTTAGCGTATAGTAAGCAAATACTAAAAAGCACCGTTCGAAAGATTCGAACGGTGCTTTTGACTTATATTTTTATTAAATACTTTTTAGCGTCGCGGTTGCGTGAACGCAAATTCCTTCTTCGCGTCCAACAAAGCCCAAGCCTTCAAGCGTGGTTGTGCCAATTCCTACTTTATCAACCGATAGATTTAATGCGTTTGCAAGATTTTGGGTTATATTAGGTACGTGTTTTAGTAGTTTTGGCTTTTCCGCCATTACGGTTGCCGAAACCGAAGAAATTTTATATCCTTTATCTTTTATCATATCAATAACTTTCGTTAATAAATCCATACTGCACGCATCTTTATATTGTGGGTCTTTATCACTAAAATGATAACCGATATCGCGTAGGGATAGGGCAGAAAGTATTGCATCCATAATAGCGTGTGTTAAAACGTCTGCGTCGCTATGACCTAAAAGTCCTTTATCGTGGGGGATTTCCACTCCGCCTAAAATAAGTTTTCTATTCTCCACTAACTTATGACAATCAAAGCCCGTGCCGAAACGATATTCGGGTTTTTCAGTAGTGCAATTGAAATCTTCAGGGAAAGTTAGTTTAACGTTTTTTGCGTTGCCCTCAAACAGATGAACTTTGCCGTAAAGTGCTTTATAAACTTCGCCGTCATCGTTAAAGGTGCATTCGCCCGCGTGCGCGTACGCGTTAATTATTTGTTTTGTGTTAAAACCTTGTGGCGTTTGAACGGAATAAAGTTCGGATTTTCCAACGTAGTCGCCCGCATCGTTTAAGGTTTTTCTTATAATGGTATTGCGTACGGGAACTACGGGGATTGCGCTACCGAAAGTTTTTGCCGTTTCAATACAGTCCTTAATAACTTTTTGAGTTACGAAAGGTCTTGCTCCATCGTGAATAAGAACTATATCACCCGTAACTTTTTCAAGTGCGTTCTTTACCGATTGCGTGCGAGTGTTTCCACCCTCAACAACCAAAGCGATATTTTTAACTGAATCAGATATCAAATCAAAATCTGTTTTGCTAGCGGTAATTATTATTTGGTCAATAAATTTGCTTTGTGAAAAAACGCTTAAAGTTTTTTCAAAACAGGGTAGACCGTCAACGTCAATTAAAAGTTTGTTTTTATTAAAGCCCGCGCGCGTACCTCTGCCTGCGCAAGCAAGAATTAATGAAACCTTCATTTTATCGCTCCGTAATTATTCGTTAATAATTTCGTAAAGTTTATCGGCATCTTCTTTTCTAACCGTTTCTTTAATCTCAAGAACTCTAAACTTAACCGCGCCACTATTAAAGCCGATTTCAACTATATCGCCGACTTTTACTTGAAAAGCAGGTTTAACTGCTCTTCCATTGACGCTAACTCTACCGCCACTAGCAGCTTCGTTAGCCAAAGTGCGCCTTTTTAATAATCTTGAAACTTTTAAGAACTTATCTATTCTCATATTATACCTATTTTACTACGGAAATTGTCGAAAATCAGAGAAAATTAGAAAAATTTTTAAATTTCCCTTTTTTTGCTTGACTTTCTTTACTAAATGTTTTAACATTGTATAATGCATTATGATAGGTTATTATCGCATCTTGTCGCCTTTTTTCAAAATTCAACTTTGAAAAATAACGTTTTCCTAAAGGAAAGCGCAAAGGCGAAAGATTAGGTAAAACCTTATCTCAACAAGGTTTATTATACAATATATTTGTGGAATTGTAAACTTGTTGACTGATTATTGTAATAATTTTTTAAGGAGTGTGTTTTGATGACACGTATTCTACCCGAAATTGTATGTGGCAAGGTTCAAAGAAAAACGTTTAGCAAGATTAAAGAAGCTATTGAATTACCTTACCTTGTCAAAATCCAGAAGGACTCCTACGACGCTTTCATTAAAGAAGGCATCGGCGAAGTGCTTGAAGACTTTTCTCCGATTACAGACTATTCGGACCATTTCGAACTGTATTTCTTGGATTACAGTCTTGACGGCAAGCCCAAGTACGACGAGAAGGAATGTAGAGATAGGGACGCAACCTTTGCTCTTCCGCTCCGCGTAAAAGTTAGACTTGTTAACAAAGTTACGGACGAAGTTATCGACCAAGAAGTTTTCATGGGCGATTTCCCGCTTATGACCGATAACGGTTCTTTCATCATCAACGGTGCTGAAAGGGTTATCGTTTCTCAACTCGTTCGTTCTCCCGGTGTTTACAACGGTTCTGAAGTTGATAAGTCTGGTAAAAAACTTTTCAACACTACCGTTATCCCGTCAAGGGGCGCTTGGCTTGAATTTGAACAAGATTCTCAAAACGTTCTTTGGGTTCGCGTTGACAGAACTAGAAAGCTTACTGCTACCGTTCTTCTCCGCGCGCTAGGATTTGGCAGTGACGACGAGCTCACTAACAATCTTTTCACCGGCAATAAGATGATTGCCGATACCGCTGAAAAAGATACTAGCAAATCTGAAAGCGACAGCCTTATCGAACTTTACAGAAGATTACGTCCAGGCGAAGTTCCCACAGACGACGGTGTTAGACAACACCTTAAGAACTTATTCTTCGACGCACGTCGTTACGACCTTGCTAGGGTTGGTAGATATAAGTTCAATAAGCGTTTGAGATTAGGTGCGAGAATCGTTGGCTTAATTTCTGCTGAAACTGTTATCAGTCCCGACGGTGAAATCTTGGCTCAAGAAGGTCAAGTTATTACTAAGGCTCAAGCTGAAGAAATTCAAAATGCTGGTATAAATACTTTCGTCGCTTTAATCGACGGCGAAAAACATAAAATAATTGCTAATAACGTAGTTGACTTTAATGCAGTTACCGGAATCAATCCTAGATTGTTCGGCCTATTAGATTACGTTTATTATCCCACGATTTCTTTCTCTAAAACCGTTGCTGATACGGCAAAAGAGAACGGGGTAGAAGAAACTGCTGAAATCTTAAAGAAAGATATCAACGCGCTTTTCTATCTTGAAGAAAAGAAAGCAAAATCACCCGCTGAAGAAAAACCTGAAGATAGAAAGAACGAAGAAAAGGCACGTGAAGTTAGAATTAAGTTTGTTAACGCTTGCGTTAAATATTACGATATCGTTAACGGCGAACAAATTCCTGAAACGCTTAGTGCTGAAGACAAAAAAGTTCTTCGTCCCCTTATGGACAAACTCAACCATAAGCATATCACAGTTGACGATATCGTTGCGTCGGTATCTGTTAACCTTGACCTTGCTTTCGGCATCAACACTGTTGACAATATCGACCACCTTGGTAACCGTCGCGTTCGTTCTGTTGGCGAACTTTTACAAAACCAATTCCGTATCGGTATTGCAAGACTTGAAAGAGTTATCAGAGAAAGAATGGGTACGCAAGACCCCAAAGACGTTTCTCCACAAGGTCTTATCAACGTACGCCCCGTAAGTTCGGCTATTAAGGAATTCTTCGGTTCATCACAACTTTCACAATTTATGGACCAAACTAACCCGATTGCAGAACTTACTCACAAGAGAAAACTTTCTGCGTTAGGTCCTGGTGGTCTTAACCGTGATAGAGCAACCTTTGAAGTGCGTGACGTTCACCACTCTCACTACGGCAGAATGTGTCCGATAGAAACCCCTGAAGGTCAAAATATCGGTCTTATCTCATCACTTGCTGCATACGCGAAAGTTAACGAATACGGATTTATTGAATCTCCGTATAGAAAAGTTGAACATACTATGAACGCCGACGGCGTTATCGAAACGGTCGTTACTGAACAAGTTGATTATCTCACTGCTGACGAAGAAGATAATTATATCGTTGCACAAGCAAACGAACCGCTTATCGATAATAAATATTTCGTAAACGAACGTGTTTCTTGCCGTCATAAGGATGAAATTACCGAAGACGTTAAAGAAAAAATGGACTACATGGACGTTTCGCCTAAACAGTTGATTTCAGTTGCTACCGCGCTTATTCCGTTCTTGGAAAACGACGATACCAACCGTGCGCTAATGGGCTCAAACATGCAACGTCAAGCAGTTCCACTACTTTGTCCTGAAAACGCTATCGTTGCAACGGGTATTGAAAGAAGAATCGCTTACGACTCGGGTGTAATGGTTAACGCTGTTAACGCCGGCGTTGTTAAGTCGGTTGCTAGTGACCTTATTGTTATTAAAGAAGACGATGGTAATGAAAGAGAATACATTTTAAAGAAATTTGAACGTAGTAACCAAGGCACTTGCCTTAACCAAAGACCTATCGTCGACAAGGGCGAAAGAATTGAAAAAGGTCAAACTATTGCCGACGGTCCTTCAACAAAGAACGGTGAACTTGCGCTCGGACGCAATATTCTCGTAGGCTTTATGAGCTGGGAAGGCTATAACTACGAAGACGCTATACTTCTTTCAGAAAAATTAGTTAGAGAAGACGTGTTCACTACTATCCATATTGAAGAACACGAAATAGAAGCTAGAGATACTAGACTTGGTGAAGAAGAAATTACGCGTGATATCCCCAACGTTGGTGAAGACGCGCTTAAAGACCTTGATGAAGATGGTATCGTTAGAATCGGTGCTGAAGTAAACAGCGGTGATATCTTAGTTGGTAAAGTTACGCCTAAGGGCGAAACCGAACTCACTCCCGAAGAAAGACTTTTACGCGCAATCTTCGGTGAAAAATCAAGAGAAGTTAGAGATACTTCACTTAAAGTTCCGCACGGTGAAGGTGGTATCGTTGTAGACGTTAAAATCTTTACTCGCGCTAACAAAGACGAACTCGCTCCCGGCGTAAACAAACTCGTTAGAGTTTATATCGCTCAAAAGAGAAAGATTTCAATCGGCGATAAGATGGCTGGTCGTCACGGTAACAAAGGCGTTATTTCAAGAATATTGCCTGAATCGGATATGCCGTTTATGGCTGATGGTACTCCGCTCCAAATCGTGCTTAACCCACTAGGCGTTCCTTCGCGTATGAACATCGGTCAGGTTCTTGAAGTACACTTGGGCTTAGTATGTAAGCAACTTGGTTGGAAGATTGCAACGCCTGTATTCGACGGTGCAACCGAAAAAGATATTAAAGAATTATTCCGCGAAAACAATATAGTTAATCCCGACGGCGAAGTTGACGGTAAAATTCAACTTTACGACGGAAGAACGGGTGAACCGTTTGAAAACAGGGTAACCGTTGGTCAAATGTATATGATTAAACTTATCCACCTTGTTGACGATAAGATTCACGCGCGTTCGACCGGTCCTTACAGCTTAGTAACGCAACAACCGCTCGGTGGTAAAGCACAGTTCGGTGGACAACGTTTCGGTGAAATGGAAATTTGGGCGCTCGAAGCATACGGCGCAGCTCATATTCTTCAAGAAATTCTCACCGTTAAGTCAGACGATATCGTTGGTAGGGTAAAGACTTACGAATCAATCGTTAAAGGCACTAATATCAGCGAACCTGGTATTCCTGAAGCGTTCAAAGTGCTTCTAAAAGAATTGCAAAGTTTAGCTCTTGATATGAAAGTTCTTACTGAAAACAAAGAAGAACTCGCTATTAAAGACCTTATCGAAAGCGATAACGACGATATGCCGTTCGTTCGTGAAAAAGCCGTTCACGATGAAGTTTCTATCGACGACTTTGATGCAACGGATATCGGTGAAACCGTTCTTGAAGATGCAGACAGCGACGAAGAACTTAGTGACGAACTCGGCTTTGACGGTATGTTCGACGATGACGACGATGAAATCGACACGACTATACCTGACGGCAATTTTGACGACGATTTCGAAGATATCGAAATTGAAGACGACGAGTTATAATGGGGAGGTTAAAGGAAAATTATGTTTGAACTTAACAATTTTGATTCAATACAAATAGGAGTAGCTTCTCCCGAAAAAATTAGAGAATGGTCTTACGGCGAAGTAACTAAGCCTGAAACCATTAACTACAGAACTCAAAAACCCGAAATGGGCGGTCTTTTCTGTGAAAGAATTTTTGGACCGACCAAAGACTGGGAATGTCATTGTGGTAAATATAAACGTATCCGTTATAAAGGTGTAATTTGCGACAAGTGTGGCGTAGAAATTACTAAATCTAAAGTGCGTCGTGATAGAATGGGGCACATTGAACTCGCTGCGCCTGTTTCACACATTTGGTATTTTAAGGGCGTTCCTTCAAGAATAGGCTTAATGCTTGATATGAGCCCCAAATCTTTGGAACACGTATTATATTTTGCAAGCCACGTTGTTCTTGACCCGGGTACGACTCCTTTACAATACAAACAAGTAATCAGTGATAGAGAAAAAATCGAAGCTGAAGAATTATACGGCGAAGGCTCTTTCAAAACGGGTATCGGTGCTGAAGCTATCAAAGAACTTTTGATGGCTATCGACCTTGATAAAGAAAGTGCAGAAACCAAGAAAATCATTGAAGAAAACGGTTCTGGTCAAAGAAGAATCCGTGCGGTAAAGAGAATTGAAATTATCGAATCTTTCAGAAAGAGTGGTAATCGTCCCGAATGGATGATTTTAGACGTTCTTCCCGTAATCCCACCCGAACTTCGTCCTATGGTACAACTTGACGGTGGTAGATTCGCTACTTCTGACCTTAACGACCTTTATAGAAGGGTTATCAACCGTAACAATCGTTTGAAAAAACTTATGGATTTGGGTGCGCCCGAAATCATTATAAGAAACGAAAAGAGAATGTTGCAAGAAGCCGTTGACGCACTTATCGACAACGGTAGACACGGCAAGGCTATTACCGGTGCGGGCAACCGTGAACTCAAATCACTTTCAGGTATGCTTCGCGGTAAACAAGGTCGTTTCCGTCAAAACCTTCTCGGTAAACGTGTTGACTACTCTGGTCGTTCAGTTATCGTCGTAGGTCCTGAACTAAAACTTTATCAATGTGGTTTACCTAAAGAAATGGCTATTGAATTATTCAAGCCGTTCGTTATGAAAAAACTTGTGGAAAACAACATTTGCCACAACATTAAAAACGCTAAGCGTACGGTAGAACGCGCTAAGACGGTAGTTTGGGACGTTCTTGAAGAGGTTATTAAAGACCACCCCGTTATGCTTAACCGTGCACCGACGCTTCATAGATTGTCGATTCAAGCGTTCGAACCCGTCCTTATCGAAGGTAGAGCAATTAAACTTCACCCGTTAGTATGCGGTGCGTTCAACGCCGACTTCGACGGTGACCAAATGGCAGTTCACGTTCCGCTTTCGGTAGAAGCGCAAGCAGAAGCGCGTTTCTTGATGCTCGCATCAAACAACATCTTGAAACTTTCTGACGGTAAGCCCGTTATGAGTCCTACTCAAGACATGGTTATGGGTTCGTATTATCTCACTATTATCAAGAAGAAAATCGGTGAAAAATACAACGAAAAGGGTAGAAAAGACGAAAACGGCACGGTTTACGGTGTTCCTGAATACACAGTTTCATACACTTCGCCCGAAGAAGCTATTATGGCTTATCAAACCAAAGAAATCGGTTTGCAAGATGAAATTATCGTTCGTCGTACGGTAGAAGTTGACGGCGAAAAAATCACGGGCAGAGTAAAAACTTCAGTTGGTAAAATCATTTTTAACCAAGCTATTCCACAAGATTTAGGCTTTGCCCAAAGAAAAACTAAAGAAGATTATCTCAAATACGAAATAGATAAACTCGTAGGCAAAAAAGACTTGCAAAAAATCGTGGGTGCATGCTTTAAGCGTCACGGCGCAAGCAGTGCTGCAGACGTTCTTGACGAAATCAAGGCGCTCGGCTTTAAGTATTCAACGGTTGGCGCAATTACTACTAGCGTATTCGATATGCATATGCCCAAGGACAAAGCTGTTATCCTTAAAGAAGCAGAAGAACACGTTCTTAAGATTGAAACCTTATACAAGAAAGGTTATATAACCGACGAAGAAAGATATAAGAGAGTCGTTAGCATTTGGAAAAAGGCAACCGACGACGTTACCGATAAACTTATGGATACGCTCGACGAGTTCAACCCGATTCTTATGATGGCTAACTCCGGTGCGCGTGGTTCTAAGGACCAAATTAAACAGCTTGCTGGCATGCGTGGTCTTATGACCGACCCGAACGGTAAAACCATTGAAATTCCGGTTAAGTCTTGCTTCCGTGAAGGACTTTCAGTTCTAGAATACTTCATTTCTTCTCACGGTGGACGTAAAGGTCTTGCCGATACCGCTCTTAAAACGGCTGACTCAGGTTATTTGACCCGTCGTTTAGTTGACGTATCGCAAGAAGTTATCATCAAAGAAGAAGACTGCTTTGCAAATAACGGCGAAACTGTTAAGGGCGTAAAAGTGTCTGCTATCAAGGGTAGCAAAGGTGAAGTTATCGAAGGTCTTAGAGACCGTATCGCAGGAAGATTCACCGTTAAAGATATCTTAAATCCCGAAACGGGCGAAGTTATCGTAAAAGCTAACGAAATGATTACAGAAGACGATGCTGACTTTATCGTTAAACTCGGTATTGAAGAAGTTGAAATCAGAAGTATCTTTACTTGTAAGGCTAAAAACGGCGTATGCGCTAAGTGTTACGGTAAAAACATGAGTAACAACAACCCCGTTCAAATAGGTGAAGCAGTTGGTATTATCGCTGCGCAATCTATCGGTGAACCTGGTACACAGCTTACCATGCGTACGTTCCACACCGGTGGTATCGCAAGTACGGGCGACATCACGCAAGGTCTTCCTAGAGTTGAAGAACTTTTTGAAGCTAGAAAACCCAAACACGCTGCAATCGTTTGCGAACACAGTGGTGAGGTTGAAATAGAAGAAAAAGACAAGATTATTCACGTAATAGTTAAGACGGACGACGGCGCTAGACAAGATTACACCATACCTTTCGGTACGGGCGTTATCGTTAAGGCTGGCGATAGGGTTGAACCCGGTTCGGTTCTTACCAACGGTTCAGTATATCCGCAAGATATCTTAAAGACTAAAGGTATTAAAGGCGTTCAAGATTATATTTTACGTGAAATCCAGAGCGTTTACCGTTCACAAGGCGTTGATATTAACGATAAACACGTTGAAATTATCGTTCGTCAAATGATGAAGAAAGTTCAAGTTGAAAATCCTGGTGGAACGGATATTCTTCCTGGTGAAAAACTTGACGTTCACAAGTTTGAAGAAGAAACGTTGAACGCACTTGAAAACGGTCTTGTTCCGCCTCAAGGTAAGAGAATTCTTTTGGGTATCACCAAAGCTGCACTTGCTAAAGAAAGTTTCTTATCTGCAGCGTCTTTCCAAGAAACCGCAAGAGTTCTTACCGAAGCAGCTATTAAGAACAAGATTGACCCGCTTATCGGTCTTAAAGAAAACGTTATTATCGGTAAACTTATCCCCGCAGGTACGGGCATAAAGAATTATAAAAACGTTGCTCCTCAAACGGTAATTTCTAGACCTATGGTAGAAGAAGAGCAAGAATAATATTAAACCGATAAAAAGTCGTCAAAAAAAACGTTAATCAGTATGATTTTGATTGACTAAAAAGGCGATAAATGGTAAAATTATATTTCGGCGAGTGTAGAAAATTTGCTCGCCGAAAAAACAAAAAAACAAACTAAAACAGTTTCTAAAAACGGAAATTTCCGAATCCGTTTTCTGAATATCCGAAATAAGTAAAGGAGGTACGATATGCCAACAATTCAACAGTTAATCAGACAAGGTAGAGCAAAAGCAACTTACAAGTCAAAATCACCCGCTTTGGAAGAATGTCCCCAAAAGCGTGGCGTTTGCTTGACGGTTACGACCACTACGCCTAAAAAGCCTAACTCAGCTTTGCGTAAAATTGCTCGTGTTCGTTTGACGAACAAAGCTGAAGGTATCGTTTACATCCCCGGTGAAGGTCACAACCTTCAAGAACACAGCTCTGTTCTTATCCGTGGTGGTAGGGTAAAAGACTTACCTGGTGTAAGATACCACATCGTTCGTGGCGCTCTTGATACTGCCGGCGTTGCAAAACGTAGACAATCAAGATCTAAATACGGCGCTAAGAGACCTAAATAAGTTTAACTATTTAACAGCAAGTTAAATTTATCTATTACCTACTTATAATCGGAATTCGGAAAATTAACCCGATTTGGTAGGCAGTATGTCGAAAGACAGAAGGTTCGCTACCTCAATAGAGGCAAGTGATAGCTGTACTAAAAACAAGGGTTTACCCTTAATGCGTGCGCTCGCATATCAGCGTAAATTATTAAAGGAGGATTATTAATATGCCAAGAAGAGGCAATATTGCAAAAAGAGACGTTTTGCCCGATCCCGTGTATAGCGATAAGGTTGTAACCAAACTCATCAACCAAGTTATGTTAGACGGTAAAAAGGGTATTGCGCAAGGCATTGTTTACGAAGCGTTTACTGCGGCTGCTGAAAAGGTCGGTGCTGACCCCAGAGAAATGTTCGCTCAAGCACTTAACAACATTATGCCTATGGTAGAAGTAAAGGCAAGGAGAGTCGGTGGTGCTAACTATCAAGTTCCTATCGAAATCCGTGCTGAAAGAAGACAGACGCTTGCAATCAGATGGTTGGTTGCTGCTGCTAGAAAGAGAGGCGAAAGAGAAATGGCACAAAGACTTGCTGCTGAACTCGTAGACGCTTTCAACAACACCGGTAGCGCTGTTAAGAAGAAAGAAGATACACATAGAATGGCGGAAGCAAACAAAGCATTCGCACATTATAGATTTTAATTTGGGAGATTCATTATGCCGAGAGATTTTGATTTGGGTGTAACCAGAAATATAGGTATAATGGCGCACATTGACGCTGGTAAAACTACCACCACCGAAAGAATTTTGTTCTACACCGGTAAAACCCATAAGTTAGGTGAAACCCACGAGGGTGGCGCTACTATGGACTGGATGGTTCAAGAACAAGAACGTGGTATCACCATTACGTCTGCTGCGACCACTTGCTATTGGAAGGGTCACCGTATAAACATTATTGATACCCCCGGACACGTTGACTTCACCGTTGAAGTTGAACGTTCACTCCGTGTACTCGACGGCGCCGTTGCTACTTTCTGTGCAAAGGGCGGTGTTGAACCCCAAAGTGAAACCGTATGGCGTCAGGCGGACAAATATAAAGTTCCCCGTATCGCATACATTAACAAAATGGACATTAACGGTGCTAACTATGATAACGCCGTTAATATGATGAGAGAAAGATTGCACACCAATCCGCTTCCCATCGTTATCCCCGTTGGCAAGGAAGATACTTTCAAAGGTATCGTTGACGTTATCGAAAGAAAGGCTTATATCTACCTTGACGACTTAGGAAGAGAAATCGACGTAACCGACGTTCCTGCAGATATGAAAGACCTCGTTGAAGAATTGAGGGAAAAAATTGTTGAAGTAGCTGCTGAAACCGACGACGCGTTGATGGAAAAATTCTTTGAAGAAGGCGACCTTTCTATTGATGAAATCAAAAAAGGTTTACGTGCAGCAACTCTCGCTATGAAAGTTACTCCCGTACTTTGCGGTTCATCTTACAAAAACAAAGGTGTTCAAAACTTGCTTGATGCAGTTGTTGCATACCTTCCAAGTCCTTTGGACGTAGGCGCTGTAAGCGGTGTTAACTTGAAAGGCGAAGAAGCAACCAGAGAACCTGGTGACGAACAACCTTTCAGCGGTCTTGCATTTAAGATTATGACTGACCCGTTCGTTGGTAAACTTGCGTTCTTCCGTGCTTATTCAGGCGTACTCAAAACTGGTTCTTACGTTTACAACAGCGTTAAGGGCAAAAAAGAAAGAGTTGCACGTATTCTTCGTATGCACGCTAACCACAGAGAAGAAGTGGATGCTGTATACTCTGGTGAAATTTGCGCGCTCGTAGGTTTAAAAGATACGACGACAGGTGATACTCTTTGTGACGAAAGTAATCAAATTATTCTCGAACAAATGGAATTCCCAGACCCCGTTATCGAAGTTGCAATCGAACCCAAGACTAAAGCAGGTCAAGAAAAGATGGGCTTTGCTCTTGCAAAACTTGCAGAAGAAGACCCCACTTTCAAAACCCACACCGATACCGAAACTGGTCAAACCATTATCGCAGGTATGGGCGAACTTCACCTTGAAATTATCGTAGACAGATTGCTCCGTGAATTCAGAGTAGAAGCAAACGTTGGTAAACCCCAAGTTTCATACAAAGAAACTATCCGCCAAGCTGTTGAAGCTGAAGGTATGTTCAAGCGTCAATCTGGTGGTCACGGTCAATACGGTCACTGTAAAATCCGTCTTGAACCACAAGAACCCGGTAAAGGTTACGAATTCGTTGACGAAACCGTTGGCGGTTCAATTCCTAAGGAATTTATCCAACCTATCAACAAGGGTATTATGGAAGCAAGCAAAAACGGTATTTTAGCAGGTTATGAAGTAGTTGACTTCAAAGTAACCGTTTACGACGGTAGTTACCACGACGTTGACTCATCTGAAATGGCGTTTAAGATTGCTGGTTCAATGGCTCTTAAAGATGGTCTTGCAAAAGCAAAGAGCGTTCTCTTAGAACCGGTAATGAAAGTTGAAATTGTTACGCCGGATGATTATTTCGGTGACCTTATGGGTAACGTAACCGCACGTCGCGGTATCATCCAAGGCACTGACGATAGAAACGGTGTAAAAGTTATCGACGCACACATCCCGCTTGCAGAAATGTTTGGTTACGCAACCGACTTGCGTTCAAGAACACAAGGTAGAGGTAACTACACAATGCAATTCAGCCACTATTCGGAAGTTCCCAAGTCAGTTGCTGAAAAGATTATGGGTAAAAAAGCATAATTAACTGTTGACAATTAAACTAATTTATTGTAAAATAGAGTTATAGCTTAAAAAAATCAATAAAAAACAAAAAATAAAAAATTATATCATTATTTGAAAATTTGGAGGAAACTATAATGGCAAAGGCTAAATTCGAAAGAAACAAACCGCACATTAACATCGGTACCATCGGCCACGTTGACCACGGCAAAACCACCCTTACCGCTGCTATCACTATGACTATGGCTGCTAAGGGTCAAGCTAAGAAAATGAAGTACGATGAAATCGATAAAGCACCTGAAGAAAAGGCAAGAGGTATTACAATTAACACCTCTCACGTTGAATATGAAACCGACAACCGTCACTATGCACACGTTGACTGCCCCGGACACGCTGACTACGTTAAGAACATGATTACCGGTGCTGCTCAAATGGACGGCGCAATCCTCGTAGTTGCTGCTACCGACGGTCCGATGCCCCAAACCAGAGAACACATCCTTCTTGCTCGTCAAGTAGGCGTTCCCTATATCGTTGTATTCATGAACAAATGTGACCAACTCGACGACCCCGAACTTTTGGAACTCGTTGAAATGGAAATCAGAGAACTTCTCTCTGAATATGGCTTCCCCGGAGACGATACCCCCATCATCAAGGGTTCTGCTCTTAAAGCTCTTGAATGCGCTCAAGCAAATGAAGGCGACGCTGTTATCAACGCACCTGAAACTCAATGCATTAAAGAACTTATGGACGCTGTAGACAGCTACATTCCTGCTCCTGAACGTGACGAAGCTAAACCCTTCCTTCTCCCTGTAGAAGACGTATTCACGATTTCTGGTCGTGGTACCGTTGCTACCGGCCGTGTAGAAAGAGGTGTTGCTAAAGTTAACGATCCCGCTGAAATCGTTGGTCTTTCTGAAGAAAGCAGAAATACTGTTATTACCGGTCTTGAAATGTTCCGTAAACTTCTTGACGAAGCTCAAGCTGGTGACAACGTTGGTGCTCTTCTCCGTGGTATCGACAAGAAAGACATCGAACGTGGACAAGTTATTGCTAAACCCGGTTCAGTAAAACCCCACACTGATTTCGTTGGTCAAGTGTATATCCTTACCAAAGAAGAAGGTGGCCGTCATACTCCGTTCTTCAACAACTATCGTCCTCAATTCTATTTCAGAACTACCGACGTTACCGGTTCAATCAAACTTCCTGAAGGCGTAGAAATGGTTATGCCTGGTGATAACATTGAAATGAACGTTCAACTCATCACTCCTATCGCTATGGAAGAAGGTCTCCGTTTCGCTATCCGTGAAGGCGGCAGAACCGTTGGTTCAGGCGTTGTTGCTAAAATCGTTAAATAATTACGGTTTAAGTTAATACTTGTAAATAAAGGCGTAGATTTTTCTACGCCTTTTTTATCACCAAAATTTTTAAAAATTTTATTATTTTTGTGCTATGAACTTATTGAAAAATAATTGCAAGTGTGATAGAATTTGTTCATAGGTGAATTATGGCGTCAATTAGAGGAAAATTAACTAAAATGTATTTGGGTAAAATGGGCAACTTAAATCCCAATAAAAATCCAAACGCAGTTGAAAAAATGAATAAATTAGCCTCCGTTGCTATGAACGACAAATGTCCTTTAGGTTATTCGCTAGAAAAAGTCGTTACTAAAAAAGGCACGAAGTACGAAAAAGTTTTTAAAAGTGGTGTTAAAAGAAGCGAAAAAGTTATTTACTACTTACACGGTGGCGCGTATATTTCAGGCTTAGTTTCGTTATATAGAAAACTAGCACCGCAATTTTTGAAATATACAGGTGCGGATACAATATTATTAGACTATCGTACGGCTCCGGAATATAAATATCCCACGCAGTTAAACGAAGCGTTAGACGTTTGGCACGATCTTATTGACAATCAAGGTTACGACCCCAAAAATATTATAATCGGTGGTGATTCTGCGGGCGCGAACTTGACTTTAGCATTGCTACTTAAAATTCGCGACGAAGGATTCAAAATGCCACTAGCTGCATTTTGTTTTTCGGCTTGGGCAGATATGACGGGTAAAGGCGAAAGTTATAAAGCAAACTATGCTAACGATATATTGTTTGGAGAAAAAGGCAAGATAGCAAGCATAGAAGACCAAGAAAAATTATTAAATGGTGAAATATTCTGCTTTATAGGTGATGCTGATAGATACGACCCTTACGTTTCACCAGTGTATGGTGAATTTCACGGTTTTCCGCCAATGTATTTTGCAGTCGGTGGACACGAGATGTTGCTTGATGATACGCTTACGGTTGTTAAAAAGTTAAAGGAAAACAATGTGGAAGTCGTTTTAGACGTTCAGCGTGAGATGTTTCACGTTTATCCGCTTTACGGGATGTTCGTGCCAGAAGGTAGAAAGTCGTTTCTTGACACAATGACTTTTATTAAAAATAAATTTGCAGGCAAATAAATAATAAATTTAAAAATAAAAAACGCGACGAATTTTCGTCGCGTTTTTAACGTTTTAAAATTAATTGAAAGAATCCTTGTAAGCTTTACCGAATTTAAATGCAGGAATTTTTGTTTCAGAAACTCTGATTTTTTCGCCGGTTTTAGGATTAAAACCGTCTCTTTCGGGTTTAGTTTTAATTTCAAACGTTCCAAATCCTGAGATTTGGATTTTTTCGCCTGCGTTAAGTCCGTCAGTTATTGCGCCAATAAATCCGTCAAGCGCGATGGAAGCATCTTTTAGCGTGATGCCTGCCTTGTTGGCAATTGCCCTTACCAATTCATTTTTGTTCATATAACAAACCTCCTCATATTATACAATAAGTATAACACATATAAAAATTTTTTCAAGTATTTTTTTAAAAAACATAGCGAAAAATCAATAAAATTGTCTAATTTTGGCGTTTTTTATTTAAAAATTGTTTACACTTGACATTTTTTACCATTTTGATTAATATTTATACGCTTGTAGGTGATTAAAATGGAAAATAATTTAGTAAACCAATTAAACTTAAATTTAAAAACCGTCGAACAAACGCTAGAAACGTTATATAATAAAGAAAAAAACGCAACTTCAAACGGCAATAAAGTTATCTTTTATTCTAAGGCAAATTTTGATGAGGCGCTAAAGTCAGTAGCACCGTATTTAAAGGTGGCGATATTTTGCAAGCATAAAACTTTTTTAAGCATAGGTAAACAATACGTTGACAAGCTTAAATGTTTAGGGAATAAAACAGTTTGTTTTGTAGTGGCAGATGATTTTCAATTTACCGTATCAAGTTCGTGCGGGGCGT
Source organism: Clostridia bacterium (assembly GCA_017502525.1). Taxonomy (GTDB): domain Bacteria; phylum Bacillota; class Clostridia; order Christensenellales; family Borkfalkiaceae; genus UBA1259. Next base: position 86,940 of record JAFVUV010000032.1, read on the forward strand.
TCAATCTCTCTGAAGACGTGAGAACTGTTATCGTGCTTGACCACGATTTATATAGTTTTGCTCTTTATTTTAGTACAATACGAAAAATAAGTGTTATTTTTATTGCTGATTGCTTGTATCCAGAAATTTTTTATGCAAAATTATACGTTTCAAACCTGCAAACAATAGATAATTTTAACCTAAACACCGAAAGACACGTTGTATTAAACGATTATGACAAGGCGAAAATAGACCTTTACGTAATTGCAATGCAGTTTTCGCTAAGCGAGTTTTGTGCGTTTAATTGCATTAACGGAATAGTTGATGCCAAACTTTATGAGTTTCTTGAAAAGGAAAAGGGGCAAACGAACGTTATAAGTTTATTAAAACTTTATTATTACGATTTGCTTTTAGATGGTAAAATTTTTGAAAACAGTTCCGTAAGAGAATTTTGCTTATTATCTAATAAATCTCTATCCGCCCAGACGGCTTTAATCTTGATAAGTAAAATAGTTAAAGATTTAATTAATAACAGTTTAAAAGAAGATATTGATTATAATAAGTTGTCAAAGAAAATTCAACTGATTACAGGCGAAAAATTAGCCAACGTTATTTCAAGATTAAACAAAAATCTTAAAATTATCGATGAGAAAAAAACCGTTTTATTATACGCATCTAAAAGTTTTATAAATGAAGTAATGGATATAAATAAACTTACAGAAGGGAAATTAACAAAAAAAACCGTTCAGAAAAAATTTAATTCTATTTATAGCGTGTGTGGATATTCTTTAGGGATAAACGCTTTGACGCTTGCAAAAGAAAAAAACTTTATTTATAAATTATAAAGTGTATAAAATCATTAAAACAAGTCAATACTCTTCGTAAATCGCGGAGGGTATTTTTATGTTTAAAAGATTAACGGTGATTTTTAGTGCAGTTTTATTAATCTTTGTCTTTTACTCATTTTCATCGTATCCTATTTTTTATAAATATTCAAACTGTTTAGAGTTATACTTAAATTCTGCATCATCTACGGCTAATATAGTTAACGCAAAAGTTGGTTCGCGCTGGTTTTACACTAACATACGTGGTGAAAGTTTTAAGGCGGATAAAGATTCATTTGATATGAATGCTTTTTTAAGCGACTATTCGGCGCGCGTGGTATTTATAGAAGAGATTGAAGAAGGAATATCTTATTACGCGTATTCGCCCAAAATTAAATATCGATTTAAGCTTTTAGATAAAACCATAAATCTTCAGATATTTATCGGAAATAATCAAGTTACGGTGGGTGCTCCCATAATTTTTGGAAGTTTTTAGAAAAAACAGGTATATTATTTTTTAATTGTGGCAATAAACCCCGTAAAGAAAAAAGGAGATTGATTATGAAAAAACAACCAAGTAGATTTTTAACTTTTATGAGAAGAAACGCCTTGTATTTGATTTTAGCAGCGTGTATTCTTGCTGTAGGGCTTTCAGTAACGTTAATGTTGATTAAACAAACCAACGATTTGAGCAACTCTTTAGATAGACCTACGATTACCGACCCTATCGACCCTGATGAACCGGATAATCCCACTCAACCGAACGAGCCAACTGAGCCTGACCAACCCGAACAACCGGTAGTTAAACCTATCACGTTTATAATGCCCGTTGCAAATAGTTCTAGCATAGGCGAATACGTTGAAACGATGGCGTGGAACAGTACGTTAGGCAGATATTCAGCGCATAAAGCGATTGACTTTTATGCAGACGAAGGAAGTGCTGTTATGGCCGTTTACGACGGCGTAGTAGAAAGTGTAGTAAACTCTCTATTAAGCGGAATTACAATCACCATAGACCACGGAAACGGACTTAAAACCGTATACAACTCACTTGCTGACGGAGACGGCGTAGTAGAAGGACAAGCAGTTAAACAAGGTGATATTATAGGCGAAGTTTCAGTTTCAAATAGGCAAGAACATTTAGCGGGTGCACACTTGCATTTTGAAGTGTATGAAAACGGAGAAAAAATCGACCCGATTAAATATCTTGAATTTAACGAAAAATAAATATTAGGTTATTAAAAGGCTTGACCCCGAATAAGATATTAAAAAAATATCTGTTCGGGGTTTTTTATGAAAAAAACGTCTTTTGTTTTAGTAGCAATTTTTCTTTTAGCGTGTGTGCCTTTTGCCGTGGGGTGCAAAAACGGTCAAAGTGCGCGCACTCATTATCAAATTAACGCAACGTTAAACGAATACACTCTTACGGCAACTCAAACTGTAAATTATTATAATGATACCGATACGGTAATTAACTTTCTAAAATTTAATCTTTATGCAAACGCTTATAGGAAGGATGCTAAATATTCGCCCGTAAGTGCTCAAAATTATTCTCAATCATATCCTAACGGACAAAGTTTTGGAAATATAGAAATTAAAAACGTTGTTGCACAAGGTCAAAACGTGGATTTTTCGATAGAAGGGGAAGATAAAAACGTTCTGTTAGTCCCGTTAATTGCAGAAATTTTTCCAGACGAAAGGGCAAAAATTGTTATAGAGTATACGGTTAATTTAGCTAACGTTATATCAAGAACGGGCTATAACGCTAAAACTATAAATTTAGCGAATTTTTATCCTATTTTGTGCGTCAAAGATAAGGACGGTTTTTATGAATGCGTTTATTATTCGGCAGGCGACCCTTTTTACAGCGATTGCGCAGACTACGAGGTGAGTTTTAGTTGTAATAGCGAATACGTTGTTTCTTCAAGCGGTCAAAAGATTTCTGAAAACGTAAACGGAGATATTGCTACGTATAAATTCAAGTTAGATAATGCACGCTCTTTTGCTTTCGTTCTTTCTAAAGAATTTCAAGTGATTAATAAAAAAAGCAACGACGTAGAAATTTATTACTATTACTATGATGACAAAACTCCCGAACAGTCTTTAGATTACGCGGTAAAAAGTTTTGAGTTTTTTTATAGTCAGTTTGGGTGTTACCCGTATTCTACCTATTCGGTAACGCAAACCAAATTCGTGCAAGGTGGTATGGAGTATCCTGCACTAGTTATGATTAGCGATTGTCTTGAAGAAGGGGCTTACGGCGAAGTTATCGTACACGAAACTGCACATCAATGGTGGCAAACGGCGGTAGGGAATAATGAGATTGAATACGGTTTTTTAGACGAAGGACTTGCAGAATATTCTGTTATTTTGTTTTACGAACGTTTTAGCGAATACGGGCTTTCGCGTGAAAATATGATTAAAAGCGCAGAGCAAACGTATAAGGTATTTTGCACGGTATCTGATAAACTTTTCGGCAAAGTCGACACGAAAATGCTGAGAAGTTTAAAAGACTTTAACAGTGAATACGAATACGTTAATATGGCATATATAAAACCTTGCATAATGTATGATAATTTACGCAAAACGATAGGCGAAAAAAGATTTTTTTCGGGCTTGAAAAAGTATTATTCCGAGTATATTTATAAAAACGCTACTCCCGACGATTTGGTGGGATGCTTTGAAAAAATAGGGGCGGGAACTAACGGCTTTTTCGACAGTTTTTTCAATGGCAAAGTAATAATTTAAACAACTATGCTTGTAAATTTATAAAAATAAAATAATTTAGCGATTTAATAAAATATATCTATTGACAAATTCCTTGTAAAATGTTAGAATTATTGAGTATATTAGAACAGTTTATCAAGGAGTTTTTATGAAAAAAGTTCTTAAAATAATATTGATATCCGTTATTTGTGCGTTAACGGCTTTAAGTATGATTGCTTGCACACCGGAAAATCCAGGTGACCCACAAGCAGGATTCAAATATTCAAAAACTAAAGACGGCGTTTACGTTATAAGCGGATACGTTGGGGAAGAAACTGAAGTTACCGTTGATATTGCAGACGCAACGAAAATTAGAATTAAAAAAGACGCTTTTGCTGGTAACAACACGATAACAGACTTGACCGTTTCGAACAAAGTTGTTGAAATTGACGAGGGTGCTTTCGCTAAAATGGGCGCGCTTGAAACGTTAACAGTTCCGTTTATCGGTCAATATTTCAATTCGGATGCTACTTATTCTCAAACCGGTTCGGCAAATCAATCGCAAAAAGCAATTAATAAAGCAAGAACGGTTGCGCACTTCTTTGGTACGGAAGAATACGACGACGTTAGCGTAGCAGTTAATTCTAAATATTTTGCTAACGCATCAGACGTTTCTACAACTTGCTATGTTCCCTTAACGTTTACGACTATAAAAGTTGTTGCAAATGAAGATTATGCTATTCCTATGGATGCGTTCAACGGTTTTGATACACCCAACGAATTTAAGGTTATTCTTTCAGGCAATATTACTGCGATAGGCGAAAGAGCGTTCAAAGATAGCGGTATTAAAAGTATAGAAATCCCAGCAAGCATGCAAACCATTTATCAAAACGCTTTTGAAAACAGCAAATTAAATACGGTTACAGTTTTGGCGATTAACGCTATAACCGTTAAAGATTTTGCATTTAAGGGCTGTACTAAAATGGTAAAATTCGGTGCAACCGAAGATTACAAAATTGACTTAGCGAAAGTTAATAACCAATTAATCGGCGAATACGCTTTTGACTTTGGCATTGAAAATAAAACTTTTGAATTACTAAACGCTTCAAGCTTTGATAATAATCAATTATCGTTTATGTTTGGTGAAACTGAATTCGTTAAATAAATAAAACTATCAAAAGAAAAATTAAAAGGAATTTGCAATTTGCAAATTCCTTTTTTATTGTATTTCGGTTTTGTATTATTTTATGTCAGTCGTTATGGATTAACTATATCAACTGAATTAAGAGTATAAATCAACGCTCCGATACAGGGGAAAGTTCCGCCTAAAATGGTAAGTGGTTCAACGTATTTAACGATATGTGCTTTTGCAGGAAGATTTGTTGCTACGCCATTTTGAACTAGAACATACTTTTGAACGCCCGTGTTTTTGTTTGAGCTTGCATAAAATTCGTATTCGGTTACTGGAACGTCTAGTTGAGCAACGTTTCCGTTAAAGTTTTTTAACGTTTCCGTTTTAGTTCCAATATTTTTAACTGCAAGCGTGGTTGTTTGTCCGTATACGGGCGAAAGCGTTGGTAGATATGCGCTAGCATCTTTTTCAACAGGTTTGAAGTTTCTTATCGCGAATAAAAGTTGGTTGTTGTCAAGTATCGTTTTGGCTGTGTAGTTTTTATTGTGTGATTTTTGTATAGGCGTTACGTCACTTGATTCGTTAAATTTATAAATTTTATATTCTTGAGCGATTGAATATTTGTTTTTATTATAAATGGTCGTATATTTAGTTTCAACTTTATTTACTTGAAAACCGCTTTCGGTAGAACCGACTAAATACGAGTAGTTGCCAACTGTTTGCGACCAAATAGGTGATAACGATTGTGCTATATCAAGAAAATAAATTTTTGTTGTGATTGTTTCGCTTGGTGATTGAATTTGTTCGCCGTTTATCGTGTAATTAGCGTCAACTTGCAAAACTGTTTCGTAATAATAAACACGCCCTTTATCCGCGTAAGTTATATCGGTTTCAATACCTTCATCATTAAATTTGGTTGATATAAGGTTTGCATCATAAACCAAAAGTTTTGTGGTTAAAGTTCCGCTAATATCGTAAGTTAACGTTTGTTCGGAAATTGAACTGTCGCGAATTAACGTATCGTATTCACCGCTTTCAACTTTATAAGTAGCAGTTTCCGTATAGCCAACAGGGACGGCGCTTGTTCCATAAAACTTGTTTTCAAAAGTTAAAATCGTTGCGCCCGAACATCCGCTAAACATCATAAAAATTGCTACTAAAACTAGCGAAAGAAGGGCTAAAAATTTCTTTTTCATTTTACTCTCCATATTTAATTCTCATCTAATTTTACCACAATTAAAAAAATTTGTAAAACTTAATAAGAAAAAACTTTAAAAGTTTATAAAATATGTTACAATATTAGTATGATTAAACTAATAACCACTGATTCTTATTTTAATCTTTTTAGTACGCTCAACGAACAAGTTGAAAAATCTTCAAAAGATTTAACGGAGAGCAACGTTATCTTTTGCGAATCTAAAGTTTCGCTTATGATTGAAAGGTTGCTTTGCAATAACGTGGGCGGAAGTTTTAATACCGACGTGTATTCGTTCGGTAGTTTTTTGCGTAAAGAAAAAACGCTACAAAACATGCTTTCTAAAGAAGGCTCTGCAATGGCGGTAAAGTCAATTTTAGCAAAATGTTCGCTAAAATGTTTTAAGCATAATAAAACGACGTTATCGGTTGCTTTATACGAACTAATTATGCAACTCAAAAGCGCAAAGATTATGCCTGAAGACGTTTTTGGCGCAACGGAGCAAGTTAACGGCGTATTGAAAAATAAACTTTTAGACGTGGCTTTAGTTTACGGCGAATATGAAAAATTTATCATAGAAAACGGTTTTGAAGACCAAAGTTCGCAACTTTCGTATTTGCCCGAACTTTTAGCGACTTCTGACAAGATTAAAAACGCTAACGTATATATCGTCGGTTACCATGGTTTTACTATGCAAATGCGTTCGGCGATAGAAACAATAATAAAAACTGCGAAAAACGTTACCGCGATTATGGTTGAAGGGGATAATCCTTTCGTTTTCGTTAACGAAACGGCAGATTTTTTCCGTGCGGTTTCAAAAAAGACGGGCGTAAGATTACAGCAAAATTTTATTAAAAGCGATTACACTCAAGAAGGTGAACTTTTATTAGATAATCTTTTTAATCCTACGTTAAAAACAAAACAATATGGGAAAACAAACCCTAACGATAAATTCAAAAAAATCGATACGGATAAAATTTTCGTTGAATCATGCAAAAATCCGCAAGAAGAAATAAACAAAATAGCGGAGATTATCAAGCGTGCGGTTATTTCCGGCAAATATCGTTACCGTGATATAAGTATCGCTATAAGTAACCCCGACGACTATCGCGATGAAATTAAATCAGCGTTTACGCAACTTGGAGTGCCGTATTTTTTAGACGAACAAAAAAGCCCGTTAGAGCATCCGTTGGTAGCGTTAGTGCTTGCCTTTTTAGACGTAAAGCGCAGGGGGTACGAGCGCGATTCTTTACTTCGTTTTATTAAAAACCCGCTAGTAATAGAAGACAAAACGCTTGCCGATACGTTTGAAAATTATTTGATTAAATATAACGTAAATTACGGAAGAATATTTAAAGAATTCATTTTTGAAAAGGAAGATGAAGAAAAGTTTAACGTTTTAGAAAGCATACGTGCAAAACTTTGCCCCGTGCTTGAAATTAAAGACGTTTATCAAATGTTATTATCTTTAAACGTCAAAGATAAACTTGATAAGTTAGCCGATACCTTAGATGACGTGGGAGAGAAAGAGCAGGCGTCTGTTACAAGGCAAATTTATGATGAAGTTATAAAAATTCTTGATGAGATGGATGCCCTTTTAGGCGATACTAAAATTTCAATTCAAGAATATAAAAGTGTATTTTTAAGTGGTGTTAACGCACTTAAACTCTCAATAATTCCACAGTATAACGATGCGGTTTTTATAGGTGGATATAAGGAAGTGGCTTTGGCTAAAGCAAAAATACTTTTTGCACCGGGACTTACTGTAGACGTGCCTTTCGTTAAAGACGACGTTGCAATGCTATCAGATGCGGACATAAACCGTTTGCAAGAAATAAAAGTTTTAGTAGAGCCTAAAATTCGCGTTGTAAACCATCGTGTTAGAGAGAATACCGCAATGGCTATGGCGTCGTTTAGCGACACGCTATACCTAAGTTATCCGCTTTCTAACGTTGATGGCAAACACAACTATAAAAGCGAAATTTTAACGTGCGTAGAAAAATTGTTTGACGTTCAACCTTTCCCGGCATACGACGGATATTTAACCCAAAAACAAGGGCTTAATAGTTTTGCAAAAGCGTGTGGAGAGTTTAGCGAGGGGGCGATTCAGGACGGAAAACATTACGACTTTACCGTGCCGTCGTCGTATAGTCAAGCGGTGGGGGTTGAAAAACTTACCGAACTACTTAACCGCGCGAATAAAGAAATTAAAAAGCGTCTTAGCGGGAATCGTTCACTCGTTAAAAACGTAACTTCGCCTACAACTTTAGAGCATTATTATCAATGTCCGTACCGTGCGTTTATCGAACACGGGCTAAAAATAAAGGGCAGAGAAGAAGGCAGGGTTGACGCACTTTCCGTGGGTAACCTTATGCACGAAGTTTTTAAAAATTACGTTGAGAATATCAACGAGGTTTTTGATGAAAAAACTTCAAATGAACTTTTTGAAAAAATAAAACTTGTTGTGCTTGAAGACGAGGTTTATAAAAAATTTTTATCCGACCCCGCATCAAAATGCTCGGTGGATAGAATATTGAGAGAAAGTAAGAATTATTGCTATAAAACTTTCCGTTCTTTAAGCGCGTCTAATTTTAACAAATGCAAAACCGAAGTCGGTTTCGGAGAAGGTCGCTATTGTGATTACCCCGCAATAAACTTGCTGGATGGCAAAGTAAAACTTAAAGGAAAGATTGACCGAGTTGACGAAGGTGATAAATATTTCCGTGTTCTAGATTATAAGACGGGTAAGGCGGATGCTTCTGAAAAGTTGTTGTTTGCAGGTGTTAAATTACAACTATATTTATACGCTGAAGCAGTGCGTTCAAAATATAAAGGCGATTCAAATAAGCAACCCGTGGGATTATATTATCTACCGGTGTCCGATAAATACGATAAAGAAGCGGATAAGTCAAGCGTTGCCGTGGGTAAAACGTTAGACACCGAGCAAGCGATTTTAGTTCAGGATAAAAATTACTTTAATTTAGGAAAAGATGAATACTCGTTAATTTCTACAGATAAGCGTACGGGCAAGGTTAAAGGAGTAACGGAACAAACGCTTAATTCATACGTGGATTATGCGGTAAAAATTGCAGAACTTGCAGCAAAACGTATGGATGAAGGGGTAATGGTTGCATCTCCTTTTAGTGATGCGTGCAAGTATTGCGAATACCGTTCAATGTGCGAATTCGACGAGCAAACGACTAGAAACGTTGGCGGAGTTAACGACCAAACTTTCGTTCAATCACAAGGGGGTGATAAGTAATGGCTTTTACTAAAGAACAGTTAGAAGTTGTAATGCACGACGACGGCGATATTTTAGTTTCAGCGTCGGCAGGTAGCGGAAAAACCCACACTATGATTGAAAGGCTTAAACGTCTTATTATTCAAAAAGGCGTTAGCGTTAACCAAGTTTTAGCCGTTACTTTTACCGAGGCGGCGGCAACCGATATGAAGGAAAAGCTTAAAAGTGCGCTTTCAGATGCGGTGAACGGAAAACTTGATAATGAAATTTACGGTAGCGTAGATGCTAGCGTAATAGAAAAACTTAAATATCAATTGAGTGAAGTTGCCACGGCGGATATTTCAACAATGCACTCTTTTTGTGGAAGGCTTATTCGTTCGTACTTTTTTGCAGTTGGCGTTTCGCCCGATTTCAATATTTTGGACCAAACCGATTCTTCGGTATTAAAAAATTTAAGCATTGAACAAACGTTTAAAGAGTTTTACGAACAAGGCGAGCCTTGGTTTAAGACTCTCGTCGACCGCCACGCAGTAGGGCGAATGGACGGCGGATTAAAGCAATTGATTTTATCTGCGCACGAATTTTGTGATTCCGAGGCGTATCCAGATAAATTAAAAAATAAATATCTTGAAATTTACACCGAGCAAAGTTTAAATAACTTATTACACTCTATCAAACTTGACTTTAATAAAAAAGTCGGTGCGATTTTAGATGCTTGTCGTCAATCGCTAGCCGTTTTTGAAAGGGACGGGCTAATTAAAGGTACGGCTTTTGCAAAAGCGTTAATTAGCGATATAGAATTTGCGTTAAATAAGGACGACGTTTACGCGCTAAAGAGTATGTCTGATTATAAAATGCGCCTAGATTGCGAAAGAAAATTAACGGCGGTAGCAGAAGAGAGTAAACAAATTCTTAAAAGTTGTCGTGATAAGTTTGCAAAGTTACTAAAAACGTTATTACAGCCGATAAGTGATAACTTTGAAGATGACTTAAAGGTTATTTATAGTTGCCGTGAGCATACCGCTTGGTTTGTTAAAGTTCTAGATAGGTTTGAAGAAATTTACGCCAAAGAAAAATTAGAAAATAATTCGCTTGATTTTAACGATTTAGAGCATTACGCTTTAAAAATTCTCGAACAGGAAGAATATCGTAAGGAAATTTCTGCGCGCTATAAATACGTATTTATCGATGAATTTCAAGATACTAACGGCGTTCAAGATAAAATCGTCTCTTTAATTGCAAACGACAATCTTTTTATGGTTGGCGACGACAAGCAAAGCATTTACGGGTTTAGGGGAAGCAACTCTAAATATTTTACCGATAAATTACAATCAATGTCGCAATTAGGTCAAAAAATCGTTAGATTAAATCACAATTTCCGTTCGGCAGGCGCGGTTATAAATATGGTAAACGCTATTTTTGACCACAGTATGGATGAAATAGGTTACGGCTTTAATTATAGGAAAAATTCGCGTTTAGTATCGGGCGAGATTTATCCTGAAGGCGCTGTTGGTAGAGCGGAAATACACTTTTTAGAAAAAAGCAAATCAGAAAAAAAAGAGGCGGAAGAACCTAGAATTTACGACGTTCTAGAAGAGAAAGTAGAACTTGTAGAAAACGACACGACCGTTCTTGCGACGCTAGTTGCGGATATTATTGAAAAGGAAAGGGGAAAACAGTTTTACGATTCCAAAACTAAAGAATTTAGGACGGTTGACTATAAAGACGTGGCTGTTTTGGCGCGTAGTAAAAACAGCAAATACGTTGCCGATTTAGTTTCAGGCTTAATTAGAAACGGCGTGCCCGTCAGTGCGGAAGTAAAAGAGAACGTTTGCGATTATGCAGAAATTCAAATGATGATTTCCGCATTAAAGTTAGTTGATTGTTTCGAGCAAGATTTTCCGCTTGCATCAACGCTTAAAAGTCCAATATGCGCAATGAGCGAAGAGCAATTGTTTGATATAGCGCGATTTTACGAAGATAACGCCGAGAATAAACACGGTGGATTTTTTGATGCGTATAAATTCTATCTTGAAAAAGGTGACGACCAAAATATACGAACAAAACTTTTAGAGTTTGATACCTATTTTAAGCAAATTAGATTGATTGCCGATTTTGTCGGCGCGCACGGAGTGCTTAATAAGCTTATTACCGAAAAAAATTTAGAAGCCTATCTTTTCGCGCAAAAACAAGGCGTTAATAAGGTCGATAGGCTAAGGCGATTAGTTAGTGCAAGCGTAGTGGGGGGCAGAAATTTATCCGTAAAAGAATTTTTAGAAAGGGTTAAAACCAGTCCCGATTCATTCGGCTTATCATCTTTCGCTAAAGAAAACACGGTTAAAATTATGACTATTCACGCGTCTAAAGGGTTAGAATTCCCTGTGGTTATCGTGTGTGGGTTAGAGTGTGCGTTTAATTCGCAAGATGAAAGAGATGAAATACTTCTAAGTAGAGATTATGGGTTTGCCGTTAAATATTACGACGATGATTTAAGGATTAAAAAGGACACGTTATTGTGCCGTGTAATTAAAAACGCTATGGCGGAAGAGCGCGTAAAAGAAGAAATGCGTTTATTCTACGTTGCGACTACGCGCGCTACCTACTCGTTACACCTTACCGTTTGCGCAAAAGAAGATATTAGAGGGGTAGGAGTAGCCGACGCAACTTGTTTTGCTAATTTCATACCCGAATTTTTGCCCGTTACCGAACGCAATAAAGAAGAGATTGAACTAGGCGTTAGAATTGCCGAGCCAAGGAAAGTTTATTTAATTAATCCTGACCAAGCTCAAGTTGAAAAAATGGAAAAAGATTACGCGTTTAGTTACGTTTACGATGCCGACACTTTACTTCCGCTTAAGGCAAGCGTTACTTCAACGCTCAATAAGGACAAGGACGAAAACGAACACTATACGCGCGTTTTAACGCAAGATGATGACAAAACTGACGTGGAAAAAGGTGTGATTGCGCATAAGATTTTTGAACTGTATGATTTTGAAAGCGATTTGGATATAAAAGAGCAAACCACCACTATGGTCAAAAACGGTTTAATTACTCAAGAGCAATTAAATAAGGTTAATCTAGATAGGCTAAATAACGTCTTAAAAGGTGGCGCATTTGATAATATTAAGGGTAAAACGCTATTGAGAGAACGCGCCTTTTTAGTAAACGTTGAAGCGGATAAAATATTACAAACGACAAGTAAAGAAAACGTTTTACTTCAAGGTGTTATCGACCTTTTGGTTATAGACGGAGATAGCGCGCAAGTTATAGATTATAAATACTCAACCTTAAATAAAGACGGCATAATTAAAACTTACAAAAAGCAACTAGATTTATACGCTTACGCCGTACGAAAAGGGCTTAATAAAATCGTTACACGAAAGACGATAATTAACGTTTATACGGGCGAGACGGTAACAATAGACTAAATAAAACATAAATTTACAAAACGTTCGGTAATTCGCACTTTTTATCAGTATAATATACTTAAGAGGTGTTTATGTCCGAGCGTTTTTTATATTTTTTTAATACTTTAAGAGTGAGTTTAGGTAGCGCTGGCGTATTTTTATGTTGTATACTTATTGCGTTTGTCGCGTTTTTAATAGTTGCTTTTCTATCAATTTTTAAGTGCGGTTACGGCTTAAAGAAAAGAACATGGTTTTTTATAATTTGCTTTTCAACGTTATCCTTTCAGTTTGCCCTTTCTTTTTTTTCGTTCGATAGCGTAGGATATGGGCTGTTATCTTTAAGCGTGTATTTGCTATTATCAATACCGATTTTAAGTATAAGGCGTAAAGAACAAAAAGACGCGCGTGAGTTTGCAAAATTTATTGATAAACACGTAAAACAAGATAATGCGAGTAAAGAGTTTATAGCTGTACCGCGGTCTAGTGAAATTAGCTTAAACGCTGAGAGTTTTGTGCAACCTGCTTTTGAAAACATCGAATATAAAGAGCAAAGTTCGATTCGTGATAACGAGTTGAATCAACAGACAAAAACCAAAAAGAAAAACGGAAACGATATAGATTTTACGCACGTAAAAAACGTTATTTCTAGGCTTGATTTTTACGGGCTTTCATCAACGGAAAAAAAGACGGTGTTGGACCTTGAGAGAGCGATTAATTATGCTGAAACAGAAGGCCCTAACGAACAGATACGCGTTAAAATTAACGACGGATTAGGCGCACTTCTTAAAATAATGTCAAAATATGGAGTGTAATAAAACACAAATTTGATTTTTATTAATTGACATAATATTTATAAATAGTATATAATGTTGGTGAAAGAATAAACGAAAGAAGAAGTTTGAGGCAAATATGTTCAAGAAATTGTTAACCATTATAGTAGCAGTTATAATGTGTTTTGCTTGGGTATCCGTATTTTCGGGGTGCAGTGAGGCAAAACCTTTTACCGTTACTTTTTTGCCCGAAGAACAATTCAATATAGAAGATGTCGTGTCAATAAATAGCGTGAGCGAAATTGACGATACGAAGCTATACGTAGATGGCGCTTGTGTTCAAACGGTAACGCACTTTTCTCAACTTAAACCGCCCAAGTTTGCTAGAAAAGGCTATTCTCATAAAGGGTGGAATAAACTTTTAGCAGAAATTAAAGAAGATACCATCGTTTGTGCGAACTGGTCGGAAAGTAGTTTTGAAGTCGTTTTTATTTCAGATATGTCCGATGCTATATTTGGTGGACAAACGGGTGAGAATATTAGGGTAACGCAAACTGTAAAGAGTGGTTTTGAACTTGCCCCGCCTATATTTACTAGACCAGGACAGAAATGCTGTTGGGATTATAAACAATTAATATTTATAAGTGATGCGTGTACGGTAAAACCTAGCAAATGGGAAGACAGTGTTAACGAAAAAATTTATTCAGTTGAACTTATGGTTGAGTGTTACGTTGGTAACGTTAAAATAGTTTGCAGTTTGCCTACTGACTATATAAACAAATATAACGTAGTGGCTAGCCCTGAGAAAGAGAACGTTTATATATTAGGTGATTTCGTTGAGGGAACGCCCTTACCTGAACTACCAAAGCCACAGTTGCCAAGCGATAAAGAAGACTATGTTTTTTCTTCTTGGAAATATAACAGTGTAAAGAAAGAGCAAGGAACGGTAATTTGTGAAGAGAACTTTCCAAATTTAGATGAAAGCGGAGTTATTACGCTAAAAGTTTCTTGTTATAATTCATGGACGCCATTTTTATAAAGATAAAATAATAAAAAATATTAAAAGCACCCTGCGGGGTGCTTTAACTTTATAGGTAATATGATTCATAATATACATAAAAGTAAAATGGAGACGCCATGTATAAATTCGTATTGCCTGATATGCCACGAGAGAAAAGTGTTTTAGCGCAAAAAGATTTGAAAACTGCGTATTTACTTAAAAAAGCGTTTGTAGGAGCGCATGGGGAATTGAATTCGGCTGTAAAATTTATTTATTGTTTTTATAGTTTAAGTCAAAAACAAAAATATCGCGAGGCTGAAATTATGTTATCTATTGCCGTAGACGAAATGAAACATTTTCAGCGCTTAGGGAAACTCATTGATTCACTAGGTGTCGACCTTGTATATACGGCTTATCCACCGATTGATTTTTCAAATTGCAAGATTTCATGTTTAGATTATCCGTTAAGAAAGACTGTAACTGACTGCGTTTCATTAAAACTGACTTCAATTAAATGCTATGAAAAAACGTTGGATAAAATTGATAATAATTATGCTGAAAAAATTGTTAAGGATATATTAGAAAAAGAAAAAAGTCATTTAGATATACTTGAAAGTTTGCTCAAAAAACATTGAACAGTATTTTAACAAAAATAATTGACTGGGAAAACGTTGTGTTCTCCCAGTTTTTTATTTTAAAGTTGAAAAGTTTCGGTTTATTCTTGCTTTTATTCGTTAATTACTGTATAATTAAAATGAATTGAAATATAATCAAATTGTATTGGAGATTATTATGAAATTATTCAGAAAGAAAAAAAATAATTTTGAAACAGGTAAAATCGTAGTTAACGAAGAAAATAATTTACTTTCTACCGGTGGACACGGTAGATTAAAAGATAATATTTTATACTTAAACGCTGATGGCAAAAACAAAGTTATTCAAGTGGAGTCTTCCGTTCAAAGTGAAGGCAAAACTACCGCTATTTGTAATTTAGCAGTTAGTCTTGGTTTGACGAGTAAAAAGGTTGTTTTGGTTGACCTTGACTTCCATCGCCCGCGTGTGCATCGTACACTCGAAATTGAAAGAGAAAACGGTATTGCTGAATATATGCTAGGCTCTCTTGATAAAAAAGATATTATTAAAAAGACTAAATATAATAACGTTGACGTTATTACTAGAGGTGCGGAAATTTATAACGCTACGCTTGTTTTAATGTCTGATAAATTTAAGGATTTAATTAAACAATTACGCGAAGAATATGATTTCGTTCTTTTGGATTGTCCGCCTGTTTTACAAGTTTCCGACTATATACACATTTGTAAAATTTCTGACGGCGTATTGTTCTTGGTTGCATACGCATCAACGACTAAAGCGCAAGTTTCGGCAGCCATTAAAGAACTTAGAAACAACGGCGCAAATATTTTGGGAACGGCATTTACCTTATACGATAAAAAGAAAGATAATTCTCACTACGCATCTGGTCATTACGGCTATGGTTATCATTATGGTTGCCACGCAAAAGATGATGAAGAAGATTCTATAGAAAAAGCGTAAAAATATGATTGATTTACACGCGCATGTCTTACCGTTGGTTGACGATGGTAGCAATAATTTAACAGATTCTTTGAAAATGCTTATTGAAGCGGAAGCGCAAGGCGTTACAGATATCGTTTTGACACCGCACCGCAGAAGAAAGTTTTGCAAAAGTAAAGAAGAATTAAATAAAGCGTTTGAATCTTTTTGCTTAGAAAAAGAAAAGGCAGGCATTTCAATAAATCTTTATTTAGGGCAAGAGATTTATATAAGTAATGGCTATAAAAAACTTTTTACTAACGGTGAATTTTTGCCCTTGTGCGACAGTAATTATTTTTTAATAGAATTTGATTTTGTGGAAGAGACGGACGTTTCCGAAGTGGTTTACGTTCTAGCAAAGCAAGGCTTTGTTCCGGTTGTTGCACATTTCGAGCGGTATTCTTATGCAAATATAGATATGGCAAGAGAAATAAAAGCGCTCGGTGGGTTAATACAAGTAAACGCACAGTCTTTAGTGGGGAAAGGTAAATTTAAGTTTCGCAAATTAACTTCTAAACTTTTTAAGGAAGGTTTAGTTGATATAGTTGCAAGCGATATTCATTGCGGAAGAGTTAATTGTATGAAAAAGGCTTATACGTTTGTAAGCAAAAAATACGGCAAGCAGATTGCGGAAGACGTTTTTAAATTAAATGCTAAAAAAATTATAGAGGGTTAGGCTTGGCGGTCTAACCCTTTATCACGGAGAAATATGGAAAAGAGAATTATAGCGATAGGCGGTGGGGAAATTAAGAATAAAACCACTTTAGAGATTGACGGGTATATTGCCGACCTTGCTAAAGCGCGCGCTGGCGAAAAAAGGGCAAACGCGCTGTTTATAGGCACGGCGTCGCACGATAGTATGCCGTATTTTAATAGTTTTAGAAAAACCTACACTTCGGTTTACGATATTAAGGCAGAAGTTGCGCTTATGGTGTACGGTGAAATGTCGATTGAAAAAATAAAAGGGAAAATCGATAATGCCGATTGTATTTACGTCGGTGGTGGCGATACCGTTTATATGCTTGAAAAATGGAAAGAATTCGGCATTGATAAAATGCTTGTTGACGCTTATGAGAACGGCAAAATAATTTGCGGTTTATCGGCCGGCGCAATTTGTTGGTTTAAAGATATGTACACAGATTACGAAATAATGCGTGGACAAAGTGCCGATTACGTCTTAAAAAAAGGTTTAGGCGTTTTAGATGGGGCAATGTGTCCGCATTTTAACGAACGCGAAAAAGATTTTACTAACGCGCTTAAGAAGGGTGTTATAAACGGTGCGTATTGCGTGCAAAACGACTGCGCGATTGAGTTCGTAAACGGTAAATTTACAAAGGTTATTTCGGCTGGCGGAAAGGCTTATTATCTTAAAAACGATAACGGTGTGATTATTAAGGAAGAATTGTAATGCAGAAAGAAAATTACAACTTGCAAATGGAAAAAATCATAAACGGTATAAAAGAAAAAGGTGAAAGGCCCACGCTTTTATTACACTCTTGTTGCGCACCTTGTTCTTCAAGCGTTATAGAAAGATTAAAAGATTTTTTTGACTTGACCGTGTATTATTACAATCCGAATTTAGACGGGATAGACGAGTTTGATTTGCGGTTAAAAGAACAAATAAGATTATGCAAGATTTTAGACGTTGAGTGCTTAACCGAAGAGTATAACGCACAAGAATTTTTGTCGCTAATAAAAGGATTAGAAAGAGAAAAAGAAGGCGGGGGAAGGTGTGAAAAGTGCTTTGATTTACGGCTTAAAAAAACCGCCGAAAAAGCAAAGGCTAGCGGATACGATTATTTTGCAACAACTTTAACAGTAAGTCCATTAAAAAACGCCGATATGATTAATCAATTAGGTGAATTAATCGCAACTAAAGTTGGTGTAAAATATTTGCCGTCTGATTTTAAGAAGAAGAACGGATATAAAAGGTCGATTGAACTGTCTAACGAGTACGAATTATATAGACAAAATTATTGCGGATGTATTTTTTCTAAAAATCAACGCGTGTAAAATATAAATAAAATTCACGAAAAACTTTCGCAAATTGTTCCGCTACCAATAAAGAAAACTTATAGAATTAAAAATCGAAAGCAATAGTGAACAACAAATAGAAGTGGCATAAGCCAACGCTTAATATAAAAACAAAAAACCGCCGAAGTAATTTCCCTTCGGCGGTTTATATTTTAAATAAATATACTTACGCTTTATAAATTATTTTTCCGTCTCTAACGGTTAGTTTAACGTTGAATTCGCCGTCAAGCACGGTGAAGTTCGCACGTTTACCAACTTCTATCGAGCCGACGCTATCAAAAATTTTTAAGTTTTTAGCGGGGTTAACCGTTGCAAAGTCAACAGCGTCGGTAAAAGGCACGTCACATTTAAGAACTAAATTTTTAATTGCGTCGTTCATCTTTAATATACTACCAGCAAGTGCACCGTTTCTTAGTCGCGCTTCGCCGTTTTTAACTATAACTTCTTGTCCACCTAATTCGCTAATACCGTCTGCTAGGTGTTTTGCACGCATACTGTCGGTAATCAACGTGAATTTATCGTGTGGTTTGTTTTTAATTAAAAGTTTAATTGCGGGTATGCTTAAGTGAATAGTATCGCAAATAGCCTCACAATTAAGACTATCGAAAAGCATTGCACTACCAACAGTTCCTATTTCTCTATGGTGAAGACCCTTTTGTGCATTATACGTATGCGTGATATTGCTTAATCCATAACCGATAGTCTTTTCAATATCGTTAACGCCTGCGTCTGTGTGTCCAGCGCTTGCGATAACGCCGTTTTTAGATAAATGTTTGATTAGTTCTTCCGCACCTTCAACTTCGGGGGCAAGACTAACGATTTTAATGTTGTTTCCGCTTGCGACGTTGTATTCGTCAAATACCTCTACCGACGGGGCAGCAACGTATTCTAAGGGTTGCGCGCCGATATGCTTAGTAGAAATGAACGGACCTTCAAGGTGTATGCCTATGATTTGCGCACCCGTTTCAAGTTGTTCATCTTTATAATCTTTAACGGCTTTCATAGCCCTTAAAATGTTTTCTGGGCTTTGCGTCATAGTCGTTGCTAAAAATCCCGTAGTCCCTTCGCTCGCAACAGCGTTCGCTATAGTTTTTAATGCATCAACGCTACCGTCCATAGCGTCTGCACCTGCCGCACCGTGAATATGTTGGTCGATAAAACCCGGTAATAGCACTAAGTCGCCTTCGCACGCAATTTCTTCAGTTATAACGTCGTCATTACCAACGTGCGTAATAATTCCGTTTTCAAAACCAACGTTTGTTTTAATAATGCCTTTGCCATAAATATATGCGTTTACGTTTTTAAACCCTTTCATAACTTACTCCGAACTGTTTTTTAAAAGTTTAACATCAAAACGCATTTTAGTCAATTAAATATAGATTAATTGCTATAATATATTTTCTAGAGTAATCTTAAAAGACATTGGGATTTGTTCGGAAAGTTCTTTTAATACTTCTATTTTAGAAATCGCGTCGTGCCACTCTTTATCGCGAACTAAAGTCGCCGCTTCAGATAGCCATAAGTCCACTTCTTTTATTTCGCTATGCGGGATAAAAATATGCAAAACGTGTTTTTTCTCTATCCAATTTTTTTGCACGGCGTAAACGTCGTCTTGCGTGGCAACTTCGCCGTCAACTTTATCGTATAAAATGCTTAAAACCGCGTGGAATTCGTTGAATTGTCTTGCAACGAAATTGCTTTCGTAAATTGCGCTACCTGCGATAATTAACGCAGAACAAATTATAGTTATTATAGTTTTTACCATTTAACACCTTCTTGTAAGTTAAACTGCAAAATTTTATACTTTTGGTTTTTTATTTTTAAGTAAACCCTACCGTTGCCGTCAAGCGTCATAACTTCTATATTTTTAACTTTAGAACCTTGTGTATTAAGATAGTTTACAAGTGAAAGTTCTTCTTCTTTTATAGCCTTTAAGTTATTGCTGTTTATTTTTCCATTATCAATTATCAATAAAGGTACGCTAGTTCCTTTATTCGTTTGTTCATTTTCTAAGGCTGAAAGCTTGCCGTTACTTTCAAAGATTGCGTATCTTAAATCGTCTAATGAGAAATAACCTTGTGCACGCATTGCTTCAATAAGGTCGCCTACGCCAAGGTTGTTTTGTTTTAATTCTTTCATATTTACGCCGTCGGGGTTTATTACTATACTCGGTTTGCCTGATATAATTCTTTTAAATATATTACTGCTCATTTCAAAAACCGATAAAAGTTGGTGAAGTAAAAACAAGCCTATAATAGCGATTAATCCGTAAATCAAGGGGATAGAAACGTCCGCCATAGGAATACACGCAAGGTCGGCAATGATTAAGGTTACTATAAATTCAAAAGGTTGCATTTCGCCTATTTGACGTTTACCCATTAAGCGCATAACCACGACTAGTGTTAAAAAGATTATAAAAGTTCTTAAAAAAATAACTAGCATATTGGTAGTGTTTGTATCAATTGAATTTTTATGCCGTTTAATTTAATTGACAATAAGCATAATTAGTGTTAATATAAAAATATAGAGTAGCAAAGATGCGTAAAGTGTTGCAAAATGGGATGTCGTTTGCAAACGAAAGGATTATACCTGCGGTATCTTTGCGCGTCCGCTATTATTAAAAGCGTAAAATGCGATAATGCCTTTTTTCGCCATAATTTTATCGGTCTCTCTAAAAAATTTTTGGGAGATTTTTTTATGTCTAATTTACTTGCTTATGTTAAGCCTGCTCCGTTCGATTTCGGCGCGATTTTCGGCAACCTTTTTTCCGAGTGGTATTATTACGTTATAGGCTTATTTTGTATCGGTGCTGTTGTTTTTGCCATTTTGATATTATCAAAAAATCATAAACGTAACAATTTAAGCGATACGCAAAAGTTGGTTTATACCGCGGTGTTTTCAGCGCTTGCATTTGTTGCAAATTATTTTACGATACCTATAAGTCAAGCGTTTCAGGTTTCGTTAGTTGCTTTTATCGGCTTTGTTTGCGGTTATGTTTTAGGCGGTGTGTTAGGCTTTACCGCAATGTTTATAGGTGATTTAATTTGTGCCATAATTAGACCTACTGGAATGTATAGCCCTATTATAAACGTGGGAACGGCGCTGTGGGGATTTATACCTGGAATTATTTTTACCGTGTTTAAGGGTAACGACTATGTAAAAGCAATAATATCATTTATATTATGTTTTATTTTTAATTCCTTTTTAGTGAACACGTTCGGTTTATCAGTGATGTATAGTATAAGTTTCTCAAAACTGCTTTATGCATTACCCGTTAAACTTGCAGTCGTTGCAATAAACGCAGTTATTAGTATACCTATAATGGTGTTGCTAAAACGTATTTTGCCTAAAGATAAGTTTAATTTTGTTGTTACGAAAAATAATAAAGATATATAAAAATTAATAAAGTATATTCAAAAAGCCGAAGAAATTCGGCTTTTTAAGTTATTTTAAAGGTTTATTACTATAATTGCTCTAAAAGAACATAATAAATGAAAGGTAGTTATGAAAAAGCAAGATTACGATTTTAATAATTTCGATAGACTGACTATAATTGCAAAAAAGGCGGTTTATCCCGAAGTTTTGTCATCTTACTCCGTTTTTGGGTGGAAAGAAAAAAATAAAAAAGACGACGTTAGCCGTGGAGATATCGTCCACGTTGAGATGCTTAGAGAACATAAAATAAAAAACAAGGACGAACTACAATATTTGCAAGTGTGTTTTGAAAGTGAACTTGATAAACTTTCCGACGCACACACGTATAAAAACGCAAAATCAAAGGCGATTGCGATAACCGTTAGCTCGTGTGCGGTGCTTTTTAGCCTATTGTGTTTGCCTTTGATATTTAGCGCGACGACAGTGCTTAATATTTTAGGGTATTCATTGATAAGCACGTTTTTGCTTGCACCTATTTTTTCGTTGCCACTTTTTATTAAATTTCGCAAAAAGGAAAATAAAAAGTTTAATGATATAAGTGGAAAGTGTATAAAGATTATTGAAGGCATTTTACAAAAAGCAAAAGGGTTAACGGAATAAGAATATGAGAAGAAAGAGCGTAAGTAGTGGACTTTGGAAACTTAGAGGGAAGTCTTTTGAAAATAAGATAGTAAAGATAAAAACGGAAACTAGCAGTTGGGGAGTATTTAAGACTTTGTTAGTCGCCTTTCTTATTGCCGTGCAAGTAGCGTTTTTAATATATTTGCAAACGAGTTTTTACTATGGATTCAAATGGTTTATGATAATTAACACCGCGCTTTGTTTAATAACTTGCGTATACGTTTTATCGTCAAATAAAAACGGACTGTCAAAAGCCGTATGGATAATATTTATACTCATAGGCGTTTCTTTCGGTTATATCATTTACTGGCTGTCCGACGAGCGTATTTTCTTTTGTCGTGCGAAAAAGCGTAGCGAAAAAGTTTTGTTAAAGGCGCAAAAATATACTAACAAGCAAGGTATAAATTATAATAATTTAGCTGTGCGCAATGATGCGACTTTTTTAAGTTCAGCAGGGTTTGAGGCTTACACTAGCACCAAGTTAGAATATTTTTCTTCAGGAAGTAGCGTGTTTGACGATATTTTAGAGAGTATAAAAAACGCAAAAAAATTTATTTTTTTGGAATTTTATATCGTGTCGGAAGGCGTATTATTTGATAGATTATGCTATGCGTTAGAAGATAAAGTTAATCAGGGCGTGGACGTAAGGCTTATTTACGACGATATGGGGTGCCACAAAACGCTTACGCGAAAGGCCAAAAAGCGACTAATCAATATGGGAGTAAAGATTAAACCGTTCAACAAACTTTTGCCACTTTTCGCCGTGATTATGAACTATCGCGACCACCGTAAAATCGTTGTGGTTGACGGAAAGGTGGCGTATACGGGAGGGATAAATCTTGCCGACGAATATATTAACGAAAAGAAAATGCACGGATACTGGAAAGATTGCGCTATAAAACTGAAAGGTCCTGCCGTTGATAAGTTTACGCTTATATTTTTAAGCCAATGGGAGTTTTTAGGAAAGCCAATCGAAGATTATTCTAAATATTTGAATTTATATTCTACTTTCGATAATTCTTCAATAGTTATACCTTACGCGGACGGGTTAGAATACGCGCTGCCTGTCGGCAAGACCGTTTATGAAAATTTAATTTCTAACGCTCGTGAAAAAATTTATATTATGACGCCGTATTTTATTACCGACGAAACGATAACTAATCTTCTTAAGAGCAAGGCGTTATCAGGGGTGGACGTGCGACTAATATTGCCAAGCGTGCCTGATAAAGCTTACGTTTATGGGGTAACTCGTTCTAATGCGGAAAAACTTATTGATTACGGCGTTAAAGTTTATACTATGAACAACTCTTTTGTTCACGCAAAAATGGTGTTAACGGAAAACGCGGTTGCAATAGGTTCGGTTAATATGGACTTAAGGAGTTTCTACCAACAGTTTGAGTGCGCCGTTTATTTAAACGACCCTGTTATTATGAAAGATACGTTTAACGACGTTGAAAAAGTTATTTCTAAAAGTACGCTAATAACACAAGAAAATAAAATGCGAAGGAATTTTTTCTATCGTATTTTTGCAGGCGTTATGCAAGTATTCGCGCCGTTTATGTGATTAGTTTTTGTTTGCGATTTTGCCGAAGGATAATTGTTTAGCCTTCGGCTTGTTTATTTTAAATTTCCGTTTAATTAGGTCAACGCTAAGCAAGTTAAAGCCAAAGTATAAAGATGCGTTAAATATAATCATAACAAAACTGCAAACTAAAAAGGTTATAAAAGTTCCAAGCACCGAGAGCAATAATTTTTTAAGCATAAGTCCTAATATGGAGGTAGGAACTAAAAGAAATATTGACCAAATTAAAAATTTAACGTATTTTGGTTTTTCTGCGCAGTTTTTGTTAAGTAAGACTAGGTTTAATATTGAAGTTAAACCGTAAATGAAAGAGAAACCTATAAGAAGCGAATATATACCGCATACTTTAGGCAAGAACCAAATACAAAGCAACATAAATATCCCACTTATTATATAATAGACAAGCGTTTTATGTTCAAGTCCCATAGAGTTAAGCATACTAGTAGTTATACTAGATAGGCTCATAAATAGCATTAAAAACGCACTAGCCGTAAGATAGGTTCCGCACTCGTGCCCGTTAAAAACTAAAATACCTATTTCTTTACCGCATACGAAAAATATGGGGATAAAAAGGCTGGTTAAAAAAATACAAAATTTAAGTGCCTTTTCCACGTCTCGCTTTAGATAATAGCTCCGTTTTTTGTAAAAGCTTTCGGAAATTTCCGGCACTAAAACGAGAGTGAACGAACCGATTAGCGTGGTGGGAATAAAAAGTAAGGGTATTGCTTGCCCGACCGCCGCCCCGAAAGAACTCATTGCTTCAGCGTTGGTGTATCCTGCAGCCACTAACCTTAACGGCAAAATTATAGACACCATTGATACTGCAAGTGAGTTTGCCGTGCGCATTGCCGTAACAGGCATAGCAGAAGCAAGTAACGGCTTAAATTCACCGCGCGGATTTTTTAGTTTGTGCCGTCTTAAAAAGAAAACCACGACTGCAAGTGCAAAAGAAAACACGTATGATATAAGTACGGCAACGCCAGCGCGGAAAGCACCGTCGTAAACGTCGCTAGCAAAAGTGATAAGAATAACGCCCACGATTATCATACACGCTTCTTCTAATAGTTCTATTATACTATAAGGCAAAAAGTCTTTATCTCCCCAAAAAACGCCCCGCAAAACCGCGTATACCGAAGTGAAAATCAAACCGGGCAAAACGACTTTAAAAACGCTTATACATCTTGGGTCTGCAAAAATAAAAGTCAGTTTCGGCGCAAAAATAAAAAACACTATGAATAATGGGATGGCAAAGCATAAAGTAACGGTTATTCCCGCACTTATAATAGAGTTTGCCTTATCGTACTTTTTCTCCGCGCGATATTTGGTCATAAGACGTGAAACGGTAATCGGCGTGCCCGAGCAAGAAATAGTTAGAAGTAGACTGAATACTGATAGCGCAACTTGATAAATACCTATGCCTTCAGCACCGATAGAGTGCGAAAGATAAACTCTATATAAAAAGCCTAAAAATTTTTCACATATAGAAAATACGGTTACGATTGCTACCGTTTTAAAAAAAGCGCGCAAAATAAAGTTCCCCTTTTAAGTTGTCCTTAAAGTATTCTATTCAGCCACAAACGTAAATATAATATGAGTATGAAAAACTTTTTTTACCGTGTTTCCGACGGGGAAACGATTTTATCTATATCGCAAAAAATCGGCGTGCCCGTCCACCTGATAATTAAGACCAACAACCTAAAACAAGAAGTTAGCGAAGGCGACCTGTTGTATATAGAAAAACAAGACGGCACTTTGTATAAAGTTCAGCCTTTCGACACAGCACAACTCGTTGCCGAAAAATTTGGCGTTGATAAAACTGCCCTTTTAGAAAAAAACGGTGTGAATTACCTTTTTTACGGCTTGACAATAATTATTTGAATTTTCAAAAAAGTACTTGACAATGCTTATTTTAAATGATATCATTTTGATATCAAATAAAACGAGGGAGTAATTATGCAAGAAAAAATTTTAAACAACAAAAAGCACGGTATGATTGCGTTAGTTATAACGGGGTTGTTGTATTTATTAGGCCTTGGTGCGTTAATTTACGGGGGCATACTTATTGAAACTGAAAACAGCGTATTGGCTATCGCTTTGTTAGTCGCAGGCGGGGTATGGACGAGTATAGGTTGGTTGCCCTTTTTAGGCTTAAAGATATTAAAACCGCAAGAAGCGTTAGTTTTAACTTTGTTCGGTAAATACGTTGGTACGATAAAAGGGGACGGGTTCTACTTTGTAAATCCATTTTGTCAAAGCGTAAACCCTGCGGCCAAAACAAAACTTAATCAAAGTGGAGACGTGAGTGCGCCCGTTACTAGCGCGCCCGTAAAAATAGACGCGTCGGGTACGGTATCTTTCAATACTGTAGTAAACAATAAAATATCTTTAAAGATTATGACGCTCAATAACAGCCGTCAAAAGATTAACGATTGTTTGGGCAACCCTATTGAAATAGGTATCGCAGTAATGTGGCGCGTCGTTGATACCGCTAAGGCAGTATTTAACGTTGATAATTATAAAGAATATCTTTCGCTTCAATGCGACAGCGCGTTAAGAAATATCGTGCGAATATATCCTTACGACGTTTCGCAAGGTGTTGATACTACGGGCGACGGAGTGGCGGATGAAGGCAGTTTGCGTGGTTCAAGCGAAGTGGTTGCCGCGCGTATTCGTGATGAAATTCAAGATAGAGTTCAAGAAGCAGGCTTAGAAGTATTAGAAGCGCGCATTACCTATCTTGCTTACGCACCAGAAATCGCTGCGGTTATGCTTCAACGCCAACAAGCGTCTGCGATAATCGATGCAAGAAGGATGATAGTTGACGGCGCGGTGGGTATGGTAGAGATGGCGCTTGAACGCCTTAACGAAAAAGATATAGTTAACCTTGATGAAGAAAGAAAGGCGGCAATGGTTTCTAACTTATTAGTTGTACTTTGTGGCAATCGAGATGCACAACCTATAGTAAATTCAGGCAGTTTATATTAATATGAGTGAAAACGGAAAAAAGCAGATGCCGCTTAGGGTGTCGGAAAAATTATTTAACGCTATATCGGCGTGGGCGGAAGATGATTTTCGTTCGGTCAACGGTCAGATAGAATATTTGCTTACTGAGTGCGTAAAACAGCGCAAAAAGAACGGTAAGTACGTTGGCGAAAAAATAGACGAGCCTATTGAATTAGATATTAAATAGTTATATTAAAAACGAAAAACGTGGCGGAGCGTTTTTCGTTTGCTATTTTAAAGTAAAAAGGGTATAATTATATTAAATTATTTAAGGAGTAATGAAATGAGCAAAATTTGTATAGAACTTACTGACGGTAGAAAAATGAATTTAGAACTTTATCCTGAACACGCGCCAAAAACGGTTGAAAACTTTTTAAGTTTAATAGAACAAAAGTTTTTTGACGGGCTTTGTTTTCACCGTGTTATAAAAGATTTTATGATTCAAGGTGGCGGATTTACCTTTAACGGCAACTTGATTGAGAAAAAAGGCGCGCAAACTATCAAAGGCGAATTTGATTCTAACGGATTTCCTAATAAGTTAAAACACACGCCTGGCGTTATCTCAATGGCAAGAACTATGTTCCCAAACTCAGCGTCGTCACAATTTTTTATTTGCGTAGAAAACACGCCTTATTTAGATGGGGAATACGCGGCTTTCGGTAAAACCATTGATGAACAAAGTTTGCAGGTCGCAATCGATATTTCAAAGGTGAAAACTACGAACGTTGGCTATTACGGCGACGTTCCCGTTGAGCCTATCGTAATTAAAACGATTAGCATAATAGACTAACGATAAAAAAAGAATTAATGGTTTATTACCTTAATTCTTTTTTGTTGCTTGAAGGATTTTCAAGTGCGATTTATATTAAATTATCGTATAAATTTAGTAAGTTATGGTATAATGAAAAAGGTTGAAAACTTTTAAGGGAGAAACTTATATGGGTTTAACTTTTGGCGATTTTCTAAAACAAAAAAGATTAGAAAAAAATTTAACGCAAAAACAGCTAGCAAATATTCTTTTCATGTCCGAGTCTGCGGTTAGCAAATGGGAAAAAGGCGTTTCACATCCGGATATAACTATGCTACCAAAATTATCTGAAGTTTTAAGCGTTTCCGAACACGAACTTATAACCGCAAGCATTGATAATCAATCGAGAAAAGAAAAAAATCAAGCGAAAAAATGGTGCGCTTTAGTTGTCACTTGGGAACTGTTTTTTTATATTAATTATGCTATTGCAATTCTTACTTGCTTTATTTGTAATCTTGCCGTAAGCGGAACTCTATCTTGGTTTTGGATAGTTTTATCCGCACTGCTACTATCGTTCACTTTAATAAACTTACCTAAATTCATAAAAAAGCATAAACTTTTATTAATTCCGCTTTTTGATTACGTATCGCTAATAATTTTGCTTGCGGTATGTGCCATTTATACGGCTGGGGATTGGTTTTTTGTAGCAAGCGTATCGGTGTTGTTAGGGCTAACTATGATTTTTATGCCTATATTTATTGCGAAATTCAGCGTGTTTAATAGAATTAAAAAATATAATGATTTCGTGAGTTTTTTTATCGACTTTGTGGTGCTAAACGTTCTTCTTTTGGTTATTGAAAGTTATACCTTAATGCATGGTGTGAACGCGTGGTATTTGAAAACGGCATTGCCGATAGCAGTTGTAGTTTATTTAGCGCTAAACGTGGTTGTAAGTTTAAGATTTTTAAGAACAAACAAGTTGCTAAAGACGGGGCTGATGCTACTTTTAACAAAAATATTCATTTTCTCGCCACCTTTATTTATCAAAGTTTCTAATCCCGCACTGCAAAAAGAACTTGATGATTTAAACGTGTTTATGGCAAACCTATCCGTATGGAACGAAAGCACCATAGATAATAACGTATTTTTAATAATTCTTTTAGTTATGGTTGCTTTAACTACGATTTTTACAGCAATAGGCTTAATAAAACATTTTAGAAAGAAATAATATCAAATAATATAGTAATTAAAATTAAAAACGAGCAAACACGATTTAGCGTTTGCTCGTTTTTTTGTTTTGATTTTTTACGGTGTAACTCTGTTTATGTCACGCGGGAACATAGTTGCTTCACGAACGTTTTTAGCGCCGAGTAAGTGCATCGTAAGTCTTTCAAGACCTAGTCCCAAGCCACCGTGGGGTGGTGCGCCGTATTTGTGCAACATAAGGTAGGTTTCAAACTGTTCGGGGTCTGTGCCAAGTTTTTTCATCTTTTCTACTTGCATGTTGTAGTCGTGTATTCTTTGACCACCCGAAGTGATTTCTAAGCCCCTAAACAAAAGGTCGAACGAGAGTGTGTATTCGGGGTCGTTGGGGTCGTCCATCGTATAGAACGGACGTTTCTTTGACGGATAATGTGTAATAAAGATGAAGTCGCTTCCTAATTCCTTTTTAGCGTACTTGCCGAGAAGTTCTTCTTCCGCAGGGTCAAAGTCCTTCATATCAGACGGTTTATACTTAAACTTAGTCATCAATAATTCTTTTGCTTCCATAAACTTCATAACGGGGATTTCGTTGATTTCAGGGATATCTGCGTGGAGAAGTTCAACTTCGTTCTTATATTCGGTTTTAAGCAAGTTCATAATGTATTTAAGAACGCCAACTTCCATATTCATAATATCTTCAAAACCATTGATAAAGCCCATTTCAAAGTCCATTGAAGTATATTCGTTAAGATGGCGTGAAGTATCGTGGTGTTCTGCACGGAAAACGGGTGCTATTTCAAACACGCGTTCAAAAACGCCAACGAGTGCTTGTTTATAAAGCTGTGGAGACTGTGCAAGATAAACTTGCTTGCCAAAATAATCTAACTTAAACACGTTAGTACCGCCTTCCGCACCTGCAAAGTTAATTTTGGGCGAACGGATTTCGGTAAAGTTTTGGCTCATAAGATATTCTCTAAAACCCCTTGCAATACCTTCTTGGAGTTTAAATATCGCACGTTCTTTGGGGTTTCTCATTGAAACGGGGCGAAGGTCTAATACGGTCGAAAGTTGGATATTGTCAAGTTGTTTTTTGTTTATTACGATAGGCAAACCTTCTGCAGGGAGAGATAAAATTTCAACGTTATGAATTTGAATTTCAAATCTTTCGTTACCCTTAGCGTCCTTGCTTGAAACAACCTTACCGGTAATTTTAACGCAAGCTTCTTCGCAAAGTTTATCGTCCCAACGGTAATCTGAAAATTCGGGGGCGTAAACGCATTGAACGGTATCTCTAGACGTTCTAATTATAACGAACGCGAACCCCGTCATTTCGCGGATACGATGAACGTAGCCTTTTATTGAAACGATTTGACCATCGTAATTTTTCAAATCTGAAAAACTAACGGTGTCGGTATTATTAATTCCGCAAATTTTATCCATTTGAGTCTCCTTGAAACAAAAATTCAATTATTATTTAATATTATAATGATAAACTATTTATAAAATTAAAGCAAGTATTTGCCTTAAAAATTTTAGTCTAAACATAAAAATCCCTAATTTTAGCAAATTGATTGTGTTTAGAATAATTTTGTGATAAAATGTAGTTACTAAAAGTTTGGAGGACGCTTATGAAAATTGCCGTTTCAGTTGAATCTACTAACGATTTAACCAAAGAATTGCTTGAAAAATACGATATTAAAGTTATACCTTATCAAATAGTACTTAAAGATAAAGAGATTAAGGACGGGGAACTTACCGTTGAACAAATTTTCGATTACGTTGAACAGTCGGGTACTCTTCCTAAGACTAACGCTCTTAACGAGTTTGAATATACCGAATTTTTTGAAGAACTTAAAAAAGATTACGACGCAGTCGTTCACGTTGCACTTTCTAGCGGACTTACGTCTTCTTGCAATAACGCTATTAGGGCATCCAAAAATTTAGAAAACGTTTACGTTGTAGATAGTCAAAGTTTATCCACGGGTATAGGTTTGCTTGCTATATACGCGCGTGAACTTGCCGATGCTAACGAAAGTCCTGAAGTTATTGCTCAAAAGGTTAGTGCAAGGGTAGAAAAGTTGCAAGTAAGTTTCGTTATCGAACGACTTGATTATTTATTTAAGGGCGGTAGATGTAACAGTTTGCAGTATTTAGGCGCAAACTTATTAAGACTTCGTCCGAGAATAGTTTTAAAAGACGGAAAGATGGGCTCTGATAAAAAATATCGCGGAACTATGGGTAAGGTTGTTGCAAAATATTGTGAAGAAGTGTTAAACGAATTTAACACCCCCGACCTTGATAAAGTGTTTATAACGTACACTACCGCTACTGCTGAGATGGTTGAATCGGCAAGAAAAGCTGTTACCGAAATGGGCTTTAAAAACATTTACGAAACGCGCGCAGGTGGTACGGTGGCAAGCCATTGTGGTGCTAACACGCTTGGTATTTTGTATTTTAATGACGGCGGAGCGCAATAGTTATATAAAATTAAAAAATTTACGCAGAAATTAGTCTTTTCTGCGTATTTTTTTATAATTTGGTGTTGCTAAAAGATTAATTTTGTGTTACAATTTGTTCACTAATAAAATATAATAAAATAAATCTTTTAAGGAGAAACGTTTATGAATCAAATAATACAGTTTGTAAAAAACGTTTGTGCTACTATCGGTGGGTACGTTAATTTACCTGCTAAAACGGTGGGGTACATAGGCTTAGGCGTTATAGCGTTGATTATAGTGGCAATTATTGCAATTATTGTGAAATGCACTAAAAAGAGAAAGACTAAAAAATCGCAAAAAACGACTGTTGTG
Source organism: Clostridia bacterium (assembly GCA_017502525.1). Classification (GTDB taxonomy): domain Bacteria; phylum Bacillota; class Clostridia; order Christensenellales; family Borkfalkiaceae; genus UBA1259. Next base: position 118,202 of record JAFVUV010000032.1, read on the forward strand.
TCAGATAACGAACTAAAACTTGACGACGTGAAAGAAGAACCTGTTAAACCCGTTGAAGAAGTTAAGTCAGAGCAAGTTGAAATAGAACAACCCGTAGAAGAGCAAGCGGTTGTAGAACAATCCAAACCATTAGAAGAAAAATTATCAAAAAAAGAAACCGATAATAAAACTGCAGACAAGAAAAAGATGGTAAAAAAAGAAACTGCGTCTAAGCCCGCAAAAAAACTTTTGGGCAAGTGGACGGTGCAGTTTAAGGGTGAAGGCGAATATACGTCCACGCTTTCTGCTAGCAACGGAGAAGTTATGCTGACAAGCGAAATTTATACTACCGAAGAAGGCGCAAGAAACGGCATAGCAACAATAATTCGTGGCGTAGATAACGGCAAGTTCGTTATTTATCAAGACAAGAATAAAAATTATTATTACAAATTAAAAACTTCCACTAACCGTTTGCTTTGTGTTGGTGAAATTTATAAGTCCAAGGAGCAATGCTTAAAAGCCGTTGATTCGGTTAAACGAATAGCGTCAGGCTCGCCTATCGCTAAAGAGGTGGCTTTAGGTGCGGAATACGTTAAATATACACCCGCTGAACTTCCTGACGAAATTAAAAAAGGCACTGAAGGTAAGTGGCGTGTTGAAACAAGTGAAAGCGGTTTGTTTACGGCAAAACTTTTTGCTAGCAACGGTCAATTAATGCTTACTACCGAAGAGGTTTCACTTAAAAAAAGTGCGGAAAACGCTATCATTTCAGTAAAGAAAAATGCGATAGACGGCAACTTTATTATCGATCGTGATAAGTTCGGTAGGTTTTATTATAAACTCCGCAACGCGCAAAAATCGGTTATCTGCATAGGAGAGGCGTACGATACTTTAGAGTCTTGCGTTAGCGCGATAGAGTCAGTTCGTCGTTTCGCTTCAACGGCAATTACGGTTAATAAAGAGAACTAATAATTTAATACCGTTTAGAAATTTAACACGGCGCGTGTGGTTACCGCGCCGTGTAATTTTATATAAAAGGCGGAATTCATTATAATATTCGGTAAATTACACATAATAATTTTCGGAATATTATGTTAAAGAAAAATAAATTAATTTACAAATTCACAGCGCTTATTTTGACAGCGTGTTTTATATTTACTTTAGGGGTAATCAGCAAAGGAAATATGCCTATTTTTGATTGTTCGGCTATGCCTTTTTACCATTTAAATCCGCAAGAGATTGTTTTACGCGCGCAATTTTACACTTCTTACCCCACTTCTACTGAAGAAAGAAAGGCAAACATTAGTCTTGCCGTTAAATCTATAGACAAGACTTTGGTGGACGTCGGTGGAGAGTTTTCGTTTAATAAAACGGTGGGCGAGCGAACGGAAAGACGCGGTTATAAGCGTGCGAAAATCATTGTTGGTGGTGAGTTCGTTGATGGAGTTGGCGGTGGCGTTTGTCAAGTTTCAACCACCCTATATAACGCAGTATTGCTAGCAGGGTTAAAGATTATCGAATATCACGCACACAGTTTGCCCGTCAGTTATATTGCACCGTCGTTTGATGCTATGGTCAATTCTAGTTCGGCAGATTTAAGGTTTGTGAATAATACCGATAACCCCGTCGTATTACGCGCGTACGCAGATGGGAGCACTTTGCGTGTTGAAGTTTACGGTCAGCCTATGACGGAAAAATATTCTAGGCAAAGTTTGATTACTGAAAAAATTCCCGCTCCGCAATCAGAAGTGGCTTTTGACGAGTCGGGTGAGTTCCCGGACTTATACGAAGGCGACAGTAAAGTAATTAAATACGGTAAAGAAGGGTATAAAAGCGAAGGGTATTTAATAGTAACGCAAAACGGCAAATTAAAGAGTATGAAAAAAATTCGTACGGATAGTTACGCCGCCGTACGAGGAAAGGTGATTTTAGGCAAAGCAGAGAAGCCGATAATAGACGATAATATTAAAATTATCCAAGATGGATAGAAATATTTTTCTTTTAGGAAAAATTTTGAAAACATATAAAAAACTTTGACAAAACGAATTTTTTGTGATAACATATCATAGCAATTAAACGAAAACGTTAGAAAATTAGCGTAAAAGTTAACTAAAAGCAAATAAAAAGTAAGAAAACTTGACTTTAAGGAGAAATACCCAAGAGGCCGAAGGGGCTCCCCTGCTAAGGGAGTAGTGTGTGATAAGCGCAGCGAGGGTTCAAATCCCTCTTTCTCCGCCACGATAAAGGACACCAAAAGGTGTCCTTTTTTCGTGGCGTAAAAAGATAAAGGGGGATTTGAATTAAGGAGAAAATCGTTCACGATTTCCCGTAGGGTAAACAGTGGACACCCACTGTTTATCGGGTATGGTCGCACAGGCGAAAATCCCTCTTTCTCCGCCAAGAGAGATTGTATTCTAATAACGGATACAATCTCTTATATTTTTGTTATAAAGGTGTGGCAGGAATTATTGTAGAAAGATGAATGAGCATATTACCCAATTAGATTGAAAAAATTGTCGTTTTATGTTATAATACTTATAAGATTTTTACAAAAAGGAAAATTATATGATTCCAAATTATATAAATCAATGGTTGAAAATTATAGATGAAATGCAAAACGATAATACATATAAATTGGCGTTTGGTCGTGCGTTGATAGAGAATATCGCATTTTCTCAATATCAAACAATTGAAGAGAATGTAGTTATAGCCTTTGACGACATATCTAAATGCATGTTGAAATATTATTGGAATCAAATTTTTTATTTCAATCTTAAACAAGCCCCTTACGCAAATAAAGAGCCTGTTATTTGCAAAGATACAAAAGTTTTAATTGATTTATATAAAAACATTACAAATTCGGCTATACCTAAATGGTACGACGAAGCAATTATAGAAATTAAAAGAACAGCCCCCAATACATACATAAAAATTATAAAACACATTACAAAAACTTTACACGAGAATGTTTGTTGGCGTTTTAAGATTGCTAACGATTCCGAAATTGATATTTACGAATATACGCCTAAAATTTCAAAGATAATATTTACCAAAGAAAACGCACAATTACTTGCAGAATACTCTATAATTATTTCAAAGTTATTGAATTATAAATGGACTCAATTATTAGAAAAATTTAACTATTCCCCTAAAATTGCAAGTAAGGTAAATGGCATAAGCGAAACAAAATTACGTAGGAACAGTTTGAAAAAATATAAAGACGCTTTGCTTTTAGAGTATTCGGGTAAGGCAATAGATTTTTATACAGGCGAAGAGTTGAGTGTTGACGATATTAGTATCGACCACGTTATTCCTTGGAGTTTTATGTACTCAGATGATATTTGGAATTTAGTTATAACTTCAAGGTCGCGAAATTCTTCAAAAAGCAACTCTATCCCTGACGAACAAACTATTGAAAGACTAAAAGAAAGAAACTTAAAACTAGTTAATATTTTAAGTGGTAGTTTTAAATCTGATTTGGAAATCTCTATTAAAAACAATTATTTGGATAGGTTTTACTATGAGTGTAAGTTGTAAAACAAAGCAATACTATTCTACTAATTACAAAGAATACATTTCTACCACCCAAAATATTGATATGACCGATCATTATAGACGATTTTTGCCATATCTTTCCCAAGGGGCAAAAATATTAGATATTGGCTTTGGTAGTGGTCGTGATTTGTTATATTTCGTAAGTAAAGGTTATAATGTTTGGGGTGTTGATAACGTAAGCGAATTTGTAGAGAAAGCCAAAGAAAATGGTTTGAACGTAGAATTATGTGATTTTCATAATCTTCCTTATATTGAAACGTTTGATGGTATTTGGGCTTGCGCCTCTCTTTTACACTCTAATAACTTACCACTTGCTTTTGATAATCTTAATAAAGCATTAAAAGTGGGCGGATATATTTATTTGTCTATGAAATATGGAAAGGGCACAAATATTGAAGATGGTAGATTTTATCAATATATTGACGAAGAAAAATTAAAAGAACTTTGCAAAAATTCAAATCTTTCCATTGTGGAAATTTATAATTCGGAAGATTTACTTAAAAGAAATAACGGCTGGATAAATGCAGTTTTGAGAAAAATATAATTAATGTTATTGAATAAAATTAGATTTTTGTAAAATTAACAAGGAAAATGCTTATGATAAAAGAAGAATTTGTTAAAAAATTAGTTGCACTTTTTGACCCCAAATTAACCTATCACAATAAAGAGTTATCTTATATAAATAAAATTAAAATAACAATTCCCGAAACATTAAATGATATTTCTGAAGATGAACATATCATCCAAAATTCAATTGGTATATTTCAAGATAACACATTAGAGGTGTTAATTAGAAGTATTGATAGTATTCCATTAGATAATGTTATCACTAACTCAAATTATGAAATAAGGATAAATGAAAATATTTCGGATGCTTTATGTGTTAAAATGATTAAAAACTTGCCAAATGAAAAGATAAAAGTTTTTGTGCCAATTTTTAGACTTGGAAGAATATATGAAGAAACAGGAAATATTAATTTATTTGATTTTATAAGAACTGCTTTTTCAGGATATTGTTCTTTAGAAATAAAATCATTAGGCGACTCATCTAACTGTTTTGAAATGCTTCAAATAGCAAAATCATTTATTTTCAACATCTCAATGTTACAAAATAGAAATTTTTACATAGTAGACAATATGGAAAATTTCTTATATGACTTAAAACCAAGTATTAGAAGAACTTCTAGAAACAATATTGATGTTCCTTATAGAAGATACATTGATGATGTTGTTCAGTATTACATTGATGGAAATTCAGCAAGAGTCCCTAAAATTAAATTTTTATCATTTTATAATGTTTTAGAATATTTCTTTGATAAAGTTTACATAGATGATAAATGCAAAAAGATTCAAAAGATAATAACAAGTCCAAAATTTAATCATAGCAATCTTAATCATTACAAAAAAATATTAGAGGTTTTTGATATTAAGAAGGCTAAAAATTTGGAAAAAACTAATATAAATGAATTCGATTCATTAAAATTGTTAATATCAAAATATATTGATTTAAATGAGTTTCGTAGTTTTTTAAATGAGTATAGATATTACATAGAAAATGATGCCCATAAAATTGAAAATACAAAATTTAGTTTGTTAGATTCTGATGAATGCATTGTATCGAAAATTAGCAAAAGGGTATATCAAGTAAGAAATGCACTTGTTCACAGTAAAGATACAGAAAATATCCGATATGCTCCAAGAAAAGATGATATTTATATTTATAATGAAATAGAGTTAATTAAATATTTAGCACAAGAAATTATCATTGCAACCTCCGAATTAATAAAATAAATTATTATTAGAATTTTTATAAAATCTTAAATATAATTATGAAATTTTACTTTCTCTTAAACATGTTTTTAATATATCATCAATCAACATATAGTTGCTTATAGGATTAGAAAATTTAGAATGCAATCACCACTTGCCCGCCACGAATAAGGACACCAAAACGGTGTCCTTTTTTCGTGGCGTGGGTAAACCACGGATATGAACAAGTGAGCCGTGGAATAAAACTATTGACGCAAAAAACAATAGGTGCGAACGGTGTTCTGGCGTCATATGACGGACAATTTTAATGGGCAAAGCCCACCGTAGCGAAAGCGTAGGTGCGCTCTTCTCTTTCTCCGCCACGTAAATACTCCCTAATTAAACATTTGATAAACTTCAATTTTAATTATCCTTGCAATTCTAAAAAGTGCAATTATTTCAAAATTGAAATTATTAGCCATAATTTTATTTAAGGTGTTAGGGCTAATTTTGCACATTTTGCAAAATTTTGTTTTACTTATATTGTTTTCTAACATAAACTTTTCAATAATTTCTATCTTAATTGTGTTGTTCATATTTGCCCCCTTTTACCATGTGGTACATATATTATATATTTACCAATTGGTAAAAGTCAAGTATTTTATTACCATTTGGTATACAATTGTTAAAAATAAGGAGTTAATATGAATAAGTTTGCAGAAAGATTAAAAGAATTAAGAGAAGAAAAAAATCTTACACAATATGAGTTATCTAAAAAACTTAATATAAGCACTGCCTGTATTAATCGCTGGGAAAAGAATTTAAGAGTTCCAAATATTGATAGTATAATTATTCTTTGTCAATTTTTTGGTTGTTCATCAGATTATTTAATAGGTTTAGAAAACTAAAACTCAATCAAGAGTTCAAATGCAATCACCACTTGCCCGCCACGATAAAGGACACCAAAACGGTGTCCTTTTTTCGTGGCGTAAAAAGATAAAGAGGGATTGGACGAAGTCCTTCGTAGTGAAACGTAGAAGCATTAGGAGAAAATGCGACGGCGCAATCCACTAGCGTGGGACGGCAACCCTTTTGTCGCTATGCGACATTTCCCCTAGCAGGGGAATCGCCCTCTTTCTCCGCCAAGAGAGATTGTATTCTAATAACGGATACAATCTCTTTTATTTTTGTTATAAAGGTGTTGCTGGAATAATTGTTGAAAGAATAATTTGAAAATTAACAAAGTTTTGCTTGCTATTGTTCGAGATTTAGAATATAATATAAATGTATTGAAAAGGAGTTGCTATGTTTGATTACGTTTCAGCAAGAGATATTGCTAACAAGTGGAATATTTCTCAAAGAAGAGTTGCTATTTTTTGTATGGAAGGTCGTATAAAAAATGCCAAAAAATTGGGCAACATGTGGCTCATCCCCGACACTGCCGAAAAACCTATTGATAAGCGTACAATTAGATACGAAAAACAAAAGAAAGTTGAATTGAAACCTTTTATTAAATGGGTTGGAGGGAAAGGTCAACTTATTGAACAACTTGAAAAGCATATACCTTCTGATGGCGAAAAAGTTTTAACAAAGTATGCTGAACCTTTTGTCGGTGGTGGTGCATTGCTTTTTAATATTCTTTCTAAATACAATTTTGAAGAAATATATGTCGGAGATATAAACAAAGAACTTGTCAATGCTTATAGCGTTGTAAAAAACAGCGTTAACGAACTTATAAAGAAGTTAACCGAAATGCAATTTGCTTTCGTTCCTATGAATGAAAACGGACGTAGGTATTATTACTACAATGCAAGAGATAGATTTAACTCATTAATATTAAGTAAAGATACGGCAATAGAAAAAGCATCTTTATTTATTTTCTTAAACAAAACTTGTTTTAATGGTCTTTATAGAGTAAATAAAAAAGGTCAATTTAACGTTCCTATGGGTGCATATAAAAACCCGACTATATGTGATGAAAAGAATTTGAGAAACGTTTCTGAAGCATTGCAAAAAGTAAATATTGTTTGTGCAGATTACTCGCTATCAAAAGACTTTATTGATAAAGATACTTTTGTTTATCTTGATCCTCCTTACCGTCCTATTTCAGAAACGGCAGGTTTTACAGCATATAATGCTAATTGCTTTGACGACAACGAGCAAATACGTCTTGCAAAGTTTATAGATGAAATAAATTTGAGTGGAGCAAAAATTATGCTTAGCAATTCAGATCCACTAAACGTAAACTCAGAAGATACTTTCTTTGAAGAATTGTATAAAGCATACACAATAAACAAGGTTGAAGCAACAAGAGCAATTAACAGTAAAGGCGACAGCCGTGGCAAAATAAAAGAATTACTTATTTGTAACTAAGGAGAAAATTATGATTAAAAGTGGAAAAGGTGGTGGAAACACTCGTACAGGTTTAATATTTGAAGGCAAAACAGACTTGTCAATTTTTTTGAGACATCAACCACACTATGAAGTTATAGGGTGCGATGTTTTCTATGATGATGAAAAGGTTGCTGAGGTTTATAAAAAACATAAGTTCTATAGCATTTACTTAAATAAACTCGGTATAGATTGGACTAAATACATATCAAAGCAATTATTACCTGATGATAGCATTTTTGTTTTGCTTAACAATAAATTGTTTATTATTGAATGCAAACATCAAGAAGTTGCTGGCTCGGTTGACGAAAAATTACAAACTTGTGATTTTAAGAAAAAACAATATAAAAAATTAATGGCTCCAGCAAATATAGATGTTGAATATATTTATCTTCTTGATGATTGGTTCCGTCAAGACAAATATAGAGATGTTTTAAATTATATTCACTCAGTAGATTATGATTATTACTTTGAATATATTCCATTAAATAGATTGGGGTTGCCTGTTCCGCCTGAACTAATTCAAGATTAATTGATATAAATCATACAATTGCAAACAAAAAGGACTTTTAGAAAATAAACAGCAAAAAACACAACTTTTTATTACTCGCTCACTAGTACATATTTGTGTTTAAGGAAAACTAAGGGGAATTATGAGAGAATTTGATTACGAATCGATAAAACAAAATGGACTAAAACTAGCAACGGCTGATAAGGATTTTAATGGAAGGCGTGCAAAAATATCACTATGGATTAAAGAAATACAACAATTAACGAAGAAATGTTTTATAGAAGATGAATATATAAAAGGTATTGAGCAAATTCATATTAAAATAGAAGATGAAATTAACGATAAGGTCGAAAAATATAACGAACAAGTAAAAAAGGAAGGCCCATTTAATTTAAATTTTTATGGTTCTTCTGATAGTGATAAAATTTTAGATGAACTTAATCGTTTATTAAATCATCAAGTATTTAAGGTTCTTGAAATATGTGCTACGATAGATGCAAACTCTGAGCGAAAAAAAGTATCAATAAAGCAAAATACAACTAACGCAACCACTAAGTTAAGTGAAAATGTATTTATTGTTCATGGTCATAATTCTGAAATTAAACAATCTGTTGCTAGAACCGTAACAAAACTAAAATTTAATCCTATTATTTTACACGAGAATGCTAATAATGGAAATACTATAATTGAAAAACTAGAAGAATTAGCAAATTCTGCATCTTATGCAATCATACTTTTAACAGATGATGATTTAGGTAAGGCAAAAGAAGAAGCGAATTATAATTTTAGGGCAAGACAAAATGTAATAATGGAACTAGGATATTTTTTAGGCAAACTAGGAAGAAATAAAGTTTTTGTCTTAAAATTTGGAGATATTGAAGTCCCTTCTGACATAATTGGAGTGGTTTATAATACATATGATGGAGAAGAGGGTGGATGGAGAAATAAATTAGTTAAAGATATGAAATCCGCTGGATTTAATGTTGATGCAAATGATTTACTATAGTTTAAATTAACTTTTAGTAAAAAAGTATGAATGATAACTTGCATATCATATCTAATAATAAATCTTGTTATTCAAATTTAGAATGCTATCACCACTTGCCCGCCACGATAAAGGACACCGTTTTGGTGTCCTTTTTTCGTGGCGTAAAAAGATAAAGAGGGATTTGACGAAGTCCTTCGTAGTGAAACGTAGAAGCATTAGGAGAAAATGCGAGGGCGCAATCCACTAGCGTGGGACGGCAACCCTTTTGTCGCTATGCGACACTTCCCCTAGTAGGGGAATCGCCCTCTTTCTCCGCCACGGAAACCTAAACCGAATTTTCGGTTTGGGGTTTTTAAAAAATAGTTATCCTTATTGACGAAAGATAAAAAAACTGTTATAATATTTCTATCTATTATTTAGGAGGGGTATTATGCCCAAAACAACACAAGATATTTTAAAGTTTATTAAAGATAACGGTATTAAGATGGTTGACTTCAAAATGGTTGATATCAACGGTCAATACCGCCACGTTACTATTCCTGCAGAAAACTTTTCTGAAGACACTATGAATAGCGGTATCGGGTTTGATGCGTCTAACTACGGTTATGCAGTAGTTGAAAAAAGCGATATGGTATTTATTCCCGACCCCGACACGGCTGTGATTGACCCGTTTTGTCAAATCCCAACCCTTTCTATGACGGGTAACGCTATGATTATTGGTAAGACTGAAAATATTCCGCTTGCTCAATATCCTAGAAACATAGTTCTCGCTGCCGAAAAATATATGAAAGATTCAGGCATTGCTGACACTATGCTTATTCTTCCCGAATTTGAGTTTTACCTTTTCGACCAAGTTGGTTGGGAAGTGCAACCTAACAGCGTGGGCTTTACCCTTGATGCGCAACAGTCTTATTGGAATAGCGCAACCGAAGGTCGTGGAGTCATAGTTCAAAAGCAAAAGGCTTATCATATTGCTAAACCTTTCGACCAAGCGTACGAGTGCCGTAGCGAAATGTGTATGCATATGAAAGATGCAGGTATCGAAATTAACTATCATCACCCCGAAGTCGCTGCATCAGGTCAGTTTGAAATTGAACCTCAACTCGGCAAAATGTCGACTATGGCAGACGCTACTATGATGATTAAATACATTATCCACAACACCGCTCTCAAATACGGCAAGACGGCAACCTTTATGCCCAAGCCTATTTACGGCGAAGCAGGTAGTGGTATGCACGTGCATATGCTCTTATTAAAAGACGGTGAGCCCGTTTTCTCTGATGATAACGGCTATGCAAGATTGAGCGAAACAGCGCACTATTTTATGGGCGGTTTGCTAAAGCATATTTCTTCGCTTTGCGCAATCACTAACCCTAGCACTAACTCGTTTAAGCGTTTAATCCCTGGGTTTGAAGCACCTGTAACCGTAGGATACGCTACTTCTAACCGTAGCGCGGTTATTCGTATACCTGCATACGCAAAATCGCCTAATAAACGTCGTTTTGAACTTAGAAATCCCGATGCGACTTGTAACCCATACTTCTGCTATGCGGCAATTTTGATGGCTGGTCTTGACGGCGTTAAAAACAAGATTGACCCACACGCTAACGGTTGGGGACCTTACGATATGAACCTTTACCACTTAAGCGATGAAGAAAAGGCAAAACTTAAACATTTGCCTGCATCTTTGGATGAAGCGCTTGATGCTTTAGAAAAGGATTACGAATATCTCACTGCAGGTGGAGTATTCCCAGAAGAATTGATTAAAAACTTTATCAAAACTAAGAGGGAAGATTGTCGTCAACTTTCGGCAATTCCGCACCCTGCTGAATTTGAGAAATATTATAACTTATAATGTTTTTACATTAAAAAATTTATGCTTGATTAAATAAGTTTGTCGGTTTTTATCTTGACAAACGAAATTTCGTGGAGTATAATAAAATTACGTTATGCGACTGACGGAGTTTGCGGAGTACCGCAAGGGAGCGTAACGATAGAAGCCGACCGTCTGGGCAATTCGATTTTTTTACAAAGTTGGATTGCCCTTTTGTTATATTATCGGGTGATTTGACCAAAGGAGGACTTTTTATGGAACATAAAAATTGGCAGGGTTTTAATGCTGGCGCTTGGCAGAATGAAATTAACGTTCGCGATTTTATTCAGTCAAACTATAAAGAGTATTGTGGTGATGCAAATTTTTTAGTTAAAGCCACTAAAAGAACTCAATCACTTATGTCAAAAGTTAACGCGCTTTTTAAGTTGGAACGTGAAAGGGGTGGCGTTTTAGACATTGACGTTAATACCGTTTCTTCGCTTAAAAGTTACGCACCCGGCTATATCGATAAAGACAACGAAATTATTTTCGGTATGCAGACGGACGCACCCTTAAAACGTGGGGTTAACCCGTTTGGTGGTATGAGAATGGTTAAACAAGCGTGCGAAGCGTACGGCTATACTTTGAGTGAGAAAGTTCAAGAAGAATTCCGTTTCCGCACCACTCATAACGACGGTGTTTTCCGCGCTTACACCGAAGAAATGCGCGCGGCAAGAAAGTGCCACGTTATCACCGGACTTCCCGATGCGTACGGTAGGGGTAGAATTATTGGCGATTATCGCCGTGTTGCGCTTTACGGCGTAGATAAATTAATTGAAGAAAAGAAAAAAGACAAAGCAAATCTCGCTTTAGGCGATTTTAACGTTGATACGATTAGGCTTGACGAAGAATTGTTCCAACAAATAACCTTTTTAGGATATTTGAAAGATATGGCGAGTATGTATGGATTTGATATAAGTCAACCTGCAAAAGACGCTAAAGAAGCAGTTCAATGGACGTACTTTGCTTACCTTGGCGCGATTAAAGAACAAAACGGCGCGGCTATGTCTTTAGGTAGAGTTAGCACTTTCTTTGATATCTATTTTGAAAGGGATATTGAACGCGGTATTCTAACCGAAGAAGGCGCGCAAGAAATTATGGATGATTTCGTTATGAAATTGCGTATTGCACGTCATCTTAGAACGCCGGAATATAACGAACTTTTCGGTGGTGACCCCATGTGGATTACCGAAGCGGTTGGCGGTATGGGGGAAGACGGTAGAACGTTAGTTACAAAAAACAGTTTCCGTATGCTCAATACGCTTTATACGCTAGGCAGTTCGCCAGAACCGAACCTTACCATATTATGGTCGGAAAAACTTCCTATGAATTTCAAAAAGTTCTGTGCAAAAGTTTCTAAAGATACTGATTCTATTCAGTATGAAAACGACGAGGTTATGCGACCTATTTACGGCGACGATTATGCTATTGCGTGCTGTGTTTCTGCGATGAAGATAGGCAAGCAGATGCAATTTTTCGGTGCGCGTTGCAATTTAGCAAAACTTCTTTTAATCGCACTTAACGGGGGGTATGACGCTACTAGTAACGTTCGTATTGGACCACAAATGCCAGTTATGGATTGCGACAAACTTGACTTTAATGAAGTTTTAAATAGATATAACGTTTACGTTAGTTGGCTTTCTAAACTTTACGTTAACACTATGAATATAATCCACTATATGCACGATAAATATGCGTACGAAAAAACTCAAATGGCTCTTCACGATACCGAAGTCGGCCGTTTTATGGCTTTTGGCGTTGCGGGGCTTTCAGTTGTTGCCGATTCGCTTTCGGCTATTAAATACGCGTCGGTAAAACCAAAACTTAACGAACAAGGTTTTATAGTTGATTTTGAAACGGTTGGTGCTTTCCCGAAATATGGTAACGACGACGATAGGGTTGACTTGATTGCTAAAGAATTAACTCATACCGTAATAACCGAACTTAGAAAAACCCCAACTTACCGCAATGCTGTCCACACCTTGTCGGTTTTAACCATTACTTCTAACGTTATGTACGGCAAAAATACGGGAGCAACACCTGACGGAAGAAAGGCGTCGGAACCCTTTGCACCCGGTGCTAACCCTATGCACAATAGAGAAGAAAACGGTGCGCTCGCATCACTTAATTCGGTGGCAAAAATAAGTTATGATGATTGTCGTGACGGTATTTCAAACACCTTTTCTATCACTCCCGAAGCGTTAGGTAGAACCGAAGAAGAAAGAGTTGATAACTTAGTTAATATCTTAGACGGATATTTTAAGAAGAAAGCGCATCATATTAACGTAAACGTGCTTAATCGCGAAACGCTATTAGAAGCTTATGAAAATCCCGAAAATTATCCTAATTTAACCATTAGAGTTTCGGGATACGCAGTTAACTTTAATAAACTTTCACGCGAACAACAACGTGAAGTTATAAGTCGAACCTTCCACGAAAGTTTATGACGGGGCGCGTTCATTCTATTCAAACTTTAGGTACGCTTGACGGACCAGGTGTGCGTTTTGTGGTCTTTACGCAAGGATGTAATTTGCGTTGTGGGTGTTGCCATAATCCTGACACGTGGGATTTATTGGGCGGTGAAATTTATATGCCCGAGCAAATTTTGGAAAAAGCGCTTCGTTATCGTGATTATTTCGGTGATAAAGGCGGAATAACTTTTTCGGGTGGAGAACCGCTCTTGCAAGCGCAGTTTGTAAAAGAAGTTTTTGCGCTTTGTCACGATAATGGAATCAATACTTGTCTTGATACTTCGGGTAGCGTGTTTAATCAGGCGGCTAAAGAGTTGCTAGAACAAACGGATAGGGTATTGCTTGATATTAAATACACCAACGACGAAGATTACAAACGATTCGTCGGTTGTTCGCTTGGCTGTGTGGAGAATTTTCTAAAGTATTTAGATGCGAAAAAAATTAATACCACTTTAAGACAAGTTATAATTCCCACGCTTAACGATAGTGATAGTTCGATTTTAAAACTCAAAGAAATTGCGAACAATCATAAATGCGTGGATAAAATCGAGTTGTTGCCGTTTAAAAAGATTTGTAAATCTAAATACGACCAAATGGGGATTGATTTTGTTTTCGATAAATACTCTACGCCGAACAGCGAAATCATGAATAAACTGAATTCACTTTTAAGATAAAACTTGCACTGACTGCAAGTTTTTCTTTTTAATTTTTGCCAGCTTGCACAATCACGGGTGATGCCCGTAAAAATTTTTTGTTAAAAACTATTGTTTTTATTTTAGATTTTTGATATAATTTTACGGTAAATGGTTTAACGGGCCGATATTTAACAAGACCAAAAGAGGAGTTTATGAGCAGAATTACGATTGTAACCGATTCTAATTCGGGTATATTGCAAGCAGAGGGTAAAGAACTTGGCGTTACGGTTATTCCTATGCCTTTTACTATTAATATGGATGAATTTTTTGAAGAACTTTCTATAACTCAAGATGAATTTTACGACTATCTTGCTAAAGGCGTCGACGTTACTACTTCGCAACCGTCAGAGTATTATTTGGAAGAATTATGGGAGGGCTTACTTCAAGATTACGACGAGTTAGTCTATATTCCTATGACTTCGGGACTTTCAAAAACTTGTGAGAACGCGATGCGTTATGCGGAAAGGTTTGACGGTAAAGTTCAAGTTGTGGATAATAAACGTATTTCGGTTACGTTAAAAGAGAGCGTTTTAGAAGCGATTCAACTTGCAAAAGAGGGGAAAAGTGCAAAAGAAATAAAAGAAATTTTAGAAGCCGACAAAGGAAAAGCCAATATTTATATTATGATGGGCGTGCTTAAATATTTGAAAAAAGGCGGTAGAATTTCTTCGACAGCGGCAACGGTTGCCGAGGCTTTGCGCATTAAACCGATATTATGGTCGAAAGGTGATAATTTTGAAAAATTTGCTTTGGCTATGTCGGTTGGGCAAGCTAAAAAGAAAATGATTAATCAATTGATACACGATTTGGAAACCGAATTCAAGCAAGAGTATGAAAACGGGCAAGTATGTATTTCTTTGGCGCATACTCAAAATTTTGCCGAGGCTCAAAAGTTTAAGGACGAAATTATTAAAAATATTCCCAACGTTCCCGTGCATTTCGTCGACCCGTTATCGCTCAGCGTATCTTGTCACATAGGGCCGGGCGCGCTTGCTTGTACCGTAACGAAAACTTCAAGGAATAATAAATAAAAATCAACCCCTCGTTTCTTTTTGATGGGGTAAAAACGTATATAGGGTGGTTATGAATTTAATTATCGTAGGCGTCGGTAAGGTCGGCGAAACTTTAGTTGAAAACTTAATAAACGAAAATCACGATATTACGGTCGTTGATAGTGACGTTGAAAAGGTTGCTTCCGTGGTTAACCGTTACGACGTTAACGGTATAGTTGGTAGCGGTTTAGAGAGCGTGGCTTTAGCGGATGCAGGGGTAGAGAAAACTGACTTTTTTATCGCTTGTACTAGCCGTGACGAAGTGAATATTTTAAGTTGTGTTCTTGCTAAAAAACTAGGTGCAAAAAGGACTATTGCAAGAGTGCGCGACCCGGAATACGTTAGGGAAATGGAAAACATGCGCGAAAATTTGGGCGTGGACTTTTTCTTTAATCCCGAATTTCAAACTGCGGTGGAAATAGCTGAAGTTTTTAAATTCCCTTCGGCTAAAAAGGTGGAAAGTTTTGCAAGCGGTAGGGCTAGTATGATTGAGTTTACCGTTTTGGGCGACAATCCGTTAATTGGTAAATCGCTCATGCAAATTTCTAAAGAATACGCTAACAAAGTGCTTATCGGTATGGTTGAGCGCGGTAGTGAAGTTATTATTCCGCGCGGAGATTTTATGGTCAAAAAGGGCGATAGCGTGCATATAATAGGCGCAGAACAAGAAATTGCGTCGTTTACTAAAAAAGTAAAATTATTTAAAAGACGCGCAAAATCAGTATTCGTTATCGGCGGTGGAAGAATCGGTTACTATTTGGCTAAATTGCTTTTAGACGCCGGCGCAAGTGTGAAAATTGTCGAAAAAGACGAAAAACGAGCAATGGAATTATCCGAAAACTTGCCCAAGGCGGTCGTGTTGAGTTTTGACGGAACTGACCACGAAGCTTTAGATGAAGAAAAATTAAAAGACAGCGACGCATTAGTTTCACTTACGGGCATTGACGAAGAGAACGTTATTGTTTCTCTTTATGCAAAAGAGCAAGGTGTGGAAAAGGTGGTTGCTAAAGTAGACCGACCATCAATCTTAAATATGGTTAAAACGCTTGGGCTTGATACGGCGGTTTCTCCAAGAAAAGTTATTGCAAACCATATAGTTCGTTTCGTGCGTGCTAACCGAACTGTAAATAATAGTGGTATTATTACGCTATATAAGCTTCACGATAAGGTTGAAGCGGTTGAGTTTTCAGTTGGAGAAGACTTCAAACATACTGGAATTTCACTAAAAGAATTGCCAATAAAACGAGGCGTTTTGGTGGGTGGTATAGTTAGAGATAAAGAATTTATTTTGCCAACGGGCGACACTAAACTTGCCTATGGCGATAGAGTTATTATAGTAACTTCAGTAAAACATATAACGGGTTTAAGGCAAATATTAAAATAATTATGAATTACAAAATGGTGTTGAGCATTTTGGGAAAGGTAATGATTCTTGAATCAGTATTGTTGTGTTTTCCGATGCTCGTTGGCGTGATATACGTCGAAAATAATTTAATACAGTTTTTAGGGCCTGCTTTAGGTTTGCTAGCATTAGGGTTGCCTTTATCTTGTATTCGTGCAAAAGATAAATCCATTTTTGCAAAAGAAGGGTTTGTTATAGTTGCGCTTTCTTGGATAATTTTGTCGCTTGTTGGAGCGGTTCCTTTCGTTATTTCAGGGGAAATACCTAACTACGTTGACGCTTTGTTTGAAACGGTTTCAGGGTTTACTACAACGGGTGCTTCGATTATGGCTGACGTGGAAATTTTATCTAAAGCAAGTATGTTTTGGCGTTTGTTTACCCATTGGATAGGCGGTATGGGCGTGCTTGTTTTTGTGCTTGCAATATTGCCTACTAATTCTGGCTCAATGCACGTTTTCCGTTCGGAATCACCTGGACCTACTGCACAAAAGTTGGTTAGTAAACTTTCTTTTACTGCTAGGATTTTGTATCTCATATACGGCGCAATGACCTTGATTGAATTGGTGTTCTTGCTCTTTGGCGGGTTGAATTTTTACGACGCTTTGTTGTACTCTTTCTCTACTGCAGGTACGGGCGGTTTTTCTATAAGTAATCAAGGGGTAACCGCGTATAACAGCGTTTACGTTGAAATGGTAATAGCTGTGTTTATGTTACTATTTTCTATTAACTTTAACGTGTATTATCTTATTCTTATCGGACAATTTAAGAAAGCCTTCAAAAGTGAAGAATTAAGAATATATTTAATAATCGTTGTCGTTTCAACTTTGTCAATCTCGCTCAATATTTTAAGTAGCATCGGTTCTTTTGGGCAAGCCGTTAGATATGCGTTTTTTCAAGTAACGTCAATTGGTTCAACCACGGGTTTGACTAGCGCTAACTATGACGTTTGGCCGACGTTTTCAAGAGGCGTACTACTATTATTAACCGTAATGGGTGCGTGTGCCGCCTCTACGGGTGGTGGAGTTAAAGTTTCAAGATTAGTTATATTAGTTAAGTCTGCGTTTAAGGATATTAAGCGTATGATTTATCCGCGTTCCGTGGTTTCAATTTCGTTTGAAAACGAACCTGTTCAAGAAGACACCGAAAGGGGTATAAGAACGTATTTTATAATTTACGTACTTATAGTTATACTTTGCGCTTTCTTGCTTTCAATAGATGCTACCGCAAACGCGTGGATATCGGGGCAGGGGTTCAGCGAAATTGCAACGCACCTTTCGGCAACACTTGCTTGTATAGGGAACGTTGGACCTGGTATAGAAGCTGTAGGACCAACATTAAATTATGCTATTTATTCGCCATTTTCAAAAATACTGCTTTCTTTCGTAATGCTTATCGGTAGATTGGAAATTTTTCCTATGATTATTTTGTTTGCACCTAGAACGTGGAAACGCGGTTAAAATAGGTAATTCATTAGAGTTTTTATTTAAAATAAAAAAAGTTTAAATTAAGGACGTATTGTTGTTTAAAGCGCGTTAAAAACGTTTGACAATTTTCGTCCTTTTTTGTTATACTGTTATCGTTAAATAAATCGTGCTGTTTTTTGCAACTGACGGATTATCGGGGCTTACCCGTGGGGAGTAAAAAGCAATTGTTTTGTCGACCGTCTGGGCAGTTTGTTTTTTCAAACTGTCTTTTTATGTTTAAAAACGGCTTAGGAGTAAATTTTATGAAAAAAGTTGCAGTTATAATGGGTAGTGACAGCGACCTTAAAGTTGTTGAAAAGGCGATTACCACATTAAAAGATTACGGTGTGGAAACAGAAGTTCATATTTATTCTGCGCACCGCACGCCCGTTGAAGCAAAAGAATTTACGGCAAGTGCAAGAGATAATGGTATCGGCGTAATTATTGCCGCTGCGGGTAAGGCTGCGCACCTTGCGGGAGCGATTGCTGCAAACACAACCCTTCCCGTTATCGGTATCCCGATTAAAGCTTCTGCCTTAGAAGGTATCGACGCGCTTTTATCTACCGTGCAAATGCCTGCTGGTATACCCGTTGCTACCGTCGCAATCGACGGGGCGGAAAACGCTGCGCTTTTAGCATTGCAAATTTTAGCGGTTGAAGACAAAACGCTTGCTGAAAAATTGCAGTCGGCACGCGGTTCGAAAAAAGCAAAAATATTAGAAACCGATAAACTTATCAATCAAAAATATAAAAATTAATTCATGAAAGGTGGAGTGCAAAAAGGCCTTCACTTTTTCGCGTTTTTAATGTGTATCAAACGGAGGACTAAAATATGGAACGAATACACGAAGAGTGTGGTGTTTTCGGCGTTTATTCGTCGGAAGTAAAGAATCTTGCGAGTATGACTTACTATGGGCTTTACGCTCTTCAACACCGCGGTCAAGATAGTTGCGGAATAGTCGTTAACGACGGTGGCGTGTTTACTTCGCATAAAGCACTTGGCTTAGTGGGGGACGTGTTTACAAAAGAAGAACTTGCTAAATTAGGACACGGCAAACTTGCGGTAGGGCACGTTCGTGCTGGAGTTAAAGGCTCTATCAATAACGCAAACGCTCAACCGTTAGTAGTAAATCACGTTAAAGGTAGTCTTGCTATTGCCTATAACGGTAGTCTTATAAACAAAAACGAACTAAGAACTCAACTTGAATTAGAAGGGTCGATTTTCCACTCGACTGGCGCGACGGAAGTTATTGCTTACGAGATAATCAAAGAAAGACTTAAAGCGCCGTCTATTGAACAAGCGGTTTCAAACGCCATGAACAAATTAAAAGGTGCGTATTGCATTGTCGTTATGTCGCCTACGAAACTAATTGCAGCGCGCGACCCGTTAGGGTTTAGACCGTTGTGTTACGGTGTAACCGAAGACGGTTCTTACGTAGTTGCGTCGGAAAGTTGCGCTCTTGATGCGGTTGGCGCAAAACTCGTTAGGTCGGTTAAACCTGGTGAAATAATAATCTTTGACGCTATGGGTGTTCGCTCAATGGAAGAACATTGCGGAAAGGTGAAACCGTCGTCTTGTATTTTTGAGTTCGTTTACAACGCTCGCCCCGACTCCGTGATTGACGGGTACTCGGTTCACGAAGCGAGAGTTGAAATGGGTAGGTATCTTGCTAAAAAATATCCCGTTGGCGCGGACGTAGTAATAAGCGTTCCTGATTCTGGTAACGATGCGGCAATTGGTTATGCTAAAGAATCTGGTATTCCTTTTGAATTGGGATTCTTAAAAAATAAATATATCGGCAGAACTTTCATCTTCCCCGACCAAAAAGATAGGGAAGACCAAGTTAGAAAAAAACTCAATCCGATAGCGTCGGTTGTTAAAGGCAAAAGGGTGGTTATGGTTGACGACTCGATTGTTAGAGGAACGACTAGCGGAAGAGTTGTGAAACTTTTGCGTGAGGCAGGGGCAACCGAAGTTCACTTTATGGTATCTTCTCCACCATTCTTATTCCCGTGCTACTATGGAACGGATATTAAAAAGAAAGAAGATTTGATTGCAAATAATCACACGGTGGAAGAAATAAGGGAAATGGTTGGCGTGGATACGCTTGGCTACCTAGACCTTGATGACTTAAAGAAAATTGCACTACTTGATGGCAAGAATAGTTTCTGTTACGCGTGCTTTGACGGTAAATATTCAACCGAAATTCCCGCGCCTGCAGAAAAGAGTAAATTTGAAACGAAAATTGATATCGTTGAAAAAACCAAAAGACATTAATTAAGATAAAAAATACGGAGATATAAATTATGGAAAAGAGTTACAGCGAAAGTTATAAGGCAGCCGGCGTTGATATAACAGCCGGATACAAAGCAGTTGAGTTGATGAAAAGTCATATTAAAAGAACTATGACCAAAGGCGTTTGTTCGGATATCGGTGGCTTTGGCGGTCTTTTTGAACTCGGCAAAGTTAAAAACCCCGTTTTAGTTAGTGGTACGGACGGCGTTGGTACTAAACTTAAAATTGCTTTCTTAATGGATAAGCATAACACGGTTGGTATCGACTGCGTTGCAATGTGCGTTAACGACGTTATTTGTTGCGGTGCTAAGCCTTTATTCTTCCTTGACTATATCGCAGTTGGCAAAAACGTTCCCGAAAGAGTAGCTTCTATCGTTGAAGGCGTTGCTGAAGGTTGCGTTCAAGCAGGTTGCGCCCTAATCGGTGGCGAAACTGCAGAAATGCCCGGCTTTTACCCCGTTGACGAATATGACCTTGCAGGTTTTTCAGTTGGCGTAGTAGATAAAAAGAAAATTTTGAATAATAAGAAAATGAAAGAAGGCGACGTTATTATCGCGCTTCCGTCTAGTGGTGTTCACAGTAACGGTTTCTCACTCGTTAGAAAAGTTTTTGACGTTGAAAAAGCAGACTTAAAAACTCCTTTAGAAGAACTCGGTGGAAAGAGCCTTGGCGAAACTCTTTTAACACCTACCAAAATTTACGTTAAACCCGTTATGGCGTTAGTAGAAAAAGTTAAAGTAAAAGCAATTTCTCATATTACCGGCGGTGGTTTCTACGAAAATATTCCAAGAAGTATTCCAGATGGATTCGGCGCAAAAATTGACAAGAAAGCCGTTAAAATTCTTCCCATATTTAACTTGCTTGCAAAGACGGGAAATATTTCAGAAAGAGATATGTTTAACACCTTTAATATGGGCGTTGGTATGAGTATCGTAGTTGCTAAAGAAGATGCTAATAAAGCACTTGAAATTCTTCGCGCAAATGGTGAAGACGCTTACGTTATGGGCGAAATCGTTAAATCTGACAACAAGATTGAAATCTGCTAACTTTTGACGGGACGAGGAGTAAGTTAATGAAAAGAACGGTTAATGTTGCGGTTTTAGTTTCGGGTGGCGGAACTAACTTGCAAGCTATTATTGATTTTGCCGGTGAAGGCAAGCTCGAAAGCGGTAATTTGGTTAAAGTTATTTCAAATAAAGCTGATGCTTACGCGCTAACGCGCGCTACTGACGCGGAAATAGATACGGCGGTAGTTATAAAGAAAGGTAGGACTCAAGAAGAGTTTGAAAGCGACCTTATAAAAGAACTTGACGCTTGTGGTGCTGAGGTTATAGTCCTTGCAGGATTTATGTGTATACTTTCTAAAAATTTTACCGATAGATATAAAGACAGAATAATCAACGTCCATCCGTCGCTTATTCCTAGTTTTTGTGGCGAAGGTTTTTACGGATTGAAAGTACACGAAGCAGCGCTTAGTTACGGTGTTAAAGTAACGGGCGCAACCGTGCATTTCGTTAACGAAATTCCAGATGGCGGAAAGATTATAATGCAACGTGCGGTTAAGATTAAGGAAAATGATACGCCTGAATCTTTACAAAAACGCGTTATGCAAGAAGCGGAGTGGAAAATTTTACCCGCATCACTTGAATTGGTTTGTAAAAATATACTTAAAGGAGACAGTTATGAGCGTTAAGGGCTTGAACAAGATAGAAGATTTATTAAAAAACAACACTTATCCCGGTAGGGGTATTATAGTAGGTAAAAGTGCCGACGGTAAAAACGCTATGATTGCTTATTTTATAATGGGCAGAAGCGAAAACAGCCGTAACCGTATTTTTGAAAGATTTGACGGCGGGATGAGAACGAAGGCGTTTGACGAAAGCAAATTAGTTGACCCAAGTTTGATAATTTACAATCCTTACTTAGAATGTGGCGCAAGCGATATCGTTACCAACGGCGACCAAACCGACACGGTGTTCAACTTTATAAAAGAAAACGGGGACGACGGTTTCGCGTTTGAAAAATCTTTACACACAAGAGAGTTTGAACCCGACCACCCCAACTTTACGCCTAGAATTTCAGCAATATTAAATTACGATTTTAATGCAAACGACTTTAAGTATAAGATGTCTATCTTAAAGAGTAGCGACGGTAATCCCGAAGTTTGCGATAGATATTTTTACAGCTATTCACCCTTAAACGGTTTAGGCCATTTTATTCATACTTACGAATGCGACGGCAACCCGATTCCGTCGTTCTACGGAGAACCCGAAAGAGTTACGCTTCCCAACACCGCGCAAGAACTTGCAGATTTAGTTTGGGAAAATCTTAACCAAGAAAATAAAGTTTCTCTATTCGTTAGAACGGTAAGTTTAGCGGATGGAAAGTCACAAGAAATTATTATTAACAAAAACAAATAGGAGTGCGTTATGAAAGAATTTGAACTTAAATACGGCTGTAACCCCAACCAAAAACCGTCTAAAATTTATATGGCTAACGGAAAAGAACTTCCCGTTACTATTTTGAACGGTAGACCTGGTTATATTAACTTTCTTGACGCGCTTAATTCGTGGCAACTTGTTAAAGAATTAAAAGAAGCAACGGGTAAACCTTGTGCAACTTCATTTAAGCACGTTAGCCCCGCAGGTGCGGCTGTTGGTGAAAAACTTTCAGAAGTTGAAAAGAAGGCTTGCTTTGTCGACGATATCGCAGGCTTAGACGATTCTCCCATTGCTTGCGCATATGCAAGGGCAAGGGGAACTGATAGAATGAGTTCGTTTGGCGATTGGATTGCACTTTCCGACGAATGTGACGAAACTACCGCGAAAATTATTAAGCGTGAAGTTTCTGACGGCGTTATTGCTCCTTCTTATTCGGAAAAGGCTCTTGAAATCTTAAAGGCTAAGAGAAACGGCTCGTACAACGTCGTTCAAATCGACCCCGATTATATCCCCGAAGAAAAAGAAACCAAACAAGTTTTCGGCGTTACTTTTGAACAGGGCAGAAACAATTTCAAAATCAACAAAGAATTAGTAACCAAAGAAATCGTTACGGCAAATAAGAATATGCCCGAAAGTGCTATTCAAGATTTAATCGTTGCATTAATAACCTTAAAATATACGCAATCTAACTCGGTATGCTTTGCTCATAACGGTCAAGCAATCGGCGTTGGCGCAGGTCAACAATCAAGAATACATTGTACTCGCCTTGCTGGTAGCAAAGCTGACAACTGGTTCTTGCGCCAAAGTGAAAAGGTATTAAATCTTCCTTTCCTACCAACCGTTGGTAGACCTGATAGAAACAACGTTATCGATATTTACATTTCGGATGAGTGTGAAGACTTGCTCGTTGACGGAGTATGGCAACAATATTTTAGTGAAAAGCCTTCATTGTTTACTAGAGAAGAAAAACGCGAAGTTTTATCTAAGATTAGTGGCGTTGCACTCGGTTCAGATGCGTTCTTCCCCTTTAGAGATAATATTGAAAGGGCAGCAAAAAGTGGCGTAAGTTATATAGCACAACCAGGTGGCTCGGTTAGAGACGATTTAGTTATCGAATCGTGCGACCAAAGAGATATGGTTATGTCGTTTACTGGCATGCGTTTATTCCACCACTAATTTGGAGATGAAAAATGAAAGTTTTAGTTGTAGGTAACGGCGGTAGAGAACACGCCATTATTCAAAGTCTTAAGAAGAGTAAAAAAATCAAGCAACTTTTTGCAATCGCGGGTAACGGTGGTATAGCACACGACGCAACCACGGTTGATATGAACGTTAAAGATATCGTTAAAGTTGCAGACTGGGCGGTTGAAAATAAAATCGACTTTGCAGTAGTCGCTCCCGACGACCCACTAGTTTTGGGTGCGGTCAACGAACTTAATGCAAGGGGAATACCTTGCTTTGGTCCTACAAAGGAAGCCGCTATTATTGAAGGAAGTAAGATTTTTTCTAAAAACCTTATGAAAAAATACGGTATTCCCACGGCAAATTACGAAACCTTTTCTGATATGGAAAGCGCGTTTAAGTATCTTGAAACCCAAGATATGCCTATCGTAATTAAAGCGGATGGGCTTGCGCTCGGTAAAGGCGTTATTATTGCTGAAAACTTAAACGATGCAAAAGACGCTGTTAAAAGTATGATGGAAGATAAAGTTTTCGGTGCGTCGGGTAGCAACGTCGTTATTGAAGAATTTTTAACCGGACCTGAAGTTTCAGTTCTTTCGTTTACCGACGGCAAAACGCTAGTTCCTATGATTTCTTCAATGGACCACAAGCGCGCGCTCGATAACGATAAGGGTTTGAATACGGGGGGCATGGGCACGGTTGCACCAAACCCATATTACACCGAAAGCGTTGCTAAAGAGTGTATGGAAAAAATCTTTATTCCCACAATGAACGCAATGAACGCAGAAGGCAGGACTTTTAAGGGTTGCTTGTATTTTGGACTTATGCTCACACCCAAGGGACCTAAGGTAATTGAGTACAATTGCCGTTTTGGCGACCCCGAAACGCAAGTAGTTCTTCCGCTTCTTAAATCCGACCTTTTTGAGATTATGCAAGCCGTTGCTGAAGAAAGACTTTCGGAAGTTAAAGTTGAGTTTAAGAAAAAATCTGCTTGTTGCGTTATTATGGCAAGCAAAGGTTACCCTGAAAAATATGATAAGGGTTTTGAAATAACCTTTAAGACT
Source organism: Clostridia bacterium (assembly GCA_017502525.1). Lineage (GTDB taxonomy): Bacteria > Bacillota > Clostridia > Christensenellales > Borkfalkiaceae > UBA1259. Next base: position 143,314 of record JAFVUV010000032.1, read on the forward strand.
AGTAGAAAGAACGTTTTTGTCGCAGGCGCAAAGCTTGAAGACGGAAAACTTTTGACTAACGGCGGTAGGGTTTTAGGCGTTACCGCAGTAGCTTACGACTTAAAGAAAGCAATTAAAAAAGCATATAAAAAATCATCTAAAATATATTTTAAGAACGCGTATTATAGAAACGATATCGGTGCGCGTGCACTTAAAGCATACGGAGAAAAAATATAATGGTTTACAGAATTTACGTTGCAAAAAAACAAGATTATGCGCTTGAAGCTAACGCTTTGAAAGGCGAAATTGAAAACTTACTTAAAATCAACGGTGTTAAGGAACTTAAAGTAATCAACCGTTACGACGTTGAAGGGATTGATAAAGAACTTTTCGATAAGTGTATCAATTCGGTTTTTTCCGAACCGCAAATTGACGATACTTTTACCGCTCTTCCCACAGCTGATTACGTTTTTGCAGTTGAACCGTTACCTGGTCAATTCGACCAACGTGCCGACTCTGCCGCACAATGCGTTCAGTTGTTCTCTGCAGGCAATCGCCCCGAAGTGAAAACTGCTAAAGTTTACGCTATTAACGGGAACATTTCGGACGAGCAATTAACTGCTATCAAAAAATACGTTATCAACCCCGTAGAGTGCAGGGAGGCTGACCTTGCTGAAAAGCAAACGCTTGCCACCGTTTACTCTGTTCCTGAAAAAGTTGACACTTTAACAGGCTTTAATAAACTTGACGTAGAAGGCTTAAAAGTTTTCCTTAAAGAAAAAGGGCTTGCAATGGATATTGACGACCTTAAATTTTTGCAAGCGTATTTCGTTAAAGAAGACAGAGACCCCACTATCACCGAAATTAAAATGATAGATACTTATTGGTCCGACCATTGTCGTCATACTACCTTCTTAACGACCATTGAAAACGCAGAATTTGAAGATGCACTTGCTCAAAAGATTTTTGACGAGTATATTGCAACTAGAAAAGAACTTAATAGAACTAAGCCCATTAACTTAATGGACCTTGCTACTATCGCTACCAGATATCACAAAAAGACGGGGGCGCTTCCCAAAATTGACGAGAGCGAAGAAATTAACGCTTGTACGGTTAAAATCAAGGTTAACATTGGTGGAGAACAACAAGACTGGTTGTTGCTCTTTAAAAACGAAACGCATAATCACCCCACGGAAATAGAACCTTTTGGCGGTGCTGCAACTTGTATCGGCGGTGCTATTCGTGACCCGTTGTCGGGTAGAAGTTACGTTTACGCAGCAATGCGTGTAACGGGTGCAGGCGATCCGCTTAAACCCTTAAGCGAAACCATTAAGGGTAAACTTCCTCAAAGAAAAATCGTTACTACCGCAGCAAGCGGATATTCATCTTATGGTAACCAAATCGGGTTAGCAACGGGTATAGTTGATGAAATATATCACGAAGGATACGTTGCTAAGCGTATGGAAATCGGTGCGGTTATCGCTGCTGCGCCGGAAAAGAACGTTCGTCGTGAAGTTCCCGCTAAAGGCGACGTGGTTATCTTACTCGGCGGTAGAACGGGTAGAGACGGTTGCGGTGGTGCGACGGGCTCTTCTAAATCACACAATATAGAATCGCTTTCTTCTTGCGGTGCTGAAGTTCAAAAGGGTAACGCTCCAGAAGAGAGAAAATTACAAAGATTGTTTAGAAACGAAGAAGCATCACGCTTGATTAAGCGTTGTAACGACTTCGGTGCAGGCGGTGTTTCAGTTGCTATCGGTGAACTTGCCGACGGACTAAATATCGACCTTGATAAAGTTCCCAAAAAATATGAAGGTCTTGACGGCACGGAACTTGCAATCAGCGAATCTCAAGAAAGAATGGCTGTTGTAGTTGAAGCAAAAGACGCAGATAGATTTATGGAACTTGCAACTAGCGAAAACTTGGAAGCAACCATCGTTGCTACCGTAACGGACGACGCTAGACTTAAAATGACTTGGAAAGGCAACACTATAGTTGATATTTCAAGAGAATTCTTAAACTCTAACGGCGCGGAAAAGAAAACCAACGTTAAGGTAGTTAAACAAGAATTAGCGCAAAAAGAAATCCCCGCTGATTTTGAAAGCGGTATTAAATCGCTTGCAAGTGACCTTAACGTGTGCAGTAAACGCGGTCTTTCCGAAAGATTTGACTCTACCATCGGCGCAGGTACGGTACTTATGCCTTTTGGTGGAAAGAATCAACGCACGCCTATTCAAGCAATGGTTAATAAAGTTTCGGTTGAAAACGCTGATACCGATACTTGTTCGTTTATGAGTTGGGGATACAATCCTTTCGTTGCTGAAAAGAGCCCATTATACGGTGGCTACTACGCAGTAATTGAGAGCGTATGTAAACTTATCGCTACGGGCGCAACTTTTGACGATACTTATTTAACTTTCCAAGAATACTTTGAGAAACCCAACAAAGACGCATCGCGTTGGGGCAAACCTTGCGCTGCACTTTTAGGTGCGTTTAGAGCGCAAAGAGAACTTAAACTTTCCGCTATCGGTGGAAAGGACAGTATGAGTGGTTCGTTTGAAAAAATTGACGTTCCGCCCACGCTCGTATCTTTCGCCGTTACTACCGATACGCTTGATAAAGTTGTTTCGCCTGAATTCAAAAAGGCTGGAAGCAAAGTAGTTCTTCTCAATTCTAAAAAGACTGAAGACGGACTTATTGACACGGCTGACTTGATTGAAAACTTCCGTTTAATCGAGAAGCTCAATGCTGAAGGCAAGATTTTATCTATGTACACCATATCTATTGGTGGACTTGCTGAAGCAGTTATGAAAATGGCGTTTGGTAACGATATCGGCTTTAAGTTTAACGACGTTGAACTCAAAGAGATATTCGGTTACAATTACGGTTCGTTCGTTATCGAACTTGCCGACGGGGCAAATCTTGAAAAGGCAGTTGAAATCGGCTACACTACTGAAAAGGCTGAAATTTCATATAACGGCAAAGCAATTTGCTTAAATAAACTTCTCGGCGTTTACGAGGACAAGTTGGAAAGCGTGTTTAAGTGTAACGACGTAGAGACTTCTAAAGGCGAAATTCCTGAAATTAAATATAGCGCAAACGATTGGAGTTATTCACCCACTAAGTTTGCTAAACCTAGGGTTTTAGTTCCCGTATTCCCCGGTACTAACTGTGAGTACGATACTAAAAAAGCGTTCGCAAGAGAAGGCGCAGAAGTAGAAATTTTCGTTATTAAAAATATTAAAGACGTTAAAGAAGCGGTTGACCAATTTGCTCAAAAGGTTAAAAACTGTCAAATTATCTTCGTTCCAGGTGGTTTCTCGGGTGGCGACGAACCCGATGGCTCTGGTAAGTTTATTACCGCGTTCTTTAGAAATAAAGCGATTAAAGAAAACGTTACCGAACTTTTAGATGTTAGAAAAGGTCTTATGGGTGGTATTTGTAACGGTTTCCAAGCGTTAATTAAATTGGGATTAGTACCTTACGGTAAAATTACCGACGAGGTTACGCCCGAAATGGCAACGCTTACGTTTAACACTATTGCGCGCCACCAATCAATGCTCGTTAGAACGAGAATTGCATCAAACAAATCTCCGTGGCTTATGGAAACTAACGTTGGCGACGTATACACCGTGCCGATTTCTCACGGTGAAGGTAGATTTATCGCGCCTGACGCGCTCGTTAAAGAACTTATTGCTAACGGTCAAGTTGCAACTCAATACGTTGACGATAAGGGTATGCCGACTTACGATATTAAGTTTAATCCCAATAACTCCGTATTTGCAATCGAAGGTATTACTTCACCCGACGGTAGAGTATTCGGTAAGATGGGACACTCTGAAAGAACGGGCAACGGCTTGTACAAAAACGTTTTGGGCGAGTACGATATTAAAATGTTCAAATCTGCAGTTAAATATTTCAAATAATTACAAGGTGATAAGATGGGATATAAAAGCGATATAGAAATTGCTCAAAGTATTACACCTGAGCATATATTAACTATTGCCGAACGCGCAGGCGTAGACCCAAAATATATAGAGCAATACGGCAATTACAAAGCAAAAATCGACCTTTCGCTTCTTAAAGAAGAACGAAAAGAAGGAAAACTTATTTTAGTGACGGCAATTACCCCCACGCCTGCGGGCGAGGGGAAAACCACCACTACGATAGGTCTTGCCGACGGTCTTAAAAGAATAGGCAAAAAGGTTGTTGTGTCGCTTCGTGAACCGTCGTTAGGCCCTGTTTTTGGGGTTAAAGGCGGTGCTGCCGGTGGCGGATATGCGCAAGTAATTCCTATGGAAGATATTAACTTGCACTTTACCGGCGACTTCCACGCAATCGGTGCGGCAAATAACTTACTTGCCGCTATGCTTGATAATCATATCTATCAAGGTAACACTCTCAATATAGACCCTAGAAAAATTACTTGGAAACGTTGCGTCGATATGAACGACCGTCAACTTCGTTTCGTTGTGGACGGCTTGGGTGGCAAAGTTAACGGTGTGCCTAGGGAAGACGGTTACGATATTACCGTTGCTTCCGAAATTATGGCAGTGCTTTGCCTTGCATCGTCTATTACCGACTTAAAAGAAAGGTTATCTAGAATAATCGTCGGCTACACTTACGACGATAAACCTGTAACTGCGGGTGACCTAAAAGCGCAAGGCGCAATGACAGCACTCTTAAAAGACGCTATTAAGCCTAACTTGGTGCAAACTTTAGAAGGTACTCCTGCATTTGTACACGGGGGCCCGTTTGCAAATATCGCGCACGGTTGCAACTCCGTTATCGCTACGAAAATGGCGTTGATGATGGGTGATTATGCTGTTACTGAAGCGGGCTTTGGCGCGGATTTAGGTGCGGAAAAATTCCTTGATATTAAGTGCCGTTTGGCAAAACTTAAGCCTGATGCCGTGGTAGTCGTTGCTACTATAAGGGCGTTAAAGATGCACGGTGGCTTATCTAAAAACGAACTTAACAACGAAGACCTAGTTGCTCTTGAAAAAGGATTGCCTAATCTTCTTCGTCACGTTCACAATATTAAAGACGTTTATAAATTACCGTCGGTTGTTGCGGTTAACCGTTTCCCAACCGATACTGATAAAGAAATTGAACTCGTTATAGAAAAGTGTAAACAACTAGGAGTTAACGTCGTTCTTTCAACCGTTTGGGCTGATGGTGGCAAGGGGGGCGAAGCGCTTGCTAAAGAAATAGTAGAACTTTGCGAAAAAGACAACGACTTTACGTTCAGTTATGATTCAAATTTAAGCATTAAAGAAAAACTAGAAAGCATTGCGATAAAAATTTACGGTGGCGACGGCGTTATTTTCACCCCTGAAGCAAATAAACAAATAGCCACTTTAAACGCGCTTGGCTTTGACAAATTGCCTGTGTGTGTTGCAAAAACGCAATATTCTTTCTCTGACGATATGACAAAACTAGGAGCGCCCACAGGCTTTAAAATTACCGTTAGGTCGTTAAAGGTTTCGGCTGGCGCAGGCTTTATAGTTGCACTTACTGGCAATATTATGACCATGCCGGGACTTCCTAAAATCCCCGCCGCTGAAAAAATCGACGTTGACGAAAACGGTATTATAAGCGGATTGTTTTAACTACAACTAATCAAAACACTCATTTTTTTGAGTGTTTTTGGCTTTTATAAGGTTATTTTGTAATCTGTGATTGCATAAAATTATTAAGTGCAAAATTTATTAAAACCCTTTAAAGACCTTTACAAATCGGTTTCTAAGGTGTATAATCTTTACGTTAGTATAAAAATTATTTAGGAGCAAATAAATATGAAATTAATCATCAAAGACAATTATGATTCAATGAGTCAATGGGCTGCAGAACATATTGCAAACGCAATTAACAATCATAAAGAAAATCGCCCGTTCGTACTTGGTTTACCCACCGGTTCTTCTCCGCTTGGCGTTTATAAAAAACTTATCGAAATGAATAAAGCTGGCAAAGTTTCATTTAAAAACGTTGTTACTTTTAATATGGACGAATACGTAGGACTTCCTAAAGACCATGACCAAAGCTATTGGTATTTTATGCACGATAACTTTTTTAACCACATCGATATCCCTGCTGAAAACGTAAATATTTTAGACGGCATGGTAGAAGATTTGGAAGCAGAATGCAAGCGTTACGAAGATAAAATTGCATCATATGGTGGAATCGATTTGTTTATGGGTGGTAGTGGCGTAGATGGACACATCGCTTTTAACGAACCTTTTACTTCATTAACTTCTAGAACGGGTGTTCGTGCATTGACCGAAGACACTTTGATTGTTAACTCACGTTTCTTTGGTAACGACGTTAATAAAGTTCCCAAAACGGCACTTTCAGTTGGCGTAGGTACAGTTTGCGATTCTAAACAAGTAATGTTGTTGATTAGTGGACATAACAAAGCACGCGCATTGCGTCATTGTGTTGAAGGTGGTGTTGACCACGCTTGGACGATAAGTGCTCTTCAAATGCACAAAGACGGCATCATCGTTTGCGACGAACCTGCTTGTGGTGAATTAAAAGTAGATACTTACAAATATTTTAAAGAAATTTATAAAAACGAAAAATAAGTTTTGATTTAAGGTTAAAATTGATAAAAACGGCGAAACAAGTAATATTGTTTCGCCGTTTTTCGTATTTAAATAAAAACTTAAACATTGTTAATGTTTTACGGGAGAAAGACGAACGAAAAGCAATAAAAAGTCTAGTATTTTTCTCGAAAGTAATTGAAAATATATTATTTATATGATATAATATTGTAGACAAGTTATAGCATGTTGCAAAACTGTTAAAATTATTTGGTTTTAGTGCGTTTTTTACAAAAAAACAGCGTTTTATAAACGTGATTAAAAGGTAGAAAATTAAGGAAGTGAATATGTTCGATAACAAAAGAATAATTCCGTTTAGTCCCCCAGATATTAGTGAACTTGAAATTAACGAAGTGGCAGAAGCTCTTCGTTCTGGCTGGATAACTACGGGACCAAGAACGAAACAACTTGAGAATAATATTGCTCAATGGATTGGCGTTGAAAAATGCGTATGTCTTAATTCACAAACAGCTTGTGCGGAGATGGCTTTACACGTTATGGGCATTGGTGCTGGTGATGAAGTAATTACTTGTGCTTATACTTATACTGCGTCTGCATCTGTAATTGCGCACGTTGGTGCAAAAATCGTTTTATTGGATACGCAAAAAGATAGCTTAGAAATGGATTATGAAGCATTAGAAAAAGCTATTACGAATAAAACGAAAGCCATTATTCCTATTGATATTGCAGGAATACCTTGTAATTACGATAAATTATTTGAAATTGTTGAGAAAAAGAAACATTTATTTGAGCCCGCTAATAAAATGCAAGCAGCGCTTGGTAGAATTGCTATAATGGCGGATACTGCGCATGCGTTTGGTGCGAAATTGAATGGTAAAATGGTTGGTTCTATCGCAGATTTTTCAAGTTTCAGTTTTCACGCCGTAAAAAATTTGACGACGGCAGAAGGCGGAGCACTCACTTGGAGAACTATTCCAGGAATTGATAACGAAGAGATTTATAAGAAACTTCAGTTGTTAAGTTTGCACGGACAATCAAAAGATGCTCTCGCAAAGACTAAACTTGGTGCTTGGGAATACGATATCGTTGGAACTTATTATAAATGCAATATGACGGACGTTTCGGCCGCTATAGGATTAAAACAGTTTGAGCGATATCCAGAAATGTTAAAACGTAGAAAAGCAATCATTGAGAAATATGATGATGAATTCAAACCGCTGGGTGTTGAAACGCTAAACCATTATAATGAGACTTGGGAGTCTTCAGGACATTTATATCTAACTAGAATTCCAAATATAACTATAGAGCAAAGAAATGAGATTATTATAAAAATGGCGGAGCGTGGCATTGCTTGTAACGTTCATTATAAGCCACTTCCCATGCATACAGCGTATAAGAACTTGGGATTTGATATTAAAGATTTTCCCAACGCATATAACCATTATGCGAACGAAATCACGTTGCCGTTACACACTTGTTTATCTAACGAAGATGTTGATTATATAATTAAAAACTTTGTAGAGGTTGTTAAAAAATACGTATAATGCGACTTGTGAAATGGGAAAAACTTCCTCCCGAAATGCAGACGGAGGAAGTAAGAAAATATTACGATATATTAATGAAAAAGAGACTCTCTCTCTTTTTTAAGAGACTTTTTGATATAGTGGTTTCGTTTACATTACTGCTTATTTTGAGCCCAATTTTCTTAATTTTGGCCATTGCTATTAAGATAGACTCTAAAGGGCCTGTATTTTTCCGCCAAGAGAGAATAACTCAATATGGTAAAAAGTTTAGTATTTTTAAATTTAGGTCAATGGTTCAAGATGCTTCTAAATTAGGTGGCGAGGTTACCATTAAAAACGATATGAGAATAACTCGTATGGGTAAAATTATTCGTAAGTGTAGGCTTGATGAAATAAGTCAACTTATAGATGTTTTGAGAGGGAAAATGACTTTTGTCGGCACTCGTCCAGAAGTCGAAAAATACGTTAAAGCGTACACCCCTGAGATGATGGCAACTTTACTTTTACCAGCAGGCGTTACAAGTCTTGCAAGTATTTATTATAAAGACGAAGCGAAATTGCTTGATGGTGTTAAGGATACTGACAAAGTTTATATTCAAAAAATACTTCCCGGCAAGATGTATTATAACCTAAAAGGTATGGGGCAGTTCAGCTTTTGGAGTGATATAAAGGTAATGTTTATGACTGTGTTTGCAGTATTGGGTAAAGAGTATATTCCGGATAAAGCCGGTGAAGAAGCATTTGCAAATGAGATTAAAGAGAAAGTGGAAATTTAGGGGAAAAATGTAATGGAGATTAGGGGTGTTTCAAATAATGAAAAAGAAATAATTAATGATATTGTCTCCATACATCTGGATACATTCAAAGGATTTTTTCTTACATTTATGGGGAGAGGTTTCTTGAAACTGATGTATCGGTCCTATGTTGAATATAAAAATTCAGGTCTTTTGGTTGCGCTAGAAAATGATAAACCCATAGGATTTCTTGCATATTCAGGTGATCTCAGCGGACTGTATAAGTATATGATTAAGAAAAGATTGATACTGTTTGCTTGGTATAGTATGGGGGCGTTTTTTCGTAAGCCGACAGTATTTATGAGATTGGTGAGGGCATTTTTAAAACCTAGTGAAGCTAAACGAGATGAGAAGTATGTGGAACTTGCATCCATAGGCGTTGATCCTAATTCGAAATCTAAAGGTGTTGGTTCTCGTTTGATAGAGGAGTTGAAATCAATGATTGATTTCAACGAATATGCTTATATAACACTTGAAACAGATGCGGTAGATAATGATGGTGCAAATCGATTTTACCAAAAAAATGGTTTTGTTAGAGTTCGTGAGTTTAAAACTAATGAAGGTAGAAAGATGATTGAATATAGGTGGTCATTATGAAATTGATGTATATAGCATCATTAGATTTTTATACAAAACCTAATCCATCCTATCATTTGATGACAACAATGCTGGAAGATGTTTTGAATAACGGAATTGAAGTCTTGCTTTTAGGTTGTGCTGAAGATGGCATTTCCAAACATATTCCAGATTTCCTTGAAAAACATCCTCTTTTTACTCATCATTTGGTGTCATCTCCCAAAGTTGCAAAAGCAAATTTTGCTCGTAGATACTTGAATGGGATACGATACTCTAATGCGATTGGTAAATTGATAAAGAAATATATAAAGGAATGCGATCTAATATTTGTGCAATCCTCCCCTACCGTATTATACACTTTGCATTATGCAAGAAAATATGCTGGAAACAAAAAAATTATCTATAATGTGCAAGATATGTTTCCTGGAAGTAGTATTGCAAGCGGAGTCATGCCGCAAAAGTGGATGCAGGTTATTTTTTATGCACTGCAAAAAATAGCATATAAAAAATCAGATATTATTACGGCTATTTCGGAAGATATGAAAGATAAACTGATTGAGCAAGGAGTATCTGAGGATAAGATAAGGGTTATTCTCAATTGGTTCGATGATTCATCTGTACACGAAGTTTCTTGGTCTGATAATAGATTTGTTAGAAAATATAATATGAGTCCGGAAAAATTTTATGTTCAGTATGCGGGAACTATGGGCTATGTATTCGATTATGAAATGGTCATAAATGTTGCCGACAAATTAAAAGAACATAAGGATATCGTATTTCAGATGATTGGTGAAGGTAGCCAAAAGGAATTATTCATTCAAACCGCTAAGGATAGAGGTTTGGATAATATTGTTTTTTTACCATTAGAACAGCAAGAAATGGTTTCTGATGTATACAGTGCTTGCTCTGTTTGCTTTATTCCTTTGAAAAAAGGAGTAATCGGAAATTCGGTCCCCAGCAAAGCGGGGTTGTTAATGGCTTGTAAGAGAGCGATAATTACATCTGTTGATAAAAATTCCGATTATTATAATATGGTTAATAAGTATGCGGGTGTTGCTGTCGCCAATGACGAACCGGATGATATGGTGCGTGCAATTTTGCAAATGAATAACAGTCGTGATGTCTGTATCCAGTACGGAAAGACAGGTTATGAATATGCGCGTGAACTATATTCACGTTCAAACAACATGAAAAAATATTTGAATTTATTTAAGGAATGCGTTGCGGACACTTAATAGGATTTTGCGAATGATTCCGTGTTTACGTTAAGGTTGGATAAATATGAAAATACTCATAATGGGCTTTACCAAAATCAAATATATGCCGTATATGAATTTCTACTTGGATAATATAGATATGGCCGAACATGAAGTGCATATTTTGTATTGGAATCGTGATCTTCTAGACGAAAAAACTGACGCGTACAATTCTTGTGCATTACATGAATTTAAATGTTATCAAGAAGATGACGTCTCAAAAATTTCTAAAGTGTGCAGTTTTTTGAAGTATAGAAAATTTGCAAAACGGCTTATTAAAAAAGAAAAATTTGATTTTATATTTGTTCTTCACTCTTTAACTGGGGTTTTAATTGCCGATGTATTAAAAAAACGTTATAAGGGCAAATATATTTTTGATTATAGAGATTCTACATACGAAAGATTTAAGTTTTTTAAAAAAATGATAGGAAAACTCGTTGAAGAATCAAACGCAACATTTGTAAGTAGTGATGCTTTTAGAAAGTTTTTGCCTAATAAATGTAGCGAAAAAATTTACACCTCGCACAACTTGTTGATTGATTCGTTGTCGCACCGTAATGAAAAACTGGTAAATGGTGTAAAGTCAGATAAAATCAGAATAGCCTTTTGGGGCTTTATAAGACATGAAGATATAAATAAACAAATAATAGAAAAAATATCTAAAGATCTTCGGTTTGAATTGCATTATTATGGTAGAGAACAGCAAGTAGCTTTGAACTTAAAAGAATATGCGGGAAAAATAAATGCGCAAAACATATTTTTTCATGGTGAATACACGCCAGAGCAACGTTATGATTTTGTTCGTAATACCGATATTATACACAACGTTTATAAAGATGCAAATACGATGCTTGCGATGGGTAATAAGTATTATGACGGTATCATTTTTAAGATCCCTCAATTATGTATGGTAAACTCCTTTATGGCTAAAAAGGTAATAGAAAATGGAGTCGGTTTCCAAAGCGATCCGTCAGATCCGCTATTCGCTGATAAAATATACGAATATTATAAGCAAATTGATTGGAGTAATTTTAAGTTGAACTGTGATAACGAGTTAGCAAAAGTTGTCAATGAATACGATGCAGGAAAAACTGTTATAAAAAGAAGTATATCTGGGGGTGTGGTAGAATATGAGTAAACTTAAAAATGTTTATCTGCATATACTTATCTTTGTTGTGATATACATTGAGTTCGGATATCAAATGGTTGTATCGGCTGCATTGCCAGGAAGAATTAGAATGCTAATTCTGCTCGTTGCAACATTTCCGCTGCTGTTTATGATTAAGTCGATCAGCCACTCATCGATTGCTTTAATTTCTTATTTGCTGGGGTTAATTCTTCTTAATTCAGTGCGTGATGCATCACTTGAAAACAGTATCCTGCTTTTTATTCCGATATTTATTGGGTTTCTTATTGCGAGTTCAGTAAAATTTTTGGATTTAGTTAAGATTTTTAACTCTGTAATAATATTTTTAGCAGCTTTTTCGCTGGTAACATTTCTTATTTCATTACTTTTTCCAAACATTATAGCTTCGTTGCCTTCATTAGGACAGGTATACAATTCTTCTGCCTCAATGCATAACGCAATCTTTTCGGTTTGTATAAGCAATTCTGAAACAGTACGTAATTATGGTATAACTTGGGAACCTGGAGCTTTTTCGATTTTACTTTGCCTTTCTTTGTTTTCTTTATTAGCTTTTGAGGAAAAACCGAGCAAAATCAAGTTGGCCATAATAATAGTTGCTTTGATAACGACTTTTTCAACAATGGGATATTTCGCTATGGCGGGAATTCTCCTTGCATTCTCTTTAAAACGAAGAGGAACCAATAATAAAATTAGAAATTATGCTTTTCTACTTTTGGGTTTGTTTGCTTTGTTAATTATGGTTTTACCGTCGTCGATTACCGACGTCGTGTTTAAAAAGTTGTCCGGTTTGTTTTTAGAAGGGAAAGATGTTGCATACACGACACAAGCTCGATTGAACGCAATCATATATCCTTTTGATGCGTTTTGGTCATCTCCGATTATAGGAGTTGGATACGATAATTTTTCGATTATTAATAAAGAATTATGTGACGGAGTTGCAACCAACACGATACTGAACTGGTTTGCTTCTATGGGATTGTTATTAGGTATCCCTTGTACCTGTGCTTACATGAAATTTGCAGTTATGAATGCAAAAGCTGCAAAAATAAATTTTTTGGGTAGAATAATCATAGTTATTACAGCGATTTTGTTGATATCTACGGAGAGTTTGCTTAGAATATCATTAATTTATGTTTTGATGTTTTACGCTACAAAGCAAAAAGATTTAATATAATTTTTTCAAAGACGGAGAACTATATGAAAGTAATGTTTCTATTGGGGATGTATCATCCTAAATACTCTGCAAATGGATTGTGCTGTAAAAATGTAATAGACGAATGTATTAAGCGAGGATGGGATGTTTCATGTGTTGTAAACTCATACAATGGAAATATGAAACCTTATGAGTTAGAAGGGGCAAAAATTTATCCAATCAAACCAAGACTAACCTATCGGATAACCGAATGGTGCGATTTACACGATTCATCAAAATGTAGCAAATTACTAAGAAAATTAGCTGGATTTTTAAACAAGATAAAACTGCTAATCAGATCATATTCTTGGCCTTATATCTCACCATCATACACAAAAGCCTTTTATCGCAAAGCAAGGGAGCTGGAGTTAAAGGAAAATTTTGATGTTGTTGTTGCTGCTTATACCCCTATAGACTCTTTGTACGCAGGATATAAATTAAAATGCGAATTTAAAACTTTAAAATTTGTTGCATACTATCTTGATGCTTTAGCAGGGGGATGGGGACCTGTAAAATGGAGTGAAAAAAAGAAAGATCAAAGATTGCGAAAATGGGAATTGCTGATTGCTGAAAAAGCAGATGCCATATTTTCTATGGAATCTTCGCGTGTATATCATACAGCAAATCCGCTCCCATCAAATTTTAACAAAAAAAGATACTATCTTGATGTTCCTATGATGCTTCCTTTCGTCCAAGCTGTCAAGACAGACAAAAAAATAGAAAAATATGCTCTATTTGCCGGAGATATTTCATATCCAAGAAGAAATCCGATACCATTGCTTGAAGCCTTTACAAGTTCATGCATAAACGATGATTTACAATTAGTGTTTGTTGGACCATGTAACAATCCTGCTATTTTTACTCCTTATATTGAAAAGACAAACGGAAGGATACGTTTGTTAGGTAAAAAAACTCATTCGGAAACTTTAGCATTAGAACAAGAAGCAACATTTCTTGTCAATATTGGTAGCGAGAATCCATATACGATTCCCTGTAAAATTTTTGAGTATATGCGATTTAAAAAGCCTATTATTTCAACATACGCAATAGACAATGAACCTTCTATGATGTGCTTGAAAAAATACGGTTATGCTCACTTTATTGACGAAAGAAAGCCTGTAGATTTCAATCAAGAGTATTTGAAATCTTTTATTGAAATGAACGAGGTTGTAGATATTCCAGATGATTTCTGTCAGCAGGTTTTCTACAAAAACACACCAAAAGCTTTTGCGGATACACTTGAAAAGATCGTGGAGGAATAAAAATGAATACATATATTAAAACTCAAGATCCTTTTAAGTGTTACGGATGTCATTCCTGCGAGAACATTTGTCCGCAACAGGCTATACAAATGAAACCAAACGAAGAAGGGTTTTTATATCCGGTTGTTATCGAGGAAAATTGTATTCATTGCGGATTGTGCGTCAAAGCTTGTCCGTATGATTCCCCATCGACAGCAAATACACCAATTCGCACGGTTGCCGGTCAATATAAAAACCGCGACATTCTGCTTTCAAGTTCATCAGGCGGTTTGTTTTCCGCATTAGCTGATTATATCCTTTCAAAAGACGGTTACGTGGCGGGTTGCATTTTTGACGATTCTTTTTCGGCAATACATATACTATCGAATCAACGTGTATCAGTAGAAAAAATGAGAGGTTCTAAATACGTTCAAAGCATTATGGGTGATGTTTACAAGCAAATTCAGCAGTTATTGCTGGAAGGGTGCCTTGTATTGTTCACCGGAACACCTTGTCAGGTTGATGGCTTGAAGACCTTTTTAAGAAAAGAATACGATAATCTTTACACAGTTGATTTGATTTGTCACGGTGTACCGAGCCAGAAAATCTTAGAGGATTATTTAAATACCGTGCGAGATAAAAAAGGAGAGGTTACAGAGCTAACTTTTAGAAACAAAAAAAGAAACGGATGGTGTTCCAAAGGGAGCATAGGATATTCCGGAAAAATAAAAACGATTACACCGTATAACAACAGTTATTATTATTATTATTATTTGGAAAATAGCATCAGCAGATATTGTTGTTATGAGTGTAAATATTCAACCGTAAAACGTGTTGGAGATATCTCCATTGGGGATTATTGGAACGTCGGAGATGTGCTTTCCAACGTAAATGTAACTGATGGATATTCTGCTGTTTTGATCAATACTGCTAAAGGTGATGACTTGTTCAACGAAATTGCCGGTAATCTTAGTGTTTACGAAACTGCCTTGGAGGATGTTGTAAAGGGTAATGGAAACCTGTCAAGTCCTTGTTCCATGCCTGAAAAACGCAAGAATATATATTCAAAAATTTCACAAAACGGATATGAGAAAACAGCAAAAAAAGAATGCAAATATCAGTATATAAGGCCTTTTATCCGAAAACATATGCCGAAAGGATTAAAAAAGCTACTAAAAAAGATACTTCACTAGGAGGATTAACATTGAAAATACGAATTATTACGATACACGGTATACCAAACTTTGGGTCTGTTTTTCAAAGTTATGCCTTATGTGAATACTTAAAATCACAGGGATATATTGATGTTGAAATCATAGATTATAATCCTACTTATTATAAATCGAAGTCTCTAAGAACTTCTATAGGGAAAATTTTAAATTTCGGTAGTTATTTGAGAAGAACTCGCAAATTTAGAAAGTTCATCGAGCGAAATTTACCACTTTCAAATGATTCCTTTCTCACAGTTGAAGAGTTGAAAAAACATGATTTTTCGGCAGACGTTTATATTGCAGGTGGAGATCAGCTTTGGAACGTTTATCACACGTGCGGAAATGATGATTCCTATAAATTAACTTGGGTTTCTGGAAAGAAAATATCTTATGCAACGAGCTTAGGACAGACAAATTTTACCGTTGAGCAAATAACAAAATTGGCGGAAAAAATCTCCGATTTCTCTGCGGTTTCAGTAAGGGAATCAACCTCTGTTGAAATGTTGCAAAAGGTGGGGGTACGGGCAACGCATTGTGTAGACCCTGTGTACTTACTTCCCAGTAGTGCATATGAAAAGTTTATTAAACCAATCAATGAACCGCCCTATTTGTTGGTGTATTTGGTTACGCCTTCTGAACTGTTGGAAAAAACCGTTAAAGTTATATCAGAAAAATACGGTTTAAAAGTTATTCTTTGCTCTGGATTTTCAAAAAAATGCTCTTGCGACAAATTTTTAAAGGATCTTGGACCAGATGAAATACTGAGTTACATTTATCATGCGGATTTCGTTCTTTCTTCGTCCTTCCACGCAACCTCTTTTTCGCTTATCTTTGAGAAGCAATTTTTAACAATTCTGCCCGACAAACACACGAATGAACGCATTTTGGATTTGTTGTCAATTCGCGGATTAGACAATCATATTATAACTCAAGAATCGCAGCTTAAAAATATTTTTGATGTTATAATTGACTATACTTCTTTGGAGTCTTATGATAACTATATCAATGTATCGAAAGCTTACCTGAAAGGAGCGTTGAGCGATGCTTTATAAAATTAAGCAAAAATTAAGTAATGCTTCGGACAATGATAAAATTGTTTACCGCAATGTAATAGGGGCTTTTATCGTCAAAGGCGGAGCACTCTTTATAAGCCTTTTTACCTTACCGGCATACATAAAATTTTTCAACAACGATATTGTTTTAGGTGTATGGTACACAATCCTGTCCTTATTGAATTGGATACTCAATTTCGACCTTGGAATAGGAAATGGCTTGAGAAATCATCTGTCAACATCATTATCAGCAAATGATAAAGAGGCAACAAAAAAATATATTTCATCCGCTTATTTTTCAATTGGCGTTATTGTTCTTATTGTGTCGCTGATATTCCCATTTATTATACGTCTGTTTGACTTGAACACCCTATTTAATATCAGCATCGAAATGGTTTCTCCGAAATCGCTATATATTTCGCTAGTTATTGTTTTTATAGGCGTGATGATACAGTTTTGGTTGAAATTGATTAACTCGGTGTTATATGCAATGCAAAAATCCTCAATCAACAACTTTATGGTTCTTTGCACGAATACTATGGTTTTTATTGTTGCTCTTGTATATCCTTCCGGAAGCAACGATACAAACGTAATTGTCATGGCGATTGTTCATGCAATAGCAGTAGCATTACCGCTGCTAGTTGCAACAATAGTTGTTTTTTCAGGGAAACTACGCTATGCCGTTCCAAGCATAAAATTCGTAACGAAAACGCATACAAAAAGTGTTCTTTCCTTGGGTGGAACGTTTTTCATAATTCAAATAGCTTATATGATCATTATGAGCACAAACGAATTTTTAATCACTAAAACAGCGGGTAGCGCATACGTAGTAGATTATCAAGCCTATTACAAATTATTTTCTCTCGGAAGCACCGTGTTTGCGTTAGCTTTAACACCTATATGGTCGGTTATAACCAAAGCAAAAGCGGAAAACAATTATTCTTGGATTAGAAGTACCTACAAACGATTTATGTTATTGGCGGCAGCTTTTTCTGTTGGGGAATTTTTAATTGTTCCGCTGATGAAACCTTTAATGAATATTTGGTTGGGAGAAAATACGCTACAAAATATAAACATTGTAACAGGAATACTGTTTGCTATTTTAGGTTGCTTGATGATTTTCAACAGTGTGCTATCAAGCATTGCTAATGGCTTGGGGGCCTTAAAAATTCAAGCGATATGTTTTATAGCTGGTGCCATAGCGAAAATTCCGATTTCATATGTGTTGGTCAGCATTCTTGACTCGTGGAACGGAGTTATAATTGCAAATATAATTTGTATGGGAATATACTGCATTCTGCAGCCCTTATTTATGAAAAAAATAATAAAAGACAGATAAAGGAGAATTAAAATGTCACACTTTACGAACAAAACACTCTTGATCACCGGTGGGACCGGATCCTTTGGAAATGCCGTTCTAAATCGCTTCCTTACTACTGATATTGGAGAAATACGCATTTTCTCTCGCGACGAAAAGAAGCAGGACGATATGCGCCACGAATATCAAGCAAAATATCCCGAATATGCAGAAAAGATAAAATTCTATATCGGTGACGTTAGAAACATTGATTCTATTCGTCCCGCAATGGTAGGTGTAGATTACATATTCCACGCGGCTGCTCTTAAGCAAGTTCCGTC
The DNA here is from genome assembly GCA_017502525.1 of Clostridia bacterium. Taxonomy (GTDB): domain Bacteria; phylum Bacillota; class Clostridia; order Christensenellales; family Borkfalkiaceae; genus UBA1259. Next base: position 161,486 of record JAFVUV010000032.1, read on the forward strand.
ATGTGAGTTTTTTCCAATGGAAGCGGTTCGTACCAATATTATCGGTACGGAGAATGTTTTGACTGCTGCTATTGATGCGGGTGTTAAGAACGTTGTTTGTCTTTCCACCGATAAGGCTGCTTATCCAGTTAACGCAATGGGAACATCCAAGGCTATGATGGAAAAAGTTATCGTTGCAAAGTCGAGAATGGTCAGCCCAGACAAAACTAAGATCTGTTGTACACGTTATGGCAACGTTATGTGTTCTCGCGGTTCAGTTATTCCGCTTTGGATTGATCAAATTCGTGCAGAAAAGCCAATCACCATTACCGATCCTAGCATGACGAGATTTATTATGTCCCTTGATGAAGCGGTGGATCTTGTTCTCTTTGCGTTTGAACACGGAGAAAACGGAGATATTCTCGTTCAAAAAGCTCCTGCATGTACCATTGAAACACAGGCAAAAGCTGTTATCGAACTGTTTGACCCCGAACAGAAGACCGAAATCAAAATTATAGGTATTCGTCACGGTGAAAAAATGTACGAGACGCTTCTGACCAATGAGGAATGTGCAAATGCGATTGATATGGGTAACTTCTATCGCGTGCCTGCGGATAAGCGTGGGTTGAACTATGATAAATATTTCAATACGGGAGACACCGAGCGTAACACGCTGACCGAGTTTAATTCTAACAACACTGAACTTTTGACGGTTGAGCAGACAAAGGCGAAGATTGCTTCACTCGCATACATACAGGAACAACTTGCAAAATGAGCAATGTAGGGAAATAAAACGATTGCACCTTTAATTTGCAAAAACAAAAAGGAACATCTGAGAGAAGTTGTAGTTCATAATCTTGGAAAAATCATTGGTTAAATTTTTCAAACCAAAAATGGCCTAATATTTGTTCCGTATTCAAATGTAATAATTCTGCGGAAGTAGGTGCACATATAATTTCAACTAATATCAATGATAAAAGTGAGTATATAATTCTTATATGCAAAAAATGCAATACAATAACTAATCAATTTACAATTAAAAAAGGTAGAAGAGTTTTGGCAAATATAAGCTAAACTTGTGGTAAAAAATAATGAGAATACTTATAACTGGCGCAAAGGGATTTGTAGGCAAAAACCTGTGTGCGGCACTGAAAAATATTCAAGAAGGCAAGGATAGAACGCATCCATCCGTCACAATTAACGAAATTTTTGAGTACGATATTGATACGGATGAATCTTTACTTGACGAATACTGTGATAAGGCAGACTTCGTGTTTAATCTTGCGGGTGTTAATCGACCCCCAAACGTAGAAGAGTTTATGCAGGGCAATTTTGGATTTGCCTCAACTCTTCTAGAAACGCTAAAAAAACACAACAATACTTGTCCTATTATGATATCATCGTCTATTCAGGCAACTTGCATCGGACGATATGATAGCGAATATGGAAGAAGCAAAAAGGCAGGAGAAGAACTTGTTTTTGCATATGGCAAAGAAACGGGTGCTAAAGTTTTAGTGTATCGTTTCCCTAATTTGTTCGGCAAATGGTGTAGGCCTAACTATAATTCAGCTGTTGCTACTTTTTGCCATAATATAGCTAACGATTTACCTATCACGGTTAACGACTCATCAATTCAACTAGAACTTTTATACATAGACGATTTAGTAAACGAGATGATATCTGCGCTTGAAGGCAAAGAACATCGTTGCGAATTTGAAGGTATTGATACTATTTTTAACGATAGTGGTAGATATTGCGCAACACCTATTACTCACAAAGTTACTTTGGGGGAGATAGTTTCTTATCTTGAAATATTTAAAAATCAAACATCGACTTTAATTATTCCAGAAATACCAGACGGTTCTTTCGCAAAGAAATTATATAGCACATATCTATCATATTTGCCCGAGAGGAAAGTGTCTTTTCCATTAAAGATGAACGAAGATGCAAGAGGCAGTTTTACAGAATTGCTTAAAACGGGCAAGTGTGGGCAGGTTAGCGTTAACATTTCAAAACCAGGGATTACGAAAGGACAACATTGGCATAATTCTAAATGGGAATTTTTTATTGTAGTTAGCGGGAAGGGCCTTATACAGCAACGTAAAATTGGTACTGATAAAGTTCTTAATTTTGAAGTTTCTGGAGATAAAATTACAGCAGTGCATATGCTTCCTGGTTATACGCACAACATAATAAATTTATCTGAAACGGAAAATCTTATAACGGTTATGTGGGCTAACGAACAATTTGACCCAAACAAGCCAGACACATTCTTTGAGGTAGTTGAATAATGGGAGTAAAAACTGATTTCTCAAATGTAAAATGGCAAAAAAACGGGAAGTTAAAGCTTCTCATTATAGTAGGCACACGTCCAGAAATTATTCGTCTTACAGAAGTAATCAATAAGTGCAGGAAATATTTTGATTGTATTCTCGCACATACAGGGCAGAATTACGACTATAACCTTAGCGGCATTTTCTTTAAGGACTTGAAGATCGCTGCTCCCGAGGTTTATTTGGATGCCGTTGGTAATGACCTTGGAGCGACGATTGGCAATATCATTAGTTGCTCATATAAACTGATGAATCAGATAAAGCCAGATGCTCTCCTTGTCCTTGGTGACACGAATTCGTGTCTTTCTGCAATTTCAGCAAAGCGTTTACACATTCCAATCTTCCACATGGAATCGGGTACTCGTTGTAAGGATGAATGTCTGCCCGAAGAAACCAATAGAAGAATCGTTGACACCATAGCTGACATTAATCTTGCATATTCCGAACACGCAAGAAGGAATCTTTCGGATTGCGGTCTGCCTAAAGAGCGTACCTATGTGACGGGGTCTCCAATGGCAGAGGTGTTGCACAACAACCTTTCAGAAATCGAAGCGAGCGATATTCACGCTCGTTTGGGCCTTGAAAAAGGCAAGTATATTCTACTTTCAGCACACCGTGAAGAAAATATTGATACCGAGAAGAATTTCAATAGTTTGTTTGCTGCGATTAACAAAATGGCGGAAAAGTACGATATGCCGATTTTGTATTCTTGCCATCCAAGAAGTCGTAATAAATTGTTGACAAGTGCTTTCAAACTTAATCCCCGAATCATTCAACACGAGCCTCTCGGCTTCCACGATTATAACTGCTTGCAGATGAACGCTTTTGCGGTTGTTTCTGATAGCGGTACACTTCCGGAAGAAAGTAGCTTTTTTACAAGTGTCGGTCATCCGTTTCCTGCAGTATGTATTAGAACCTCAACGGAACGTCCCGAGGCTATTGATAAGGCTTGCTTTATTCTTTCTGGTATCGATGAAAAGGGACTTCTTCAAGCCGTTGATACGGCTGTTAACATGAATCGAAATGGCGATTATGGTATTCCTGTACCAGATTATATCGAAGAAAACGTTTCTACTAAGGTGGTTAAGATTATCCAATCATATACTGGTGTTGTAAATAAAATGGTTTGGAGAAAATAATTAACAGGAGAAAGTGTCATGAACTCAGATGAGATGAAAGTGTTTTTTGCTCTGTTGCGTTCTGCGATTGAGGGCAATAAACTAAATAGCGAAGAGTTAAGTGACTATTCAGATAATTTGCTTGCCGATATGATAAAATTATCGGTAAAGCATGATATTAGTCAAATTTTGGCTTTAGGACTAAAGCAAAACGACTTGCTCTCTAGTGAAAACAAGCAGATAGAAAATTATATAATTAAAGCAGTATTTCGCTATGAACGTATAAGATGTGATTATGAAAATCTTTGTAACGTGCTTGAGCGGGCGAATATTTCATTTCTTCCTTTAAAGGGTTCGGTAATACGAAAATATTATCCAGAACCTTGGATGAGAACTAGTTGTGACATTGATATTTTAGTTCGTGAAGAAGATTCTGAAAAAGCTAAATCTATTTTAGTTGATGATAACGGTTATTCTTTTAAGGGTAAAGGTTCACACGATTTGTCATTTTTTACGCCTTCAAATATACACGTGGAACTGCACTATGATTTAGTTGAAGACGGTAGAGTTAATCAGTGTACAAAAATTCTTAAAAATATTTGGGATAACGTTGTTATTCGTAATGACTGCGAGCATTGGTGCGAAATGACCGATGAAATGTTTTATTTTTATCATATCGCACATATGGCAAAACATTTTGAAGATGGTGGCTGTGGTATAAGACCGCTTATTGATTTGTGGATTTTAGATAAAATTGACGGGGTAGACGTTAATAAACGGAACGAGTTGCTTGAAAAAGGTGGACTTCTAAAGTTTGCGGACTGTGCTCGTAAACTAAGTAAGGTTTGGTTTAGGAACGAAGAGCACGATTTAGTTACTAAGCAAATGGAAGACTATATTTTGCGTGGTGGCGTTTATGGAAATAGCGAAAATCGCATAATGGTTCATCAACAAAAGAAAGGCGGAAGATTTAAATACGCTCTATCGAAAATATTTATTCCTTATAACGTTATTAAATTCCATTATCCTATTTTGCAAAAACATCGTTGGCTCACTCCTTTTATGCAAGTTCGTAGATGGTGCAAAATTATTTTTTGTGGACATTTAAAAAGAACTACTAAGGAATTGCAATATAATAGCAATATTACCAACGAAGACGCTGTTAAAATGCAAAAATTTTTAAACGATATAGGTTTATAAAATAAAACCGATTGAAAAACTAAAGCTACTATGGGCAAATAACTTTTAGTGGCTTTTTTGTTGATATTAATGCGAAATCAATATAAATTAAAAAAGGAATACTTTATGAAGTACTGTGCAATAGATACGAGATACGATAATATTGAATATAGAAAATGTGGGGAAAGTGGGTTAAAGCTTCCAGCGGTGTCTCTTGGGTTGTGGCACAATTTTGGCGACAATGCTGACTTTAACAATATGTGCAATATGTGTTTTACTGCGTTTGATAACGGTATTACGCATTTTGACCTTGCAAATAATTATGGACCAGATGCGGGTAGTGCCGAAAAGAACTTTGGTAAAATTCTTAATAAGCATATGAAAAAATACCGCGACGAAATGGTGATAAGCACAAAAGCGGGATATTATATGTGGGCAGGTCCTTACGGCGACTTTGGTAGTAGAAAATACTTGATGGCTAGTTTAGACCAAAGTCTTAAAAGGATGAACGTAGATTACGTCGATATTTTTTATCATCATAGGATGGACCCTGATACTCCATTATACGAGACTATGTGGGCTCTTGCAGATATTGTTAAAAGCGGAAAGGCATTGTACGTGGGACTTTCTAATTATGACGGGGATACGATGTTAAAGGCGACTGAAATTCTTAACGAATTGCATTGTCCGTTTGTTATTAATCAAAACAGATATTCCATTTTAGATAGAGGCATTGAAAAAAACGGAATATTAGGAAGTGCTGTTTCTGCAAAAAAAGGCGTTATTATTTTTAGCCCTCTTGCGCAAGGCCTTTTGTCTAACCGTTATTTATATGGTATACCTAATGATAGCAGAGTAAAAACGGATGGTAGATTTTTGAACGAAAAATTTATTTCTGCTGAAACTATGGATAAGGTTCGAAAACTCAATATTGTTGCACAAAACAGAGGTCAAAGTTTAGCGCAAATGGCACTTGCATGGGTTTATAATCATCAAGGTGTAACAAGCGTTTTAATTGGAGCATCAAAACCTGAACAGATTATTGAAAATCTTAGCATGACTAAAAATACGAATTTTACAAAAGAAGAACTTGATGAGATTGACTCTATAGTGTTGTAATAAATGTTGTAATAAATATTGAATTGCAATAATAAGTTTAAAAGCGGAACTAACTTAGAGAAGGTTTCGCTTTTGTATTTTTAAAATTTATAATTAGCCGTAATAACGTTTTTAATTTTATAATATGTATTGAAATTAAAGTTAAATTATGGTATAATAAATTAAAGAAGTAAGAGTGAGTTTTAATGTATGTATTTTAGGCACGATTTAGATTACGTTTATCCCGAAAAGGTAGACGAACACATGATAACGGTAAAACATAAAAGGGACGTAAACCTTGATGAAAATTATCCTTATCTTAATAAAAGTTTCGGCTATAAATTATTGCGGGGAGTTTTTTGGCTATCATTAAATATAATCGTATTTCCGTTAATCAGATTGACGCACGGGCTTAGAATTTACGGCAAGAAAAATCTTAAAAAACATAAAAAGGCTTTTAAGAACGGTTGTATTACCATATCAAACCACGTGTTTATGTGGGATTTTTTATGCGTGTCAAGAGCAATGCGTCCAAGACTTGGAAACTTTCCCGCGTGGAAAACAAATTTGGAAGGGGCAAACGGGCCGTTAATTCGTATGGCAGGGGGAATACCTATCCCAACTGGTAATATGCGAGCGATGGTTAAATTTAAATACGCGATGGAAGAAGTTTTAGAAAAAGGCAAGTGGCTACATTTTTTCCCGGAAGGCTCTATGTGGTTTTTCTATCCCGATTTAAGACCGCTAAAAAAAGCAGTATTCAAATATGCAGTAAAGTATGATAAACCGCTAATACCTATGGCAATGTCGTTTAGAAAGCGTAAGGGGATAACCAAATTGTTCACAAAGAAACCTTGTGTGGATTTACATATAGGAGAACCACTTTTTGTTGATAAAACCGTGCCGACGGAACAAGCGATAGAAAAAATGCATAAAGAAGCGTATCACGTTATGCAAGTTATGTTAGGCGTTAACCCTGGCGACCCAACGTATAATGAAGATTATAAAGGGAACAATTATCAAAAAACCATGTAAACGTGGTGGAGAAATATGAGTAGTTTTGAAAACCTAAGAATAGTAGATAACTTTTATCAAACGTCGTTATTTTTTCCGATGCCGACGGTAGTAATAAGCACGCTTTGTGAAGATGGAAGCACTACGCTCGGTCCATATTCCTTAGTTCAACCTTATTACGTTGCCGGTAAAGACTATTATGCAATGTTATTATCTTGCCGTAACTCGTCAAATACCGCGCAAAACATTTTAAGAAACGGCAAGTGTGCAATAAACTTTATTGACGACAATCCAAAGACTTTTAAAGAAGCAGTTAAACTTTCTTGGCCGGGTGATAAGCCTAGCGATAAGATGCCTAAATGCAAATTTAAGTTAGAAGAGGGTATCATACAAGAAGAGACGGGGGAAAAGCGTCCGCTAGTATTGACGGATGCGATTGAAGTTATAGAGTGTAGTTGGGTTAGAGAACTTGACGGCGCAGATAAGGACGTGGCTGGTGAGCTTAACGGTTATGAACCACCATATCACGATTTTAACGGGATAACGAGTAAATTTGGCGCGCATTTTATATTAAAAATAGATAAGATTTTAATGAAAAAGAAATACAGTGACGCTATTATACGCGGAGTAAAAGCAAGCGATTTTCCACCACTTCCCGTTGATTACGGCTATAGAGATAGCAAGAATTTTTGGTTCCATAGGAAAACTAGAATGCGTGCGGAATTATTGCAAGTGAGAAAGGCGTCTTTAGCATCGGTTAGATATGCTGCCGATAGGGCGGACGATAAAGTTAAATTTACCGACGACGCACTTGAAACAGTTTTGGGAGTTCCAAGAGTATTTTTACCTTTAGTGCTTAAAGGTTGCGTTAACTGGGCGAAAGAAAACGGCGTTGAACTAGTTACTGCAGAGCATATGAAAATAATAAACGATAAACGCTCTAAAGAAAAGAACAAAAATAAAAAATAATAAATATCGGCAGACTAAAGAAAATTTAGGTCTGCCGAGTTTGTTTAATATCGTTTAGTATTTGTAAATATTCTTGCCAACGGTGTTCGCGTATGGGCATATAAGGGTGAAAAATATCGTCAAAGACCAAAACTAAGGCAGGCTTAATACCATTATAGTTTTCAGTAAAATAATAAGAAATTAACTTGCCGTCTTTGATAAGTTTTTTTGCTTTAGCGTGATAATTAAAGTATGCCATTTAATTAGTATGTGCAAAAAATAACCTTATACGAAAATTTGGTTCGTATAAGGTGTTTTATTAAGTAACTAGAATTATTTAATCGCTCAAATAATTTTCTGCGTGAAGCATGAGCATACCAACGCTTAAAATTGCCGCCGTTTCGGTTCTTAGTATTCGTTTGCCAAGTGAAATTACGTTAGCACCTTTTGAGATAAGTGCATCAATTTCACTTTGCTCAAAACCGCCCTCAGCCCCGATTAAGACGCCTATTTTCATACCTTTTTTTATTTTGTTTAACGTATTTTTAGTATCTTCCATACCGTTCTTGCTCTCAAACGGTACGATTAAAAGGTCAAAGTTATCAACCGACTCAAGCATTTTCTTGAAAGTAATAGGTTCTTGTACTGTGGGAATAAGCGTGCGTTTGCTTTGTTTTGCAGCACTTTCGGCTATAGCGTTATATCTTTCTGTTTTTGCGCGTGCTTTTTTAATATCTATTTTCACTATTGAACGTGCTGTTTCTACGGGAATAATTTTGGAGACGCCAAGTTCAACGGTTTTTTGAATTATTAGTTCTAATTTATCGCTTTTGGGTAATCCTTGTAGTAAACATATATCAATGGGCAGACTTGTATCTAAATAATTTTCTTGCACAGTTGAAAGTACTACCGTTTGTTCGGTAAATTCTTTTATTTGGCAAAGATGACTTTTGCCGTCAATACTGACGAGTAAAGTATCGCCTATTTTCATACGCAAAACGTTTTTGATATGATTATAGTCGTTTCCGCTAATTTGGTATCCGTTATTTATGACTGCATTTTGTTTAATAAAAAAATTATACATATAAAAATCCTTTCCTTTAATATTTTAGCACAACCGAAACTAAAAGGCAATTTATAAGAGTGAAAAATGGTGTGAAGCAACTTTAAAAGTTAATAAACCAACAAATTTTGCTAATTTTTAAGCGCAAAATTAGTAATTGGCAAATTAAAGTGCGTATATGAATTGACAATATCGAAAAAAAAAGTTAAAATATTATGGATAACTTGTATATATTGGAGACGAGTATGAAAAAGATTAAAAGACTTTTCGTCAACTTAATAGCCGTAGTGCTTACTTGCGCCGTTTGTTTGAGCGCATCTGCATGCAAAATGGATATTAGAAAAATTAAACTTGAAATTAGCGTTTATAATTACGAAGAAGGTGTAAATGAAGACGTTGCGTTAACTATCGACCTTTACCGTCATATAGCGCCGGCAACCGTTGATGCAATTTTAGGTTATGTTAAAGAAGGATATTACAATAACGCACTTTTCTATAAGATGAGTGGTTACGCTAACCAAATTATGGTAGGCGACTTAAAAGTTGACGGTGATAACATTGTAAATAATGCAATTAAGCCACAATTACCCAGTGAATTTTCAAAAGGTGGTAGAGTAAATTCTAACCTTTCTAATACGGAAGGCGCTATTGGTCTTTGGAGGTCTTGGTACGCTTGGAACAATAACTCTTACGACCAAGCAAACGCATCAATGCAATCGGGTAGAGCAACTTGGTATATGCCCACTTCAACGATTAGCAGTTATAACGATTGGTTTTGCGTGTTCGCGCTTATCGATTTAACAAACACCGATAATAGCGAAGCTTTTGAATTAATCAAAAATGCTTTTTCTAATGAACAAGTTCAAACTTATACCGTTTATTATACCGGGGAATACGATGCTCAATCTCCCGATAAAAACGACGGATACGGACTTGATTTCAACTGTGTAAAAGGAACTGAAGTAGAAGATGAAAACGTGTTTGAAGCAGTAAAGGACGATAGTTCAAAACAAGAACTTGTTTGCTTTAATAAGCATCAAATAACCGTTCCCGTAGTTTCAAGCGGTTTCTCTGCATATATTAAAACGGCAGTGGCATTATAATTAAATCAATTATAATCAAACAAATTAAAATTAAAAGTCGGCGATTCGCCGACTTTTTGTATTTTAAAATTTAATTTTCAATTTGATTTATATTTAAGATTTTATTTTCGCTAATTTCAAAGGTGTAATATTTTACCGAATAAAGATTTTCTTTTTCTTTATAAAGTAAACATACTTGGTTTTCATTTCTAAAAGTCGGGGGTGGGATAACGCCGATATATGGTCCAAAAAAACCTTTAAGTTTATCCGCGTTATCTAAAATTGATTGACAAAGGTAATCTTTCCACTCAGCGTTCAGCATAAACGCCTCTAAAAAAGCGTAAGCAACTAATTTTGGGTGTAGATTTTTTATTGAAAAATTTTCCGCGCAAGACGTGGCTATATTTTTAGCAATAAATAGATAATTGTCGTAGGTCCACTCGTTGACCACTTTGTGTTTTGCAATATCTTTAAACAACTCAACAGTTTTAAGATTTGTCTCAATAGAAAAATCACTCACTTGCCGAGCAAAAACTTTGATTATTTTTTGGTTTATACAATAAATATATAAGTAATTATTTTCAAGATAAATACTTATAAAGCATGTGCCGTCAAGTTCAAATCTAGCAATTTCGGCTGATTGACAGTTAAATGAAAAAGTTTCAGCATAAAAGTCCTTTTGGGTTTCGATAGAGAGTTTAAGTCCGTTTTCCTTAAAAAGCGTTATAATTGAATCGTGATATTTTTGCTGAGAAATTATTTTAAATTCGTTCTCGCAATAAGTTTTATAGAATTTTAACAGGTATCCACCTTTAAGGTCGGTAACGCTAACGCCATCGGGTGGGGAAGATAAAAACTCATCGTCCAAAATCAAATTTATAGTTTGCCCGCCTTTTTCAAGTGGGCAAATTTCAATGAAGGGGCAACCGTTATCTATTCGTAAAGTTTTTAATGCGCTGTTCAATAACCCGTAAAACGTACCGTTAATTTTTATGGCGGCTTTATATTCGCCCGTGAAATAAAAATACATACCGATAAAATATATGTATAAATTTATTTTGTTATGTCAATAAATGAACTAGCAAATAAATTTTAAGGAGTAATTTTATGGAAAAAATTTACGGGTACAAAGAAAAAGACGTTATAGGGCTTGCCGAATTTTTAATGAATAAGGGCAATTCGTCACTATCTTCTGTTTTTGAAAAATACGGTGTTAAATACGGCAAGGCAAAAGGGACTGTGAGAAATTTATACTACGCGCTAGCTAAACGCAGTAACATAGACCAAGAATTTTGCGCTAAATATTTGGGCGGAAAACCCCTTTCGGTAAATAAAATCGTGGAGTTTGGCGTGGCGGAAGAACGCGATTTAATAAAAAAAGTATTAATGAGTAAAAGTCAAGGCAAGTCTTGTAGAAGCGTGATAATGGAGTTGGCTAAAGGTGACGGGAAGATAGCCTTGAGACTTCAAAACAAATATAGAAACGCAGTTAAAAATAAGCCGGAACTGATTAAAAGCGTCTTAAAAGAATTAAATAGCGAAGGTATTAGTTTTAGTCAAACACAAAAGACTGCTAAAGATTACGTTACCGAAGCACAGTTTGAAAAGGTAAAGTCCGAAATTAATAATTTAGTCGATAAAATCTCTTCTAAAACTAAAAAAGAAAATGAATATTTAAAAGAAAGAATACAGTATTTGGAAAGAGAAAATCTTAAACTTTACAACCTTTTGTACGCGAATAACGGGCAAAATCACGCGGTGAAGTTTTTTAGGTCTGGCGGTGGCGAAAACGCGCTAAACTGATTAGTAATAAAAACAACAAATTTTTTCTTGCAATAAAAATCATAATATAGTATAATAAATCCAAAGTTAAATAAAATATGAAGGAAAAGTATTAATGGATTTATTTAAAAAATGTGAAAGTTTAGAAAAAGTTAAAACCGCTAAACAGCTTGGCGTTTATCCTTATTTTCATACCTTAAATTCAAAACAAGGCCCGCAAGTTATAATGGAAGGAAAGGATATGATTATGATTGGTTCTAACAACTATCTAGGCTTAACTTCTCACCCTGAAGTTATCGAGGCTGGTATTAAGGCGTTAGAAAAATATGGTAGCGGTTGCTCGGGCAGTAGATTTTTAAACGGTACTTTAGACGCGCACCTTGCTTTAGAAAAAGAACTTGCAGAATTCTTAAAAAAGGAAGACGTGGTTACTTTTTCCACGGGTTTCCAAAGCAATTTAGGTATTATAAGCGCAATCGCTGGAAGAACCGATTATATCCTTTGCGATAAAGAAAACCACGCAAGCATTTACGACGGTTGTAGGCTTTCTTTTGCGAAAATGCTTAGGTATAATCACTCGGATATGGAAGACTTAGAACGTCAACTCAAAACTATCGACACGACGAATTCAGGTATTTTAATCGTAACCGACGGCGTGTTTAGTATGGGTGGTGATATTTGCAAACTACCTGAAATCGTTAAACTTGCTAAAAAGTACGGCGCAAGAGTTATGGTTGACGATGCGCACGGTTTAGGCGTTTTAGGTGAGCACGGTAGGGGTACTGCAGAGCATTTCGGCTTAGAAGACGAAGTTGATATTTATATGGGCACGTTCTCAAAATCACTTGCAAGCCTTGGCGGATATATGGCTGCGAAAAAAGAAGTTTGCGAATACGTTCGCCACGTTTCACGCCCCTTTATTTTCTGCGCTAGCATAACACCGTCAAACGTTGCGTGTGCAAGAAAAGCACTTGAAATTATCAAGAGAGAGCCTGAAAGAATTAAAAATCTTCACGATATAAGCAATTATATGCGCGCTGGCTTAAGGGCGGCAAATATAGACATTATAGCTATTGACGAAACGCCCATTATTCCGATATATACTTACGAAGATAATAAAACCTTTATGGCTTGTAAATTACTTTTCGACCGTGGCGTATACGTTAACCCCGTAGTATCTCCCGCAACTCCCGTTGGTCAAGCGCTAATCCGTACGAGTTATACGGCAACCCACACTAAAGAACAAATGGATAAAGCGATAGGTCATATTTCAGAAGTATTAAAACAAGTTAAAGAAATGGATATTTAACCAAAAAGTTTATAAATTAATAACCGCTTGCAACAATTATTGCAAGCGGTTAAATTTTTGCAAAATTGGTGCTTTTTTGTTTTTTTCGCGTATTAAACGTTTGACAAAATTTGTGTCTATAAGTATAATACTAATTGCAACTAAATTGGTTGCAATTAAAGGAGAGTAAATGAAATTATCTTCAAAAACGCATTACGGGCTTATTGCCTGCCATGTTTTAGGCAAGAATTATCCCGATAATCCCGTTTCAGCAAGCACGTTAGAAGCGCATATTTCGGTTTCGGGTAAATATATTGAAAAAATTATGCGTATGCTTTCGGCTAGGGGGATAGTTTGTGCTAACCGTGGGGCTAGTGGCGGTTACTTTTTATCGCGTGACCCCAAGGATATTACTATTGGAGAGATTGTTCGCGCATTAGAAGACGATATGGAAATTATCGAGTGTGTTAAAGACGGCGGTAAGTGCAAGTGTTGTCCGACAAGTGGAGTATGGAAAAGACTTTATTCGGGCATAAACAACTTACTTGACCAAATGACGCTAAAACAAATGATAGACGGCGAACTTAGGTAGACGGACAAGACTACGGAGGAATTATGGATAAAAAACCTATATATTTTGACCACGCGGCAACAACGCCCTTGTGCAAAGAAGCATTAGACAAAATGTTGCCATATATGACAGAAGTTTTCGGCAACCCCAACAGTCAACACTATTACGGCAGAGAGTCGGTAAAGGCGGTTGACGAGGCAAGGGACGGAATAGCGAAAATTATAAACTGCAAACCTAACGAATTGTATTTTACTTCGGGCGGTACGGAAGGCGATAACTGGGCTATGCGTGGAATTGCACACGCGCACAAAAACAAAGGAAAACACCTTATTATAAGTCCTATTGAGCACGCTGCAATGATTGTTACTGCAAAGTCGCTTGTTAAAGAAGGGTTTGAAGTGGACTTTATGAAGGTTGATGAAGAAGGGTTCGTTGACCTTAAACACTTAAAGAGCATTATTCGCGACGATACTATCTTCGTTGGCTGTATGATGGCTAATAACGAAGTGGGCACTATTGAACCGATTAAACAAATTGCAGAAATTGCGCACGCTCACGGTGCGGTAATGTTTACCGACGCGGTGCAGGCGGCGGGTGTGCTTAAGATAGACGTTAAAGAACTTGGCGTTGATATGATGAGTATGAGCGCGCATAAAATTTACGGACCTAAAGGCGTGGGTGCGTTATATATAAGAAACGGGCTTAAAGTTGAAAGTATTTTAACGGGTGGCCATCAAGAGCGTATGAAACGTGGTGGAACGACCAACGTTGCAGGCATTGTCGGATTTTACGAAGCGTTTAAGATTGCAAACCGCGATATCGATAAAAACTTTGAATACGTTTCGTCGTTAAGAGATAGATTTATCGACCGTATTCTATCAGAAGTTCCGTTCGTAAAACTTAACGGACCTAGAGAAAATAGATTGCCTGCAAACGCGGACTTCTCGTTTAAGTTTATCGAAGGCGAATCAATATTGTTTAGCCTTGATTTAGCGGGGATTGCCGTTTCATCAGGTTCGGCTTGTTCGTCAGGTTCGTTAGAACCGTCGCACGTCTTGTTGGCGTTAGGACTACCAGACGAATTAGCACACGGTTCAATAAGATTTTCATTCGGCAAACACAACACGGTTGAAGAAGTGGATTATGCAGTAGACACGATAAAATCGGCGGTACAAAGATTGCGTGAAATGTCGCCGTTATTCAAAGCAGAAGGAGAAATTAAGTATGTATAACGAAAAAGTAATGGAAGTTTTCAAAAACCCTAAAAACGTTGGTGAAATAGAAAATCCCGATGGAATAGGAACAGTTGGTAACGCATCTTGCGGTGATATTATGCAAATATCGTTAAGAATAGTTGATAACGTAATCGTTGACGCAAAGTTTAAGACTTTCGGCTGTGCAGCAGCTATTGCAACAAGTTCAACCGCTACCGAAATGATTAAAGGTATGACCGTTGAAGAAGCGCTAAAAGTAACCAACAAAAAGGTTGTTGAAACTTTGGGCGGATTGCCTTCACAAAAATTGCACTGCTCGGTTTTGGCTGAAGAAGGCATAAAGAAAGCAATCGAAGATTATTTAAGCAAACAAAAGAAAGAAGCGTAAACATTTTACATAATTCCCTAAAAAAAACGCATAATAATTATGCGGATAAAAGGGGGATTTATGGACGATAAGTTTTTATGCGGTATGCTTCTTGGCGTAATCGGTGGTGCGGTATTAGCCACTAACTCTGCAAAAGCAAGACAAATGGTAAGAGAAGGTCAAATGACCGTCAAAGAAAAGGTTGAAGAGTTAGGCAAAGAACAGAATAAAAAGAATAGTTAAATTCAAAAATTAAGGTGGAGTTATATACTCCGCCTTTTTACTTAAAATCGTTGCATTTTTTTAGCAATATGTGGTAAAATAAAAATGTGGAAAGATTTTTGTGCCTGGATATAGGCGATAAAAGAATAGGAGTTGCTGTTTCAGACCCGTTTAACAGTTATTCTCTACCCGTAGAAACTTATTCTAGAAAAAACCTTAAAACTGATTTGCAAAAGATTGCAAGTTACGTCAAGGAAAAAAGTGCGACGGCGTTAGTTTGTGGACTGCCCGTTAACTTTGACGGAACGGATAGTATTCAAACGCAAAAAGCAAGGTTTTTTATTGAAAAGTTAAAAGAACTATTAAATGTTCAAATTTATACGGTGGACGAGAGATGCACAACTTGTGAAGCGGAAGATACTTTGATTGAACAAGGTAAAAGCAGGGAAGAACGCAAAAAGTTTGTGGACAGCCTTGCCGCTGCGTCTATTCTACAAGGATTCTTAAACGAAAAAAATAAAAACAAACAATAAAAAAGGAGTTATATTATGAGCGAAAAAGAAAAGAAATGCACTTGCGGTTGTGACGAACACTCTTGCGACTGTGAACACGAACACGATTGTTGTGAAGAGGGTTGCGACTGCGATTGCGAAGATATCGTAGAACTTACCACCGAAGACGGAAAAAAACTTAAATTTTATTTTGTAGGAACTATCGAATATAAGGGTAAAAATTACTCTGCGTTTGAACCTGCTGAAAAAATTGAAGGTATTGAAGACGACGACCTTATCATCTTTGAACTTTCAGGCGACGACGAAGAAACTGCAGACCTTCTTCCCGTAGAAGACGAAGCGCTTTTAGACGAAGTGTTTGAAGAATTCTGCCGTGTTTTAGAAGAAGACGAACTCGCTGAAGAAGCAGAAAGCCTTGAAAAATAATTTTTGACAAAAAGTTAACGCCTTGCGATTTTGTAATCGCAAAGCGTTTTTTCTTTATAGAACTAAAACAAAACCCCGACCGCAGTTTACGGTCGGGGTTAATAATTAATTAGTTAGTAAATTATTTGCATTCATCTGCTTTGCCTGCGCAACCAAGAACGTTTTTAAGTTTATGTCTAACGATTTCTTTGATGTTAGCGCGTGCGGGTTTCAAATATTCTCTGGGGTCGAACTTGTCAGGATGTTCGTTGTAGAACTTTCTGATAGTACCGGTCATTGCAAGACGAAGGTCAGAGTCGATATTGATTTTGCAAACTGAAAGAGCAGCGGCCTTGCGGAGTTGTTCTTCGGGTACGCCGATAGCGTCGGGCATCTTACCACCGTTTTCGTTTACCATCTTAACGTAGTCTTGGGGAACTGATGAAGAACCGTGTAATACGATGGGGAAACCGGGGAGTTTCTTAGAAACTTCTTCTAAGATATCAAAACGGAGTGCCGGGGGAACGAGAATACCTTCTTCGTTTCTGGTGCATTGTTCGGGTTTGAACTTGTATGCGCCGTGGCTGGTTCCGATAGCGATTGCTAAACTGTCAACACCGGTTCTGGTTACGAATTCGATAACTTCTTCGGGTTTGGTGTAGCTTTCAGCACCGTGTTCAACTTTTACGTCGTCTTCGATACCTGCTAAAGTACCAAGTTCACCTTCAACGGTAACGCCACGTTCGTGAGCGTATTCAACAACCTTTTTGGTGAGTGCGATATTTTCTTCAAAGGGAAGATGGCTTCCGTCAATCATAACAGAAGTGAAACCGCCGTCGATACAAGCTTTGCAAGTTTCGAAGTCGGGACCGTGGTCTAAGTGAAGAACGATTGGAATTTCGGGACATTCTTTAACAGCAGCTTCAACCAACTTAACGAGGTAAGTGTGGTTAGCGTATGCTCTTGCACCCTTACTTACTTGAAGAATAACGGGAGCGTTTTCTTCTTTACAAGCTTCGGTAATGCCTTGAACGATTTCCATGTTGTTTACGTTAAATGCACCGATAGCATAACCGTTTTTGTATGCCATTTCGAACATTTTCTTTGAGTTTACTAATGCCATAGTATATTCCTCCAAAAATAATTAAATAATTTTTCTTATTGTTTTGTTTTTTGCGTTATGATATACCAAATCCGCATAATCACAAGATATATTATATATTGTTTTTGTCAAATTAGCAAATAAATTTTAAATCTAATCGAAAATACTTTATAAAAAAGCCGTTAAGTTGTATAATTATATTGTTATATATAGAAAAATTTATTAATTGGAGAAACGAAAATGCAAGATTTAAGAATAAACGCGTTGGCGAAAGGACTTATAAATTATTCGTGCGAACTTAAAAAGGGCGAAAAAGTGCTCATAGAAGCAAAAGGCATTGATTATATGTTAATAAACGCGCTCGTGCGTGAAGCCTATAACGTGGGTGCAATTCCTTTCGTTGAAATTTACGATAATAGAGTAACACGTGAACTTTTACTTGGTCAAACTGAAGAGGGGGCAAAACTCAAAGCAAAATTCGACGCTTACCGTATGCAAGAAATGGATGCTTATATCGGCGTGCGTGGGGGCGAAAATTGCAACGAGTTATCCGACGTTCCCGAAAATAATATGAAGATAGAAAGTGAATACTATTCGCATCCCGTTCATCACGAAATTCGTGTTAAAAAAACCAAGTGGGTTGTTTTGCGTTATCCTAATCAAGGTATGGCACAACAAGCGGGCATGAGTACGGACGCGTTTGAAGAATTTTACTTTAACGTTTGTAATCTTGATTATTCTAAAATGGATAGGGCGATGGACGCGCTTGAAAAAAGATTAAACAGCACCGATAAAGTGCGTATAGTAGGGCCGGGGACTGATTTAACTTTTTCTATTAAAGGTATAGGCTCTAAAAAATGCTCTGGAAAAAGAAATATACCCGACGGTGAAATATATACCGCACCTGTAAAGGATAGTGTAAACGGTGTTATAACTTACAACGCGCCGTCGGTTGAAAACGGATTTAAGTTTGAAAACGTTTCATTAACGTTTAAGGATGGTAAAATTATCGACACAACTGCAAACGATAACAAAAAACTCAACGCTATTTTGGATACGGATGAAGGTTCAAGATACGTTGGTGAATTCGCTTTGGGTGTAAACCCTTATATAACTAAACCTATGGGCGATATTTTGTTTGATGAAAAAATATCAGGTTCAATTCATTTTACGCCTGGTTGTTGTTACGACGATTGCTATAACGGAAATATTTCTGCTCTTCACTGGGATTTGGTGCTTATTCAAACTAAAGAATACGGTGGTGGAGAAATTTACTTTGACGGCGAGCTAATAAGAAAAGATGGAATTTTTGTTGCAGAAGATTTATTAGTTCTTAACCCTGAAAATTTAAAATAAGCGGAAAATATAAAAAACGCATAAAATTCGTTTGACTTAACTGCGTTTTGGGGATATAATGTATAAGACAAAATATGGTCGAAAATTTTTAGTATTTATATATGGAGGACATAGAAAATGTCAAAAGTAACAAAAGTTGCAATTAACGGTTTCGGACGTATCGGTCGTCTTGCTTTCAGACAGATGTTCGGCGCAGAAGGTTATGAAGTAGTTGCTATCAACGACTTAACTAGCCCTGAAATGCTTGCTCATCTTCTTAAATACGACACCATGCAAGGTAACTATTTAGCGCAAGGTCACACTGTTGAATCTACTGAAGATTCAATCATCGTTGACGGCAAAGAAATCAAAATTTCTAAGTGCGCAAATGCTGCTGAATGTCCTTGGGCTCAATACGACGTTGACGTTGTATTAGAATGTACCGGTTTCTACACCAGCAAAGAAAAAGCACAAGCACACATCGTTGCAGGTGCTAAGAAAGTTGTTATTTCTGCTCCTGCAGGTAACGACCTTCCCACTATCGTTTACAACGTAAACCACAACACCTTAACTGCTGAAGACAAGATTATTTCTGCTGCATCTTGCACCACTAACTGTCTTGCTCCTATGGCTAAAGCTCTTAACGATTACGCTCCTATCCAATCTGGTATCATGACCACCGTTCACGCTTATACCGGTGACCAAATGATTCTTGACGGACCCCAAAGAAAGGGTGACAAGAGACGTTCAAGAGCAGGTGCTATGAACATCGTTCCCAACAGCACCGGTGCTGCTAAAGCAATCGGTCTCGTTATCCCCGAACTTAACGGTAAGCTTATCGGCGCTGCACAACGCGTTCCTACCGCTACCGGTTCAACCACCATCCTTATCGCAGTTGTTAAGGGTAAAGACGTAACCAAAGAAGGTATAAACGCTGCTATGAAGGCACAAGCTACCGAATCTTTCGGATACAACACCGACGAAATCGTTTCTTCAGACGTTATCGGTATGAAGTTTGGTTCACTTTTCGATGCTACTCAAACTATGGTTAGCAAAATCGACGAAGAAACCTACCAAGTACAAGTTGTTTCTTGGTACGACAACGAAAACTCATACACCAGCCAAATGGTTAGAACGATTAAGTTCTTCTCTGAAATCTAATAAAAAAGAGTTTTTGGAAAACCCCCTACTCGTTAGGGGGTTTTGTTAAAAAGGCTTAATTAGCGGTGCTTTATTAATTGCGCTTGTTTTTAAGTTGCTTATTATAAAAATTTAGAGGAATTATTATGAGAAAAATTGATTTAAAAGTCGTTAGCGATAAAATTAGGGATATGTTTATCGATGCGTGTGAAAATATTCCCGAAAATGTTCTTGACGCTTTGAAAAAGGCGCGCGACGAAGAAAAATCTCCGCTCGGCAAACAAGTTTTTGACCAAATTATTGAAAACGCTTATCTTGGAAGAGAAAAACATCTTCCTATTTGTCAAGATACGGGCGTTGCTGTAGTTTATCTTACTATCGGTTCTGAAGTTATTTTCGAAGGCGATATTTATGAAGCGGTTAACGAAGGCGTTAGAAGAGCGTATACCGAAGGTTATTTGAGAAAATCGGTTGTACGTCATCCGCTCGATAGAGTTAATACTAAAGACAATACTCCTGCTATCGTACATATCAAGATGGTTCCCGGTGATACCTTTAAGATTGAAGTTGCTCCTAAGGGGGGCGGAAGCGAAAATATGTCGCTAGTAAAAATGCTTATCCCGGCGGACGGTATTGAAGGCATTAAGAAATTAGTCGTTGATACAGTGTTTAACGCTGGTGGTAAACCTTGTCCTCCTATCGTAGTGGGCGTAGGTATCGGCGGTAACTTTGAAAAGTGCGCGCTCCTTGCAAAAGAAGCGTTACTTCGTGAAATCGACGATGAAAGTGCAGACCCCATTGCTAACCAACTTGAAAAAGAACTTTTAGAACTTATAAACAATACGGGTGTAGGTCCTATGGGCTTTGGCGGAACAAGGACTTGCCTTGCGGTTAAAGTTAACGTTCATCCTTGCCATATTGCAAGCTTACCCGTTGCAATTAATATTCAATGCCACTCAGCAAGACATAAATCTTGCACGCTTTAATGGAGGGTTATTATGATAGAATTAAAAAGTCCTGTAAACCCCGAAGAAGTTAAGAAATTACGCGCAGGTGATGCAGTTAAGATTACCGGTGTTATCTACACGGGTAGAGATGCTGCTCACAAACGCCTTTGCGAACTTTTAGCAAAGAACGAAAAACTTCCTATTGACGTAAACAATACTTGTATTTATTACGTAGGTCCTACTCCGGCAAAACCCGGTAGGGCAATCGGTTCGGCTGGTCCTACTTCAAGTTATCGTATGGACCCCTATTCAGAACCCCTTTTGAAAGAAGGTTTAAAAGTTATGATAGGTAAAGGGCCTAGAAACAAAGAATACAAAGAAATGCTTAAAAAGTACGGTGCGGTATATATGTCATCTATCGGCGGTGCTGCTGCTTCCATTTCTGAAACGGTTAAAGCTTGCGAAGTCGTTGCTTACGAAGATTTAGGTGCTGAAGCAATTCACCGTTTAGAAGTTGAAGATTTCTATGCTATCGTAACTTACGATTCGGAAGGTAACGACCTTTTTGAACAAGGAATAGAAACCTATAAAAAATAAAAAGCAATAAAAATATATAAATTATCGAATTAAGCGTATTGCTTATAATATGCTTATAATATTTTTATTGAATAAATTTACTGGTTTTAAGAGTTTAAAATTAATTAAATCTGGCGCTAACTAACGCCAGATTTTTTTAAAGTTTTTTGCTTAATATCAAAATTGTTGTTTTTTATCAAAGGATGCCTAATTGAGACTGACTAAAACCATTTAAAACACAAAACGCCCACATGCCGCGGGCGTTAATGTTTTTATTCAGTTTTCCCCGACTTATAATCTTTAACGGGGAAACGCTAGTTCCTTTTTAACCTTTTTATTACTTTCTAAGACTTCTTTACGTCTTACAGTAACTGTATTTAGCGTTTTAATTTTTTCCCTCGTTTAAGGTCATATTCGGGTGCTTAGATATTTCAATTTCTATGTTCATTGGTCAGCACCTCCTAAAAGAATTTCCTTCTCTTACACTCCTTATCTGTATTTTCAACTATATTTTAACATCGACGTATATGCTTGTCAATACTTTTTTTAAAAATATTGTTTATAAAATTTAGCTAAAACCCCCTTGACGAAAAAGCGTATTTATAGTAAAATTAAATTTAGTGGTGCAAAAAATGAAAGGTTTAATATTTATCAATCCTTTTTTGGTGACAAAACAAAACGTTCATCAAGCAGAAAGGCTAAAAGAAGAATTTAATAAAAAAGGCATCGAAATAGAAATCGTTTCGGATGGATATTTGCACGTTACGATTAATAGTGACGGTGCGCTGGTTGATTTTAAGGGGATTGATTTTGCTATTTACCTAGATAAAGACAAGTATTTGTCCGAAGTGTTGGAACGTGGTGGATTAAGGCTTTTTAACCGACACGAAGCAGTTAGAATTTGCGACGATAAAGCCCAAACTTGTATTGCGCTTTTGGGAAAAGGCGTGAATATGCCTACAACAGTTTTCGGCGCGTTGTGTTATAGTTCAAAAAGCGAAATTAAACCTGAAACGGCAGATAAAATAGCAATTCAAACGGGGTATCCCGTTGTAATTAAAGAAAGTTTTGGCTCTCTAGGAAAAGGCGTTTATATTGCGCGCGATAAAAACGAGTTGTTATTAGTTATGGAACAAGTTAAACTAAAACCACACCTTTTCCAAAGCTATTGTGGGGCAAAACCTGGCACGGATATAAGAGTTATCGTTATAGGTGGAAAGGTTATTGCATCTATGGAAAGGCACAACGATGGCGATTTTAGGTCGAATATTGCGCAAGGTGGAGTCGGAAAGGCAATTGAATTGCCTAACAATTATAAAAAAACCGCACTTCGCTGTGCAGAAGTTTTAGGTCTTGACTATTGTGGGGTTGACCTTTTATACGGCGACAATGGTGAGCCCGTCGTTTGTGAAGTAAACTCGAACGCGTTTTTTGACGGTATAGAAAAGGTTACGGGTGTTAACGTTGCTAAAGCTTACGTTGAGCACGTGATAAAAACTTTGTCTAAATAAAAGTATAAATAGTATTTAATATGGCAAAAATAAGAGCAAGGAACTTCCTTGCACTTTTTTATTGCACTTTTTCATTTTGCAAAAAAAATTAAAAATATTTTAAAAAACTGTTGACAAACAAAATTTGCTGTGTATAATAATAATTAGCAGTCGACAATAGAGAGTGCTAACACTCAAAACAAAAGAGTGCTAAAAAAATAAAGCTATAAAAGAACAAAATACATAAAAAGGAGAGTATAAAAATGAGAAACTATTTATCTAAAAGAAACAATGATTTAGGCTTTGGCTTTTTTGACGAAGTGTTCGACGATTTTTTTAAGCCCGTTTTTTACGGCGTAAAAGAAAACGCGATGAAGACTGATATTAAAGAAACCGAAAAGGGTTATGAACTAGCAATCGATATGCCGGGCTATGATAAAAAAGATATCAATCTTTCGCTTGATAACGGTTATTTAAAGGTTGAAGCAAGGCGCGAAGAAAAAGAAGAAGACAAGGATGCTTTCGTTAGAAGAGAGAGAAGCTATTCTTGCGCTAGAAGTTATTACGTTGGCAATAAAATTACCGAAGACGATATCAAAGCTAAATACGACAACGGAATTTTAGAATTATTCGTTCCTAAACAAGACAAAAAAGAATTGCCAAAAAGAAATATTCAAATAGACTAATTGTTCTATTTTCCCCGCGGAAGTTTTCCGCGGGGAAAAATTTTTATTTAAATAAAAACCTGAAAATAAGTTGACAAATTATTTTATAAGACTATAATATATTTTAGCACTTAAAGACCGAGAGTGCTAATAATCAACTTGGAGAGAATTTAGATGAAACAATTTAAGACTGAATCAAAAAGAATTTTGGATTTAATGATAAATTCCATTTATACTAATAAAGAAATTTTCTTGCGTGAACTTATTTCCAACGCGAGCGACGCTATTGATAAACTTAAGTTTATTTCGCTTACAGATACTTCTATCGGTTCGGATTTTAAGATTAACATTACCGCAAACAAACAAGAACGCACTTTAACTATTGAAGATAACGGTATCGGTATGACCGATAAAGATTTAGAGAAAAATCTAGGCACTATTGCAGAGTCTGGCACGCTTAAGTTTAAAACTGAAAACGAAGGCAAGACCGATAACGAGCTTATAGGTCAATTCGGCGTTGGATTTTATTCTGCATTTATGGTCGCTGATAAAATTGAAGTTTATACTAAAGCATACGGCTCGGATATCGCTTATAAATGGACGAGTTCTGGTGCAGAAGGTTACACCATAGAGCAAACCGAAAAAGACGGGTACGGCACTAAAATCGTAATGAGCCTAAAAGCAGATAATGATGACTTTAAGTATTCCGACTTTTTGGAAGAATATAAAATTAGTTCGCTTATCAAAGAATATTCCGATTATATTCGTTATCCTATTCAAATGATGATGACTCGCTCTAAAATAAAAGACGGTAGCCCTGAAGATAAGCCTGAATACGAACAAGTTAAAGAACTTGAAACGCTTAACAGTATGGTTCCGTTATGGAAAAAACCGAAGTCGGAAGTTACCGACGAGAACTTAAAAGAATTTTATAAAAACGAATTCCACGACTACGCAGACCCGTTAAAGAGCGTTTATGCTAAAATTGAAGGTGCAGTTACTTACGATACACTTTTGTTCGTGCCGTCTCGCGCGCCTTACGATTATTTTTCTAAAGATTATAAAAAGGGCGTAAAACTTTACTGCAACGGCGTTATGATTATGGAAAAGTGCGAACAGCTTATACCTGATTACTTTGGATTTGTTAAAGGTATCGTTGACTCTTCAGATTTAAGCCTTAATATTTCGCGCGAAATCTTGCAACAAGATAGACAAGTTAAAGCCATTGCAAACGGTCTTGAAAAGAAAATCATATCGGAACTTAAAAAGATGATGGAAGAAGACAGAGAAAACTATGAAAAACTTTTCGCTGAATTCGGTCTATCTATCAAGTTTGGCGTTTACGCAGGCTTTGGTATGAATAAAGACAAACTTAAAGATTTGTTGATGTTCTATTCTTCTAAGAAAGAGAAGTTAGTTACCCTTGCCGAATACGTTAAAGATATGCCTTTAAGCCAAACCGAAATTTATTACGCTTGCGGTGAAAGTTATGATAAAATAGCAACGCTTCCGCAAATTGAAAAGGCAAAAGACAAAGGTTATGAGATTTTATTCTTTAAAGATGGTGTTGACGAATTTGTTGCAAAGATTTTAATCGATTTTGAAGGCAAAAAGTTTAAGTCTGTATCAGAAGCGGATTTCTCGCTTGATACCGAAGAAGAAAAGAAAGAATTAGAAAGCAAAAACGAACAATTAAAAGAACTTTTGACCGCTATAAAAGAAGATTTAGGGGATAAAGTAAAGGAAGTTAAACTTACTTCTAAACTAAAAACTTATCCCGTTTGCTTGACCGCGAGCGGTGAAATTTCAATCGAGATGGAAAAGGTGTTTAATTCAATGCCTAATGCTGACGGCAAAATGAAAGCGGATAAAATTCTTGAAATAAGTTCTGAACATAAAATTTTAGATAAACTTCAAAAATTACACGCTGAAGATAGGGATGCTTTGAAAAAATATTCAACCGTCTTATATGAACAAGCAAGACTTTTAGAAGGGCTTTCTATTGACGACGTAACAACGTTTGTAACCGCATTAAGTGATATTATCTAAAAATGACAAAAAATCCTTGAAATAAAACTTTTTTCAAGGATTTTTTTAGTATTATGTTTTATTATTTTACGTATAAGTGATAAAATATATATTATAACTAAGTTTTAGCTAAGGAGCAAAAATGTTACACTTAAAGGGTATTACTAAAAACTACGTAGTTGCTGGTAAGGATATTCAGGTGCTTAAAGGACTTGATATTTGTTTTAGAAAAAATGAGTTCGTGTCCATTTTAGGCCCGTCCGGGTGCGGAAAAACCACCACGCTTAATATCGTTGGTGGGCTAGATAAATACACTTCCGGCGACCTTTTTATCGCGGGTAAAAGCACTAAAAATTTTACCGATAGAGATTGGGACGTTTATCGCAACCACCGAATAGGTTTTATTTTCCAAAGTTATAATTTAATACCTCACCAAACGGTTTTATCAAACGTTGAACTTGCTTTAACTATTGCTGGGGTTAGCAAAGAAGAACGCACCAAGCGTTCTATTGCCGCACTCGATAGGGTAGGGCTTAAAGGCGAATATTATAAACGCCCCAACCAACTTTCAGGCGGTCAATGTCAACGCGTTGCTATCGCGCGCGCACTAGTAAACGAGCCTGATATCTTGCTCGCAGACGAGCCTACGGGCGCACTTGACAGCAAAACAAGCGTTCAAATAATGGAACTTATTAAGCAAATAAGCAAAGAAAAGTTGGTTATTATGGTAACGCATAACGCTGAAATAGCCAAACAGTATTCAACGCGTATAGTCCGTTTAGTCGACGGTGAAATTACTGAAGATTCCCACCCTTTTACCGAACAAGAAGAAATTAAAGAACTAGAAAATATAGAAATTGAAAAAGAAAAAGAGAGAGCGGTTTTAGATAGTCAAAACATAAACGCAAAAAAACAAAAGCGTGCTAAAAAAGAGAAAAAAGCGCGCGCAAAAATGAGTTGGTGGACGGCGTTTAAGTTGTCGCTAAGAAACCTTTTTACAAAGCGCGGAAGAACTATTTTAACTTCTTTTGCAGGGTCTATCGGCATTATCGGAATATCGCTTATTCTTGCCGTGTCGCAAGGTACGACTGCGTATATAAACCACGTTCAAAAAACAACGCTATCGTCTTATCCGTTGACCATTGAAGAAGCGACCATTGACTTGACTTCACTTATAAAAAGTTTTATGAACGTTGGCTTGAATTCTAATCCTCACGATAAAGACGCAGTTTATAAAGAATCAATTATAACCGATTTAGTTAATGCTTTAAGTAAAGTTGAAACTAGCAAAAACGACTTAAAGTCTTTTAAGGCGTATCTTGAAGAACAGGTGGCTTTAGAAAACTCTGAATTAAGTAATGCAATTTCAGGACTTAAGTATTCTTATAACTTTGACTTTTCCGTTTATACGAAAAACACCAACGGTAATATCATTAAGTCGGATACCAACAAACTTATGAGCGAAATGTTGATGGAGTTTATGTCGGGCTCTTTCGGAAACGGCTCTAATACGGGCGGTGGATTAGGCTCGATAGGTAACAATTCTTCAAACGGTATGATGAGTATGATGAGTGGTGGTTCAGGACTTTGGGAAGAAATGCTTTCGGGAACGGACGGCTCGGCTATCAATTCAATGCTTAAAGAACAATACGACGTTATTTACGGCGATTGGCCTAACGATTATAACGAAGTAGTTGTAGTCGTAAATAAAAACAACGAAATCGACGACCTTTCTTTATACGCTTTAGGTTTTATGAGCGAAGAAGATATAGATAAAATTATAGACGCTGCAAAGAACGGCGAAGAACTGCCTTACGATGGCAGAAGTTGGTCTTACGAAGATATTTGCAAGGGCGAATACAAGGTGATTTTACCTGCCGACTGCTATACTTACGATGCCCAAAACGGCGTTTACGTTGACACTAGCGTAATACCTACAATGCTTCAATATCTATATGATAGTGCAATCACGCTTAAAGTTACGGGTATTATTAGACCTAACGCAAAAGCAGAAAGTCCTATGCTGTCAGGCTCGATAGGGTATACGCATAAACTTACTGAACACGTTATAAATCAGTCCAAAGAAACGGCTGTTGTCAACGCGCAACTTAACAGCCCGAACATTGACGTTATAAGCGGACTTCCGTTTAAAGAAGGTGAATTTACCGACGAGCAGAAAAAAGACCTTTTCCTTGAGTACGTAAGTTCATTAAGCGAAAGCAAAAAAGCGGAAAAGTATATAGAAGTTGAAAGCGCTATGACCACGCAACAACTTGCAACGGCTATAATGAAAAAAATCGGGCAATATTATAATTCCGATAGGACCTTAAACGTTGAAAAAACAAAAGACTATTTATTTGATAAAATAAAAGTGCAGACCGGTGGGGTTTTGAGCGACGTGGAAATTAACGCCATTATAAACGGGTTTGATACTGACGAGAAATTAAGAAGTGCGCTTTCCGTATATTTAGCGTTAGATGCGCAGGAAGAGAAAAAACAACAGGTAATTGCACAAAACTACGGAAAAACTGATAGTGAACTTGCTAATTTGTTAGATGAAAAATTACAAAATTCAACGGATGCGCAAATCGTAAATTACTTTAACCAAGTGATGACCTTTTCGGATACGACTTACGACGATATATTAGAAGATTTAGGATATATTGATTTAGATAGTCCTAGCACGATAGGTATATACGCATCGTCGTTTGAAAACAAGGACGTTATAGTAAACGCGATAGAAAAGTATAACGAAGGCGTTGAAGAAACAAAACAAATAAAATATACCGATTATATGGGACTGCTGATGTCGTCTGTAACTCAAATCGTTGATGCAATAACGTACGTGTTAATTGCGTTCGTGTCGATATCGTTAATAGTTTCGTCTATAATGATAGGCGTTATAACTTTAATTTCGGTACAAGAACGCACCAAAGAAATCGGTATTTTACGCTCAATCGGTGCGTCAAAACGCGACGTTTCAAATATGTTTAACGCTGAAACTGTAATTATAGGTCTAGCATCAGGGCTTGTTGGCGTTACCGTAACTTACTTACTATGTATTCCTATAAATATAATATTGTTTTTATTGACCGGACTTACAACTTTAAACGCAATATTGCCACCGATAGGCGCAATCATACTCGTTTTAATAAGTATGGGACTAACGCTAATTTCAGGTTTGATACCGTCAAGAAGTGCTGCTAAAAAAGACCCCGTCGTTGCATTGCGTACCGAATAATATCTTAAATTGACACTTTTACCGTCTTGTGAAATTCTATCGCAAGGCGGTAAATTTTTTAAAACTATAATAATGAAAAAAATTTATTCATATCGTGGCGTAAATCCTTGACAAAGGTGCATAATAGTTGTAAAATAAATTCAAAAGTTGGCAGTTAAGTGGTTAGAGTGCTAACAAAAAACTTTAACAAGTGCCAAACGGAGTAAACAGATGAAGCTTTCAGACAGGAAAAAGAAAATATTGCAACTTGTAGTTGACGATTATATTTCAACGGCGCAACCCGTTTCCAGCAAAAGCATTACCGAAAAATATCTCACCAACGTCAGTTCCGCTACGGTAAGAAGCGAGCTTGCTCAGCTTGAAGAGTTAGGGTTTTTAACGCAACTTCACACTTCGAGTGGAAGAGTGCCGTCGGTTGAAGCGTATAAACTTTACGTTGCCGAGCTTATGGATAAAAGCAAGCTTACCGCTAAAGAAGTCGGCGCGATTAAAAACGCTTTTCAAAACAAGGCGGATAATCTTGAAACCGTTGTTCAAAACGCGGTTAAGGTTATTAGTGATTTAACTGATTATACTTCGGTTGGCTTTACTTCGCACAGCGCAAACGATAAAATTCTTAAGATTGATATATTCCGTTATAAACAAAATCAAGCTTTACTTTTAATCGTTACGGAAAACACTCTTATTAGGGATAAGTTTATAAGTATTCCCGAAAGTATGACCGACGCGCAAATTATTGAAGCAAGCGAAATGATTTCCAAACTTTTCGTCGGCAAACAGTTTAACGAAATAATATCGCTTGGGGACGTTATTGCTGAAGAGTTTTCAAGTTACCGTGAAATCTTCACTAACGTTATGCAAGCCATTGAAGATTATTTGGAAAACAAGCATACGGGCGTTGTAATGGAAGGCGAAAGTAAAATTCTTAATCACCCCGAGTATAACGACGCGGAAAAAGTTAAAAACTTCTTGTCGGTTGTTACTAGTAAAAATAAACTTGCGGGATTGCTTGCGGATAATAGTGATAACATTGAAATCAGTATTAAAATCGGTGGTGAAGAAGGCAAAGAAATGCCCGACGATTGTTCGCTCGTAACCGCAACTTATTCGGCAAGCGGTGTTAAGATTGGAACTTACGGCGTTATAGGCCCGCTTCGTATGGACTATCAAAAAGTGGTTTCTGTGCTTGAGGGCGTGGGTAAAATTTTAGAAGATATTTTGAATAATAAAAATTAAAAGGACGTTGTTATGGAAGAAAAGAAGACTAAAACTTCGGCGAAAACGGAAAAAATAAGCACAAAAGAAAAAGAACTTATCGCCGAAAACGAAAATCTTATTAAAGAGATTGAAACGCTTAAAGGTCAAGTAGACGAGTTCAAAGATAAATGGATGCGCAACGTTGCCGAATTTGATAACTACAAAAAACGCAACGCAAAACTTTGGAGCGACGCGTTTAACGAAGGGATTACAAGCGTTATTATCAAAATTTTGCCCGTGGGCGACAACTTGGATTGGGCTTTAACCTTAGGGCTTGACGAAAAAACAGAGCAGGGCATTAAAGGTATTAGAAGAAAATTCGACGATACCTTAAAAGAATTAGAAATAGAAGAAATTAACCCCATAGGTAAACCTTTCGACCCCAACGAAGCCGAAGCTGTTATGCAAGTTGAAGGTGCTGACGGTGAAGAAAGCGACACTGTAAAACAAGTATTTGAAAAAGGTTACAGAAAGAAAGATAAGGTTATACGCTATGCAAAGGTTAGCGTAATCAAATAATTTTAAGGGGTAGTTATCCTTTTATTCGATAGAGTAACGACTAATTTGTTTTTAACGCTTAAAACGTTACTAAAATAAAAA
>JAFVUV010000033.1 GCA_017502525.1 Clostridia bacterium
ACTGTTCCTGCAAATGCAAGTTCGTTAACTCAATCGGGTATGGTTATGCAAAGAGGCGCGGCGTTACATATTGTTGGCGATTCAGACAGACCGGAAATGAGATTTACTTGTGAAATTACAGGCACACTCTACGAGCAAAATTCAGCCAATTTTAAAATAGGCGTTTTACTTGCTCCTCAATCGTATTTTGATGAGGTCAACGTAAACGGTTATACGGTAATTGACTGGATAAAGGAATTTGACGCCGAAGGTAAGCAGTATTTGACTACTTACGATACTTACGAGTCGTCAAGGTCGTCTACGGGATATGTAACTCAGTTTGTTATGACAAACATCAATTATGAGAATATTAACCGTAAATTCGCAGCAGTAGGTTTTGTAAAGATAACGAACGGCTCTACCGTAACTTATAAGTACGGAACTTTTGAGGCTGGGTTAAATTACAGAACAAACGCAAGAAGTGTTGCTTACGTTGCAAGCGCAGCATTAAACGCCTACGCTATGGGGCTTGAAGATTTCGACGAAGATCAAGTAACTAAATTGAACCGCTACGTTATGGAATCAAGAGATTACGCTCACGGTTTAACTACGCCTACATACGACGACGTAATTCCAGAAGTCCACCTTGAATGGGCAGGAATTTATTCGGGTTTACAAGTGGGGGATAGCACTCAAATAGTTTGTTATATAGAGGATGACGTAGATTTGCTTATACAGTTTAGTTCAACTGACGAGGGGGTATTTACTATTGACTCTAGCGGTAAGTTGACGAGAACGGGCGAAGGCGAGGCAACTCTTAACGTTTACGTAGCAGGTTTATACGCAGAGATTAACGTTGAATTTTAAGGAGATTTGCTATGGTAAAGATATATAGACGATTATTTTTAGTCTTGTTGTCTTTAACATTTGCAATAGTTGGAGGGGTGGTAGGCATAACGCCTATCACCTTTCCGTTAAGGCTGAAACTACCTATACGAAACCTTTTGAAACGACTAACGTATTAGACGATTTAAAAGGCTCGTCAATAGACGGGGCAAAATTCAACCTTTCGGATTATCCAAAAGATAATAGTAAAGAAACAAGACTTATCTCTTTTTTGGAATATTGTTATTCCAATAACAAAACTAACCCACAAGACTATTCGCTTTACGTTTTCGTGTATAACCCTAAAGCCATAAAATTTAGCGAAACGAGTATGTTAAACCAAATAGAAATGAGTTTTGGTAGCGATACGGACAACTATAAAAAATTTCCGTTAAGAGTTGTAAACTACAGTTTAGAAGAAGGTTATGAAAGAGTCTTTTACAAGTTCAAAGTCGTATTAACTAGTGAAGAAAAGCAAACCATTATGAAAAAACTGGATAAAGATAAACGAGTTTATAACGTTAGCGGAATAGAACTGCTTGAGGATGGAAAACTAAACGCCGCAGATTATACCGTAGCAAGAAAATATACCTATACAGGTTTTGCTCCGAGTTATTCAAGTGATAACGGCGCTAGTGGAAACTTGACTTACTCAAGCGCTGAAATCGAAGTGTTGCAGTTAGAAGTTTTTCCAACGCAGTACCGCCCAGACGGTTATAACGGCAAAAACATTTACACTCAAGACAGTTTGCACAGTGTGTATTTTGCAGTTCCTAAAAGTGTAATAACCGAGTATGGAAATATGACTAAAGTTCACGCAACGTGGTTAAACGCCGTATTAAAGCCGTCGCTCGTTATAGGCGATAAGTCGGTCTATAACGCGATTAAACCGTATATTGGTGTGGATATCGGCACGAAAAATACTACTGTAAAGCATATCTATTTAGGCGATTTGGATGTAATTGGAGATAGTAACGCTAATATGCAGTATTACTGCGGTTATGCTTATAACTTAGATAGAAATGAGTTTGGTGCAAGCAATCTAAAATACGGCGAACAATTAACCGAACTAGACCTTTTACTTTGTACGCCAAACGGCGAAGATCCAGACGATTACGTTATACCGTCAAGATTTGTTATTGACGAAATGATAAACGCAACGGGTATTTTAGGCGGAGAACTAGTGAACGGAAAGTACAGTAAAGCCCTATTTGAAAGTGTAGATAGCAAATTTACGGAAGTAGAAATTAGCGCTGAAGATAAATTTGATTTGACGTCAACGGTTATAGATATGGACTTTTGGAAATGGTTGTTCGGGCAAAATTTAGAGGTAACAACTAAATTTAACGGTATAAAAGCAATATGTCCTATTTCAGAAAGCGACCTTTCGGGAACTGCCGAAGAAATTAGCAAAAGGCTATACGTAGGAAAACAAGACGTAACACACTTAAAGCAGTTATATATAAATACGAAGAGTGATTACACCGTGTATCTTTTTAGATATCAGGTGAGCGATTACGTTTCACAAAGGGCTAAACACTGTTATTGGGATAGGCAATTTTTTAAAGACGTTTTTAAATCGGGTACTGCCGACGGATATTTCTTTAAAGAAACGGTAAACTTAGACTTTGATATTATTGACGTTACGTTTACCAAAGACTTTAAAGATACGGTTATTCCCGTTGTGTCAAGTCCTATAGACGTCGTACCGTCACCGACTCCACCGCCGGATATCTACGAAGAAGTTCCTAATTCTAATTGGTATGACGGACTCCTTAACGTTTTAAAGTGGGTAGGGTTATTGTTTGTAATTTACGTAATTTATTGCGTTGTAAGGTTGTTTAAACCCAAAAAGAAACAAGAGGAGGACTATAAAAATGAAGATTCTACGTAGACTATTTGCCGTTGTAATGCTACTTTTAACCGTTTTTGCAGTTTGTTATTTTTGTTATACGTGCAGTAGACTAAACGGAGAGCCTGTTCCTTATGAAACGCTCCAAAAGTCAGCCTATAAGTCGAAAAACGACACTATTTTAGCATTTACAGACACGAGTATTTGGTATTTTACCGAAAACGAAACGTATATTTGCTAATTTGAAAGTTACGAAAAAACGACTCTTACGGTAAAAACGGACAAGCAGTCGTTCCGCTTTAGGGT
Source organism: Clostridia bacterium (assembly GCA_017502525.1). GTDB lineage: Bacteria > Bacillota > Clostridia > Christensenellales > Borkfalkiaceae > UBA1259. The sequence continues at coordinate 3,023 of JAFVUV010000033.1, forward strand.
AATAGACCAAAAGACCATTTACGACGTTCAGGAAAAAGAGTTTTTAATAAGGAGTGGCACAGGATGAGAAGATATTGGATAACGGCTTACGTGATAACGGCAACGTTCTTTATTTTTGGCGCATCAGTATTTTTTCTTTCTTACGCAAGACTAGCCGAAACTCTCTACGACCTTGTAATGAGTTTTTGTTATTACTTTTGCGGGCTCTTTCAAATCCCGTCTAAACTACCTATAACGGTAAACGATTATTCAAAAATTTTAAGGCTCACGGGGGAAAACGTCGGTATGGCGGAAACCCCCACGGGCTTTCTACAAGACGCTGGAATCTATTTTAAACTCTTGTTTATAGGACGGAACTTTTCGGGCTATTGGGGAGTCGTGATTGAGTTTATGTTTAAGGTAACGGGCGTTGTTGCAATCTTTGCTTCGATAGTCGTTGGAGTGGTGATTTTAGTACGCCGTTTGTACTTTATTCCTAATCAAAATCATAATGAAGACACTAGACCGCTTAAAATCTTTAAATGGCTTGCAAGCGTCATTTATCAACCTATAAAGGGGTTTTTGATAGAATTTAAAGTGTTTTTAGCAGAGAATAGTTACATAAAAAAGGCATGGACTGTTATATGGTTATTTAACTTTAATATAATCAGCATAGGCGTAGCGGTCTTTGCGTATTACTTCTATTTCGCCCTCTCATTCGACCTATTTAATATCTATAAGCAGGTTGTAAAACTAGTCATAGACTTAAAGGTCGTAATCACCAAAATACCGATAGTGTTTATCATTATTTACGTCGTAAAAAAGTTTAACGAGTGGCGAAAGGGTATAGCCTATTCAAGGTTGTATCACATGGAGAGTAGGAACTGTGGGTTTATAAACGAACTGCCTATCGTTTCAATGACTGTAGGCTCGATGGGAAAACGCAAAACTACTATGATAACGGATATGGTGCTATCCGAGGAAGTGATGCTAAAGCAAAGAGCCTTTGAAAGACTGCAAAAGCAAGATATGAA
>JAFVUV010000034.1 GCA_017502525.1 Clostridia bacterium
GCAGGAAAACGTGTGCAAGCGGAATTAGCAACGATGGAAAAAGCCGTTCAAAAAGCGGACGAGCATTTTGCTGAAACAATGAAAGAAATCTCAACGGCGAAAGCCGAGCGAGATAAAATTGTTAAAGAACGTAATGCCGAAGCCGATTACACCCAAGCGTTAGAAGATGCCAAGCAAGGTAAGTTTGCTTTTAGCAAAAACGGGCTACGTAATCAAATCGTCGTATTGACCGCCGAAGTTCAACGTTTAGAAAAAGAAGTTAAACGTCAACAGGCGGACAACGGCTTGTTGTTCAAAGAACACCAAGAACTTTCAAAAGATAAAGATAAGTTCACAAAAATGAGTCGTGCCTATACTCTTTTTCGAGAGAGAGAACCTGAAGCGTTTGCACGTGCTTTTTATCGTGCGCCGTCTATCGTTGGAGCGTTTATTCCTAAAGATGAGCCTATCGCCAACTTGGGAAAAAGTCGTTTACAACAAATCGAAGAAGAAATCGAGCGTGAAAAAGCGCCGAAACCAACAAACAAAAAATTTAATAGTAAAGGAGATTAATAAGGAGGAAAAAATTATAGGTTAATGTCAAGAAAGCGTAAGAACAACACGGGAATCCCTGACTTTGAAATCGATTCGCTTGCAAGGGCGTTGTTGCCTGCAATACAAAAGTTATTTGAAAGCGAAGAAGGCAAGCGCGAATTTGAAGAATGGCAAGCCGAAAGGCAAAAATTACAACTGAATAAAAAACAAAATAAAGAATCTCGTTGATTACATAGAGATAACCGCCGATTAAGGTAAAGAAAATAGTAAAATGTATATATGAACGGCGGACGGGTTTTGACCGTTTTCGTATCCCGAAATAAAAAAACGGTTAAAAATAATTAAGCCGTTCCCCTATAACGGGGACGGCAACACACAAACGGAGGTAAACTATTGAAATATAAAAATTGGTTAAACGAGTGGCTTGCTTTGTACGTCAAGCCCACTACGAAAATTAGAACGTACAAGAAATATAAAAGGCAAATAGAACTACATATACTCCCCGCGCTCGGAGAGTTTGAACTACAAGATTTAACGGCAACCGTTTTGCAACGTTTTACCGTGGATTTATCGGGAAAAGGTTTATCTGCAAACACTGTAAACGGCATTATATCCGTGCTTAAATCTTCTTTGCGCCGAGCAGTATTGCTTGGCGTAACGGACAAAGAGTTTACAATGGCTATCGTGCGTCCTAAGGGACGAGAAAAACAAGTAGATTGTTTTTCTAAAGAAGAACAACGAAAAATCGAGCAGTTTATCTTTGAAAAAAAGAAAAATAAGTTGTTCGGCGTGGTACTTTGCCTTTACACGGGCTTACGTATTGGAGAAGTGCTATCCCTTACATGGGATGACATAGATTTACAAAAAGGTATTATAGCCGTTTCTAAATCTTGTCACGACAGTTGGGAAAACGGCAAATACGTTAAGGTAATAGACACTCCAAAAACGGACTTTTCAGAACGTATTATTCCTTTACCCAAGCAACTGCTTTCACGATTAAGAGAGTATAAGAAATCCTCAAGCGGAAACTACGTTGTTTGTAGTGAACGCGTACATGGTGCGCAGGTTCGCTCTTATTAAAAGAGTTTTGAACTACTTTTGAAACGTCTGAAACTTCCGCACAAAGGTTTTCACTCTCTTCGTCATACATTTGCAACGCGCGCTTTAGAGTGCGGAATGGATATAAAAACATTATCGGAAATTTTAGGGCATAAAAACCCTACGATAACGTTAAAACGCTACGCTCACTCTATGCTCGAACACAAGACGGAAATGATGAATAGACTTGGTAAACTCCTATTATAAACGCACCAAAAACACAAGAAAACGGCGAGATAGCCTCTCGCCGTTTTCCACATAGAATTACATAATCTATGTAAATATTATAGTGTTTTTTGTCAGTTTTATCAAGTAGTTTTATAGGATAAACTATCGAACGTAATAATTGGACATCTCTTATGAGTACTTGTCTCGTGCAGTTTTATTATTATTTCACTCTTTTCAGGTCCAATGTTTTCACCGTTTATGTATGAATCAATTTCTGCATAAGTTATGCCCATTTCCGTTTCATCAGTTTGTCCATCGAAAAGCGCAGCCGATGGTGCTTTTTGCATAATCCATTGCGGTGCATTGAGATAGTGTAAAAACTCGTATATTTCCGTAACCGTCAAATCGGAAATCGGATTAAAATCATGTGCGCCATCTCCCCATTTCGTAAAATATCCAACGTATGCCTCACTCCTGTTTCCCGTCCCTGCCACAAGCCTATTTTCACTTGCCGCTATCGCATAAAGCGTAGCCATACGAAGCCTTGGCGCAATATTTGCAAACGCATTGGAATTAAGTGAAGTAATGTTTTTTATACTCTTAATTTCCAGTTCTCTCACTGGAGTTAAATCCACAATTCGCGTTTCTATATCATACTGTTTTGCAAGTGCAAGCCCGTCTTGCATATCTTCTTCATAATTCCTTTTAGAAGAACAAGGCATAATAATTCCTATTGTATTTTTACAAGCAGCCTTACACAAAATTCCAACAAGTGCAGAATCCTTACCGCCAGAATTACCGTAAACAATTCCTTTTGCTCCGCTGTTTGTCAATACTTTTTTTATAAAAGTTACTCTATTGTCAAATTCATCTTTATAATTTCTCATTTTTATCACCTAATAACTCCTTTAATCTTCTTGCCGCTTCTTCGGTATCCTCTATACTTCCAAACGTAGAAAATCTAAAATATCCTTCTCCGCATTTACCAAATCCTTCTCCCGGAGTTCCTACAACTTGAATTTCGTTTAAAAGCAAATCGAAGAATTCCCAACTGCCCATGTTATTAGGACATTTCATCCATACGTAAGGAGCATTTTTACCTCCGGTATACCAAATACCAAGTTCGTCAAGTGCCGACATTATACACTTCGCATTCCGCTTATATACGTTAATATTTTCATGTATTTGTTTTTGTCCTTCGTCACTGAATACTGCGGCGCCACCTTTTTGAATGATGTATGAAACACCGTTCGTTTTTGTCGTCCTATTCCTTACCCACATAGCATTGAAGTTCATTCCATCTCTTTCAAGCGCTTTAGGTATCACCGTATATCCAAGTCTCGTACCTGTAAATCCTGCGGTTTTTGAAAGCGAACAGATTTCAATGGCACACTTTTTTGCGTCTTCTACTTCAAAAATACTATGCGGAATATCTTCTTCAATAAACGCTTCGTATGCAGCATCGAAAAGTATAACTGCACCAACGGCGTTTGCATAGTCTACCCATTCTTTCAATCCTGCATAATCAAACGTTGCACCGGTTGGATTATTTGGTGAACATATGTAAATCAAATCAGGATACATATCCTCTTCTTGCGGAATTTCGGATGGCAAAGGCAAAAAGCCGTTTTCTTGACCTGCCGCAAGACGAATAATACGGTTCCCCCCAATTATATTTGCATCAACGTATGCGGGATATGCAGGTTCTAAAATCATAACAGTCTTATCCCGACCA
>JAFVUV010000001.1 GCA_017502525.1 Clostridia bacterium
AATAAAAAATTAAAAAATAAAAATAAAAACAATTTCAAAAATTATAGGAGATTAAATAAATGAAAACTATAGGTATTGACTTAGGTACAACAAACTCTTGCGTTGCGGTTATGGAAAACGGCGAACCCGTCGTTATCGCTAACGCTGAAGGCTCTAGAACAACCCCGTCCGTTGTGGCGTTCCAAAAAGACGGCGAAAGACTCGTTGGTCAAGTAGCAAAACGTCAAGCCGTTTCTAACCCTGATAGAACGGTTGCGTCTATTAAAAGACATATGGGTTCAAATTATAAAGTTGCTATTGACGGCAAAGATTTTACACCCCAAGAAATTTCAGCAATGGTATTGACCAAACTTAAAAAAGACGCTGAAAGTTACCTTGGTGGCACGGTTACCGACGCGGTTATTACCGTTCCCGCATACTTTTCGGACAGCCAACGTCAAGCAACCAAAGACGCTGGTAAGATTGCAGGCTTAAACGTTCTTCGTATTATCAACGAACCGACGGCTGCGGCTCTTTCTTACGGTCTTGATAAAGAAGGCAAAACTCAAAAGGTTATTATTTACGACCTTGGTGGCGGTACGTTTGACGTTTCTATTATGGAAATCGGCGACGGTGTGTTTGAAGTATTAGCAACACACGGAAACAATATGCTTGGTGGCGACGACTTCGATAAACGCGTTATGGATTATCTTGCTAGCGAATTTAAGCAAAAAGAAGGTATTGATTTAACTAACGATAAACTCGCTATGCAAAGACTTAAAGAAGCGGCAGAAAAGGCAAAAATAGAACTTTCTGGTATGAGCAAAACCAACGTAAACTTGCCCTTTATCACGGCAGATGCAACTGGTCCTAAACACTTAGACGTTGATATTACTAAACAAAAATTCGATGCTTTAACCGCTGACCTTGTTGCTGCAACCGTAACACCTATGCAAAACGCTATGAAAGACGCTAAACTTTCATATTCGGATATTGACAAAGTTATTTTAGTTGGTGGTTCAACTCGTATTCCTGCGGTTATTGATGAAGTTAGAAAAGTTACTGGTAAAGAACCGTTTAAGGGTATTAACCCCGACGAATGCGTTGCTATTGGCGCGGCTATTCAAGGCGGTGTTCTTTCAGGTGAAGTTAAAGATGTTCTTCTTTTGGACGTTACGCCTTTATCACTTGGTATCGAAACGCTCGGTGGCGTATGCACTAAACTCATTGAAAGAAATACGACTATTCCGGTAAAGAAATCACAAGTTTTCTCTACTGCGGCTGATAATCAAACGGCAGTTGATATTCACATTTTACAAGGTGAACGCGAATTTGCAAAAGATAATAAAACTCTTGGCAACTTCCAACTTTCAGGAATTGCACCCGCTCCCCGTGGTATACCGCAAATCGAAGTTACGTTTGACATCGACGCTAACGGTATCGTAAACGTTTCTGCAAAAGACCTTGGTACGGGTACTAGCCAAAATATCACCATTACTTCTTCGTCAAATCTTTCTGACGCAGATATCGAAAAGGCTGTAAACGAAGCAAAACAATACGAAGAAGAAGATAAGAAACGTAAAGAAGCGGTTGACAATCACAATAAACTTGACGGACTTATCTTTACCGTAGAAAAGACCGTAAAAGATTCGGGCGATAAACTTACCGACGAAGATAAAGCAAAGGTTGAAGAAGCAGTTAAAAAGGCTAAAGAAGAACTCGCTTCAAACGACAATGACAGAATAGTTAAGGCAACCGAAGAACTTTCAAACGAAGTTCAAGGTGTGTTTGCTAAACTTTATCAACAAGCAAACCCCAACGGTGACCCGAACGCAAATGGTGGCGCTGGCGATACTGAATTCCATCAATAATCTTGCAAAATTGATATACGTATTGCGATTTACAACTGTCAAAATTTAAAAAATAAAAAACGACTGAAAGGCAAAATTATGCCTTTCAGTTTGTACTTAAATAAACTTTATACACTTATGAATAATTTATTGTTTTCAGTTGCGACGATAACTGCTAACGCTTTTGGCATTTTTGCTATAATTTGCAAAATTTTAGAATATCAAGTTAAAAAACGCAATGTAATGTTTACGCTTGCAACTATCGCAAACGTTTGCTGGGTATTGTATTTTGTATTTTTAAGTAATATTGCGAGTAGTTTTACTTGTATTATAAACGTTATTAAACTGCTTATTTTTATGCAACGTGGAAATTATAAATGGGCGGAAAGCATTTGGTGGCTAATTTTATTTTTAATTTTGCAAGTATTGGTAACGATTTTCACCGTCGCATCTTGGGTAGACGTGTTCTGCATAACCGCAGGGTTCTTGGGCGTGTTAGCGTATTTTTTCAAAAATGCAAGAACTTATCGTATACTATCATTTATCCATATGGCGATATGGGTGGCTAACAGCATTGCAAATTTCTATCCGATAGCCTTAATTAGCGACACGTTTAGTACGGTTTCTTGCGGTGTTGCAATCGTTCGATACGATATTATAAAGCAAAAACCTAAAAAAATTGACCAAAAACAATCTATTGAAAATAACCAACAGTCAAACTTAGAAGATAAAGGCTGTAAAGAATAATTATTTTATTGAACACTATTGAACAATTATGAATAACTTACTTTTTTCATTACCCGTGTTAGGGGAAACCATCGTAAACGGGCTTATAGGCTCGCTCGGAATGGTTTGGTTTCAAATACTTATAAATTCTATTGGCGTGATGGCGATTTTAGTTAAAGTTGTCGAATCACAAAGCAAAAAAAGAAAGATTATAATTTTGCTTGCTATTATAAACTTCCTTTTATGGATAACTTATTTCGTGCTAAACGGAAATTTAACCGCGGCAACGGTTAACTCTATAAGTTTAGTGCAAGCAATAATATTTTTACAACGTGAAAAACATAAATGGGCGAATAGCAAATTTTGGCTATTCTTGTTTGTTTCGGCGCAAATCGTTGCTAGTTTCTTTACGTGGAACGGTCCGTTCTCGCTATTCTCGATAGCTGGCGGAATACTAACGACTATCGCATATTACGTTTTAGACGTAAAACTTTACAGATATTTCTTTTTAGCGTTAATGTTATTCTGGGTAGGTAACGGTATCGTTTATTTCTATCCGATAGCGCTTATTCATGACGTTTTTGGGGTTATCTCAATATCAATAGCGATAATAAGATACAATTTTAAAGGTGAACAACCAAAGCAAAATATGAACGACAACTTAGAAAATAACTAACGTATAGACTTAAAGGTTAAATTATGGCTAAAGATTATTATAAAATTTTAGGCGTTGATAAAAACGCAACGCCTGACGATATTAAAAAAGCGTATAGAACTCTTGCGCGTAAATACCACCCGGATTTGCATCCTGGTGATAGTGCCGCTGCTGAAAAGTTTAAGGAAATTAACGAAGCTAACGAAGTCTTATCCGACGAAAAGAAGAGAAAGAATTACGATACTTACGGCGACCCCAACGGTGGTATGGGCGGTTTTGGCGGTGCTGGAGCAAGTGGGTTCGGTGGCTTTGGAGGATTTGAAGATATTTTTGGCGATATATTTGGCGGGTTCGGTGGTAGCAGTAGGTCGCGCGCGCAAACCAAAACCAAAGGCGAAGATATTATCGTTGAACTTTCTTTGAGTTTTTTAGATGCTGCAAAAGGTTGCAGACGTGAGTTTTCTTATAACCGCAATGAACCTTGCAAAAGTTGTAATAGCACGGGCGCGAAAGGTGGCACGGCGTACAAGACTTGTGAGAAGTGCGGTGGCACGGGACAAATTCAATACACGCAGTCTAACGGCTTTTTCCGTTCAGTGAACGTTCGCCCTTGCGACGAGTGTAGGGGAACGGGCAAAAAAGTTATAGAAACTTGCCCCGATTGTAAGGGTAAAGGCTTTAATAAAACGACTACGAAAATCACATTGGATATACCGGCTGGCGCGGATACGGGCAGTTACATAAGAAAAGCAGGTTTTGGCGAAGCAAGTAAAAACGGCGGTGCTCCTGGCGACTTAATCGTGGAAATGAAGGTTGAACCGAGTGAACTTTTCAAACGCAAAAACTTCGACCTATACGTTGAAGTGCCGATTAGTTTAAGGACGGCGTGCCTTGGTGGCAAAATTAAAGTTCCGCTAATTGACGATACCATAGACTACACCATCCCCGAGGGGACGCAGAGTGGAAAGGTGTTCTTCGTGCGCGGTAAGGGCATTAAATCGTCAAGGGGAACGGGCGACCTTTATATAGTGGTTAACGTTGAAATTCCTAGTAGAATCACTAAAGAACAGAAAAAACTTTTGGAGCAGCTTGAAAACTGTTCGGATATCAAGCAAACGCCTAAAATGAGAAAATATAAAGATAACGTAGAAAAGATGTACGGCAAAGACCCGTACGAGAATTAATATGAGCAAATTTATTGAATTAACCGTATCGACAACGCATATCGGTGGAGAACTTATAAGTGACGTTTTATGGGGCTATACTGATTTGGGTGTGGTCATAAGCGATATTGAAGACGTAATAGCGCTTTCGCGTGACGGAAGAGCGTGGGATTACGCGGATGAAAGTATTTTTAACGCGGATAAGACCGTATTAGTTAAAGCGTATTTCCCGATTGATAGTGCAACTGAAACGTTGAAGAGCGTTGAGACCGCGTTTATTAACCTAAAGAAAGACAGTCCGCTTGATTTGGGAACGCTAGAGACGGTTAAGCGTGAAATTGACGGCGACCTTTGGCGTGAACAATGGAAAGAACACTTTAAGCCTATTAAAATAGGCAAAGTGGTTATCGTGCCGGAGTGGATTGACTATAAATCAAAAGACGGTGAAATTAAAGTTTTGCTTGATTCAAATATGGCGTTTGGGACAGGCGAACACGAAACGACTTCTATGTGTGTGGACTTTTTAGCAAAATACGTTAAACAAGAAGACACCGTTTTGGACGTTGGTTGCGGTAGCGGTATTTTAGGTATAACTGCAAGTAAACTTGGCGCAAACAAAGTGGTTATGACCGATATAGACGAATGCGCAATCGTTGCAACCGAACACAATATGAAACTTAACGGTGTTACAAACGGCACGGCGTTGCTTAAAAACCTACTTGACGACAACACGGTTAAAGGTAACGTTATAGTGTGTAACATTATGGCGGAAGTACTTATAGCGTTTGCTCCGCATATAGGCAAAAACCTTTTCGATAACGGCTATATAATTTTAAGCGGTATATTGGTCGAAAGACTTTCAGCCGTAAAACAAGCGTATTTAGACGCAGGTTTTAGTTTCGTTGAAGAAAAAATTAAAGGCGAGTGGTCTGCACTCGTTATGCAAAGGGGAAATTAAATGAAAGCGGTAGTTTTTACGCTCGGTTGTAAGGTCAACGAGTGCGAAAGCGATTCTTTGATAGCAGGGCTTATTGAACGCGGTTATGAAGTTAGTGATAAACTCGTTCCCGCAGACTTATACGTAGTCAACACTTGCGCAGTTACGGCAGAAGCCGAAAAAAAATCAAGGCAAACTGCGTCAAGAATAAAAAAACTCAATCCCAACGCAAAAATAATCTTCACGGGTTGCGCTGTTCAAAAGAATAGCGAATCGTTTGCAGATAAATCGAGTGAATATTTAATTACGGGCACTTTCAACAAAAATAAGATTTTACAAATGCTTGACGAAAGTGGATTAAAGTTGAGTCCGCCTTGTACGGAGTTTGAAGAACTTAATTACGTTAAAACTCTTCGTACGCGCGCTTATATAAAAGTTCAAGACGGTTGCAACAACTTTTGTTCTTATTGTATAATACCGTATTTGCGTGGGCGTAGTCGTTCAAGAGGAATACAAAGCATCATAGATGAGATAAAGTCTATTTCGCCCGTTGAGGCGGTTATAAACGGCATTAATCTGTCAGCATATGATAGCGACGGCAAAGGGCTTACGGGACTTATTAACGCGCTAAAACAAGTTGATTGCAGAATAAGATTAGGTTCGCTAGAAGTTAGGGTTATAGATAGAGAGTTTTTGCAAGCGTTAAAAGAACTTAAAAACTTTGCTCCGCACTTTCATTTGTCTTTGCAGTCGGGGTCGGATAGCGTGCTTATAGCAATGAATAGGCACTATACCGCAAACGAGTATGCGGAAAAAGTCGACTTAATAAGAGAGTATTTTCCCGATGCCGGGATAACGACGGATATAATCGCGGGCTTTCCAACCGAAACGGAAGAAAATTTTAATCAAACGCTATCGCTTATAGAAAGGGTAAAGTTTAGCGATATTCATCCGTTTCCATTTAGTCCTAGAAGCGGAACGGTTGCTTATAAAATGAAAGATATTTCGGGCGAAATAAAAAAGCAAAGGCTAAATAAACTTTTGGAAGTTAAATCAGAGTGCAAAAAAGCGTTTGCACAAAAGATGCAAGGGAAAATCGTAGATTTTATCTTTGAAGAAAGCAAAGACGGTTACGGCGAAGGATATAGCGAAAATTATTTAAGGCTGTACGTTAAAGATTATAAAGGCACTAATAAAATACAAAAAGTTAAAGTGCTTGGCGCATTTAAGGACGGTGCGCTTGGCGAACTTATATAAGGAGAGAAAATTATGGAAAATTGTTTGTTTTGCAAAATTATAGCAGGCGAAATCCCCGCTACCAAAATGTATGAAGATGAAAATATGATAATCATCAAAGACATAGACCCAAAGGCAAAAAACCATTTTTTGTGCATACCCAAAAGCCACTTTAAGCTACTTAAAGAAATGGATGAAAAGCAAAGCGAAATGGTAAAAAAATGCTTGATTAAAATTCCCACTTTAGAAAAAGAATTAGGTTTGGAAAACGGTTATCGTTTAGTTGTTAATCAAGGTGAAGATGCAGGGCAAACTGTGTTTCACTTGCACATACATATCTTATCAGGGCAAAAAATGGGTTGGACACCCGCATAAATCGAACACAAGAAATACAAAAACTCCGCATCGAGCGGAGTTTTTTTGTTTGACTATTATTTTTTAGGATATAATTTTATTAAAATTTATCTACTTCGTTTTCAAACTTGTCAAATAGGTTGTATCTTTCGGGGTGGATAAGCGCGGTGAACATCATATCGCGCACGTTGGGGATATCTTCGCCAACTTTTGAAACTATATTTTTAACGTATTCGCGCTTGGTCATTTTGTTAGCGGGGCAACAACTTTTAACTACGGGTAAGGTTTTTGAATATGCTATAACGTCAAGTTCGCGAGCCATAATTAGCGGACGGATTAGCGTTAAATCTATTTTATCCAAATAACTTTTGGGCGCGAAGGTGGAAAGTCTGCCTTCATAAAAAAGAGATAAAAGCAAAGTGTCGGTCAAATCGTCTGCGTGATGACCTAAAGCCACCTTGTTGCAACCTTTTTCTTTAGCAAGGTTATTCAGTGCGCCCTTACGCATTTTTGAACATAGTGCGCAAGGGTTGCTTTCTTTTCTTATATCAAAAACTATTTTTCCAATCTCTGTTTTTTCAACAAGGTATTCAACGCCTAATTCGTTGCATAAGTTTTTTATAGGCGTATAGTCGGTGGGACGGTCTTCAAAATTAAGGTCGACCGTTATTGCCAAAAGGTCAAAGCGTTCGGGAGAAAATCTTTTATATTCAGCAAGAAGTTTAAGTAGCACTACGCTATCTTTGCCACCCGAAACCCCAACGGCAATTTTATCACCGTCGTTAATCATTTTATATTTAGTTATACCCTTTCTTAAAAAGGAAAGCATTTTTTGTGTCGTCATAATTTCTATTAATTACAAATAATAATATTTAGTTGATTTTTTTTATTAATTACATTATACTGTTATTTGATGAAAAACACAAGATTTTAGGTGCTTATGGTAGAAATTATTTCTAATTTAATTAATAACGAATATTGGGCAACGCTTATAATGTCGCTGATTCCTTTAATTGAACTTAAAGGCGCGATAGTTTTTGGGCGCGGTGTGGGACTAGAGTTTTTCACTTCACTCGCTTTAGCGTACGTCGGTTCTACCATAGTATTTATCCCGATATACTTTTTACTTAAACCGTTACTTAAACTACTAAAGAAAATAAAATTTATTTCAGGTATAGCGGAAAAGGCAGAACATTACTGTAAAGTAACGGCGGACTCTGCGTTAGAAAAACAAAAAGCAAACGGCAAGGCTGGAAAATTTAGCGAAACGCGCCTTAAACAATTTGGTGTTTACGTCTTCGTTGCAATACCGTTGCCTATGACGGGGATATGGATGGGTACGGCTATCGCTGCGTTTTTAGACCTTAAGTTTAAGGACGTCATTTTGCCTGCGACCTTGGGTAATTTAACCGCAGGGATTATTATAGCTGTGCTTACTGAAATATGCGCTACTATTTGGACGATTGCCGTGCTTGATTATATACTTTACGTATTGTTTGCACTCGCTATCGTTATGCTCATAATAATGATTATAAAAGTGGCTTTATCAAAGCCGAAAAAGGACGTTAAATAAATGGGATTTTTCAGTTGGCTATTTAAAAGAAGCAAACCAAAGCAAATAAAAATCGGTTTAGCGTTAGGTAGTGGTGGGGCAAAAGGCTTTGCTCATCTTGGTGCGCTTAAAGCGTTCGAAGAATTCGGCATTAAGTTTGATATGATTGCCGGCACGAGTATCGGCAGTATAGTCGGTGCGTTTTATGCAGAAGGATATTCGTCGACTGATATTTGGGAAATGCTTAAAAGAGTGGATTTTGGCGAAATCACTAACGTCTTTATGTTAAAGATGGATTCTTCCGGTATGTTTAACGTTATTGATAGAGAAATAGGTTCGCTTAATATTGAAGAGCTTAAAAAGCCGTTTATGTGCGTTGCAACCGAACTTGAGTCGGGTAAAGAACACGTCTTTAAGAGCGGTAGCGTGGCTAAAGCACTTTGTGCGTCAAGTTGTATTCCACCCTTTTTTAAGCCGGTAGTAATAGACGGCAATCGCTACGTTGACGGTGCATACACGAACTCTATCCCCGCTGACTTGGTAAAGGAAATGGGCGCTGATTATATTATAGGTATCGACCTTGCTACTAGAGAGAGTAAGTCTGGGTTACTTAAAAAACTTTTTCCCACTTATAAAACCGACGTTAAAGAACCGTGGGCAAAAGGGTATCATTATAGCAACGTCGTAATTCACCCCGACCTTAACGAATACAGTTCTATTTCTATCAATTCTGGCAGTGCTATGTACGATATAGGTTATCAAGCGACCTTAGAACTAATTCCACAAATTATAGAAGATTTAGAAAGATTAAAACTAAAGAAGAAAAAATAGAATTCAAAAAAATGCAAAAGAAGAAATTTTTTAAACTTTTAACCGTTTGGATTTTGTGCGTTGTGTTGATGGTTGGGTGCAATCCTATACCAGATAAAACCCCGCGCAAAGTTTTAAGCGGTTTTTCCGTTCATTATATAGACGTAGGGCAAGGTGATTGCATTTTTATTAATTTGCCCGATGGCAAAAAGATAGTTATTGATAGCGGTAGGGACGTGGGTAATAACGCCCAAACGATAACCGAGTTTTTGTCAACTTATTCGGTACGAACCATTGATTACTTGATAGTTTCGCACCCCGATGGCGACCACGTTGGCAACACGAAAACTTTAATAGAGAACTATCAGATAGGGAAAATTTATCATCCGTTCATAATTGACGAAATGTTATATTTGTCAACGGAATATAAAAGCACGATTGAACTTGCAAAAGATAAAGAGATAGAATTGGATGTTTCCGATAGTTTTGATTTTATAAAAGGCGAAGATTATCAGTTAATATTTTTGTCGCCTAATCCATTAAAGACGAGTGATAGTGCGTATAAAGATTACGTTTCCACGGCAACCCCGTCCGAAGAAGAAATCAACAATCTTTCGCCCATAATATATCTCGAGTATGCTGGCGTAAAGTTTGTATTTACGGGGGACGCAGGCAAAAAACAAGAAATGGTTGCATTAAATAATCTTTCGGTTTTAAAATCGTACTATACTTATAACGAGTTAAACGTGGATTTAACATACGTGGATTTTCTAAAAGTTTCGCATCACGGCTCAGCCGATTCTACTAGCGATGAATTTTTGCAAAAACTAAAGCCTAAAAATGCAGTAATTAGCGTAGGTGGGAATAATTTTTACGGACATCCGTCAACGACGTTACTTGCAAGATTATTAGAACATAGTCCAAATTATAATTTATACAGAACGGACGTTCACGGAACGGTATCCGTCGGTGTAAACGAATTTGGTGTAGTTGAAGTTGTAAAAGATAATATTTAATATAAACGGTTAGTAAAAAACGACCTCGCCACCCTTACGGATGGCGAGGCTTTTAATTTAAGGAGAAAAATGAAAGAGATTTAAGCAAGTTTAAGCACGGTTAACGAAGCGTTTGAAATAGTCGCTTGCGTAGCCGAAGTGTTGTATAACGAAAGCGTATCGCCTGCATCAAGATTAAGCAATATAGTTTTGCTTGCCGCACCTGCACTGTTAGACTGAATTAGTGTTTCATCAGGGATAGCACTACCGTTAAGATATAAAGTGGTATTAAATTCATTAGTCGGGACAGAGCCACCAACGTAGAAAGAAACCAAATAAACGCCTTCTTCTGAAATCACCACGGAGTTATCCGATACACTCATACTTGTATCGGGGGTAGACGTATCTTGAGTTAAAGGTATAATATCGCCAGAATCTACAACCGTTTGACTTACGTTTGCGTAGATAGCGTCGTTAGTTCCGCTAGGACCGGGTTCACCTTGTGGACCTTGCGGACCAGTAGCGCCCGTTTCACCTTGTGGACCTTGGGGACCAGTAGCGCCCGTTTCACCTTGTGGACCTTGGGGACCTTGAGGTCCAACCGCACCAGTGGCACCTGTTTCACCTTGAGGACCTTGTGGGCCGATAGGACCAGTTGCACCCTGTGGACCTTGCGGACCAATCGCGCCTGTAGCACCTGTTTCACCTTGAGGACCTTGTGGGCCGATAGGACCAGTTGCACCCTGTGGACCTTGTGGACCACGCGCGCCTGTTGCACCCGTAGGACCTACAGGACCACGCGGACCGCGAATTACGATAGTTCTATTGCAATTACTGTTGCAGGTTCCGCTACAATTACAGTTTCTATTGTTGCCGAAAAGACAGCACATATTTAATAATTACCTCCTTAGTGGTACAGTATCATAGTATGATAATAGAAAGATTAATTGTTACAATAAAAAACAGACGGCTGTTGCCGTCTGTGGGTTGTTAAATGGATTAAACGTTTTTAGGTGGGAAATCAAATTCTGTTTTATCTAAAGGGATTTCGTAGCACATTTGTTCGTGGAAAGAAGAATTTTCGTCAAATACTTTATTGAAAGGCATTTTAAGATAACGTGCTTGAGCCTCTGCTAAAATCGTGCCGTCAAGCGAATAAATTTCGCCTTTTGCTGAAAAGCCCATGCGCGAACAAAAAGTAATATATCCGCGTGCTTTTAATTTTACACCGTAAGGAACGGGCTTTCTATAAGTAACGCTCATAGTCGTAGTAACGCCAAAAGTTTCAGGCTCTTTTATCCAAAGTGCTCTGCCCATAATCTCATCTAGAAAGGTGCTTATCATACCACCGTGGGTACGGTCAGGATAACTTTGGTGGAATTTATCAAAGCAAAATTCACTTGCAACGCTGTCGTCGTCCAAAACGTAAAAGGGCGCTTTAACACCGAAAGGATTTTCCATACCGCAAATTAGACAATTTTTACTATTTTTTTGTGTGCTAATAACTTTCATATTAATCCTTTTATAGTTGATTTATATTAAGTTTAACATAAAATTTACCTTTTACAAAGTGTTTGCACTATTTTTAGTGATTGTTGATTATAAAATTGATATTCTTATAATGGTCAAAGTCTTGAAAAAAGTGGTCGAAAGTGTTATAATTATTAAAAGTTAAGGCAGTAATAAAGTATAACAAAGTTGCAGTTACCCAAAATATTAGCGGAGACAATTTGTTATGCTTGATAAAAGATGCCTTGCGCTATTAAACGTTATAAACGCGGAGTGCTTAAATTCGGGGTACAGAGTTTTTGCTATTGAAGAACTTGTTTTATCTATGCCCAAGCACTTTGGGGTGGACGCTTCTGAAGTTGAAAGGTGCTTGCACGCGTTAGTTGAACGCGAATATATTTGTATAAAATATCAAGATGAAAAGGAAGTTTTAACTTGTCCTTTACCTAAAGGCAGGTTATTGTTTGAGAAACGCATAGAAGAGCAAACGGAAAAAAGTATTGCTGAAAAGCGGTATTTTGTTTATTCGTTTTTGGGCGCGATTTCGGGTGGGCTTGTTTCAGCAATTGTGCTTATAATTTTGTTAGCGGTAACGGGGAGGATGTAATATGCTCACCAAGACCGAAAACAAAGTTATGACGGTAATATTTAATGAGTGTAAAGATAAAAAATCTTTACTTATTAGCCCGATTGACTTAATAAAAATTATAGGCGAAAAATCAATCACTCAAACAAAGCTTGAAAATGTTATGAACGATTTATATATGGACGGATATTTCGATTTGATTTATTCGGATAGACGTGGGGAGCGTGTTTATTGCGTTGCGCTTACCGAACGTGGTAAAGGGTATATGCGCGGTCAAAAAGTTATGCGTCGCAACTTGATTTTTAGGTTAATGATGACGGTGGGGCTAGCGTTTTTGAGTTTTATAATCGGTTTAATATTAAAAGCGATATTTTAATTATGGAAAAACGGAAGTTTGACTTAAAATCTCAATATAAGCCTACGGGAGACCAACCTCAGGCGATAGAAAAACTTACCGAAGGCTTGCGTGACGGCTTGAGAGCGCAAGTCCTTTTGGGCGTTACCGGTTCGGGTAAAACTTTTACTATGGCAAACGTTATAAACAACGTAAATCGCCCTGCACTAGTCATTGCACACAACAAAACTCTTGCAGCGCAATTGTGTAACGAGTTTAGAGAGTTTTTCCCTAACAACCGCGTTGAATTTTTCGTTTCATATTATGATTATTATCAGCCCGAAGCGTATATACCTAGTACGGATACGTACGTTGAAAAGGACCTTGCGATTAACGACGAGATTGATAAATTGCGCCACAGTGCAACCTGTTCGTTGTCAGAACGGACGGATACTATAGTGGTTGCGTCCGTTTCGTGTATATACGGGTTGGGTGCGCCCGAAGATTATTATCGCTTAGCCGTTTCTTTGCGCCCCGACGACCAAATCAGTCGTGACGAATTAATGAGAAAATTAGTTGCTATTCAATATACGCGTAGAGACGTGGACTTTTCGCGTTCTTCGTTTAGGGTTCGTGGGGATATCGTGGATATATTCCCGTCGTCAAATACCGAAATTATTATTAGGGTAGAATTTTTCGGCGATAATATTGATAGAATTTGTGAAGTTGAGTTTGTTTCTGGTAAAGTAATATCTGAACTTAAACACGCTGTTATTTTTCCTGCAAGCCATTACGCCGTTGCACAAGAAAAACTAAATCTTGCTTTGGCAATGATTGAGCGGGACCGTGATGAAGAAGTGGCGTTTTTATACGAGCAAGGCAAACTAATCGAATCGCAACGCTTAAAGCAACGCACCGATTATGACCTTGAAATGATTAGAGAAATAGGATTTTGTAAGGGGATAGAAAATTACAGTAGATATTTTGACGGTAGGGCGGTCGGCGAGCCACCGTTTACCCTTCTAGATTACTTTCCCAATGATTTTATAGTGTTTATCGACGAATCGCATATGACTATTCCGCAAATCGGCGCAATGTATAACGGCGACAAGTCTAGAAAAACCAACCTTGTTGAATACGGGTTTAGATTAAAGTCTGCATTTGATAATAGACCGTTAACCTTTAGTGAGTTTGATGCGCGCGTAGGGCAAATGGTGTGCGTTTCGGCAACCCCCGCACCTTACGAATTAGAACAAGCGGGACAAGTTGTTGAACAACTTATTCGCCCCACGGGACTTATTGACCCAGAAATAACCGTTAAGCCGACAAAAAATCAAATCGACGATTTACTTATTGAGATAAACAACGTGGTCGCCGACGGCGGTAGGGTGCTTATAACTACGCTAACTAAAAAAATGTCGGAAAGTCTAACCGAATACTTAAAAGAAAGTGGTGTGCGTGTACGCTATATGCACAGCGATATCGATACTATGGAAAGAATAGAAATCGTTTCAGCGTTGCGTAGCGGAGAGTTTGACGTGCTTTGCGGTATAAACTTATTAAGAGAAGGTTTGGACTTGCCCGAAGTCAAGCTAGTAGCTATTTTAGACGCCGATAAAGAAGGCTTTTTACGTAGTGAAACGTCGCTTATTCAAACCATAGGTAGGGCGGCGAGAAACGCTGAAGGAAGAGTTATAATGTATGCTGACGTTATGACAGGCAGTATGAAACGCGCTATCAGCGAGACTGAGAGAAGAAGAAAAATTCAAAGCGAATATAACCAGACGCACGGTATAGTGCCTAAAACTATCGTTAAAGATATAGTTAACTCACTTGAAATAACAAAAAAAGCAGACCGCACGAAAGACGTTAAAAAACAAGATATACCCGAAGAGATAGAAAAATTAAAAGCGCTAATGAAAATTGCTTCTGCTAACCTTGATTTTGAAAAGTGTATTGAAATAAGGGATACGATTGCAAAACTGAAACTTAAAATGAGAAAATAATTATGGAATATATAAAGATAAAAGGCGCAAGGGAGAATAACCTTAAAAATATTGATTTAACTATACCCCGTGAAAAGTTGGTAGTATTTACGGGGCTTTCTGGCAGTGGTAAAAGCACGCTTGCTTTTGAAACGATTTACGCCGAAGGTCAAAGAAGATACGTTGAGAGTTTATCAAGTTATGCGCGTATGTTTTTGGGGCAAATGGAAAAGCCTGACGTGGATGCTATAGAAGGATTGTCGCCAGCAATTTCAATCGACCAAAAAACCACTTCGCATAATCCACGCTCGACGGTTGGCACGGTAACGGAAATTTACGACTATTTGCGTTTATTGTTTGCGCGCGTTGGTACACCGCATTGTCCCAACTGCGGAAAGGAAATTTCACGCCAGACGGTCGACCAAATCGCTGATAAAGTTATGGCGTTACCCACGGGGAGTAAAATTTTAATTAACGCTCCCGTAGTGCGTGGAAAAAAGGGTGAATACTCTAAAAACTTTGAAAGTTATAAAAAGAGCGGATATGCGCGCGTAGAAGTTGACGGGGTTATTTACGACCTTGGCGAAGACGTAAAACTTGACAAAAACAAAAAGCACGAAATTAGCGTGGTTGTTGATAGATTAGTCGTTAAAGAAGGCATAGAAAAGCGTTTAACCGACAGTTTAGAAACAGCAGTTAAACTTGCCGAAGGGTTGGTTAGCGTTAAGGTAATAGACGGGGACACTTCTTTATATTCGACTAAGTATTCTTGCCCCGATTGTGGTATAAGTATTGAAGAAATTGAACCGAGATTGTTTTCGTTCAACAATCCGTACGGTGCGTGTCCTGAGTGTGCGGGTCTTGGTTATAAAAACGAGATTGACGAAAAACTAGTCGTGCGCGACCCTAACAAAACCTTAAGGGAAGGTGCAATGACGGTATCAGGGTGGAATCTAGATACGGGCAAAATGTCGGCAATGTATTTTAATTCTCTTGCAAAACATTACGGTTTTAGCCTTGACGTTCCCGTTAAAGATTTGCCCGAACATATTTATAAAATGCTACTTTACGGTAACGGTGGGGAAAGAATAAAAATGTCTTACGACACTAAAACTTTTAGTGGAAGTTATGAATCGGCTTGGGAAGGCGTTATTCCAAACCTAGAGCGTCGTTATAGAGAAACTACAAGCAATTATACTAAACTTGAAATAGAGCGGTATATGACGGTTAGTCCCTGTAACACTTGTCATGGTAAAAGACTTAAAAAGGAAGCACTTGCGGTTAAGATAGACGGCAAAAACATTTCCGATTTAACCGATATGTCAATAAGCGATATTTATACATTTGTGGATGGTTTAACGTTCGGCACAACGCACTCGCTTATTGCTAAACCTATCATAAAAGAAATAAAAGCAAGACTTAAATTTTTAATCGACGTAGGATTAAATTATTTAACGCTTTCAAGAAGCGCCTCGACGCTATCCGGTGGCGAAGCACAGAGAATAAGACTTGCTTCGCAAATAGGTAGCGGGCTTACGGGAGTATTATATATACTAGACGAGCCGAGTATCGGTTTACATCAGCGCGATAACGAAAAACTTATAGGCACTCTTAAGCGTTTGCGCGATTTGGGTAACACTTTAATCGTGGTTGAACACGACGAAGACACCATGCGCGCTGCCGATTATATTGTCGATATAGGTCCTAAGGCGGGCGTTCACGGTGGCGAAGTAGTTGCTTGCGGTAGTATTGAAGATATCATTAACCAACCACGTTCTATCACGGGCGACTATCTATCGGGTAGACGAAAAATAGAAATACCTGCAGAGAGAAAACAGCCTGACGGACGATATTTACAAGTTGTAGGAGCAAAGCAGAACAACTTGAAAGATATAAACGTTGATATCCCTGTGGGACTTATAACTGCGGTTACGGGCGTGTCTGGTAGCGGAAAGAGTTCGCTTGTAAACGAAATAATTTACCCTGCGTTAGCATCTAGACTTAACGGTGCCAAAATGCGTGATGGTAACGCTGATAATATTTTAGGCATAGAGCATTTTGATAAGGTTATTGCGATTGACCAGTCGCCTATAGGAAGAACACCAAGAAGCAATCCTGCGACCTATACGGGAGTATTTGCGCCTATCCGCGATTTATTTGCCTCGACTCCCGATGCTAAAGAAAGGGGGTATAAAGCGGGAAGATTTTCCTTTAACGTTTCTGGCGGTAGGTGTGAAAACTGTGAAGGCGACGGTATAATCAAAATAGAAATGCATTTCTTGCCCGACACGTACGTTCCTTGCGAAGTATGTAAAGGCAAAAGATACAATAGAGAAACTCTTCAAGTCAAATATAAAGGAAAAAATATAAGCGACGTGCTTAATATGACGGTTGATGAAGCGTGTGAGTTTTTTCAGCCGATTGCAAGCATATATAACAAAATCAAAACGCTTAAGGACGTTGGTTTGGGGTATATAAAATTAGGGCAAAGTTCAACCACGTTATCTGGTGGCGAAGCACAAAGGGTAAAACTTGCAACCGAACTATCCAAGCGTTCTACCGGTAAAACGTTGTATATACTAGACGAGCCAACTACGGGACTTCACAGTTATGACGTGGATAAATTGTGTTCGGTGTTAAAGCGTTTGCAAGAGAGCGGAAACACAATAGTTATTATCGAGCATAATCTTGACGTGATTAAGCTTGCAGATTATATCGTGGACTTAGGTCCGGAAGGTGGTAGCGGTGGCGGGAAATTGGTCGCTACCGGAACGCCCGAACAGGTCGCTGAAAATCCCGATAGCCATACGGGAAGATTCTTGAAACATATATTAAAGGCATAAATATAGACGCGAGAAAATAAATTTAAAAAACGGTGGCTAAACCGTTGACAAAATTTTCCGCGGTTGGTATACTTATTTAGCATTAACGAACAGCCATAGGGCAAAGGAGGGTTGAAGAAAGATGTCCATAGTAAGAGTTGGTGAAAACGAAAACATTGACAGCGCATTAAGACGTTTCAAAA
Organism: Clostridia bacterium; assembly: GCA_017502525.1. Taxonomy (GTDB): domain Bacteria; phylum Bacillota; class Clostridia; order Christensenellales; family Borkfalkiaceae; genus UBA1259. The sequence goes on from JAFVUV010000001.1 coordinate 17,697, forward strand.
GAAAATGCTCAAGAGACGGCATTATCGGCGATTTACGTAAGAAAGAACATTATGAGAAACCTTCCGTAAAGAAAAAGAAAAAGTCTGAAGCTGCAAGAAAAAGAAGTATTAAAGGTTAAGTGAAATCTACCGAATTCATTCGGTAGATTTTATTTTTTACGTGCGCTTTTTGTTAAATATTGTCGAAAAACTAATATTAGAGGTGAAAATCATGAAAGAAGAACTTAAAACGCTAAAGCAATACTGCAAAGAAGCCAAAAAACGCTTGAAAAACGGTTTTTGGCAAAACTATCACAAAAACCTTGATGAAGAACTTGCAAGAGCCGAAGAAAAGGGTATTGCGACTTCAAAAGTTAAAGAGTATTACGTTTGCAAAATTACCGAAGATATTAAAAATACTAAAGATGAATTTGACGAGTTTTATAAAAAAGTTAAAAAATTGCTTGACGAAGAGGGCGAAGTTTCTAACGCAATCGGTAGATTAACCGATAAAGCTCATTTTGAGAGCCTTTCATACGACGAAAGACAACGCTATACATTGAGCCTTTCCGAAAAATATTTACAAGCCGTTGAAAGATACAGAAAAGAAAAAGAGCTCGAAATTGATGCTTAAAATTTATTCGACTGTTGCAAAATGGTTGGTTTTGTGATATTATATTAATGGGCACTAGCCACTATAACCACTAAAAAGGTGACGATATGAAAGAATATTTTAACGAGCTTATATCAACAAGGCAATCTTGTCGTGATTTTAACGATAAACCGCTGGGGAAAGAAACTGTTTTAGAAATTATTTCTTCAGCATTATTAGCGCCGTCTGCGTGCAACAGTCAACCTTGGAAAGTTTACGCGGTAACTTCGCCCGAAAAAATTAAGCAAACCGCACTCGCAATAGGCGTTAACGGACATAATAAATTCCTATCAAAAGCAAAAGCTTTTATTGCAGTTGCTGAAAAGCCCGCCGTATTAAAAGAAGGGGTTAGGTTTGACCGCAACCACTTTGTTAAATACGATATTGGTGAACTTATAGCGTATATTACCTTAAAGGCAAAGAGTATAGGTGTTGAAACTTGTATTATCGGTATGGTTGACCAAAATTTAATCAAGCCTGCATTAGAGTTGAAAGATGGTGAACTATGCAATATCGTAATCGCGTTAGGATATTCAGATTGCGCTATTCGCGATAAAAAACGAAAGCCTTTTGACGAAACGGTAACTATATTATAAATTTTTGATTTATAACTTAACAAATACGAGTTAAAAGCGGTGGCGAATTTTCGCCACCGCTTTTACTATCGTTATTTATTTTTTTTAACTTTGCCGTTTTCTATTACAATGCGATTATAGTCGTAATTTTTAAATACAGTTCTGTCAAGTCCGGTCGCCGTGAATATGGTTTGCAAGTGCGTGGTTGCAGAAACTAATTTTCTTTGGCGTTTTTTATCGAGTTCAGATAAAACATCGTCCAAAATCAAAATGGGGTATTCGTTAAAGCGTTTATAAAAGGTTTCGGTTTCGGCTAACTTAAGCGATAATGCAACCGTTCTTTGTTGACCTTGAGAACCGAAAACCCTAACGTCGTCGCCGTTTAAGGTAAACTTAATATCGTCACGGTGTGGACCTATCCCCGTAAACCCTAAGCGCATATCTTTCTCAATGCTGACTTTTAAGTCTTCGTAAATCGCGTAAGCAATTTCTTCTTCCGTGCCGTAATAACCGCTTTCGGTTTTCATTTTGAGCGTTTCTTTGCTGTCGGATAAATAAGCGTGCTTTTCTTCTGCAATAGGTGCAATTTGTGTTAAAAATTCGTTGCGCGCTTTTATGATTTTTGCCGCTTCTTTGCTAAGTTGAATATCCCAAATGGGCAAGGTATCTTTTATTAAACTGACGTTTGGGTCTTTCAAAAGATTGTTTCTTTGAGATAAAATTTTGTTATAGCGTTGAAGTGCGTAAAAATAGTTTTTAGACATTTGCGATAGAGAAACGTTTAAAAAACGTCTTCTATCTTCGGGGCTTTCTTGCACTAATTTAAGTTCGGACGGGTTAAAGAAAACACTATTTATATTGCCTAAAATTTCGCCTATTCTTAAAACTTGTAAGCCGTTTACGTAAATATTTTTTTTATCGTTTTTGTTGAAGTCTATCCGCACGGAAACGTCGCCGTACATTGAGCTTGCCGTGCCTAAAATTTGCGCCGTTTCTTGACCGTTTTTTATTACCAGCCTATCTTTATTTGCGCGCGGAGAATAGCCCGTGCAAAGTAAAAAGATAGCTTCTGCCGCGTTGGTTTTACCTTGAGCGTTAGCACCGGTTAAGACGTTTAAGCCATCGCAAAAACAAATATTTTCTTCCGTGTAATTGCGGAAATTTTTTAGTAAAAGTGATTTGATAAACATAAAAACGAAAAAAATTAAAAATTTTTGTCCTAATAACTTTATTTTAATTTAAAAATATTATATAATATTTCTTACTTAAATGCAACGGAAAAAAAGGATTAGATATAATGGAAAAGGAAAATTACGAAATTTTATGGGAACAAACGTTTCTTCCGCAAATAGAAAAGACGGTGAGTAACATTGCTTTCGTAACTTACGTGGAAAAACTTCAGCCTGTCGACGTAAAGGGTAATAAGATTATTCTTTGCACCGAAAGTAAGTTTTTTGCCGACAGCGTGAATGATAAGGCTATCGGTGGAAAAATGAAAGAAGCGCTTTCTAAGTGTAATACTTATATCAACGATTTTGAAATCGTTATTGCTAAGAACCGTGAAGATTATCTTAAACAACTTGGCGAAGAAGAGCGTGAACAACTTGAAATGCAAGGTTCGCCCATTAGCCCTAAATTTACTTTTGACGAATTCATAGTAGGTTCTTCTAACGAATACGCTTTTGCTGCGGCAAAAGCCGTTGCTGAAAACCCTGGCGACTCGTATAATCCGCTATTCATTTACGGTAGTACGGGGCTTGGTAAAACTCACCTTTTGATGGGTATTGCAAACTACTTAAAATTGCACAACCCTAGACTTAACGTACTTTACGCTACTTGTGAGCAGTTTACTAACCAACTTATTGAAAGTATCAGTAAAGGTAAAGGCTCTGGCGCAGATTTTAGACGTAAATATAGAAACGTGGACGTGCTATTGATTGACGACGTTCAGTTCCTTGCTAAAAAACAAGGCGTTCAAACAGAGTTTTTCCATACGTTTAACGAACTTGTTTTGCAAAACAAACAAGTAGTTTTGACTTCCGATAGACCGCCTAGGGAAATAGAGGTTTTAGAAGAAAGATTGCGCACGCGTTTTGAAGGCGGACTTTTAACCGATATTCAATCGCCGGAACTAGAACTTAGAATTGCAATCTTGCGCAAAAACGCAACCAAACAAAAATGCGTTATCGATATAAAAGTTTTAAGCTATATCGCAGAACTTGCCGATTGCGACAACCGTACGCTAATAGGTAAACTAACTAAAGTTATTTTCGCAAGCAAACTTCACGAAAAGCCTATTACTATAGACCTTGTTAACGAAGCGTTAAAAGAGAGCGCGGGTGAAAGACAAGAAGAATTGCAAGCTGAAGATATAATCAACTGTGTTAGTGATTTTTATAAAGTTTCCAAAAACGACGTTTGCGGAAAGAGAAAGAATAAAGAATTCGTTCTTCCGCGTCAAGTCAGTATGTATTTAATTTTGGATATGATGGCACTGCCACAAGAAACGGTAGGTAAATTTTTCGGGCGCGACCATACGACCGTAATTTATGCGCGTGATAAGATTGACCAAAGAATTAAAACGGACAGTAAACTTGCCGTTGAAATTAACGATATTAAAAAAATGCTTTTGAAACAATAGATTATGACTACATTTACCGAAGGAAAATTCGACGCGGTAGTAATCGGCGCGGGACACGCCGGTTGCGAAGCTGCGCTTGCCCTTGCAAGAACGGGCTTTAATACGGCTATGCTAACTCTTAATTTGGACAGCATAGCTTTTATGGCGTGCAATCCGTCTATCGGCGGAACGGCAAAAGGTCAAATAGTTAGAGAGATAGACGCGCTTGGTGGGGAAATGGGTATTAACGCTGACGGTGCGCTATTACAAATACGTATGCTCAATCGTGGCAAAGGTGCCGCAGTTCAATCTTTGCGTGGGCAAGAAGATAAGAACTTCTATCATACGCTTATGAAAAAAACGCTTGAGAATACACCTAACCTAAAAATTCTTCAAGGCGAAGCGGTGGAAATTTTAACTGATGAAGACGGTAAAAAAGTCGTTGGTGTTAAAACCGCTTTCGGTGGTGTTTTAGAGTGCAAATCGGTTATCGTTGCTACGGGTGTGTATCTTAACGGTAGTGTTATAGCGGGTGAGTGGCGTCAAAACTCGGGCCCTAACGGATTTCAAGCGGCGGCAAACGGACTTACTGAAAACCTTATTAAATTAGGGTTTACTGTGCGGAGATTTAAGACGGGTACGCCTGCTAGAGTTGATGCTAGAACAATTGATTTTGATAAGCTTGAAATTCAAGACGGGGAAAGAGACGTTTATCCGTTTAGTTTTATGAGTGAGCGAGTTCCCGAGAAACAACGCCCGTGTTATTTAACTTATACTAACGAAAAAACACACGAGATTATAAAGGCTAATTTACACCGTTCGCCACTTTATTCTGGTATGATAAAAGGCACGGGGCCAAGGTATTGCCCGTCTATAGAAGATAAGGTGGTTAGATTTGCCGATAAAGAACGCCATCAACTCTTTTTAGAACCCGAAGGTGCGGACACTAATGAAATTTACGTTCAAGGCATGTCAACTTCACTTCCACACGACGTGCAAAAGGCTATGTATCGCACGGTTGCGGGGCTTGAGAACTGCGAGATAATGCGTTACGCCTACGCTATCGAATACGACTGCATAGATTCGCTTGACCTTTATCCCACGCTTGAATATAAGAAGATAGAAGGACTTTATACGGCGGGGCAAATAAACGGCACTAGCGGTTATGAAGAGGCGGCGGCACAAGGTTTAATTGCAGGGCTTAACGCGTCGCTTAAAATGCGTGGCGAACAACCCTTAATATTGCGTCGTGACGACGGGTATATAGGTGTTTTGATTGATGATTTGGTGACTAAAGGTACTAACGAGCCTTATCGTATGATGACGAGTCGTGCCGAATATCGTATAGTTTTAAGGCAAGATAATCCCGACTTCCGTTTGACAGAACGCGCAAGAAAAGCAGGACTTGTTACAGATGAAAGATATGCTCGCTATCAGTCAAGATTAAACGAATATAATCTTGCAACAGAACAAATGCAAGTTTTGGTAAAACCAAAAGATGCACAAGCGTTGCTAGAAAAATATGGATATCCAAAGCCACAGCAAGGTTTAACCAAGGCGGATATGGTGCGCCGTGGCATACCACTTTCAGAAATTATAGCAAGTCTTGGCGGTTTTGAAAACGTTAGTAAAGAAATTTTAGATACGGTTGAGATAGACGCTAAATACGCAGGCTATCTTGAAAAAGGATTAGAGCAAATTGAAAAGGCTAAAAAACTCGAAGAAAAACTTTTGCCCGAAGATATAGATTATCTATCAATTTCAGGGTTAAGGTTAGAGGCAAGACAAAAGTTAGATAAAATTCGCCCTAAGAACCTTGGACAAGCAGGCAGAATATCGGGCGTTTCACCAGCTGATATAGCCGTTTTAATGGTATATCTTAAAAAGTAAGATGAAAAATTTTATGAAGAAAAGCAAGTCAGATTGACTTGCTTTTTTGGTAAGTAAAAATTATTTTTTATAACAATAATAAGTAACTACAATATTGTGAAAATGAATAATGTTTTGGATATTATCTGTTGAAAATGTAAGGGTTATTTTTGTGTTTTTAAAATCTATTGCTGAGTTGGTGTATGTTGCGGACCTGCGCTGAGAAGTTGTTGTAGTCGTTAAATTTTCTTTTATAGTTCCAATTCCGTCAGAATTTAATATAAATAGTTCGTATTTTGGTGGCCCAGCATAACCAATATCCCACAAAATAAAATAGTCTTTAACAAAATAAACGTCGTACGTAACAGTTATCGTCATTTTATAATTTTCTCTATTTAACCTGTCAAAGTCAAATCCAGATGGTGTAATATAATAAATGGCGTGATTATTCGTGTTTGTCCAAAATTTAATAGAAGAGCTTTTACAGTATATTTTATCTTCTAATTTTAATGGCTGTAATTGTTCATAATTATTGCTTGAACCATTATCATTTTCTACAACATATGTATTGCATCCTGCAAAAGATAAACAAAGACAAATGCTTAATATGAAAAATATTATTTTTTTACAAAATTTATTCATAATTATTCCTAAAAGTGTATTTGCACTTATATAGGTGCAAATACATAATAACACGCGTATATAATAATGTCAAGTATTTTTGCACTAGAATAGGTGCATAATATTTGGGGAATTGTTATGAATAATGTTGTTGAAAAAATTATTGGAGACAATATAAGAAAATTAAGGGAAAAAGCCGGTTTTACACAAGAATATCTTGCAACAAAATTGCAATTAAACGGTTGCGATATAACGAGAAGTGCTATTGCGAAAATAGAAGTAGGGCAAAGGCATTTGTATCCTGATGAAATTGTTTTAATTAAGAATATTTTAAATGTTACTTATGAGCAAATTTTTGAGTTAAAATAGAAAAGAACGCAAAAAGCGTTCTTTTTTGATATGGGTAGATGGATGCAACTCCGTAAACTACGTTGGCAAAGCCGAACCACGCCAACTTAAAAATTTAGAAAAAGGAAAAAGTATAAATAAAAGTTGGCTTGCTACAAAGCATTACCCACAAACAAAAAAACAAGCCGATAAAAAATCGACTTATTTTTTTGGCAGGGGTAGATGGATTCGAACCAACGAAGTGACGGAGTCAGAGTCCGTTGCCTTACCGCTTGGCGATACCCCTATATAAAATTTGCTTTCATATTGTAACAAATCAAAATGCTTTTTACAAGTATTTTTAATTGTTTTTATAAAAAATTAGGACTTTTAGATAAATTTGATAAAAAATCTTAATAAAAGGTTGAGATATGTTTGCCGTTTTGTTATAATATTTCTATGAAGATTTTAGCACCTGCAGGTAATTTTGACTGCCTTAAAGCCGCTATTTTTAACGGCGCGGATGAAGTGTATTTAGGCATAAATCAATTTAATGCTCGAAATAACGTTGACGGCTTTACCTTAGATAATCTAGGCGAAGCCGTTGATTTTGCGCACGTTTTCGGCGTTAGAGTTCATCTTGCTATAAATATTTTATTTTCTAACGACGAAATTCCTTTAGCAGTTGAAACTGCGGTTAAAGCTTTTAACTTGGGTGTTGATGCTTTTATAATTCAAGATTTGGGGCTTGCATCAATATTGCATCGTGATTATCCGAATATGGAACTGCACGCAAGTACGCAAATGGGCATTCACAATTTAGAAGGCGTTAAGTTTATAGAAAAGTTTGGTTTTAAACGAGTGGTTTTAGCAAGAGAAACGCCTTTAGAAGAGATTCGTAGAATAAATAAAAATTCAGATATAGAGATTGAATATTTTGCGCACGGTGCGTTATGCGTTAGTTTTTCAGGCAACTGTTATTTAAGTTCATACACGTTTGATGCGAGCGGTAATAGGGGTAAATGCAAACAACTTTGCAGGCTTCCGTATCGATTAGAAAAGGACGGTAAAACATTAAAGAGCGGATACTTGTTGAGCGCGAAAGATTTTAATATGACCGATAAATTAGCCGTATTAAAGGATGCTGGTGTTGACGTTATCAAGATAGAAGGTAGGGCGCGTAGACCTTTTTACGTTGCTACTGCAACGGCGCAATATAAACGCGCGCTTAACAACAAAGCCGTTGATGAAAATTTGTTAAAACTAGCGTTTAATAGAGAGTTTACGCGTGGATATTTTGATGGTAACGGCAGTATTATTTCTTTCAACCAAAATCATCAAGGTGTGTTTATTGGCAAAGTAAAAAGAGTTAAAAAAGGTAAGACTTTTAGTGAAGTGTTTTTTGATAGTAAGTTTTCTTTATCACCCAAATCTTCTTTTAAGGTATTTGGCGAGGGAAGGGAAAAAAGTGTTTTTACCGCTTACGACTTGACTAAAGTTAATGGAGAGTATAGGGTTACCACAACACAAAACGTTGACGTGGGCGACGGTTTGAATTTAATTGTTGATGCTAGAAAAGAAACTGAAGTTTTATTAAACGTTGTTAGAAGGCGTATTGAATTAAATTTGAATTTTGAAATTGATAAAAACGCTTGCGCATTTGTTGAAGTTGATGGAAAAACGGAGAAAGTTTTTGGTGAAATTTTAAGCGCTGCGCAAAAACAGCCTTTAAGTGAACTTGAAATTAAAGAGAATTTCAAAAAAAGCGATTTGTTTGACGCTAATATAAAAATTGGCAAATTAGAACGAGTATTTTTATCAAAAAAACAACTAAACGAATTTAGGCGTAAAGTGTTTGAAACGGCAAGAAATATGCTCACGCAACCTTATCATCACAACGTTGTCGTTAAAAAATTGTCTAAAGCGAAAAGTGCGCCGTTCTTTAGAGATTTTCAGGTTGTAGATAATTTGAACGAGCAGTTTAATGCTAAAAATATAATTTATTCGCCAGAAACTTACGTTGTTGATGACGTCGTGCGTTTTATGAATAAATGTTCAAGCCAAAAAAAGAATGCGTATTTAGACACACCTATTTTTGCGCTAGAGAAAGATATTGAGTTATTGAATAACGTTATAGATAAAACGCGTATAGGGTGCGTGGCGAATAATTATTATGCTTTTAGTTTGAATAACGTTAAGCTTATCGGTGGTGGATTAAACGTGTATAACGAATACACTGCTGAAGTTCACGGACTTGCTTTCGTTTCGGCGGAAGGTGATTTTGCTGAGCGAGTAAATCAGCCTTATATGACGTTAAGACATTGTCCTATGAAAAACCATTTGAAAGCTAATTGTTTTAAATGTCCTTATATGGATGGGTATCGATACGTTATGGAAAGTGGAAAAGTGCTAAAGTTAAAAAGAAAAAAACTGCATGATTGCACTTTTTATTTAACGGATTAATATTGATTTTAAATTGAATTTATAATTAAAAAATACAGAGGATAAAAATGAAAAAAGTGTACAAAGGGATTAAGTTTGAAACGTTTTTATTAGAACAAACGTCGGTATTGATTTTATCAAACTACGGTTCAGGTGAGTTTGACAACGTTGTGGAGGATATATTGTAGTCATATGAGAAGTATCTTAAAAAAGTTAGCAGTATTAATCGCCATATTAACTTGTTTTATCGTGATTTTGCCAGCAAGTGATGCGCTTGCGCTATCGCTGGAAATCCCCAACGCAAGCTTTGAAAATATTTCAACGTCAAATAATAAATTTACTATTGATGGTTGGAGTTTGGATGTATCAACACCATTGTACGTTTCAAAATATGAAAATTCTTATGATGGTGTCGGACTTAAAATTAAAAGAAAAAGCAAGCTTGTTAGCAAGGAAGTTATTTCAATAGAAGCTGGTAATTATAAAGCAGGGTTTTATTTTAAGAGCGACTCTGACGTGGGGACTGTTACGGTTAGCGTTATTCTCTATAATTCCGTAAAGAAAGTGGATACTAAAGAAGTAAGCGTTGCGCTTACTCAATTTGATTGGCGCCCTATAACTTTAGATTTTGCCGTTAGTGAAGATATTAAATATGTAAAACTGCAAATGCAAGCGGAAGGAACAGGCTTTTACTACGTTGACAAAGCGTTTATGGTGAAAGTTAATTTTCCCGAATTAACGACAATGCCGGGTGCTTCACTAAGATTGGTTAAAAACTCTTCGGGTATTAGATTTCACGGTAAGGTTGACAAAGAGCAGTACGAAGCTTTTTGTGAAAATTATTCTAACGCAAGCGTAGGTATGTTGGTTACGCTTAAAGACAACTTGCAAGGTTTAAGTGACTTTACTGCTGAAAATTTAAAGAGCGCAAACAAAACTTATATAGAAATAAACGCGGTAAAATGGTATAACGAATCTACGTTAGAACAAGACGGGTTTTATGGATTTTATTGTGCGGTTGCGAATATAAAACAACAAAACATAATCCGTGAGTTTGCGTTTAGAACTTACGCTAAGTGTGTCGTGGACGGGCTAGAATACATCTATTATGGTAATTATGATGAAGAAACTAATTCTCGTTCGGTATATGAACTTGCTTGTAAGGCTAAAGAAAATATAGATGAATACGAAGAAGAACAACGAGAAGTTATTATGAGTTACGTTAACTCTATTGAAAATTAAAAAAGGTCATTTCAATTTGACGTGTAAAAGATAGTGCGTTTGCAAAATGTGTGCAGACGCACTATTTGTTAAAAATTAACTTAAACTGGTTGTTTATTTTGCTAAAACGCAAATTTGTAGTGATAAAATATCACAAAATGTTAAAAGTTGACATAAGTAAAAAATATTTAAAATTTTACAAATAATTGGCGTAAAACTGTTGACAACATATAATTTTAAAGATATAATGCAAATGTAAACAAAATAAAAGAAATGCTTTTCAAAATCAAAAATGTTAAAATATTTCTTGATATGTTAATAAATATCAAAAATGCAACGTGATTAAGTTTGAAAACTTCAAATATTGTAAAGGAGGTAACGAAATGGCTAAGTTATTTAAGTCAATCGAAAGTATATTTGCAAACGTAAATGAAAACGAATTGTACAAAATTTGGTTTATAAACAAAAATTTCTAATTTAACGTTATTTTTAGTTTATGACGTGGTACTACCGAGGAACTCTTGACCGATTGTGGTTAAGGGCTTTTTTATTTTTTTGAGTTATTATTTTTGACGTAAATAGGAAAACTCTTATCTGTTCATTTGTGATTAAACGTGTTCAAAATGAAAGCATAAATTGCTATATTTATATTTTTAATATAAAACTTTTCATAAATGAACGCTTTAATCGTTTTATACTTGACGGTACTTGTAAATTTTAGTATAATTCAAATAATTTATACGTTAGAGGTGTAAAATGCAAGAATTAATAAAAAAACTTAACGGTGGTACGGCTAACGACAGGCTTTCTGCTTTGCGTGAATTAGTTAAAGCTGAGACTGAAAAACCCGTTCGCCGTGATAACGATGCGAATAATCATATTCACACCATATATTCGTTCTCGCCTTATTCGCCAACCAAGGCTGCTTATATGGCTTACAAGGCTGGGCTTACTAGCGCGGGAATTATGGACCACGATAGCCTTTCTGGGGTTGACGAATTTAAAAAGGCGTGTGCTATTTTGGGTTTAGGCTCTACTTGTGGCGTGGAAGTGCGCTGTAAATTTGATAGGGGGTTTGGTAAGATAAACCATCCTGACCAAGAAAATTGTATATATATGGCTGCACACGGTATTCCAGCACAAAACGTAAAGGCGTTTAACGAGTATCTGGAATTTTATAGACAAAAAAGATACGAACGTGATGCTGAGATGTGTAAACTTATAACGGGCAAGTTTGGTAAGTTTGGTATTGAGCTTGATTTCGAAAAAGACGTTAAACCTTTGTCTGAAGCGGTTGATGGTGGTAGTATTACCGAACGTCATCTTTTGTACGCACTTGCAGTTAAACTTGATAAAAAGTTTGGCAGAACTAACGAACTTATCTCTTTCCTTGAAAATGATTTGGCGTTGAAGGTAAGCGATAAAATAAAGGGATTTTTACTTGACGAGCAAAACGAACATTTCTTATACGATTTACTCGGTGTGCTTAAGGCGGATACGGCGTTCTTTTATATTGATGCGGATGAAGAAATGCCTGACGCTGTCGAGTTTGTTAAAAAGGCGAAAGAATTCGGCGCTATACCTGCTTACGCATATTTGGGCGACGTTGGTGATTCGGTTACGGGTGATAAAAAAGCGCAAAAGTTTGAAGATGATTATCTTCCTGAACTTATAAAAGAAATCAAAAAGGCAGGTTTTCAAGCGTGTGCATACATGCCGACTAGAAACACGCCACAGCAATTACAAAGATTAGGTAAAATGCTTAAAGAAAACGAACTTTTTGAAATTAGTGGTGAAGACGTTAACTCACCACGTCAAAAGTTCGCGTGCGCAGCGCTTGCGTTACCTGAATATTCACATTTGATATCTTCAACGTGGGCACTTATCGGGCATGAAGCTATTTCAACTGAAAAGGGCGTTGAGTATGGTATGTTTTCTGAAAAAGCTATAAAAGAAACGCCTGACCTTAATGAAAGAATTAAAAAATATGCCGTTATTGGACACGAAACGGTTAAATAAACGGTTAAATAAGAAAAAATTTTTAGGAGATAAATTATATGAGCACTATGAATTTACAAGGTAAAGTGGCAGTTGTAACCGGCGCAAGCCAAGGTTTAGGCGAAGCGCTTGCTATCCGTCTTGACAGCGAAGGCTGTAAAGTTGCAGTTTGCGATATCAATTTTGAAGGTGCGCAAGCAGTTGCTAGCAAACTTAAAGACGCAATCGCGCTTGCAGTTGACGTAACTAAATACGACCAACTTGAAGCCGCAGCGAAAGCAGTTATTGAAAAATGGGGTCAAGTAGACGTTCTTATTTGTAATGCGGCAATCGTTAAGAGTGGCGATATATTCAATCTTTCACCCGAAGCGTTTGGCTTAGTTACAAACATAAACTTAAACGGTTATTTCAATACGGTTAAAGCGTTTGCACCATACATGCTTGAAAAGAAGAGTGGTAGCATTATTCAAATCAACTCAAAATCAGGTAGAAAAGGAAGCTTTAAAAACGGGGCGTACGCTGCTAGTAAATTCGGTGGCGTAGGTTTGACGCAAAGTTTAGCGCTTGAATTTGCTGAATCAGGCGTTAGAGTAAACTGCATTTGCCCTGGCAACCTTTTGAATAGTCCGCTTTGGGTAAACAGCTTGTTCAAACAATACGCTGCAAATCAAGGTATTACCGAAGAAGAAGTAAGGGCAAAATACATCAACCAAGTTCCTATGAAACGTTCTTGCGAATACAAAGATATTGAGGACGTTATGGTATTCCTTGCATCAGATTACTCGGGCTATATGACCGGTCAAGCTATAAACGTAACTGGTGGTCAACAAATGTAAAATGGTTATATGCTACGCAATACTGCGTTACTGCTTAGCGTTTTGACTTCGATAACCAAGCGGTTAATCTTATTAAAAACGCTTTGCGAACCTCGTCTTGCTTAAGCTAAACCGAATTTATTAAGGTAATTACAAAAATAAAACTAGAAATTGGAGACTAATATGAATTTTAATTTAATGCACCCTGCAGAACAAATAGTTCTATTAATCAATAGGGTATATCAAAAAGGACTCACCACTACTTCGGGTGGTAACTTATCTATTCTCGATAGCGAAGGTAACATTTGGATTACTCCGTCGGGTATTGATAAAGGTTCACTTACGCCTGCGGATATTTGTAAAGTTTTACCTGACGGAACGGTTGTCGGTAAACATAAACCGTCGGTAGAGTTGCCTTTCCATAGGCTAGTATATCAAACTAGACCCGACGTGTCCGCCGTTTTACACGCGCACCCACCGGCATTAGTTAGCTACAGCCTTATTAGGCAAATACCAGACACTAACATAATTCCTACCCCGCACCAAGTATGTGGGCAAGTAGGTATTGCACCTTACGAAGTTCCCGGCAGTGATGCTTTGGCGCAAAGAATCGTAAAAGAAATTAAAAAGGGCTTAAACGTAGTTATAATGGAAAACCACGGTGTTATCACTTGTGCAGATAACTTATTTGAAGCTTTCAAGCGTTTTGAAACGTTAAACTTCGCTGCGTCTATTTCTATTACCGCGTCAATTTTAGGTAAGCCCGAAGCACTCACCGACGAGCAAATCGAACTTAACAGCAGAAAAGGGTTAACTTCTCTTGGTGAATTTATCCCCACAAGCTACAGTTCTGAAGAAAGAAAACTCCGTAAAGAAATGTGCGCGCTTATCCATAGGTCGTACGACCAAGGGTTGTTTACTAGCACGCAAGGTACTTTCTCAGTTAGACTTTCTGAAAATAGTTTCCTTATCACTCCGTACGGCGTGGATAGAAAATATATTGAACCGGAAGATATCGTAAGAATTGAACACAACTGGAGAGAAGCGGGTAAACGTCCTAGCCGTTCGGTTGCGCTACACAAAATGATTTACGACAATCATCCCGAAGTAAACGCTATAACGGTTGCGCATCCTAAACACTTGATGGCGTTTGGCGTAACGCATACTGCGATTGACAGTAGAACTATTCCCGAATCGTACATTGCGATGCGAGACATAGGAAGAGTTCCGTTTGGAACTAACATCACTAGTCCTAAAACGATATCAGATATGATTTCTGATAAGTCGCCTGTTGTGTTGGTTGAAAACGATAGCGTTATTAGTACGGGTAGTACGCTTATTAACGCGTTTGACCGTTTAGAAGTTGCTGAATTTACGGCAAACACAATTATTCATGCAAAGATGATAGGCGATATAGTTATGATTTCCGATAAGGAAGTTGAAGATATAAATAAAGCGTTTAATCTAAAACCGTAAACGCTTGTGCATAAGGAGAAAAATGATGCAAAAAACTATAAAAGATTTAATTGATATTTCACAATATTCCGGTAGTCGTGCCGACTACACTCAAGGTGGCGGTGGTAACACTTCGGTTAAAAATTTTGATAACGGAACTATGCTTATCAAAGCTTCAGGCTATCGTTTAGTGGATATTTCTGAAAACACGGCTTTCGTTGCGGTTGATAAAAATAAAATCAAAGACTATTATGAAAGCGTTGACCTTTCGGTGGAGAAAGATTACGAAAAGGAAAGTGCAGAAGTTTCTAAAAATTCAGTAGTTGCGCTTGAAGGTATGCCTACGTTACGCCCAAGCGTTGAAGTAGGTTTTCACGCAATTTTAAAAAAGTACGTTATTCATACTCACTCGGTTTATGCAAACGTTATAACTTGTTCTCAAGAAGGCGAAGCACTTGCTGAAAAACTTTTTAAAGATAAAGATTTCGGTTATATTTTCTTGCCGTATATCAACCCGGGTTTTGAACTTACGCTTGCTATGAAAAACAAAATCGATACGTTCGTAAAAGAAACGGGCAAGTATCCCGAAGTAATTTTTATGAAAAATCACGGCTTAGTAGTAACTGGTGATTATATTGACAGAGTTAAAGCTGTTAACACCGACGTTAACGAAACTATAAGAAATTATTTAGGGCTCGCAGACGACTTTAGAAAAGTTAATTTAGTTGCGACGGAAACGGGCTTTAAATCTGCAACTAAAATAGTAACTGAATTCGTTGAAAAAAATACGCTAAATAAAGCAGTGTTAGATGAAACCCCATTGTATCCCGACCAATTAGTATATTTGAATAATATTCTTGCACACTCGCCGGACACTATGGTTGTAAAAGACGGAACAGTTTACTATAATACGGATATTAAACAAGCAACTACTTTAGAAGAAACTCTTGCTGCATATCTTTTTGTTGCAACTACGGTTAAAAACGCAAAACTTACCGTATCGACGATGAACGAAAAAGAAGTTTACTTTATAAACAATTGGGAAGCGGAAAAATATCGCCGTTCAGTGAAATAATCATTTTTAATTAAGTTTATTTGATTTGTAATAAATATTAAATCCCTCGCGTGAAGCGAGGGATTTAATATTTTAAATGAATAATTAGAAACAATAGGTTGTTTTTTTGCAATTTTAAGTTTGTTTTTTGAAATGACATTGTGTATATTAGTGATATAATTAAAGTAGGTAATTAATTGTTAAATTAATTAAGGAGAAAGATTTTGAAAAAGAATTATACAACTCCAAAGTTTATGATGCAAAGTTTTAGTTGTTTAGACGTTGTGTTAGGTTCGCCGACAAATGAAGGCGAGTGGGACGTTGAACCTACGGGTATTTAAGGAGAAAAATAATGACTAAAAAATTAAAAGTTGCATTAATATCAGCGCTCTCTATTTTTTTAATGGCGAGCGTGGTGTTTTTAGTTGGGCAGAATAATAAAGCAATAGCTGAAGACTTGCCACCTGTTATTACCAACTATGCAAAGAACTTATCGTTTGACGACAACGTTCATATAATGTATGCAATTAAAACGGAAAATCTAAAAGACACCGACGAATTAGGTATGTTAGTGTGGACTAGCGCGCCTGAAGAATACGTTTACGATAACGAGTAACGTAACGGCAAAGTTTGAATTTAATGAAAATGTAGGTCCCACAAAAGATGATTGGATAATCGACGCTCCGGGAATATAAATGATGGAAAGGTTGATAAAAGCCCCCGCAATTTGCGGGGGCTTTTAGGGTTAATTTGTTTTTAATTAGTTGTTTTATTAGAATTTTATTTTTTCAGCAATGTAACTTTCTAATTCGGATATCGGAATTCTAACTTGTTCCATAGTGTCGCGGTCACGAACGGTTACAGCGTTATCTTCTAACGTATCAAAATCTACTGTAACGCAGAAAGGAGTTCCGATTTCGTCTTGACGGCGATAACGTTTACCGATTGAACCAGATTCGTCATAATCAACGGGGAACTTCTTAATGAGTTCGCTATAAATTTCATCAGCTTTTTCACCAAGTTTTTTAGACAAGGGAAGAATTGCTGCTTTGAAAGGTGCTAAAGTGGGATGCAAGTGAAGAACTGTTCTAACGTCATTCTTTTCGGCGTCTAAAACTTGGTCTTCATAAGCGTTGCAAAGTACGGCAAGTACCGTTCTTTCTACACCTAAGCTAGGTTCAACAACGTAGGGAATATATCTTTCGTTAGTTTCTTGGTCAAAGTAAGATAAATCTTTACCGCTAGTGTTTTGGTGTTGGGTAAGGTCGTAATCAGTTCTGTCTGCAACACCCCAAAGTTCGCCCCAACCAAACGGGAACAAGAACTCAAAGTCGGTGGTCGCTTTTGAATAGAAACAAAGTTCTTCGGGGTCGTGGTCGCGGAGTCTAATTCTTTCTTCTTTTAAGCCGATTGCAAGGAGCCAATCACGGCAGAAAGCACGCCAGTAACTAAACCACTCAAGGTCAGTTCCAGGCTTGCAGAAAAATTCAAGTTCCATTTGTTCAAATTCACGAACGCGGAAGATAAAGTTGCCGGGGGTGATTTCGTTACGGAACGATTTACCGATTTGAGCAATACCGAAAGGCATTTTCTTTCTAGTAGTTCTTTGAACGTTGACGAAGTTTGTAAAAATACCTTGTGCCGTTTCGGGACGGAGATATACAGTATTTTTAGCATCTTCAGTTACGCCTTGGAAAGTTTTGAACATAAGGTTGAATTGACGGATATCGGTGAAGTTGTGTTTTTTACAAGTGGGGCAAGGGATATTGTGTTCTTCAACGAAAGCTTTCATTTCAGCGTGAGAGAAAGCGTCGATGGGTTTTTCAAGGGTGTAACCCGTTTCTTTTGCCCAATCTTCAATAAGTTTATCCGCTCTAAAACGTTCGTGGCACTCACGGCAATCCATAAGCGGGTCAGAAAACCCTGCAAGGTGACCAGAGGCAACCCACGTTTGAGGATTCATTAAAATTGCAGCGTCAAGACCAACGTTAAGTTTATTTTCGGTAACGAATTTTTGCCACCACGCACGCTTAATATTGTTTTTAAGTTCAACGCCTAAAGGACCGTAATCCCAAGTGTTTGCAAGTCCGCCGTAAATTTCACTGCCAGGGAAGATAAAGCCCCTGCTTTTACAAAGATTTACGATTTTTTCCATTGTAGCCGTATTGTCTGCCATAATGCACTCCATAAACAAAAAAATTTTTATTTTAACCCCTTAATTGTACATTATAGTAAAATTTTAGTCAAGCATTACGCCCGAATTAAAACTAAAATATAAAATATTTGAATTTTACTTTGGGTTTTTGCCTTTTTATGATATACTTATTTTATATTTTGTGTTACAATATTAACGAAAAAATTAATAATGGTGTAATTATGGTTGAAGCAACTAACTTTATTGAACAAATTATTAACGAAGAATTAGAAAGTGGAAAGGTGAGCGGAACTTATACGCGCTTCCCCCCCGAACCTAACGGATATTTGCACATAGGTCACGCAAAGTCTTTGTGTATAAACTTTGGCGTTAAAGAAAAATACAACGGCAAATGCAATCTTTTCTTTGACGATACTAATCCTTCTAAGGAAAAAACTGAATTCGTTGATGCGATTAAAGCGGATATTAAATGGCTTGGCTTTTCTTGGGATAAAGAAACTTACGCGTCTGATTTTTTTGAAACTATTTACGATTTTGCGATTGAACTAATTAAAAAGGGCAAAGCGTTCGTATGCGATATGACGCCTGAACAAATAAGTGCAAATCGTGGTACTTTAACTGAAGCGGGAAAGCAAAGCCCTTATAGAAATAGAAGCGTGGAAGAAAACCTTGCGCTTTTTACCGCAATGCGTAACGGTGAATTTAAGGACGGCGAAAAATGTTTGCGTGCTAAAATCGATATGGCATCGCCAAACATCAATATGCGCGACCCTGTAATTTATAGAATTTTACGCCAAACTCACCATAGAACGGGTGATAAATGGTGCATATATCCTATGTATGATTACGCGCATCCCATTTGCGATTATTTGCAAGGCGTAACGCACTCGCTTTGTACGCTTGAATTTGAAGACCATAGACCTTTATACGATTGGGTAGGTATTGAACTTGGGTTTAATCCTAAACCCCGTCAAATTGAGTTTGCTAGACTTAACGTAACCAACCTTGTTATGAGTAAGCGTTATCTAAAAAAACTCGTTGAAGACGGTTCGGTTGACGGTTGGGACGACCCAAGAATGCCAACTTTAACTGGACTTCGTAATCGTGGTATACCCGCTGAAGCGCTAAAAGATTTTTGCGCTAGAATAGGCGTAAGTAAAGCGAACTCTGAAGTTCAAATCAGTTATCTTGAAGCGTGCATTAGAGAATACCTTAACGCGCACGCGGAACGCGCTATGGGCGTGTTAAAGCCACTTAAAGTTACTATTACAAACTATCCTGACGGCAAAAGTGAACAAGTTGATTTTGAAATCAATCCAAACGAAGAAGTTAAGAGAACGAGAAAGATTGATTTTTCTAAAAATATTTATATTGATGCGGACGATTTTTCACTTGCTCCGCCACCCAAATATTTCCGTTTGAAAAAGGATGGGTACGTGCGCTTAAAGAGTGCGTATATTATTAAGTGCGACGACGTGATTTTTAACGACGACGGAAGCGTAAAAGAACTTTTATGCTCATACGTTGCTGAAAGCAAGAGTGGTAACGATACTTCGGGAATTAAATGTAAGGGCGTTATTCAATGGGTTAACGCAGATACTGCTAAAGACGTTGAAATCCGTCAATACGGATACCTTCTTAACGATGAAGAATATGCAGGACAAGATTTTTCTGAGCGTATGAATAAAGAAAGCGTTAAGATTTTCAACGGTAAAGTAGAACCTTATATTTTTGAAAACGATAAAAACGTTTCTTATCAATTAATGCGCACGGGTTATTTTAAACGCCTTGACGTAAAGGGTAAAGAAATAGTTAGCGAAATCGTTTCGTTAAAAGACAATTTTAACATTAAAAAGTAAAATAAAAGCGACAAATTTTTTGTCGCTTGTTGCTTTAAATTTTGCTTTAAATACGGTGTTAAAAAATTTCTCTAATTGCAAGCGTTTCGCCTGTGATACCGTCTATTAAAAGTGCTTTAAGATTGCCGTTTTTGCCACTTAAACCCACGTACCAGTAAGCGTGTTCTTTTTTAACTATGATGCGTGCGCAAACTTCTAATTCAAGGTCGCCGTTATCGTTTTGATATGTGTCAATAAGTGCGCGTTGTTCTTTATAAAGGCAATCTAGAGCAGAAGTATAATTAAGCGTGTTTTCG
Source organism: Clostridia bacterium (assembly GCA_017502525.1). GTDB lineage: Bacteria > Bacillota > Clostridia > Christensenellales > Borkfalkiaceae > UBA1259. Next base: position 37,635 of record JAFVUV010000001.1, read on the forward strand.
GGGACTTTAGAGTTAAGAGTTATAACTTCACTTTGGCTACCGTAAGTTACGGTAACTTCAAATGATTTTAGGTTAAAGTCGTCTATTTCAATAACGGCGGATAGCGTGTGGCTGACGAGGTGTAGCTTAAAATCAGATTTATAAGTTTGACCGTTAAAATCGAGTTTTATGCCGTAAGAAGTTTGGTCGGTACTTTTATCTTTTAACTTAAATTGCAACAGGTAAACGCGCTCGCCGATTTTTGCGTCGTTTAGTTTTGGCGTTTCGTTAAAGCCGTAACACGCCGTAAGCGATAAATTTTCGCTAGAACCACTAAAAACGTCGCTACGGAGTTCGCTAACCAACGGAAATAGTGGGTTAGGTGTTTTACAACCGCAAAATACTATTGAAAAGCAAACAAGAAAACAAATACAAAACTTTAGTTTTTTCATAAAAAACTTCTCCTTATCACTAAATTATGAACTAATTTAAAAAGTAATGAGTAAATTATAAATTTTTTAGTCTAAAGGGTTGATTTTTTAAATAATCTTTGCTAAAATAATACAAATTATGTTTTAAATAAAGTATGGGAACCACGGCATTGAAGAAACTCGTTATTAAAACAACTTTGATAACACTAGCATCTTTGATAGGCACAATGATAATCGCGTTTAGTGCGGTTGCAATCTTTGCGCCCGGGTTTACCGCGGGGATTTTTGATAGCGTAGGCAATTATTCTGCCTCCGTTTTCTTTTATGAAAAACAATATTTAAAAACCAACGATATTAACGACCTGTCAGTTTTAGTTAATAAAATTGATATAGAAAGCGACTGTGTGCGTGCCGAAAGATATCTTGGGGAAATGGTAGAACACGAGGATTTTGATACTTTTTGCGATAGCCAATCTCAAAGCGGAAAATTATCACTCGTAGAATATTATTGTGGTAATTATGTTTTTGTGCTCGCAAATAACGGAAAGTTTAGTGATGCGTTAACCGTTGCTGAAAATTACGTTAACGATTATTCTTATACCAAAGATAATCCGTATACCGTATTAGTTTACGGGCTGAAAAACGTAACGAACGAACAACTTCAAGCAATAAAAGATAAACTTGAATTATTAAATCAAACTGACGTAAAAAATGAAATTGACTATATAAACGAACAACTATTAGGATAAAAAAGGAGAACAACATGGGTAAAATTATTAAAGAAGGCTTAACTTTTGACGACGTGCTTTTAGTACCGCAAGCCAGTGACGTAATTCCCTCGCAAGTATCACTTGCAACCTACTTAACGCCCGACTTAAAGCTTAATATTCCGCTTATGTCGGCGGCTATGGATACGGTTACCGAATCGCGTCTTGCTATCGCTATGGCAAGAGAAGGTGGTATCGGTATTATCCACAAAAACATGTCGATAGAAGAACAAGCTTTACAAGTTGACAAGGTTAAAAGAAGTGAACACGGCGTTATTACAGACCCTTTCTTTTTAGAACCTGAAAACTTGGTTAGCGACGCGCTTGCTCTTATGGAAAAATACCGCATTAGCGGTGTGCCGATTACCAAAGAAGGAAAACTCGTTGGTATTTTAACAAACAGAGATTTGCGTTTTGAAAGCAACTTCGAACAACCTATTGAAAATATAATGACCAAAGAAAATCTCGTTACCGCACCCGTTGGAACTTCACTTGACGAGGCGCAAAAGATTTTAGGAAAACATAGAATTGAAAAACTTCCTATCGTTGACGAACAAGGTTATCTTAAAGGACTTATTACCATTAAAGATATAGAAAAGGCTATTCAATATCCCAACTCGGCAAGAGATAAGAAGGGTAGGCTTTTAGTTGGTGCGGCAGTTGGCGTTTCAATCAACACTTTAGAAAGAGTTGAAGCGTTAGTAAAAGCAAAAGTTGACGTTATTTGCGTTGACAGTGCGCACGGCCACTCTAAAAACATTATCGAAATGGTTAGAAAAATAAGACAAGCATACCCCAAACTTCCCATTATCGCAGGTAACGTTGCAACGGCTGACGCAACTGAAGCACTTATCGAAGCAGGTGCTGACGTTGTTAAGGTTGGTATCGGACCCGGTTCAATTTGTACTACCCGCGTAGTTGCAGGTATCGGTATGCCACAACTTACCGCAGTTATGGACTGTGCTGAAAGAGCAGAAAAATTCGGCAAAAAAGTTATTGCTGACGGTGGTATTAAATATAGCGGTGATATTACCAAAGCTATCGGTGGTGGTGCGGCTGCAGTTATGATTGGTAGCTTGTTTGCAGGCACTTTAGAAAGCCCCGGCGAAATAGAAATTTATCAAGGCAGAAGCTTTAAAGTGTATAGGGGTATGGGTTCACTTCCCGCTATGGCTTGCGGTAGTAAAGATAGATACTTCCAAGAAAACGCTAAAAAGCTTGTTCCCGAAGGTGTTGAAGGTCGTGTACCTTATCGTGGCGCGCTTTCTGAAATCGTTTACCAAATGTGCGGTGGTATCCGTGCAGGTATGGGATACTGTGGTATGAAGACTGTTGACGAATTACGTAAAAACGCTCAATTTGTTAGAATTACTAACGCAACGCTCGTAGAAAGCCACCCACACGATATTTCAATCACTAAAGAATCGCCAAACTATTCTCCTAGAAGTTAATATCCAAAAGCCCCCTTGCAACAAGGGGGCTTTTATAATGCTTTTTTAGGTCAAACGATTTACTTAATTTGTAAAATATAGTAAAATGTGAGTATGTATTATGATAATGAGTTCAAAAATTTTGAATACTTGAATTCGCCAAATGGTGGTGGAATTACGTTTGCGTTGATGACGGTTGCGTTTGTGCTGATTAGTTTTTTCGGTCAAGCGATAGTAGGCGCTATTTTTGGTACGGCAAACGCCACTTATACGCTCGTTTGCTCTTGCTTTCCAGCGCTTACTTTTTTATTAGTAATTTTATTGTTTAAATCATACACGAAAAAACCGTTATTAAAAATTGTCGGGGTAAATAAATTTAACTGGCTATACGTGGTATTAGCGGTGGTTGTGTCTGCAAGTATGCTGTTTGGTTTAGGCTTCGTTAACGACGCGTTCGTAAACTTATTAAATAAATGGGGCGCGAATATCGATGGCGTTAACGTACCGTTAGATAACGTCGGGCAATTATTAGTTTGCATTTTGACGTTTGCGCTTTTACCTGCGGTGTTTGAAGAATTCTTTTTTCGCGGGTTGTTGCTTAACTGCCTTAAAGGCGTTAAACCTATCTACGCTATTTTAACGGTGGGGCTTTGTTTTGCGCTTTATCATTGTTCGTTGGCACAGTTGTTATATCAATTCGTTTACGGCGCGGTTTTAACGGCACTTGCGATAGCGTGCGGTAGCGTTATTCCGTGCATAATAGCGCACTTATTAAACAATTTAACCGTTATACTTTTAGAGTATTTTAAGGTTTCTATAAATTTATATAATCCGCTGTATATAGTTTTTGGCATCTTGGCGCTTTTAACGGTGTGCGTATTTACGGTCTTTGCAACAAAGAAGAAAAAGGCGGAACAAACGGCTAAAGTACGTGGCTTTTACGCTTTTGCGTGTGTTGGGTTTTTCGTTTGCTTATTTTTGACCTTTGGTTCAATGCTTAATTCAATTTTAGGTGGTTAAATATGATAAAAGTCAATATAGTTGCCGTGGGCAAGGTAAAGGAAAAATATTTCGCCGACGGTATAAGTGAATATTCAAAACGCCTTTCTAAATTTTGTGATTTTAAGATTACTGAAATTCAAGAAGAAAATTTTAAGTCGGTTGACGATGCGATAGTTAGTGTCATTAAAGAAAAAGAAGCCGAAAAAATTTTACCGCACTTAAAAGGCAAAATAGTTGCTATGGCTATAGAAGGTAAAAAATTCTCCAGCGAAAAACTCGCAAAAACCATTAAGGAAGTTTGCGATTTAGGTGGTGGGGTAATAACTTTTGTTATAGGCGGTTCTTATGGACTTTCGGACGCGGTAAAAAATAAAGCGGATATTTTAATGTCGTTTTCGGATATGACTTTTCCACATACCTTGTTTAGATTAATGCTTACAGAACAAATATACAGGGCGTTTACAATAAATTCAAATAGTCCATATCATAAATAAATTTTCGCGCATAAAATAACGTATGCGCATAATTGACAAAGTATCGTTATTTTACCAAACTTTTAAGGGCGAAAAATCAATAATAGGCAACAGTTTGTTCGGATTACCTATTTACTGTATTACGGTTAGGAAAAGCGATTTTCCCATTATAGTTGTTCAGTCCGGTATGCACGCAAGAGAGCATATAACCACACTGTTATCAATACGCCTTGCGCAAGATTTTTATAATTTTGGCAGGGTGGGAACGGTACACTTTATACCGCTTATTAATCCCGACGGCGTATGTATATGCGAGAACTTTAATCGGTTGTATAAAGCAAACGGCAGGGGCGTGGACTTAAACGTGAATTTCCCTGCGCGATGGGGAATGGGCGAATTTAATAAAATCATTTCAGGAGACAGCGATTTTATCGGCGAATATCCTTTATCTGAAAAAGAGAGTAGTTTGCTTTGTGAATACACTTTAAAAGTTAAGCCTAATATGACGGTGAGTTATCACGCAAAAGGCGAAGAAATATATTGGGAGTTCGGTCAAAAAGGAAATATGCGCAAGCGTGATAAGAGTATTGCTAACGCAGTTGCGCGCGAAACGGGGTATAAGGTTAAATTAACGCCAAACTCAACGGGTGGATATAAAGATTGGTGCGTTCAGCAACTTAAAATTCCCGCTTTAACGATAGAAGTGGGTGCTGACGAATTAGAACACCCTATAGGCGAAGAATATTTGGATAGTATATATCAAAAGAATAAAGGCGTATTAAACGTTTTAACAAATGCGCTTACGGAGAAAATATGGTTGAAAAATTTATGAGTGTGGCAATAAAAGAGGCAGAAAAAGCTTTGATTAAGGATGAAGTTCCTATCGGCGCGGTAGTCGTGTTAGATGGGAAAATTATTGCGCGCGCGCATAATTTAATGGAAAAAACGCAACTTGCCACCGCTCACGCAGAAATTCTTGCAATAAATAAAGCGTGCAAGAAGCTTAAGAGTTGGCGACTTGATAACGCGGAACTTTTCGTTACGATAGAACCGTGCGCAATGTGCGCGGGCGCAATCGTGAACGCGCGCATAAAAAAGGTGTATTTCGGTGCGTACGAACCTAAAAGTGGTTGCGCGCAAAGTAAATATACCGTTTTATCAGATAGTGGACTTAACCACTCTACTGAGTTCGTCGGTGGAGTACAACAACAAATTTGTGCAAATATGATAAAAAATTATTTTAAAGCAAAGAGAAACCGAAAAAGCCTTGACTAAATAGATATTTAGTTGTAAGATATAGGTAAGTACTATATGTACATAAAGTTACATTAGGAGAAAATAAAAAAATGATTACACACGGCAACAAAATTGAAGTTATTTCGGGTAACTCAAACAGACCTTTAGCAGAGGCTGTTGCAGCTGAACTTAATATTCCGTTAAGTCAAGCTGAAGTCGGCAAGTTTTCCGACGGCGAAATAAGCATCACGCTTCCCCAAACGGTTAGAGGTAGAGACGTATTTATTATTCAATCAACTTCTATACCCGTAAACGACAATCTTATGGAATTACTCATAATGATTGACGCTTGCAAAAGAGCATCTGCAGGAAGAATTACGGCTGTTATGCCATACTTCGGATATGCAAGACAAGATAGAAAGGCTCGCCCCAGAGACCCGATTACGGCAAAATTAGTTGCTGATATTTTAACTAGTGCCGGTGCGGATAGAGTTCTTACAATGGACCTCCACGCAGCACAAATTCAAGGGTTCTTCGATATCCCTGTTGACCACCTTTACGGTGCACCTATTCTTGCTAGATATTTCAAGAACAAGATGGACGAAAATTGGTGCGTAGTATCTCCTGACGTTGGTAGCGTTGGCAGAGCAAGAAATTTCGCTTCAAGAGTGAATGCTTCACTTGCTATCGTGGACAAGCGTCGTCCAAAAGCAAACGCAATCGAAGTTATGAACGTTATCGGCGACGTTAAAGGTAAATCTTGTATAATGGTTGACGATATGATTGATACTGCCGGTACGATTTGCCAAGGCGCGCAAGCACTCGTTAATAACGGTGCAAAAGAAGTTTACGCTTGCTGTACACACGGTGTTTTAAGTGGTCCTGCAATGGAAAGACTTATCGCTTCTCCCATCAAGCAAATCGTAGTATTAGATACGATTAATCTTCCTGAAGAAGTTAGAAATAATCCTAAGATTAAAGTTCTTTCGGTTGCAAAACTCGTTGCTAAAGCAATTAATACTATTTACTCTGACACTTCGCTTTCTGCGATTTACGAAGACTAATAATATATGGCTTTGTAATTTGTACAAAACCTAAAAAACACAAAAGAAAGCCGTTTATCTAAACGGCTTTTAATATTTTTGAACGGAGATAAAAAATGAAACTTATCGTGGGACTCGGAAATCCTGATGACAAGTATAAAAATACTTTTCACAACCTTGGTTTTATGAGTGTAGATAGGGTTGCGGAAAAATTTGGCGTTACTTTTAATAAAAACAAGTGTCGCGCGCTAATTGCCGAGCATAGAATTGGTGGGGAAAAAATCATTATCGCTAAACCTTTAACTTATATGAACTTAAGCGGGGAAAGCGTTAGGGAACTTTTATCATTTTATAAAATTCCTACCAAAGATATGATGGTTATATACGACGATTACGACCTTTATAAAGGGATAATTAGAATTCGTGAAAGTGGTTCTGCAGGCACGCATAACGGTATGAGAAATATTATACAAGAAACGGGTGCAACAGATTTTCCTAGGGTAAGAATTGGTTTTAAACCTAAAGAAGAAACGCAAATTCCACTTATAAATTTGGTGCTTTCGGGTATAAAAGAACAAGATAAACCCGTTTTTGATAAAGCGATTTCCGTTGCGTGTGATTGCGCTGTGGATTTTGCTTCGGGCAAAAAATTACAAGATATAATGCAAAGTTATAACGGCAAGACGGAATAGACAAAATTTAGTATTTAACAGCAAATTATGTCCAACAATATATTACAACTAAAAAACCGTGAAAATTCCGTTAAGGAATTTAACGAGTGCATCCGCCAAGGTATTCCTTCGGCGGTTTTCGGCGTTACGGACGCGTTTAAAAACTATCTAGTTAGCACGGTCGATGAAAAAGTCGTTTATTTGGTTAAAGATATGCTTACAGCACGCATTGCTAAAGAAGCGATAATGGAACTTTCAAATAAATCTTGCGTGATAATTCCGCCAAAAGACGAACTTTTGCTTTACAGTAAAGCGTTTTCTAAGGATAACGCGTATAACAGAATTTGTGCGTTGGACGGTGCCAAGGATGCTGACGTTTTAATCGTTACTGCTGAAACGCTTATGCAAATCGCCCCAAAAACTATACGCTCAATTACGCTTGAGAAAGATAAGGATACTAGTCAAGAACAAACCGTATCGAATTTAGTTGATTTAGGTTATCAAAGAGTGGATGCCGTGGTTAGTCAAGGCACTTTTTCTCTAAGAGGCGATATTTTAGACGTGTTTGCCGTAGGGCAAGAAAACCCCGTGCGCGTAGACTTTTTTGGCGATACTGTTGAAAGTATTAAAAAGTTTGATTTTGAAAGTAGAGAAAATTTAGGTTTTATTGATACAATTAAAATTTTGCAAGCGCAAGAGTTTACTTTTATAAACGACGACTTAAAGCAAATTAAAAACACGATACTTGATGAATACAGAACTGCTGATAAAGGCGCAAAACAGCGCTTGAAAGAAATCGTTGAAGACTTAGAAACTGCGATAGAGTGCCGTAATGCTGACGGACTAGGTGTTTTAAGTCCGCTTTCGGTTGATTGTGGAAGTGTTTTTGATTATATTGCCGATAACGCAGTCGTGATAATTGACGAAGCGCGCAGGGTAAATGAACTTGCAACGCTTACGCAGACTGAGTTTAACGAGCGTTTATCATCGCTAAAAACGGCGGGCGAAGTATTTTCTTTTGCAGATAAAAACTTTTGCGGTATAGATGCGCTTATTGAAAAACTTAAAAAATATAGACTTTCGGCAATGCAAACTTTGTCGGCGGTAATTCCATTTTTTAATCCGCTTAAAATTATAAACCCTCAGTCGAGCGGGATTGCCGATTATCAACTTGATTTTAAAGAGATTTTTACGGATATAAACAATTGGCTTAAATCGGGTTATTCAATCACCGTATTTACGGGCGATATCAAACGCGCGGAAAATTTCTGTTTTGAATTATCTAGCAAAGGTATTGCCTCAACCATTAACGGCGATATACTTCAAGGCGTTAATATAATATCTAAAAAACTTTCACGTGGGTTTATATTCCACGAAGAAAAAACCGTCGTCGTAGGTAGTGGCAATCTGTTCGTAAAACCTGCACTCAACAAAAAAATCCGCACTAAAAGAAAAGGCTTTTTTACAGCCCCCGAAGCGGGTGATTATTGCGTACACGAAGTGCACGGTGTAGGTAGAGTTTTAGGCAATAAAAAGATAACCACTACCGAAGGCACTAAAGATTACGTTGCCGTAGAATATGCTGGTGGAGATATCCTATACGTTCCCGTTGAACAAATGGATATTTTGACAAGGTATTTGGGTGGCGAGAAAAAACCGCACCTTTCAAAAATTGGTGGTAAAGATTTTGAACGTGTTAAAAACAGGGTTAAAGAAAGCATTAAAAAGATGTCTTTCGACCTTAAAAGATTGTATCAAGAACGCGACGAATTAAAAGGTTATAAGTTCAGCGAAGACGACGAACTTCAACGCGTGTTTGAAAGTTCTTTTCCCTTTGAAGACACGCCCGACCAAACGATTGCTAATCAAGACATAAAAGAAGATATGACTAGCGGTAAAGTTATGGATAGGCTAGTGTGTGGTGACGTGGGGTTCGGAAAGACCGAAGTGGCGTTCCGTGCGGTATTTCGCGCGATAGTAAACGGTAAACAAGCGGTTATGCTTGCCCCAACTACTATTTTAACCGAACAGCATTATAATACCGCGCTTGAAAGGTTTAAGGATTTCGGTATAAAAATCGCCTGTCTAAATAGGTTTAAAAATCCAAGTCAACAGCGTCGTATTTTAACCCAACTTGAAAACGGTGAAATTGACTTTATTATCGGCACGCACCGTCTATTAAGTAAAGACGTTAAGTTCAAAGATTTAGGACTTTTGGTGCTTGACGAAGAACAGCGTTTCGGCGTTGAACATAAAGAAAAAATCAAACTGCTTAAGACTAACGTTGACGCGATAACTTTGACGGCAACGCCCATACCAAGAACACTTCATATGTCGTTATCTGGTATTCGTTCAATAAGCACTATCAATACTCCACCCAAAAAACGCTTGCCCGTTCAAACTTACGTTACCGAAGAAACGGATACGCTAATTAAGGATGCGATTTCAAGAGAAGTTAATCGTGGTGGTCAAGCGTTTATGCTTTATAACCGCGTGGAAAGTATATTTTCTTTTGCTGAAAAAATTAAAAATATTATGCCCGATTTGCGCGTTACGGTAGTTCACGGTCAAATGGAAGAGCGTCAAATGGAAAAAAATATTCTGGCGTTTTATCGCGGTGAATACGACTTGCTTATTTCCACAACCATTATTGAAAATGGTATAGACTTGCCAAAGGCAAACACACTTATAGTCATTGATGCGGATAGACTAGGACTTTCTACGCTCTATCAGTTAAAGGGTAGGGTAGGCAGAAGCGATAGGCTTGCGTATGCGTACTTTACGTTTAAGCGCGAAAAGATACTTTCAAATACTGCTTTTGAACGCCTTAATGCGATTATAGAATTTACCGAAATGGGAAGTGGAATAAAGATTGCTATGCGCGACCTTGAAATTAGGGGCGCTGGCAATATTTTAGGCGCGGAACAGCACGGACATATGGAAAAAATCGGTTACGAATTGTATTCAAAACTGTTAAGGGAAGAACTTACAGGCAAGGTGGAAACCGTTCCCGACTTGGATATAAGGGTGACGGCGTTTATTCCGGACGATTATATTGAAAGTAACGTTGCGCGTATGGATGCGTATAAAGAAATTGCCGAGATAAATTCGCTTGACACGGAAGAAGAGTTTATAACGCAGATTAGCGAGGCTTACGGTAAGATACCGGAGGAGACGGAAAATTTAATAAATATCGCAGTCGTTAAAATGCTAGCAATGAAACTTTCGGTTAAAGAAATAGTGGTTAAAAGAGAGCAGACGGCTCTAATTTTTAACGATTTTTCAGTTTTTGCAGATAGTAGGCTTGCTAGTGCAATGGACAAATTTAAAGGTCGAATTATTGTGACAATGGCAAACGCGCCGGCGATAGAGTTTATTAAAACTGAAAAAACTAATGCGCAAATGTTAGAAATTTTAAGAGAATTTTTAACCCTTACGGTGTAAAATTTTAAAAAAGATTGAATTTCCTTTATAATTCATATTATAAAAGATAAAAAATCGATTGCAATTTTTTGCCGTATAGTATATAATCTATGGGTATAATATTAATTTGAAACTTCTTCGTGGGAGATTTATATGAGAAAAACATTTATTACGATAGCCTCTTTAATGATGACCTTAATAATGGGCTTAACTTTTTTAGGCGGTTGCAAACTTATAACCACCAACAGCAAAAAAGATATGAATCAGGTTATTGCAACGGTTAAAATTTCTTCGGATATGGAAAAGGCGGACGAAATCTATAAAAAAGATATCGCTATGGCTTACCTCAACTACGGCTATATGTATGAATATAGTTACGGTTATACACGTGAAAAAGTAGTTAAAATGATTGTTAACAATTTGGTTAACAATAGAGTTTACGTTCAATACGCTATGCAAGAATTTAACAAATCAAATGAAACCATCGTCGATAGCACGAAAGGCAATTGGGATATCGATAGGTACTTAACGGCAAGCGAAAAGATGGATGCGCTCTATTCTACGGTTAAAAATATGAATGAACTTATCACAAGTTATATGGACGTAGAAGATAAAGTTCAAGACTCTATGCCTGAAGCGGTTAGAACTATTCCCACAAATGCTAAAAATGCCGAAAAGAAACTTGACGATACTCAAAAAGGTCAATACGTTTACGGTAAAGATTATCCTAAAACCGACTACGTTTATACTGATAGTGACGTTATAATTGACGACGGTGTGGAAAATGCTGAAAGAAGAAAGGCTTACAATAAAGTTATTAATTTGTTAAGGTCAAACGAACTTTTGGGCGATTACACTAACAGTCTTACCGAAACCACTTACTATCAAGAAACTTTGCAAAGCCATAAAGAACAAGCACTTCTTGATAGATTTGAAAAGAGTATTATTACTGAAGCTAGAAAGACTGTGTCTTTAAGCGATTTGGCTGAAGTTTATGCGGATAGATTTAACACTCAAAACAATATGACTGAAACTGAGTTTGCTGAAAAACTTTCTTCAGCAACTGCATCAGACCCCGTTCTCGTTAACAATAACGGCACTTACGGTTACGTTTACAACTTGCTTTTAGGCGCAAACGACACGACTACTGCTAAAATCACTAAATACGTTGATGATTGGAAGAAGTTAAATCCTCAACCTACCGTAGAAGAGAAAGAACAGTTTGAAAAAGACAAGGCTGAATATAGAAAAGACTTGTTTAACAATATTACCGTAAAAGATATGCGTTATAGCTGGATTTGGAGCGGTTACGACGGACAACTTTCCGGAACAGAATACACCTTCACGGGCGATTATGCTTTTGCAACTGATAGCTTACCTTTCCAAGGTGATGTTAAGTTGTTAAATCCCGTTGCTAACGGCGAAGAAGAACCCGAAAATTATAAGGCTGAATATTCAGTAACAAACGTACGAAAATTTAACCTTACTTCCTTTATTGAAATGATGGAAACTTATTTGTACGGTGGCACGCAAAACGACGTTAAAAAGACAGATGCTCCTAACGCTTACTACAAAGTAGTAAACGTAGATGGTGACCTTGCTCAATACGATGAAAAAATTAACGAATTGTTGTTTGCTTTCTCGACTGATAGTGGTTCGCTTAACACTTATAAAGGTTACAGTATTGCACCCGTTCCCGAATTAGGTGGTAGTGAAACTTATATGCAAGAATTTGCTGACGCTGGTAGAATTCTTCTCGGTATGGATACCGACGCTAGAGCAGACGTTTTAGATAGCGGTGCAACGCTCGGCAATAAGAGTTATATAATGGTTGCAACTGATTACGGTTATCACATTATGTTCTATTCACAAGTATTTGATAACACCTTTGCATATGAAACTCTTGATGAATATTTAGAAGCTTTTTGTAATAAGTATGGTAAAGCTGATTGGCAAAGCGTTCTTAACGATATGATTGATAATTGGGATGACTTTGAAGACAAAGACCATTTCCTTTACACCTTGTTTGATAGCGTTGCATCAACTAAAGTGAACACGGTATTAACCAATGCTCAAAATAAAATTTTGAACGATTACGTTTATAACGATGGTGGATACGTTGTTAAATATGAAAGCAGATACGCAGAACTATTAATTGCTTAATAAAAAATTCGTGGGGCAAAACGAACAACGTTTTGCCCCTTTAATGTAAATTATGATAATTTATTTCGATACGGAAACAACGGGGCTTAATCCCGGTCAAATATGTCAATTATCTTACGTTATGCAAAGTAAGGATAGTTTGCAAACACGCAATTTTTTCTTCACTGTCGATAGTATGGAATACAGTGCGTTTATGGTACACGGCTTTTCAGTTGAAAAGCTAAAAATTCTATCAGAAGGCAAAAGATTTAGAGATTATATTGATGTTATAGAGAAAGATTTTAAGCGTGCGGATTTAACCGTTTCGCATAACACTTCTTTCGACTTTATGTTTATGCGCGCAGAGTTTGAACGTTTAGGAAAAGTGTTTCCAATTAAAAACGAATTTTGTTCAATGAAAAAAACCACATCGCTTTGTAAACTAACTAGGGCTAAAGGCGTAGGTTATAAATATCCTAAATTATCCGAGTTGTGTAAGTTTTTAGATATTTATGATTTTCAAATAAAAAACGTCTCCGAAAAACTGTTTGGAGACGAAACTGGGTATCACGACGCGCGTTTTGATACGTCGGCAGTATTTCTTGCTGTAAACGAGTGTGTTAAGGCGTACGAGGAGTTTTATGGCTTGGAGAAATATTTGTAACTAAGGTGAAAATCTATATTTGCGTCTAAGAGTAAATGTTTAATTAATTGCGTTTAGATTTTCTCCAAAGCCGAGGCTTATTAAAAGAGCAGTATTAACCTTTTTCATTGTAAGGGGGGATAGTTCCCCAATGCGCTCTTTAAGACGGCGTTTATCAAGCGTACGGATTTGTTCAAGCAAAATAACAGAATCTTTGCTGAGTCCAAATTCGTGAGCGGAAAGTTCAATGTGAGTTGGAAGTTTAGCCTTGTTTATCTTGCTTGTTACAGCCGCCGCAATTATAGTCGGACTGTATTTATTGCCCGTATCGTTTTGCACTATTAGAATAGGGCGTATACCACCTTGTTCACTGCCGACGACGGGACTTAAATCTGCATAGTATAGTTCTCCTCTTTTAATCATACTGTCTCCGAACGCATCAAGTAATTTCCCATTATCAGTTTATGTATTTTAGGTATATAATGGTTACTTAATCGTTTGTATAAGATTTTATCCTAAAAGTAATTAACTATACTAAAAAGTAAAAAAATTATAAAATTAACATTAAGAAAACACTTGAAAAAAACGAAATAAAATGTTAATATAAATAAGCAAAGTTATAGAAATATAATATAATAAAAAATATATAAGCTTCCTTAGTTAAATGGATATAACAAGCCCCTCCTAAGGAAATCGCTTATCCACTACATATCACTAAATATAGTACATAAAAGAGTAAATATACACCATATATTGTGTTTTGTCAACATAAAAAAACAAATCGGTATAAAAATTGGTATAATTTTTTTAATTTTTGTATCGTAAAATAACTTTCAAAACGTTAAAATCTTTCCGTAGCGTAATCGGATAACGCAATCGCCTCCTAAGCGATAGACTGTGGGTTCAATTCCCGCCGGAAAGGCCAAAAAGAGATTGTTCGCAAGAGCAATCTCTTTATTTTTTTGCTTTCCGTAGGAACAACTTTTCGGAGGCGATGCGTTTTGCATTGACTTTTTTATTCATAAGTAGTATAATAAATACATACCACATTTCTTTTTTATTATAAAATAGGGGTAATCCCGTTTCGCTAATTTAATATATTTCTGTTATAAAGGGTATAATTTCGGTAGTATTATATCCAATCCGTTTGCAATTCCTTTATGGCAGAAGTAAGCGAAAAAAGAAGTGTGGTAGCTTGTGAAAGGGTATAATCTGCGGTGCCGCTTTCGCAAGAAGGCGGCATTCTTAATTGTGCTTAAAACTTAATAAACAATTAAAAGCCGAATGAAAACGCAAGATAGTTTTCTACGGCTTTTTTTATTTCAAATGGATTGGTATAAAAAATGGAAATAAAAAAATGTTGTTTCATTGGGCATAGAAAAATTCCTAACGACATTAGTATTGAGAAAAGTGTTAGAGATGTAATTGAAATGCTTATATTAAAAGAAAACGTTAGGATTTTTAACTTTGGCAGTAGAAGTGATTTTGATACGTTATGTCATTCTATCGTGACTGACCTAAAAGAAAAGTATAACAATATACAACGACGTGCTTACACTTGTAGAAGTGAAACTTGCACGTTGGAAAGTGAGCGTGAGTATTGGGAGGAAATCTATTCTCATTTTGAAAAACGCCCTGTAACTTTACTCGGTGTTGAAGAAGAAGTAGAGCATAAAACGAAATATTCATCAGGCAAGGCAAGTTATGTAGAACGAAATTATGCAATGATTGATGATAGTGATTTTTGTGTGTTTTACTATAATGAAAAATATCAACCACAAAGAAGAAAAGAATCTAAAAGGTCGATAGGAACATATCAACCAAAGAGCGGAACAAAAATTGCTTACGATTATGCAAAACGGAAAAATAAAAAAATAATAAATATATATCAAGAGGAATAGATGGATAGAAAAGAAAAAAGAAAAATTCGGCGTTTTGAACGTTATTGGTTTAAACGTGGCAGAAAAGAATTATTTACTTGGTTGCACCGTTATCTTAGGCTGAATAAAGATTTGCTTGAAGATAATATTTATAAAGAAATGTATGAATATTATCGAAATACTCTTATAAAATATTTTAGAAGAGATGTTAAACGAAGAGGAACTTCTGATGAAGAATATGGTAAACTTATTGATGTGCTTGCGGATATTTTTAATAGAAACTGTGAGGAAAGGGTAAATAGATATAAGGCGATAATAGAGAATCATTATAGTTTTTGGAAAGAAAACCCTAATTTAGAAAAACCAATAAGAATTTAACAAAATAATGCGTTTAACAGCTATAATTTATAAGAACTCCCTGTGATTATCACAAGGAGTTTTTTTGTACTAAAAATAAAATTTGCAAAAAAAATTTAATAATTTGTAAATAAAATTATATAAAAACGCTTGCAAAATTAAAAAATGGGTATATAATATATAAAAAAGGAGATGGTTATGGCTAAATCAGTTTATAGTTTAGTATTGAATGATGATGTAATAGAGCTTGTTGATAGGGTTGCGAGTGCAAATGGACTAAGTAGGTCAAATATGATAGAAAAAATATTAGCGGACGCAGTTTCTTATGAAACGCCTGCAATTAGAGCTAATAATTTATTTGATGAAATTGAAAGATTAGTTGGCGAAGGTAGCATTATGAGATTTTTAGACCAACCTTCACAATATATGGCTTCCATAATGTCTGCATTATCTTATCGATACAATCCTGCGATAAAGTATAATGTAGAAATATTTCCTCATTCAGAGGATTTAGGTCAATTGAAAGTTACATTGCGTACACAAAATACTACGTTAATTAATTTGGTAAATGATTTTTATCGATTATTTGCATTGCTTGAAAAAAGATATTATAATCCCGATGCAAAATATGACTATGATGGAATTAAATACACAAGGGTTCTAAATTATCCTAATGAAGAAGTAACAACACAACAATTAGCTGAACTAATAACTGAATACGTAAAAGATTTTAATGAATTATTAAATACTTTCTTATCAAATCAAGATGATGAAAGATTGGCTATTACATTAACCGAAAAGAGGTTTAGAGAATTATTTAATGGAAAAATTATTATATAAACTAAGGAGGTATAGTTTATGAATGCTGAAAAATTTACACAAAAATCAATTGAAGCGTTAAGTTCTGCAACGGAAGTAGCAAAGGAAAATGGAAATCAACAAATTACTTCGCTTCACCTTTTGCAAGCCCTTTTAACGGACGAAGAAGGCGTATGCGCAAGAGTAATTGAGAAAATGGGTATTTCCTCCAAGAAAATTATAGAAGACGTTGAATCTTCCATTGAAAAACTTGTAAAAGTACAAGGGAAGGGTGGAGAATACGTTTCACAAGACTTATCAGAAGTATTAAATTTTGCTGAAAAAAAGGCAAAAGAGATGAAAGATGAGTTTGTATCGGTTGAACATTTGCTTTATGGTATTATCGAAAAACCTTCAAAAGAAGTTTTTACCATTCTAAAAGATAATGGAATAACAAAGGAGAATTTTTTATCTGCACTTATGCAAATAAGAGGCAATACAAGAGTTACAAGCGATAACCCTGAATCAACTTATGATGTTTTGAATAAATACGGTGTGGATCTCGTTGAAAGGGCAAGACAACGTAAAATAGACCCTGTTATTGGTAGAGATGATGAGATAAGAAATGTAGTAAGAATCCTTTCTCGTAAAACAAAAAATAATCCCGTATTAATTGGTGAAGCGGGTGTTGGTAAAACGGCGATTGCTGAAGGTTTGGCAATACGTATTATGAAAGGCGATGTTCCTGACAGTTTAAAAAATCGTAAATTATTCTCCCTTGATATAGGAGCTTTGATTGCAGGAGCTAAATATAGAGGAGAGTTTGAAGAAAGATTAAAAGCTGTTTTATCTGAAGTAAAAAAATCAGAAGGGAATATTATTCTTTTCATTGACGAATTACACACAATAGTCGGCGCAGGCAAAACCGATGGAGCAATGGATGCGGGCAATCTATTGAAACCTATGCTTGCAAGAGGAGAATTGCATTGTATAGGCGCAACAACGTTGGATGAATATCGAAAGTATATTGAAAAAGACCCTGCATTAGAACGTCGTTTTCAACCGGTAATGGTTAATGAGCCAACTGTTGAAGATACCATTTCTATTCTTCGTGGACTTAAAGAACGTTACGAGGTATATCACGGTGTAAAAATTCAAGATAATGCTATCATTGCAGCAGCCACTCTTTCAAATCGTTATATAAGCGATAGATTCTTGCCTGATAAAGCCATTGACCTTATTGATGAAGCTTGTGCAATGATTAAAACGGAAATAGATAGTATGCCGGCAGAAATGGATGGCGTTGCTCGTAAAATTATGCAACTTGAAATTGAAGAAGCAGCGCTTAAAAAGGAAACCGACGCATTATCTCAAAATCGCTTAAAAGCATTACAAGACGAGCTTTCTTTACTGCGTAAAACCTATGACGAAATGAAAGAAAAGTTGAATAATGAAAAGGCTTCTATTTCAAAAGTTCAAACACTTCGTGAAGAAATTCAAAAGGTAAATAGTGATATAGAACACGCAGAAAGAGCGTACAACTTGAACTTGCTTGCCGAACTAAAGTATGGTAAGCTTCCTGAATTAAAGAAACAGTTAGAAGAGGCAGAAAAGGAATCTGCTAGTGTAAAATCTACGACAATGCTTCACGATAAAGTTACAGAAGAAGAGATTTCAAAAATCGTATCTAAATGGACGGGGATACCTGTATCTAAATTGGTAGAAAGCGAACAAAGTAAGTTGCTTAATTTGGAAGACATTCTACACGAGAGAGTGATTGGTCAAGATGAGGCTGTAAAGAAAGTAAGCGAAGCTATTTTACGTTCAAGAGCGGGTATTCAAGATCCTAACCGTCCGATTGGATCGTTTATGTTTTTAGGTCCTACGGGTGTTGGTAAGACGGAACTTGCTAAAACTTTGGCTAAGACGCTTTTTGACGATGAAAAGAACATTATTCGAATTGATATGACCGAATATATGGAAAAGTTTAGTGTTTCTCGTTTAATTGGCGCGCCTCCGGGATATGTAGGGTATGATGAAGGTGGACAATTAACGGAAGCTGTTAGACGTAAGCCGTATTCCGTTGTGCTTTTCGATGAAATTGAAAAAGCGCATCCCGACGTTTTCAATATTTTACTTCAAGTCTTGGATGATGGCCGTATTACTGATTCTCAAGGACGAACGGTAGACTTCAAAAATACTATTATTATATTGACGTCTAATCTTGGCTCTTCGTATATCTTGGAGGGAATAAACGAAAATACGGGAGAAATTACTGAGGAAGCTAAAAACGAAGTGAATAGGCTCTTGAAGACGCAGTTCCGCCCGGAATTTTTGAATCGTCTTGACGAAATCGTATTTTATAAGCCTCTCACACAAACCGAAACCAAAAAAATAGTAGGGTTGTTACTGAAAGGTTTAAAATCTCGTTTGGAAGAAAAAGAACTTCATCTTGAAGTAAGCGATGAGGCAATTGAACAGATAGTATCTGCTGGGTATGATCCAGTATTTGGTGCTCGTCCGCTCAAGAGATTTATTCAATCTAACGTTGAAACGCTTATTGCTAAAAAGATAGTGGCAGGAAGCTTAAAACCTAACGACGTGCTTTTGCTTGACGTTGTAAATGGCGAACTTACGGTAAACGTAAAATAATATTATATAATGTCGGCAGCGGATTTTATTTCGCTGCCGTTTATATATCAAAAATTTTTTCTTTTTTTATGATGCAGTACGTTCAAACGCTTGCCTTTTTTGGAGAAAAGCAGTATAATACTTGCAACAAAAGTTGAGTAGCCTTGATGCGTATGCTCGGCAAAAGACTACGAATAACAACGGTTTGCGGAAATATAGCATTTAGATATTTAGCAAATCAATCTACGAAAACAACACCGTGGTCGGTCTATTTTGTAATTTTTATTTATAAATAGATTGAGAGCAAGCTCAATTTGTGGTATAATGTTTTAGCTCAAATAGATTGACAAACAGTAATTTAGCTAATTCTGATTTATTCAACTGTTTATCTATTCTGAATGCCAAAAAGTCGGTATGATTGTTACATATAAGAGAAAGAAAAATTTATTTTAAGTACTTGCTTTTTTAAGGCTGATATGATATAATAGTTTCATTCCCGAAAAGGAGTAAAAAATATGCGGCAAGGTATTCTTAAATAAAACTATAATCAAATAGTGGGAACAAAGAATTATGATAGTCCCTTTCGTGGGGGGCTTGGTTTTTGTACCCAATTTAAGAATACTTTTGCCTTATCAATTTTGACATATCCAAAAAACAGCAATCATAAATAGGTGTATGCTGTATATGTGTATGTCCGCAAATTATAATCCCCAGTGGTAAAAGTATTTTACTGCCGGGGATTTTTATGCCCTTTAGGGCTGTAAAATGAGGACAATCACATGAAAATAATCAATATTGGCATTCTTGCCCATGTAGACGCAGGAAAAACAACATTGACGGAAAGCCTGCTATACACCAGTGGAGCGATTGCGGAACAAGGAAACGTGGATAAAGGAACTACAAGAACAGACACTATGATTTTGGAA
>JAFVUV010000035.1 GCA_017502525.1 Clostridia bacterium
AAGCAAAAAATGGGACGTGTTAACACTTCCGGGCGCACATTTAAGAGAGAGATTTATTGAAAGAAATAAACTTTCACACGGGATTTTCAGTATAGACAGTAAACGTGGCGTTTCGTCTGGGCAAATGAATCCTTTTATGGCACTCGTAAGAAAAAATACCGACGAAAGTCAAGGCGAAGCGTACGGTTTTAATTTAGTTTATAGTGGGGATTTCGTTTTTAAGGCGCAAATTGAGGAAAACGATAACGTTCGTATTTTAGGTGGCGTAAACGACTATGATTTTTCTTGGGAATTAAAACCTAGCGAAAAGTTTACTTCGCCTGAAACTGTAATGGTATATTCTGATAAAGGCTTGGGGGAAATGAGTCGTTCTTTCCACGATTTATATCGCAAATATCTTATAAACGAAAGGTTTGTAAGTAAAAGTCGCCCTATCGTTATTAATAACTGGGAAGCGACTTATTTTGATTTTAATACAAAAAAATTATGTAAAATTGTAGATAGCGTAAAAAATACCAACATTGACACCTTCGTTTTAGACGACGGTTGGTTTGGGGTGAGAAATCACGATAAATCGGGGCTTGGCGATTGGCTTGTCAATGAAGAAAAGGTTAATTTACGAGAGATTATAGATTATACCCATAAAAACGGGTTAAAATTCGGGCTTTGGTTTGAGCCTGAAATGGTAAACGAGCAAAGCGAGTTATATAAGGCGCATCCCGACTGGGCAATGAAAGTAGATGGTTTAACGCCGTGTACGGGTAGAGATCAACTCGTTTTAGATTTAACAAGAAAAGAAGTAAGAGATTATATAGTAGAAAGCGTAAGTAAAATTTTAAGAGAACATCCTATTGATTACGTAAAATGGGATATGAATAGGTCGCTTACAGAAAATTATTCCGCTTGGCTTGGCGTAAACGGAAAAGAAACTCATCATAGGTACGTTTTAGGCTTATACGATATTTGCGAAAGAATAGTAAACGGTTTTCCAAATATATTCTTTGAAGGTTGTGCAAGCGGTGGATGTAGGTTCGACCCTGCAATGCTTTATTATTTCCCACAAATTTGGACTAGCGACGATTCAGACGCTTATATGCGGACTATTATTCAGTACGGAACGAGTATGTGTTATCCGTTATCGTCGCAGTCTTGCCACGTGTCGGTTTGTCCAAACCATCAATGCGGAAGAAATACCCCGTTTAGTAGCCGTGGGGATATCGCTAGTTTGGGCGCTACGGGTTATGAACTTGATACGACTAAATTAAGCGAAGAAGACTTAACGGCAATAAAGAGCCAAGTAGATAAATATAGGCTAAATGAAAGGTTGATATTAGACGGCGATTTATATAGGCTAAATAATCCGCTTGAAGAAAACTTATTTGCGGTTATGGTCGTTTCTAAAGATAAGCGAGTCGCAAAACTTACTGCTATGCGACCTATATCTATTCCTAACGGCGTTGAAACTCGTATTTACGCTCAAGGGTTAGACGAGAACGCAAATTATCATATAAAAGAACTTGATTTAACCCTTTCGGGAAGAAATTTAATTAACTTTGGGTTGCTCGTAAAATTTAAAAATAACGACTTTGCAACTATTGATTATACCTTTGAAAAACGGTAATAAGGAGATAAAATGATAGTAAACGGAGATAAATGTCACGATTTGTTGGCGGAGAATAAGCCTTTATATTCGTTTGATGAAAACATGTCTTTTGAAACGCAAAAGGAAAGAATAAGGGCAAAACTCATAGAACTTAGTGGACTTGATTTGATTGCCCAAAACGCTTGCGAACCTAATTTAGATATTGAAATTGACGAGATGAGAGACGGATACCGTTTTATTCGCTTTACTTTTGAAAGTGAACGTGGGGCAGTCGTTCCATGCTATATGCTTATTCCGGATACCGGAAAGGAAAAATATCCAGTTGCAATCGTACTACAAGGGCATTCTACTGGCTTTCATAACTCTATAGGCGTTGCAAAATACGACGGGGACGAAGAAGATATTCCTAGAGTGGCTTTTGCTTTACAGGCAGTTGAACAAGGCTATATTGCGCTTGCAATAGAGCAAAGGGGTATGGGAGAAACTAAACCTCAAAAAGAAAAAAGAAGATGGGGTAAAATGTGTCATCACACGGCAAGCGTAGCAATGTTACTTGGTAGAAGTGTTTTGGGAGAAAGAATGTGGGACGTTTCTAGAGCAATAGACCTTTTGCCTAATTTTCCACAATGCGACGTAAACGATATTATGATAACGGGCAATTCGGGTGGTGGAACTTCTTCGTATTTTTGTGCTTGCTATGACGAAAGAATTAAACTTTCCGCTCCAAGTTGCGCCTTTTGCCCGTATCCAGAATCAATTATGGATATTTACCATTGCGCTTGCAATTATATAAACGGAGCGTATAGATATTTTGATATGCAAGATTTAGCGGTTTTAATTGCACCGAGAAAACTTTTAATAATAAACGGGAATGAAGATATTATCTTTCCGATTGAAGGAGTTAAAAGGGGTTATGAGACCGTTAAAAAGATATATTCCAAAGTGAATTGCAAAGATAATTGCAAGTTGGTAATTACGCCTAAACATCATTACTGGTGTGATGATATAGTTTGGGAAGAAATTAAAAAGTTTAGATAAGGAAGATTAAAAATGAATAAGCAATGGACTTGTGAACAAGCAAATGAATGGTATAAAAAATTAGGTTGGCTTCGTGGCTGTAATTTTATAGGAAGCGATTGTGCGAACAGATTAGATATGTTTCAACAATACAAGTCTGAAGAAAAACTAAAAACTGCAGAACGAGAACTTGCGCTTTGTCAAAAAATCGGTTTTAATACCGTTCGACTTTGGGCAAATTTCGACGTTTATTACGCTGAACCTGAATCGTACATGGAAATTTTTGAGAAGTACGTTAGTTTGTGCGCAAAATACGGTCAAAAGGTAATGGTTGTATTAACTCACGAAGAAGATTTACCACGTGGCGAAAAATTCGTTCCAAAGGCTATGGGAGAACAAAAATATGCGCTTGGTTATCATCAAGGAAGATTTCCTTTAAGTGAAGAAGAAAAGGCTATTCCAGTAAGGCATTATTATGAGTATCCTGAACTAAAAGAAACGTTTTTGGAGTTTATAAAAAAGACTGTAAGAAGATACAAAAACGACGAAAGGGTTTTTTGTTGGAACATATACAATGAGCCAAACAATCAAATAAGCGACGAGCGTGCTATTGCAATTTTAAAAACCTTATTTGAAATCGTTAGGGCAGAAGACCCTATTCAGCCTTTAACTGCAGACGTGTGGAGAGGAGTAAAAGATGGTGAGGTTGTTTCTGATGCTGGGAAATGCGCTCTTGAAATGTCAGACGTAATTAGTTTCCACTGTTATTCTAGGTTTGAAAAACTTGTGCCGGAACTTCGTTTTTACCAACAGAAAAACCGTCCTATATTTTTGACGGAATGGTTAAATAGAATTTTAAACAACAACGTTGCAGAAGTATATCCACTATTATATATTACTAACGTAAGTAATTATTGTTGGGGTTTTGTGCTTGGGAAAACTCAAACGAATGAACCGTGGGATACCTTGTGGGCTGATTTAGAAAAAGGCGAAGGTTCTAATTATGATTTTACTAAGTGGATGCACGATTTGTTTAGACCAAGTCTTTTCCCGTATGATCCTAAAGAAATAGAAATAATTAAAAAGTTTAATAAACTTGCAGAACAAGAAGGAAGATAATATCGATTACAAATATTCCTTTTTCAGTTTTGCAATGAATTTTCATAATAAAAAAGGATAAACAGAAATGAGTGAGAAAGGAACAGGAGAAAAAGATAAAAAGATTTTATTTTCCTACGTTGGATTGATATTTGTAGTTTTAATATGGGGTGTTTCACCTATCGTTACAGGGGTATTATACAGTTACTATTCTTCCGCTATTTATTCGGCAATCGTCGCTTTAATATGTGGAGCAGTAATAATGATATATTCTTGGCAAAAGTTGAAAATGCTTAATGCGCGATATTTTAAAACGGCTATATTGTTCGGTGTATTTTTATCTATTGCTAATATTTGTCAAAAATTAGGATTGAAATATACTACGCCAACAAATTATGCCTTTTTGGAGAATTTGTCTTGTATAGCAGTTCCATTTTTATCTTTTTGGTTTATAAAAAAGAAACCGACTCTAATTAAGTTAATAGCGAGTTTTATTTGTCTTTTAAGTGCGTTTTTTTTAAGCGGTATAGATTTGTCAACGGGAAAGATAAGTTTTGGTATAGGCGATATTTTATGTGCTATTGCGGGGGTTTTATATGGTGTTAATATTGCAGGAACGGGGGCATTTGCAAAAGATTTAGACTCTGGGTTATACGTAATGATTCAGATGTTCGTACAATTCGTTTTGTCTATGACGACTGCTATTGCTTTCAGCGTTATAAAAATCAACGGTGCGGTTATAGAAGAAATTAATATCTCGTTTAATTTATTGCACCTATTATTTATTGCAATCGTTGCGATTGTAACTAATGCTATTTGTTGGGTAGTGAGAGCGAAAGCGTTAAAAGTAGTAGATGCAACTTTTGTTGCAATTATTATGCCGTTTTCCTCTATAATAACAAGTATAATATCTATTCTAATGGGTAAAGAAAACGTTACTTGGGGTTTTGTAATAGGCGTAACGCTTGGGGTTTTAGCAATACTTGTTTCTATATTGTCTGATATTAGAGAAATTAAGGGGGATAATAACGATAAATTAAAAAATGAGTAAGGAAAATAAAAAGGAAAAGAATGCTGAAAATGGAGAAAAAGATTTAAAGAAATATTCCTACCTGCTTATAGTTTTGTGTTGGATAGTTTACGCGTGTTCGTACATAGGTAAATTGGGTTATAATGCTAACATAATTCAGATAGAAAACGCTTTCAACATTTCGCATGCAGAATCGGGGACGGTAAGTTCGTTCTTCTTTTTTGCATACGGCGCAGGTCAAATTATAAACGGGCTTTTTTGTAAGAGATACAATCTTAAATACGTTGTTTTTGGCGGTCTTATATTATCGGGTATTTCCAATATTTTAATAGGCGTTGTAACTAATTTTGAAATCGTTAAATATCTTTGGGTTATTAACGGTGGTGCGTTATCCGTGCTTTGGGTAAGTTTAATTAGATTTTTATCCGAGACGCTAGATAAAAAGTATATGTCAAAAGCCGTAGTCGTTATGGGTACTACCGTTGCTACGGGTACGTTTTTAGTTTACGGATTAAGTGCGTTATTTGTGGCGTTAAAAGTTTTTAAACTGATTTTCTTTATGGCAGGAATACTGTTACCTGTTATTGCCATTACTTGGTTTATTTCGTCGCCATTACTTGCAAAAAAATTAAGAAGTGGACAGTTAAGTAACGAGATAGAATCGAAAGATTTTAAAAAGGGTGAAGATAACGTAGAAATTAAACGTAAAGGATCTATGAAAAACCTTTGGGGCATATTTATTATATTTGGAATTTATGCGATAATGACGAATTTAATAAAAGACGGATTAACCACGTGGGTTCCTATAGTTTTAAAAGACATTTACGGTTTACCGGATTACATAAGTATTTTATTGACGTTATTGTTACCGCTTTGCGCAATATTTGGTGCTACGGTTGTCGTTACTTTAAATAAAAAAATTAAAAATTTTGTTTCAATTTGTACTATATTATTTACAGTTTCTTGTATTTTGATAGGCATTGTTATAACTATGTTGCATTTCAATATCTTTATTGTTGCCGTTATAAGTTTTGCTATAATTGCGTGTTCAATGCAAGGAACTAACAACCTAATAACAAGCGTAATGCCTCTTTACTGGAAAGATAAAATAAATTCAGGTATGGTAGCAGGTATTTTTAACGGTTGTTGTTATATTGGAAGTATGATAAGTTCTTATGGTTTAGGGCTTATAGCCGACTTGTACGGTTGGAATTTCGTTTTTTGGCTTTTATTTTTTGTTTGTTTCGTCGCAGTTGTGATAGGCATATCAGAATTTATTATAAGAGTAATAAAAGGTAAACAAAGAGGTAAATAATGAACTTAATGATTTTTGGGGATAGTTATTCAACGTATGAGGGCTATATACCTGAAGGGTATGGCACGTACTATTGTAAAAACGGCAGAGAAGACGGTGCGCCTGCAAGCAAAATTGATTTTGAAAATACTTGGTGGGCGAAACTTATAGCCGATAAAGGTTATAATTTAGTCGTAAACGACAGTTGGACGGGGGCGACAATTTGCTACACGGGATATGACGGTGCAGATTGCTCTCAAACGAAATCGTTTATACGCCGTTATCACAATATGTTAAGTAGCGGTTTTTTTGAAAAAAATCAAATAGATATGTTATTGCTTTTTGGAGCAACAAACGACAGTTGGGCAAACTCTCCGTTAGGCGAAGTAAAAACGGATAATATCACTCACGAAGATTTATATTTTGTATTTCCTGCAATAACTTATTTATTACAAGAATTAAAAAGAGTTTTGCCACAAACAAAAATATATTTTATTATTAACGACGAATTGAAAGATGAGATAGTTAGCCATATCAAAAGCGAAACGAAAAGATTTGGGATTGAAACTATTGAGTTGTCCGAAGTTAAAAAAGAAGGTGGGCATCCAACGGTTGAAGGAATGGACACCATATATAGGCAAATAAAAAGTTTTTTAGATAAGGAGTAAATATGTGGGAAGGTAAGAATAAAGCCGTTACGTTTAGTTTTGACGACGGAGTAAGACAAGATAAACAACTTGTTAAAATATTAAATAAATACGGCTTAAAATCAACTTTTAACCTTAATTCTTCTCTTTTGGGGTTAGAACCAAAACTTGAGTGTAACGGCAGAATAGTTGACCATAGCAAGGTTCAATTTTCCGAAGTTAAAGACTTATATAAGGGGCACGAAGTAGCCGTACATACGTTAACTCACGAGTTTTTACCAAGAATGTGCGAAGAAGCGATAGTTTATCAAGTGGAAAGGGATAGGCTCACTTTAAGCGATTTAGTTGGTTATGAAGTAGTTGGTATGGCGTACCCTAACGGCGGACAGAATAACGACGATAGAGTTGCTGAAATTATTAAAAGAAGAACGGGGGTAAAGTATTCCCGTACGATAACCGCAACGGGAGAATTTGTTCCGCAAGACAATTTACTTAGATTTAATCCTACAGTTCATTTTGTAAATCTAAATGAAATGAAAACCCTGTGGAAAAAGTTCATTAGCGAAGAAACTGCAGAAGATAGGATTTTTTACGTTTGGGGACATTCGTACGAGATAGATGCAGGACATTTATCGTGGGAAGAATTCGACGAGTTTTGCAAAATGGTAAGCGGAAGAAAAGACGTGTTTTACGGTACGAATTCAGAAGTTTTGATTAATCAAAAATTATATAAGTAGATATTTAATCGTTTAAAGGAGATAAAGATGAGATACGTAGTTGATCACGATTTGCATATTCATACAATTCTTTCAGTTTGCGCTGCAGATGAAGGGCAAATTCCCGATAGTATAATTAAAGAAGCAAAAGAGGCAGGTTATAAGCAAATAGTTTTAACCGATCATTACTGGGATAAATTAGTTCCTTCAAAAACAAGGGACGATTTTTACGAAACGCAAGATTACGAGCATATTTGTAAGGCTCTTCCTTTGCCTAAAATAGGTGGGGTGGAGTTTTTGTTTGGTTGCGAAACTGATATGGATAAAGAAAATATTATCGGTATTCCCAAAGAAAGATACGACGATTTTGCTTTTATTTTAGTACCGACAACGCATTTACATATGCATGCGGCAGACGTTAATAATTTCGATCCTGAATATCGTGCAAAATTATGGGTGGAAAGATTAGAGTGCTTACTTAATTCCGATTTACCTTTCCATAAAGTTGGTATTGCTCATTTAACGTGTGGTTTAACAAATAGAAGTACGAGTGAAAACTGGCGAAAAACGTTTGATTCTATAAAAAAAGAAGATATGCGTAGATTGTTTACAAAGGCGGCTAAGTTGGGAGTAGGAATAGAACTTAATCGTGACGATATTAAGAGAATATTAAACGAAGGCGTGCAATATTTCGACGTGTATAAAATAGCAAAAGAATGTGGTTGTAAGTTTTATATGGGAAGCGACGCACATTCTCGCGGAGTCTCAAAAAACGCTAGAGAATATTTTGAAAAAGCAGTTGACTATATAGGACTTGAAGAAAGCGATAAATTTTATATTAAAAAATAAAGGTGAAGTATGTGTGAATTGTTTTTAAGTGATTACGATATAATAATTCAAGCGGGACAATCTAATGCCGTTGGTTACGGAGTCGGTGAAATTGATAAAGAGTATGAAATAGACGATAGAATAATTTATCTTTACGACAAGAGAGAAATAGAAAAGACTGAAACGGGTCTTTTTATAAAACCAGAAGAGGACTTTCCATACGTTATTGACGTTGCAAAAGAAAGAGAAATTTGTGGATATATGAGAAGCGATTTTTCCCTTTCATTTGCAAAAGAGTATATAGGGAAAGGACTTTTGGGGAAAGGGAGAAAATTGCTTATTGTAAGAACTGCTGTTGGAGGAACGGGTTTTAAACAAGGGAATTGGAGTGAGCAAGGTTTTTTATTTTTACGTCTTAAAGATATGGTTGACTATGCCTTATCGTTAAACTCGAAAAATAAAGTCGTTGGGCTATTGTGGCATCAAGGAGAAAATGATGCAGGTGAAGGATTTGCCCCTGCTAAATACTACGAAAAAATAAGTTTTATACTTAATTTTGTTCGTAACAGATATGGCGCGGAAATTCCATTTGTTGCAGGTGATTTTGTAAACGATTGGAAAAATAAAAATTTAGAAATTTGCGAACCTATTGTAAACGAAATCCGTCGCGTTGTAAACGATAATAAAAAATCGGGGTTTGTAGAAACTTGTGATTTGCTTTCAAATAATCAAAAAACGGGAAATGGCGACGATATACATTTTTGCCGTCAAGCCCTTTATGAACTAGGAGAAAGATATTTTAAGGTATATTATGATAATAGGTGAAATCAAAGAAATATATTAGTCGAGTAAACTTAATGGAGAACAAATAGACTGTTGCGGTGGGCAAGTTTAACCTACCGCTTTATCACTTAAACGCAGTGTTGTCGTTAGAAAAAATGGAATAAATTTTAATACATTCGTACATTAATAAACATTTTTAAATGTCTTGACCAAAGAACCAAAATATAATAGACTTTAAGATGAAATTATACCTAGGGAAACACTATAAAAACTTTATTGGTTACGACGCATCGTTTTATATTTTAAGCGATGAAGATGTAATTATTAAAGATTAAAAGAAACGAAATATAGGAGAGAAAAAATGAGAAAAGGTAGAATTACTATTCCCACAGACGAAAATTACGTTGAAGGAACTAAAAAGATAGCCGACCTTTGGGGAGCAGATGCAGTAAGAGATTGCGACGGTGTAAAACTCCCTAAAAATCCCAAGGAGATTGCCGACAAGGTTTATAACGTATATTTCGTAGATAGGGGCAATCACGAGTGGGCGAAAAACAATCCTGACGAGTGGCAACATATGTTCATTATGACGCCGTTTATAACGGCAACGGAAGAAACGTTGACCGTTCATTTGATGGACACATTTTACGCCGAACAGGTAAAACCGGATTTCTCTCCCGATGCAGTAAAGCATATTGAAGTTATAGACAGAACGACGGGCAAAATACACGATAATTGGCTTATAGACCAGGATAGCGGTAACGTTGTCATAAAAAACGCTACGCCTTTCCATCAATATACGGTTGCGTTTTTAGGTATTTCGTTGTGGCATCCCGTTCACATGTATAATTACATAACCAACAACTGGGACGAGCCACACCATATAATGTACGACCCGTATTACCCAAAGACGAAAAAGTTTATAAGAGAAAATTTACAAAGATGGTGCGACGAAAACCCTGAAAGCAACGTAATCCGTTTTACGACGTTTTTATATATGTTTTCGCTCGTTTTCAACCAACACGGAAAAGAGAGAAACGTAGACTGGTTCGGTTACAATATGGCGGTAAGTCCACGTATGCTTGACGATTTTGAAAAGCAGTACGGCTATAAAATGAGGGCGGAATATCTCGTTGACGCAGGGTATTATAATCAAACTCACCGTATTCCGACGAAAGAATATAAAGACTGGATGGCTTTCGTAGAAAACTTTGTTGTTGAAACGGTAAAAGATTTAGTAAAAATCACTCACGAAAACGACAAAGAAGCAATGATGTTTTTAGGCGACTGTTGGATAGGCGCGGAAATATTTGGTGAAAGATATAAAGAGTTGGGCTTGGATGCGTTAGTTGGTAGTGTCGGGGGTGGCGTAACCGTTAGAATGCTTTCCGACGTCGAAGGGGTTAGATATAAAGAAGGAAGATTTTTACCTTATTTCTTCCCCGATACCTTCTTTGAAGGAAATGAAGACAACGCCGTAAAAGAACTTAACAACAACTGGATAACTGCAAGAAGGGCAATGATGAGAAATCCACTTGATAGAATAGGTTTTGGCGGTTATTTGGAACTCGCTGCAAAATTCCCCAAATTTATTCAAAGAGCGGCTGAAATTTGCGACGAATTTAGATATATTTACGATACCGTAAAAACTCAAACGCCTAAGAATTTTGCAAAAGTTGCAGTTTTAAACGCTTGGGGCAAAAAGCGCAGTTGGATGTGCAATATGACGGCTCACGAACTTTGGTATCAACAAAGTTATTCTTATCAAGGCATTTACGAAGCGTTATCGGGAATGCCCGTGGACGTTTCATTTATCAATTTTGAAGACGTAAAAGCAGGTAGACTTGACGAGTTTGACGTAGTTATAAACGCAGGCGACGCAGGAACTGCTTGGAGTGGCGGTGAAAACTGGCTTGATGAAGAAGTAATTACAGCAGTTAGAAAATTCGTTTATAACGGCGGTGGATTTATTGGCGTAGGCGAGCCTACCGCTATTCAAAATAACGGTAAATTCTTCCAACTTTCGGACGTTTTAGGGGTTGATAAAGAGTGTGGAATTTCCCTTGGCGAAGATAAATATAATATCGAAAAACACGACGAGCATTTCATTTTAGACGGAATTAATACCCCCGTTGACTACGGCGAAGACAAGAAAAATATCTTTGCTTTAGACGGAACTAACGTCGTAGATATCGTATTCTCGGATAGATTTACGAGAAAGGTAAACGTTGGCGAAGTAAAAATGGCTACCAATAACTACGGTAAGGGCAGAAGTTTTTATATAACGGGTATTCCTTATTCGGCTGAAAACGCTAAACTTTTATATAGAGCGATACTTTGGACGGCAGGAAAGGAAGATATGGACAAGAAGTCCTATTGTACAAATCCTTTGACGGAAGCCCATTTCTACGGCGATAGATACGCTATAACAAATAACACGAGCGAAAAGCAAACGACTGTATTTTACGATATGAAAGGTAAGGCAAGCGAAATTACGTTAAAACCGTATGAAATTAAATGGTTATAAACTAAAAATTTAGAATTGATTTGTGATGCTATATGTATATAAGTACGAGAAGTAATGAAAGATTAACGGCAAGTAAGGCTATTTTAAAAGGTCTTGCAAGTGACGGGGGATTGTTTATTCCTGAAGTTTTTCCTACCATAGAGTTTGATGCTACGTGGATTAAAAAAACTTACCAAGAAATAGCGATTGAGGTATTTAAACTTTTTTTAGACGATTATACGGATGAAGAAATTGCATATTGCGTAAATAGTGCGTACGATCAAGTTAATTTTGAAGAGGGTATGGTTGGGTTCAAAACTTTTAATAGTTTAAGTTTTTTAGAATTATATAAAGGACCTACACTTGCTTTTAAAGATATGGCGCTTACAATACTTCCCTTCCTCATTGAAGTTGCTAAAAAGAAAAATAATGTTACGGACAAGTCGCTTATTTTAGTTGCAACGTCTGGAGATACTGGAGGTGCAGCGTTATCTAGTTTTATGAAAAGCGGAACGTTTGATACCGTCGTATTATATCCGTATAAAGGGGTGTCTGAAATACAAGAAAAGCAGATGCTATATTATACCGACGAGAGAACGAAAGCGTTTGCGATAGAAGGAAACTTTGACGATTGTCAAAACTTCGTAAAAGGCATATTTAAGGTTTACCCTAAAGATAGCGGGGTGCTAATTTCTTCTGCAAACTCAATCAATATAGGTAGGTTAGTACCGCAAATTATATACTACGTATACGCTTATTTTAGGGGTGTTGAATCGGGTTGGATTAAGTTTGGGGAAAGTTTTGATATTTGCGTTCCTACGGGTAATTTTGGGGATATTTTTGCAGGTTATATTGCTAAGCAAATAGGTATTCCTATAAATAAACTTATTTGCGCGTCTAACGTAAATAACGTTTTGACTGACTTTTTCACAACGGGTGTTTACGATAAAAATAGGCAGTTTAAAAAGTCTAATTCCCCGGCAATGGATATATTAGTTTCATCAAATCTTGAAAGACTCGTGTATTTGGCGACTGGAAAAAACGGAGATAGAGTAAAATCTCTTATGCAAGATTTAAACGAAAAAGGCGTTTATTCTTTAAACGAAGAAGAAAGATCCTTTATGGAAGAGTTTATAGGATTTTATGCGGATGAAAACCAAACGTTAAAATCTATTAAAACGGCGTTTGATGAGAATAATTATTTGATTGACCCGCATACAGCAGTTGCGTTTTACTGTTATAAAAATCTGAAAATGGATAGTAAAACACTTATTGTTTCAACGGCAAGTCCGTATAAATTTCCAAGTACTATTGCTATAGCATTAGGTTTAGATGATAACAAGTCGGAATTTGAGATTATAAAAGATATTGCATTGCATACGGGAACGAGTATTCCTAAAGGAATAGCAAAATTACAAGAGTCGGAAAAAACGACGAGTTTAAAGACAACGAAGGAAATTGAGGACATTGTTTATTACAAATAGAATGAAACAACTATTTTACGATATTTTTAAAGAATATCCAACGGATATATATTCTGCGGCAGGTAGAGTAAACTTAATAGGCGAGCATATAGACTATTGCGGTGGGCAAGTTTTACCTGCTGCTTTATCGCTCAAATGCACGGTTGCAGTAAGAAAAAACGGCACTAATTTTATGAGAATTGCCGCAACAACCATTGACGATAGGGTGGAAATTGATTTAGAAAACACTCAAAATTATAAAAATCTTGCTTGGGGAAATTACCAAGCAGGCGTTGCCGATGAAATGAAAAAGGCGGGCTATAAGTTGATTGGTTGCGATATTTTGTACGATTGCACCGTTCCTTTCGGTAGTGGACTTTCGTCTTCCGCAGCGATAGAAGTAGTTACTGCTTACACTCTTGCAAAACTTGGTGGAAACAAAATAGACAAGGTTGAACTTGCTGTTATATCGCAACGGGCAGAGAATAATTACTGTGGTGTAAACTGCGGTATTATGGATCAGTTTGCGTCGGCAAACGGAAAGAAGAATTATGCGGTGCTTTTAAACTGCTCAAATCTCGATTACGTTTACGTTCCTCTCGATTTGCAAAATTACGTATTGGTGCTTGCTAATTGCAATAAACCACACAATTTAAGAGAGAGTAAATATAACGAGCGAAGAAGTGAAGTTGAAAAAACTTTAGAAATTTTACAAACGAAGATAAAAGCCGAAAATCTTTCACAAGTTTCAGTGGAAAGTGTAGAGAAGTATAAAGATTTGTTAGGTGAAAGGTTATACCGTAGAGCAAAGCACGTTACAAGCGAGTGTGAGAGAGTAAAAAAGAGTGTAGAGGCATTGCAGTCGGGCAATCTAGAGCGTTTTGGTAGGTTAATGTACGAATCGCATTATTCCTTGAAAAACGATTATGAAGTAACGGGAAAAGAATTAGATGCTTTAGTTGAAGGCGCTGAAATGCAAGAGGGATGTATAGGTTCTCGTATGACGGGAGCGGGCTTTGGCGGTTGTACGGTTAGTATCGTTAAGAAAAATAAAATTGCTGATTTTATCAAAAACGTGGGAGAGCATTATAAAAGTGTTATAGGATATGATGCTTCGTTTTATATCGCTGATATAGAGGATGGAATAATTGACTAACAAGATATAGCAAGTTATAACAAAAGATAAATCATTATATAAACAAAAGACGCAAAACTTTAGATTTACACGATTTATCTTTTGAAGTACAAGGACAAAACGTAACAGGATTAACAAATAAAGGGATAAGATAGGCTTTAAAAAGTAAATACTTTAAGGAAAGATCGTGTAATCGAAGAAGGATTATGCGGTCTTTTTTTATTTAAAAAAAATTTTTAAATTATTTTTTCAAACTGGTCAGTAGGTTAGCAGTTTGAGTTGTAAACTACGGGTACAACTTTGAGGTGAGTAATGATAGATACGGCAGAACGTAGAATCGAAATAATTAAATATC
>JAFVUV010000036.1 GCA_017502525.1 Clostridia bacterium
ATATAGACACGGAACGTTTAGCAGATAACTCACGCAAAAAATCCATGTCATTGGAACTTAATCGCAATCTTAAATCTTCTGTTAAATTTTTTTCATACATAGGTTTTTACCATCCTTTTTTCTTAAATTTTCCGTCTTAATTATACTACAAAACATTTTTATATGTCAATATTTGTGGAACAAATTTTGTCACACAAAAAAACAACGCATTTTCAAGGGTTTTAGCCACATCTGAACGTTTTATAAAACTTCAAAAGTATGTATTTGTCACACAAAACAATACAAAACAAAGTGCGCTATTCGTGGGAGCGCACTAGCGACCTATAAATTTTACCTTTCATTTTTTCTCGTAATATGACGACATAATCAAGTTAATAGGAACGAGCCGAGCGGGCGGGCGGGGGTGCCACTCGGGAGCCCCAGGCAAACCCGAGTGTGGCACTCCCCCGAACCGCCTCCGCTTCCGTCTCGTTCTCCTCTGCTCCTCGTTGCATTCCGTTCCCTTCCTTGCGACAGATAATACCCAGTACGGATTGACGCAAACATCAAACCTCTGGGAAGTATAGCACACTATACTTTACTACTAAAGTTCGTGTGTCCTACGGAGTAGCGAAATACACCCATTGCACAACGGAGTTATTCAATCATGTATTTCTTTTATCGCTACCACTACGCACAAAGGGTAATTAAGGGCACTTGATAGACTGCGTACTATCAAGCACCCCAAACCGAGTGTTGGAACTGATGCAGAACCAACAACGAATGCATCAAGTAAAATCTTCCTTTTTTCGATCGGTCGCTTTGCTTATCGAAAAAAGAGTATTTTCCTTGACCCATTCTTCTCTATTCACCCTTAGTTAATATCAAATTGCCGTCCTCATCACACTCAATCACTAAACCATAATTTTCTACGGCTTGAACTAGCATATTGAGTTGTTCCGTGACCTTGGCTAATTCACTCGTTACACGCTGATAATCCGTAACAGATAAGGCACGCATAAGAGCATTTACTGTATAGACGTTTTCGCCCTGAAGAATAAGATTTAAAGGATTGTCGCCATTCTGCAAACGTGTAGCCATATTTACAGAAGTATGTTCCAAATAAGACTTTGCACGTATAAAAGCAATCTCCATATCGTAGTATTCCGGAACTTTGATATCTTGCCATTTATACGGCAGTTTTTCGCCTTTTTCTCCACCACCATATTTAAGTTTTAAATACTGTTCATCATGTACGGCGTAAAGTATCCAATCTTCCTCTTTTGACGGTCTGAACGGTCTGCAGCCTAACGGCTTATCACTACCCATTTGAAACTCCCTTAATTGTTCTAATAAGTCCATAGGGTCTAATTTTTTATTGGGTTCTATGCGCAAGTGTATATGGTCTTTGTCTCCGTCCTCGCCTTTATGACAAATGTATTGATATGCTTGTATGATGTGTGCATTTAACCAAGTCTCTAATTTTTCACGTAGAAAAGACTCGGTGTTATAACTAATTGTTGATATCGGTTTTTGTGTCGCCATTGGACAGCTGTACCCCCTTTTCAGTTTTTGCAAGATTGATTGCTTGAGTTAATACGTCAAGTGTCTCTAAACTCCGTCTGTATTCGCCTATAATACTCCTAATACACTCGGATATAGACACGGAACGTTTAGCAGATAACTCACGCAAAAAATCCATGTCATTGGAACTTAATCGCAATCTTAAATCTTCTGTTAAATTTTTTTCATACATAGGTTTTTACCATCCTTTTTTCTTAAATTTTCCGTCTTAAT
>JAFVUV010000037.1 GCA_017502525.1 Clostridia bacterium
AAAATTACCCAAAGGTTTTATCAAAGGGAGCGTAGGCGCAGGCGACGCTTTCTGCGCGGGTAGTTTATATGCAATATATCACGATTATTCTGATGAAGAAATTTTAAGTTTCGCTAATCTAGTTGCAATCAGTTGCTTAACAGCAAAAGATTCGGTAAGTGGAATTAGAAGAAAAGAAGAATTAATTAATTTGTTTAAATAGAAATATAAAAGGAGTGCATATGATACTTTCAATAGGAGAAATTCTAGCTGATATGGTGGGCGATGAGGAAGAAGGTGGGTTGAATTTTAAATCGTTTTGCGGAGGAGCCCCCTTCAATGTTGCTGTTAATGCCAAAAAAGCAGGTGCAAAAGTAGGCTTTATCGGTAGGGTGGGAAAAGATATAATAGGAAAATTTGTAACCGGTCAGGCGAAAAAAGCAAAGTTAGATTATTTAGATATACAAGTTGATAATGATAGAAATACAACGCTTGCTTTCGTTACGATTACGGATGGAGAAAGAGACTTTTCGTTTAACCGTCACGACACAGCGGACTACAATATAGATATAGAAGAAATAGATTTTAGCAAATACGAAGAATTAAACATATTGCATTTAGGCTCTCTTATGTTGTCTGAAGATAATGGTCGGATTTTTGCTGAATTAATAGCAAATAAATCAAAAGAGCTGGGTGTGAAACTTTCTTTTGACATGAACTTTAGAATGGATACGTATAAAGACTTTGAAGACGCAAAAAAAGCGTACAAGCCTTACGTAGATTGTGCGGATATAATCAAGTTTTCAGATGATGAATTGAAACTTTACACGGGTATAGATGATATAAAAACTGCAATAGAAAGTATTTATCATAAAAACCAACTTTTCCTTTTGACTTTGGGCAGTAACGGCAGTATGTATTATTATAATGGACAAATGAATATAATTCCAACCCAAAAGGTCAAACCGATAGATACAACGGGCGCAGGCGATGCTTTTTTTGGTACGTTTTTAGCAAACGTTGAAAATAGAGAATGGAGCAAAGAAAATATTGAATGCGCGCTATTAAAAGCTAACAAAGCGGGCGCAGACACGACTCAATTTTTAGGGGCGGTTAAGTTATGATAAAAAAACTAGAAAACGATTTTTTATCAGTTGAAATAAACGAATTCGGTGCTGAACTTTTTTCAATAAAGGGCAAAAAGTCGGGATTTGAATACTTGTGGCAAGGAAATCCTGAATTTTGGAAGGGCCGAGCGACAATACTTTTTCCGATTTGTGGAAGACTTTTCGCTGGAAAATATATTTATAAAAATAAAGAATATGAAATGCCGATACACGGGATTGCAAAATTATTTGAGTTTAATTCAAGAGTTATTTCCAATAAAGAAATAGAATTTGAATTAAAATCAAGTGAAAAAACAAAAAAATATTATCCGTTTGATTTTATTTTTAAAGTTAAATATAAGTTAAAAAATAATTTACTTATTACTAAGTTCATTGTTAAAAACACAGGTGAAGATGTAATGTTCTTCTCTTATGGTGGGCATCCGGGATTTAACGTTCCGTTTAGTAAAAATGAAAAGTTTGAGAATTATTATTTAGAATTTAGTACAAACGAGATGTCGAAACTTATTTTTTCTGAAACTTGTTTTGATACTGGTGAGAATGAAAAAATTAGTTTTACAAAAAAGAAGCTATTACTTAATCATAATTTGTTTGATAACGATGCGTTATTCTTTAAATCGGAATCAGATAAGGTAAAACTTAAATCTACAAAATCCAAAAATTCTATTGAATTATGCTATAAAAATATGACTTGTTTAGGGGTATGGCATAAACCAAAAACAGATGCCCCGTATATTTGTATCGAGCCTTGGCACGGAATACCTTCAAAAGATGGTGTGATTGATGATATTGAAACGAAATCACAAATGATTAAGCTTGATCCAAATAAAAAATATACAAATTTATTTACGATGAAAATTATTGAGGACTAAATATGAAAGATGTAAAACAAATAGTAAAAGAACCAATATTTTTCGAAAGAAATAGGGTATATAGAATATATAAAGGCGGAATGCCGTATAAAGAACTGTTCAACGATGGATTTGATGACGGAACGGATAATATGTTTCCAGAAGAGTGGATTGCAAGTAAAGTAAAAGCAATCAATCCCAAATATTTTGGCGAACGTGACGGCGTTTCTAAAATTAAAGGCACGAATATTTTCTTTGACGACCTATTAAACGATTACAAAGAAGAACTTTTAGGCAACAGAAAGTACGACTGCTTAGTAAAGTTTTTAGATAGTGCAGTAAGATTACCTTTCCAAGTACACCCTACGAAAGAGTTTTCAAGAAAACACTTTAACAGCGATTATGGTAAAACTGAAGCGTGGTTAGTTGTTGCAAAACGCCCAGGCGCAAAACTTTACTTTGGGTTTAAGGATAAAATCACAAAAGAACAGCTTTCTGAACTTGAAGAAAGAAGTGAAGTTGAAAAAGATATAATGGGTAATCTTTTAGCAGGTGTTGAAGTAAACGTAGGGGATATATGGCTAATAAAGGCAGGGTTAATACACGCAATCGGCGCAGGTTGCACGATTGTTGAAGTTCAAGAGCCGACCGACTTTACAATTCAGCCAGAAAGATGGTGCAATGATTATCATATATCATACGAAGAAGAATACATAGGGCTCGATAAAGACACAGCGCTAAATGCAATAAACTACGATATTTATGGGGATGTGGCCAAGGCTTATGCAAAAGTGATACCTACTACTGTTATTGATACACAGAGTTATAAAAAAGAAATTTTGGTTGGTTATGAAGATACTCCTTGTTTTGGCGAAAATAAACACACAATAAAAAAGGGTGGAAGTTTCGTGATGGATTTTGCACCAAGTGTCGTTATATGTCTTGATGGAAATGCGGTAATAACAGGTGAGAATTACAGAAAAGAAATAAAGCAAGGCGATTATTTTTATTTGCCTTTTGTTGCTGAAAACAAATTTACGGTATCAACTGAACTTAGCGCAACGCTAATTGAATGTTTGCCGAGTAAACAAATATAACGATGTAACAAATAGGAGAATTAAAACATGAAAATATTATTTTTTGGTGATTCTATAACAGATATGTGTAGACACCAAGAAAGAGACGATGCTTTTGGAATGGGTGAAGGTTATGTTTTTTACATCGCTGGGGATATTAAGAGACAAGACCCATCTATTGAAGTGATAAATCGTGGAATAAGTGGTAATAGAATTGTTGATTTGTATGCTAGAATTAAAAGGGATGTTTGGAATCATAGACCTGATATTTTGAGTGTTTTAATTGGAATAAATGATGTTTGGCACGAAATAGAAAGTAACAATGGTGTTGAACTAGATAGATTTATTAAGGTTTATGATATGTTGATCTCTGACACATTACAAGTTTTACCCGAAATAAAAATTGTTCTTTGTGAACCTTTCGTGTTAAAAGGTCCTGCAACCGAAGAAAATTATGAAAGCTTTTTACAAGTAAAAGAATATGCAAAAGCAATCAAGGTTTTGGCAGAAAAATATTCGCTGGAGTTTTTGTCGTTGCAAGATAAATTAAATAAAGCCGCAAAAAAAAATTGTGTGAGCGTTTATTTGTACGATGGCGTTCATCCAGATACTGCAGGGGCAAGATTGATAGCAGATGAGTGGATGAATCTATACAATAAAAAAATTAAAAAGAATCAAGAGGAATAATATGAAAACAGTAAAAGACAAATATTTAGTGGTTGGCGCAGACTTTGCAGGATTTCCGCTTAAAGAAGTGGTGGTTGAACACTTGACAAAAAAAGGTTGGAAAATTCTTGACCTTGGTGTAAAAAAGGATTCAGACCCCAACGATACGGATTTGATGTTTCATAGGGTTGGTTTAAGAGTCGGTGCAGAAATAAGTGAAGGAAATTATGAAAGAGCACTTATATTCTGTGGAACAGGTATGGGAATTCATATTGCAGCAAGTAAATGTCCGCACGTTCATGCGGGGGTTGTTGAAAGTTTGCCCGCAGCGACAAGAGCAATCACGGGTAATGGTGTAAACGTTCTTGCTATGGGCGCGTTTTACGTTGCACCACAAACTGCTTGCGATATTGCGGATGCTTATTTAGGCAACGAACTTGGCTCTGGTTGGGAGTGGTGGAATAATTTTTATGAGTTCCATAAACTTGCAATTGATGAATTAGAAGCGTTTGATTAT
>JAFVUV010000038.1 GCA_017502525.1 Clostridia bacterium
GGTAAACTGCTGAAAGTAATAGCCGACGTGTTTCAACGGCGCAATGAATTTATGATATAAAGCGATGAATGAAACAGGAAACACGGAAGCGTGGTATAAAATCCACCGTATTTATGAGTTGGCGGGGTTACGATGATAAGGGAAAACAAATGCGTAACGAATTAAAAGGA
Source organism: Clostridia bacterium (assembly GCA_017502525.1). Classification (GTDB taxonomy): domain Bacteria; phylum Bacillota; class Clostridia; order Christensenellales; family Borkfalkiaceae; genus UBA1259. The sequence goes on from JAFVUV010000038.1 coordinate 171, forward strand.
GGTTATCCCGCAACCACCAAATAAATGGAGGAAAATACTATAAACAACAAAATAACGGCGCAAAGCGCTTCTAATAAAACTATTGTAAACAATGAACTAAAAGCAAACGAAATGTTTGAGAACTATCCTGACGTTGTCAGTGTGGAAGATTTAATGCAAATGCTCCAAATCGGACAAGTACTTGCATATAAATTGGTAAAACGAGGAGAAATAAAATCAAGAAAAGTTGGTAGAGAATACAAAATTCCAAAGATTAACGTAATCTCTTATCTTCTTAATGGTACGGAGGTGAAATAGTGAACGTAAGCATTCACGCAAAAAAAGGATTTTTATACGGCGTTATAACTTATTACGATGAAGCAAACGTAAAAAGGCATAAATGGATAAGCACGGGCTTAAAAGAACGTGGGAATAAGAAAGAAGCAAAGAAAATTGCTGAAGAAAAAGCCGAAGAGTTTGAAAAAGAACTTATTGCTTCCCGTAATAAAATTTCACGTCGTGCAAACGCAAACGATACGGATAAGTCTGATGCGGTAATGCTTTTTAGCGACTACTGTGATAAATACGTTGAAGAAAGAAAGCCAAAATTATCGGCTTCGGTATATTACGGCTATAAGCGTTATATCCCACTCTTTAAAAAATTCTTTGATAAGCGTAAGCTACGTTTAATCGACGTTACCGAAAAGGAATTAAACGAGTTCTATGATAGCGAAAGAAAACGTGGGGTTAAAGAAATAAGTCTAAAACACTATAACTGTGTACTTCGCCCCGCACTTCGTAAAGCGTATCAAGCAAAGTTGATTCCCGACAACCCGTTTGACTTTTTAGAGCCGCTACATAAAGAAAAATCGCCTATGTCCTATTACGACAAAGGCGAAATGAAAAAATTGTTTGAACTTATAAAAGGTCATCCGTTAGAAGTTCCATTAACACTTGCAGCCTATTACGGTTTCCGTAGAAGCGAAGTGTTGGGTATTAGGTGGAGCGCAGTCGATTTTGAGCATAAACTCATAACGATTAATCATAAGTTACTCGTGGTTGAAAGACAAGTCATTTTAACTGACGAATTAAAGACCAAAACGAGCCATAGAACGCTACCACTCATACCGCCCGTAGAAGAACTACTTCTTCGCCATAAGGCTAAAATAGAAGAAAATAAAGCCTTTTACGGCAACGTTTACGACAAGAGATATTTAGATTACGTTTGTGTGGAAGAAGATGGTAAAATCGTTTATCCTGACCATTTAACGAAAAAATTTGCAGACTTAGTTAAAGAAAATGGTTTAAGGCATATAAGGTTACACGATTTAAGACACAGTTGTGCAAGTAATATGCTTGCAAGTGGCGTACCATTAAAAGAAATTCAAGAGTGGCTTGGTCACTCAGATTTCTCTACAACGGCAAATGTGTACTCGCACCTTGATTTCAGTTTTAAGATTAAAGCGGCAAACACAATCTTATCTGCTTATTCTGATGAGCAACCTATAGTCAAGAAAGAAAGCGAACTTTCTCTTTTAGAAAAAGCAAGTCAAGAAATGAAAGCACTCGGTTTTACTTCTATCGAAGAATATCTCGCTTATAAAGCAAAATAAAACTGAATAATATATAGATGGACGGTATCGGAAAATGATGCCGTCTTTTCTATTGCTAAAAATAAATAAAAATATTTCAAAGTAAAAAATGATAGAAAAATTCTTCGGTTTTAACACGGAAAATGCACGTTAGGTTAGAACAGGGGTTAGAACAAGCCGTTTTTGGCGTTTTGCACGTTTAGTATAGTTACTATAAAAAAAGACACATTTTGTTCTAACCCACGAGGTTAGAACAGCGCTTAAAAATGAACTAACATACGTAAAAAGACAAAAAAATAGCCCAAAACGTAGTGTTTTGGGCTAATTTTGGCGCACCCTAAGAGGCTCGAACTCCTAACCTTTGGTTCCGTAGACCAACGCTCTATCCAATTGAGCTAAGGGTGCATAACCCCGAAATCGGGGGAAATATTCAGTTTTGACCTTTGGGTCCGTAGCGCAACGCTCTATCCAATTGAGCTAACGATGCTTGTTAGCAACTATTAAGTTGCTAAGATATTTAATTTATTGTTGCAATTCTTTACTTCAATTGGATGGGGCGTTCTAACGCTCTGTGACCGAGCGATAGCGAGGGAATACGGTTGACGGACAACCGTTGACCTACCCACAGTTTACAATTGAGCTAACGATGCTTGTGTATTATTATCGCAAATTGCTTTACTATAATAATACAATTATTTCATTTTGTCAAATTAAATGCAAAACTTTTTTTCTTTATTTAAGTATTGCTTTGATACGGCGAACGCCTGCCGACGAACTTTCTTCCTTTTTTATAACAAATTCTCCTAGGTCTCCCGTGTTCTTTGCGTGTGGACCACCACAAATTTGTTTATCTACGTCGCCGATTACGTATACCGATACGATTTGGTCGTCGCTATCAGCGTTAAACACACCATATGCGCCTTGCTCTA
>JAFVUV010000039.1 GCA_017502525.1 Clostridia bacterium
AACCTGCCCACTATCCATAACACCATTTTGGAAACCAGACAAATCATTATATTCTCCTGCCCCAGCACCACTTGCCGTTTGATACAATTTACTTCCATCCGTTGACGTAACAATTGAATGTGGTTCGCTCGGCTTTTCAAACTGCTCAGCACTATACATACTTAATGCCGCTTGTTTACCGTCAGTTCCAATAGCGGTCGTAGATATCTTACCACCCGTTATTTGAGTATCGCTAAGTGTTTTCCCTTTAAGGTGTGGCATATAGTTTTCCAAACTCTTATTGGCAATATCTCCTCCGATGGTTCCTGAAACGCTAGGATGTCTTCCTGCAACAGAAGCAATCGATTCACCCGTTAGAGTCGCACCGTTTCTTGCAGCAACTCCGCCAAAGGCTCGTCCTACAACACCAATTGCACCACCGGCGCCCATTCGTGTTCCACCTTGAACGACGGAATCTCTAACAAATGAGTTTCCTTTGAATCTACTGAAGAAACCACCTGCGCCAGCACCAGCTGCGGCAACACCGCCTGCACCAGAACCAAACACATTGCCTGCTCTTGAGAAACCACCAACACCACTGGTTACCAACCTTGCTGCCATAAGCAATTCGAAACCAAGACCTGTTCCTGTTTGTGCTACGTTGAGACCAATTGATGCTAAATAAGCATCAAATCTTTGAGCCGTCTTTAAGAATGCCAAAGCACAGAACAACCAAAGGAATACGCTTCCGTGTCCGTTTGTCAGTGCTCCCCCTGCGCCAACGTAATGTCCCACCGAACTATTAAAAGCTCGTAGGAACCAAACGTTCATTATTAATAGTAATAACTGTGAGCCTACCATTCTACACCATGACTTAAATACTTGGCTGGTACTTTGTGACGCACCCATCGAATAAGCCAATGGTGAAGTATAACAAAGAACGCCCACAACGATATATCTTTCTACTACTTCCAACAATAATTTGAAATAGTTCCATCCGAGAGCAATAATTAATATAAGGATTAATATTTCGCCAACAACCGATACCATTGAAATGAAGTTAGTTAGACCATTTCGTAGAGCCCCTTCTATTCCAGCAAACGTGAAATGTTCTTTAGACACAACCACATCCATTAGTGCCGTGTATGGTGCTTTCGCTATATTCAATATATATAAGAATATAGGTTTAGCAAAATAAATCAATATCGCAAATAGTGCACTCTTAAAAATTAATGTCCAAGGATTTTCGGATTCACCAAGTGGTCCGCTGAAAGCCTTGAACAGTTGCCACACTGTTATTAAAAACAATAACGCCCACGCCATATACTGCATCACGCTAAACGCACTTGCGACAAAAGGAAAATATTCTTCCATCGCCGTCATATCTGTACCGAGCGCATTTAAGAATAATCCGGAAACAGCGTCCATGAGGTCCGTGACAACACCGCTAACCCAGTCAACTATCCCTTCAAACATCCAATCAAGCAATTGTTATCACCTCCCTTTTACCGATTGAATTATCCTGCGTAATTGCCACCCGCAATAAGCGGTTGAACATACGCTACAATAAGACCAAGAGAGTTCAATATAATCCAAGTGATTACAATTCTCTTTAGCCAAGCCGTTGCTTCATCTACTACTTTTTGGTTTCTGGAAACCATTCTCACAATTAAAGCAACTGCTGCCATGGTAACAGCAACAATCGTACTGATACCAAGAAGCTTAAGATAGAAATCGTTCATAATGGTTTCAAATCTATCCCACATGGTTTCATTTGCTGCAAACGTTACTTGCATACAAACAAGAATAGCCATGAAAGTAAAGACAAGAGACCAGTATACAATTTTTATCCAAGCACCTTTTTGCTTTTCTGCTTGCATACCTTTACCTCCTTTTTTTAGTCAATAAAAAACACCGTTTAGGATGAATTTCCTAAGCGGTGCGTTCGTTTGATTACAATTTTTGATGATACTATTATAACATATATTGATTTCTATGTAAAACTCAATTTTGTATCACTTTTGTGTCATTATTGTGTCATTTTAAGTTTTTTTGAAAAAATTTATTTTAATTTTCCATAAAACCCTGCTAAAAACATACTTCTTTGTTGTGTTCCGTTTGCCAAGCAATAAGCCTTAACCTTACATTCTTCAGTTTGACACCTTTAAATTCCGGATAAGTATATAGTATATTTTTTATGCTTTTTTCATTGAGTTCTCTATGAGATAAAACTGGTCCTATAGTATAACGTGAAGCATTTGTTAAACTTAACATGTATATGCATTGTGAGCAATTAAGTATAGACTGCAATGCTTGCACCATCTCACTGAATCCACCCTCATCAGTAGCATACTCTTTATGCCACCCTCCAAAAAACAAAGTGAACTCGTTTCCTATTTTAATTGATAAATTATTTGCTTCTTCGGGATTTCTAACTGTAATAAAGCACTGCCCTACATCAAGAAAATCATACCCCTTATCTTCAAATGTATGCTTTTCTGTTTTATATCCGCTAAGAAGGCCTAACAATTCATCTGTTTTATTTGATGTAAATATATTATTTTTCATTGCTATACCTCCTATTTTTCTATTTACATAAATAAACGACAAACAAATCCGCATTGGACAAGTCTGCCGTTCATGTTAGACTGCCGATTGAAACTTAATATATTATATCAAATATAAAAAATTATTTCAACCGATAACTAATACTGTTTTAATTTTTGTTTTCTTTATTCTCAAATATCATAAGCATTTCAACCCAAAAATCTATGTCTTTTTTCGGTGAACTCCATAATCTTAGAGATACTAATGCCAACCCTTGATTGCGAAGTCGATAGTAGTGTTTTCGCGATATACCTAATCTGTAAATGACTTCATTCAATGTTAGTTGCTCTGTAGAAACATAAGTCATATATAAAACATCATATATTTTATTTCCCCCATTAGGTTTGGTCTTGACAATTGACAGCGCTTCATTAATTTTATCTATTACTAATCTAGTTTTTTGAAGACTTTCAAGCCTATTCTCAACCTTTTGATTTCCATATGCTAACTGCACGTCTAAACGATCTATTAACTTATCTATATTTTCAAACGGTTCATCCAATTCGGCTGCGATAAAATCTGGGAAGCATTCTAACAACCATGCAATGTTTCGATAATTTTTCATTAAGAGTTCGGTGTTATGATAAGCATTTTTTAATTTCTTTTGACGAAATTCCCGAAGTTTTTCTTCCTGAATATTAGCGTCTCCTATCACCCCACCATTAACGAGCAACTTAAGCATTTTTCTACTTTCTTCCGACATTGATTCATCTGTAAATTTTTTCATTTTCTTTACTCCTATGATTACGTATCCGGAGGAACACAAGGACCGCATATTTTTCTTTGATCAATAACAATCCATTTAAATATATAAACTCCGTTGCAGTCATAACCAGCTTTAACGTTTTTCCAACACGGAGAAATATACGCGCGTATTATACAATAAAAAAGTGCAACGCTATTTTCTTCTCCTTTAATAACACATTCTATAAATTCGTCATCCATCATTGATATTAGACTTCCTAAATTACCGTGAGTGCAATCTATATTTTTTTCTAATAAACTTTCACGAGCTTTATAAATCAAATCGATTATTTCTTTTTGTGTAGGAAATTTTATATTTTTACTTAAAGGATAAAGCTTATTGACTATTAGACAACCGTAAGTACCGGGAAGACGATATAGTTCAAACACCTCCTTATTTTTTTGGAAAAATCTCCACGTTTTTGTCTTCTCCCAGCCCCAGCGTCTACTAAGTCCCTCTAAAGTAAAAAAGGCTTTTAAATTGTCAAATCTCACCATCGGAGCAAAAAAAGTTAAAAAATTTTTTTTATCTTCAAAAATTGTGTGTACCCAAAGGTCAATCCAAGCATCGGATTCTTCAAACTGATACCCTGCTTTTACAAGTCTTTCGGTTATATTCCTAGGCACACAAAGAAAGCCAAAATCATTTGTAGCATAAACGTTATCCTTCTCGCATTCTTTGCCACAACACTCCACCACCCAATCAGAAATCCTATAAGTTAGTTTCCTTGTCTCTAAATCTAATGTATATGTGATATATCCAAGCTCAGAAAGCTTTTCCATTATCGCAAAGACTTTCTCTTTTGATTTAACTCCAAGAATGCTCTTTAGTCCCATAATACCACCGACCCACTCTCCTGGTTCAACTTGATTTGTGTGCCCACAATAAAAAGACTCTCCTTTTCTAAAAGCAACACGTGATGCAAGCTTCATCCAATAACCCATAATTCCCTTCTTTTGGGGAATGATTTCTCTCGGTAACTTTACCCATTTAAATTTCATTAAACAACTCATACAGACCTCCTTAAAAACAAAAAAAGAACACGTTCTTGTGTTCTTCTAAAAATACCATTTTTTAGGCTTTTATTGCCATTTGTCTATTTTTGTGCCCTCCTACCATTTGGGGCTATTTTTGCTTGATTTTTTTTGCAAATTTGCGATTTTGAGCATTTTTTGATGGTTTTTATGCCATTATATACCGTTTTTTCATTGCTATTATTACACAAGTAAGACCAAAAACACCTGTTTTGCCAGCCACTCTATAACCTTCTATATACGCTTGTTTGCCAGAGCCTTCTGAAACTACTTTTTCTAACATCTCACTTACGATTTTAGATGCCTGTTCACTAATAGTTCTATTTTTTAATTTTGGCTGAATTTTTTCAGCAACTATTCCGTCTTCCGAATAAATTTCACTAACCAAATAAGGCACGTAATAATACCCGCCATTTACTGCAGATGCCGTTGCCGATGCTAATTGCAAGCCCGTTACCGCAATAGTTTGACCAAATGCAATTCTTGCTAAATCTACGTTTTGAACGGCACTTTCAGGCAAAGTCATACCCTGCGCTTCACCACCAAAATCTATACCTGTTACCTGTCCATAATTAAACAGTTCAACGTATTTATACATCGTTTTTTTACCTAAAGCCATAGCTATATCTACAAAAATAGGGTTACAACTATTATTCAACCCACCTTGAAGAGTAAGCGATGCGTGTTTTCCGTTTTTATGGTCGCTCCAACATTTTACTTTTTGTCCGTCAATATACCTATATCTTGACGAATTGTAAATATGATTTATAGAATAAGCATTTTTATTGCCTTGCAAATATTCTTCTACGTTTGCAGCTGCAGTTAACACCTTAAAAGTTGAACCTGGCTCGTAGATATCGCATATAATACCGTTTCTACCTAGTTTATTTAATGAAACCAAGTCGTCGCGTGGCACTTCGTTTAAATTAAAAGAAGGTTTTGTCACTAACGCTCTTACAGCCCCGCAAGACGGGTCTATAACTATCATTTGCGCTGACTTTGCTTTATGAATTTCCATCGCTTCGTCCATCGCGGTTTCACAAAGTTGCTGAACGTCGTAATCTATAGTTAATTTTAAGTTCAATCCATTCGTTGCTGGAATATAACTTGCTTTACCGCCGTCAATTTCTACACCAACAATATCAGTTTCATATAAGATTTCACCATTTATACCAGACAAATATTTATCGTAATATAATTCTAACCCCGATTGACCTTTACCGTCAGTTGACGTAAAGCCTAAAACTGCAGTTAAAAATTCATTATATGGATAAACCCTAGAATTATCCCTAGAATAATAAACGCCTGAAAAATTTTGCTCGATTATGCAGTCGATGCTTTCCTTTTTAACTTGTTTTTTAATAGTTACTTCACTAGACGACGTTGCAGTTAATTTATCAAATACGTATTGGTAAGATACACCTAGAATTTCAGATAACTTTTTAGATAAATATTCTTTATCTTTTACCGCCTTTTTCCTGACGAAAACCGTATAAGTATCATCGTTTGTTGCTAAAACAACGCCGTTCGCGTCTAAAATATCACCTCTACGCGCAACAACCGGAATTTCCCTAGTCCATTGGTCGATTGCTTTTTCTTGTAAATCTTCCCCCCATATTACTTGAACGTAAAAAAGTCTACCTAAAACGCACAAAAATAAAAAGGTTACTGCCAAAATAATTGCAAATAACCTCTTTCGTAAAATCGTTAATGAAAATTGTTGTATAATCTTTTCTCCTTAATACTTTTACTAAAAATGTATTCGGAAAAATTAGTTTTAATTACCTTTTACCATCCCTAATTCGTTTTGTGCGTAATCGATAATGTATTCGCTATTAGAAATACGGCCGATTTCCTCTTGAACGGCTTCGTACCTAGCAATAGTATCGTCAAGTTTTGCTACTTTTGCTTCAATACTATTAGTTAATTTAGCAAGAACACCTGTGTTCAAGATAATCAACGCCATAATAACGGTAACAGCAAGCGCATAAAGAGTTATAACTAGCTTTCCTTTATTGTTTAAAGAATAACCTTGTTTTTGTTCTTCGTTTGCCTTGTTCATTTCTCTGCGAATTTGGTCAATATCATCACCAAATTGCATAGTGGTAGACGTCGGGCGTATATCTTCATCGGAAAGAGCGGTTTCTTTAATAATTTGCTCTGTTTCCTCTTCGATTACAACCGAAGATTGTTCGGTAAATCTATCGTAATTTAAAAGTTTGTCAAGATTTTTTCTTCTTTCTTGCGCTTCTGTAGTTTCTTCTACTACGTTAACTTCTTCATACGTTTCCGGTCTTTCAAGCAAATCAACGCCTGAAACCGTTGCACATGGTTCGTAAGCAGTGCTTATTTCTGATGAACGCCTTGTCGTAACCATACATTTTCTCCTATTTTAATAATTTAAACTTTCTCCGCAACGCGTAGTTTTGCACTTTTCGCCCTGCTGTTTTCTTTTAATTCGTTTTCACTTGCCGTTATTGGATGTTTTGTAAGAATTTCTATTTCTTTTTTCTTTCCGCACACACATATCGGCAAACTTTTATCGCAAATACAATCGCATTCTAATTCCTTAAACGCTTTTTTTACGATTCTATCTTCCAACGAGTGAAAGGTTAAAATTGCAATTCTTCCACCCTTGTTAAGCGACCTTGCCATTGATAAAACTGTTTCATAAAGCCCATCAAGCTCGCCGTTGACTTCGATTCTTATTGCTTGAAAAGTTCGTTTCGCAGGGTGTCCGTCGTTCTGGAATTTCTTGGGAATACTCTTTATTATTATTTCATTGAGTTCCCCAACCGTACGTATTCTTTTTAATTTTCTTTGGTTGATTATATTTGATACTATGGCGTTGGTAAATCTTTCTTCGCCATAGTCGGTCAAAATCCGTTTTAATTCCCTATCGCTATACTCATTTACTACTATTTCAGCGGTTAACGGATTAGACTTGTCCATTCTCATATCCAAATTCACTTCGGGTGAAAGATATGAAAAACCGCGTTCTCTATCGTCAAGTTGAAAACTTGAAACGCCTAAGTCAAGTAATATCCCGTCAAAACCACCGATATTGAGGTCTTCTTTTATTTTGGTAAAATTTTTAAAGTTATCGTTTACAATCGTAAACCTTCCATCAAACTCTTTCAATCGCTCAGTCGCTCTACCTATTGCATAAGTATCAAGGTCGGTTGCGATAAGTTTTCCGTTGGGAGCGCATCTTTCAAGTATTCCGTACGAGTGGCCACCCCCACCAAGAGTTCCGTCAAAATACGTGCCACCGTCTTTTACGTTAAGCCCGTCCATACATTCATGAAACATAACGGGCAAATGCTTAAGTTCAACCATTGTTTTTCAACTCGTCAAGCGCGTCAGCTAATTGTTCAAAGTCCACGTCGTTAAAGTATTCGTTCCAAACTTCTTCACTCCATATTTCCACACAGTTAGGACCTTTGAAAACTATTACGTTCTTTTCAATCTTCGCATACTTTCTAAGATTATCAGGTAATAAAATTCTACCTTGCTTATCTTCCTCAGCTTGCCAAGTATTATATAGAATAAAACGAGCTGCTTTTAATTGTTTTTCTCTAAAGGAGTTAATTCCGTTAAGGTTTGCTTTTACTTCTTTCATTTGTTCTTCCGTATAAACGTAAAGACAGCCACCCGAACCCACGGTAATTGAATAATTATTACCGAGTTCTTCGCGCAACTTCGCCGGTATTCTCATTCTGTTTTTAGCATCTAATTGATGCATATAATTTCTACCGGACATAGTAAAACAAACACTCCTCCCTTTTTATCGTACTGTTATTCTATCACTATTTTTGACCACTGTCAACCCTTTTTTAAATTTTTTTTAAAGATTTTATCATTTTTTTGTCATAAAACTATTGCTTTTGACCACCAAAAACCCAAAAATCCTCGTTTGCTTTTGCACTTTCGCCAACAAATAAAACCTTATTTTTATTGTGATTTACTAACGATTTGTTATGTATTATAAAATTCTTCACGTTGTTTACGGTAAAATTTATTCCACTAGAAATTTTTCGGGGGCAAAAGTGGTCATATATTTCATTTTTTATAAATTCATAGTGCGTGCATCCCAAAATAATTCTATCGTAATAAAACTTTTTATTGATATAATATCCCACCGAATTACTAAGATTAAAGTTTAAATTTATCTCGCGCGCGTTAAACATATTATATTCTAAATCACGCACCAAACTTTTCAACCCCAAAACGTGCAAGTTCTGACTTGGCGAAAACTTTTTTGCCGTTAACACGGTTGACAACAACAAAACTTTTTCACCTTTAACCACGTATCTTTCAACGGGCGGAAAAATGCCAAAAACTTTAAGTCCTGAATATTCTGCAATAAACGGCAACAGGTTTATACTTAACGTATTGCAAGCAACCACAATAACTTTGACGTTAAATTTCAATAAAACATCAATATTTTTAGCCGTCAATTCTTTAAGTTCTCTTACCGTCTTATTTCCATAAGGTGCGTTGGCGTTATCCCCTAAATAAATATAATTATATTCAGGAAGACTCTTTACCAATTCTTTTAGCACCGATAAGCCACCTATCCCACTATCCAAAACAGCAATATACGAGTCGTTCATAGTAAATTGTATGAATTTTACAATAAAAATAGTGAAAATAAAATCAAAATCAAAAATTATACTTAAAATGTAGTTGCTTTTACTTTAATTTTATGTTAAAATTATTAGCGACATTAAAAGTAACTAAGGAGTGCATAAAAAATGCCAAACATTAAATCCGCAAAAAAAAGAGTTTTAGTAAACGCTAAAAAAGCTGAACAAAACAAGATTATCCGTTCTACTGTTAGAACCGAAATTAAAAAAGTTGACGCTCTTATAAAGAACAATCAACTTGAAGAAGCAAAGGCTGCTCTCAATACCGCTTTCTCTATAATTGACTCTGCTTGCGCTAAAAATATTATTCACGCAAACAACGCTGCAAACAAAAAAGCAAAACTTGCTAAAAAAGTTGCCGCTATGAAGGCTGAAGAAGTTGTTGCCCCCGTTGTTGAAGAGGCTCCTGTTGTAGAAGAAGTTGTTGCTGAAGAACCTGCAAAAAAAACTACCACTAGAAAGCCCAGAGCTAAAAAAGCTGACGCTGAAAAAGCAGAATAAGCGGAGCGAATTTTAATTATGCAATTTTTAAAGGCTACGTGTAAACGCAGCCTTTTTTGCGTGTTTAAATGACTTACTATTATTTTTTCTCTTTCGTTTTTAAAATCAAAAAGCGACTATACCCTCTCTAACTTTTAGAGCGTATAGTCGCTTGTTTTTATTTTAGGTTATTTTTTTGCTTGTTTATTATCAGATAACCATAAAGGAATTTTTCTTGCCAAATAGAAAAGTATTAAGGCTACGCCCCCGCCGATAAATATAAACGATTGCCATTGCGAAGGTGCAAGTCCTAAAATTATTGCGCCACGTGCATCCGTGCGGAAAAACTCGATAAATATTCTCCAAAATCCGTAAGAAATCAAATACAAGTGCATTATTATATTGCATTTTTTGAAATATAATAATGATAAAACGCCAAAAAGTACAAATAAAAATAATGCTTCATATAACTGAGTGGGAACGTGATAACCTACTAAACCGGTATCCGGCGCTTTCATCCAAATCCCTCCGAAAACGTATTCCTTACCAAGGTAAGCGCCGTGGCAACAACCACTCATTAAACAACCTATTCTACCAAAAGCGTGCGCTATTACAATACATATAGGAGCAACTAAAAATACGATATTAAACTGCTTAACGTGAATGCCTGCCAATTCCCCCTTAAAGTAGAATTTACCAATAAGAAAGTATCCCAAAAGGAATACTGCCGCACCTCCTATTAAGCCACCCATAACTGTCATTCCCGCGCCGTAAAAATCAAACTTGCCCGTTTCAATAAAGTCATAAACAGCCTGATAAAGTTTACCACACAAAAATCCTAATGCTATAGCGCCTATAGCCAAAAACAAAACGAAATCTTGCAATTTCGTATGCATTCCCCTTTTGCCTGTGTAAATATAAAAAACTGCAATGCAAGCAATCAACCCAATTGCAATACATACGCCGTACATATAAACGCCACGGCCAAACAAATTAATAATAGGTTCTGGTAACATAATTTCTCCTTTACTTTATAATTTTAGCAAAAATTTAGTTATAAGTCAACATCAAACTACAAAATAAAATATCTATAATTTATTAAACGTAAAAAACATAACAATATTTGGAATATCTTCATTTTTGCATCAAAAAAGAAGGCGATGCCCTTTCGTCATCACCTTCTTTTTCTGGTCAAGTAGCAGGTAATTCCCCTGTTAGGGGAAATGTCGCTAATGCGACAAAAGGGTTGCCGTCCCACGCTAGTGGATTGAACCGTGGGTTCAAGGCGCGTTGCTTTTGCAACGCAAAAAGAAAGTGACGACTTTTGTCGTCACTTTCTTTTTCTGGTGCGAGTAGCAGGACTTGAACCTGTACGGCTGTTAACCATTAGAATCTGAATCTAACGCGTCTGCCAATTCCGCCATACTCGCGCTTTAGAGCAAACTACAATCAATATAAATTTGCTCAATTATTTTATAATATAAAAATTAAATATCAAAATCTATCGCGACGCTTGATTTCGTTACTGCGTGCATATGTTTTTTTACAACTTCAACGTGATATTTATCTTGTTGATAATCTTCAAGCGCTTTCATATCTTCTAAAATCACCACCAAAATAACGTCATAAGAACGGGCGGAGTGTAATTTATCAACACCCACTTCAATACCTTTGAGCATAGGAACGTTGCCTTTCATAGAAAGTAATACTTCTTTTGCTTTTTCAGGGCTTTCCCCGTCATTTAATTTAAAACAAACAACGTGTTTAATCATAATCTTCTCCTTTTATTTAAGTGGAACAACTGCTTTCGCATTCAAAGTTAAATCCGCAAAATTGCGTTTTTTATATTGTAAATACCCTTCCGCGCCTATCATTGCAGCGTTATCCGTGCAATAGCGTTTTTCTGGCAATATCAACTTAAACCCCTTGCTTTCGGCTGCTTTTTTTAGTGCCTCTCTTAAATATCCGTTCGCACCAACGCCACCCGAAATGGCAATAGTTTTATAATTGAACTGCTCGGCAGCCTTTATTGCTTTTTCTATCAACACGTCGATAGCCGAGTGTTGAAAACTTGCCGCAACGTCTTCTTTTTTAACTTCAAGTCCTTTACTCTCTTGTGTATGCACGTAATTTATTACAGCAGTCTTTAACCCACTATAAGAAAAATCATACTCGCCACCATCATAGTTTTTAAGCATTTTTGGTAGCGATATAACGTTTTGTCCGTCTTTAGCAAGTTTTTCGACGTTTGGTCCACCAGGATAGCTAAGTCCTAAAACTCTTGCAACCTTATCAAATGCTTCACCTACGGCATCGTCAATCGTACTACCTAAAACGTTGATATTATAATAATCTTCAACGGCAACTATTGCAGTATGTCCACCGCTTGCAAGAATAGTTATAAACGGTGGCTCTAAGCTTTTATCCGCTAAATACGCCGCCGAAATATGTCCTTTAATATGACTTACAGGCACTAGTGGTTTATCCAAAGAAAAAGCAAGCGATTTAGCAAAAGACACGCCTACTAAAAGCGCGCCTAATAACCCCGCACCTTCGGTTACCGCAAAAGCGTCTATATCGTCAAGCGTAAGCTTTGCCGATTTCAACGCGTTCTCGGTGGCCGTTAAAATTGCGGTGGTGTGCGTTCTTGAAGCAATCTCAGGCACAACACCGCCAAACTTAGCGTGCTCGGTTGCAGAACTGATAATCTCATCTGCTAAAATTTCTCTTCCATTTTTTACTATTGCCACCGCCGTTTCATCACAAGAAGTTTCTATTGCCATTATAATCGGCTCTTCTTTTAGCGTGGTTTTTTGTATCTTTTCAAAATAACTCATTGTGATTTTTTAAGATAATCGTTTATAAATCCTTGTATATTACCGTTCATAACCGAATCGATATCAGTAATTTCAAAACCTGTTCTATGGTCTTTCGCCAAAGTGTAAGGACAAAAAACGTAAGAACGAATTTGACTGCCCCATTCTATTTTTTTAATTTCGCCCTTTATATCTTGGTCTAGTTCCATTCTTTCTGCTTCACGCTTTTCGATAAGCTTACTGATAAGCATTTTCATAGCCATTTCTCTATTTTGAGTTTGGCTACGCTCGTTTTGACAAGCGACCACTATTCCCGTAGGCAAGTGCGTAATTCTTATAGCAGACTCGGTTTTGTTAACGTGCTGTCCACCTGCACCGCTTGAACGAAAAGTATCAATTTTAAGTTCATCAGGGCTTACTTTTATTTCGTCGTCATCTTCAATTTCAGGCATTACTTCAAGCGAAGCGAACGAAGTATGCCTACGCTTATTAGCGTCAAACGGCGATATTCTGACTAATCTATGCACTCCTTTTTCTGCCTTTAAATAGCCGTAAGCGCAATCACCTTCAATCTTAAACGAAACTGACTTAATACCGGCTTCGTCCCCTTCTAATCTATCAAGCTCGGTAAGCGTATAGCCGTTCTTTTCCGCATAATACATATACATACGGTAAAGCATTTCCGTCCAATCGCACGCTTCCGTACCGCCAGCACCGGCGTGCAACGTTAAAAGCGCGTTTAGTTTATCGTATTTACCACGCAAAAGCGCAGCTAAACGCATTTCTTCAACTGTTTTTTCTACCGCTGACAACTCATTAGCAAGCTCGTCTAAAAAACTTTCATCGTTTTCTTCTTCGGCTAGGTCGATTATTTCAGACGCTTCGTTAATTGTTTTTTCCGCCTTGTCAAACGCTGTAACCTTGTTTGTTAAAGCGGATATTTCTTTAGAAATTTGTTGCGATTTGGATAAATCGGTATAAATTTCAGGCTTTTCTGACAATTCGATTTTTTCTTTTAACTCGTTTCTTAATTTTTCGATGTCAAAGAGAGTGTCCCGTCTCTGATAAGATACCTTTTAATTCTTTAATTTTTAATCTATATTCTTCAGATTTAATCATTATTGCACCTATTTATTTCCGCAACAATTTTTATATTTTTTACCACTACCGCAAGGACACGGGTCGTTTCTACCTATTTCGTGTGGCACACTTTTCCTAGGACGCATTACGGGGCCTTGTGGTTTATTGGTTTGTAAATTTTCTTGCGCCTTTTCTTGAGCGGTCTTTGATGGGATTTTTTGCAATTCTGCTTTCAAAAGCAAAGTAATCGTATCGTCTTGAATAGAAGCGGTTAAATCTTCAAACATTTCAAAACCTTCTTTCTTATATTCAAGAACAGGGTCAACGTTACCGTAACCGCGCAAACTAATACCTTTACGAAGTTGGTCCATAGAATCGATATGGTCAATCCACTTAGTATCAATATTGCGCAACAATACAAATCTTTCAATCTCGCTAAAGTCTACGCCTTCTTCTTTATATCTATCAATTTTTGCTTGATATTCATTAATTGTTTGTTCAATGAGTTTTTCAATAAAATACTCATAATCCCAACTTTCTACCCTTTCACGCGTAACAAATTGGCTATCTTTTGGTAAAAGTTTTAATTCAATAATGCTATTTAACGCTTCCAAATCCCAAGTTTCAGGTTTGTTTTCGTTATTAATAACAGTTCCCGTAACGTACTTAACGAAATCAGGTATCAATTTAAGAATATCTTCGTGAACGCTTTCAGCCTTAATAACTCTCATTCTTTCAGCATACATTACTTCACGTTGTTTATTCATAACGTCGTCGTATTCTAAAACGTGTTTTCTTATGCCGAAGTTTTTGCCTTCAATCGTCCTTTGTGCGTTTTCAATACTGCGAGATAACATTTTCGCTTGCATCGGTTGATCTTCTTCAATCTTAAACATATCGTAAATGCGTTGCATCCTTTCGCCACCGAAACGTTTTGCAAGGTCATCTTCTAACGATATAAAGAATACGGACGAACCCGCGTCGCCTTGACGACCGCTTCGACCACGAAGTTGATTATCGATACGACGTGATTCGTGACGTTCAGTTCCTAAAATATGAAGCCCACCTGCTTCTACTACTTTTTCTTTTTCAATATCAGTTTGCTTTTTAAATTCAGAGTAAACTTCCCTATAACGTTCTCTCGCCTTTTGCGCGTCTTCAGGAATATCCGTTATAAACGAAGTTGCAAGTTCGATAACGTCGTCTGCAACACCCTCTTCACGAAGTTTGCGCTTTGCTAAAAATTCCGCGTTACCACCGAGCAAAATATCCGTACCACGACCAGCCATATTCGTAGCAATGGTAACCGCGCCCAATCTACCTGCTTGAGCGACAATATCAGCTTCTCTTGCGTGGTTTTTCGCGTTCAACACGTTGTGCTTAATTCCTTTGCGGATGAGAAGTTTAGAAATTTCTTCTGATTTTTCAACCGTAACCGTACCAACTAGAACGGGTTGACCTTTTTTGTGTTTTTCTACAATTTCGTTAATGATTGCATTGTTTTTTGCCGTAACGGTTTTGTAAATAATGTCGGGCATATCAATTCTTGCAACGGGTTTATTCGTGGGAATTTCTAATACGTCTAAGCCGTAAATCGCTCTAAACTCTTCTTCCTCACTCTTTGCAGTACCCGTCATACCCGAAAGCTTTTTATAAAGCCTAAAATAGTTTTGGAAGGTAATTGTTGCAAAAGTTTTGTTTTCATTTCTAATTTTAACGCTTTCTTTTGCTTCTATTGCTTGGTGCAATCCGTCTGAATAACGACGACCTATCATAAGACGTCCGGTAAATTCATCAACGATAATAACTTCGCCGTCCGAAACAACGTAATCGTTGTCTCTTTTAAATATATAGTTTGCTTTTAACGCTTGTTGAATATGGTGCGATAAACTTGCATTTTCTATATCCGAGAAGTTATCAAGATTAAAGAACGCTTCTGCTTTTTGTGCGCCTGATTCGGTTATTTGAACGCTCTTTTCTTTAATATCGATAGTAAAGTCCTTATCGAGCACTAAAGTTTTAACGAATTTATTTGCGGTGATATACTTATCGCTAGATTCACCGCCTTTACCAGAAATAATAAGCGGAGTTCTTGCTTCGTCGATTAAGATTGAGTCGACTTCGTCCACGATGGCAAATGATAATGGACGTTGAACCATTTGCTCAACTCTGCTTTTAAGATTGTCTCTTAAATAGTCGAAGCCCATTTCGTTATTCGTACCGTAAGTAATATCGCAAGCATAAGCTTTTTTCTTTTCTTCGTCTTCCATTCCCGATAAAGCAACGCCGACGGTAAGTCCTAAAAATTTATAAACTTTACCCATCCACTCAGCGTCACGAGAAGCAAGGTAGTCGTTAACCGTAACAATATGCACGCCTTCGCCCGTAAGTGCGTTTAAGTACGCAGGCAAGGTAGCAACTAAAGTTTTACCTTCACCCGTTTTCATTTCTGCAACTCTGCCTTGGTGCAAACAAATACCACCGATTATTTGCACTTTATAATGTTTCATATTAAGTACACGCCAAGCAGCTTCTCTTACTACCGCAAACGCGTCGTATAAAATATCGTCAAGTGTATCCCCCGATTTTAAGCGAGTGCGCAAAAAGTTAGTTTGTTCACGCAATTCAGCGTCAGTAAAACTTGCATATTTTTCTTCTAAAGACAAAACCTTGTCTGCCATTTTATCAAGTTTTTTAAGACTGCGCCTCGCCTCGCTACCTAAAATATACCTAATTAGTCCCATAAAATCTCCTTTATCTCCCTTCTTTTAATAATTATCTTTAGGTGGTAAACTTGCCACCGTTAAAAGATATACGATTTTTGCCCCTGCTTTTTTAAGTCGCTCAGCAATCGCTTCGCCTGTAGCACCGGTCGTTGTTACGTCATCCACGATTAAAACCGTTTTATCTTTAATTTGTCTTTTATTAGTTATCCTAAAAGCATCTTTTAAATTTTTTAATCTATCGTCTCGCCTTAAAGTCGCTTGCCTTTTAGTTTCTTTGACCTTTTCAATTCCGCAAAACAATGGCGCGCCTACTTTTTCCGAAACGCCTTTAGCTAAAATAAACGATTGATTATATCCCCTTTTCTTTTGCGACTTTTGTGTCATCGGCACGAAAGTTATATAATCGGCGTTAAAATAATTTTTTAAGTATTCTAAAGACAACCTTTCTACAAAATATTCAGAAATAAATCGTTGGTTGTTATATTTAAATCTCTTAATCAACGTGTTTAGCGGTTTTTCGTAATTAAAAACACTTCTGCTTTTTCAATACAAACTAATTTGCCTTTACAGGTTGAACAATATTTTTCGCCTCCGACAACCTTTCTACCACAATGCCCACAAATTTTATCGTCGTTAAACGGCATTTCGTTTAAGCATTTTTCACACAATTTTTTATCGTCGAAAATCTCTTTACCACAAACTAAACAACGCCACCCGGAATTGCAAAAATATTTTTTGAAAAAATCTAAAAACTTTTTCTTAATCCCCATAGATTATAAGTACTTTTTTAAATCGCTTGCTTTATCCGTTTGTTCCCAAGTATACTCACTTTTCCCAAAGTGTCCGTAACTTGCCGTGCCTTGATAAATCGGTCTTCTAAGTTTTAATTTTTCAATTATTGCAGAAGGTCTTAAATCAAATTCTTTAACAATAACGTTCGCTAGTTCTTGGTCGGAAAGTTTACCCGTGCCAAAAGTATTTACCATAACCGAAACAGGTTTTGCTACCCCTATCGCATAAGCAAATTGAACTTGGCATTCGTCAGCAAGACCAGAAGCTACGATATTTTTACAAACGTATCTTGCCATGTAAGTCGCAGAGCGGTCGACTTTGGTCGGATCCTTACCACTAAAAGCACCACCACCGTGCGGACATTTACCACCATAAGTGTCAACTATGATTTTTCTTCCCGTTAATCCAGAGTCACCGTTCGGTCCACCTATTTCAAAACGCCCCGTTGGGTTGATAAAATACTTAGTGTTTTCGTCAAGATATTTTTTAGGAATTACAGCGTCAATTACATATTTTTTCAAATCTTCACGCAATTTTTCCGTTGAAACGGTTTCATCGTGCTGAGATGATAAAACAACTGTATCTACTCGCAAAGGTTTGCCTTCAAAATATTCAACGGTAACTTGTCCTTTACCATCGGGACGAAGATAGTTAATTTCGCCTTCTTTTCTAACTTGTTCAAGTTTTTCGCACATATTGTGAGAAAGCATTATTGGAAGAGGCATTAACTCTTCAGTTTCTCTACAAGCGTAGCCAAACATTATTCCTTGGTCGCCCGCCCCGATTTTATCAAACGCGTCTCCGCCGTCTTTTGCTTCAACAGAGTTATCAACGCCAAGCGCGATATCTGCACTTTGACTGTTTAACTTAACTATTATTTTAACCGTATCTGCATTAAACCCGATTTTATCGTTGTCATAACCGATTTCTTTAATAACTTTTCTCGCAACTTTTTCCACGTCCACTTGTGCGGTAGAAGTTATTTCTCCCATAACAAGCAAAAAATCCGTTGTTACGCTACATTCACACGCAACGCGGGCGTTGGGGTCAAGCGCAAGATATGCATCTAAAACCGCGTCTGAAATATTATCACAAACCTTATCGGGGTGCCCTTTTGCTACACTTTCACTAGTAAAAAAATTCTTCATATGATACCTTTTTCTAAAGAGTATAAAAATTCATTATTTGATAATTATACAACAATTACTTCTACTTGTCAATTGACTTTCAGTCGTCTTTTGTTTTTTAAGTGTTATTTTATATTTCAAATAGTAGTATTCTATATTATTCGACAATATAAAAATAAAAGAATTATAAAGGCAAAATTGACTTTTTCTACTTATATTTACTTGACATTATTTTTACATGATTTTATAATTGTTTTGTATTGACTTTAGTGTCAATCAAAAAGGAGAAAAATGCCTAAAACTGTACTGCAACTAAATCTAGTTAAGCAAGAGCGAAAACAAGAAATTATCGAGTGCGCGCTTAAAGTTTTCTGCGAAAAAGGTTATGACGGTGCTACTATAAACGATATAGTAAAAAAAGCAAACTGCAGCCATGGTCTTTTTTATCATTATTTCGAAAACAAAAAGGCCATTTTTGACGCGGTAACTGAAATGCGCGGAAATTCCATTGTGGATTTTTTGGATGAAGTATTAAAAGACCAAACAGGATACGTCCAAAAACTGCAAAAATTGACCGAATTTACTTTTGACAATATGAAAAAGGATGAAATTTTTGCGTATAGGTTTTACTTTTTCGTATCAACTATTTTCCACAAGGCTGAATCGGGTATTTTACCACCAAAAAACAAAATTCCGCCACACGTTAGGATGACTGCTTTTTTTGAAGAAGGCGTTAAAAACGGTGAGTTTACCGATGTCTATTCCCCCGATGATTGTGCTAGGCTTTATAACTGTATTTTAAAAGGTGCGACTCTAAATTATATACTTTGCCCTAAGGAATTTAAATCTTCTTTTAAGTTCCCCTCGGTACAATTTATTTTAGACGTTTTTAGAAAAGGAGATGCAAAATGAATAGCGACAAAACTGCTCCACAACTGAATCCAACTAAAACCATAGGGTTTTTCCCAGCGGTTAAAACTGTAACTAAATCTATTAGAGAATATAAGCGACCATCACTTTTAGCGCCCTTTTTCGTGGCGATAGAAGTGCTTTTAGAGTGTCTTATTCCCTACGTTATGACCTTGCTTTTAGGTGCGATGCAATACGTTGACACTCCCACGATGGCAAACCCTAATCCTATTTCCGTTAACATTATTAAATTAATATTCGGCTCTGCGCAACCGAATATGCTAATAACGATATTGTATTTCGGCTTAGCATTACTGTTGCTTGCCTTCTTATCACTAACTTTCGGCGCGCTTTCTGGTAAGTTCTGTGCAATAGCATCTAGTGGTTTTGCTAAAAACTTAAGAAAAGATATGTACCATAAAATTCAGGATTTTTCTTTCTCTAACATAGATAAATTCTCGTCTTCAAGTTTAATAACTAGACTTACCACAGACGTTACTCACGTTGAAATGAGTTATATGATGATTATTAGAACTGCCATTCGTTCACCCTTTATGCTAGTAACTTCTATGATTATGGCATTCACTATAAATTCGACGATGGCGTTAATCTTTTTGTGCACCACCCCTATACTTGCTATAGGCCTTGCAATAATAATGTCTAAAGCAATACCTTTCTTTAACAGAATATTTAAGCGCTACGACAAAATGAACGAATCTGTTGAAGAAAACATCAGTGGTATGCGCGTAGTTAAATCTTACGTTAGAGAAGATTACGAAAAAGAAAAATTTAATAAAGCAAGCGAGAACGTTAAAAACGATTTTATTAAAGCTGAAAAAATTATCGCGTTCAACGGCCCGTTAATGAACTTCTGCGTTTATGCTGGATTGATTGCTATTTACGTTGTTGGTTCAATACTTATCATTAATACTAACCAAGCATTTTTAAAAATCACTGAACTACAAAGTTTTATGACGTATTCTTTCCAAATGCTTATGAGCCTAATGATGCTTTCAATGATTATGGTACAAATTATCATGTCCACGGCAAGCATAAAACGTATTGCTGAAGTTATAAACGAACGTCCAACTATCGTTACCCCAGAAAATGCCTTAAAACACGTTAAAAATGGTAGTATTGAGTTTAAAAACGTAAACTTTAAGTATTTTGAAAAAGCCGAAAAATACGCATTAAAAGATATTGACTTAAAAATTGAAAGTGGTCAAACAATAGGTATTATAGGTAGTACGGGTACGGGCAAAACCTCGTTAGTTCAACTTATCCCCCGTTTATACGATGCTACTTTAGGTGAAGTTTTTGTTGGTGGAATTAACATTAAAGAATACGATTTGGACACTTTACGTAATTCAGTTGCCATGGTACTTCAAAAGAACGTTCTTTTCTCGGGCACAATAAAAGATAATATGCGTTGGGGCAACAAAAACGCAACCGACGAAGAAATAATCGAAGCGTGCAAATTAGCGCAAGCAGATGAATTCATACAGAACTTCCCTGAAAAATACAATCATTATATTGAGCAAGGTGGCGTAAACGTTTCGGGTGGTCAAAAACAAAGACTTTGTATTGCGCGTGCACTACTTAAAAAACCTAAAATATTAATTCTTGACGACTCGACGAGTGCAGTTGACACCAAAACCGACGCATTAATTAGAAAATCTTTCCGCGAATATATTCCCGAAACTACTAAAATTATAATTGCGCAAAGAATTGCATCCGTTCAAGACGCCGATAAAATCGTAATTTTAGATAAGGGCACGATAGTTGCGGTTGGTAATCACGAACAACTGTTAAGTTCTAACGAAATTTATCAAGAACTCTACTACTCTCAAAACAAGGCAGGTGATAACAATGGCTAGAGCGATGAGTATGCCACGCGGTGGCAAAGGAATGCGTGGTCCACGCGGAAAAGCTAAAAAAGGCACTCTTAAAAGATTGCTCAAAATGCTTTTTTCAAAAAACAAACGTCTAATGTGCGTAGTTTTCGTGTGTATAACTATTAGCGCTATCACGGGCGTTGCATCTTCCCTATTTCTTAAAGAATTATTAACGATTATTCAAAAAGGATTAGATAATCAAAGTTTACAATCAGTTTTGGGCGCTTTAACCACTCTTTTTATTACTATGGGGGCAGTTTATTCTTCGTCCATAATTTGCAATTTTATTCAAGCACGAACTATGGCTACAGTTTCGCAATCGTTCTTACACCAAATAAGAACGGGCGTTTTTAATAAAATGCAATCTTTACCCATAAGTTACTTCGACACACATTTAACCGGTGATATTATGAGTTCTTATACTAACGATACTGATGCTATTCGTCAATTAGTTTCTCAAAGTATCCCTCAACTTTACTCTGCTTTAATAAGCATAACAACTCTTCTTGCAATAATGTTAACTTCAAGTATTTACTTATCGTTGGTTATGTTTGCCGGTGTAATTTTTATGTTTTTAGCAACCAAAATAGTGGGAGGAAACAGCGCAAAATACTTCGTTCGCCAACAGCGTTCTCTCGCCGATGAAGAAGGTTTTATTCAAGAAATGATTCAAGGTCAAAAAGTCATTAAAGTTTTCTGTCACGAAACAGATAGCAAAAAGGACTTCGACCAAAAAAACGACACGCTTTGCAATGATGCAACTAGCGCTCACACTTTTGCTAATATTTTGATGCCTATTATGGGTAATTTAGGTAATATCCTTTACGTTTTGCTTGCTTTTATCGGTGGTATTTTAATTGCGTTAGGCGTGAAAAACGTAACGATTTTAGGCTTTGATAATTATCCGTTTATAGTAACGATTATAGCGTTTTTACCTATTAGCAAGCAGTTCACGGGCAACGTAAGTCAATCGTCTCAACAAATCAACTCAATCGTTATGGGCCTTGCGGGCGCATCAAGATTATTCGACCTTTTGGATGCTGAACCCGAAACGCACGAAGGTTACGTAACGCTAGTACGTTGTAATATCGATGAAAACGGCGTTATAACTGAAAGCGAAGAAAGAACCGGCCATTGGGCGTGGAAACACCCCCACAAAGACGGTACTCTCACCTACACCGAACTCAAAGGCGATATACAAATGTTTGACGTTGATTTCGGTTACGTTCCCGATAAAATAGTTTTGCATAACGTTTCTCTTTACGCACACCCCGGTCAAAAAATCGCTTTCGTTGGTGCGACTGGCGCAGGTAAAACAACTATAACTAACCTTATAAACCGTTTTTATGACATTGCAGACGGCAAAATACGTTACGACGGTATCAATATAAACAAGATTAAAAAAGCCGATTTAAGACGTTCTCTCGGCATAGTTTTACAAGATACGAATTTGTTTACGGGAACGGTTATGGAAAATATTAGATACGGTAGGCTCTCAGCAACCGACGAAGATTGCATTGAAGCGGCAAAACTCGCTTATGCACACGACTTTATCACTCGTCTTCCCGATGGCTATAACACTATGCTTACCGCTGACGGTGGAAACCTTTCACAAGGTCAAAGACAACTTTTATCAATAGCGCGTGCGGCTGTAAAAGATGCCCCCGTTATGATACTAGACGAAGCAACTTCTTCAATTGATACTAGAACCGAAGCGTTAGTACAAAAAGGCACGGATAGACTTATGCAAGGAAGAACTGTTTTCGTAATAGCGCATAGACTTTCTACCGTACAAAATTCTGACGTAATTATGGTGCTTGACCACGGGCATATAATTGAGCGTGGCTCTCACCAAGAATTGATTGAAAAACGCGGTAAATATTATCAATTATACACGGGAGCATTTGAACTTGAATAATAACGTATGTTTACTCTGTCCCAACTCGTGCAAAATAAATAAACAGTTAATTAAAGGTGCGTGTGGAACAGCCAACGATATAGCTATAGCGAAATTTTATCTACACAAGTTTGAAGAGCCCATTATCTCGGGAATAAACGGCTCAGGAACAGTATTCTTTTGTGGATGTTCTCTCAAATGCGTTTTTTGTCAAAATTACGAACTTTCAAGGAATTTAAGGGGCAAAATAATTTCAGTCCAAGAACTTGCCGAAATATTTAAACAACTTGAAAATATGGGCGCACATAATATTAATTTAGTAAACCCAACACATTATTCGGATAAAATAATTGACGCACTAAAAATTTATAGACCTAAAATTCCCATTATATACAATACGCACGGATATGAAAACGTTGAAATTTTAGAAAAAATGAACGATTACATTGACGTGTATTTGCCAGATATGAAATACTTTTCCCCCGCTATATCAAAACGTTATACGGGAAAAGAAGATTATTTTGAAAAAGCAAGTAAAGCCGTTGAATTTATGATAAACTCTAAACCTATAGTTTTTGGACAAGACCGGCTAATAAAAAGCGGTGTTGTAGTAAGGCATTTGGTTTTACCACAATGCACGTCTGATTCTAAAAAAGTTTTAGATTGGTTTGCGCCATTTAAAGAAAAAGCGTTTATTAACGTAATGAGTCAATACACTCCGTTTGGAGATATAGAAAAATTCCCTGAGCTAAAGCGAAAAATAACTAAACGCGAGTATGGCACGGTTATTGACTATCTATTATCGTTAAATATTAAAAACGCGTATTATCAAGAATTTGAAAGTGCAAGTGAAAAATATATTCCACAATGGGATTTTTAGCTTGCTTAATTAAAATTAATATAAACATTATATAATAACGCGCGCGCTGAAATTTCAGCGCGCGCGT